>NZ_CAZEQT010000006.1:262017-333954 GCF_964514025.1 Tenacibaculum litopenaei
ATAAAAGAAGTACTAGTAATTCAAGGAAAATCACAAGTATGGCTTGCGGAAGAATTGGGGAAAAGTACGACTTCTGTAACGGCATTTTGCAATAATAAATCACAACCTCATTTAAAAGATTTAAAGAGAATAGCACAAATCCTAGATGTAGATATTAGAGAGCTATTAGTTTCTACAAAATGAGTGCCTTAGAGTTTCTAAAGTCAGAATTAAAAAGTCATAACTTAGAATTGACTGCCAAAACCAGTGGGAGGAAAGGAGTAGATTTTTTAATAGGTAACAACCAAATATATCTACAACTACTAGATTTAGATACTGTAAAACAAAGCATTAAAATTGCAAAACAAGATTTAGGAGAACTCAACGATAACTTGTTTATCGCCTTAGTTTTAATTCTGGAAAAAGAACCAAGAGTCATATATCTCATCTATGGAATTACAAGATTCCAATAACAATTTCTTTGTTAATAATGACGTGAGTTTAATGCCCAGTTTATCTAATTGGGAAATTAAAATATCAAGTAAAATAATTTCAGAACTCAGCAAATTTTCATTGAATAATTATAAAAAAGAATAATGGAAGAAATAACATTAGATGATTTACAGGGAACGTGGTTAGGCGATGAGTACAATTTAATTATTGGTCATCGACAAAATTCAGGATTTGCAAGATTAGTAAACAAAGCCGATAATACAATTGTTGAAACAAAAAGTTTAGAATTATCAGAAGTAACTGAAGAAAATACTAGAATCTTAATTTTTAGTAAAGAGTATTCTATTGAAGTTTGGGGTTGGTATACCAAAGAAATGACTCTTACAATTGACAATAACAGGTATAACGTAGCTTTTTTAAAATAATAAATTAAATATACCTCAAATTTCAGTTTTTAACATTATGTAAAATAGATTTAGTGAGAGTTTTTACCCAGATGAAGCGATAGCAAAACGGCCTCAGAAAACTTTGGCTAAAACAATAGGTGAATGAGCGTACATATTTTAGAGAGCTAGCAATACATATTCTTAATAATTAAAGGGTTTAAAGCTAGTTCCAAACAGTCATAAGGCGTTCTAATGTTTTCTAAAATATAGCGATTGAGCCGTACATTGTTTCCAAAGGTTTGTGCAGCCTTGATTTTTTTGTTTCTTTTTGTATCAAGACAAAAAGATATGCAAATTCTAAAAATGTTTAATTATAGTTCTATAGTGAACAAGTGTATAGAAATTTTAGAGCGTGGATTTGAGCAAGGGAAAATTTTATACTCTTGTGGCAAGCTTACGAGAATGTCGTAGAAAAAAATCTTGCAGGATTTTCCCCGAATACGAGAATTATAATTAATAGCAAAAGGTTTAGCTTTTTTTGGTGTGGCCAAGCGTTGGCAAATTGAGTTTAAAAATAAATGCCATAAAGCATTTAATTTTTTAAAAACAATAAAGCGGTTGGGCGCGGCAATTTTACATAGCGACTAATTATAGTACAAACAGCAGGATGTTTCTTGTTTAGCACTAAAGCAAGAACCGAATATTTAATGACCCTAGTACTACAGTTTATTGTGTGTTCAAAACTTTATGGGATATTTTACATAATATGGAATTATAGCTATCAAATGGCGAAAATCCATAAATTAAAAAACAGGACATTTGTACTATAATTAATATTATGTTAAATAGAGTATATTGTTCATCCTACCTATTCAAAACCTGAGAGAGATCATTTTGATTGAAGAACTCTGTTAAGAGCTTGTAAGGGTCACTAATACAGTAAATTACAGCTAGTTTACATTGAGAACACCTTAACTCCTAAACTCATTACATACTTTGTTTACTCTTTAATGTTCATAGCAAACACCATTTTATGCTTCTATGTGCTGGTAGTCAGCTTTTTATTTAAATCAAGCAAGTACTCATAATACGATTCCTGAGCGTTGTTTATAGCTAAGTCATTAACTTGGTAGTTATTCTGAAGTTCGGTATCTAAAACTCGAGCGTTAACATTGTCATTCCACTGTAAATCAAAGCAATCAATCAGTCGTTTCTTTAGTTTTGGATTCAAAATGGGAACTCCGATTTCTACTCGCTTATCTAAATTTCTGGTCATACAATCTGCCGAAGCAATATACACCTCTTCTTTCCCCCCATTATGGAAGTAATAAATTCGGCCATGTTCCAAAAATCTCCCCACGATACTGATCGCTTCAATGTTGTCACTGAGACCGGAAACTCCTGGTTGCAACCTGAATATCCCTCTGACAATTAGTTGTATTACAACTCCCGCTTGTGAAGCTTCATACAATTTTTGAATGACACCTTCATCTTCTAAACTATTCATTTTAAACCGAATAATCGCTTTTCTTCCGGCCTTGGCCTCCGATATTTCACGATCAATTTTGTCATATAAGGCTTGTCTTGTGGTAAATGGAGACATTAACAAACTAGAAATCTTGGGGGGTATGCTAGGAGTACCCAAAAATTCAAATACTTGTTTCAGGTCCGATGTGATTTGAGGACTGCTTGTTAATAGCGCAAAGTCCGTATATATTTTTGCACTGTTCTCATTGAAATTCCCAGTACCTATATAGCCATAGCTGTTGTTCAATCCTTCAATTAAAAAGATTTTGGAATGTACTTTAATACTGGGCATTGAATACAAAACACGCGCTCCATACTTTTGTAGCTTTTCTCCCCAATAAATATTATTTGCTTCATCAAACCGCGCTTTTGCTTCTATGAAAACGGTTACTTGTTTTCCTTTTTCTAGGCAAGTAAGTAAAGCTTCTGCAATTGCTGACCGCTTAGAAACCCTATACAACGTGATATATAAGTGCTCAACATCCGCTGAGTTTGCTGCTTCCTGCAGTATCGCTGGGATATAATCAAATTTCTGATAGGGAAAATTGAGTAAAACCTCGGTTTTTGAAATCACATCGAGCAAGCTTTCTGCAGATTCTAATAAGGGGTGAGCTAAGGAGACTAGCTTTGGAAATTGCAAATGATCATGATCTTTAGGAGATGGAAAACCAAAAAAATCACTGAAATTATGATACTTGGCACCTGGCATCAAGTCCGTTTTATTAAGGCGAAGTTGCTTGCGTAATCGTTTCAATAACGCTGCTGGCATAGCAACATCATACAACATACGTGTTGGAATTCCGGTTTCACGCTGTATGAGGTTTTCTTTAATGAGTTCAACCAACGTGCCTTCATATTCATCAAAGTACATTTCTCCATCGCGGGTAATTTTAACACTATAAGCAGGATTACCTGCATAATCGGGGTACAACTCTCCCAAATTTGCGCGAATAACCTCGTCTAAATAGGTGACTACAAAGCTGTCTTCCGAAGGTAACACTACAAATCTATCACAATGTTCGGTAGGAATATTAATTAGAATAGATACCTCTGAATCCAAACATAGAAACAACTCTTTATCGTGATAAAAATCAATTACCTCTAAATCATCTAAATAATGCACCTGAATGTGCTCTTGAACTTGGTTTGCAAAATAACTCTCTAAGAATTTACGTTGCTCTTCAGTGTATTGTTCATGATTGATAATTCGAATTCCCTGTGCAGCAAGTTTTGGCAGGAGATCTTCGCGATAGGTATAACCAAAGCGCTCTTGTAAGGAAAATATTTTTTCCTGAAGTTCCTTAATAACACGTTTGGGCTTTTCATGTAGTTTTTTGCGGATATCTTTCTGTAATCCTTTAAAATGACGGAGTTCCGAAATACGAACGCGATAAAACTCATCTAAGTTCGATGAAAAAATAGCGAGAAATTTTAATCGTTCATAAAGAGGCAAGGTGCTGTTTTCAGCTTCTTGCAATACGCGTTCATTGAAGGATACCCAACTGAGGTCGCGATGAATCAAGTGTTTGTTCATAATAGGCAAAATTAGCTTTCTAAATATGGATTGTTGTTAAGTAAAGATTATTTTTAAACAGCCAAATAGAAGAGCACAGTACACTGTTTATGAGGTTAGTAGCATCGTAGGAGTGTTTGTGCCTCGTAAAGGAGAGCTGTATAACAGGGAGTTATGATCATCTGAATACGCCAGTGGGTAAGTCAATACAACGTTTTCCTTCTGAAATTGAAGTAGATGACTTGCTAGGGTACTCACTTGCTCAACGTTTTGAGGAGTTGGATTTTTTTCAGCCCCCTACTCTACTTTTTGTAATGTTTTTTCAGCTCAAATTTGGATTTATCTCAATAAATCAACAGTTTTTTACTAAAAATAGGTCATTTTTATAATTTTCGATTTAAGCTACTTATACCCAATCTCTCGATGAATACATCGAGACTACTAATTTTGAAGGCTTAAATCGTGAATTTTAAAAAACACTCATTTCCCTCCTATTTTGATTTATTTTCATCCGAAATCACCTTAAATATTCAGACTGGAGCCCTCCCATCCTGTTCTTGCTTCGATCTTTCGTTCTATGCATTCATTTGAGATTTTCCTTGGTTCATTGGAAATGCTCCTCAGTACATCAAAAAAGCGTTTTAGAAGTATCACCTCTCTTCTACATTTGTGTCCAACGATAAAAATTTAAAATATGAAGCATACTAAAGAACTCATTGTTTTACGATCATTTGCCATCACGGTAGGTCTAGGAATCGTGGCGCTCCTATCCTATTCTTTTACCACAGGAACCTCGCTGCATAAAAAGTTGACAACCCTTGATGTGGAGCGCATAAACATCGTTGAAGCAGATGGTACGGTAAAAATGGTGATTACCAACGCCCAGCACTTTCCTACTAAAGGGGATGTCATTAATAAAACTACGTATCACGAAAGAAAAAAACGGGCAGGAATGTTGTTTTTTACAGAAGATGGGAAGGAATGCGGTGGATTTATCTATGACGGGCAGAAAACCAACAAAGGTCACAATGCCGGACTATCATTGACCTTTGATCAATACGATGGTGACCAGGTAGTTCAGCTTATAGCAACCGATATCGCTAAAAATGGAAGGAGGAGAAAATCATCACGTCTCGTTTTCAATGATCAAGGTGACCACAGTACAAATGCATTGAGTACAAAACTCTGGGCAGAATTAGATGCGATTAAAGACCCTAAAGAGCGCAGCAAAAAATATCAGGAATACAAAAAGAAAGGCTTGCTAATGACGCATACACCGCGCGTAGCACTCGGAAGTTTTACCTCAAACAAAGGTTTATTTCTCTTCGATGACAATGGCAAGCCCAAAGCCAAATTCGGGATCGACAACAATAATGAAGTAAAGCTCGAAATTTACGACGAGCAGGGAAATGTAATTAACTCTTGGCCCTCAAAACAATAGTATTCTTAGCAAATGCGGTGAAAAAATCATCGCATTTTTTTATCTTTCACTCCCTATGAAGATCTTAAAGAATTTTATATTACAGCACCGTTGGTTTATCTTTTTCCTATTTGCATTTTCTTCCTTGTTTCTCCTAAAAAACAAAATTCAAATCGCCAACAGTTGGAACGATTTCTATTTTCATCCTGATGCTCCCTTTTGGTATTTTTTTCGTGCGCTGAGTATTTTTATGCTCGTCTATTTTATAAAAAGAAGGATTGAAAGTCGATATAGTCCGAAAGCAACGCCCGGAAAATTCTTGGGATATTTCGGTATAGGATTGCTTTGTTTTATGCTACTAAAACTTGTGGACGGTCTCCTTATTTCTTGGATCTTCGGGAATTTGGAACGAAATTATGGAAGTTCTTACTTATTAATTCAAAGTCAAGTAAGTAATAGTATTGATTATTTGATTTTTGGTGGATTCTCTCTAGCCTATCTCTACTATAAGGATACTAGAAGCTATTTATCAAAAGTAAATGCGTATCAAATCAGTGATGCTAAGAGTAAGATTCAACAGTTACGAAACCAATTAGACCCTCATTTTTTATTCAATAATCTCAATGTACTGGACCAGCTTATTTGGGACGATCAAGAACGAGCGACTAACTACCTCCATAAATTTTCTGAAGTGTACCGATTTTCCTTAATCAATGCCCAGCAAGAATTGATTGGAATTCAGGATGAGTTGCAGTTTGCTAAGAACTATTTTAGTTTGATGTCAGAAAAATATCAAGGAGGATATAGCTTAACCATCGATGAGCAGCTTGCGTCTTCGAATCAGCTTGTACTGCCACCTTTCTGCTTACAGGTTCTTATTGAAAACGCAATAGTACACAATCACGGAAAACCAGCACATCCCGTGCATATCCATTTAGGCATACACAATGAGTACCTAGTGGTTCAAAATAACAGAGAAGCCTTGGCGCGAAAAAAAACATCCAACGGAATGGCACTTAATAATTTGTGTAGTCAATTTGATCTTTTAGCACATAAATCTGTACTCATTAATGAGACTGAAAAGAACTTTATTGTACAACTCCCTTTAATCAGCACGACTCATGTATAAAATTGCGATTATCGAAGACGAGGCTCCCGCCCGCAAAAAACTGCAACTCTTTCTAAACAAGCTAGATATCGACTATACAATTGTAGTCGAGCTCGATACAGTATTTGAAACTCAGGAATTTTTGCAGGAAGCTCCCGATATTGATATTATTTTCTCGGATATCGAATTGAGAGACGGTAACGTATTCGAAATTTACAATCGTCAGAAAATTTCAGTGCCTATTATTTTTATCACTGCCTATAATGATTTTTGGATGAATGCCTTTGATACGAATGGTATTGCCTATTTGCTAAAGCCCTACCCTTTTGAGCGTTTTGAAAACGCCTGGAGCAAGTTCGTTGATTTAAAAGAGACCTTTGTAAAACAACAACAAAGTATATTCAAGCAGCTAGACTACTATTTTCAACAAAAGACTCCAAAATCTTATAAAGAAACACTGGCCGTGAGAATGGCAACGGGAATTTATTTCCTAAAAGTTGTAGATATCTGTTATTTACAGGCAGATCAAGGCATTGTTTGTGCTTTTGATAAGAAAAATAAAAAATACGTATTAAATGAGAACTCTTTAGGCACCGTACAGGAACAACTAGACCCCGATTTGTTTTTCAGAATAAATAGAAGTGAATTGGTGCACAAAACTTATATTGAAAGCATACACCGTTATTCAAAAAATACGATCGCTATTGAGCTTTACCAAAACAACACAATTTTAAAAACGAGTCAATCTCAAACGGCTCCATTTAAAACATGGATGGGCCTTTAATGCAGTGATTTAAAGTTTTAAAGAAAGAAATTCACCTCAGTATTCCCTTGATTTTTTTCATAAATTTCAGGGTAATTCGCTCTAAATATATCCATCATTCTTTCAAAAGGTACATCTTGATAGCTACCGTAATCTTCAAGATAGCTCATAAACTGCTCATTATTTCTGTTGTACTCTTGAATTACGGCATCTTCACTACCGTCGAAATCTAAAACATCAACTTGGTATTTGGCACATAGTTCTCGGTTAAAGGCCGGTACACATTTTACCCACTTTCCTGAATAAAACACTTCTACTACACCGTGAGGGGCTAATTCATTGGTTCCTAAAATACGTTCTAAATGTTCAGTGGCTATGTGATTAGAAACTTTAGCCAGTCGTAATCGAGCAGGAATTGCAAGTGCTCTATAACAAGTAATAAGGACAATGGCTTTATCTATACAATGTCCTTCGGCATTTGAGAGTATCGTACTTGCTTGGTAATGATCTTTGGTTATCCCTATTTTGAATGGGTTGTAACGCCATCCATCTCTAATTCTCAAATAGAGTTGTTGGAGTTGTGCTTTTGGTGTAAGCGCTTTATACGGTTGAAGGAATTCTTGAATCTCAGGGTGTTCATAATCGAAAAAATAGGTCGCAGCTGTAAATTCTTCCATAAAAAAGGCTTTTGTTGGAAAGGAAAGGTATTGATTAATTTACAAAAACTGTATGAAGTCCCATTTTTCTATACCTATGTTAATCACTAACAAAGGCATCTAAGCTTGAATAAACGAAGTTTAGAATAGTATAAAGTGTGTACTTCTCGGGGAAAAGATGTTTTAGCGTTAGAATATTAAAAATCATCTACCCATGAAAAGTGTTGCTCAATAATTTCTGCCTTGTGCTCTTTGATATAATCGATAAAGGCACTGGCAATAGGCGTCAACTTTTTGTCTTTTCTCCAAACGATATTCCACTCGGTTTCTATGGGGAGTCCTGGATAAGGAATAACAGTCATCTCCTTGTTCAACAGCGCATTTTTAATTCCTATTAAGGGCATTATACTGTAGCCGATACCAGCTATAACTGCTTGTTTTAAGGCTTCATTAGAGGTGAGTTCTATCTTTTTAGAAGATTTCAAATTTCGCTTATCGATAAACGTTTCCATGGCGTTTCTTGTCGCCGATCCTTTCTCTCTAAACAACATAGGCCCTTGAGTGAAGATAAGAGCTTTTTTTCCTTTGCGCTGTTCTACGCGTTCAGTGCCGCCAACGAGATATAAAGAGTTTCGAAGTAAGGGAATATGTTGTAAATCCATTTGTTTGGGCAATACAGAAACCAAAGCAAAATCAATATCATTATTTTCTAAATGATTTACTACTTGCTGCTTGTTGGTAACATCCATTGAAAAATCTATGGCTGAGTTTTCGTTTAAAAACCCCGATAAAAAATAGGGCATTACGTATTTCCCTGTAGACACCACCGATAGTTTGAGTTTTCCAGCAAGTTTCCCTTGAAATGCGTGTGTTTTATGATTAATCCTATCAACTTCTACCAATATTCTTCTTGCTGTTGCTGCTATTTCCAACCCAAAATCTGTCACGTACAGTCGCTTTCCGACAACTTCTGTTAAAGGTATAGGAAATTGATCTTGAAAATTTTTTAACTGTATGGATACCGCTGGCTGCGATAAATACAAAGCTTCGGCAGCTTTCGTAATGCTTTTTTTCTCTACAATTTCTATAAAAACCTTGAGCTGATGTAATGTATAGTTCATGTGAACGAAGTTTCCCCTAATAAAAGCATAAAAATAACATTATAAAGTTAATTATAACCATAAATAAATGTTAATATAAGGTTTTGCTTTTTTTATAGGTATGGCGCCAACACTGATATGCACTACCCTAAAAGTATTGATATTAATTTTATTTATGTTTAAATTCAGATATATAAATAAAAATATATGAATTAAATCTACCAATTTTGTCTCATCAAATACGAGTAGTAAAATTAAAATGATGTTTTTTAAAATAAACATAGTGCATACACTGAGAATAGCAGGAATGGTTTTACTGGTAATAGCTTACGCTTATTACTTGTACAAAACAGAATATTCACCCATACTTCACAGGTCTTTATGGTATAGCAGTGGTATATACACCTTGTTGATTTTTCACAGCATCCTACTCCAAAAGAAATAATTTATGGAAACATTAGACATTAGTACCGCCAAAAAGACGATCAAATTAGTTGATGGAGACTTTACTCCTACGCACACGTCTGATTTATTAAAAAGTTTTTTAAACACAAAAATTAACTATCACAAATTACACCGTCTGATTTTACAAGAAAAAGATCATTCTGACACAACTCCTGTTGACAATGCTCGAATACAAGAGTTACAGCAGGCCAAAGCGGAAGTGGTTGCTTTGGTAGAAGAAGCCAGAAGTCAAGGTAAAAACATTCAAATAAAGAGTATCGTTACTCTAGAATTCACAGATCAATAACTAGCAATTTTATCCAATGGATATTCATTTATTAGTAGATAACTTAACAAATCCGGCATTGCTGTTCTTTTTTTTAGGAATCTTTGCCTCACAAATTAAAAGCGATTTAGAAATCCCTAAGAACTCCTCAAAGTTTATTTCGTTATACCTTCTCTTATCCATAGGTTTCAAAGGTGGACAAGAACTTGCACACAGTACGTTCAACACCGAAATCTACAACGGGTTGCTTTTGGGATTTCTGCTCGCTATTACCGTGCCGCTGTACACTTTTTTTATACTCAAAAAGAAGTTTTCAATTGAAAACGCAGGAGCTATTGCTGCGGCATACGGTTCTGTAAGTGCCGTAACCTTTATCACCTCAGTGAGTTTCCTGGACATGGAAAAAATTGCCTACGGAGGACATATGGTTGCTGTAATGGCGCTTATGGAGGCTCCATCTATTATTGTAGGAGTATTACTCATGCGATTGTTTTCGAATGGAAAGCGATCTACTAATGAATTATTACAACTGGTAAAACACGCCCTAACTAACGGAAGTGTGTTGTTGATTATTGGAAGTTTGTATATTGGGTATTTTGCCAGCGACGCACAGGCTGCAGGAATCAAGCCTTTTACCACAGATATCTTTAAAGGATTTTTAGCAGTGTTTTTATTGGATATGGGAATTACGAGTGGTAAGAAAATAGGCCTACTCTTAAAAAAAGGCTGGTTTGCCTTGCTTTTTGCCATCGTTATCCCTTGTCTTAACGGTTGTTTGGTAAGTTACTTTTCTGGATTTTGGTTAACGGAGATCGGCAATCGATTTTTAATCGCCATCTTAGCCGCCAGTGCATCGTATATCGCCGTCCCTGCGGCCATGCGTATTGCGGCGCCTAAAGCAAATCCTGGACTTTACTTACCGATGGCTTTGGCCATTACCTTTCCGTTTAACATCACCTTAGGAATGCCTTTATACTTATTTATTATAGAACTTAGTCATTAGAAATAGCATTTCATTATTTTTCATTTGTCTTTCATTCACCCTGCAGATGGCCTAGTTATTAAACTAGGTCATCTTTCTTTAAAGCGTTAACAGCTATGGACAAGCGAACTAAGGCTTCTTGAATATTAGCAAGTGGAGTGGCAATATTAATTCGGGCGAAACCTTTTCCGGCCTCTCCAAACCAATGTCCCATGGCCAAACCGATTTTTGCTGTGACAAAAAGTTGCTTCAATTCTTTGTCAGTAAGTTCTAATGCGCGAAAATCTAACCACAGCTGATAGGTTCCTTCAGGCTGAATGACTTTTACTTCTGGTAATTCAGCACGGATAAATTTTGAGATCCACTGAATCGAGCTTGTGAGGTAAGCCAGTAATTCATCTAACCAGAGCTCTCCTTCGGTATAGGCGGCAATACTTGCATAATTGGTCATGGCATTTCCGTGATGTAAATACATGGCCTCAATTTTTTGTTGAAGCTTTTTAAAATACTCCTCATTTTCAGTATAAATATAGCCGTTGGCAATACTTTGCATGCCAAAAGTTTTTGCAGGAGACCCTAAAAGTACCAAATGCTTGTTGGCCCGATCCAATGCAGCAATACTCGTAAACTGATGCGAGTGATACAAAATATCAGCGTGAATTTCATCGCTAATAATTCGAACGTTGTAGGCTTCTGCTAACGATAGCAAAGCTTGTAACTCTGAACGAGTCCAAACGCGTCCTACAGGATTGTGGGGATTACACAAAATCATGGCTGTGGGTTTTGCTTGTTGAAAGGTTTTTTCCAACCCTGCTAAATCCATAGTATAACGCCCGTCGTCAAGTACTAATGGATGCGGAAGCGGCTTTCTGCCGTTCCCTTTGATCACTTGATCAAACTGATGATAAACTGGCGTTTGTATAAGTACGACATCACCTTTTGCTGTAAACTCCTGTAAAAGAACGGCAATTCCTGTCAGTACACCATTGAGTTGTAAAAAAGCAGTGCTCTGCAAACGCAAATTATGCCTACGCTGATACCAAGCTACCATGGCTGTGTACAATTTTTCGGTATTGAACTCATAGGCGTATAGCCCTCTTTCTGCAATTTGTTTTAAGGCTGCTGATATCGCAGGTGCAACTTGAAAATCCATATCCGCAATCCAAAAAGGCTGGATGTCAGTGGTCCCGAACATGTGATTTAAAAAATTGGGATTGTTTTTTACAAAATAGTTTGCTACCTGGTGCTGTTCGTCAAAAATACTCATATAGGTTACTCTTTGGTGTTTAAAAGTACTAATTGTTTTTCGGAAAATTTAACTCCCTTAACTATACAGACGGGCATTTTATAAGATTGATGCATTAGGAGTTTTAAAAACCTTAGGTAGCATCTAATTTAAGCAGAAAAATTTTCTTAATTTTACGGGTATATTTTTACGAAATTGCTATGATTACAGGTATTTTTACGGTACTTCTCGATGGAAAATTACTAGGTTACACAAACCTTGAGTATGCAGATAACGCTATGGGAATCCTATGCGGCAAATTGTTTTTTACGGACGTACAATCACCGTATCATTTTCTGAAGGCATATGCCCTCACAAATGCTATTGAACTATATGATGATGATGAAAATGAAAAATTGATCAGTCTTGCAGTCCTGCCTAAAATCGAAATTTTGGTAACGCAAACAGGCGCATTGATACATGTGGGAGCAGCTATTGAAGGAATGGAAAGCGATGATTTTCAAATTACCTTATTCGAATGTCTTCCTGAAAAGTTCCAATTAGCATTCCAAAATGCCAACAGTTAGCCTTCCTTAAAATAAAGGAAGCATCCTCTAAATAGACTGCACTTTTTTTGATTATTGGTCGCAGTGCTTCGCTGTAGATAAAAAACACTATCTTTCTTCAATAAAATACGAGATTAGCTATGAGTTTGAGTTATTACGCCGTTTTATTGGCTTTGCGAATTAAAGGAATTAAAAATGTGTTTAGTAAGGCTCCTATTGACTATATGGCATTGAGGAAAGAGGATGTTGAACAGGTAAAAAAACGTCGAGGATACCAATATGAGACCTTACAAATAGGTGATAACACCATTACAAAAGTCAATACGCTTGGCAGTACGAGTAAAAACACGATACTCTTTTGCCCTGGTGGTGCATATGTGAGTGGTCCTGCGAAGCATCATTGGACTGCTGTGCACCAATTAGCTAAGCAAACCGATTATGAAGTTTGGTTACTCAACTACACCAAAGCCCCAGAGGTAAGCATAACAGCCATGGCTGAAACCTTAGATACGGCCTATCAAAAGGTACTAGAACGCGAAGGGAAAATTGTACTGATGGGCGATTCTGCTGGAGGAGCCTTACTTATCAGTTTGTGTCAGCGTTTAGAACAAAACTTTAGGCTCCCTAATTTACTAGTGGCATTATCGCCTGTAATGGATGCCTCTATGTCGAATCCGGCCATTAAAGCACTGGAAGTCCAAGATCCTATGCTCGGTATTGCAGGTGTTCGAAGTGCCAAAGAATACTGTGCAGGCTCCTTGGCCTTAACACATCCGTTACTGTCTCCCTTATACGGGTCGTTTCTGCATTTTCCTCCAACTATTTTATGCATTGCTGATTGTGATATCACAGCACCAGACCAAGAGTTATTTGCTGAAAAATTGCGACAATGCAATAGAGATCTTAGGCTTATTCGAGGAACAAGGCTTCCGCACATATGGCCCCTACTTCCATTTTTATCAGAAGGAAAACGCACCTTTGCGCAACTATTGCGAGCAATCCAAGAAATTTAGCGCCTTCTATTAGGAAGTAATGGCGGGGGTTCTCCGTTAAAAGGATTCCAACGGCTGATGCTTTTTGCTCCCATACCCGTGGCTCTCATAACTGCTCGATCTCCGTAACGGGCCCTCATTTTGTCCATAGCCTGATAGAGGTTTAGTATTTTTTCATCATCATCAAAGAGATCAACTTGATGCCCTCCTTCTACCAAGTGACTAAACTTAACCCCTATCAACCGTACTAGCAAACGACGTTTGTACAAACTCTTATACAATTCTTTTACCAAGGGAATGATTTTGTGATCAGCAGCGCTGTAAGGTATTCTGCGCTGTATTGTATAAGTTTGAAAATCGGAATAGCGAATTTTAAAACTCACGCAAGCTGTAAGTTTATTTCCTCTGCGCAATTGGTAAATCAAATTTTCGGTCATCGCCACAATAATACCTTCGAGCTTTTGCACGTCAGTCGTATCTTTATCAAAAGTACGCTCTGTTGAAATAGATTTGCGCTCTTGGTATTGTACTACAGGACTGTGATCAATTCCATTGGCCTTTTTCCATATGGCAATACCATTTTTACCAAATACTCGCTGCATCATATTCACAGGCATCTCTTGTACTGTCTTAATTTTTTTTATTCCCAAATCGCAAAGAGCCTTGTAGGTGACCTCTCCTACCATAGGAATTTTCTTGACAGATAAAGGAGAAAGAAACGGTTTTTCACTTCCTTTCTCTATGCGAATCTGGTTGTTAGGCTTGGCTTCACCTGTTGCTATTTTCGACACCGTTTTATTGATCGAAAGCCCGAAGGAAATGGGTAATCCCGTTTCCTTTATAATGCGCTGTCGCAACTCGGAAGCCAGCTGATGACAGCCAAAAAAGCGATCCATACCACTCAAATCAATGTAGAATTCATCTATCGATGTTTTTTCGTACAAGGGTACGGCCTCTTTAATAATTTCCGTAACTGACTCCGAAAACTTTGTATAAGTCCCTGCATTTCCACGCAGTACTACGGCTTCCGGACACAGTTGTTTGGCCATGCGCATGGGCATGGCGGAATGAATTCCAAAAGAACGCGCTTCGTAGCTACAAGAAGCCACAACTCCTCTATCAGAAGTACCTCCTATCAAAACGGGTTTGCCTATGAGCCTACTATCAATTAAGCGTTCACAAGACACGAAAAAAGTATCTAAGTCCATGTGGACTATGGAGCGTTCATTATTCATTAGTCAAGATTTTTTTAGGTCGTGGACGCTGTGCCTTTCTACTATCAGCATAACGAGGATCTTCTATAATCGCCATGCGTTCCATATGTGTAATTTCAATGCTAATACAGTCAAATTCTTCTATTACTTTTCCTCGTAATCGATAAATACCCTTACCTCGAAAAGGATATTGCGCTGCTATTGGAGGAAAATGTACACTGTCGATAAAATGACCTTCCCTATCTAAAAATGTACCGAAAAACATCGTCTTTCCATTTGAAGTTCGGGTCTTTTTTACCGTAACCAAATACCCTTCAATAGCGATATTTTTTCCAATGTGGAACTGTAATTCTCGAGCGTTTAAACCGAATTTCTCTCCAGCATTAATTAAAAGATCGAAAGGGCTGCATAAAGGAAAGCCCAAGAGCTCTATCTGATCAAAGGCATCTTCTAAAGCTGAAGATGAAAAACTAGGAGTCTGATAACTTAGGGGGGCAGTCCTGAACAAATTCACTCCAGTTTCTTCTACGGGTTGCTTGGTCACTTTCATATGGGCTTCCCACAGGAGCTTCCTCTTATTAATTCCGGTAAAAGCAAAGGCATCGACCTTTAGTAAAATACTTATTTGCTCTACGCTAATGCGCACGCGTTCTACAAAATCATCTAAACTCTTAAAACAACCGTTTTCTTTACGCTCAGTAAGGATGCGCTGAATTGTTCTTCGTTCTAGCGACTGCAAAAACATAAAGCCCATATAAATGTCTTTCCCGTAAATCACGGTCTGTTCGCCGCTTTTATTAATACACGGAGGATGAATGCGTGCTCCGTGCATCCGCGCTTCGTGTACGTACAATTCCGTACTGTAAAATCCGCCGTAATTATTAATTGTGGCAACCATGTACTCCAACGGGTAATAGGCTTTTAAATACAAACTTTGGTAACTCTCCACAGCATAAGATGCCGAATGTCCTTTGGCAAAGGCATAGCCAGCAAAACTTTCTATTTGTCGCCATACGTCTTCTACCAGAGCCTTCGCCTTTCCGGAATTGATACAGTTCGTAAAAAACTGCTTTTTGACCTTTAAAAACTCTTCGCGAGAACGAAACTTTCCAGACATTCCCCTTCGAAGCATGTCTGCTTCTCCTAAAGTGAGTCCTCCAAAATAATGAGCTACTTTAATAACGTCTTCCTGATATACCATGACCCCATAAGTATCCGGCATGATATCCCGTAAAATAGGATGAGCTTCACCGCGTTTTTCGGGGTAGCGGTACCGCAAAATATAGGCTCGCATCATTCCTGATTTTGCTACCCCTGGCCTGATAACAGAACTCGCTGCTACCAACCCTAAATAATCTGTGACTTGGAGTTTTTTTAGCAGCATGCGCATTGCAGGCGATTCAACGTAAAAACATCCAATAGCCTTGGCATTTTTTAACAGTAGTTTAATCCGTTCGTCTTTTTTAAAACCCGCAATATCGTGTATGTCTATCGGAGGGTGTTCCGGGTTATTTTGAGTGGCGATAATCACAGCGTCTTTAATTTTTCCCAATCCTCGCTGGCTGAGAATGTCAAACTTGTGCAGGCCTATATCTTCTGCAACAACCATATCAAACTGAGTCGTTGCATAGCCCTTGGGAGGAATAAAGGTAGCGGTGTAATTCGTAATGGGCTGCTCTGAAATCAAGATTCCCCCAGCGTGAATTCCCAAATAGTTAGGAAATCCTTGGATGTATTCACTGTACTTGACCACTAACTTCGAAAATTGATCGAGTTGTTCGTATTGATACTGTCCCTGTGATAATTTGTCAATTTCCGCTTTGGGCAAGCCAAAAACCTTCCCCAATTCACGTATGGCTGCTCGATATTTAAAAGTATTGTATACACTTATCAATGCAGTATGGGGAAAGCGTTCAAAAATATAACGGGTAATATCATCCCTGTCGGTCCACGAAAAATCAATATCGAAATCCGGAGGATTTTTTCGGTACAGGTTAATAAAACGCTCAAAATACAAATCCAACTCTATAGGGTCTACATCTGTAATGCGCAATAAGTACGCAATCACACTATTGGCTCCACTCCCCCTACCCACGTAAAAATACCCCTTTGAGCGCGCGTATTTTAAAATTTTCCAATTGATTAAAAAATAAGATACAAAGCCTTTTTCTTTAATGATTTCCAGTTCTTTTTTTATGCGAGCAGCAATTTCAGGGGTCACTACGCGATACCGATAAGCAAGCCCGTCATTTGCAAGTTTCTTCAATAAACGATAGTCTAAATCCTCACTCGTCGTATAGGATTTTTGATTGCGAACAACCTCCGAAGAAACCTCCATACTACTGCTACAGCCGCCTAACAACTGCATCGTGTTTGCCACAATTTCAGGATAGTTTTCAAAGGCTTTTTTCAAGGTCTCGACTGGAATAAAACTGTCATTGGGACTTCCTTGAGCTGCCGTCTCAAGCTTGCTCAGCAAGCTATTTTCATCAATAGCTCGCAACAAGCGGTGGGTATTCCACCCTCTTTTATCCTCGAACGTCACAGTTTGCAATACTACAAATTGAGACCAATTGTGTTTCCATGCCGAAAAAGGTAAGCTTCCGAGTTCTTCCTTCGTAATTCCTATGTATTCATGCGGTTGCAATGCAAAAAATAGCTGTCTATACTTTCTGAAAGGATATATTACTACGGTATGGGCTAGCTTAGGTGCCCGCGGAGGAATGTCAATCTTCGACTGCTGTAAAAACTGTGAGAGATACGTATTAATTTCGGCAAACCCTGCATCGTTTTTTGCTATCACAATAAACTGTTGATCGGCAGAATTTCTAAAATCTACGCCAAAAACAGCTGCTAAACCTTCTTTTCGAGCCAAGCGCAGTACATCCATGCAAGCAGTTGTACTATTTATATCCGTCACGAGCACTCGGTCTAAACCTTGCGATTTTGCTAGGGCTACCAAGCGTTTAGGCGCAATTGTTCCGTAACGCAAACTGTAATATGTATGACTATTCAAAAACATTTTACAAAAATAACTACAAATAATAGTTTTTCTTGCTTCTATTTGTAGCAAGTTGTTTTACTGCTGTTTTTACTCACCTACAGGCTTCAATTATAGTAAGGTTATTGTTCAAATTTACCTTTGCGATCTAGCGCTTCCTCGATACAAAAGATTCCTTATGTTTCCAATACAGACTCAAAAATGATACTTGTGAATTCTTATTATATATGCGTCAGTTCTCAATCGTTGAGAAAAGTACTTTTACAATATTTTTCAGCAATACTACAGATTATAGTTTTAATTACCTATATTTGTAGCATTATGAATTACATTGCTAAAAATATTCGTCATTTAAGGAAATTAAAGGGCTATACACAGGAACAATTGGCAGAAGAGCTCAAGATGACTCGTTCAAAAATAGGCTCTTACGAGGAAGGTCGTTCGGACCCTCCTATTGAAATGCTCATTCAGTTTTCAACGTATTTTTCACTGCCTATAGATGTTCTTATCAAGAACGATTTGACCTATGCTACCGATACTTCATTTATCGAAATAGGTAATCAACGAGTATTATTTCCTATCACTGTTGATGTTGATCACGGCGATCTTATCGAAGTGGTTCCTGTAAAAGCATCTGCGGGGTATTTATTAGGGTATGACGACCCCGAATACATAGAACAATTAGAGCGTATTAAGCTCCCTTTTTTACCGACGGGGAAGCACCGAGCCTTTCCTATTAAAGGAGACTCTATGCATCCGATGAAAGACGGTTCGTACGTGGTTGCCAAGTACATCGAAGATCTGCGCGATATTAAGAACGGAACTTCGTATATCGTAGTTACTGAAAACGACGGGATGACTTACAAACGCGTATACGATCATATCGAGGAAAAGCAGGCGCTGTGGTTAGTTCCTGACAATAAAAATTACCAAGCCTACCACGTGCCTGTTACGGAAGTTTTAGAGCTGTGGGAATTCACTTGTAGCATCAATACGCAAGAATACGATGAACGCGATTTAAAAGTCAGCAGCATTGCTTTAATGCTCAATCAACTAGGTGTTGAACTCAAAGCCCTTAAAAAGATTCTTTAATGAACTATGCCATTGTTGACATAGAAACTAACGGAGGCGTAAAAATTACGGAGATCAGTATCTTCATCTTTGATGGAGAAAAGGTGATTGATGAATTTACAACCCTCGTTAATCCAGAAGCCAACATCCCTGCCTTTATAACACAGTTGACAGGGATTAGTGCTCCTATGCTTGCCCAGGCACCTAAGTTTTATGAAATAGCAAAAAAAGTGCACGAGATCACTGAACACGCTGTTTTTGTGGCTCATAATGTTAATTTTGACTACGGTATTATTGCCAAGGAGTTTAAAAATCTCGGTTTTCCATTCAAGCGACGTAAATTGTGTACGGTTCGCCTCTCACGCAAATTACTCCCCGGAAAAAACTCGTATAGTTTGGGTAATTTATGCGCTTCGGAAGGCATCACTATCGCTGAACGACATCGCGCACGCGGAGATGCCGAAGCGACCGTAACCCTTTTTAAGAAGCTCTTAAAGATTGACGCTCAGCAAGAAAAAAGCGTTCTAAAAACCTTTTTGAATCCCAGATCACGAGAAGCCACACTCCCTCCACTTCTTCCCAAAAGCGTTTTTGAGGCGCTGCCCGAAAAACCCGGAGTTTACTATTTTAAGGACCGAGATAAAAAAATTATCTACGTTGGGAAAGCAATCAACATCAAGCAACGCGTGTTGAGTCATTTATACGACAAGAAGAAAAAGGAGGTTGCCATGTGTATGGAAACAGCTGATATCGGCTATACCTTAACTGGCAGTGAGCTGCTCGCTTTATTATTAGAATCGTCAGAAATAAAACTCCATTACCCCAAGTACAACCGAGCGCAACGACGCACCAAGGAAAGCGTAGCCTTGTTTAGCTACGAAGACCGATCGGGAGTATTGCATTTGGCTTGGAACAGTCATAAACTAGTTCAAAAGCCCATTGCTAAATTTTATACCATAACAGAAGCTCGTAGCTTTGTCGAAAAGCTCTGTGACACGTATGAACTTTGTCCTAAATACTGTCATTTGCAAAGCAATGTAAGCAGTTGTTTCCATTATCAGTTAAAAAAATGCAAGGGCATTTGTAGCGATAAAGAAACCATTGCCGACTACAACAAACGAGTTAGAGCAGCACTGCAATCAATTTGCTATCAATCCGAAAATTTTATCGTAAAACAACCCGGTATCAAAGGTAAAGAGTTCGGCTACGCACTGGTGATTAACGGGTTTTACAAAGGCTTTGGCTACCTCTCTGCTCCAGCTACCAGTACCAAAGAATACTTAGAAGCACTCATACCGCACAAAGATACTCGCGATATTCACAGGATACTTTTGGCCTATGTAAAAAAGAATCCGGAACAACTCATTGAGCTTCCAAGCCCCAAACCTGGAGATTTGCACTTAGACACCCTCTTTTAGAAAAGAAGCATTAACTCCTGATAAACAGCAATTTAAAGGTATTTAAAGTTTGTAAAAAATCATAAGCAATGCTTATAGAAATCATAATAAATATAAATACTACTTTCCCGAAAAATAACGGCATCTTTGCAGCTCAAAGGAGCGTTTATATACAAAAACATATATATCCCCTATCCCTTTTATGCTATTGCAATTGTTTGATTTAATACATAGAAGAAATAGGAGTTCCCCCCATAAAACACCAAAGTCTCTTTTCATTTTCGTGAAACTTGCTCGTTATGAGCAGTTTCATGGAATGATTAAATAACCTCCGATAACAGACTGATAGCCTTTGAGATAACTGGATTCCTATTTTCTTTATTCCACACTGCCGAAAGCACTGTTCGCTGAGGAATTTTATCGAGTGAAACATATCGTATGGACTGGTAACTCGTATTTGTAAGGGACTGAGGTACAATGGATACGCCAAAGCCATTTTCGACCAACTTAAAAATAGATTCAGCATGAATGGTATTGTGCGATACCAATGGTGAGAAATTATAAGCATCAAACAGCTGCATCACTTTTTCGTAGTACGACACACTGTACTTGGGGTCAAACAATATAAACGATTCGTCTTTTAATTGTCGTAAATCTATAAAATGCTCTTCGAGTATTGGATGCTCTTTCGGAACTACCAAACAAAAGGGTTCGACCAATACCGTTTTCATATGCAAACTTCGAGGCGCTCGTTCTAATCGTACAAAACCTATGTCAATTTCATTCCCCAGTAATCCGGCTATTTGGCTCTCATTATCCATTTCTTTAAGCGCAAAGGTAATATTGGGATATTTTTGATTCAATCGCACCAATAATTCTGGAATCACTTTTCGCATAGCCGACCCCACATAGCCTAGGCTCAGCTTCCCATCCTTTCCATCACTGATGAGCTTTGCATGCGAAAACAAAGCGTCTAATCCTTGCAAATGCTGGGTTAGCTCTCGCTGTAAATACAAGCCTGCTGCTGTCAATGCTACTTTTCGATTATGACGTTCAAATAACGGAAAGCCCAAGCCTTCTTCTAATTGCTTAATTTGTCTACTCAGTCCGGGTTGGGATATAAACAACTTTTCCGCAGCTTTTCGGTAATGTAACTCTTGTGCTACAGCTAAGAAATACTTGAGATGACGATACTCTATTTGATAACTCACAGTTATTAATTATTAAATTAATTGGTATTGTTAAGCATCAAAAATATGGATAAATTTGTAAGAAATACGAATTATCATGTTTAAATACGGAATAGATACTTTAACGGTTGACACAGTTATCGCCATTGCCAAGGGAGAAATAAAAGCTGGACTCGACCAAGAAGCCATAGATAAAGTAAATAGCTGTAGAGCTAAAGTAGAAACCATGGCGGCCTCTGACAAGGCTGTTTATGGAATTAATACAGGGTTTGGCCCCCTGTGTGATACGCAAATATCACCAGAAGAAACGAGTTTATTACAGAAAAACTTGCTAATTACCCATGCGGTAGGTGTTGGAAATCCGATTGATTCTTTTCTGTCGAAAATCATGATGATTACCAAGGTACACGCCTTGTCACAAGGATTTTCTGGAGTGCGCTTAGCAGTAATCGAGCGCATCATCTATTTTATCGAAAACGATTTGTTACCAGTGGTTCCCGAGCAAGGGTCTGTAGGTGCCTCAGGTGACCTCGCTCCTCTTTCGCATTTATTCCTTCCTTTATTCGGAGAAGGTGAGTTTTGGGAGAACGGTGAGATTGTACTCGCTAAAGACGCCCTAACACGTCATCAATTGGCTCCGATTGAACTCAGTGCTAAAGAAGGATTAGGGTTAATTAACGGAACCCAATTCATTTTAGCACACAGTATTTTAGGCTTAAAGAAAATGGAGTACCTATTGGACCTAGCCGATGTAGCAGGTGCGATGAGTTTAGAAGGATTCCAAGGAAGTGGATCGCCATTTAAAGAGGCCCTTCACCAAATTCGTCCTTTCAAAGGAAACTTGAAGGTGGCCGAACGTATGCGTATGCTCCTAGAAGGGTCTAACAACTTGCATTCTCACAGTGATGATAGCTGTCCGAGAGTTCAAGACCCCTACTCTATTCGCTGTATGCCACAGGTACACGGTGCCTCTCGTAATGCGTACTATCACTTAAAAGAACTAGCTGAGATAGAGATGAACTCCGTAACAGACAACCCTATTGTTTTAAGTGCTACGGAAGCCATTTCAGGAGGAAACTTCCACGGTCAGCCCTTAGCTATGGCACTGGATTACGCATCCATTGCAGCCGCAGAATTAGGAAATATTTCGGATCGTCGTTGTTACTTACTTTTAGAAGGACAATTTGGACTTCCGCGTTTACTGACTACGGCAGGAGGCTTAAATTCAGGTTTTATGATTCCTCAGTACACCACTGCTGCCCTAGTAACCGAAAACAAATCTTTGTGCTTCCCTCCGTCAGCAGATAGCGTACCGACCTCTATGGGACAGGAAGATCACGTGTCTATGGGAAGTATCTCTGGAAGAAAGTTCAACCAGATTTTAGGAAACTTAGAAAAGATATTCGCCATTGAATTCATGTATGCCGCTCAGGCCATGGAATTTAGACGTCCGAACACTTTTTCAGAGATCATCGAAGAAAACTTCGCAATTATCCGAAGCAAAGTGGCTAAATTAGAAGAAGATAGAGTTTTGAAAGACGATATCTATGCATTGATAAAATTAGTTAAAGAACAAGCATTTAAAGTAGCGTAATTATGAGTTTTAAAGAGTTAATATTACAAGGGATTCCAACTGAATTACCTGCAAAAAGAAACTACCCTGAAGGAATTAACAGAGCGCCAAAGCGCAAAGACATTTTGGGTAAAGACGATAAAAAATTAGCCATTCGAAACGCTTTGCGTTACTTTCCTGAAGCTTGGCACGGTGAATTGGCTAAGGAATTCGCTGAAGAATTAAATGAATACGGTCGTATTTACATGCATCGTTTCAAGCCTGAGTACGCAATGTACGCGCGTCCGATAGACGAATATCCAGCACAGAGCACACAGGCAGCTGCGATTATGTTAATGATACAGAACAACTTGGATCCTGCCGTAGCACAGCATCCGGAAGAGTTAATTACTTACGGTGGAAATGGCGCTGTTTTTCAAAACTGGGCACAGTACTTATTAACAATGCAGTACTTGGCAACTATGACCGAAGAACAAACCTTACACATGTACTCAGGACACCCTATGGGCTTATTTCCTTCATCTAAAAACGCTCCACGTGTCATTGTGACCAACGGAATGATGATCCCGAATTACTCAGCTCCTGACGATTGGGAAAAGTTCAATGCTTTGGGAGTAACACAATACGGTCAAATGACTGCAGGTTCGTACATGTACATTGGTCCTCAAGGAATTGTGCACGGTACAACGATTACCGTGATGAATGCCTTCCGTAAAATCTTACAAAAAGGAGACACTCCTAAAGGGAAAATCTTTTTAACTGCCGGCCTAGGTGGTATGAGTGGCGCACAGCCGAAAGCAGGAAATATTGCCGGATGTATCACCATTGCCGCCGAAGTAAATCCGAAAGCCGCTACTAAGCGTCACGAACAAGGTTGGGTAGATGTATTGATTGACTCTCTCGATGAGCTCGTACAACGCGTACGCCAAGCACAGGCACAAGAAGAAGTAGTTTCTATAGCATTTATCGGAAATATCGTTGACGTTTGGGAACGCTTTTACGACGAGGAAATTTTTATCCACGTGGGTTCTGATCAAACCTCATTACACATTCCGTGGACTGGTGGTTACTACCCTGCTGACATCTCTTATGACGAGTCAAACAGGTTGATTCGTGAAGAGCCTGAGGTATTTAAGCAAGAAGTACAAAAGACCTTAAGAAGACATGCAGAAGCCATTAACAAACACACAGCAAAAGGAACCTATTTCTTTGATTACGGAAATGCCTTTTTACTCGAAAGTTCGAGAGCTGGAGCTCAAGTAATGGCACCTAATGGCATTGATTTCAAATACCCATCATACGTTCAAGATATTTTAGGTCCTATGTGTTTCGATTACGGATTTGGACCTTTCCGTTGGGTGTGTGCCTCTGGAAAACCTGAAGATTTAGACGCAACTGATGAGATTGCTGCTCGTGTTTTAAGTGAAATCATGAAGAATTCACCCGAGGAGATTCAGTTGCAAATGCAAGATAATATCACTTGGATTCAAGACGCGAAGAAAAACAAAATGGTCGTAGGATCACAAGCACGTATCCTCTATGCAGACGCAGAAGGACGTGCCAAAATAGCTGCCGCCTTTAATGACGCCATTGCTGCTGGAAAAATAGGACCTGTCGTATTAGGTAGAGATCATCACGACGTAAGTGGAACGGATTCTCCGTATCGCGAAACTTCAAACATATATGACGGAAGTAAGTTTACAGCGGATATGGCCATCCATAACGTTATAGGAGACAGTTTTAGAGGCGCTACCTGGGTATCTATTCACAACGGTGGTGGCGTTGGCTGGGGAGAAGTTATGAATGGAGGATTCGGTATGCTTTTAGACGGTAGCGCTGAAGCCGAAGCTCGTTTGAAAAACATGTTGTTTTACGATGTAAATAACGGTATTGCACGTAGAAGCTGGGCCAGAAATGAAGAGGCTATGTTTGCCATTAAACGAGAAATGGAAAGAACACCTAGCTTAAAGGTTACCATTCCAAATTTGGTTGCCGACGATTTACTCGACACTTTATTTTAACACCAACCATACAAGAAAGCCTGCCTAAGTGCAGGCTTTTTTTATCTCCTCCAGTGGGCAAAACCCGGTATCTAGTCACCAAATTCAATCAACTTAGGGGCTAATACTGGGAATAAAATTCTCAAACCCCAATACTATAACTAGCCCTTTTAGGCTATTCAAACAGAAGCAAAACTTCGCTCCTTTGATAGTTTTGAACTTCTCAAGCGTTTCCTTAACACCCCCAGCAAGAATTGTGAACGCTTCACAGAATGACTAAAAGACGTTTTTTTGATGTAGTTTTATTCTTTTATTTTAGAAAATTGTTTTCCACACAACTTTTATTATTGATCGGTCAGCACCCTAATTTTAAGGGCGACAACAACTGTGCTCGCCCAAAACTTCAGCTCCCTCAATCGCCCAAAACAACATGTATTATTTTTTACTTATCTTTGCTCGTCTTCCATTGAAAACAACAGTAAACATTGCTAAGACACAGAAGTACAAGCAATAACAATTCGTCAAGTTTGCAGTTAAACCAACACTTTAACTAATATTGAATTAAAGCTTCAATTAACAAGTAGTTAAATACTGGTTTTTAGATAGTTAACTAATGCAAAACAAACATATTACAAAACCTGCAAAATTACAAAACACCCGTTAACCTCCTGAAAACAGGCGTGTTTTAACCTATTTCACAACGACCACAGCTAAAACGAAACAACGGCGTGTTTTTTTACATTCGCAGCTGTAATGATTGTTTTTAAGGCCTCGCTATACAGGTTCACTACAAGGGAATGCTACAGTAATAACTACTGCACCTACTTATAGAAACCCCATTAAAGAAATAGAATTTTGCTTATCAAAAGAGAAAAAATTAAGTTATTACTCTTTGTAATGTTCGCTGCTTTTAATCGACCACTTGTCTATAATTAATTTAGATAGTCAAGTTTGCACACTGGAGTTTGCTTGCCTACCGAGATTTCAATACATTTGCGGCATGGAAAAACTGAAGGAGCGTTGGGGAATTACCAACAACAGAGATATCATAGCTATTTTGTTAGTATTTTCGTTAAACGGATCATTTGCGGCTTATATTGCAAAACCTTTGACGGCTGCGTTGGGGCTATCAGTAGCATCTGTGGGACCATGGGTGTACTATCCGCTGCGCATACTTTTGATCTTCCCTATCTACCAAACAACACTGCCTATGTTAGGTTGGTTATTTGGTCAGTTTAACTTTTTCTGGGCCTTCGAAAAGAAGTTTTTAAGTCGTATAGGGCTTGGATTCTTGTTTAAAAACAAAGAGCAATAGGACACCTCTTTTTAGTCCAGGCGATGCACTTTTGTGATCGGAATAGGTAGTTCTACTCCATCGTTGATAAATCGTTTGTGTACCGCCTCTTTAATCGCACATTTCGTTCTAAATTCTGAAAAAGGTTCATTCAGCCATACGTAGGCACGCATGTGTATATGGTCGGGGTGTACATCGATGACGCGCACGTCAATTGGATGCACCGAAGCCAACACTTGGTCAGGAGTTCTGTTGTCTATGACCGTAGGATGTTTTACAGCCTCTTCTTGAATAATACGCCTGGCTAAGTCAATATTGGCGCGCAGACCAATTTTAAAGTTATTAAAACTCAATACATGAGAATCTTCGATGGTATGATTTAGTACAGAATCCGTACTAATAACCGAGTTTGGAATAATCAATCGCTTGTTTTCAAAGTTATTGATAACTGTATGACGCAGGGTAATGTCTTCTACGATCCCAACGCGAGCATCATCGAGCTTGATATAGTCACCAACGCGAAAAGGTCTAAAAATAACGATAAAGGCCCCTGCGATCAAATTAGAGAGTGCAGCCTGGGCTGCAAAACCGATGATTGCTGCTAAAATACCCGCTCCAGAAAATATTAAGGTTGCCTTACTTCGAAACACGGGAACGGTCAGTACAATATAGATGATTCCAAAAATCCCAATAAAGAATTTTACCGAATTTCTAAAAAACTGAATACTGGTTCGCCCGTATTGGTCTTGCTTGCGGTAACGAATGAGCAACACAATCACATAGCGGATAATGCGCGATATCAACCACGCAACAAATACGATAAAACAAATATACCCGATAATCCCTATAGCGGAATTGAGATTAAAATACTGTGCCATAGTTTCCCTATTTAGACGCTACAAAATTATTCTAAAGTCAATACATTCACAAATCTAAAGCAGCGAACCTAGTAAAATGTTCTCATCTTCTCGGTCTCAGACGGTTTAAATTTGCCAGTCACACGTACACCAGTCAAGCTAGTCTTTAAAAAGCCCTATCCTGTTTAGCACCGCTAAAACACTGATTTTTGACGCTGCTTTTAACGTCCTAATTACTTAGCATAAAACTCTCATTGTAACTCATTTCGGCAAAAACAGTATCAACAGAAGACTTGTATAGAAATACGAACTCAGCAATGCACATACCTATAGGAGCTCGATGATTTTATTCAGCGACTTATTTTCCTTCCAACTGACCAATTTATCTCTTAAGGGTACAGAAAATTCTCTATTTGGGAAACTCCTTTGAAGTTCCATAAAGATTTCTAATAATTTTTTAGTCCCGCGGATAGGCTCTTTCGCCATGGTACAAATCACTGCACTCAAAACATCGTACAAGCACTCGTTGTGCTGTTTTGACACATTGAAAAGGCTCGCCGTGATTAGATCTGTGAACCTCTTTAGCGGAGCGTATTCTTCACGTTCCAATTTCCCTATGGCTTCGCCTATGAGTTGATTGTTAAAACGATGCTCACTGTTTGCATTTATCCAAATCTCAGCCGCCAGGTCTCTTGCCACTTTTTCACTGCATAAAAAGCCTGTAGCAAGAAACAAATAGGTGATTTCACCAACATCTTTTCGATACCAAATTTCGTGGAGACCTTTTAGAAAATTGATCATATTTTTTTTACCGCTCTCCTCATAAAAAGTGGAGTATTTTAAGTTGGTATGAATCATATGCCCCAAAAGCACATTCGGATTATTAGGAGAAAGATATAAAAACCTGAGTTCATCATTGGGTTGGATTACAGTGTAATACTCATGTTTCTTAAATTTTAAATACCGATACATCCCTTCAACTTCCTTTTTTTCCTTTCCGCTGAAACACCTTTTTATTTTTAAAACTTCCGATGGTTTTTCTTGATGCGAATTAGGAAAACCTTCTAATCTGAGTTCTTTTACTCGTCTCTTCTTTTTTACTAATTTTTGCAGTTTATGATCGTAGTCCTGATACCATTCATCTCGCTGATTACAATTCCATTCATACGCCCCTAATTCTGTTTGTAAAGAATTGGCAAGCCCATCTTGAAAATACTCTAATTCACTATCGATATTTCTACTCAACACACTTTGAATCCATAATTCTGGTTTCGATACTTCTGCCTCTTGAATTGGTAAATATCCATAGTGATAGCGCAATACCTGTTGTATCTCGGAATTGACAATCCTGTCGATATGGTTATTTAACTGCGCTGACTTTTCCCCTGAGGGAAGCCTACCTATAGCTATCTGAAAATCAAACAGATCTATTTCTTGTCCTAACTGTTCATAAGCTAGTAATCGTTCGATCAAGACTGTAGGGTCTAACCAGCACGGAAAGTGGGTTGGAGTCGATAACAAACTCAGATCAAGCTGCTCTGTAATAAAATATTTTGAACGAATGAACAATGCTCGATATATCACATAGATGTAATCTGGCACCGATTGGTTTTCAATTTCCTGCAAGCTATTTTTATAATAACTCGCATAAAACCGCTCTTTTTGCAGCTCTTTTATTTTCTTATTCTTAATCCTGTTTAAATTCTCAAAGGCCACAGGATATTTTTTTAGGAGGATATTGGCGAAATCATTGAGAAAAGAAGCTGCTCCGAATTCTAAATAACCTACTTGTGCATTCGATACTTGACTAGTAATAAATTCAAAAGAGCGTTTAAATACGGGTTCTAGTTTACGCACATTGGTTTCGTCAAGTAGTAAACTGAGTTTAGGCGCATAATGTAACAATAAATCAATATGGTAGCTTTCATTATTGTTCATAGACTGGCTCACAAAAAAAATTAAATCGTCTAATGAGCTATATTGCGGTAGTTCATTATCTTCAGATAACCTCCTACTGTTTCCTTCAAAAAACACTTCTTCAAGAGTTTCGGGGACAATACTATATTCCGATAGTACAGTCTTTGAAGAATGAAATAGATTGCCAGAATACAACTGGAGTACGTCTAATAAGCTTTGATTGTTTGCCGTTCCGTACTTTTGGATAATTTTAGCCGCTCTCAATTGAATTTTCTCATCAAAAAACAGCAAGGCCTCGGCACTTTTTATACTTACTAAATCAGTGGAATTCGCATGGATTTTAGCTACTTTATCCAAGATTATCAAAGTTGCATTTACCACAGATTTCGTTTCGGTATTCAGTAAAATCGAACAGCTATCCAAAAAGGCATCTAATTGGAACTGTTTGTGGTTCACTATTGTTTTAATATATTTTAATACTGTATTGACAACTTTTGAATGAGGTGAATACAAGGCAGAAAAAAGCTCACTTTGGAACTCAACAATCTCTGCTTCAGTTGGTGAAAGCCTTATAAGTAAGTTGTAAAACCATCCACTTAGGTTTTTATTGAAACCCTTTGTTGCTGTATTAATAGTTTTAATCAAGACTTTTTTCCTGTCCAATTCGCCATCATCAACCAGCTTACAAATTGTATCAATCCAGATAGCATTCCCATCCGAATAATTTTCAATACCGTTGAATTCATAAACATTATGTACTATGGTTTCTTCTTCAAATAGTAACCAAATGTGCTTTTGCAGGGTTATAGGATACTTTAATAACTGTTCTGGCCTGTAATACAGTACCCTCTTATTCGCTTTAACCCAAACTGCATCGATCATCGCTTTCGGTAAAAGTTCTCGAATTAATGAATCAGAAGGTTGTAGTAAACCGGCGCTGTAAAGGCGCATTGCTTTTAAATACGTCAAACTCCAAGGTGGGTCTTCGTTAATGACCTCACTGTACCATTTGGGTATATACCAGGGAATGATATTTTCTAAATAAGTGTCATTAATAGCCAGATTACTTATGTCATAAACCGTTTTTTTAACATCAGTTTTAGAAAGACAAACAAAGCAAGCCATTTCTAACAAAGCTATTTTTTTATCTGAAATTCGTTCTTCAAAAGACTTAAATTCAGCAATTTTCTTGTACATCCTTTTTAAAAAAGGGCCTAATTCTCTTCTTTCTGCAACCGTCAATTTCTTTAAAAAAGGGATAATTTCCCGTTCTTGCATTACGAGGTTTTCGAGTTCTTTTGATAGCATAATTATTCGTTTTTTACTTTCTTCTTTACTGCTAAAATGTGCTTACACGCTCCGCGTTCTCCCTGATTTCTACTAAACCATGTACAGGTACATTTTTGAAAATCATCGTTCAACACCACGTAATGGAATACGCCACTACCGGCTACTCTCGCTTCAATTTTGGTGGCTGAATGTACTAATATGGTAACCTTCCCTTCCTCCAACAGTTTTTCTGCTCCCTTTAGTCTCGGATTTAACGACAATATCCTTTCTAGCTTAAAGGGAAGTCGACGATAAAAGAAGCCGTTTTTTTCCAAATCGTAGCCCAGTAACCCCATAGCAGAAAGCTTGGTGGCAAACTTATCAATTTTGGTGATCGCTATAGGTTCTTCAAAAGACAATAATGTCGGATTAAATTCTTGATTGGTATAAGCACAGGTATCAAATGCGCGAATCAAAGCATCTGGCAGGTCTTCTATTAATTCTTCAAGCGCAGCCCCTTCACCGGAAAACCCCCTCCAATAATCTCTGGAAATGGAAAAGACAAAATTCAATTCGGTAAACCCCAAAATAAATGTTACCGATTGCATGTTCTTATGCGGATAAATTTTTAACCAAGTAATCAAGGGAAGTAAGGGCTGCAGCAATCTCAGTCGGTGAATCCCTCCAATACAAATAGCCCTTGTCGATTTTATCGGACTAAACAGGTATTTTCTACCTCTATTTATGAGAAAATAATCCGTTTTCACCTTCCCGTTAGGGATGGTTTTAAAAAGTTGAATTGCTTGTATTCTTGTTAAGGTAACCCCATAATCAGATTCTGAAAAATACTGCTGTACAGTTGTCAGTCCCTTAATCCATTTACTGGGCAGCGGGACTTTTCTCTCTGTGAAACTCGCACCGTCTTTATGAAAGCCTACTTCTTGCTGGCCTACAGAGAGTATCAACTCATCGTTTTTTTTGATTTTACCGAGTTCAGCTATTAACGGCGTATTAAAATCGACATTGGTGGTTCCGCTTTCTATAAATTCACCATCATGCCCATTTTCTAAAACATCGACTCTTGCATACACGCCAGCACAATGCGAAAATCCTTCAAATCTAAGCTGCTCATTTCCGGCAGTTACAATGGGATCTTTTAACAGCGCCAATTGGAATGCTGATAGGTTGAAACTGGATTGTACAATATTCGATAGGGTAATTAAACACCGCGACAATTCAAATGGATGCTTTAGGCTACCCCAATAAAAACAGGGAGCACTTCCCTTTTCTACTTCACTGAATTTTGATAATAGTAAGTTTTCAGCTCCTTTTTCTTTTGTTAAACTCGATTTAGCAGCATATTTATAGCTCAACGTTTCTTTAGTCATTACAAGTATCGTTTTACCAGTATAAAGCCTGCGGTACACGGAGAATCTCTCGTATGCAAGCCCTACACCCTTCTCTTTCATATTTTGTCAACTGCGGAAAATTGACACCCGTCAAATGCAACAGTCCTCTGTAACAAATATAACAGTTATACATTAATTTTTGAGCATGCAGCCCGCATTACAAGCCCCTTTTAGTTCACACTAATTATGCCTTTTAACTGAGACTATTAAAAAACCGCATAAACGAATTGCTTATGCGGTTATTATAAGTTTTAACAAAGAAGTTCCTTGTAAAAATAGACTTCGGTATGCGTATAAACTCAGCCGATCCTCAGTTAATCAAACAAGGCGGTTTGTGATTCGTCATCGTCTATTTGTTTTTTCTTTTTTAAGGCATTTGCCAAAGCTTTTTGCTTTTTAAGCTCGAGCAAGGCTTCGTAATCGTTGATATCTACATCTTCTATTTTTGGCACTTTCGGAACTACTTTTTCTTCATTTACTTCAATGTCTTCTACCTTTTCTTCAGGCTCTTCAAACGGTAGTGGCTCTAACAAGTTTACCGTCCTAATCTTATCCGTGGTGAGCTGATTTCCGAGTGCTTTGATCCCTTTTACTGAAATGAACTCTTCAAAATTCACCTCTATTTTCTCCAAGCTTCGCTTCGAAAATATAACTTCAGCCATAGGGCGATAGTCCGTGGCTATGATTTCTAACTTGGTTTTTTCGTGATCGGACACGAAAATTTCCTCCTTATCAGCGGCTTCTATTAAAAAGCGTTTTACATAGTACCTTTCTTTATTACCATCGAAATAAATAGCCGAAATTGGTTTTTGAGGCTTCCATTTTTCCAAGACGATCATATCGTTATCAAAATGCATGGTTAAATCAGGAGTTACCGCTTTGATTTTACCGCTTTGCGTAGCAATTAGCAGCTTATCTTCTGCCTTGAATTCACCTAGCAACTCTCCTCTATCATCGACATTTAAACGACGTACTGTATCATCAAACCAAATCTTTCTCGGTTTCAAGGTAGAAACTCCTGCTGATTTGAATTCAATTTTCTTAATGGCGTATTTCGTCACTTGGTTTCCACGAGCACTTCTACTCTTGATGGCCAAGTCCGCAAAATCAATGTCCCATTTTAACTTCTTGATACTTCCTAAGGCACGTAATAAAATGGTAATTACTTCCGCTTCTCCATTCGGATTGGCAGTAAAATAAAGGACTTTAGACCCTTTATTACCATTGGTCAAATCGTATTCTTTATCACGAGTAATACTCGTTACATTAAAGCGCTTCATATAACTTGGACCTCTTGTTCCGTCCTTATAAATCATATTATACACTGTACGCTTGTCTTTTTTCTTGAAAATTGCGATGTGTATGATGCCTTTCCCTACAAAAGTTTTTGAGGCTACTTTGGTGACCATCATTGAACCGTCTTCTCTAAAGACAATCACATCGTCAATATCGGCACAATCGGTAATGTATTCGTCCTTTTTAAGTGAGGTTCCGATAAATCCTTCTTCTCTGTTCACATAGAGTTTTGAATTTCTCATCACCACTTTAGTCGCTACGATATCGTCGAAAATGCGAATCTCTGTCAAACGTGGTTTCTCTTTACCGTATTTCTTTTTGAGTTCTTTAAAATAGTCAATAGCGAACTCAATTAGATGATCTAAATGATGCTTTACTTCGGCAATTTGCTCTTCTAAACTATCGATAAACTGCTTGGCTTTATCGATATCAAACTTTGAAATTTTCTTGATTCTAATTTCCGTTAAACGCAAGATATCTTCTTGAGTCACTTCGCGTTTTAGGTGCCCGATATGTGGCTTCAATCCTTCATCAATAGCTTCAATTACTCCTTCCCAGGTAGCTACCTCTTCAATATCACGGTAAATTCTGTTTTCGATAAAGATGCGTTCCAGAGAAGCGAAATGCCATTGTTCTTCTAACTCAAACAACCTGATTTCCAATTCTTTTCTAAGCAACTCTACCGTAAAATCTGTCGATTTTTTTAACACTTCAGACACCCCTATAAATACAGGTTTGTTATCTTCGATGATACAACAAAGTGGGGATATCGAATTTTCACAATTAGTAAAGGCATACAGCGCATCGATGGTCTTGTCAGGAGACACATTTGGAGGTAAATGCACTAAAATTTCCACATTAGCCGCAGTATTATCTTCAATGCGTTTGATTTTGATTTTACCTTTGTCATTCGCCTTTAAAATACTATCGATCAAAGAGCTCGTCGTAGTACCAAAAGGGATTTCAGTAATCACCAAGGTCTTTTTGTCAAGCTGTGATATTTTAGCTCGAACCCTTACTTTACCTCCTCTTTTCCCATCATTATAATTGGTAAAGTCGGCAATACCTCCGGTAAGGAAATCCGGAACAATACTAAAACTTCTGCCCTTTAAATACTTTACAGAGGCATCGATCAATTCATTAAAATTGTGTGGTAAGATTTTTGTCGAAAGTCCTACTGCAATTCCTTCCGCACCTTGAGCGAGTAGGAGTGGAAATTTCACAGGTAAATTAACAGGCTCTTTCTTTCTACCGTCATAAGATTGCTGCCATTCTGTTGTTTTGGGATTAAAAACGACATCCAAGGCAAACTTAGACAATCGCGCTTCAATATAACGCGATGCTGCCGCTCGGTCACCAGTAAGTATGTTACCCCAGTTCCCCTGCATATCAATCAGAAGTTCCTTTTGTCCCATTTGCACCATGGCATCAGCAATCGAAGCATCACCGTGCGGGTGATACTGCATGGTATGCCCTACTATGTTTGCCACCTTGTTGTAACGACCATCATCCAAATCTTTCATAGAATGCATAATTCGTCGTTGTACAGGTTTAAAACCATCTTCGATAGAAGGAACGGCACGTTCCAAAATCACATAAGACGCGTAATCCAAGAACCATTCTTTATACATTCCGGTAACCTTGGTTATGGTCTCATTGTTTTCGATGGGTTGGTTTAACTCCTCGTCGTTTTCGTAGGTATTGTTTTCGTCGCTCATAAATTAAATATCGATACGTAAAATATTAATCTCCTCCACAACCACCACAGGAACTACACGAGCTGCAAGAACTGCATGAACTGCATGAACTGCATGAACTACTACATCCCGTAGAACTATCGTCGTGGTGTGTTGAATTATTTCTCTTATCATTTCCATAAAGCAAAGCTCCCAAACCACTTCCTATTACTAAAGAAGTGAATACTTCTGGGTAACTAATTTTATCTCGGTGTGCTAATTTATCTAAAAAACCTGTCGTATTATAGGAATTAGCTACAACTTTTCTGTATATATTTCTTCTTTTTTGAAACCAAAAATAACGGAGCAGGAACCCCAAAACTACTGAAATAAACAAGGCAAACATTATTAACTTCGCAATGGGTTTACCTCTTGTTATTCCTAGGTATCCTCGTGCTATTAGCAGAGAATACAGTAGGGTCACTCCGGTAAAACAGAGTAACTTGGCCTGCGTATACTCCACGGTATTCAGGATTACCTGACTTAATTTTTCTTCTAGTCGCTTTAGTGCCAACAGCATGGGCTTTCCTATCAAAACCCGATAATTTGCGGAAAAAACACTTAAACTAGCTGTTTTAAAATGATTAACTATCAGATTTTCATACTTATTGTCTGATAATTTGAACTCGTCAATATGTACTTCCCGTCCATTTTCGTCAATTTTCAAACGATTGCTCTCAATCAACTCATGAATGGCATTCAAAAGCATGGCATCCGATTTCACCATCATTACAATTTGCTCCTCTTTTGAAAGCCTGACCAGGTATTTGTTTTCTAAAACTTTATTCACTGTTTCCTTTTCAGCTATGCTGCAGGCCCATACAATAATTCCGATAATCAGTGCTGCAGTTCCTGTGAGCATCCACAAGAAATTAGGATTGTCTATTGAAACCAATAGTTCTTTCCAAAGCACAACTAACAAAAACAGCATTACTAAAGCCGCTAACGTCAAATCGAGATCATTGATTTTAGTCATCCAGTTGGGGGTGCCCTCGTCTAGTGATATCAACTCCTCGAACGATTTGTTATTCCAAATCTCCGCAACTTGTTCTTTAAAATATCGTTTATACAACACAGCCGTTTGATCTGAGGCAGCTTTTAGGCTCGTCTGCTGACCAGGTTTCCCCGTTGCTGGCATGTGTTTTATTTTTTTTCCGAGTACCGTACAAAACTCCTCATAGGCATCAGAAAAAGTCAAATGCTGGTGCCACACTTTGTCAATGGTTGCCGAAGGCGAAACCATCTGATTCGAAACTGTAGCAAGGAACATAAATTTTTTATATTCTAGAATGGCATCGGCAGTAAATTGCTCTGTCCATTGTTGTTCATCAGCCAGTTTGGTTGAAAAACAGTAGTCCTCTTCAGGACTATCGAATTGATACTCTTCTATTTTTTTCCATAGCGTACCTTCTTCAAGGTTCATAGCTCCTATTTTTTTTCAATTGTTCAATACCTATTGCTCATCAATCAAATCCAACTCTACTTTTAGGTTGTTGATGATGAATTTTTGACGATCTGGGGTATTTTTCCCCATGTAAAATTGCAACATTTGATCAATAGACATTTGTTTATCTAGCATCACCGGGTCTAAGCGAATATCATCACCGATAAAGTGAACAAACTCGTTAGGAGAAATCTCACCAAGTCCCTTAAATCGGGTAATTTCCGGTTTCCCTTTTAGTTTTTTTATCGCTTTTTGTTTTTCATCTTCTGAATAACAATAAATTGTCTCCTTTTTGTTACGTACCCTGAATAATGGGGTTTCTAAAATATAGAGGTGCCCTTCTTTAATAACTTCTGGGAAAAATTGTAAGAAAAAAGTAATCAACAGCAATCGAATGTGCATACCGTCAACATCGGCATCCGTTGCAATCACAATATTGTTATAGCGCAGGCCTTCCATACCGTCTTCGATGTTTAGCGCTGCTTGCAGGAGGTTAAACTCTTCGTTCTCATAAACGATTTTCTTGGTCAGTCCATAAGAATTCAGCGGTTTTCCTTTTAAACTAAAAACTGCTTGTGTATTAACATTTCTCGACTTGGTAATCGATCCACTCGCGGAATCACCCTCCGTAATAAATAACGTCGTATCGAGGTAGCCTTCTTTTTTTGTATCTGCAAAATGGATTCGGCAATCCCTCAATTTTTTGTTGTGTAAATTCGCTTTTTTAGCGCGATCACGTGCCAGTTTTCGAATTCCTGACAGCTCTTTACGCTCTTTTTCCGCTTGCAAGATTTTCTTTTGCAAGACCTCTGCAATTTCTGTGTTTCTATGCAGGTAGTTGTCGAGCTTATTTTTTACGAAATCATTGATGTAGGTACGTACTGTAGGCAGCTCCCCTCCCATTTCTGTAGACCCCAGTTTGGTTTTGGTCTGACTTTCAAAAACGGGTTCCATCACTTTGATCGAAATCGCTCCAACAATAGACTTACGCACATCTGAAGCATCGAAATTTTTATTGTAGAATTCGCGTACTGTGCGCACCACCGCTTCTCGGAAAGCCGCTAAATGCGTTCCTCCTTGCGTTGTGTTTTGTCCGTTTACAAACGAATGATACTCCTCTGAGTATTGGGTTTTACTATGCGTCAATGCAATTTCTATATCGTCTCCTCTCAGGTGAATGATAGGATACAACATATCATCAACATTGTTATTATCTTCTAATAGATCTTTTAGACCATTTTCTGAATAGAACTTCTCTCCGTTAAAAACTATGGTTAGTCCTGGATTTAGGTAAACGTAATTCTTAAGGAGTTTTTCTATGTATTCTGGGCGGTATTTGTAGTTTTTAAAGATGGTTTCATCTGCAATAAACGTCACCTTGGTCCCTCTTCTTCTCGAAGTTTCATCCAACACCTCTTGATGCGTGAGGTTTCCTTTTTCAAACTCTGCACTCGCTGACTTTCCATCTCTGTTTGATTCGACCCTAAAATAGGTCGAAAGAGCGTTGACCGCTTTGGTACCCACCCCATTCAATCCGACCGACTTTTTAAAGGCTTTTGAATCGTATTTACCTCCAGTGTTCATTTTTGACACCACATCAACAACTTTTCCTAAAGGAATACCACGTCCGTAGTCACGCACGATAACTTTATTCCCCTGAACGGACACTTCAATTGTTTTCCCGCCCCCCATGACGAATTCATCAATGGAGTTATCTAAAACCTCTTTGACTAAGATATAAATACCATCATCAGGAGACGAACCATCTCCCAATTTACCGATATACATACCAGGACGCATTCGGATATGCTCTTTCCAATCGAGCGATCGTATATTATCTTCGGTGTATTGTGTTTCTTGTGCCATAAAAAGTATAGAAGTTCTTGAATGAACCGCTAATATACTATTTAGTAGTAGTATATAGCAAGTGCAAAAGCATATTTTAATTAACAACAAAGCGCCAGTGCTACCGAAAACACTGACGCTGAGGACTTAGAGTCTGATTGGTATTTTAAAGTTTATTCTTTATTCAGACCAATAAGTTAGGGTAATGTAAATATAACCATCTGCTTGAACCATTGAATTTGACAAGCTAACTACCTTACTACCTGTACCGTCGAAGTAACCGTCCATACCGTCAAAACGGTAGGTACCTGCTGGTAAGGCTTTAAATTCGTTAACAGGATCTCCTTGTCGTTCTCCCGTTTGGTAAAATTTGTTCGATTTCGTGTCTGTAGCACCGTATCCTCGAATGGTATTCGCTGGAACTGATTGTCCTGAACGCTCATCAACTAACAAAATTCGAACTTTAAAAATTTCTGGAACAGCTTTCAAATTTTCAGCCTCGTCAAAAGCTTCTTCGCTGTATTGGATGATCATTTCCAACTGCCCTTTCAAAGCAGTACTCACAGTTTGAGCCGTTTGCTTGTCGTTGTTTTGAATCGCTGTAACCAACGCTGTTACCTTGCGCTTTGATTGGTAACTAGCACTCTCAATTTCTTGAATGAAGTCTTCCGCATTCGAAACGTCTAGGTTCCCATTAAATCCTTCTGCTTTGTACAAGGCATCGTATTGAGCTTGCGCCAATTGATCTATCGCTTGCAATTGACCGTTGATAGCAGTTTTGAATCCATTGGTATTGGGCGTTGGATTGTTGGTCACGAAGTACGCTACTAACAAGGTTTTCAACGTTTGTTTAGCCTCTCCTACCTTTACTTCGGTAGCTTTCGCTTTGCTTTGCATTTCAGAAAGGGCCGCATCCGTAGTTTGCTGCGCAAAAGCAGTGATGTTCACGCTTAAAAATAGTGCCAAAGCACCTAATACTTGAGTAGTTTTTTTCATAAGTAATAATTGTTTGATTTTACTAGTTGTAAATCTCTTAGTTTTACCCATGAAGAACAGTTATACTATGTTTATAGTTGCATTATTAAATTTTTAAGAACTTTCTAAATATTTTCATTAAAATAGTTAAATATCGACATGTTTTCACTGATACTTTACAAAATCTCTTAACTATTTTTTAATGATAAAGTAATTACGGCACAGCATCAATAGCGTTTAGTTAAAAAATCTAACAAAAATCTCCATCCTAGGTTTCGATGTGTAAGTATACCGCTCGTACCTACATTGGTGAATCGCTCTCATTTTAAATAGCCTTGTAATTTTCAATCCAACTTCAGGAGCTTCGAGATTTATTTGCTCAGAATGACCATTGGAGCATGCGTAGCATTAATCTTTTACCAGGAACGGAACAATAAACGATAGCTACCATTCTTATGCAGCCCACACTTTTTGCTGCAAGGTTAGCAACGTAGAGCTATGAGTATTAACAGGCTAAAAACAGTTTTTTATTTTTTTACTTCTGATTACACGAATCTTAAACACGTCCTTAAATTTTAGATGAAATTGGTTCGTAATACTTTGAATTAGTCAAAAAATAGATTAATTTTATGATCATTTGCATCCTTATCAATCCAAAGTGATTACGTTCAAAGACCTCATTATTCACAGGATTTATTATACATTTCACAGCTTTCACATTTGTAATTTGGTCTTCTAACCTTTTACTGTTTAACACTATACCATCATGAATTCTCTTTTAGTCCTCGGCAACTCTCTGCCTCATGTAAAAACTAGAAAACAACGATTTAGAATAGCGTTAATGTTTGGAGTCTTTGTATTCGTCTTCCTCTGGATTTTCCAGCCATTTGGTCTTGCCGAAATACAATTCAATAAAATTCCAATTATAGCTGGTTTCGCATTCATTACCATTGTTGTAACGGTTGTTTTCACGAGCTTTCGTATTCGAAGTAAACACCCGAGAAGTATTGCGGACCTCATAAAAACCTCTTTTTATATTACAGGAGTTATCTCCTTTCTTAATTGGCTATATTCATATACTCTCCAATGCTATAGTATTAAGCATTCTATCTTAGTATACCTGCTCGACTCTTTAGCAATAGGCTTATTTCCTGTAGTATTTCTTGTATTCTACCTATGGATGCAAGCTACAAAACCAAATACCTTCAATAAAACTACTGAGAACACATCCACTTTGAACGCAAGTATTTCAGTCAAAGTTTCGAAAGATGAATCACTAAGCCTAACTGTCAATAAAATTATCTGTGCTAAATCAAGTGGCAACTACCTAGAAATTTATTCTGAAAATGGAAAATCTTACATCAAACATCTCATTCGATATCCTTTATATAAATTCTATAATGACCTTGAAAACAACGATTTTTTTTTCCATTGCCATAAGTCTTATATTATTAATTCCAAACACCTTATCAAGCTAAGAGGAAATGCCAAGCAAAAGGAGGTTCTATTAGAATTGCTTGATTTTTGGATTCCGATTTCACGTTCTTTTGACACTACCAAACTCAATTTCCCATACAATAAATAGACCATTCGTCACATTGGAGCCCCAAACATAACAAAGTATCAAAGGATAGCATTCTTCTGTGTAATATTGCTCAAAACACCACACAGATGATACAATATCAACTACTTGTACTCTCCTTGTTATTTAGTTTTAGTGAGTTGTCAATTGGACAAAATTCGCATAGTAAAGTGACACCAAAACTAAACTCTTCCCTCACTGCTTTTGGAAGTCTGGGAGTTACTTCTATCAGTTTACCGTCATACTCTTCCTACAATTCTGATCACACTTCTTCCGTTAAAACTGTAAAGACCATAGGTGCGGGCAGCTATTTTGAAAGTAAAAACTGGTTTATCACTTGTCAATTCTCAATAGCCATAGGCAAATTCACTGCTAGTGATTACCAGTTTAATTTACATGGATTTTCAAGTGAGCTTGGATTGGGATACCAAGTATACAGTACAAATAAAATCAGTATCACTCCAGCCTTGGGACTAAGGCTATTTCACTGGCAAAAAAACTCTTATTACCCTGATAGTAAAGAGGTCCTAAATGCACAAATCTACACACAACAAAAACTCTTGATGAATGTAGCAAATTGGTTCTTATATAAACTGAATAAATACATTTCAGCTGGATTTATCATCGGATACAATTTCGACTTAGAAAAAGACAAATCTTGGAACCAATTGGGATCCTCATTTTCAGAAAAACAAAAGACACGACAATCAGGGATTTATGGGACACTACTTATAGGACTCAAAATCCCTTTATAATATTTACCCTATGAAACCACATACCTATTTTATACTTTTATTAGCATTATTGAGCTGTAAAGGCACTCGACACGCTTCCATAAATTCACTTCGTAAGGAAGGGGAAATAAAAAACAAAAATTTACCACGGCAGGCCAACGCTTATTTTTGGAAATACTTTCACGCGGGAAATTACAAGCGTATCGATACAATTATATCCCTTCTAAATCGAGCTCACCGTGAATTTCCCAATGATATAGAAACCATCAATCATCTTGGCTTTACTCATATTTGGGCACTGAGTGAACGTGCTAGGCTAGAAAAAATCCCTGTATCTATTAAACAACATGCCGAAAAAGCACTTAATTATTTTAAACTATCCTATGCTATAAATCCGGATGACCCTAGGATTCTTGGCTTTTTAGCTGATTCTAAAATGATAGTCGGCAATATAAAAAACAATCAAAAGCTTCAACGTGAAGGCTACTTTACAGGTAAAAAAGCCATTCGTCAGTGGAAAAGCTTTAACTACTTTACCATTGGCTACCCTTTATCAAAACTACCTAGAACAACTTGGCAATATAAAAAGGCCTTACAATGGCAATGGAAAACACTACAAAAGTGTTACCAAAAGAAAATCGACACAACCCAACCTTATGATTTCCTGTGCTTACCTTTAGGAAAAATGGTTTCCTCCAGAAGACAGCGTGCTTGCAGAAATTCTTGGATTGCTCCTCATAATATAGAGGGGTTTTATTTAAATTTAGGCGATATGCTTGTAAAAAACCAACAGTGGAAGAAGGCTATTGAAATCTATCGTATTCCTCAACAATTACCATCCTATTCGAGATGGCCATTTCGTGAGGTACTAGAAAAACGCATCAACAATGCACAGAAAAATACTAGAAACTTTATAATTAAGACCATCGATAGCAGTACTAATAACACAGAAACCACACTGCTAATCAATACAAAAATATCCTGCGTTGTCTGTCATCAACACAGTAAGAAGGACTCAATTAATTACGCTGAATTCAACTGGAATCGCTTTAAGCATTATTCTAATTTATCTCCCTACAAAAAATACTGAAACACTTAATAAGTAGTTATAATTCTAGCCGGTATCTCTTTCACTCTGATTTTTCTAAGAATAAAATCCAAGTGTCAGGCAATTCGAGTTATTTTTTTAAGTAAATTTAGACGAAGGCCTATCCGTTGCAATTGTTGATTGCCTTACCTAGTAATTTTTTAGTTTTCAAACTTCACATAGATGGTTTCTTTATCGAGATCAGACCATTTAATTTTTAGCGTGTCATTTTTTGTAGAGATAATTATTCCTGTTTGAACAAAATCATCAGAAAAAATCGTGATGCTATTCTTGTCCAAAATATAGGGCATAGCTCCGTCTCCGTCATAGTCTACAATAAAGAATGATTCTGAGTTCAACCAAAAATCTGCATGAGGTTCATTTGGGTATTGCGTCCAAATTCCAAAGGCTTCAGTAGTATCAATTTCTAAATTTTTAATGATCGTTTTCTCAGGTCGTTTTATATTTTCAATTTCTGGATATTCTGAGTTATATTTCGAAATTATCAACTGTTCTTTTTTGTTAGGATAAGTTCCTTCAATACCCGCCTTGAGAGTATCAGTTATCAATACTAACCTCATTTCTGTATCCATTTCTTCATCATGTTTTTCGTTTTTACACGAAATACTAATTAACATCAGCAATAATATCGATATGTACTTCCTTTTTTTCATTACGGTATACTGCGTTTAATACAAGTTACACTTACAACCCATTGACATCACTTTAAGATTCCCAATGTCTTTCTATATAGAAAAAATCGTCCATATATTCAGCTATTATTGACCAAGTTGCCCCAACTGGATGTCTTGATTCTTTCGACTCTTCAATCATCCAACATTCAGCCACGCCCTCTGGTATTTTTAAGTTGGCTTTATTTATCCGTTCGAATTCTTCCCTGTTATCTTCTTCCCTATCGATTTCCTTCAAAGTCGATTTAACCTCTTCATCCAACAAGTGTTTTTCAACACTCTCAATTTTAAGATGCGAAATCCATTCTGAAATATTAACTCGATCTATCCATTCTAACTCACCCACATATCCAGAACTTACATTATTCTCCGAGTTTAGAATACTCCAATAAAAATGTTCCAGCGAATCAAAATCCACCTTTTCACCAACCACAAATCTTACATAACTCACCTGCCAAGTCATTCCTATTTCATCACAGGTGAATTTCCCATTTGTTTTTTTAGTAACTATTATATTTTTTAATTCAGTTTTGTTCATTTGAATTTGGCTATCCTTGTTTACAAACACATAAAAAAGCTTAATCATGCCTAGCATAGCATTCAAGCATAATGTGTTTTTACTTTTCTTTATGCAACTTTAGTTATTTTTTAATAGATTTTTTTGAGAAAATTCTACAATTAAGCAGTTCTAACTTGGGGAAGCTTACATGATTAATTCGAAACTAAAACTCTTTTTTCTTTAACTTCTATTTTCTTATTATTGAGGTATAAATTGAAACAATTAACGCACGCTCCAGGGTCTCCGCTTATTTTAGAAAAATAATCATCAAACTCATTAATATTATTGATTTGAGTGCCTTCAGATAAATCATCTACTATTGAAAAATAATGTACAAAATTATCAAGACCCTCAACTTCATAAATAACCTTAATCACTTCTGTCTTTTTATTATTAATGTAATATCTATGTAATAATTCACTCATTTGAACTATACCACTTTCTCCATGAATTTCACAAATTATTAATCCCATTTCTTTATATTATAACTTTTTATTTATTTGAAAATAATGATTTAAAAAAACCATACAATTTGAGTGGTCTTGTTGGAACGTTAGCACCTCCCTCACTAAGGACGTTTCCAACATGAGTCTGGCAAGAATTACATTTTTTTATCGTAGGGACCTAATTGCTTGCCAACCTGATTTTGTTGATAACTTTGCGCTGCTTTAGCATTTGGTAATTTAACTTTCGTTATAGCAGCAGCATTACTCCCAATAGTATTCCTTATAGTTGTAGTAGATAAATCATTGCTAGTAATAACTTGATCAGTAGTAACTGTTTTTCTTTTATACGAAGTTTCTATTTTAGAATGTCCAAAACGATTACTTGATGTACCATTGTATTTATCTCCTTGTTTTCTTCTTTTTTGCTAAATATAAGTTAATTGTTCTTTCTGTTATACGTCTGTTTAGTTCTAAATAACAAATTCCAATTACCTCACCGCTCTTTATTTATTTTGGTATTTGATGAATCTCCTTCATCGATTTCTTCCACAATCTCTGTAGAAGCAGCTATAATACCATCGTTATATGATACTCTTTGCCAACCCGCCAGCTGACTCGTTCGCTAAAAAGGGATACCATACCTTTTATTAACGCTCCGCCCTCAAAGTGGTCTTTGTATTCGTATACATAATCAAAGGCATCACTGCTTGTTATCACATAGCCCTAAGGATAGTTAAAAAACTATAAATACTCTATTTCTAAGCTGTCCGATTTAATGGGAGGAGATCACAAAATAATACTTACCAATTCAGGACAATACCGAGTTATCGTGTTTATAATTTTTATAGATAAAAAGCAATCCTATTACCACCAACTTTACTCCATATAATATGATTCCTATTTTTGTTATTACTAACTCTAACTCTGGGTACATCTTATATAGAAAACAAATTAAGAATACAGTACAAAGACTTAATAAAACAAATGCTCCTCTCTTTATAGTAATTGTTTCTTTATTTATAATTTTAACTGATAGAATTCCATTTAAAATAGTAAAGGCTATAAACACCACAGATAGAAAAAATGTTTCTTCTGATTGAATTCTCAAAAGGCAAAATATTAGTATTACATTAAATATTTGTGATAGTATCTTCATAAGTTCTTTCTTAATTCACTCTAATTTTTATATCGAAAGACAATATTTTAGGAGTCTCAATAAAATTTCAGATGATTCCCATGTCTATCCTTCATTTTTGACATTAAAGAATCACCTCTTAATAGGTTCAGTACTATTTACTACCTTCTTTAACTTCATTTCTACTACATCATAGGTTTTCATTTCGCAATTTTTCATCTAAAGTAAAAAAACTATTTCAATTTCTAAAACTAGCTTTTCCCTATTAAAAACCCTGAGATAATTCTTATTTCCTTTTACCAAACAATGCAATCGTACGTGAGCGACGTACAGGATGGATTACTTTACAACCTATTTATCGATAAGTACTATTTTTTCCCCATTTGGATATTTTATTCCTAAAAATTTGTCATTTCCCTTAGTAAGAAAAAAGAAGTACTTGCTATTATTTGCATACCATTTTTTCCATTTGAATAAACTTTCCTCAGTTATTTCATACGAATTCCCAAAAGTCCCTAAAGCCGTTATCTTAGTTTCTATCTTTGATAAGATTACAATATTTTCAACAACACCGTAATTTACATAGTTCTTGCCGTCTAATTTTCTTTTTAATTGTCTCCCTAGAAAATTAATTTGATTTAATACTTCTGCAGATGCGTTAATATTATTGTCAAGAGGCTTATATACCAACTCCAAATATTCGTTATTTTGAACATTTCTAACATAACAATTAGAAAAACTCATTCCAATTATCATTATTACTGCAATAAATCTTATTTTTCTCACAATTTATTCAATTTTGTCTATTTTCTATTTTTATTTATTATCACAGCTTTACCTTTAGCTCTATTAACTGCAATTATAGGCCCTTTCGGATCAATAGCCTTTCCACTTTGTTTTCAAAATATACTTGAGCCTTATTATGAGCTAGTAAATAACCAGCATTTTCATTGCTTGCATCTCCATAACCCGGGGAATTTTCAGCTCTAATAAATACTGCTATAGTTTCATGCAAGGCTAATGTACCAGATTCTCAATCAGAAATATTATCTATCTACTCCGCTTGATCTGGGTAAACAGTACTGATTTTCTAATTGCTAACAGTACCCGAATTCGTAAGGAGATCAACGGAGATTAAAATCACAAAATTAAGCAGTTCTAATTTGGGAAGCTTACATCAGGAATTAATCAATTTATCAAGATCATTCTTGAAATCATTTAAATTAACATAATATTTATCTGCAATAGAAGAAAATTCTGGTTCCTCACCAATAATAGACAATCCCACTTTCTCTTTTTCTATATTGATGGTATAAAAAAAATCACCCTTCCATATATCAATAATTACAGCTTTAGAAGGAAACTCATGTAACTGATGTTTAAGTTTTTTGAGTTTTACAAACTTTATCACATATTTATAAATATCTTCGTTATTATACATCTACCCTATTTTTTCGATAATAATTCTCCAGTTTTTATGTTAAAGATACTAAAACTTCTATTCGCCTGAATTTCAATTCTGTGTCCATTTGTCATTGCTGTATGTATGAGAACTTGTGTGGCCTTACTTGACCTATATCCAGACCTAGTAAAATTAGAGTAACCACACAATACAATCATGAGGGATAAGAGTTTATCTTTACTATTTTCAATTTAAGTTTTATAATCGTTTATTTTCCATTCATCAAATTCTTCAAAAAATTTCATCAAAGCGTTACTTTCATCTTGCGAATAAAACAATATCGCACCACGAATGACTAGTCTTGGTATTATACTTCTGCTCAATCCAGTTTTGAAACCCATCCATTAATTCAGGATCACTTATAGATGAAGAATCTCTATAAAACCAACCATCTATAAATGCTTTTAAACATGATATGGAGCTTCGACCTATATACATTATTGTAACACCCAATTTGTAGGTAAGTTAACAGATAAAAAGACCACACTATAATAGTGTGGTTTTAAAATTGTTATTGACTAACGGGGTTTCCTTCCCAATCAATTATGTTAGGTGTATGTATTTCATGCCAACGTTTAATAAATGAATCTATATTTTCCATATCTTTTCTTATTAAGCGACTTAATTTTAATACTTCTTTACTAAAGGAAGTCTTATTATTAAACTTACCTAGTTTATGTTCTGGAAAAAATAGTAAATAAAATAATGGTGGTCCTTTATAATCATCACTGCGTAATCGCATTTCTGTATGGTTATTAGGAGATATCCCTAATTTAATTCCTTCATACTTATTTAAATTGGATAAAGCATCTAATCTAGGGGTTAATTCAAAAATGTTTAAATTGATTTGTATCCTTCGTTCATTTTTCAATATATAAACTTGTATTCTTTCTAAAAATCTTTCTTTTTTTAATCTAGAATATTGATGAATATAACCTTGAATTCCTGTATCATATTGACCGTGCCAAGAGGTTTTAAAAGGGTCTAATTCAAAAGTATTCTTTTCAAGTGCAGGTATTCCTTCTTCAACGAAGATGGCATTTCTAATTTCTAATAACTGTTTGTTCGTTTTACTATAAAACATAAGCATTAATCATTATCAGGCTTGTTAATTTGTGGAGTAATACCTGCTCCCGTGCCCCCTGTTAACGTCTTTGCAGCAGTACCCAACTGTTGACTTGTTGTTCTATCTATTCTATAAGGATAAAATTCATCCTTCCATTCTTTTCCGTCTACACTCGTTTTTATCATTAAAGCATTCCTTTTTTCACTTACTCCTTCTTCATTTTCAACATTTATGATGACATCAATACCAATACCCGCAAAAACTACCTTATTCTTAATTATTTGTGTAAATATTTCTTTTTCTAAAACATCTATAACTTCATCAGAAAACAAATGCTCGATATCATCATAAACTCCAATAGGAACAATTTCTCCATTGGATTTAACCACAGTTCCATAAGGAAAGAATTCTCCTGCATCTTCAATAAACGCAGTAGCTTGCTCGATCATTAATTCTTTTAGTTTTCGTTCTTCTTTCATCACCTTATTATTAATTTTACTTATCTCATAATTGGATTTTTCTGTAACATCATCCTCAGAAAACTCTTGTCCTTGAAATTGTTTATAATTATTCTTACTACCTATAACATTACCATTATATCCTTTTTGAAGCATTCCATATGGGGGATAATTTCTCTCATGTAGAATTTCTATACTTGGAGTAATTATACCATCGTTGTTATTATCAATATATACATTTCAGAAGACTATTTTGAGATATTTGAGCAATAATATTTTATATATGCTCGTTTATTTAAGTCTTTTTGTGCTATTGTTATGAGAGCTTGCTTTTTTATATATATTTTGCACAAGCCACAGGGTATATTTGGTGATATTCCTAGTGTTGATAAACAAAAAAAACACCTTAAAGGTGGTTCTCTTATTTATTCTGGACTTTTAACAATTTACAATCCTTTCGGTATCTCAAACATTGATAAATCTCATTTCTTGGACATGATGATATCCTTTGCTTCTATTGATAATTTTATATCCGAAACATCTGCAGATAATTTCAAAGGTAATGCTCCACCTGTTTTATTGAGGCGATAATACCACAAACCATATTTATAATTTTTATAATTTTCAGGGTTCACTTTAATTGACTTATTATAGTAGTACATTGTAGTACCTTCATTAGTCTTAATCTCTAATAAATCACACTCATTACCGACTTATACTTATTATCTTTAATACAATAGGTCTGCTCTGACTGATCCCATAAATTGAGAAGCCTCTTTAGCAGTCATTTCGCCAGTTTTATCATGGAAATTCAATTTACATAAAATCTCTCCTTCAAATAATTCTCGAGCCATCAAAGTATTTACAAATAACAATAGCAACAACGATAAATAATTAACTCTCATAATTTTCTTTTAAGAATTCCTTTACTTGTTTATATCTCTCTATATACATTTCAGACATTTCCTGTATCAAAATATCATATTTTTCTTTCAGTTCCTCATAATTGGAACGATTATTCAATTTAGCAACTATTAAGCCTAAAGGATATCTATTGTATTGGTCATTTCTATGCACCGATATAATATCTGGATTATCATTCAAAATCCTATCTATAGTTTCTAAATCTCCATATCTTTTGAAATATGGCTCAGCTATATTTGTAAACAAATCAATGATTTCTTCTGAAGCATTTTTAATGTCTTCCTCAGATTCTAGAATTATATCATTATAGAAGCTGTTATCTATTTTTCCATCATCATTATTTTCAATCATCCCAATTTCATTACCAATAGTACTTGGTAAAAAATTAAAAGAAGTTGCTTTTTTATAAATCTTAGCAGTTGGTATGTGTTCAATATAAACAAACATTTCTATTGCCGTTTCAGTACTTCTCTTATGAGAGAAAAAATGAATTTTATGTTTAAAATCTCCCTGTTTTTTCTCATAAATATCCCTAGATTTCACAAAATTATACCCTTTATCATTTAAAGGTTGTAAAATAATTCCGTGAATTTTTTCTAAATAAATCCCCATATTACTAATCTATTTCTACTCGTCTTTCTTCTAAACTCTTAGCTGGCACTTTTTGTCCTGCATGTTGTTTTGCGTTTTTACCAACTAAAGTTCCTGCGATTTCTTTTAATACTTTTTGATTCTTAGATAATACAGCTTTTCCTGTCTTTGCTTCAACTGCTTTAACTATACTACCATCTTTACCTACTACTATAAAATCAGGTCTTGATCTTGTTGTTTTTCCATTTACAGTGGTTTTAATTGTTGCTTGCTCTAATAGTTTTTCTCCATCTTTTTCTTGGAATAAATAGGATTATTAGCTGCATATACATACGAGCTTTGAAACTCAAATTATTCTGCTTTAGAAACAATAGAGTTAACCATTGCTAAAGCAAGGTCGTACATTCTTGATCCATACTCGTATAAATTGAATCCTAAAGATTGAGTAAATTCTTTTCCATTATATCCCCATTTCTGAGCAACGCTATTCCTATAGAAGAAACATTCCCATTATACCCTTTGTATTTTAAGCCGAAAAGATAGTAATTAGATTACCTCACTGTTCTTTACCTATTTTGGTATTTGGTGAATTCCCTTCGCCGATTTCTTCAATAATTTCGGTAGAAGCAGTTAGAATACCATCGTTTTATGATACTCTTTGCCAATCCGACAGCTGTCGTTCGTTAAAAAGGAATACCATACCTTATTAATGCTCCGTCCTCAAAATGATCTTTGTATTGGTATACATAGTTTAAACTTCCACTATCATTACTTACATAGCCCTCTGGGTGGTTAAAGGATATTAAGTTCACCGAAACTCCACGACCCGAAACCCTGTTGTAAATATAATTCCCGGCGTATTCCGTGGTTATCGAACTCGATACACTTCCGGTTACTTTCTTGGCGAAAGTTACTCTAGTGGCATCGCAGCTGTATGTATATGAACTTATGTAGCCATACTTGACCTATATCCAAACCTATTAAAATTAAAGTAAACACACAATAATCTAAAGCCTAAACAACAATAAGATGAACCTAAGTTCATCTTATTGTTGTTTTAATTATTTAATTTATTACTAAGAATTATCCTCTACAGCTGTATTTGCTTTTTTTTCCAAAAAGCATCAGTTTCATACTTTATCACTATTGTATTTTATAATTACTATACAATCCATTTAAATGAGGTGAATAAAACTTTAAATTTACTCTTTTCCCTTTATATTTTTCAGATAAAATAATCCTTGTAAGTTATCAGTTCTATAAACATCAAAATCACTTTTTTCTTTACTCCATATCAGTTCATCTCCAATATAAAGTTCTTCTGTCTCTAGAAATCCTATAGTATAATTTACTTTTTTTAACTTAAAAGTATATTGTTGACCTATTTTAATATTGACTGCATTCTCATTCTTACGATTCTTTCTATTTGTCTTCCGATTTACTTGATCAACCCATAATAGATACTTCTTTCCCTTTCCATTAAAACAACTTATCAAATGATGTTTCCCTATATTATCAATACTTTGAATCTTTAAAACTTCAATATCCTGATTGCTTTTATCCTGTCCATAAATATTGGCTACAACAAACAAAAGCAGTAATAAAACTTTTTTTTTCATTTATCTAATTTTTATCTCCTAGTTTCTTTGTTTTTACAGTAAATAACTCTCTACTTTTACCTTCTCTATTAGTTATAGTACGAGTTAATTTTTTTTCCATTCCGAGAAACTGACGACTGTATAATTACTCCTGCTGTATTACTATTTGGCTCAATTGCATTGGCTGAATTAAGAGCACCAATATATGCAATTGGGTCGGCAATTGCCTCACCCGCATTGGAACTATCTTTCGCTCCTATGTAGGCTTCTAAAACGGCGTATTTAGTTACTGTTCCTTCTTTTCGACCAGACACATCATCTATAACGGCAGCACCTCTATAGCTAACCACCTGGTTTTCAAACATAAAACCTCCATCTTTTGTATTCCCCAGAAAAGCGCTTCCATTGAAAGGTTGTAATCCCTTACTTGTTTGAACTAAGTTCTTGCGTGTAGCATCTATTTTAACTATTACACTACTATCAGTTGTAGCTTTAATAAAAACATCCGCATCACTACTTTCTTTACACTAGCCCACTATTTATAACTACTTTTACTTTACCACTAGTCATTGATAAGGTCTATTTGTTTTAAACCAAAAGGATAGTAATTAGATTACCTTACCGCTCTTAATATATATAAGTATTCGGTGAATCTCCTTCGTCGATTTCTTCTATAATTTCAATAGAAAGAGTGATCGTACTGTAAGCCTACCTCAAAACCGCCACTTGGGTCGTCTTTTGATTTCATGGTTTTATGAAAACCACTTCTTTTTAGGTTTCTTATCTACTCCTTTTACTATTTCCATACTCTTTAAAACAGAATTATGCAATAACTCATCATAACATTCGTCCCATTTAAATATTTTATAATATGCTTTTAAGGCAGATTCAGACCCTACAGGTGCAACATATTCCCGATAGTTCAATCCTTTTTCTTCTAGACTATCTGCTTTTCTAATTTTCTTTTTCAACAATCTACAATGTATACAGGGCTTATTCCTATTTTATAGTATGCGAGTTCAATATGATAAATATTGGAAGTTTCTTTAGCTTATCTTGTAGGAGACGTTTTAAAGCCATCTTTTGATAAACGTATGACAGATAGGTTACAAAATTTTGAACTTTTAAGCGAAGAGGATAAAAGTCATTTATTTGCCCTAATAGATACCTTTTTACATGATGCTAAAACCACAACATCTCCGCTGTGGCTTTATCTTTATAATTTTTAAAATTTGATTTCTAGCTACTTACTCATAACCGCCACACGACAGGATTCGTGCGGTAGCGTTACTCCGACATTCTATCCTCCATCGGGGCTATCGGGTTAAAGAGCATCATCATCCAAAATTATCTTTACTTCACTTGACAATACATAGTCCATATCTTCTTCTGAATATGAGTCTAATTTATTATCTGGGTCTAAACTTAAATAATAATCTTCTCCTTTCTTAAAAAACTTAAAAGATTCAACATTATAAAACTCAAACATTTGATTATGATAAAAATTATATTCCTTGACATTAACGAATAATAATACAAGGGATATATATTCACTTTTCTTCGAAAAATTAGAGAATTTTATCGAGATATTTAAAATCCATTTCTCATCTTTAAAAATTTTGATTTCATCAACTAGAGTATTTAAAAGTGAGTTATCACCTATTAATATTTCATGTGGTTGTTTCATAATTTAATTATTCCCGTTATTTTCTATATTAAAATCGCGTATCAACTCTCCTTTTTTAGGAGTCCCCCTGCATTCTTGTACCTCTTCCTGTTGGATTATGAGGGTTGGGTTTGTAATCATACAATATGATTATTTTGTTCATTCTTAGACGCATTATTCCCATGACCTTTATTAAATTCTTTCTGAACATTTGGTAGAAGCAGTTACAATACCATCCTTATTAGAATCGGTATATCATGATCTTTGCCAATCCGACAGCTGTCGTTCGTTAAAAAGGAATACCATACCTTATTAATGCTCAGTCCTCAAAATGATCTTTGTATTGGTATACATAGTTTAAACTTCCACTATCATTACTTACATAGCCCTCTGGGTAGTTAAAGGATATTAAGTTCACCGAAACTCCACAACCCGAAACCTTATTGTAAATGAGTTCCCAGCGTATTCCGTAGTTACCGGACTCGATAAACTTCCACTTACTGTCTTGGCGAACGTTAGCCCAATAGTATGCTAGCTGTATGTATAAGAAGGTGTTTAGCCATACTTGACCTATATTCAAACCTAGTAAAATTACAGTAAACACCCAATAAACCATTGTTCTAAGCAATTAAAAACAATTGTAATTTTGACCTCCTCCCATTAAATCGGACAGCTTACAATTTAGAAACAGTTAAAGAAAACTTTCACTAGTTAATCTTTAAAAAATAACTTCAGTATCTTTTAATTCTTTTTTTAAAGTTTGTAATTGTTTATCGTTTATATCAGTATTTCTAATAATAATTTTTTTTAACCCTGTTTTTTTCAAACCATCAAGAGGTGGTATTTTTTTTAAAGGATTTTTTGAAAGATTTAATAATTTTAGGCTTTTCATTTTATATATTTTTCCCTGTATTTTTTCTAGATTATTGTTATTAATCTTAAATTCATTCATCTTATCTAATGAGTATATTTCATTTGGTAATGAACTTAAATTATTTTTTCCTAAAAACAATTTTTGGAGATTAACTAGTTTATTAATCTTAGGACTTATAAATTTTATTTTATTGAATTCAAGATTAAGTGTTTTCAAACTACATATATCAAATAATTCATTAGGTATATAATTCATATTATTTCCAAATAGGCTTATATATTCTATAGAATTCGGCAAACTTAATTTAAAGTTACTGATCTTATTATTAGAAAAATCTAAAACCCTTAATTTTTTCAAGGGTTCTAAATTTAAATTTAAAAGCTCCAATTGGCTTCCTGTAATTTGAATTTTCTTTATTTTTTTTAAGCTTGATAAATTGTCGCTTATAAATTTTAATTGACTTGTTCTTATACTTACTATCTCTAAATTAGACAAATTAATAATATCGTTTTTAATACTATCTATTTTACATTCAATTAACCGTAACTCTTTAAGATTTATAAACGAATACAAACTATCATCAATAACTTCATCTGTAACGTCTAAAACTTTGACTTTCTCACTTTCTTTTTTAGCATTCAAATATGAAGTATAATATCCATTATTTTGGCTTATGACTTTTTTTGTTAAAAACAAAAAAATTATAATTATGCTTAGCTTTCTAAAATCTATTTTTTTCATCTTACTAATTTTTAAATGACGGATTGAATACCATTTGAAGGCAAGCTAATTGGAATTACTTCATCTCTAGTTTTGCTTACTGTTATATTAGCCCCAAACCAAACTCCAAATCTTTCTTGAGTAACAGTGGAATTATTCAAATAACCTTGATCTACAATATTCATTCCAGTGATATTTCCATCAGCATCATATTCATAACTTAAAAATATAAAGGAATGACCATATGCACCAGAATTATTCCCTTCAACGACAGTGTTAAACTCTTCTTCTGAATCATAAACTTGCATTATAGCACCTTCCTTAAGTTCTCCATTCCAAATTCCTTCCTGATCTACCATTTCTTCCCATACCTGCATTAACTATAGCAGCAGCACCACCTTTACCTCTTAAATCTTTTGGTAATCCTTTCCAACCTACGTGAGTTCCGGTAGCACTTGCAAAAAGATAATTAATTGTTTTTGTTGTGTTATAGTAAGTTGACCTACTATTTTCAGGCAAATCTCCATTTAGTGAGGTACCCATTACTTGTTTATAAGCCGTAGCAAATCTTCCTTTACAAACAGCAAAACAATCACCTCCTGGGTTTTGTTTTTTATAATTAGAGTTTCTAAAATTACTAGCTATTTTTTTACCTATTGGATTCTTTTTAGGTGGATCACCCGATCCATGTGGCATCATTCCATCAGGATCCATAAAATAAATAGGACTTTTGAACGCATAATTATAGGGTAAATGTCTTCTCATTTTTTCAGCTAGAGGGTCAATACTCATCCATCTACCAAGTGCTGCATCATAATTACGAGCTGTAACATCAATCCACCCAAGACCTAATTCATCTTGATGTTCTTTACCTGTAAATCCAAATTTCTGCGCCGTACTATTTCCTAATGAGTTAATAGTAGTATTATATCCTCGCTGACGTAATCCAAATGGATAGTAGTTTTTCTCCTCTATGATTTCTTTACTTGGAGTAATTATACCATCGATATTAGCATCGTTTTATGATACTCTTTGCCAACCCGCCCGCTGGCTCGTTCGCTAAAAAGGGATACCATACTTTATTAATGCTCCGTCATCAAAATGATCTTTGTATTGGTATACATCGTCAAAGGCGCCACTGCTTGTTTTTACATAACCCTCTGGGAGTTAAAGAAGGCTAAACTTTCCGATACTCCACGACCCGAAACCCTGTTGTAAATATAATTCCTGGCGTATTCCGTGGTTATCGAACTCGATAAGCTTCCGGTTACTGTCTTGGCTAACTTCACCCCAGTAGTATCCTAGCTGTATGTATATGAACTTGTGTAGCCATACTTGACCTATATCCAAACCTAGTAAAATTATAGTAAACACACAATAAACTAAAGTCCTAAATAACAAAAAGATGAACCTAAGTCCATCTTCTTGATTGTTTTAATTATTAATCTATTGCTCTTACTCACTCCTACTCGACCGCACAATACAATCATGTGGGAGCAAGGTATTAATTTATTTTTGCCCCTATTACTTAACCATACGAAAGGAGTTAATTTATTCGGATTTTATTTCGTATGGAAACGGAGTTAACTTCATCAATCAATCTACATCACTAAATAGCCTAATCTAAAGTAAATGCTTTAAATTGTTGTATTATCTTAATTTTTTCGGCACCTGCAAAAATTAAAATGTTATACCCATTTTTCTTAAATAATACTGTATCTAAGCTTATTGATCTATTTATATTTAATTCCTTTTCTATTTCAGTAAAAAACTTTAAACTTAGTCTTAATTCAGAAGCATCAACAACCGTTACCCCATTAACTAAATCTATTCCAAGACTTTGATTCGTCTTTATTTTTGTGTTATCAAAATACAAAGAATCATTTAAAATCAAAGTGCATCTATCATTTTCATAAAGAGAGGAAAAACCTATACTAAAAGGCTCTCTTTTATATTTTAATGTCTTGCATGATATAATGATAAAAAATAGCAATGTCAATTTAATTAGACTTCTGTTATCCTGAATTAAGTTTACCATTTGAAAATTTGTGTGAAATTGTTGGTATTTGTTGATAGTTAACTTTATATCCAGCCACAGAATTGCCAGCTGAATTCGTTGCCATAGATTAATGCATTAAATTACCAGGTAACACATTATTACCATATTATTTACTTGTAGCTATTTTCATAGCCTAATTCTTAAAAGAATTATTCATTATTATTAAGCCCACTCCGTTTTTTTTAAGTAAAAAACAAAATTATATGCTGTTTTGTTATAAATTCTTTCATTACTAGTCCCTATATGATAATCAAGTCCTGCCGAATGCCCAATTTCATGTGCTGTTGCCCTAGAAGTAAAATTTCTATCTAAGTATACAAAATTATGACCAGATTCTGCAAAACCTAGAGCTTTGGTATTGGGGTTATTATGATTAGCTCCTGGTATTTTACTGACATTATTAACAATTCTAAAAACATGATCATCATAAGTAAAACTAAAAGCAATATCTTTACCATGAACATAAAAGTTAGTAGTTATAATTTCCACTAACTACTGACTCTTAAATTTTTACAACCATTTTTTTTTAATGACCTATTTTACTGCATTACTCTAATCTTTTATTTTGATTTCTTCTAAAGATATTTTTAATGGTAAATATTCCACATTTCTATTCCCTCTAATTATTATCCCATCAACCGTTTGTTCTATATCTTTATAAATTTCTAAAAAATATTCTATACCACTTTGAGTTTTATCAATCTCTTTTTTAAAAAAAATATCTCCGTTGTTTTCTAAAGTAAAACTAGAAAACATTTTGTCTTCTTTAAAATTTACCCAAACAGATGCCTTCATATTCTGATTAAATAATACTACATCCTTGCTCACCATCCTATAATCAGCATTTAACCCCATTTCAATCCCCTTATTATAAGCATAATCACTTGCTAATAAAAGTTGTTTGTTTTTTAAAAAAATAGATGCTTCTTGTAAAATTTCATAAGCTCTCTTCCAAAGAAATTTACTTTGGTCCTTCTTATTTAATTTATTAAATGACTCCAAGTCAAAAACATCATCATAAGTTAACTGCTTATCATAAAAATAGACAAAAAACTTCTCGGCCTGAGGATGCATTTTATAGGTTTTCTCTGTTCTGAAGAATAAGTTAATAAATTGAATCTTCTTTCCTATATATTTTTCACTAAGTAATCTATTCAGAAGAACACTTAGTGAAAAAAATCTCTCATTTAACTGTAACAGTTTATTACCTCCGTCATTAAACCAAAACAAAGTTCTTTCAATAGTATTTTTCATTTTCTATTTAGGGTTTTATTGGTAATCCTGTATTAAAATCAATAGTGTAAGGTATTTTCATTCCTGGTAAAGAATACTGACCTATAGAATTAAATTGTAAACCCCTCAAATACCTTTCCATTATATGTGCCTTGCCTTTATACATTACTGAAGAATATTTTCCATAAGCTCCAGGTCCTGCTGTCCTCAATAATTGATTTTATCTAATCAAACCTGCAACACTTACTCCAAATTTATGAAGTTCACCAAACCTATTATAAATAGTATAAGTCCTATAAGATGCTAATGATCCTGAAGAAGTTGTAAATATAGTTCCCGGCGTATTCCGTGGTTACCGGACAAGATACACTTCCAGTTACTGTCTTGGCTAACTTCACCCCAGTAGTATCCTAGCTGTATGTATAAGAACTTGTGTAGCCTTACTTGACCTATATCCAAACCTAGTAAAATTACAGTAAACACACAATAAACTATTCTAATTTTGGGAAAGTTCTACAATTAAGCAGTTCTAACTTGGGGAAGCTTACAGAACAATTTAATGACAAGGAGTTACTATATCTATTCAAAGAAGTTGAGCTAAAGGAAAACGAAGATATAAACACCATTAAGCAACTTATTGATGCTTTCGTTACTAAACGTAAACTTAGAATACTTGCTAAATAAAAAACTACGCTATAATCTCTTATAACATGGCTTTATCTTTATTATTCTTAAAATTCAATTTCTGTATATCTTACTCATACTCTGCAAAGATTAAAAGTCCGCGCTATCCGGGCTAAAACTAAATGTCAATTAGCGGGGAGCTAACCCCAATTATTCCATTTATTACTATCATCACCTCTCCAAAAACCTTTACCTACTTTCAAATTTAATACACCACCTAATGTTTCATCAATACCTAAAAGTGTTGAAAAAGGAACAACTCTTATTTCTTCTTTTTTAACATCATCTCCAGAACCAGCAAACATTTCAAACTCATCTTCTTCCCATCTCATTATCTCAGTAATTTTTACTCCTTTCAGAGCATCAAGATTTGTAACAACCATCATTTTTTTTGAAACAGGATATTTCAAATCGTTTTTTAACCATTTCCATACTTTTTCAATTGATGGATTAAACTTTCTTGACAGGTCTGGTATATCTAGAGTAAAATGATGCTCATCCGGATAAATCTGAATTGCATTAAATTCTTCAATGTCAAAAAAATCATAAACTCCTAGCAACATTAATTTACTCCAAGATCTGTCTACCTTAGTAAAAGAAAATGTTCCTAAGTCTTTGATTTTAACTTTTGATGCATTTTCATTACTCTTTAATTCATTAATTACAGCTTTAAATATTGAAAGTATTTCATCTTTCATGAAAAAAATCCCTCCAGCAAAAACTAATTCGATATTGAATTTTTGATACAATCCTATAGTATAAGCATATCTAGGCTCTGTCTGACTAGTAACTAAAGTTACATGATAACCAAACTCATCGATATTTGATTTAATTTTCTTTTTATAAATTTCTTTATCAGTCATAAATTTTATAAATCTATCTAATCTTTACTATGCTTTTTTTCTTGTCTTTTTTACTATAAACTCTTTTAGAATCACGCTTACTTGGTTCAACTCACCCTTTACCTCTTTTAGCTTTAGGGATTCTATCTGTTGCTTTTTTCGCGTTTTTAACCGTTTTTTTAGCCGCTTATTTTACAGTTCCTTTACCTGCATCAATAGTTTTCATTATATTTTTAACACCTTTTAGCTATTTTAGGTGCTTTTACAACATCACCTACATAAGGTATCATACCCGTAACACTTGCTATTGCTCCCCACCAATCACCTTGTTTAGCAGATAAAGAATCCCCTAAAGAATCAGAAGCAGGTGTTGGATCTACAACTCCCACAATATCCACTGCTGTTGTTAAAACATCATCACCAGACAACGTATTATTATCTCCAAAATCTATACTAATACTACTTGCATCTACTGTTACGTCTATTAAATCTGTTGCTATAGTTAACGAAGATCCATTTGCTCCCTTGACAATTATATCTTCAGGAAGCATTCCGTCAGGGTCTATAAACCTGATTGGATTGTTAAATGCGCAGTTATAAGGCGACCACTCGTAAAATTCTTCTGCCAGTGGGTTTATGGTTGTCCATCTTACACCTGCTGGGTCGTATCGTCTCGCTTGATAGTCATAAAGATTTAAACCAAACACCTGTTCGTGCTCTTTGTTATTGTATTTCCAGTTGTGAGCCCTTCCATTTACTACATTATTGAGGCCTTTATGTTCAAGTCCAAAAGGATAATAATTAGATTACCTCACCGCTCTTTATTTATTTTAGTATTCGGTGAATTCCCTTCGTCGATTTCTTCTATAATCTGGGTAGAAGCAGTTACAATACCATCGTAATCTGATACTCTTTGCCAACCCGCCAGCTGGCTCGTTCGCTAAAAAGGAATACCATACTTTATTAATGCCCCGTCCTCAAAATGATCCTTATATTGGTATACATAGTTTAAACCTCCACTATCATTACTTGCATAGCCCGCTAGGTGGTTAAACAATGTGAAGTTCACCGATGCTCCACGACTAGAGACCATGTTGTAAATATAGTGCCCGGCATACTCAATAGTCACCAGACTCGATACACTGCAAGCTACTGTCTTGGCTAACTTCACCCCAGTAGCATCCTAGCAGTATGTATAAGAACGTGTTTAGCCATACTTGACCTATATTCAAACCTAGTAAAATTACAGTAAACACACAATAAACCATTGTAATTTTGAGAAAGTTCTACAAGTAAGCAGTTCTAACTTGGGGAGGTTTACATTCCATCTGTCGATTATGCTAAACGTATTACTGATGTTCTAGGTGTTTCTCTTGATTATTTAGTAAGTGATACGATAAAGAAAATGTTTTGATTAATGAAGCTATTAAACGTTTTAAAGAAATACAAAAATTACCAGAAGCAGAAAAAGATAAAATTTATTCCGTTATTGATGCCCTTGTAAGAGATTATAAAACAAAACAAGCATACTTATAAAACCAAAAAGACACGTTATAAGTTATTCATAACGTGAAGTTATCTATTTTTAAAATTTAATTTCTACTATTAACAACTATTCATACTCTTCTAGTTCAGCTTCTAAACCATTTTTTAATGCTTCTCCCTTCAAAACCAAAGCTTCCCTTTCTTTGTTGTAAAAAATACCATAATAAACATCTTTTAAATCAGGATCATTTATAAAATCATCAATAAAAGAATAAATAGATATTGATCTTGGTTCGGCTCCCATTTCTTTATGTTCTTCAAAAGCACAGTATTCTGCTAAATCCTGATGAGGCCACAATGGGAAAATTTCATCTCCATCTCCATCTTTAAATACAATCCAGTCATCATCATTTATAGCTAACCCCCAAACTTCCTCCCAGGCTGCACAATAACGCATAAAATAATCTACTCTTTCCTGATTAGTTAATTTAAATAAATTTTCAATCTGTTTTGGATGCATATTTTAATCTTTTTTTTTGTATTTATGTCTATGAATTCTGGTTTCTACTTTATGCTCTGCATGATTCTTAACTAACGCGTCACTATAATCATTACCATGACTAGCTGGTGCATCATTTTTATGAGCCAATTCATAATCTTCATCCTCAACAAAGATATCTAATAACTCTTCTAACTATTTCTTAGTTGAACTCCACTTAATAATACGATCCTGCTAGGAACATTCCTAGAGCCTTTACCAAATTTCCAACTTCTCTACTTCATATAAATTGTCTTTCCTTACAAAGAAGGTAGAGATATTGATACTTGCCTTTTCTTTAGAGTAAATTAAGGAATCATTACAGATATGGTCATACTTAATATCTGCCTTGTTAAAGGCATCGGAATTAAATTTTAACTTAGAAAAACTAGTTATATGATCTCTTTCAAAAACAACCTTATATTTACTATTGCTATGTAAGGTTAGCATATACTTAGGACTATTAGTAAAGAAAGATTCTTCTACAATCATTTTTTCAGATTCAAAATTTCTGTTCTTAGAGAAAATCGTATCCAAGGCCTTTTCTCTTAAAAAAGCAAAATTAATTTCAGAAATTTTTTGATTTAAAATTTTTTTACATTTTTCATTTTCGAATTCCTTTATAAAACCTTGAGTGTTCTTCTTCCAGGCATTAAAAAAAGCTGGATTGATCAAGCTCTTGTTTTGACTACATGACAGAAATATTAGAAAGCTTAGTGCTAGTAATAGGTTGTTATTTTTCATTTGGCTTCTCTATTGTTATTTGTTTATACTTATTTACATCTTCTTTTTTTTTTATAAGTTCTCTTGTTCGAATGTTCTCCTGCTTTTTTGAAAGTCCATTTACTTCCCCACAAATACCTAACCACAGTTGGGAGGTCAGAGAATTTACCTCTATATTTTTTCGAGTTAAACTTTTTGGATGATGGTACGAGTTTACCTTTTTCGTTAGAGTATTTTTTATTGTAAATATTGATGCCTACATAAACCTTTCTAAGTTTATGTCCGTAAGTAGCTCTTACTCTATTACCAGCCTCAACAGCACTAACTTCTGAGTATGGAAAGCTATGCCTAAGAGTTGATTCAGTATCGTAGTCATATTCTGGCTCTCCATAATAAAACAGGCCACCTTCTTTTTTGGTTATTGTTGTTAAAATGATCAAACTCATGATTTAGTATTGTCTATGCATTTCCGTTAGAACCATCAGCGTAGGTATCTTTCGAATCTGGGTCCAAACTAGAAAAGATGTTGTTGTATCATCTTCATTTCGCGAAGTCCCATAAACTTCATTGGTACCATCTCCTAACTGAATAACTAAAGTGTTCCTAGATTCAATTGCGTTTTTTAACCGTTCAAATCCAGCCTTGGTTGAAGCAATTTCTAAAAGACTATTGATTACCTTTTAGGTGTATTCATCATCTCCAACAATTACAATTCTTTCCCCTGTGGGGTCAGAGGCTATTATTAGAGAATTTGCTACATAACTGTAACCAGAAAAATCAAAGTATTCTTCAGCTGCGTTATCTATATTAAACCACCTACCTAAAGAAGCATCATAATTTCTAGCATGGAAATCCAACCAATCGAGGTTTAATTCTTCTTGCTCTTCTTTTCCTCCGAACCCATAAGGATGATGCGTTCCGTTAATTACGTTATTATACCATTTATGTTTTAAGCCAAAAGGATAGTAATTAGATTACCTCACCGTTCTTTACTTATTTTGGTATTCGGTGAATCTCCATTGTCGATTTCCTCGATAATCTCGGTAGAAGCAGTTACAATACCATCCTTATTAGCATCGGTATATGATACTCTTTTGCCAACCCGCCAGCTGGCTCGTTCGCTAAAAAGGGACACCATACCTTATATCAACACTCCGCCATCAAAATGATCCTTATATTGGTATACATAGTCAAAGGCGCCACTGCTTGTTTCTAAATAACTCTTTGGGTGGTTAAAGAACTTTAAGTTCACCGATACTCCACGACCCGAAACCTTGTTGTAAATATAGTGCCCGGCATACTCAATGGTCACCAGACTCGATAAACTTCCAGTTACTGTCTTGGCTAACTTTACTATCCCAAACTTAGGGGAATAATCACTTGGTTGTTAAAGACACTCTAAATCAATTATTATTTTTGGGGAAGTGAATGAAAAAAAACGCTCATCGGTTAGGATGAGCGTTTTTTTTATTAAGTAATTTTACTTTTTATCTAAAAATAAATCAATCTTATTCTTTTTAGAAAAAACCTCTTTAGTTTCATGGATATCTATATATGCTGGGTTAGAAACTTTAACTTCTATATATGCTCCTTTATCAAAAGTATATTCATAGACACCTTGCTCATTAGTCTTTACGGTAATTGTTTCATCTTCAGAGTAACTCTCATCTGGAGAGCTACCATATTTCCAACAAATAATTGTAATTTCAATTCCTTTCAAAACTTCTTTAGTTACAGCACCCTTAACTGTCCCTTTTATTTTTAAGTTTTCAACATCATTATTGCAAGACATAAAAGCCATTGTAATAAACAATAAAATTAATTTTTTCATTATTATTGGTTTCTTTGATAATTATAAATCCTTGTATATATTAATGGCTGAACGGTGTTCTTTGCATTTTGTTGTTTATTTCCATTAATAACACCTTTTCCTGTTACATTTTTATTAATAAAGTTAGTCTTTTTAGGATTAACAGTTTTATTCGGACCTCCATTTGAACCAGGTGAATTACTAGAACCACTATTACTTCTATTACTACTTCCGCTACTATTACTACTACTTGAAGAACCAGAAGATGCCCCCTTTTGATCTTGATGAACTTGATCCTCCTGAATCATCTGTTTGATATATATTCAAGTTTGTGTCTACATTATCAGGTATATCAGTATTTACAGTAACATTTTGAAGCGGTCCATCTGAGCCATCAATTGTCACCAATAAATCAACATCAATTCCAGCTTCTTTAAGTTGCTCTGTTAAATCTACAGCTACAGCTACAGCTACACCATAACTATATCCATATACTATTACCTGATCTCCATCCTCATAATTCGCTATTTCCTGCCCTTGATACGTTTTGTATTTATATTCTTGACCATTAACCACGTTATTATACTCTTTATGTTTGAGTCCAAAAGGATAATAATTAGATTACCTCACCGCTCTTTATTTATTTTAGTATTCGGTGAATTCCCTTCGTCGATTTCTTCCACAATCTCGGTAGAAGCAGCTAGAATACCATCGTAATCTGATACTCTTTGCCAACCCGCCAGCTGGCTCGTTCGCTAAAAAGGAATACCATACTTTTTTAATGCTCCGTCCTCAAAATGATCTTTGTATTGGTATACATAGTTTAAACCTCCACTATCATTACTTGCATAGTCCTCTGGGTGGTTAAAGAACTTTAAATACTCTAATTCTAAGCTGTCCGATTCAATGGGAGGAGGTCAAGGTTAAATAACGCTAACCAAATTCCACAAAGAGAACGGGGTAGTATATTGCTTGCCGTAGAAACTTTCTTACGTGATTACAACGATAAAAAAGCGTACTCTTAAAAACAACAAAACCACAACATTACTGCTGTGACTTTATCTATTTTAAAATTTAATTTCTAATTGCTTACTCATACTCGGCACGGACTGCAAGTCCGCGCTATCGGGAAACAAAATACTTGACTACATAATCATTTTTTTTGAGATCTTTAAAAAAGCCTTGATTTTATATACTAATATCAGTAACCCAATAATAGCAAAACTTATGAAGACTACAAAAATTCTAAAATACTGTCTAACAACCCATTTTGAGAAGACCAAATCTATTTTTTTTGAATAAAACAAATCAGGGATTTCTCCTCTTTCAATCTTATAATATGTATCTTCTGTCACACTCACATTATACTTTTTCTGATTATAAGAAACGTTGATTAGATATGAACTTCCTCTGCCTCCTTTTTTTATTTCTTTTTTTATAAAAATATAATCAATACTCCTATCTAAATTCATATTAATTATATAATAATTATAAAATTGATTCATTGAAAAAAAAAAGTCATACAAACATATAGAATTAAGAAAATATTAGTTGTATTTTTCAAAAAAGTAAATTTATTTCTTTTCGTCATTTTTCTTTTGTTCATTATTATTCGTCTTCGTCGCATCCTGAGCAACATTTCCTGCCGTTTTACCTAAAGATTCTCTACCAACAAAACCTGTTTTATCTAATATTTTAAAATCTCTTGCTGTTTTCTCATGAGCTGATGCTCTTTTTTTATTATACATTATTTTTTTATTATTTTTACTTTTTCTTTTAGATAAATCTTTTGCTTTTTTACTTGCGGCCTTTGAATTTGCGCTTGCAATATCTCCAGCTTCTTTAAATACATTAGTTTTAAATGCTCCACCAACACCAACCTCTGCCATAGAACCAGCTAATATACTTTTCAAATCAATATCATCATTTTTAAGAACTGTCTTTAAAGTACTCTCTAATGCGTCAATACCTACATTTAAAATATAAGTTAAAGCCTTTCTAAATTTAGGATCTGCTAATTTTGAAGCAAATCTTGTAACTCCCCCATCCAGAAAACCTGATGCAGCACCAAAAGACCCAGCCACTGCCATATCAATAAAATCACCTTTTCCTTGGGATTTATTGGCTTCAGAAAAACTATCTCCCGATAACATTTTACTCCCTACAATTCCTACATACTCGGTTAATGCTCCTAGTATAAAGCCTAAAACAGGATTTTTACCATCAGGGTTGGTATACAATGTTGGTATGTTATAACTGTAATTATATGGAGAATAATCGTAGAATTTTTCAGCAAGTGGGTCTAAATTCATCCACCTACCTAAACTAGCATCATAATTTCTAGCACCGAAGTCGTGCCATTCTAAACCAAGTTCTTCGTTAAGCTCTTTCCCGTTGCACCCAAACTTCTGCGCCGTAGCATTTCCAAGGGATGAGACGTTGTTGTTGTAACCTTTGTGTTTAAGCCTAAAAGGATAATAATTAGATTACCTCACCGCTCTTTATTTATTTTGGTATTCGGTGAATCTCCTTGGTGGCTTTCTTCCACAATCTCAGTAGAAGCACTTACAATACCATCTTTATATGATATTCTATGCTAACCCGCCAGCAGGATCGTTCGCTAAAAAGGGATACCATACCTTTTATCAACGCTCCGACCTCAAAATGACCCTTATATTGATATACATAGTTTAAACTTCCACTATCATTACTTACATAGCCCTCTGGGTGGTTAAAGAATGCTAAGTTCACCGATGCTCCATGACCCGAAACCTTGTTATAAATGGAGTTCCCGGCGTATTCCGTGGTTACCGGACTCGATACACTTCCAGTTACTGTCTTGGCTAACTTCACCCCAGTAGTATCCTAGCAGTATGTATAAGAACGTGTTTAGCCATACTTGACCTATATTCAAACCTAGTAAAATTATAGTAAACACACAATAATTGTCCTAAACAACTAAAAGATGAATCTAAGTCCATCTTCTTGCTTGTTTAATGTATTCATTTATTTGTTGTCGCTTACTCGGTCACACGATACAATCGTTCGAGAGCTGGGGAGCAAGGATACTGAATATACACCGAATTAATTAAAGCTTTATTAACAAATCATTGCTTGGTTCAAACTTTAAAAAAACAGACTTTAATTTTTTTTCATTTGTAGCTTCAACCCAACCAGATAAACTACTTTGAAAGCCAATTATATTATCTGTTAAAACAATTGAGGCCTTAAAAACTAAATCACCGCCTTCATAAATTAGCAACTTACTTTCACATGTTGACATATCCCCATCTGTTTTTCTAAAATTAAAACTTTCTTTTAACTCATTCAGCAACTTATCATCCTTACACTCAAGCATTTTAGCTTTTTTCATACCCTTGGGCAACTTTTCTAAGTCGTTCTTATCTAAAAATAAAAATGCTTTATTCTTTCCTAATGAAAAACTTACATCATCAATAGGATTGAAAACCAACTCGTTAACATCATAGTTGTTAACTATTTCTTTTATATGTGTATTTAGTACCATTGGACGGTCAACTAGAAAATAAACCCCAAGAATAACCCCTAAAAAAGTTGATATAATTATTATTATTTTTTTCATTTTAGTTTTTAACTCTCCTTTTTTCTCATTTATTGTACCATTATTTTTTTGTACTAAATTAGAATCAGATACTATTCCTCCACTATAATATACTCTTACACTAGTAGAATAAACCTTGGATGTTTTATCCAATATTTCAGAAAACTGAGTTGATACCGAATCTTCAAAGGTGTCTGGCACATTAGTCCTACACCCTCCTACAACATTAATATGAGCTCCATTAGAAAAACTATCCTTGTTAAAGTCATCTGGCTCAAAATTTTCTCCAGTTCCTCCGTAACCAACATCTAAATCTCCAGGAGTAGCATGTCCTACATAATAAAAACTCGTAATTTTATCATTTTCCCTTGATTCTCCTCCATCTTTATTATCTACATAATTTACTATATCATCTACATCTGAAACTATTTTAAAATTTACTCCTGCCTTTTTTGCTAATTTTTTATACTTAGATATTTGTTTTTTTGTAAAACCATTTTTTTTGTCATTGTAAACAATCCATGTAACTTTTTGTCCTTTTCTTTGGAAATGCTTTTTAGCTGCTTTTGCTTTATATAACCCATTAATTAAAAAGTGGTCTCTATTCTTATGATTCCCTGGTGAACCAGAAACTACTATTCCCTCTTAACCATCTGGGTCAATAAATTTAATTGGATTATTATAAACATATAAGTATGGACTATAGGTTGCAAATTTAGCTGCTAATGGGTCTAAATTCATCCACCTACCTAAAGCGGCATCATAATTACGAGCTGCAACATCAATCCACCCAAGACCTAATTCATCTTGATGTTCTTTACCTGTAAATCCAAATTTCTGAGCCATTGAGTTTCCATGAGAAGAAATTATGCTATTGTAGCCTTTATGTTTCAATCCAAAAGGAAAATCAACTACTTACAATTTTTTCCGCTTTTAAATACTTTTAACCCTTTTCTAAAATTTTAAAAGCTATTTCAATGAACTTAAAAATCAGTAGTTAGTATTTTTACCAACTATTGATTTTAACATTATCTATTTCATCAAAAAATTAATCTGATATATTATTAGACATAACTTCCAGAAACTTTACATTTTTTTCATCTGGATTTTCCGAACATTTTTCTCCCTCACAAATATAATTCCCTTTCTTGTAATTTTCTTTAATTTCATTCACAACTAAATTCAAAAGTAGTCTATTGTTTTTTAAATTTTTATCGTTATAAATAAATGAAGAATTAGGAAGATAAGACATATATACACTGTCTTTTTTTGTTGTGATAATTTTTATTCTCAAACCATTTCGAGAACTCATTTTAGTATTTATTGTATCTAATAATTCATAAAGTTCATTCTCAAAATTTAAATTATCAACATCAATTTTAAGTCCATATTTTTCATACTCTTTTTCAAAAGTTAACAAAGACATATTATATGTAGTCATACGATTTGGAATACATAAAATTTTTGTTTTTATTGAGTCTTGCTTTTTATTAACACATGAACAACTCAAAATGAAAAGGAAGAACAAAATAAGGTTGTAATTATTATTTTTTATAAGGATTTGCATTTTTGTGAGTTTTTACTTTTTTACCTGCTGTTTGAATTCTTTTTAAAAGTTTTTTTGTATCATCAATCCAATCTACACGACCATCTAATAATTTGATTGTTCTTTTTAAATTTTTAATAGTTGATGGAACACCCATTTCAGTACTTCCAGGACTTATCGTCTTAATTGCAGTAGCATCGTCGTAGAAATCCCTAGTAGAATTACCTTTTTTTAGTTCTCCCAGTTGCTTTGCCATTTTAGACTCTGCTTTAACTGCTATTGTTTCATCTAATGTAACATCAGGATCATTTGGATCAGGTTTTTGCTGAGCTTCATAATCTTTTGAAGTTTGATGTCTCAAAGCATGATCTCCTTCATGTTCTAAATCTGTATAAGAAGAAAAGGTTCCTTTAGATGTTATAGTTCCTCCATTTGGATCCCAATAAATACTACCTTCATTTACTTCATAAGCAGTCTCTTGATTACCTGTTGCCTTTATAACCCCTATTGTTTTATCTTTATTTTGAACTAAGTCTGTAAAAGATCCTCCTCCAGCTTCAAGCATAGTATTATAAGCAGTTATAGTTTGTTGCACAAACTCATTATCTGGGGCATCCGTAGCATCTCCACAAAAAGTATAGGATTGACCTTCTCCATAGTGTATATTCACACAGTCTCCATTTACATCAACATAATAGACTGGATTATTTAGTGTATAATGATAAGGTGTATTTGACATATAAATTTCTGCAAATCGATCTATATTCATAAATCTACCTAATGAAGGATCAAAACTCCTTGCGCCATATTCCAACCAATCTAAACCTAAAAATTCTTCAAACTCTTTTCCGTTATACCCAAACTTCTGTGCTACTGAATTTCCATGAGGTTGAACCACGTCATTATATCCCTTATGCTTCAATCCGAAAGGATAGTAATTAGATTCCTCAACAATCTCGGTAGAAGCAGTTACAATACCATCCTTATTAGCATCGGTATAAGATACTCTTTGCCAACCCGCCAGCTGGCTCGTTCGCTAAAAAGGTATACCATACCTTTTATTAACGCTCCGCCCTCAAAATGGTCTTTATACTGGTATACATAGTTTAAACTTCCGCTATCATTACTTACATAACCCTCTGGGTGGTTAAAGAAGGCTAAGCTTACCGAAACTCCACGACCCGAAACCTTGTTGTAAATATAGTTCCCGGCGTATTCCGTAGTTACCGGACTCGATAAACTTCCACTTACTGTCTTGGCGAACGATAGCCCAATAGTATTGAAATTGTATGTATAAGAACTTGTGTAGCCTTACTTGACCTATATCCAAACCTAGTAAAATTATAATAAACTATAGTCCTAAACAACAAAAAGATGAACCTAAGTCCATCTTCTTGATTGTTTTATTGAGTTTGTTAAGTGCTAATTTGAAACATTATCTAAGTTGCCATTCTTCCCTCTGAAAACTCCAAAAATCAGCCATATCTTCTTCTTCAAGTAAATCTTCGAATAACTCCCAACCATTATTTTTTATAAATTCTATTTCGGATTTATATAACGGTATTAAAGACACAAAAATAACCGTGTTGTTTTCATCAACTTTATAGATATGAAAATCATCATCAAAAAAAACTGGTATTGAGATATATACTCCATAAAATTTTGATTTGGTAAAAATACTATTCTCAAAAGATTTTACTTCTCCTCTTAATAAAACCTCTTGTTTTTCTATCAGATACTCTCCAAAATTTATTAAAAAGGACGCTATTTCGTCACTTTTACAAGATTGTTCTACTGATAGCAATAATTCAAACCGATATTTTTTACCATCTTTTTCAAGTAAAAAGTCACTCAATCCTAAAGTACTGTAAGTATACAATTCTTCGTATGGTTCGTCTTTAAACCCCACACACTGTACGCCTTGATAATTATGATTGGGGTTCCAGCCTTTATCTATAAGCCCTAAATTTCTTTCTAAATGATTTACTAAATTCATTGATTATTGATTGTTGATTGTCTGAACGATTACATTTTCTACATCTTAACCTTGTGTTTTTATTGTACTCGTCCAAAACTTCTTTTCTTGTTTTACCTGATAAGTCTCTATCTTTCCATTTCGGTTGGTGGTCGTTATCCCAACCATTTTCGCCATTTCTTTTCTCCTTATTATACGGATTTCCCTCAACATCTTTATCACAAGTTGAACATTTTTTTGTTCCCTTCTTTTTTCCATCTTTAGCATTATCCCAACTATCTTTTAATGTTTTCTTTCTAAACGAAGATGGTCTTTTCTTAACATCCTTAACTTTTTTAGCTTTAGAAGTTAGTTTAGATATTGCGTTTTTAACAACTTTCTGTCCTTTATTATTAAAGTCCGTACCTATAACTAAATCTGCAACAGCACCAATTCTATCCATCATTCCTATCTCTCCGTTTCCAAAAATAGTAGCAAAGTCTCCAGCCATATCTGCAACTTCATCCAAACCTATATCTTTTAGATGTTTAGATGTAAATTTCTTTCCTGCCTTTGTAACTTTTTTGTAAGTTTTATAGGCCCTCTTTGCTATTTTACCTGCTGTAATTAAAGCACGTATTGGATTTTCTCCATTTTTTTCTTGAAAAAGTATAGGATTATTAGCTCCATAAACATAAGGACTTTGGAAAGTGTATTCTTCGGCTTTAGGGTCAATAGATGTAAACATTGCAGTTGCAGGGTCATACATCCTAGCTCCATACTCATAAAGATTTAATCCTAATGATTCTTCTAGTTCTTTACCATTATACTTGAACTTCTGCGCCGTACTATTCCCTAAAGAAGAAATATTACCATTATACCCTTTATGTTTTAAACCAAATGGATAGTAATTAGATTACCTCACCATTCTTTACTTATTTTGGTATTCGGTGAATCTCCTTCGTCGATTTCCTCGATAATCTCGGTAGAAGCAGTTACAC
>NZ_CAZEQT010000006.1:333959-786090 GCF_964514025.1 Tenacibaculum litopenaei
AACGCTCCGCCCTCAAAATGGTCTTTATACTGGTATACATAGTTTAAACTTCCGCTATCATTACTTACATAACCCTCTGGGTGGTTAAAGAACGCTAAGTTCACCGATACTCCACGACCCGAAACCTTGTTGTAAATATAGTTCCCGGCGTATTCCGTAGTTACCGGACTCGATAAACTTCCACTTACTGTCTTGGCGAACGATAGCCCAATAGTATTGAAATTGTATGTATAAGAACTTGTGTAGCCTTACTCGACCTATATCCAAACCTAGTAAAATTATAATAAACTATAGTCCTAAACAACAAAAAGATGAACCTAAGTCCATCTTCTTGCTTGTTTTAGTTTTAAATTAACTGTTCTCTCTCACTCTTACTCAACCACACGAAAGGATTCGTGCGGCAGCGGGGGGAAATCGGGGACATTACCGATTATCCTAATGGTTAAGTTGTTCCTGTAGCTTTAAAAATTCCCATTTCTTTAAATCACAATTATATTTGAAAATAACATCCAGAACTCCACTAACTGTAGTTTCATACAATAAAACCAAATTATTTTTTTTCTTATTTATAATTTTTCTGTTTTCTAAAAAGTAACTAACTACAATCAAATCTTCGTTTAATTCAAAATTACTCAGTCTTAATACATTATTTTTTGAATCTTTAAAAATTCTTGAAGCTTCTTTAACCGTAAGAAAATCTATTAGTATTAAATTATCTTTTTCATCTATATCTTTCTTTTTGACAAGGTTTTTAAAATTTGACAAAGAAATTAAAAGAAAATCATTTTCACATAATTTAGCCTTATACAAAGAATCTTTTGAAATAATACTTATACTTTTCTTTAAGAATGTATTAATTAAATTATTTTTTACTTGTGAATTAATTCCTATTGAAAATAGGAAACAAAATATATAAAACATTTTCTTCATATCTTATTTTTTAAAAATTTTTGTTGGAAATGTAGCAATTGTTCCTGATTTATTATACATATACACAGTGTTATTTGATCTTCCAAAAACATATGATGTTCCATGTGCTGTACTTTGATCTGTCTTTGAAGGTGCTTGTAAATAACGATATCGGTTACCTGAACCATCACTATTCATTACTATTTTTTCACCACTTGGATGTGAATGAGCTTCAACCACATCTGATAATTCTAACTTTAAATTAATTGTTGCTGCTTTACTTTTTGTCGGGTCAGTAACTTTACCTTCAGTTAAAACTACTTCCCCTTTTGCTGATATTTTTGCTCCATACTCTTTATTATTCTTATCAATTGTACCTCCTTTCCCATTATCTTTTGTAAGGTGCTTGTATATTTTTTTCCGTTGTGCTTTTGTTCCTTTTAACTCAGCCGTATTTTCATAAGCTATTGAATTTTTATTAAAGGCTTCTGTATCGCCTGAATTAGCTTTAATAAACTCTTCTGTTTTATTAGCTTCTTCTGTACTAATCCCATTAATAGAAGATGGGTTATTAGGATCTGTATCTATTTTAGTCTTAGATGTTTTTACGACATAAACCTTACCATCTTTTTTACCATCATTTCCTAAATATTTACCTTTTTCATTATAAAAATCTCCTGATGGTCCCATTGGCGCCATTCCATCAGGATCAATAAAATGAATAGGATTATTAAAAGCATAATTATAAGGACTATGTCTACGCATTTCCTCCGCTAATAGATCTAAATTCATCCACCTACCTAAGGCAGCATCATAATTTCTAGCACCAAAGTCATGCCAATTTAAGTTAGTCCCTCCAACTAAATCATCATTAAGTTCTTTACCGTTATAACCCCATTTTTGAGCCACTGGACTTCCTATTCCTAAATTCTTAACTTCATTATACCCTTTATGTTTTAAACCAAAGAGATAGTAATTCGATTCTTCTATAATCTCTGTTGTACTAATAACGCCATTGTTGTTATTATCGATATATGATACTCTTTGCTAACCCGCCAGCTGGCTCGTTCGCTAAAAAGGTATACCATACCTTTTATTAACGCTCCGCCCTCAAAATGATCCTTATATTGGTATACATAGTTTAAACTTCCACTATCATTACTTACATACCCCTCTGGGTGGTTAAAGAATGCTAAGCTTACTGAAATTCCACGACCCAAAACCTTGTTGTAAATATAGTTCCCAGCGTATTCCGTGGTTACCGGACTCGATACACTTCCGGTTACTGTCTTGGCTACCATTAGTCCAGAAGTATTACAATCGTATGTATAAGAACTTGTGTAGCCTTACTTGACCTATATCCAAACCCAGTAAAATTATAATAAACTATAGTCCTAAACAACAAAAAGATGAACCTAAGTCCATCTTCTTGCCACTTTTAATTATTTAATTTACTACTAAGAATTATCTTCGACAGTAGCATTTGGTGCATTCTTTTTTATTTTTCTAAAGTACCAGTAGTTAAGTTCTTCTTTTTTCTAGACAAAGAGTATTCATTGCCTTCTATTTCTGTCTTAAGAACTAGTTTCTCAAAGGACTCATCCACATGGTATTCATAATTAAACTTATCCTCTATAAAATATTCCTCATCTTTTTTAAATGAAAAATTAACTTTATTCTTTAAATCAAGCGTATAAGTAAAATCTACAATTTCTCCTGAAGGCTTAATAACATTACCTTTTCCCTCATTCTTAAAAATTAACTTCGGACAAACATTAAAGCTTACACCCAAGCCTTTAACTAAGACCCATTCTCCCAAAATTTGATTATTAAAACTATCTTTACTTGAGGTATTATTTTTACAAGATATACAAATGGTAATGCATATACTTAATATTATGTTTTTCATCTTGAAATTATTTGTAATTAATTAGATTCTTTATGGTTTGGTTCAGACGCTCTCTGACAATTATTCTGCTTATCATATTGAGCCCTAGCTTTATTTTCATTTTTAACCGCATTCCCGGTATCTGAACCTACCATTTTAGGCACAGCATGTTCAATTATTTCGTGAACTAATATATCTGCTGGTTCATCTCTTAGTTGATTACCATCAGTATCTTTTATATTCTTGTTTTCATTTCCTGATATTACTACGGTTTGATCACTTTTTTTCCTTTTTCTCCTAAAGTCAGTCCTCCTCAAGCATCCTTATCCTCATCTATTATTTTACCTCCATTTATCCTAATTTTTTGAGATATAACTATACTTATCGTTTATTTACTCTTTATTCCTTCAACTAATTTATCTGTATAATAATCAGAACCAGAAGAATTACTTCCTTTACTTACTAACTCTAATTTTCCTGAATTGTCAAATTTAAATTTACCATTTGCTCTACTATTGATCATTTTTAGAACATCTGCTCTTTGATTTTTATCTTTGACTATTATATCTTCTGGTTTCATTCCATCTGTTGAAAATGCTAAAAAAATAACACAAGTATTAAATGTTTCTTTGGATTATTTGGTATCAGAGGATTATAATTTAGAGGTAGTAGATGTTACTATGGTTAATCGCATGAAAGAAATACAGAGACTTAACAACGATGACAAAAGTACAATAGTTAAAATTATTGATGCCTTTATTAGAGATACCAAAACCAAAAAAGCATACTCTTAAAAATAAAAAAGCCATAACATCTCTGCTGTGGCTTTATCTTTATTATTTTTAAACTGTACTACTCGCCATTGCAAATGGCTTTTATAATACCGTTTCTTATTTAAATTGCCTGTAACTAATTGCCATTACGCTTAAGCTAAATGTCAATTTGCAGGGGGTTTTATAATAATATTGGTTTTGTAAAATAAGTATGAAAAGAATAATCCTTTTTATCAAAACAGCTTATTACTGTCCAATTAACCAAACCTAAATAGAAAAAGTTTTCCTTCAAATATGATTCGCCATCTAATGTTTTTAACTCTATGGAATGTTTTCCAATACTAAAATCATCTTTATAAACATACATATTTAAGTCATAATATTCTTTTATATTTAAAGTGTCTTTTAGTTTGCCATCTATGAATAAATTAACTTCATTTAAATCTATTTGAGTCTTCTGACTACTTATATATATAGTGGTGTTTTCTCTATATTTTAAATGAAAAAAAACAACCCAAGTGATAAAACAAACAACCAGTAACAATAATATTTTTTTTAATTTGCTCTTCATTTGATTATTTTGATTTTGATAGTTTTTTATAATAATCAGTTTTGTTAACTTTTTTATTACGACCGCTTGTATTCGTTAATTTAAAAATACTCTTACCCGTATAAATACCAAAATTTGGCAAACCATTAACATCATAATTTAATCCTAAGTTTATGCCTGATTTCCTCTTTATTAGCATCGGTATATTATACTCTTTGCCAGCCCGCCAGTTGGCTCGTTCGCTAAAAAGGTATACCATACCTTTTATCAACACTCCGCCCTCAAAATGATCTTTGTTCTGATACACATAGTTTAAACTTCCACCATCATTACTTACATAGCCCTCTGGGTGGTTAAAGAACTTTAAATACTCTAATTCTAAGCTGTCCGATTCAATGGGAGGAGGTCAAGGTTAAATAACGCTTACCAAATTCCACAAAGAGAACGTGGTAGTATATTGCTTGCCGTAGATGCTTTCTTACGTGATTACAACGATAAAAAAGCGTACTCTTAAAAACAACAAAACTACAACTTTCGTCGTGGTTTCATCTTTATTATTTTTAAAATTTAACTTCTAATTGCTTACTTATACTCGCCACGGACTGCGTAAGTCCGCACTATCGGATTTCATGAGTTCTTAAAACTAGCACTAGCCTTTACTTTGACATACTTGCGCCATCAGGGACAATACCATTATACCAAATAGTTTTATCATTATACTTAACATTCTTGAAAGAAGCTGTTTTAGGTAATTCACAGTTTATAACTGCCCCACTAAAATCACATTCGTCAAAAATCGCGCTATCAATATTTATTGAATTAAAATTTACGTTTGCCAAATTAGAACTCCTAAAATTACATCCGACTAAATTACAATTTTTAAACTCCGAAAAAGACAAATCAGACTCCATCGCGAAAGCAGTAATAAAATTACAATTTTCAAAAATTGCGTGCCTCATTTTTGTATACGACATAAAAGCTCCTCTGAAGTTTATATTACTAAATTTCGAATTACTTAAATCCAATTCATCTAAAACAGCTCTATGAAAGTCTTGATTTTCCAGCGTTATATCACTTAATGAAAGATATGGGATTTCTAATGTTTTATCTGTAATAAAATTTATTTTCATTTTTCCTATCTATTTCCAAAATCATTTGGGTTAATTTTTATTTCTGAAATTGGTTTAACAAGAGGTCTCATACTTCTAGGTAAAACACTGGGCTTTTGCGCTGGCAATTTGCCCGCAAAATGCGCTTTGTTTTTTAAATAGGTATTCCCTGCTGCAGAATCGTCGGCTTTTCCACGAATTTGTCGTGATACGATACCTCCGTAATTCAATGACCATCCAGTACCTACACTCGATGCCACTTCGGCAACCTTTACACCACGAGCGTGATAACTCAACGAAATAGGAATCTGTACTCCCTTTTCCTCTACCGTGTAAATAGGGACAGAAACATTGGGCAAGCCCGTGTAATGCGAAACGGGAACTTCAATAAATTTTGATAAACCAGCAGCCTCAGGAGCTGGAGGAACTACATTGGGTAATGATAATTGACTGGTACTCGATCCCGATCCGGAACCGCTACCCAATCCACCATCTACCCCTGTCAATTGACCTAAGGTCATTTGTGAGCACAGCAAAGCCGCTACGCTCAAAAGTAAATTTTTCATAAGTGCAGTAGATTAATTTAGCAATTAATTAATAAACAATTTTAATGTTCTAATCCACTATAAAGGTAATTGGTATTTTTTTATTTCAAAGCTTTTTTTAAGTTATTCATAGCAGATATCCAGCAATCCCTCATCATTACTGACAATTCCTTAAAATCCCCAACACACGAATAACTGCGCTGTAGTTATCAATTGCCAACCTTGTAACAACACAAAATAAGAAACGGCCACCCCTCTTAGTTATCTGAAAAAACTATCTAGTGGGAGGAGCTCACGTTTCACAACTTTGAATAGCAATAAGGAAATCTTGAACCAAAGCTTCTCAGAAATTCCATTTATCGCCTTACACGTATTGGAAGACATTAGAACAGACAGGGATAAAAAAACCTCCGTTTTATACGGAGGTTTTTTTACTTTTTCATTTTCTTTTCCCACTTGCATAAGGTCCGTCCATATTTCTTGGCCTTAGCTAAAGAAGTCTTTTTCACCGTAGCTTTGCATCGTACAAGTCCTCGGCAAGACTTTTTTAAATGATACTTTTTACTCGAGGTACTTATACAAACATATACCTCTTCAGCTTCTTTACCTGTAAATGCGCTCAGTAAAAAGACCATTGAACTTATGAATACTATATTTTTCATCTATTTTTCCCTTAATTAATTTTTACGCGATACAATATAGATCGCTCCCCTACTTTGTTGCTAGCGTTACATCCAATTGCCTAGCTCTCCGTGCTTGGTTTGCCTCGGTTCAGTCAATACTAATTTAGCATAACTGCTGTGATTTCTTTTAACTGACAGGAACTTCCTTCCTTTCTTCATAGTACGCAACTGTTTTCAGTATTTCAGTATCGTAATCGTAGATTGCCTCTAAATTTTCCAGAACGTATTTGGTCTCTTTCTTAGAAGCATCAAATACTCCTAAATACTTCTTCTTCCCGTTAAAATGCAATCGACAAATGGGCTTTCTATTATTATCATCGAGCAGTACGCCAAAATAAGACTGGGTATCTCGATACGCAATTCTCGAAACTGGAATTCTTTTTCGCAAGATGGCAATCAATATGCGAAACCCTTCCAACTCTTCTTCTGTAGTCACAATTTTAGACTCACTAATTTCTTCTTTAACACTGGCTTCTTCCCTGCTATTCTCCTCACTATTCAAAGCGTTTTGCAAACGTTCATTCACACGATCACTAATAAACTGATGCAATGATTTCGTTACCAACGAACGAAACTGTTCTAGCACCTTCTCTGTTTGCCTACCCGAATACACTCGTGAAGTAAAAAAGCGAATAAAATCATTTTCAGGATTCGCTAACTGCTGATCAAAAACTTTTCTAATCTCCTTAACATACTTTAGAGAGCTGGCATTGGTGACAATTTTATCGATGTCAAAAGTCGTTTTATGGAATTTTTGAATTTCTGCGATTACAGCGTCTTTCAAATTTGTGATGCTAAATTCGAGAAATGGCTTCTCGTCCATTTTGTTAGATGCGTCGAGATCTGTGTAAAACTTATACTCTATACCATTAGTTAAAAGGGCAAATTTTGATTTCGAGACATGAAAATATCGAAACAACTGTGAATTGTGTGTTGTCAAATCTTCTCTCCAGTGTTTGCATTCAATAATAAGTATGGGTTGCTTATCTTTAATAATGGCATAATCTACTTTCTCTCCCTTTTTTAATCCCAAATCAGCTGTATACTCTGGAATTACTTCAGTAGGATTAAAAATATCGTATCCCAAGGCATTGATAAAAGGCAGTACAAAGGCAGTCTTGGTAGCCTCTTCCGTCTCTATCTGATCTTTTAAACTTTTAATTTTACTCGCTAGTTCTTTTAGTTGGTTAGTTAATTCCACTTTTTCCTATTTTTGTTAATACAACCCCAAAACTAATAGAACTGAAAAGCAATCATTTACGGATATCCATAATTTAAAAATTAATTCGAAAGATATACTGAAGAATGATGAATAAAACCCGTGTTATTAGATGATTCAACCAGCACTTTTATCCACTCACCATGCGTAGCGAGCAATCTCAACGTAGCACCTTGGGGTACCGTTTCAGTCTTTTTGGCATCAAATGCCGGATTGAGAAAAATTCCAGCAGACAATTTTCGAACAATTAATACTTTTAGGTAATCAGGTTCCTCCAGTAGTTTGCTATCATGAGCAGGAGCGATACTCAGTTGTGCAGAAGATGTATTATCAAGCCTGACAGCCTTAGAACTGCGAGAGAATCTCTGGGTATAGGTAGTTTGCTTGTTATTTCTATTTCGCTCACAAACCCCACAAGCCCCTCCATTGTTACAATACTTGCAATACCTACAATTTTTACAAGCCTTGCAATTTACGGCCCCAACACAGCGAGCTCTTTTTTGATCTAAACATCCATAGACTACAGGATAATCTTTTGCCTCCTCATCACTTGACAGGTGCATTGCCAGCAGCAACGGGATGGCACAACATAAAAGGAAAAAATACGGGTACTTCATTGTTTTTAGACAAACTTACTTTGAAATCTGAGTAAAAAACTACGGAAATCCGTAGTACTCTGGAATAATTAAATCAATCCAAAGTCTTTAGTCACCGCAACCAACTGCGTTGGATTATTCGCATTAAAATATTCTTTCAATAATTTTAATCGTTTTTCGATAGAACTGCGACTGCTTGGCTTTACTCCCTTTTTTCTCAAGGCATCGCTAATTTCTTGTTGGTCCATACCGCCCGCCAGTCCTTTTAATAAAAACACGTCGTACTCCGTAATTTCTAAAGATTCTTTTTCTTTTAAAACCCCATTTAATTTAGGTGAAATAAAAAAATGACCGGCATACACCTCACTAATAGCCTTTCTGAGTTCTTTTTGACCATGTATAGACTTCCATACATAGGCATTAACCGATAATTGCTTGCACAAATGTCGTAATCTATAGGGTTTGTCTTCTATAGAAAACACAATAACCTTCAACGATGGTTGCAGTGCTCGCAAGGTTTCTATCAATTCTTCACCTTCACTTATTTTTTGTGGGTTTGGATTTTCAATAAACGACAAATCACTAATTAACAAATCAAAAGGCTCCTTGTCCAATAGTGCTTTTTTAAATTTCAAAAAAGCTTCATCACAGTATTGAGCGTACTCAACTACTTGAATTTGCAATCCCTCCAAAGCCATTCGGATTCCACTTGACATATAATCGGTGTCTTCTGCTATCAGTACTTTACGAAACATAACTAATTATTTAAATGAAACATTGCAGTAAAACCTTTGTTTACCTCTGTATCAAATTTAATGGAACCTCCGATTGCTTTAATACGGGAATCCATATTTTCAAGACCATTTTTCAATTTTAACGCTGATCGCCCTATTCCATTGTCTTTGTACCTGACCGCTAACTGCTGATTTTTTGATTCAAAAGCAAACACCACCAAACTCGCTTCACTGTGTTTTTTCATATTGACTAAAAGCTCCTGGCATATTCGGTAGAGAACAATCTGTTTTTCGGTGCTTAATTTTCCAATCCCTATCCCTGAAAGGCCCTTGTAAATCACACGGCAATCTTCGTTTGAAAAATCCTTAAACAAGTCTATTAAATAGACTTCAAATTGTTCTCCCGTCACTACAGGATTGTACTCGTGAGAAATATTTCTCGTCTGTGAATAAATATTTTCTAGGTCTCTTATTAGAATCTCTTGTGAAGCTTGACCGCTAACCACACGTGTTAAAGCTCTGTATACGTCGTTGGCCAATTCATCGTGGATTTTTTTCGCCAAGCGGGTTTCTGTCTTATATACTTCAATAATTTTCTCCTTTTTGGTTTTGGCGCGTTCATAAAAATAATAGAAACTAAAGCACAGCAGTGTAAACAGCCCGAAGAATGCCCATACTTGCTTTTCTGAATTTTCTCGCTCAATTATCAGCGCTTGCTCGGCATTCGCCGATTTCTGACGTGCTAATTTAGATTCTGACACCAATCGTTTCTTTTTTTCCCTATCCGCGTCATAGGTTTTGCTCAAAACCCACGATTGCTGTTGTTTTAATCTACTGGTCATTTGCTTACGCAACGTTTCACGCTTCTCGTACAAGGTTTTTAGTCGATATGGCGAATCTTCGGCGAGAATTAACCAATGATAAGCGTCAATTTCATACATCTCGTTATTGATTTTAGAGGCCAGAACCTCCATTTTGAGGGCGTATTTTTTAAGTTTTCTTTTGTCATTCTTCAGGTAGTAGGCACACATTTTCGCGTAGTTCGATATCAGTGCCTTATTCCTATTTTCTCTTTCAAACACCTGCGCTGCCTGCTCTAGTTCAGGAATAATATTTTTACCTGTTAATGTAAAGGTCACAAACGCCGAGTTTTGCAAAATCCTCGCTCTTAAACTGTTGGTTATTTTACGATCTTTTGATAGGTTTTTCACTAATTTAAAAATACTGTCTGCCCTCTTCAAATGATCACTATCAAATTCATTGACCGCCATGTTATTAAGGTAACGGCACTTTTTTTCCAAATCATTCGTTCCTTTAAAAGCATTAGCATACCAGTTAATAGCATCGCTTACCCTTCCTCGTTCATTCAAATTAATTGCCACGGTATTTCTTAACTGAACCACATAATTTTGAAATCCGTTATCTTCCGCAATCGCGAGTCCTTTTATGGCAAGCGTATCGCTTAATTGATAGAGTCCGAGGTCCGAATTGATCACTGCTCTATTTCGCAAAGCACGGACTTGCTTTTTGTACAACCCGTATTTTTCTGCCAGCTCAGTTGCTATTGTATAATAATGATAGGCACTGTCCTTTTTATTCAGAAGATTATTGTAAATATACCCTATCCGATAATAGTCTACTTCGGTACTACTAGGGTTGAAAGGCTCTATGGTTACTAGCTTTTTTGCCAAGCGCAACGATTTCGTCAAGGCACCAGTTTTTCTATAAAACAGTACTTCGTTCTTTACGGAAGCTCTCAAGGTATCCACTACAAATTTTTGGGGGTCTAACATCGTTTGGGCACGAGTCGACAGAACCATCATCAATGTTAAACACAAAAAAAAGGAGGATGAATTTCTTTTTTCTTTCATCCTCCTAATATATTACAATTGACAAGTAATTGTACGATACTTTATTACCTATTTACCTACCTCAATCGCTTCACTATCTGGATCTTCATCCGGATCGTGATCATTATCCCCTCCGGTATTGGTAGTTGTTGGTTTTTTAGGTGTAACACCTTCCTCATCTGGATCTTCATCGGGGTCGTGATCATTATCTCCTCCCGTATCTTCACTAGTCGTTGTAGTTGACAGTCCACGACTTTCATCTGGATCTTCATCTGGGTCATGGTCGTTATCTCCTCCCGTATCTTCAGCAGTTGTTGTTGCTGATTGCCCACGACCTTCATCTGGATCTTCATCTGGGTCATGATCATTATCTCCTCCGGTGTCTTCGGCTGTGGATTCTATGGTGTTTTCCTCTGTTTTTAAATTTTCTGACAAGTCGCTACAAGCGATAAAAGAATGATTGGCAACTACTAATATGAATATTATAAAAAAACGTTTCATAATAAAATTCTATTTAAAAATTGATACTAATTATCCTGTCCGAGTACTTTACTCAGAGACAGCTCATACCTGATTTGGCATGCAATTTTTAAAAGAGGCGCGCTTCTCTTTTTTAGGGAAGTGAGTATTTTTAACTCTAAAAAGGACTACTTCCCAGTTTCCAATTCATTGTTAAAAACACTGTAAAAAATTTAATTTGAGTAAGCTGTTTTTTTTGAATACTCATTAAATTCTGAGGCAAATATTGAAAGGTTTTTCCGTTGACACCCAAGAAAATATTGGAAAATAAATGGAAAAGATTTTTTCCATTTTACGGATATCCATCACGGCATTTTCCATGCATTTTCTACTTTTGAAAACCCTAATAATCAACAACTAAAGATGAAAAAAGAAGAAATAAGGAAATTACTAGTCAAAGTGTTCAATACCCTTGAAAAAGACTCAGGTATGGAATCGATAAACAGTCGGGCAACTTATTTTAATGAGGAAGTTATGACTTCTGAAAAATACCGTGAATACAAGAACGCCAAAATGTCTTCTCGAACGCTTATTAACTACTATAATAAGTACGTAAAAGACAAGAATAACAATGCTGGAATTCCTAGCAATGAGCTTCTCGAAATTATGAAAGATTATTCCGGGTATGTTCCAACCCGTACGAATAAGCCCCTCGTGATTTCCGCATTAGGGGTAGCAGTAGCAGGAATTATCGTCCTAATATTGGAATTCTATCCGTTCAGTTCGCCCTGCGTAGTTTGGGATACGGATCGGTTCGTATATGTGAATTGCTCCCATGAAGGAGCCTTAAATATCGAAGTTAATCACATAATAGTTGATAATTTTAGAAAGGTTACGCTGACTCCTGATTCCGAATTTTTTATCGGTGACCAAGCACAATACTGGTATGGTAAAAACGCTTCCGGTGAAATTGAGTTTTTTACTGAAATGGGCGTACATCCTGAAACCCTTAAAAAACTGAAACCCATAACTGAATACGTTATAAAAGAACAAAAACTCTTAAAATGGGATTAAATCACCTCCCTAATGACATGGAGGTGATTTTCAAAACTAAAACAAAAATTATGATAAGCTGAAAGGTCAGCTAAATAGATTTTGCTTGTTCTTTTTCTCTTCTATTCACGGTAACCTTTCCCCTGAGGCAAAAATCATATTCTTTTTCGGATGTTGAGAACGACAATTGCTAAAATGGAGTTTTGAATTGCTGAATCCCGGTTAAAATTTCTAAGCAACTCTTGTTTCCGCTAAGTTAATTTTTAACAATGTAAACCAAAACTGTTAGGATTCTCAATTCCGTACTACCATACTAGTTTTTTTACCTACCTTAGTATTCGAATAAGATAAATATCATGAATGACTTTTTGATCGGCATTGGAAAAAGAATCAAAGAAATTCGAAAAAAACAACAAATAACGATAAGTAAACTCGCCAGTGACGCCGGTGTAAGTAATGGGTTAATTTCCCGTATTGAAAACGGTAGAACCATTCCTTCTCTCCCCGTATTTTTAGAGCTTATTTCCGCTTTAGAAATCGATGCAAGTACTTTTTTTGAAGGCGTAGAAAAGAAGACAGGTAGCAAGTACCTATTGATTCGCCGTGAAGAGCAACAGGTTCTAGAAAAAGAAATGGAAGCCAAGGGCTTTACCTATTACCAAATTTTTGGAAAGAGTTTAAATGCAGTTGGGTTTGAGGCCGTGCTCTTAAACGTAGCCCCCAATTCCAAACGAGAAAAAGTTATTACAGACGCCTGGGAGTTTAAATACGTACTAAAAGGGAGCTGTACCTATATTATAGAGGACACCCGTGTTGAAGTTAACGAAGGGGATTCTTTGTATTTTAATGGCCGTCTGCCTCACGTACCTGTCAATCAAGGATCCAAAGACTGCCTGATGCTCGTGTTGTATTTTTACGCTGATACCAATGCATAAAAAAAGCTACCCGAAGGTAGCTCCATTGAAATTATAGTCCTGGCCAAGTACTTCCATTCACAGGTAATGGATACCCGCTTACCGCCTTGTCAGTAATTTTATTGTATTTGATATAGGTTTTATCATTTAAGAAAAAATAACAATACGTAGTATTCCAATCCACAGCCGCTGAAATTTTCTGAGCATAAGCTCCTAAACCAGGCCAAGAACTGTTTGTAATGGGTTTGGGATACCCCGTATCTACGCGATCACTACTAATGCTATAGCGTAGGTAGCTCCCGTCATTTAAAAAGAAATAGGCTTTCGAGTTATTCCAATTAATCGCTGCAATTATTTTGTCTTTATAAGCTGCTAAACCGGGCCAATTACTATTCGTAATTGCTACAGGATAACCCGAATCTACCTTGTCAGCATTCATATCGTAACGCAAGTACCTCCCGTCATTTAAAAAGAAATATGCCTTGTGATTATGCCATTTAAACGCTGCAGATAGGTTGTTTGCATAAGCTCCTAAGCCCGGCCAAGCGCTGTTGTTCGTCGGCTTCGGGTATCCGCTATCCGCTTTGTCAGCTAATTTGTTATAACGAATATAAGACGCGTCGTCTTTAAAAAAGTACGCCCTGTTATTTAGGGTGTCATTCCAATCTAAACAAGCTATGATATTGGCATTATTAGTGCTCACTGAGGCAGTTTGTCCGTTGTAAACAACAGTGTAGTTGTTAACTCCTTTCGGTTGTGTAGTATCGGTATACTCTTGGGCTGAGGCAGCTGTAGTAGCTAAGAACTGTCCATTTCTATAAATACTAACACTTCCTCCTCCATTGGCATTCCAGTACAGGGTATTTGCATTCTTCATCATCAATGCCAACACTCCTGCATTTCCCACCAAAGAACTCGATGTCAATTGCCAATCTTTACGGATAGGAACACCTAAATGCGTGAGTGCTGTAGGTATCAATGCCGTTTGTGGAATAGCCCCGTAAACACCACCGAATCCTTGGTTTGGAACAGTATTTACGAAAGTTGTAAAGGCTGCGTTACCCGCCTGATTCATACCGATAAAAATGACTTTCTCCGAGGTGGTTTGACTTCCGTGATTGTAGCCACTCGACTCTCTTCCGTGATCTGTCGTAACCAATACCAACCAATCTTCATTTTTGGTATTCATACGCTGTTCCACAGCGGTCATAATAGTACCAAAACGACTATCAGCCCTGCGGATAGCTGCATCATAGCTGGCACCAAAACCACTGGAATGTCCAACGACATCTACCTCGTCTAAGTGAACAAAGAGAAAGTCAGGATTGTGATTGGTCAATTCACTGACGGCACGATGTACGGCAGTATCGTCATTTCCACCTTTGTACGGATAGTCGATATCAGACAAATCATTTCTTAAAAAGTCATGAATTGGCGCCCAAGTGGCAACACTTGCTGTTTCGAGATTTCGATTGTGCTGTTTGATGTATTTGAACACACTCGGTACTTTAGACGTATGAGAGGTACTGTTATCAGGCACTCCGTGCTGATCTATCCACACACCTGTTAGAATGGTTGTCCACCCAGGACCACTCTTTGTTTTTTGTTCCGAACGCGTTCCGGAAATACCTCCAGAAAAGCCTTTTTTAATGTTTAGCTTGTCCAAATTTGGCGTTGCTGTACCATTGATTTTTTCAAACTGCAGTCCGTCTATACCTACCAATAACACTTTCTTTTTTTTATCTGATTTCCCCGCTGTTTTACGCTGAGATTTCGGATTAGTATCGTTGGAGTCAAAATCGTTTTGACAACTTAGAAGCGCCACTAAAAAGAGGCATACGAACATGGGAATAAAGGGTCGTTTTTTCATAATATAATTTACTATAAGTTAATTTATTAATCAAAAATATACCAATAGTAAAAACAAATAACACTAAATCACATTGTTAAAGCAAGCTTAAACTCCCTAACATTAAATAGATACTACGGACACCTATTTTTTACAATTAATTAAAAAACAACAATTTGCCTCCTTAACAAGCAACCAAAATAGCTTATTAAACTCTCCTGTTCCTTGCTAAGAAGTGACTATAAACAGTTATACATTGGTTTATTGAACTATCCTTTAACAAAAGTGTCTAAGCGACGAAAGATTGGATGATACACAAAGGATTCTATTCAAAATTGTGCGGACATTCTCAACACTTCTCCTGCCAATTCGTTGGTTGTTACCATTGGGAGATTATGAAATTTCCGGAGTGTATTGGGAAGTTTAAAGAATACATCGGTACCGAGCAGTGACAATTTAGACAGGCTATTCAAGCAACGCTGCACCGCAAGGTCCCGATGTGGATTTTCAATGAAGAATTTGGAGCTTAAGAAGCAAAAAGCGCTGGTAAATCGATTAGTGAATCAATGATAAAATCAGGAGCTACACTTTCCAATTGGGCTGTTGTTTGGGCGCCCGAAAGCACACCGACAGTCACGCCACAGCGTGCGTTTTTTCCTTCTTCAATATCAATAGCCGAATCTCCCGCCTTTAACACTTGTGCTGGGTCTTCTACTAGCAAGGTCTTCATGGCAAGTTCTATCATCTCCGGATGAGGACGGCTTTGAACTACATCGCTGGCAGTCACCAACAAATCGTATTCACGTCCTTGCTCCCATTGTAACTTCTGAAGTAACGATTGAGCGATACTCCCACTGTATCCAGTATTCAGTACCACTTTAATTCCAGCGGCTCTCAGTTTTGGCAATAGTAGATCAACTCCCGTAACAGGCTCCACAGCCAAGGAATTATAGGCCTTGGTTAGGGCACTTTTAAAATATTCAAAAATTACCGCAGCACGGTCTATTTTATCAGGAGCTACTTGTTCCAAGACATCTTTGATGGCTTGCAACTTTTCTTTTCCAGCTCCCAGCCTTAACACGGTTGCTAATGCGACATCGATTCCGTGTGCTTCAATTGCCTTGTGCAAGGTTTTATATACTACGTTTTGTTCATTTACTGTTGTTCCCGCCATATCGAAAACAACCATTTTAATAGGTCCTAACATGTGTTAAATTAAATAATTCAGATATATTTTTTTGTGCAAATCCGGCACTTCCTGTCATGCCTTTCCCTCCAATACCGGTTACAATATGTATGTTGTCGTCCACATTGTACTGAAACACATCTTGTGTTTTGCATTGGCTGTAAAACCCTGCCCAACGCTGATCAATAGCATAGGTAGGTAAATCGAAGATCTTTTTAGCTTCCGCAATCATAAAAGCATCTATTTCTTCCTTTAAATCATAGCCTAACTCGGCACTGTGCTCAGCGCTAGCATACTCGTGTGAATCACCGATAATAACAGATCCGTCTGCGGCCTGCTTAAAGAGTATATGAACACCAAATTCACGCTCAAAAGTATCCGTAGGTTCGTTTTGCTTGATTGCCTCCCAAGACGGACACTCTTCGAACGCTTCATATCGGCGAATCGTTAACCCCGTTAGGACAGATCCTTTCAATTCGTAATTAGCCTGAGGTTTGGTTTTCATCATCTGTAATTTAGATACGATTAAGTCACTTTCACGGTATAGTTTTGGAAAGAGTAATTGAAAATCACTACCGTTACAGATAATTACCTTTGCTGCTTTAAAAACAGCTCCTGTCGCTGTCGTAACCACCGTTGATGCTCCCGAACTCTGTACGTCGAGCACCGCCGTATTAAAAAACAGGTCAGCTTGCATTTGAGTTCGCATGTATTCGTGTAAGCGATGAATCATTACAGTAGGTTCAACCGTTACCTCTTGCGGAAAAAACAGTCCTCCTTTTACATACGAAGACTTGAGTCCTGGATATTTCTCCAAGCAGCTCGCTTTTGTCAATAGCTCTGATTCGTAATCATTTGAGCGATTTATTTGATAAAGTTCTTCTAACAAGGTCAGTTCTTCCTCATCAGAGGCCAGGTATACGGTACCATTTTGCCGAATTGATATGTCAAATTCAGCTTGGATGTTTTTGTAAAGTGCCAAACTCTCTCTTCCAAAGTTTTGCCATTTCTGATTCATTCCTGAAGGAACTACCTGTCCAAAATTTCGGACGGTAGCACTTTGAGGTCTGGCATCTTTCTCGATCAAAGCAACTTTTAAGCCGCGTTGTAATGCGTGATAGGCATGAAAAGTACCTAGTACGCCTCCTCCTACTACCAATAAATCATAATTATTGTTCATAAATCAATTGTTTTATATTTTCTATTTTTTTCTTCTTTCTTTTAAAGGAATACATACAATACACGGTGATTCCGAGACCTGTAAAACCGAGTACGTACAGCGCTTCAACGAAAAAACGCAACCAAGTCAACTCTGCTCTTCCAAAATTTTTGTAAAATAAAATGGCGATGCTTCCCAAGTAACCAAAGGCATCTGCGATATAAATAAGAAACCCTACATTCCCTTTAATTTTAAACGTTGCAATCATTCTGTCAAAAAAGATTCCGTTAAACGGTACGTAAGCGGCGTACAAGCCCAGACCAGAAATAATCATCCAAACCACCGGACTCAGCCAGCCCAACTGAAATAAATAAGTAGAGACTACAATGGCTGCACAGCCCACTAACAGTACAAAATGATAATACATAAAGGCTTGATAGTTTTTCACGACAGTTCCGATATAACCAAAAATAGCCAGGACAACCAAGGCAATCGGAATTTCTGAAATACTGTAAATCGTAGCCTCCTGATAGCCTAAACTATCCCACAATTCGCGGGCAAAATTGTCTCTAAAATCTCGTACTGCCGTCAGTAAGGTATAAAAGCACACAATTAAGATTAGCGGTCCTGCAAATCGTTCAAATAATGAACTACGCTCTTTAGCTGTCATCGGTAAACGAAGTGTTTTTTGATAGGTGTCTTCCGCATCCGGAGCTGGTAGTTTTTCGAGCAACCACGCACAACCGACCAGCGGTAAAATAAAGAGGGCTCCCGTAGTTACAGGCATCCAAAATTCTGACACTCCTAAATGATCCATGGTCCATTTCCCTACCGACTTCACGATGCCCGATGAAATGATAAAGCTTGAGGATAAAATGACTCCCAGTAACTCAGAGGCACGTCGTCCTTCTAAATACGAAAACACGATTCCCCATATCATTCCTAATGGCAAACCGTTTAAAAAGAGGCAGAATATATTGTAAGGAGCCGGAATGACAGCAAATCCTAATAAGGCTGCCTCAGCAAATCCGATAAAACCAACAAGATACCACAAACGCCTGTGTGAAGGCATTTCTGATATGATCTTGATTCCTGCAAATTTTGACAAGGTATATCCCAAAATCTGCGCGATAATCAGCCAAATCTTATAATCTACTCCCCAAAAGTCTAAATCGCTATACGAGGCTACCGCAAAGGGTTTCCTGAATGCGTACATGCAAAAATAGGTCCCAAAAGAGGCCAACGAAGCTCGAAGTATAAATCGTAAATTCATATAATTTTTTAGTGAATTAAGCCCTCTATTACAGAGGGCTCAACTCGATTAAACAGCATTGAATAGTCAATGAAAAATCTAATTTATGGAGAACTTAACTCCAATATTTCCTTTAATACCGTAGTACTCTACTTGTTTTGGTCGATCTTGTGTTTTACCGTAATGGTAAATCAATGGATTGTTGAGTATGTTATTGATATCTGTATACAAGGTCCAATTTTTTCCTATCTGATACGAAGCGGAAAAGTCGAGAGTATTGTATTTTCCATAATACACATCATCAATATCGCGCTCTCCAAAACCTATGGCATAACTTCCTTTATGATTGAAAGCAATACGAGCATTGATTCCTTCCTTCTCGAAAAATAGCTGCGCATTGAAAAGCGTTCCTGCCTGATACGGTGTCGATACTTTACGCCCACTAGGTTTTGTCATCTCAGAATCCATAAAAGTTGCATTTAATTGGGTACCGAAGTACTGCCAAAACCCTGGTAAAAAGTCAAATCGTTTGTTTACACCCAATTCAATTCCTCCAATCCACGCGTCAGCGCCATTCACTGGAGTACTGAACTCAACACCAGCAATACCATTGTAGGTTCCTTGATAGGTATCGTTAAATACAGGGTCGGTAATTGACTTGTAAAAAACACCCGCATTAACTACACCAACATTCTCAAAATAGTATTCTCCTAAGAGATCGAAACTCCAAGAAAAGGTAGGGTTTAAATTTGGATTACCACCTTTGAATTCATTGTCAAAAGAGATAAAAGTTCCCGACGGCGAGATATCACCAAAATTTGGTCTTGAGAAACTCCTGGTAGCCGCGAAGCGAAGGTTCATGTCTTTTACCGGCGAGTACTTGACGTGCAGCATGGGTAAAACTGCCCAGTACGATTTGGTGTTTGCCACATTTTTTAACACGTTATTTTCAACTACATAGCCAGCAACTTTCGTTTCCGTTTTAGTAGTTCTTATCCCTGATAACACCGTCCATTGTGGTGAAGCGACCAAGGTACCCATTGCGTAAAAAGACAAATGGGTTTCATCTACATTAAAATTTCTCCCCAAACCACTATTAAATTGCAATGCAGAAGAGTCACCTGGCAATACCGATAAGTTCCCTTGATTATTTTGCCAAAATTCCTTCATTCCATCAGTTGAAAGTACCGGACCAAATGAGTTTTGGATATTCGATCCCATTTCTTGTAAAAAGTCAGCGCGACCAGGCTGTTCCATAAGTTGAGAACCATAAGCTGCCAAAGTAGGTGCGGCGGTTGCTCCTGACCATCCGTAATACAAATCTTCAAAAGTAGCTCTCCTATCTTTATCTCTAAACTTAGTCCCTACTTTTAGTTTAAAAGCATCGTTTACTCGGTATTCGTAATTTAGCGCAGCGACAATATTATCGCGTTCTTTAATTGATATTTTGTACAACTCAAGATCTGCAAAGGTCATATTAGCCGCCGACATTTTAAACGATGGATTACTGAAAAATCCGAACAAAGCATCCGTATTACTGTAATCTAACAAACCTCCGTCAGCCTTCCAATAAGCTCTATCATCACCAGCTCCACCCGCCGATTTTGGTCTGTTATCTAAATAGTTTGGATTAATACCCACGTTGTTTTGGTTGAACTTGAGTACGTAGTAACTCTTATTGTTAGCATCGGGGATATCACCATAGCGAAACTCGTTGTGGTAAGTAGCCATGCTCCAATCAATTTGGCCATGCTTCATTTTATGCACCCCTCCTAACTCACCTCCGATCATCTCAGTGATTAACTCGTTATAAATATTCTGAAGCTCTACACGTGCTGTATTGGTGGCACTGCTGAACTTATCAAAACGAACGCGGTGCTTGTAATGTGTTTCTGTATCAGATAGGGTTCCGTACACTCCTCGAAAATACATTTTGTGTTCCGTTGTAAAATTATACTCCATCGCTGCATTCAATCCAGTAGTGATACGCACTCCGTTATAATCTCTGAGCTCCATTCTAAAAACTCCTTCATCTCCTTTTCTTCTGGCTTCAAAATTGTCGGTTCCCCAATTTCTGTTCCAGTACGAACCGTTGAGGATAAAACCAAATTTACCATCTGCACTTTTATCTCCGTAGGTAAGCGAGGCATTATACACGGGTTTTCCTGATTTATCATTATATCCGCCACCTATATTTACGTTGAACAGTTGCTTGGTAGGTGACGTTTGCGTGATAAAATTCACCCCTCCACCAATACCGTCTGCCTCCATGTCAGGAGTATACGCTTTTGCTGCTTGTACATAGGAAATCAGTTCTGAAGGAAAAAAATCAAAGGCCGTAGCACGTGAGGTAGTTTCCTCTTCAGCGGTTGGAATACGGTTTCCGTTGATGGTCGTTGATGACCAAAATGGCGGCAATCCACGTACCGAAACAAATCGTCCTTCTCCCTGATCTCTTTCAATAGACACCCCTTGAATTCTCTGAACGGTTTCTGCAGCATTTCTGTCTGGTAATTTCCCAATTCCATCCGCCGCAATAACGTTTAATATGCTCATGGATTTCTTTTGAATACTCAGCGCTCTCGCCTCGCTGTTTTTACGAGAACTGGACACTAAGACCTCATCTAACTTTTGTGAAGCTTGTTCTAAAAGTAACAACCCTAGGTTATTTTTTCCTTCCTTAACAATCACCTCTACTGTCTTGGTTTTAAAACCGATGTAAGATATTTGTACGCTTATTTTACCTTTGGTCACATTCGTAATTGTGAAGTTTCCGTCGAAATCGGTGGTTGTACCCAATGTTGAATTCGCAATCATTACGGTTGCTTCTGGTAACGGAAAGCTTCCGTCGCTAACCACTCCTGAAATGGAGGACTGTCCATAAAAACACCAACACAAAAGATTGGTTAGTAGTAGCAGTAAAAGTTTTTTGGTAGTCATTTTGTTTCTTTTTTACAATAGTTAAAATTCTCTTCACAAATCAATACATTTTTTACTATTTGTAAATATTTTTCAAGTTAAGAAAACTTTTAGGCTAGGCTACTTTTTTGTAACCTGAATGTTAACAACATGAATTTGACGTAAACAAACCCAAAAAATACGCAATTAAACACCAAACAGCATGAGATTTCCTATTTTCATACCATTAACCATTTTGTGCTTTTGCAGACCTACAAAGTATAAAGCCCATTATTTGTTTACTAATAGTAAAAAAACCTATTCCTATCCCGTGGGAATAGTTGTGAAAATAAAGTCGCGTTTTTCTTTCTTATTTAGACTTATTAAATTTAATTTTGTAGAGTCGTTATACCAAACAATGCAAAACAACAACCCTACCCTTCAATCGCTGTTTGACGAAGCAAGCTCTTCTTTAAACTGTGGCTTAGTATCAAAAAAGCACGCCTTAAAATCGGCTTTAGGCACTGGCTATTTAGTCAGTCATTCTTTTGATGGTCTGCACTTAGAATATTTTCAAGGAAGTTTTAATGAAAACACCCGAGTGGCCAAGAGCAGTAATATCAATGCACTGGAGATATCCTTTTTGGTTCAGGGCGAAAAAATTGTACAGTGTACCAAAAAAGAGATGGTACAATCGGAACAAGAAGGAATTTTGTACTTCTCAAATAACTTAAAAGGAACCATACAGTATTACAAGGACCTGCCCTATCGAGAATTAACCGTGCGTTTCTATTACGAGTTTATTAAGAAGCATCAACTTATCACGCTGTTTCCGAAATTGAAAAAGTACACAGCTGCCAATGATAATTGCATTAACTTCAGTACTTCTTTCTGCCCGAGAACACAGGAAATACTGACAGATTTATTTACCAATGAATACGAAGGACTCTTAAAACGCCTGTTTTTGGAATCGCGAGTATTGGAATTGGTCAGCTTACAATTACAGCAAAATCCGAACAAACAGGCTCCGCAATCGTTAGTAAAAAAGATGTATACCGTAAAAAACCTCATCGCCAAAAGTTTGGGAGAACAGTTATCCGTAAAAGAACTGTCAAAGCGGGTCTTATTGAATGATACCGTGTTGAAAAAGGAATTTAAACGCGTATTTGAAGTTACCATTTCGGAATACTCCCAAAACTTGCGTATGGAAAAGGCCAAAGAATTACTATTGCATACCACCAAACCCATATATGAGGTATCTGATTTGGTTGGCTATAAAAATCCAACCCATTTTTCGGCCGCCTTTAAGCGTTTTGAACATTTGACTCCAAAACAGTTTAGAAGTACCTATTGCAAGGTATAAGCTGGCAGCTTCCCCCAAGGGTTGCCTCGTGTTCCAATACTTCCCCTTAACAATGATTTCTATAGACGCCTCGCACTATAGTACTTTTCCGCTATGGCATACAGTTAGCAGAACTAAGCATGGAAACAGGAAATCTCTTATCTTTCGCCTTGAAAATTGCTTAACTCATCATGACATGAAAAAATATTATACACTCGCGATAACCTTCGTATTCCTATTTGGAATTGGCTACCTGTTTCTATTTGACAGTAAGATCAATTCAAGTCTTTATAACGCATTCATTTGTACTGCGGCTGTGCATTTAGGAACACTGATAAAAAAGTACTACCAAGGTAGATATCAAGAAAATTAGTCCCTGCTATTCTTTTTTACATGAATGCATTGCTATTTCTAGCAACAAATAGCATTCGAGTCTATGTAACTGCCTCTTTGTCTTGTTTAAAAGTCTACGCTTCAAACAAGGCAATACAATCGTCTGTAATTGTATCAGCAATTCGACAGTGTGCTGCTTTTACTTTGAATACTACGAGTCAACCTATGACTTCTAGGGCTCCAGAAGCTGAATCAGTTAAGTTCTCTTTTATATAGTTGTCCCTAACTGTTCTCTGGTTATTTCAATAAGCTCTTGTCGAATACCGTGTAAACAAGCCTCACTATCTAGAGTTACTTTTATGAAATGCTGCTATTGAAAGTACGGTAAGGCTGCATAAAGAAAGGAATGCAGCTCACTATCTTGTGAAGATTGAGGGGGGCCGCTAAAAAAAGTTCGAGTTTGTTTTTACACCCCATCAAATCCAGTAATGAAGGGTGGATTTGATGGCGTATAAAAACGCAACAGATTTAAAGAGTTCAGCTTCAGCTGAAGTCATTTAAAACTAGTAACGTAAGGCTCTTATTGCAGCGTATAGCCTTTTATCCCCATGCGACGTTGCTGGGCGTTGATAATGAGTTCCATTCTACGCAAATCGGCCTGTTCCATTTGCATGCAGCTATCCACCCAGATATTGGTAATATCTAACAGTTCACTCTTCTGCAAAGGAAATACGCGTTTAATACTTTTGTAATGTGCCGATTGAAAGTTGAAGTTACTGCGGCTTTCTTCGATGTATTGTACTACTGAAGACAAGGTGTTTTCCGAAGCAATCACCCGATCAATTAAGCCTTTTTTACCGAGTTCTTCAGCCCCATACACACTTCCGCTGTACAGAATTTCCATCGCTGCATTGATGTTTAATTTACGGCATAGAAAACTGTAGGCCCCCATACCGGGAAACAGATTAAACTTATTTTCAGGCAGGCAAAACTGTGCTTGTGCATCTGCGATGATAACATCGTGAGCCATAACACACTCAAAACCTCCACCATAGGCCTTTCCTTCAACAGTTGCGATGGTAATTGCCGGCAGGTCAAATGAACAGTACATATTGTAAATCGCATCGATACACAAATGAGCATACTCTTCTAACTTGGCCCTATCTCTGTTTAAGATACTGCCATAAAAGTAGGGTAAATCTCCTCCTAGATTATAAATTCCATCACAGTCCGAACCGGAAACAATGTATTTTAATGGGTAATTTTCATCTGCGAACATCACTTTTAAGTCTTCCGAAAAACGTTTGAATTCTCGCAATTTATCAATGGAGAAATTCGGAATTCCTTCTGACTTTATTTTCCAGAGCACCAATTCGTTCTCTGGAAAATAGTTCACATCAAAATTTTTATACGGTTTTAGCATTTTATTATAGTTGTTGTTTATTTTTTTTCGGGGGATTGCTCCAGGAAGCTACAAATTTGCGCTACAGCGGCTCGTGCTTCTGGAGTCTCTTTTAAAGGGTTCAAGACAATAAAATCATGAATGACACCACTGTATCGCGTGGCTACTACAGGAACGCCCGCCTTTCGCAAATGTTTGGCATACGCCTCGCCTTCATCGCGTAGCACGTCAAATTCAGCGGTAATAACCAGAGCTCTTGGCAAGCCTTTAAGGGTCGTCAAATCTGCCTTTAAAGGACACACCGTCGGTAAACTTCTCGTCGCTTTGTCTGGAGCGTATTGCTCCCAAAACCACTGCATGGTAGCACGAGATAAATAATGTCCTTTGGAATACAATTGATATGATTGTGTCTGCAAATTATCACTGGTTACGGGATATAAAAGTAACTGTCCTTGTAATGTCAGTTCAGGATCTTTTTTCACGGTAATAGCCACCGCCGTTGCCATGTTTCCTCCAGCGCTATCGCCCCCTACGAATACGCGTTTCTTATCCAACCCGTAGGAACGTCCTTTTTGATAAATCCATCGAAGGACAGTAACACCTTCCTCATTCGCTTTTGGGTAACTTGCTTCAGGTGCTCTTGAATAATCAACGAATACCACCGCAACTTTTGCTTTCCTTGCAATAGTACTCAGCAATCGCTTGTGGGTTTTAAAACTGTTAAACACCCATCCTCCACCGTGAAAATACACCAGCACTGGAAGTTTTTTTCGGCGTAGCTTTTTGGGTTTAATCACAACTATCTTTGCGGAGTCTTTTTGATAAACCGCAGTAGTATGCTCATAATGGAGTTCGTGTTCGTAGGCCGTATTTTCCTCAAACTGCATATCTTCCATCGCCTTGCGACCAATAGCTAAGGGCAATTCGTGAATCGGAGGCCCTTGATACGCGTGGATTGCTTCAAGAAAAGCCTGATAATCTGGACTCACTCCATAGCTTCCGGCTAATTTCGACTGTGACCAACTAACTGTTACTTGTGTCCATACCGTTACACAAAGTAGTAATAGTCTCAATTTCCTCATGCTTATGCTGTTGCTCTTTTTAACGATTTCCTTTCCGCTCGCTTTTGTTTCCATTGGGCAACAAGTGCATTACGCACCCATAAAACTCCAAAACTAAGCACGGTATAGGCTACCATAGTTACGAGTAACTGTACTTGGTTATCAACTAACGAATATCCGAAAATCAAAACACCCCAATAGATGATGACCCACTGAATGAAATAGAAATTAGTTACATTTCTACTAGCATAGGCAATGATATCGTACAATTTTTGAGGTACGAATTTTACTATCTTGTGCCCAGCCCAAATGAGGAGTAAATTAATTCCCATTAAAATGATGGATCCTCCAGGCCCTAAATGGTAATAATCACCAAAATGGTAAGGTTTATCGTAGATACAAAGTCCCAGACCCAAGGCGATAAATGCAATTCCAAAAGGTAACATTTTTCCGATCATAAAACGTACATCATTCCCTTTTTCACGGTACCACATACCAAAGAACAATCCGATTAAAATAAAGGACATCCACGGGAATACTGGGAAATACACGTTGTAGTTTTTACCCCATAACAAATCACAAAGGTAATCTACCACTGGAATTCCCGGACGGAATCCAGCGATTTCCTTCGCTAGCAGTACTATTAGAAAAGTAAATACTAAAGCTGCGTATTTGTTTTTTATAAATTTTATAATAAGCCCCATGATGATGAGTGAAATTCCTGCCAATTGTAGAATATCACCGAGTAATCCGTAAAAAACGTAGTTTTCAGAGGCTCCTGGAGTCAGACCGTTGGCCTGAACAAAACTATCCGGAAATCCTCCAAAAAACGCCATGGGAACTACAAACCTCATCAAATTAAGTGAGTAACCCGTTATCAATACTCGAAGACCGCGAAGAAAAATTGTCGACATGGTCATTTTACCTGAGAAAACAAAAGACATTCCCATTACTACCAAGAACATCGGTGTTCCCTTTTCGAGTATTTGAATGACTTTTCCTAGTGGTGTAGCCTCCCAGGTGGCTACTGTTGAGTACACGATCATGACGTGCACAGGTATCATTAACAATACACTGATTCCTCTTACGAAATCGATTGTTTTAATGCGTTTAGATTTTGTTTTAGTTGTTTTTTGTATCGCTTCCATTTTTTGTTATCGTTTATGTCTACTTAACTTTTTACTTAATGGTTTTCTTTTTCTATTCACAGTAGGTAGTTTCTTTTTTAGATGTCCTAAATAAAAGAGTCCAAGACATTTTTCATTTTCGCTTAGTGACAGAGCTTCCTTCAAATACGCTAAGGTCGCTGCCCCTGTATCCCAGTAGCCTCCTAAGCCCAAGGCCGTGGTGGTTAACCACATATTTTGTACCGCGCACGATACCGCGGCTACCTCTTCCCATTCCGGCAATTGCGCACGCTTACCTGGTTCCATAATAATGGCGATCAGCGTTCCTTTTAAAGGATAGGTTTTCGTTTCTTCATACCGCTCAGTTGGATATTCTTCCTCGCTGTAAATCTTTCGGTAGTATTCCGCCATATAGCTCCCTAATTCCGCAGCATGTGCTCCTTCGAGTAACACAAATTTCCAAGGCTGAGTCATTTTGTGGGTCGGCGCCCAAAGACCACTGCTCACCACTTGATGGACCAAGGTCTCCGCTACTGGTTGTTCTGTAAAGTCAAAGGCGTAATGAGTACGCCTTTGCTTTATGATTGTTTCTAATTGTGCTGCTATCATACGGTAGTTGTTTCTAGCTGAGTTTTCAACGATTCCTTATTCGAAAAACCAGCTATAGGGTTCTGCAATACACCGTCGAGTTTCAAACTTTCAATTGGGTCTGCCAGGTTCAGCATTTGCTTGGTATTCGCTAATTGTAGTTTGTTTAAACAACAGCGATCAAAGGTCGGAACAAACATGTTGTAACGATCAAATTTCGCTTGTAGTTCTGGATAACTCGCTTGGTAATCGTGTATACATTCCGCCACCAACTTCCAAAAGTCACGCTCTTCAAAATCAATGCGCGTCGCTAAAATCGGAGGAATAAATCGGAAAATACAGTCAAATACATCCGTGAATATCGAGAGTAATTTCATACGGTCAGAAGTCTTGGTAAACAAACGGTCGGCATGCTCTGGCAGGTGCATTTCTTCGTTAAATACAATTACTTCCTCTGTGATATCCTTCATTAATACATACTGAGGAATAGCGTTCTCTAAGACCAATAATAAGTTCTCTCCATGCGGCATAAACACCAATTCATAGTGATAAAAACAGTGGATTAACGGACTCAAATACGCTTTTAGGTATTGTTGTATCCAAGCTTTAGCTCCTATCCCAGATTGTTTTATATACTCCACTAAAAGCGAATTTCCGGCAGCGTCTAAGTGCAATAAAGAAGCCATGGTAACGGGCGTTTGTCCGGTACCAATTTTCATATAAGGACTTTCCCTCCACAAAGCCGACAGCATTTTATTATGTGGATTTGTTTTTCCTAAGGCTTCGTAATACCTGTTTTGAAATCCGATGGTTGCCACCTCTCCCAACATGGTAAACCCGTTGTTTTGTAGGTACGAATCGTTTCCGAGCAATCCGTCTATCCAAGTGGTAATATGCGGGGTACTTTGCATATAATAAGGTGAAAGTCCACGAACAAAGCCCATGTTTAATATCGATAGCGCCGTTTTGGTATAGAGCTTTTCGGGATGTGTTTTATTGTACAGCGTACGGATAGACTGCTGCGCAGAAAATTCGTCGTTACTCTTCCCTAAAAACACCAAGTGTCGCCCAGCAATATCCTCAGCAAAAACATGCACTAATTTATTGTTCCATTGCCATGGATGCACTGGCATAAACAGATAGTCTTGTACATCTAGCTCAAGATCGATCAGTACTTTTTCAAATTCCGTCACTTTTTCTGAGCCCAATTCGCTGCGCATCAACTCGGCGTAATCGTAGCCTTCCATGGCGGTATAAGTGGCGGCTGACTTATGCCCTGCTACCCAATAAATTTGAAAAGGAGTATCTGCCTCTGGTGCGTATTTGTGATAATCGTCTAGGGTGAACCCGATACGCCCATTATTGGCAACAAAACAAGGATGTCCTTCCGCCATCGCATGTTCTACCTCCTGGAAAGTAGCGGTACTCAAAGCTTTGGCATCTAAGGTCTCATTGGTTAACTTAAACGCTGTACTCATTAAAGTACTGGTAATTTCTTCTAAATAAGTCGCTAGAAATCTGTCAGGAATTCCTAAGGTCTCCTGGAATTCTACAATGAACTCCAAGGCCTTCATGGCAACTTCCTTCCCTTCCGCTAATTTTATCAAACTCAATTCATCGATATGCCAATGCTCTAAACCAAAGAGTATCGCTTTGAATTGGTAGGTGTATTTTCCGTCTGCTGTAGTCAACTCGTATCGATTCCAGCCCTCGTCTAGGGTTTCTACCACTGTAGGTTTTAAAATACATTCGTGTGCAAATTCGCTACAGGCTTTTTTAATCAACAATCGATTGGCACGCTTCCATACAGTTGGATTTAAATGTGCTATTAATGCTTTCATAAGGTCGATCGGTTTTCTGAGGCTAAACGGTAGTTTTCACGGGTACAAATTGCCAAAGCCGCTACTTTGTTCGGTAATTGGATTTCTCCTTGATATACAAACCCCGCTTTTTTATTTAACACGTGAATTTTTTCGTTGTTTACATCGGGTTCAACTACCACGCGTTCTACGTAAGGCAAACTAAAAAAGTAATCCATGATGGTCGTAAAAATGTGCCAGGTAAACTGAGGAATCCTCTTCTGGGCAGGTGCTACTAAAATGTGCATCCCGTAGTCATTGAGCTGAGCCGCGTAATGGGCAGCAATGATATCTTCTGAAGCTTTGTAGCGTTCCATCAAAAATACGGGTTCGTCATTGAGTGTACCAATATAGGTGTGATGATGAGGGTTGTTCTCAATTTCTTCGTACGAAGCCAAAAACTCTTCTCTTGTCGACTCTAACATTCCCCAATATTTAGCATACGGCTGTGTTACCCAACCGTGAACCGTTGCCACATCCCTTTTCAAATCAATTGGACGCAACTTTAGTTCACCAACACCAGGAATGTCTTTTTTATATAATAAATGTTCAATAGATGTTTCCATTAAGCCTCTTGTAAATTTGGTTCTTGTTTGAATACTGCTAGTGGATTTTTAAGCTCTCCTGCGAATTGTAGTAATGCAACAGGGTCGTCTAAATCGATCATTTGCTTGTGGTTATTGAGTTGTAACCTGTTAAGACACGACAGTTTAAACGTCTCTGCAAACAGATCGTAGCGCTCAAACTTATCAGCTAATTCCGGATAACGCTGTTGGTATTCCTGAATATTTTCGGCTACCAATTTCCAGAATTCAGCTTCTCCAAATTCCATTTGACCTTCCAAAATCGGGGTCATGTATCGGAAGAAACCATCAAACATATCAGTAAATATTGAAAGTAATTTCACATCTTCAGGAACCGGAGCATACATGCGCTCTAGCTCTTTCGGCAATGCTACATCAGGATTTAAAATCACCGCTTCTTCAGTAATATCTTTGAGAAGTGCATACACTGGAACATTCTCTTCAAGAACTAAGATGATGTTTTCTCCATGCGGCATGAATACGAGATCGTATTTGTAAAAACAATGTACCAATGGGCTTAAATAAGCCTTTAAATAGGCACGCAACCAATTCTCAGTACTCAATCCTGAACTTTTAATATAGGCCGGTAATAAGGCATTGCCTTCGTGATCAATGTGCAATAAAGCCGCCATGGTAATTGGCTTTTGCCCTTCTTTTACTGCGGCATAAGGACTCTCCCTCCACAGTGATGCCAACATTTTGTTGTAATCGTTGTGAGGTCCAAACTCTTTGAAATACGGATTTACATAACTCACTGAACCTATTTCACTGAGCATTCTAAATCCATTTTCCTGAATATAGGCGTCGTTATAAAGTAAATTTTCCAGCCATACTGCCATTTTAGGCGCAGTTCCGAGATAATACAACGGCAAGCCTCTCATGAATCCCATGTTGAGAATTGACAAAGCTGATTTTGTATAAAATTTACTTGGATTGGTGATATTGAATAAAGTTCTTATCGACTGTTGTGCCAAATATTGATCTGGTCCATAGCCTAAGCACACCAAATCACCTTGTGCGATTTCCGGTGCGAATACCATGGCCAATTTATTAAACCATTGCCAAGGATGAATAGGTAAAAACAAATAGTCTTCTGGTTGATGACCTTTGTCTTTAAGTACTTGATTGAATTGCGCAATTGTCGCATCGTCGAGCTCCTGACGAATCAAGGTTTCATAAGGCAAACTCTCTATGGCTGCATAAACGGCCTTCGACTTATGACCGGCGAGCCACATTAACGAAAATGAGTTTCCTGCTTCCGGGGCATATGATCTGTAATCACTACTGTCAAAACCGATGCGTCCGTTATTGGCTACAAAACCAGGATGTCCTTCCGTCATCGACTGCTCTACGGTTTGAAAATCTGCCTCTGCTAAATCTTTCGCTATCGGATTTCCTTTGAGCATTTTAAATGCACTTCCGTAAAGTGTACTGATAATCTCTTCTAAATACACGGGCATTTTAGCGGTATCAATTCCTAAAATCCCTCTAAATTCTTTTATAAACTCTACGGCATCTACGGTCTTATCTTCACCATTTACAGTCTTTTTTAAGCTGCTCTCCGCTATCATTAATTGATTTAACGACAGGTGTTTTGCCTTAAAAGCATATACTATGTCATGCTGATCAGCAGTCAGTTGATACGATTTCCATCCGCCCTCTAATTCTTCTGTAATAGCGGGTGTGATGATTCGTTCATGTGCAAATTCTGTGATGGCTTTTTTCACCAATAATAAATTTGCTTGCTTCCACGCTTCAGGCGTTAAATGTTGTATGGATTGTTGTGGTGATACCACATTATCTAAAGTATTCATGGCACTTCGTTTTGAGGGTGTAAATAGTTGAATGTGTTTCTGATATTCACTGCGTGTTAAAAACGCTAATTGGGCTGTTTTATGTGGTAATTCTACTACCTTATCCAAGCCAAAACCTATGCGTTGACACAGGGCAAACATCTTTTTATTGCGTATATCTGGTTCTACCAGTATGCGCTGAATAGCAGTATTGGAAAAAACAAAATCCATAATACTCCTAAACATATACCAAGTAAAATGGGGAATTTTAGGGGACGCTGGTGGTGCTACGATAATATGCACTCCTCCATCGGTAGGCAGTGCATCGTAATAATCTGCGATGAGGTCGGTGGTCGGAACATAGCGTTCTAAAACAAATGCAATAGTTCCCTTATACTCGCCTACAAACACATCGTAATCTTCGGGTTCCATCAGTTTTGTGTATTCCTTAACCACGTCGTCTAAGCTGCTTTGCTGCATGCCCCAAAACACTGCATAATCGCGATTCACCCAATCGTGTAAGACTTTACTGTCCGACGCTATACTAAAGGGACGAATGACGATTTCTCCAAAATCTTGATACCTCGTTTTAAAAACTTGCTGTTCTGTACTCATATTAATTGGATTTCGCTAGTTTCTTAGTAAAAGGATTCCACTTAAAGAGGATTGCGTAGAGTACTATAGTCAATACGAATCCGATTAGGGCTATGTAAAATGGAACTATAAGCCCCCATTGATCTACAATGATTCCAACGTTCAATGAGGCTATCAGTACTCCTAAATTTTGGAAGAAGTGCACTTTACTGTAATCTACCGAATAAGATTCTGGCGTGCTCATTTCAAAGAGTAAAATATCAAACTTGACAACTCCTTGGAAAATCGCCCATCCGTAAATAATTCGACCGGCAACTACGGCTACTTCATTAGGAATTCCTTGCAGGCTCAGTCCGATGAGCCCTATAAGTAAGGCATTGATGATACCCTGGTACCCTTCTGATTTTATTTTTGTATTGATGTATAAGGCGATCAAAGCTACGAAGCCTGGAATGGCATAAATAGTTCCGGAAATGAACTTAGAATCGAAGACCGAAATACTCTCCCAATACCTTGAAAAAAACGGGCGAATTAAAAAATCGCTGAAATATAAAATAAAGGTCAATAGCCCAATTTTCAGAATAAAACTATTGGAAGACAAGGGTCTTTTTTCCGCAGTTTCATCTGAAGTAATCAATGCTGTTTCGTACTTTTTACTTTTCAACAAATAGGCACTCATTCCCATCTGAATAAAATCGCCTAGCGCCATGATTAAAAAGATGCTACTCGGCTTGATAAAATCAACGGTCAATCCGCCTAAAACTGCCCCTAGTATACCGCCTAAATGAACGACAACCGATAGAATACCAATGGTGGTTGCGTGTTCTTCTTTCTTAATAATCTTAAGAATATAGGGGTATACTAGTAAATAGCTCCCTTTAAACAATACCATTACTAAAGAGACAATCCAGAATGAAATATAAGAGCTAGTTTGAAAGCAGTACAATGCCAAAATACCTGCAATGGCCTGAGTATAAATCAGTATCTTTAACTCAGCAACCTTTTTTGACACGTAGGCCCAAAAAGGAAAGGCTATCATCACCATAAAGCAAATGGCAGCAAAATAATAGCCAACGAGTTTCGGATTTGTTACCCCAAACCGCAGCTCAAAGAACTGCGGATAGAATGGATGCAACAAATAATCACTTACAACCGCGATAAAGGTCATAAGAATTAGAAATGATTTTAACTTCATTATATCAGGGCTTTTGCAGGCTGGGTAATTTCTTCTTCTGAGTTTACTTGAAATTGTTGAAAAGCGATGCGTTTTTCTACCTTGTAATACTCTTTCCCTGTTAATTCTTTGATGATGTAGGAATTTCTATAGCAAGCCATTCCTAAGTCAGGACTCACAAAACCATGAGTGTACAATTCCACATTTTGAACAAAAATGTCTGCGTGGTCAGCATCAATGGTATAGTTTCTACCTACGTCGTACCTTCCTTTTTCATCCCAAACAATGCGGTTTTTAATTCCTTCGATAAAGGCAGGCATCTTGTAGTGATACCCCGTAGACAACACCAATCCTTCTGTTGCCTTTTGGTAATACTTATCTTCTTCTAACTGATGTAATTTTAACTGAATTTCATCGCCTTCTACCACCGATTCGATCAATTCCGAATTGGTACGTAACGACACCTTTAATGGTTCCTCAGCAAAGGAACGCTTCATGTACAATACATCGTGAATTTCATTAATCAAATCTTGGTTAATCCCTTTGTACAGGTGCTTCTGATTGGCTATTAAATCATCTCTTTTTTCTGCTGGCAACTCGTAAAAGTAGTCAACGTACTCAGGAGAGGTCATTTCTAAGGTCAGTTTAGAATACTCTAATGGGAAAAACCTAGGAGAGCGTGTAATCCAGTTGAGTTCGTAGCCTTTGCTGTCGATATCTAACAATAAATCGTGGAAGATTTCGGCCGCACTTTGTCCACTACCCAATACGGTAATCGATTTGTTCTTTTGAAGTTCTTCCTTGTGATTTAAGTAGGCAGACGAGTGAATAGCTCTTCCTTTTAAGTTCTTTGCTGCTGCAGGCACATAAGGCTGGGTTCCTGTACCTAATACTAATTTTTTAGTCTGATACTCCTTTGTTTCTCCTGATTTTGTATGTACTGTAAATACGGTGTAAGTTCCTGATTGCTCATCAAATTCAACATTTACTACTTCGGTTTGGAAATGTACATTGGAAAGTTTGTTAATAGCCCATTGACAATACTTATTATACTCGTTTCTTAACAACAAGAAGTTCTCACGGATGTAAAATGAATACAATAAACCTTGTTCTTTGCTGTAGTTTAAAAAGCTAAATGGATTGGTCGGATCCGCCAACGTTACCAAGTCTGCCATAAATGGGATTTGTAAAGTGGTATGCTGTAACATCATCCCCGGATGCCAGTCAAACGAATCCGCTTTATCCAAAAATACTCCATTTAATTCCTCTATAGGTGCCGTTAAACAGGCCAATCCTAAATTAAAAGGTCCTACTCCAATGGCTATAAAATCCGCTATTTGATTTTTCATTTCTAATATTATATTACGTGTTCTGATTATTTGTTGCTAATACGCACGCACTGAATTACAGTGTTGCATCCGTAAGCGTATTCGCGAAATTGTTTTTTGTATATGCAGTTCCAGCCGCTTCTATTAAGTCCAGAATTTCCACTAAGTTCTCCAAGGTGTTTTTCGGATTCAGCAAGGTGAATTTTAAATAAATTTCTCCGTTAAACTTAGTACTGGCAACAGAAGCCAAACCTCCTCTATACAAAGTATTCTTGATGTGCATATTGAGGTTGTCTAATTCGTTAGCGCCGTCGATTCCTTGAGGTTTATAACGGAATACTACCGTGCTCAACGCAGGTTCGTGGATAGTTTCAAATACTTCTTTTTTCTGTTGGAGGTATTGGTACACCTCATTGGCCATAAAGTGCACTTTTTCCAAGTAGCCTGCAATGGTTTTTGCTCCTAAGGTTTTTAGGGTTACCCATACTTTTAAGGCGTCAAAACGTCGTGTCGTTTGAATGGATTTTTCTATCAAATTCGGACGTTCAGTATCTTTATCTTCAAAAGCGTTCAGGTAATCTGCGTAGTAGGATACGTATTGAAAGTGCTGTTTATTACTCACCAAAAAGGCACTACAACTCACTGGCTGGAAAAATGATTTATGGAAATCAATAGTGATAGAATCTACGTAAGTACAAGCTTCAAAATACTTTTTGTGCGTTTCTGTCAATACGTAACACCCTCCATAAGCACCGTCCATATGTACCCACATATCGTGTTCTTTAGCAATAATAGCGATGGTTTCTAATGGATCGAAACTACCAAAGTCTGTGGTACCTAGGGTAGCAACCACCGCTATTGGAATATTGCCTTGTTGTTTCTCTTTTTCGATGGCCAAAACGAGCTCTTTGGCATCCATGCGCATTTCTTTGTCCGTCTTTACTGGCACTACTGAGTCGTAGCCCATTCCTAATAAAGCTGCGTTCTTTTTTACGCTGAAATGTGCTTTATCAGAACAAAAAATACGGAAACGACTCACCTCATCAGACCAACCGTTTTGTTTTAGGTTGAGTCCGAAATGCTGATAGGCATAATTATCTCTAGCCATGAGTAAAGCCATAAAATTCGACTGAGTTCCACCACTAGTGAACACACCATCGGCACGTGATGGCAAGCGGAATTCCTTGCAAATCCACTGAATTACCTCTTGCTCAATAAAAGTAGCTGATGTGCTCTGGTCCCAAGTTTCCACGGCCGTGTTGATCGCAGTCGCAATACTCTCTGCTGCAATGGCAGGAATTGCTACAGGACAGTTTAAATGGGCCACGTATCTCGGATGGTGAAAGCCTATGGTATTTTTAATGTATAAGTCATTTAAAAACCCTAATACTTCCGTAAAGGAAGCTGGCTCTGAATTCTCGAGAGATGCTTGTAGTTTGTGAGAACGAATCTCCTCAATATCATCTCCTTTGTAAAAGCTGTCTTTTGAAAAGAACGCTTGTAGTACTTTGTGTATTTCCGCAGTGTACGCTTCTAATTTTTGGTACGATTCATCATGCAATAACTGATCTTCCAATGATGGATCAACGAGTGCGGGGATTTCGTCTAATATCATTTATTTTTATTTAGTCTTAATAATATGACTACAAAATTAATCCCCACAGTCAGGAATAAATGACGAAATCGTGCTAAAAAAAGACGCGCAGATTTACTGCACGTCTTTATAGGTTTTTAAGGCTCGTTCCCGAGCAAATTTATGGTCAACTATTGGCTGAGGATAGGTCAATTCCTCTACATCAGGAACCCATTTTTTAATATAAGCCCGTTGCTTATCAAACTTTTTTACTTGTTCTGTCGGATTAAATATTCGGAAGTACGGAACCGCATCACAACCTGTGCTCGCCGCCCATTGCCAGTTACCATTATTGGCTGACAGGTCGTAATCGAGTAGTTTACTGGCAAAGTAGGCTTCGCCCCAACGCCAATCTATGAGTAAGTGTTTACAGAGAAAACTCGCTGTGATCATGCGCACCCGATTGTGCATGTATCCGGTTGCATTGAGTTCACGCATACCAGCATCTACAATAGGATATCCGGTGGTACCGTTACACCAGTGCTCGAATTCCTCTTCGTTATTACGCCAAGCAACGCGTTCGTACTTCGATTTAAAACAGCGTTTTTCTACTTGCGGAAAATTAAAGAGAATCTGCATAAAAAACTCTCTCCATATCAATTCACTCAAATAGGTCGCATTTGTTTTCAAAGCCAATGAAACCATGGCTCTTACACTGATGGTTCCAAATCGCAAATGCGGGGATACATAGGATGTTTTATCCATCCACGGAAAATCACGTATCGCATCGTAGTCTTCTAAATGATTAAATGCTACAGGTTTTACCGCAATACTGCTTCTGACAAAGCCTAGATGAGCCATTGGAGGAAACTCAACGTTACGAGGTAGTAAAGCATCCAGCAATTCTTTGGAAGGCTGGACCTTAAGCGCTTCTTGTGGGCTAAACTGTTTGAGCCATTGGTTTTTAAACGGCGTAAAAACGGTGTAGGGTGTTCCATCTTTTTTCACGACCTCTTTTTTTTCAAAAATCACTTGGTCTTTGAAAGTGTGAAAGGGTATCTTTTTGGTGGCTAATAGCGTTGCTATCGCATCGTCGCGTTCTGTTGCATAAGGTTCGTAGTCGCGGTTGGTATACACCTGGGCGACATCGTACTCCGCTAGCAATTGCTTCCAAACATCCAGAGGATTTCCCTGGTATATTTTAAGTCCACCTCCCGTCGTTTGAAATTCCTCGTGTATCGCCTTTAGGCTGTCGTAAATAAAAGAAATTCTAGCATCGTCCTTAGGGAGCTTCTCAGTGATCTGAGTGTCAAAAATAAAAATAGGTACAACCTTGTTCCCTGATTTTAAAGCGGCATGCAAGCCTGTATTGTCGTGAACTCTAAGATCTCTTCTAAACCAAAAAACGGAGCATTTGTTATTTTCCATTAAACATTTTTTCTAGGGTTGCATAGCGATATGAAAATATCGTTTTCAATTGTTTTTTTATAAAGAGTTTCTGTGCCAACTTCCCCAAGATTCCCATGGGAATTTTGTAGGATATTTTGTCTTTCATCAAGGTGGTTCCATCCGCTAACTCGTAAAACCAATGTTCGTGATGCCACATGCTATACGGGCCAAATCGCTGCTCATCAATAAAAAACTCTTCGTCTTGTACCTGAGTAATTTCGGTAACCCAATTTTGCTTAATTCCTGGTAATATTCCTACTTTGTAGGTGATGATTTGACCGGCATACGCCGATTTATCAACTGATGAAGTTATTTGAAACCCCATGTGTTCGGGGGTAATTTTTTGTAAGTTTTGTGGGACGCTAAAAAAACTCCACGCTTCTTTTAATGAAATATTCAATACCTGCTCTGTATACAGTGTGTAAATTCCAGAATGTGCTTTAAATTCAATCATTTTCTATCTATTTTTTTCCAAATTTTATCACTGTTTAGCTGAAAGCTCCCGACGAAGGTAAACGTACACTCCTCGGGGGCTAGCAACGATAAAAAATACGTTTCCTGCTTGCTGTACAAATGGTAAACATGTCCAACTATCGGCTCAAAATTAAATTTAGCGTTGTAAATGAGTTGGTTGTACTGGTACTCCTGCATTAAAGCTTGGTACTGTTCCTTAATCTCATCGAAAGTTGCCTTGAACTGACTGTTGGCACTGTGAATATTGGTTTTTTTCCAATTTACAGTATCCGGCTGTTCAATTACAGGTGCTGCTAAATTAGAAGCATACGGCTTTACAAAAGCATCGTAACGCTGCTCCTCTTCATTGTATACAACGTAATCCGGTTTTTTACTCACTGTCTAAAATTTTGGTAATCTTTGAACTCATCGGTTTGGTCATTGAGTAAAAGTAATTCACAAACCTTCCGTTTTCATCGACTATGTATTTTTGGAAATTCCATTTCACCGTTGAGTTTGAGGCACCGTTTAACGATTTTTTGGTGAGCCATTGATACAAAGGATGTTGCTCCTCGCCTTTGACAGCTACTTTCTCAGTCATCAAAAAGTTAACTCCGTAATTCATCTCGCAAAACGACTGAATCTCAGAAGAAGTACCTGGCTCTTGTCCGCCAAACTGATTGCAAGGAACACCGATTACCATCAGCTGATCTTTGTACTTGTCAAACAGTGCTTGAAGTCCTTTGTACTGTCCGGTAAAACCACATTTAGAGGCTACGTTCACAAAAAGCATTTTTTTGCCTTTAAACTGAGCTAAGTCAATGGGTTTTCCGTTAATATCATTAATTTTCACATCGTAGATAGACGATTTTGGTTCTAAAACTTGCGCCTTTACGGCACTGCTAAAAAGAGTCATAAGTAAAAGTATGTTTAAAACTTTCATAGGGTTATTCTAAAGTAATTTTATGTACTAGCAAGGTAAAGCTTTCATTTTTTTTATTGCCTATCAACAAGGCTAATTCTGTTAGTTGAGTAGCATCAAAATTTCCTGAGTTCAGGCGGTATCCCCTCCACGATGGATAAAAATCCTTCAATGGCAGTTCTATTTTTTCAATTTCTCCTGAGGTGGTAAACTTTTGCACATACCAAAAACGTTGTCTTTTAGAGGCTTTTAGTCTAAATTGATACGGTTTACCATCGCCTTGCACCTGCAGTACAATTTTTGAATACGGCTGGTCAAAATTGATGGATACTGGTAAGCGAGTCATCGCAAAACCACCGTTATTTTCAGTGGATACCCTTCCAGAGAATTCAGCAACACCTGCTTCGTTCACTTTCATCGTCGAAGACGATATGCCTCCCATCACATCATCGTTGGTTTGAAACCAACGCAGTTTCTTATTTGGCTTACTGGCATCAAACACCACTAAGGTAGGTAACGTCATCACTAGCATACCCATCATCCATAACCATCTCATAATTTACGTTTTTAAAGTTGTAATTCCTGCATCTATTGGAAAGACTTGACCGCTGATAGCCCGAGCATGATCTGACAACAGGTATTTGGCAAATTGCGCTACTTCCTCAGCTTCCAAATACGTTTTCAACGGATGCCTTTGACGCATGGCCTCCTGCTGTTTGTCATTGCGTAACAAACGAGCTGCCAATGCTGTATTCGTCACCGTCGGTGCGATGACGTTGAAACGAATCTTCGCAGCATACTCCGCTGCCAGTGATTTAGCCAGTCCTTCTACCCCCGCCTTGCTCACAGCAATGCTGGCGTGAAATGGCATTCCTAGCTGTGTTGCAACGGTACTAAAGAGCACAACACTACCTCCAGCGGTTAAGAGCGCTTTTTCAAAGTGCTGTATTACTCGAATTGCGCCGAGTACATTAATGTTAAAATCCTCTTGAAAATCGTCAATTTTCAATCGGTTTAAGGGTTTAAGATTGATACTACCCGGGCAGTAAACCAATCCGTCTAAACGAGGTGTGTCAGGCAAGGCATCCTTCAAAACATCTAATTGAAAGTGCTTTATATGTTCGTTTGTCTGGATTTCAGTTCTGCTAAATACCAACAGTTCGCAGCTGTCTTTCAACAGTTCTACTAAGGCAGCACCAATCCCCTTACTTCCTCCAACAATTGCTATTGTTTTCATAGGTCAGATCTATAGTTGTTGTTTGTTAAATTCTTCCTTTTAAACGCTTCTCTATCTTGCGTTTAATTTCGGTTATGCGCTTCATCGTTTCCATAAGAGACTTGTCTTTCGTACTCTTGTAAATAGCGTTGAGTGACAACACGAGTTCCTTAGCTCTTCGAGAGGCAATGATTTTATCATTTCTCGTTCTGAATTTCTTGTGATTTTTTTCAAAATCATAGGCTTCTTGTATAAGTTCTACTGTGCTCATTTTAAATAATTTTGAAGTTCTACAATCTTTTCCTGGCGCTCAAAAGCTCCTCCGTAAAAACAAGTTACGGTCGCAGAAGAGTCGTCTTTTACACCGCGTGAAGAAACACACAAGTGTTTTGCTTCGATAATCACGGCGACATCTTCTGTTTGCAATATTTCTTGTAAATCTGTACCTATTTGATTGGTCAAACGTTCCTGTACCTGCGGACGTTTGGCATAGTACTGTACAATTCTATTTAGTTTGGACAGTCCTATTACCTTTCCTGACGAGATATAAGCAACGTGCGCCTTCCCAATAATCGGCACAAAGTGATGCTCGCAGTTTGAGTAAAATAATATATCCTTTTCCACTAACATTTGCTGATAGCGATACGAATTGTCAAATAGTGCTATTTTCGGTTTGTTCGCTGGATTTAATCCTGAGAAAATCTCATCGATGTACATCTTAGCTACGCGTTTTTGGAGTACCTCGCAATGAATCGTCGGTTAGGTCTAAGCCCATCACCTCCATAATTTGGCCAAAAAGGGCTGCTATTTGTTCTTTTTTCTCCGTGTCAGATAACGCAAAGGCGTCTTTGCGCATCGGTGTTTGAAGTCCTGTATATAAATGATCATCACCAATTTCTTCAATGGTTAACCCATTTAAGTACGTTTCGTTATTTAACAGGGTATTCGACAAAGTTTCTGGGTGTTTCATAAAGTTTAATTTTTACCTCTAAAGGCGCTTTTATTTCTGCTGCTATTAATTCATAAATCACTACGGCAATATTTTCAACAGTAGGATTTAGTGTTTTAAACTGTGCTACCTCCAAGTTCAAGTTTTTATGATCAAATGGATTGAGCACTTTCTCTTTGATAATATCGGACAGTATTTTAGTATCAATCACATAGCCCGTATCCGGATCTATCGGTCCTATCACAGACACTTCCAATTCGTAATTGTGACCGTGGTAATGCGGATTGTTACATTTACCAAATACCTCCTTATTTTTCGCATCGCTCCAATGTGCATTGTGTAATCTGTGTGCGGCATTAAAGTGTTCTCTTCTCGTTATCGCTAATTTATGAGCATTCATTATCTCTTTGCTATCTTATTGTTAGAAATGGTAGTTTGTCTTGAGCACTTGAAGCGTCCTTTGACAAATACGCGTTTTTTACTGTGTTTGGTGGCCCTGCCTTGTACTCTTTTCCTCCATAGTTTAAAACTGGACGATTTTAATTCCCTTCGCATCAAAGCGATGACTTCTGGCTCCCGAAGTCCGAATTGAAATTGGATGGCTTCGAAAGGCGTACGATCTTCCCATGCCATTTCAATGATGCGATCAACTTCCTTCATAGAAAAGGAATTCATAGTCTTCATGTGCATTAATTTTTAGGTTCATCATTTTGCGCAAGAATTTCTTGTTTATCGCATGCTGTTTATTTTTTGCTACACGAATGAAATTTCCATCGGCGTGTATGCTGAAATGACTCGTGTTAAATACGACCAATTTGTAGTAAGGGATAGCCCATGCAAATCGCTTTAAACGCTGTGTTAAGTGGACAATTACTCCTTTCGGACGCAGTTCAATATTGATGTAATTAATATCGGAAACCTGATTTAGCAGCGATTTAAAATGTTCGCTCACCTGTAAAATCATCAAGCGTGAACTCCCTACGCCTCCCATTTTTATCCGCTTCATCAGCGAAAAAGGTTCACCTACTAACGCATTCATCGCTCGAATGTCTTCTCGTTCTGTATATGTTGTATTGAAAACCATGTTTGTTATCGTGTTACGTGTTTATTTACTATTCTCAAACTCTCTCTAATCACTTCTTCATCTTTTCGCAATTTCCAGATTTCATCCGATGCGCGCTTCCTAGTTTTCGCAATGTCAACGATGGGTGCTGGATAGTCTTTCCCTAACGTAAAATGATATAGCTTCTGTTCCAACATCGTCAACTTATAAGGCTCATGACGAAAAGCTATGGGTAGTTTTTGTAGCTCTGGTACCCACTGCCCTATAAAAACCGCATTGGGATCGTGTTCCAGACCATTTTTAATGGGATTGTAAATGCGCAACGTATTGATACCGGTTTCTCCCGCTTGCATTTGCAATTGAGGAAAGTGAATACCGGGCTCAAAGTCCAAGAAAACTTGTGACAGATATCTCGAAGCCTCTTGCCAAGGCTGCCATAAATTGTGGGTAAAAAACGATACTACCATCGCTCTCATTCTAAAATTTAAATAACCGGTGCTCTGTAAACAGCGCATACAAGCATCGATAATTGGAATTCCCGTTTGTCCCTGTTTCCAAGCTTCTTGATACTGAAGCGAAATATCTTTTTTAAGTTTGTGGTATCCTTTGTTAATACTAGCCTTCTCCATAATGCACTCCATTTCAAACTTTTGAATAAAGTGCGCCTGCCATCGCAAGCGAGACGTAAAGGCATCAATGGCTCTTTTGTTCATCGCGGTTCTTCGGATGCTCTTTGCCTCCTGAAATACCTCGCGTACCGATAAATTACCCCAAGCTAAATAAGGCGATAAACGACTACAGCTTTCTCTTGCCTGCATGGGTTTCGAGATAAATTTGGCATAATTCACATAGCGCTCCTTAAAAAAACTCTGTAAATAGCGCTTTGCAGTCGCTCTTCCTCCTCGTTGAAAGTTCGCTGACGCTGCCAGCGTATTAACCGCTGTAGTTTTGATATCTTTTTCGAGTTCCCTCAACTCATCACTGCTAATAAACTGTTGAGGACCGTAAGGTTCAAATGGCAGGAGTTCTGACTTCATGTAACCTTCCCAGTCTTCCTTCCAATGTTCCCTATCGGTTCTACCTCGAAATACACCATTATTAATATTCTCTTCCCAGCTTATCGAGTTATTACGGCAAAAGCGCTTGAAATTCTTATCTCTTTTAAAGGTCTTTAACAAACCTGTTTCAATATGAGAAAACACTTCCGACACATCGAATCTCGATAGCAGATATTTGAAAAATTGCATCACTTCGGCTTCGACAACAAATACGTGGGTTCCCAATTTTTCCAATGATTCATTCATATCAGCAATGGATTGCTTGATAAAATTCCAATGACGTTCCGAATAGTGAGGGTCCTGCAGCAAGCTAGGTTCAAAGATGTACACAAATAGTACTTTTCTACCTGTTGCCAATGCGTTTACTACCGCCTCGTTGTCTTCCAAACGCAAATCTCTCTTAAACCAAACTACCGAAATTTTCTCTCTATCTTGAATCATATCGTTTGAATATTATTTTGTTTACCTTTTTATCAAATCAGTTAAACAAATTGAAAAAAGTCAAAAAAATATTGAAATTTGTTCTCGCTAAATTTCAATGTTACTCAAAGATACAAATTTTGTTTAACAATACAAAAATATGGTTAAACAAAATATTCAGCACTAAATTTCTGCTGTATGAGCGCGAAGGTAGCTCGCTCTTGCACTGATCTTTTGCCGTTGCTCAGAATCCATTTTATCAAGTAAACGGTACATCATACTCATTCTCCTATTTGCTCTTAGTTTTTTGTCATGCGTTATGAGAAAATCCCAATACAAGCTGTTCAAAGGACAGGAGTTTTCCTCGATTTTAGTTTTTTTATCATACGAGCATCCCTGACAGTAATTACTCATCTTATCGACGTAATTGGCGCTACTTATATAGGGTTTGGTAGCAATATTTCCTCCATCAGCGAACTGACTCATCCCTCGTGTATTAGGCAATTGCACCCATTGTACTGCATCGATATAGATACCTAAAAACCAATCGTCGACTTCTTGTGGTGCTACTTGTAACAGCAATGCAATATTTCCTAAAACCATTAATCGCTGTATGTGATGTGCATAAGCCGTGTCTAACGAATTGTTAACACAGTGTTTTAGGCAGTTCATTCGGGTTTTTCCGGTCCAGTAAGCCGTAGGAAGCGAATTCCTGTGTTCGAAATAATTACTACTTTCCATCGCAGGCATTTGAAGCCAATACATTCCTCTCATATATTCTCGCCATCCCAATATTTGACGTATAAAGCCCTCAGCTTGTTCAATACTTACCGCATCATTCTCTCGGTAGGCTCGTTCCACCTCTTGTAATACCTCTAGCGGATCTATTAGTTTTATATTCAATGCAAAGGAAATTTTAGAATGATACAACACCAATTCTTGGTCGTGCATTGCATCTTGATAATCTCCAAAGAACACCAGCAAATGGTCTATAAAATAATGCAGCTGTGCCATTGCATCCGATCTATTTACAGGGTAAGTAAAACGATTTGGGTCTACCTTTCCAAAAAATAAAGCTCCTGACTGTTCTAACTCTTCCAATAAAGCACTTACATCTGTTACAGCCTCGAATTGGATCGGAATAAGGGTTTGCTGCTTCCATTTTTTACGATTGTTTTTATCGTAATTCCACTTGCCTCCTTCCGGTTGCTTGCCAGTCATCAAAATACTGTGCTTCTTGCGCATGTATCGGTAAAAGTTCTCCATCAAAAACTGCTTTTTTCCCTCAAAGAAATGAGACAATTCACTTCTGGTGGTCAAAAAGTGTTCAGTACCCACTGCCTTAACCTCCATGTTGAGGTCAGCACTCCACTCTTGTAGATACTGCTCAACACGCCATTCATCTGGTTCTTGATATTCAAACCTATCAAAACTTTCCGTATCGATGAGCTGTTGAAGATTCATCGTAATCGACTGCTTGTTTTTAAGATCACCAATGCGATAATACACCACACGATGTCCTTCGGCTTCCAGACAAGCTGCGAATGCTCGCATAGCTGCAAAAAAGCCTACAACTTTTTGTATGTGGTGTTTCGTATACGTGAGTTCTTCTTGCACTTCAAACATGGCAAAGGTTACTTCTTTGTCCACGCACTTATACCAAGAGTGCTTCTTGTTAAGTTGATCACCCAAGATCAATCGTAATGTATTCATGAAATAATATCTGTTTAACTCCAGCGAGCTCTGAACTCGCCGTTTTTATCGTAGTAGGACGCTTGCTGTTGAACGTCAAAATGTTTGGGTTTACCATCAATTCCAATTCCAGCTATGTACTGCCAATTTCCGTAATTTGAATGCACATCGTAGTCTATGAGTTGCATTTCAAAATACGCTGCTCCCCAGCGCCAATCTCCCTGTAAATCGTGTATCCAATACGATGCTACATTTTGTCGCCCTCGATTGCTCATCCATCCCGTAGAACGCAATTCGTTCATGTTTGCATTGACAAATTCGTCCTCCGTCTTTCCTTCTATCCACAGTTGGAAAATTTCTTTAGAAGCCTTTGGGAATGACTGTTTAGATGTTCGAAACCCGTATTTTTGAAAAAATGTCGTTCCATTTTTCTCTGCGAGCACTTTAAAATACTCACGCCAAAGCAATTCGAAATACACCCAATAGGTCGACTCGTTTGCTCCGTATTCACGTTCGTATTTTTTTAGAGTCTCCACAATAGTTGCTGCGGAAATATTACCGAATGCCAACCAAGGAGAAAATTTCGTGCTGTATTCAGTTCCAAGCAACCCGTTTCTCGTTTGCTTATAGCTTTTCACATGGTGATTTTCAAAGAAATATCCATGCAGTCTGTCAAGGGCACTAAGCTCTCCTCCGCGGAACGGAAAAGCCGTGTCATCAGGGATAGTACTCGTAGTTTCTAGGAACTCTTCTTCCCTTAATACACCGTTTAAGCCTTCCAGATTCAGAGGCTCTTGCACTGTTAATGGACAATGATCTGTAGCTCTAACTGCCAGGTATTTCTCTACTTTTTTCCGAAAGGCACTGAATGAAAACTCTTGTTTTTTTATGAGCCTATCACAATCCGCCTTCAGGAATAAACCTTTTCTTGACAAGGGCCATATTTTGGTCTCATTAGTCCAAAAGCTTAATACCTGTTGTGCTTCTTGCGCTTCTTCAAAGGTAGTGTCCTCATGGTACCAAAGGTTTTCGACCACGTATTTGGCTGCTAAAGTACTGCTCAAATCCTCTGGAGCATCCGTCACGAGTAACGGAATATTGTAGGTTTCTAATTGCGTTCGTAAGCAGGCCAGCGATTCTGCTAAAAAACGTTTTCGGTGACCGCCCATTTTTGACAGCCCTAGTGTATTGGTTTCTAACCAATGCGAAGGCCAATAAAACACGGCAACACAGGGTAACTTCTTTTGCATTGCTGCTTGTAGCAAATCATTATCACTCAAACGCAAGTCTTTACGGAACCATATTATTTGAATTCTTTCTTTGTCGTTTTGCATCTTTTACTGCAGTATTTAACGGCGTCCCAATCGCGCTCCCATTTTTTTCTCCAGGTGAATTCCAATCCACAGGACTCACAAACTTTTTTGGGAAGATGTTGTTTTTTCACCCCTCTCATAGCTTACCTATCTTTTGTTGCCAACGCCTTTATCATACCACTAAATACAAAACCATGAAAAGGCAACACACTAAACCAATAGAGTCGTCCCCAAACCCCTTTGGGCCTAAATACCGCTCGTTGGTATAAATTTCCTTTTACAATTTTAAATTCTAGCCAGGCTTCACCGGGTAATTTCATTTCTGCAAACAGCAACATGCGCTTTTCTTCTTTATTAGCATAGAGTACCCGCCAAAAATCAAGAGCGTCACCTGCCTCTATTTCCGTAGCATGCCTGCGCCCACGACGCAATCCTACTCCTCCAACCAGCTTGTCTATATAACCGCGAATTCTCCACAGGCCATTAAATCGATACCAACCATTGGCACCACCGAGTTTCCAAATTTTGTTTAGCGTTCCTTCTTCGTCTGAAATCGGAAGTTTACGGACGTCTTTAAAGCAACCGTAATGTGGTACATCGATATGTTCAGACAGTGGTGTTGCTAGTACCCCACTACTCAAAGCGTCTTTCCAGCTAGAAATGATGGAGTTTTGCCTGATTTTCACAAAGGCTTTTTCCACCGCCTCGCGATAAGAAATGGGAGTAATTGGTATGTGTTCATTCAAATCAGAAGACTTTCCTATTACTTCTACCTTCATACTGTCGACCAAAGAAATTGCCAATTTATACGAGGTAGAGGTTACGAAATACAGCCAATACGACGATAACTTAGGTGTTAACACCGGCAAGGTTAGGATGTATCTTTTAAGCCCACGGACGCTTGCAAACTGCAATAACATCTGTTTGTAGGTCATAATTTCCGGGCCGTAAATATCATAAGACTTTCCGTAAAGTGCAGTATTTCCTAAGGCTTGTGACAAATAACTCAACACATCTCTGATCGCGATGGGTTGTGTTCGGGTATTTAACCATCTTGGCGCTACCATTACCGGAAGCTTTTCCACGAGATCTCGAATAATTTCAAAGGAAGCACTTCCACTACCTACTATAATTCCCGCGCGAAATACCGTGAGTTGATACTCTTTTGAAGCTAAATTGTGCTCCACTCCCAAACGGGATTTTAAATGCTTTGACAGGCTCGTATCATTTACAATACCACTCAAGTAAATTACCTGTTTACAGTTAGTCGGCTCTAGCAGTTTTTTAAAATTCACCGCACAGGTTTGTTCCATCTGTTCAAAATCAACCGCACTCGATGCCATGGAATGAATCAAATAGTACGCTGCATCAATATCCGCAGGAAACTGCACTTCTTCGATAGCTAAAAAATCCACTTTTAAAAACTCAATTCCCGCTTTATCGACAAGATCTTCTGGAATTCTCGAAAAATCCCGCACACAGCACCACAGCTCATGACCTTCACGTAATAATTTTGGTATTAAACGTTTTGCGATATAACCTGTGGTACCTGTGATTAGAACTTTCATATCCTCATTTTTACTGTTGTATTTCTTTTTTAGGACGTTGGTAAGAAAATCTCGTCGGGCTCGTAGGTACTAGATAGGAATCCAAGCCGTTGATCACGGCTGTTTCTCCTTTAGCTAAATCTACAAAACCATCCTGACCTACCAATGCGTCTTTGATGTGCAAATCCAATATTTCTCCTAAAACCAAGATGGTTCCATTGGCTTTAATTTCGTATTCCTCTAAATATTTCATTCCGATTTGGACCGGTGATCCTTTTACAAAAGGAGCGTAAAAATCATTTAAATACTCCTCTTCTAACGATGTTTGGTCGAACTCTGAAATATCGGCCGGATACTTCGCCGATGTATGATGGGCATCTTCCAAAACTTGGTTATAAATGTGATTGATGGTAAAATATCCGGTTGCCTTGATATTGTCATAGGTATTTCGTCTTACCGTTGTTGGACGCAGCACAAACCCGAGTATCGGCGGTGCTGAACCATAATGCACTACAGAACTGAAGACTGCTACATTACTAAGTCCTTCCCGATTTTTAGTCCCAATTAAATTGGCTGCTTTATACCCAGAAACACTATTGATTAAATTAATCTTATACAAGTGCTCCAACTGGTCTATTTCCGTTCTTGTAATATACATTTACAAATTCTTAAAATTATTAATCTTGACTCCTTTTGCCTTTAAATCGTGCATGAGGTTGTACAAGCCAAAGAAAGTTCTGTTGATATAGATAAAATGCTTTGAACCTCTGTTTCCATTCATCTTTTTCAACTCCGTACTCTGGGCATATTTCTGACCTAAATCGGCAATTCTCCCAAAGAAATCCGCATCGGAAAAATCGAATTCTTCCACGTGAAATGGCTGTGTAAACAGCGAAAGCATTTCATGGAATAACGCTTTAAAAAATACTTTTTCCTCTGGAGTATCCTCCGGTCTTAAAATTTCCAACTCGTAGAGTTTACTCTCAAAAAATTCCGGATCCTCGATATTTTTCTTTTCTGCAAGTTCAAAATACGGCACGTAAAAAGATTCAGGAACCTCTTTCATACAACCGAAATCAATGACGGTGAGCTCGTGGTTTGAAGAAACTAGAAAGTTCCCAGGATGAGGGTCGGCATGAACCTTTTTCAATATGTGCATTTGATACATGTAAAAATCCCACAATGCCTGCCCTACTTTATTCAAATCTTCTTGCTTATTATCGCGGGTGATATACTCTGACAAATGTTCTCCTTCCATCCAGTCCATCGTTAAAATGCGCTCAGACGAAAATTCAGAATAATAACTCGGGAATTTTATGTTCGGGATAGCGGCACAACGCTCGGCAATTTCAACACTTTGCTTTAACTCCAACTCGTAATTGGTTTCTTCCAAAAGCTTATCTTCTACTTCTTTGAAATAGGCATCACTTCCTTCACCACGAATGTTAAACATTTTCATAGCAATGGGCTTCACCATGGCTAAATCTGTTGAAATACTCTCAGCTACTCCTGGATACTGAATTTTTACGGCTAGTTTTTTACCGTCTTTCTCCGCCTTGTGTACTTGACCGATACTTGCTGCATTCACAGATTCCGCTGTAAACGTATCGAAAACTTCTTGCGGTGATTTTTTGAAATACTTCTTAAACGACTTTACGACTAAAGGTGCCGATAATGGCGGTACAGAAAATTGCGATAATGAAAACTTCTCCACGTAGGCTCTCGGCAAAATATTTTTCTCCATACTCAGCATTTGAGCAACTTTTAAAGCCGAACCTTTCAGTGTTTTCAAACCGTCGTAAATATCCGTAGCATTTGCTTGATTCAGATTCTCTTTCGCCTCCTCCTCTGATTTGACGATTTTTTCTCCGTAGTACTTCGCATAATTCACTCCGACTTTAATTCCTGTCGTTATCAATTTGGAAGCACGCTCTATTTTTGACGTTGGGATATTATCTATACTTTTCATGAGCTCGGTACTTTTTCTTTCCACAAAAATTTTGCAAAGTCAAATACGCTTTCCAGCGGAGTCGTATCGCGAATATCAAAGCTGGCTTTTACTGATTTTTCGATAAAAAGATCCGTTTTTTCAAAATTAGGAGAGCTATCTTCTAACCAAAACTTCAAGGTAAAGAGCAAATGCAGCCAAGCGGCCTCTTCCACGCCTTTATCGCGCAACTTGTTCGCGGTTTTATTCTTAAAATCAAACCCCTCAGTATACACTTCTGTTTTTACATAGGTAGTAAACTCCTCTTTAAGCTTCGTCAACAAACTCAAAGACGCCAGCATATTCGAATTTTCCTTTAAACTGTGATATACATACGAACGATTTGCTGTTAGCAATTCGAAAAACGTATAATAAAAACTCAATAATTTACCTTTAGCATCGTACGACACATAGGCATCATTCTTCATCAAAAGCGATACTGTTTTTGAACAAAACACTGCGAATATCGCTTTTTCCAATCCATCAAAACTGTTGAAGTAACTATAAAACTCTTGTTCTTCAAAGTTGTATTTTTTACTAAAGGCATATACGGTTTTTGAACGCTCATCACTGAGTACTTCATCCATGTACCAGCCTATTAATTTATCTGCATTTACTTGTTTTTTTGCAGCCATAACACCTTTTTTAATTGTTAAACACTATATATGCATTCAAACTCGTTGCCAACACCATCCATATTGCATAGGGCAGTATCATCAATGAATTCCATGCCATTTTTTTTCGATATCCAAACATCATCATCAAAATCAGCAAGCAAAGTGAAACGATCACTACCAATCCAAGTTTTGTTTGATGTTGATTAAAGAAAAACCAATTCCATCCTACATTTAGCAACCATTGTAGCGCATAAATTCCAAGCACACTGCGCATTGCCTCCGATGTATTCTTTACTAAGCGCGTCATATAAAACGCGAACAACAGCATTATTGACGACCAGGCTACCCCGAACATCCAATTCGGAGGTGACCACGGTGCTTTATTTAAAGCAGCGTACCAAGCGGTTCTCGGACCGTCGTTCATCAACTGTACGCCGACGTAAAGGGCTAAAAAATTACAGCTCAGGAAGACGAGAAAATTACGCACTGATTTTTTGGCTATTGCCATTTCGTTGATTTTTAAAATAATTAAACAATAACTGTACTGAGAACAACATATTAAAGGCGTAAAAAACGTCCTCTACAGGAATCGTAAACAAACGCACACCTAAATTTTCATTGTTGTTGTACCAAACAACGGGCTCTTCTATAAAACTACCTGTCAAAATCCCGTTAATCAAAAAGAAGGGTAACAAAATCACCGCAAAACTTATAAAATAACGTCTTAAAAGCTCCAATTCCTTTCGTAAGCCATACGACAGTAAAAGAATAAAAAAGACGAAATTTACCGAAGTATACCACTTGCCTATGGAGAAAACCAATAACACGGCGATAATCAATAACAACAATACCCCTAGTAAAAGAGTAAAGGTACGTTCTAATTGAAGCTTTGGCAGGTAAAACTGTAACACCTCATGGGTAAATAAACAGGCATAAGGAATACAAATGAAAAACAACCATTCTTCAACCGGCATACCGATAAACTTGATCGGTAAGTGATAGGTAGCATTAAAACCCCAAACGCCCATAAGCGTAAAAGCAGCATCCCAAATCAGAAACGGAGCAGCCACTAATAAAATGCTAAACACGATTGGCTTTAGGTATTTGATAAAGTGAAAATCTTTTTCAAAAATACTGTAAAGCAAAGGTATGCTTAGGCTTCCGAGGTCTAATATGAGGTACAAATACTGACTCATTTCCAGGTTGGTTTTTTAAAATATTTTAAAGGTACCACTAGCATCCCAAAACACTCTCCATCGTGTTTCCCTAAATGTTTATGATGTATTTTATGGGCTTTTCTCAAGCCGCGTAAATACCTGTTTTGGGTATTTTTAAACCAATTAAATCGCCTGTGTATTAACACATCATGAATCAAAAAGTAAGCGATTCCGTACATCAAAATACCGAGTCCAATAAAAAACAGGTAATTCAGTTCCGGGCGAATTCCAAAGTAGAACAAGGTCATACTAGGAACAGCGAAAACCACAAAAAAGGCATCGTTTTTTTCAAATACGTGCGGGTAGCCCGGCTGATGGTGATCTTCGTGTAGGTACCAACCAAAACCGTGCATGACGTATTTGTGGGTGCACCATGTAATTCCTTCCATTAGTATAAAAGTGCCGAGAGCAACGGCGGTAAATAATATCATAATGAGGTATTCTTTTTAATATAATAATCTAGATAATCACTGCTATCTTTTTCCTCTAATTTACGCAATAAAAAAGATTTATCTGCAGAAATTTTGTCTTTGTAATTTAAGATAGCAGGCGTCTGTTCTTGTATGACCAAACGTATGTATCTGAGGTGTACATTTTCAGGATTTTTTGCAATCAACGACTCTAATTTCCTTTTGGCTTTCTTGAAAACAGCTAGTTTGGACCAAGGAAAAAATTTGTACTTCGCCTGTTTCATTTCCAAGGAATACACATACCCTAGAACCGTTGGACTTTTTGAATTTCTATACTGTTTGATAAAAGTGGTTTCCATCTTTCGATCAACCGCTTCGTGGAACGCTTTTACAACACTTTTTTCACCAGTTTGAACCTGTAAAAACAGCAGTAAGGCCAAGAATATTTTCATTAAAGTAAATTCAATTTATAACGAGCATAACCACGCATGAGTAAACTGATTTTTAGCCCATTCGAAATTCGTATTCTAGTATCCATAATCTCTTCAGAAGGAACCGAGTTTAACTTTTTAAGTAAGCGCTTGTAGTATCGGTAAGCGATATATACCCCAAATTTGGCTTCCACAGGTAATTTAAGTACCCCGTGGTGGTATGCATAGTCAAAATCCTCTTCTATTTCTTTAATGATGAGTGCTTTGGAGCGGTTGTCTAAAGCACGCAGGTTAACATTCGGGAAGTACGAACGGTTTAACTGCTCCACATCTTCTTTTAAATCTCTTAAAAAATTCACCTTTTGAAAGGCCGAACCCAAACGCATGGCTGCTCCTTTTAACTCTTCAAATTTGGCTTGGTTACCGTTTACAAACACCTTTAAACACATTAATCCAACAACATCTGCAGATCCGTATATATACTCTTTATACTCCTCCTGAGTGGTATAGTCCGTTTTGTACAAATCGGCTTTCATACTTTTGAGAAACGCCTGAATCATAGAATCGTCAATATTGTATTTTTCAACAGTATCGATGAAAGCATTTAAGATGGGATTCAAACTAATTCCTTGATGTTTTCCGAGGTAGTAGTTCTTTTCAAATTGTTCCATGAGTGCTTCCTTGTCATAGTCGTGAAACGAATCTACAATCTCGTCTGCAAAACGCACAAATCCGTAAATATTATAGATGGCCACGCGAATTTCCGGTGCAAGCATTCTGGTTGCTAAAGAAAACGAAGTGCTGTACTTCTTGGTCACGAGTTTACTACACTGAAACGATACTTGATCAAATAATTCTTTCATAATTAAGCGTTTTTGAGGATTAAATCAGATACTACTTTTCCAGATATTAACGAGGGCGGTACTCCTGGTCCTGGCACGGTTAGCTGTCCAGTGAAATACAGGTTCTCCACCTTTTTACTCTTTAATTTAGGTCTTAAAAAAGCAGTTTGGGTCAATATATTCGCCAATCCGTACGCATTTCCTTTGTACGAATTGTAATCTCTTACAAAATCATTTACACAAAAGCTCTCTTTGAAAATCACGGACGACATCACCTCTTGCTCCGTGAGGTCTTCTAGCCTCTTCATGATCAATTTGAAATAGTGTTCACGCAGTTCAGGTGTATCTTCAATTCCCGGTGCTAGGGGAATCAAAAACGTTCCAGCTTCTTTTCCATCCGGTGCAAAAGAGGCATCCGTAATCGAAGGAAAACTAGCGTAAAATAAAGGTTCTTTTGGCCAACTTGGCACATCGTATATGGTTTTTGCATGGGTATCAAAATCCGTATCGAAGAAAAGCGTATGATGCTTTACATTCTTCAGTTTCTTATCAAATCCCACATAAAACAACAAGGAACTCGGCGCAAAGGTTCTGTTCGACCAATATTTCTCTGAATACTGACGCAGTTTATTTGGCAGTAGGGTTTCTGTGTGATGATAATCAGCGCCACTAAGTACCAAATCAGCCTCAATGTGTTTTCCGTTGATCTTAACACCTCCTACCGTAGCTTTATCCGACAATACCAGTTCTTCCACAGCAGCGTTCGTCACAAAATTCACTCCCTGTGATTTCGCCAGAGCCACCATGGCTTTTACCACCTCGTACATACCACCTTTCGGATGCCAGGTACCTAACTCAAAATCTGCATAATTCATAAAATTATAAAAACTCGGAGTATTGCTTGGCTTAGCTCCTAAAAACAGCACTGGAAATTCAAGAATTTTTATCAGCTTGTGGTTGCGAATTTTTTTGCGCACCTGCTTGCGTATGGTTGAAAAAAACTGATTGACACGAACCACGGTTTCGCTACTCACCAACTCCAACGGAGAAACGCCTGGCTTGTACACCATTTTGTTTACGGCAATTTCGTAGTTGTCTCTTGCCGAATTCATAAACTTCATCAACGGCTTTGAACTCCCAGGCTCAACAGTTTCAAAAACTTCACAAATTTCCTTGAAATTGTCCGGAATAACGATACTGTCTCCTTTACCGAAATACACCTCGTAAGCAGGCGACAACTTTTCCAACTGGTAGTAATCACTTGGTTTTTTTCCGAAATCGGCAAAAAACTTCTCAAAAACATCTGGCATCCAGTACCAAGTGGGACCAATGTCAAAAGTAAAACCGTCTTTTACGTACTGTCGAGCACGTCCTCCTAAGGTTGCATTCTTCTCATATACCGTCACCTCGTATCCAGCTTTGGCCAAATAACTAGCAGCTGACAGCGATGAAAATCCTGACCCTATAATTGCTATTGATTTATTTTGTTTAATCATACTACAACAAAGTTAAACAAAAAATATGATGATACGATGAATCATGTATATAATTTTGTTAAAATTTTATTATAAAACTCTAAACAAAATAAATCAATTAAATTTCTTCTAAGAATTTAATAACGGATGGATATACAGCAATATCCGATTCGAAGCTCTTGTTAATCATGGTAATGGCTTTCACCCCTACTCCAATAAATTTATGATTTGTTTCTTTTAAAACCAAATCTATTTCCTTAAAATAATCATCAATCTTGTCATCATAAGGTTTTACCGTCATTGAGGCAACAAAAGTGATACTGCGCTGACTGTCAAAAAAGTAATTTAGGTTATCTAAAGGCAAACTCTGTCCGAGGTATACCGTGTGAAACCCTCTCAGTGCTAATTCATAATTTAAATACAGCAGACCTATTTCGTGAATTTCACCATCGGGTAAAAACAATACGTAGGTCTGATCAGAATCACCAGTAGTATATTCTAACTTCTCCGTATTCAATTGAATTTTCTGGATGATGAGATTGGAAATAAAATGCTCATGAGCAGGAAGCAAGGTATCCGTTTGCCAGAGCAGCCCTATGTGCTCTAAAAAAGGAATAAACACCTCTTTAAAAATCTGTCGAAACGTCTTTTTGTGCAGTAGTTTATTGTAGGTATTATTAAACAGCACTTTATCGAACTGAAACATCGATACTTTAAAAGCATTGATGGCTTCATCCTCGACAGCTAATTTAAAAGACAATTCACGTGCAGTCACCTTAATTTGGTCCTCCGACATGTCTGCTATCTTTGAAATTTTGTGGTTATGCTTGTTTAAAAGCGCTACGTTTAAGAGCTTTAGCAAGCTCTCCGAAGAATAATACCTTATATTAGTAGCGGTTCTTTTGGGTTCAAAAAGTTTGTAGCGCTTTTCCCATATCCGTATGGTGTGCGCCTTGATCCCAGAAATGTTCTCCAGGTCCTTAATGGTAAAAACCGTCTTAATATTGTTCAACTTTTTTTAATTTTATTTAAACAAATATACGGAATATTTTTAAACAACGCTATTTTATGAAGATCCTCAGTACGAGATTGGGAGTAAATCCTAAGGATAGATTGTCAATTCGCTGTTCTACATAATTTCCATTTAGAATAACAGAACTGTACTTTCTACTTAAAATATTCGTTTTATTGTACACATTGAGCAGCGACAGACCTATTTTTCCTTGCCAGCGTTTATTGCTGTCAAAATTGAACGAATAACTCGTTGAAAAATCTAATTTGTGGTAGCGCGGCAAACGCTGTGAGTTGATTTCACCCAAAAACAATGTACCGTCTTTTCCAATACCTACTAAAGGCGTATAAGGCGTACCTGTTCTGAGCATCCATGCCAGTGAAAAACTGAAATCTCCTAGTTGTAAGTTATGCGCCCATAAAAAACTATTGGTAACATCGAAATTACTAGGAAAAGCATTCCCGCGGTTAAAATTATCAAATAATTGTCGCGATTTACTATAGCTGTAGTTCATCCAAGAGCTGTAGTTCCCAAAGGTTTGCTTTAACAACACGTCTACGCCGTCTACAGATCCGGTTCCTATTAGGTTAATAGTATTTCCTGGAGGTCCGATGGTCGAAGCAATCCCTTTACTGTCTTTTCTGAAAAAATCGATATCAAAGATGGTTCCTTTGTTTTTGTACATCAGCCCCAAAGTGTATTGACTATTCCTCAATACCGGAAGTTCTTTACCATTCACCAACAACCAAACCTGGTCTTCCAACCCGAAATCAGAGGTGTGATTTTCAATGAGCTGACCGATGTTTTGTTGCTTGTATTCGTAGGATGTTTTTAAGGACAAATTTGGTAACACCTCTTGTTGCAAATACAATCGTGGAGCAAAATACATCTTGTCAACAAACGAAAAGTAATTCGCTCTCATTCCTACATTCAATATCGTTTTTGCATTTCTATTAAACCCATAGTTAAAAAACAAAGCATGGGTATTATTAATGTTTCGATCTTGAATGGTGTATTTAAAACTATTGGCACTATTTTCTCTGCTTATCAAGTAACGAACATCATTATTTACAAACTCATACCCCGTTAAAATAGAATTGTATTTCCCAAAATCGTGTTCGATAGCTGTTTTAAAGCCAATATCGTCAATCACATTGGTTTTGGTTGCTGCTTGGGTAAATGCCTGACTGTAGTTAAAACGGCCGTTGTATTTGTAAGAGAAATCGTAGTTTGAGGAATACAGACTCGTTTTTTGACGTGTGCGCTCACTCCAATTGCGCTCCCACTGCAATCTAAAACCGGAATTTTCGATTTTCAAATCGTCTTTAGTCATATACCTGTCGGTTGTTTTGGTTTGAAACAAATACCCTAATTTATTTCTGACCAAAAGATGATTAAAGACCAAGAGATCTTTGGGGCTCGCCTGGAGCGTTAGTTTTGAGTTAATATCGGCAAAGTAGAAATTATTTTTATTTTCAAAATCATCCAATGCCGCTTCTTCATTACGCGAGATAATAGTATTCTGAAATACCTTTTTTGACAACCTTGAAAAGGTCGAGGTTTTAAACACGTCGGTAAACGAACGTCTTCCTGAAATCGCCAATCCTACTTTTTTGCTTATTGGTATATTTAAAAAAGCGTCGAAATGTGTCATATTAACCCCAAAACCTCCTTGCACCCGAGTGGGTATATCTTTAGAGGTTTCAATATCGATAACTCCCGAGGTGTGATTTCCGTATTCCGAACTCGTACCACTTTTGTATATTTTGACTTTGTTAATGATGTAAGGATTGAATGCTGAAAGCATTCCAAAGAAATGTGACGAGTTGTACATTTTTATCCCGTCGAATAAAATGAGGTTTTGCTCTGGAGTCCCTCCTCGAATATACAAGCCCGATGCTGTTTCATTAGGACTACTGATTCCAGGAAGTAATTGAGCACTTTGCAAAACATCTGGCTCTGTTAGTCCGGCAACGGTCCCTAATCTTTTGGGAGAAATCACAATAGCGCCATCCGATTTTTTATCAATTCCCCCGACCATATAGTCCGTAATCAAGACTTCGTCTAGTAAGGTATTTTGAGGCCTGAGCTCAATTTCTAAACAACCCTCCTTGAGTGCACTTAGCTGGATTAACTTTGATTCATATCCTACAAAACTAACCTCCAAATGCGATTCGTTTTCCATATTTGACAATCTGAAAAATCCGTTAGAACGCGTACTTACACCAGTATTTTTGGTAAACGGAAAAACATTCGCTCCTTGCACTGGTGCTTTGGTAAGCGCATCGTACACAAAACCGCACACCTCACCTACTATTTTTGGTTTTTCAGATACGATAATATAGCGTGCATCTAATACTTCAAATAATAGGTTCGACTCTAAGCTGAGTTTTTTAAGAGTACTCGCTAATTCTTGTTGCTGGTAATTCCCTGCACAAAACTTTTGATTTACGAGTACGTCACTATAAGAGAACTTCACGTCGTGCTTTAACTCCAAAGCCGACAACAACTCTCTTAAGGGGATTATTTCCTGGTTTTGAGTGTTTTTCTGAGCAAACAGACACTGAACACAAATTAAACCGGTAATTAGTAATAAAACACGTACTCTTCTATTCATTTATTGCTTCACCAAGGTAACTGTCTTAGAATTGGTAAATATAACTCCAATTTTCATAGGTTCAAAGACAGTTTTTAAAGCAATCTTTAAATTTGCGTGCGTAAAGCTTCCTGTAAACTTTTGTTTCAGGTCTACTCCACCCACATCAATTTTAATATCGTACTGATTTTCAATGGCTAACACCACGTATTTTAGAGAAATACTTCTAAATGTAGTCTCTCCTTTTTTCCACTTAGGTTCTTGGTCAATCACGTCCCAAAACTCGGCTTCGGCTCCTGGAAATACCCTCAATGCCTTTCCTCGAGTAAGAATATTCTCCTCATTCTGAGTTTTTACACTTACTTTTCCTTCAAAACACTGAACCTCAATATAATCGTTATAAGAACGAACGTTAAATTGTGTTCCTAGAACTTGAACTTTTCCAAGCTTGGTTTCAACGGTGAACGTAGCTCCTTTTTCTACCTTAAAATAGGCTTCACCACGCAACTTTAACAAGCGTTTTTCTGCCCAGCTATCCTCGTCAAATGACAAACTTGAATTGGCATTTAACACAACTTCAGACTTGTCAGGAAGCTGTAGCGCTAACTGCTCTCCTACCTTAGTTTCAATACCTTCTGATCCGCTATTCATATAGAATACGCTCAATAATAACAATACGGCAGCCACGGCTCCATATACCCAGTTCAATGCTATTACCTTCGATTTCTTGGAAGGCTTAGCCGCCTGTGCAGACTTTTGTTCAACTTCTGATTCTATATTTTCATATACCTTTTCTTTAGCAAAATCAGGTTCTTCAAATCCTGAAGAGACCTCCATGATTTTCGTATACAAAAAATAATCAGAAGTCTGCTTAAAGTCCTCTAGCTCATTTTCTGTTAGTTCATCTTTTAACCATCGCGTTAAAAAATTTTCATCTATATTTTTATTCATTTCCTGCTTTTCTAATTGTATAACAAATAAACTTCTGTGTACCCTACTTAAAATTACTACCAATTTTCGCCCGAAGCGACTTTAGCGCCAAAGACATCCTCTTTTCGACAGCTTTTACTGAAATCCCTAGCATTTCTGCGATTTCCTTATATTTCTTTTTGTCTATTCTATTCAACAAAAAGACCTCTCGTTGTTTGTCAGGTAAGTCCGCAATCGCGCCTTTTAATTTTTTTAAAAATTCCTGTTCTTCAATGAGGTACTCAGGGGTTTCGTGAGTGTAGTTTTTTTGACCTTCTGAAGCGTGCTTAAGTACTATCTTTTTATGCGCCACGTGATTTAGGAACATATTGTTCGCCACCGTGAACAGAAAAGACTTCGCTTTCGAAAAAAACACCTTCGCACAGTTCTCCCATAGCTTGACAAATGATTCTTGGACCATGTCTTCTGCTAAATCGCGATCACCGCATTTGTAGTACATAAAATTATACAAGGATTTGGAATGTTCCTCGTAAACTTCATTGAATACTTTTGGTTTGCAAATAGTTTTTTTTGTTTCCATCGCAACAAACATAACATTTTTTAAAAAAAATGGTAGGGTTATTTAGATTTTAATTGTTTAATAGTAAAATTAATTAAAACGGTGCTATTAGTTCTCCACTCACCCTTCTTACTTCTAATAGCACCTTCTTCTTTAACGTACATTAGCGTCTTTTAACAAGGTGCTTTCTTAAAGATATTGTATTTTTGCGAGATGCAAAAATCTTCGAACACTTCACATATAGAATTCATTACTTTAATGGCTTCTTTAATGTCACTTGTCGCGCTCTCTATTGACGCATTGCTACCCGCTCTTAGCCCTATTGGCACAAGCATACACGTAACTGATAACCAAGACTTACAACTATTGATTACCATGATTTTTCTGGGTCTCGGTGTCGGTCAATTAATTTCAGGTCCCATCTCTGATAGTGTCGGCCGGAAACCTTTGATTTACGTAGGATTTATCGTTTTCGTCTTGGCTAGTATCCTCTGTGTGTACTCAGAGTCTTTGGAGTGGATGATTGTAGGACGCATTTTTCAAGGTGTTGGTTTATCAGCTCCGCGAACCTTGAGTATCGCCATGGTTCGAGATACATTTAGCGGGAATTACATGGCTAAAATTATGTCGTTTGTCGTTGTGATTTTCATTTTGGTTCCGGTGGTGGCACCCTCAATCGGGAAACTTTTGTTAGATCAGTACGGCTGGCAAGCTATTTTTTACAGTCAACTTTTTTTTGGAGCCTTCGTTATCCTATGGTTAGCAAAACGACAACCAGAAACGCTCAAGGAGGAATATAAAACCCCTTTGCGCCTACAACTCTTCACCAATGGTTTACGAGAGTTTTTCAAACAACGTCAGGCTTGGGTGTTCACCTTGGTGTCCGGATTAATCACCGGTGCTTTTATGGTATACCTAAGTGCCTCACAACAAATTTTTGAGAACCAATATCAATTGAAAGAGGAGTTTCCGTTTATTTTTGCCGGACTCGCGATTTCGGTTGGATTAGCCACCTTTTTAAATGGTACATTGGTTATGAAATACGGAATGTATCGATTGGTGCGATTTTTTGCAATTCTATTTATCGCTGTGTCTGGAGCCTATATCGCATTGTTTTATCAAACTCCAAACCCGTCAATTTATGTGCTCGTAACCTTTTTTGTCCTTCAATTTTTTGCCATCGGTTTCCTATTTGGGAACTTGCGATCTCTTGCAATGCAACCTATTGGACATATTGCCGGTGTGGGAGCTGCCTACAACGGTTTTATATCAACCATTATGGCCGTGCCAATTGCTACCTTTATCGGAGGCTTTGTCAAGGAAACCAGCCTACCGCTATTCATCGGCTTCTTTTGCTGTGGTATCCTGGCCTTAGGACTCATTTTATACGGAAAAACGAACGATACAAATAAAAATTAATCAGTTGGATTTACATATATTATACGAAGACGCGTACATCGTATGCGTTGCGAAACCAAACAACCTAGTGGTCCACCATGCCCATCACTCACGTAATGTCACCGACGAAACCTCGTTAGTGCAATTGGTAAACGAACACTTTGAAAGCAAGTGTCATCCTATTCATCGCTTGGACCGAAAGACCTCAGGAGTGGTCGTTTTTGCCAAGAGTAATGAATACGTCGCTCCTTTTCAACAGCTGTTTACCTCTCATGCTATTCAAAAAATTTACTACGGTATTGTACGCGGTCATGCCCCGGCTAAAAAAACCATTGACAGTCCCGTAAAAGGTAGAGATGCTAAAGTCTACAAAGACGCCGAGACGCAACTAGAATTGCTCAATACCACCGTGTTGGACATTCCTGTAAAACCCTATCCAAGCTCGCGTTATAGCCTAGTGAAATTACTTCCTAAAACAGGCCGCTTACATCAATTGCGCATACATTGTAATAAAATAAGCTATCCACTTGTAGGGGATCCTAAATACGGCGATAACAATCACAACCAAATGTTCGAAACTCAATTTCAGTGCAGCAAGTTGTTTTTACACGCCTATCAATTGCATTTCCAACACCCATTTACCGACGAAAAAATCGTGATCACTGCGCCATTTCCTGACGATTGGTTACGCATTGGTAAGCATTTTGATTGGAGTGAATTGCAATCTTAACAAACCCACTGATACGGGATCGTTTGGTCAGGGCTATTAGGAAAACACCTGCTTGAAAAAGACGCATTTGCAATAGCTGTACTTAACTTCCCACTACTTTAACCTGTAGCTAAGAAGCAAAAAAGGGCCGTAAATTAAATTTACGGCCCTTTATCATATTATTAAAAATAAGGTGTTATATCTCCTTAAAAATAGCGTGCATTAAACGCTTTTTATCGTTGATGCTTTCTTCCAAAGAAATCATTGTTTCCGTACGATTTACACCGTGGATATCATCAATTCTATAGATAATGTCTTTTGCATCATTCGTACTTCTCGCTCTTACTTTACAGAAAATGTTGTATTTCCCTGCTGTAACGTAAGCTACAGTAACATTCGGAATTAATCTTAGATTGTCCAATACGTGCTGAGTCATAGAAGTCTTCTCTAAAAACACTCCGACATGAGCGATAAAAGAATATCCCATTTTCTCATAGTTTAACGTAAGCGTAGACCCTTCAATAATTCCTTCATCTTCCATTTTTTTAACACGTACGTGGATAGTTCCAGCCGAAACCAAAAGTTTCTTGGCGATATCGGTAAACGGCGTACGAGCGTTCTCAATTAAAATGTCTAAGATTTGATGATCAATCTCATCGAGTACAAATTTTTTCATTTTGTGTTTATTCAAGTAATATTGCTAAAATATGATTTTTTTTCAATTTTAAAACTCCAATATTAAAGAAAATCCAAAAATTAGTCAATTACTTTAAATTCTTTATGACCCAAATAAGTTGATAAATTTCCTTCTTTCTCTTTAATCAAAGTAAGTGCAAATTTATTACTTTCAATTCTTTCTACATACTGATACGCTATATCTTTTTCATTATTTTTTGATCGATAAATCACGTCGTAGAAGTTCTTGATATTGTTAGGAATAGAAAAATACGGTTCGTAATTTTCAAAGGTTTTTTGTGTACTAATGTGAAAAATTCCTTGAAGAATGGCGTAAAAATTGAATTTTCGCACCATTTCACGCTCGTAATCTTCCGGGTAATGCCCTGCTTCAATCAAAATGGTGTTGTGCCCTAGCTTTTGAAAATTATCTCCTGTAGCAGTCGGATAAAACTCATCTGTATACCGTCCGATTCCATTTGGAATCAGTTTTTGCAGCAAGCTATTCATCGCGACAATGACATCCATCGTTTCTTTGCGCCCTTGTGTGAGTTTACGAGAAACTTCTTCAGAGGGTGCTAAAAAAGAAATCGTCGCAGGATTGTCTGTTCCTTCCACTCCAAAAATCGTGCGCTGATCGTGTAAATTAAAACAGAATTGTGGATTGAACGCATCGAGTTCGGCGCGCAGCAATTGGCTTTCAATAGCCGATTGGTCAACAGCGTCCCTATTGAGGTCCACCTCCTTGCTATTTACTCGGGTATAAGCTAAAGCACCGTCAGGATTTAACATGGGTATAATTTGCAAATCCACCTCCTTCAATATACTTTGCACAACTTCAGTATCAGCGAAGTGTACACAGTAATTGATAAAATCAAAAACTGCTTTGGTACCTGTACTTTCATTACCGTGCATTTGACTCCACATCAGGATTCTTTTACTTCCAGTACCCATACGAAGCTTAAAAATTGGGCGACCTTCCTCTGAGGCGCCCAATTTTTCAACTCGTATAAAAGCCGGTAATTTTTCAATTAGTGGTTGGATATCTTCCAAATGGATCCACCTTCCTGAAATCGATGATTCTTTAATCGTCACATATTGCTTTTCCAGCTGTAATTCGCTTAACAATTTCATAGTTTATACGGCAAACCAAGAAGCGACCAATCCTTTTTCAGGGGCCTCTACTTCTAAGTGTTCATAATCGTTTTTAATTGGGTTGTATCGATATTCCTTACTCCACACTTCAATATTAGCTGCTAAGGCCTCTAAAGACTCGCAGATAAACTGAACTTCGGCATCGATGATGGTAGGATGTACAGACAAACGTACCCAACCCGGTTTTTCTGTACTACAACCTTCCTGAATTTGATCTTTTATCTTGTGTGATGTCATTTGATCAACATTGAGTAAAAAGTGTCCGTAGGTACCTGCACAAGAACAGCCTCCTCTCGTTTGAATTCCAAATCGATCGTTGAGTAATTTCACCACTAAATTAAAGTGGTATCTCTCAAAATAAAACGAAAAGATACTCAATCTATCTTTGTGCTGTGGCGCTAAAATTCGCACTCCTTTCAGCCCTTCTAAACAATCGAAAAAGACCTTGTTTATCTCGTCTTCTCGACGTTTCATTAGCTCGGTTCCCATTTGATCTTTCACCTGCATGGCTAAGGCTATTCGAATGGTTTGCAAAAATGCGGGCGTCCCACCATCTTCACGGGTTTCCACATCGTCTATATAATCGTGTTCTCCCCATGGGTTGGTATAAGTAACGGTACCGCCTCCTGGGTTATCAGGAATCGTATTTTTATACAGTTTCTTATTAAACAACAGCACTCCAGAACTTCCTGGTCCTCCTAAAAACTTGTGTGGTGAAAAGAAAATTGCATCCAAATAGGCGTCTTCTTGTGCCGGATGCATATCGATATCAACATAAGGTGCTGAACAGGCAAAATCAACAAAACACAGCCCGTTGTACTTGTGTATTAACGAAGCGATTTTATGATAATCTGTCTTGATTCCTGTCACATTCGACCCAGCAATAACTGAGGCTATTTTTATAGGACGATCCTGGTATTTCTTAATGGTTTCCTCAAAGGCATCCAAACAAACCAATCCTGCGGCATTACAAGGCACCACCTCTACATCAGCGATGGTTTCGTACCACGATGTTTGATTGGAGTGATGTTCCATATGACTCACAAAAACTATAGGACGTTTTTCCTGCGGAATTTCAGTGTGTTCTTTTAAGTTTTCTGATACCTTAAGCCCTAAAATTCGTTGAAATTTATTGACCACTCCGGTCATTCCCGAACCCTCTGTGATCAAAACATCATCCGCATTAGCATTTACATGTTCCTTGATTATCGTACGCGCCTTGTGATATGCCAAAGTCATAGCCGCTCCTGTAGTCGAAGTTTCCGTATGGGTATTCGCTACAAAAGGTCCAAATTCGCGAAGCATCTTTTGTTCCAATGGCTCGTATAAACGTCCACTTGCAGTCCAATCTGCATAAATCAAATTCTTTTCACCATAAGGGGTTGTAAACGTCTGATCAATTCCGATGATTTGATCTCTAAATTTTCTAAAGTGCGATTCTAAACTCATCACTAGTATTTTTAAGGTAATTAAGAAATAACTTTTAAGTAGTCTGTATACTTGAGGAAGGGTATGGGTTTTATAAGATAGTCACGTCGGCACCATACCGACGGACTATTAAGTTATGCGGTTCAGTAATACGCTTGTTTACGCAATTACCGCTTGGATCTCGTCGATAAAACGAACCGCAAGAGCATCAGCTGCTTCTTGAGATTCCGCTTCGGTATAAATTCTGATAATCGGCTCAGTATTTGACTTGCGCAAGTGCACCCACTCGTTCGCAAAATCGATCTTTACACCATCCACTGTATTTACTTCTTCGTTTTCATAGGTAGCGGCCATGGTTGCCAATACTTCATCTACGTTGATTTGAGGAGTCAATTGAATTTTATTTTTACTCATAAAATAACTCGGGTAGCTATCGCGAAGTTCTTTACAACTCATTTTTACATTCGCCAAATGAGATAAGAACAAGGCCACTCCTACCAATGAATCTCTACCATAGTGCGATGCAGGGTAAATAATACCTCCGTTTCCTTCACCACCGATTACTGTATCGGTTGCTTTCATCATTTTCACCACGTTAACTTCTCCTACAGCACTTGCTGTATAGGTACCTCCGTGCTTTTCTGTAATATCGCGCAAAGCTCTTGACGAAGAGAGATTTGAAACGGTATTTCCTCCGTTGCTCTTTCCGAGAACGTAATCTGCACAGGCAACTAAGGTGTACTCTTCTCCAAACATAGAACCGTCTTCTGAGATAAGTGCTAAACGGTCCACATCAGGATCTACCACGATTCCCAAATCAGCCTTCTTCTTTACCACCAACTCAGAAATATCCGTTAAGTGTTCTTTTAAAGGCTCTGGATTGTGCGGAAATTCTCCGTTAGGCTCACAGTACAATTCTACACACTTTACTCCTAGTTCTTTTAAGAGCATTGGAATTGCAATTCCTCCTGTAGAGTTCACACCATCAACCACGACTTTGAACTTGGCTTTTTTAATCGCCTTAGTATCTACCAAATCAAGCTTTAAAACTTGTTTGATGTGCTTTTTAATGTAATTTTTCTTCTTTTTATACGATCCTAACTCATCCACATCAGCAAAAGTCATTGCTGAACCTTCAGCGATTTCCAACACTTCTGCACCATCAGCTCCATCGATAAACTCCCCTTTTTCATTGAGAAGTTTCAAGGCATTCCATTGTTTTGGGTTATGCGAAGCAGTTAAAATAATTCCTCCTTGTGCTTTTTCTATAGGAACTGCTACTTCAACCGTTGGCGTTGTAGACAAGCCCAAATCGAGCACGTTAATTCCTAATCCCACCAAGGTATTGGCTACTAAATTACTGATCATCTTACCTGAAATACGAGCATCTCGACCGATAACAACAGTAATCTTTTCTTTATCTCTATTCTTATTCTTAATAAAAGTTCCATATGCTGCAGCAAATTTAACTGCGTCAATAGGTGTTAAATTATCACCAACTCCTCCTCCTATCGTTCCTCTAATTCCTGATATCGATTTTATTAAAGTCATATCCTATTTTTAATTTTAAACAAATATAGCGGTATTTCACAAATACTCACTATGAGAGCAATCCTTTCCGTGTAACTTTTGTTACATATAACAGATATAAAAAAACCGTTAAATCTGTATTTAACGGTTCTTCATTTACTTATTTTGTTTAAAACAGAGTTCGGATTCCCGCTGTCCATTTTTGTAGGTGATGGTAATTCTATTATATCCAGTTGGCAGCTCTTGTAAATAGCGTTGTGACGCGATATCTAGTGCATTTAGTTTCTTAACTTTATACATGCCATTTAGCAATACCCCGTAACTTATCACTTCCCCACCTTGAAAACTATCAGTCGGCGCTGTTCTGCAATTCATCGTAGTCGTAGCTGAAACCTGCAGAATCTTTACCGCTGTATTATACGGATGCCCCACGGGAGTTTCCTCTTTTCCAAATCGCTGTTTCACTGCCGAGTTATCCGAGCACGAAACAAATTCATAATCAAACCCTTTTTGAAATTTAATGGTCTCAGTAGCCTCAGCGGTATAGTTTCCTGTATACGGCTGGTACAAGGATGCTAGCGTAGTTTTAACAGGCTCAAAAACATCAGGATACGCTTCGATAGCCGTATGCATGCGATTTGCTTGTCCTTCCGTAAATACGGCATGCGCTAAATCGCGACAGGGTAGGTTATACGAACTCATAAAGTTTGATGCAGGAATGTCTCTGATGGCTATTCCGCATTGATCATTCGACAAGTTACCCAAATACGAATGACAATCTCCAGCAATATCTGTTGTATTGAAGGGTACAGATGGAGGGGTATCTTCTACCCCATCGTTATAATGTGCCAATTCGCAATTTCCACTGTTCCAATTAGCATGGGTATGATGCAAAAAGAAATTGTGTCCTACCTCATGAGTCAAGGTCGAAGATAGCAGGTATTTATCATTCACTACCACATTGACTCCTGGCTTGTTAGCAAGGCCCGCAATTTCTCGGGTATCGTACTGGCTCATGCGAATGGTTGCGGCGATAAAGATATTCAAGCTGTTTTCCTGGTACAGTCCTTCCGTTTTCGCATAGGTGACCAATTCATCAAAGGTTCTTGTACCTCCCAAATAAACTACGGATCGATAGGTGTCATTAATTTCCCCATATCCTCGGTACTTAAAAAAGATATTATAGGCATTAAAAGCCCCATTTAAATTGGCTACTGCACTCAAAATATCCGCTTCGTCAATTGGGACAGTTCGCTGTCCATTATTTTCGTTGAGCACGTGAAAGTACACGTTAAACACCCGTTGTACGTCGCGATAATGCACAGTTGGATTCGTTAATTTTTGAGAGACCTCAGTCGTCCACTCTTCGTGGCAGTCAAGTGGTTGCATTTCGCGTTCTTTAAGGTAGTGTTCCACCTGATGAAGTTGCACTTGTTTTTCTTGTAGTAGATAGGTCAATTCTCGTTGTGCACAGCATACAGTAGTGCACAGAGCCAATGTTATAAACAGGCTCTCTTTTGTCGTATTGATCATAGACAAAGACTTAGAATTATGATATGATTTCCGGGGGGACCATTTCTAGGTGAACGGAAAGAGATTCAACTAGAAAATATTTTGAAAAGTAACCTACATCCTTTTCACATTTCACCTAATAAGATGACTATCAGTTCTATATAAATTTAATCAATTTTAGAACGAAAAACAATACTACTCATCGAAAAGTGCGGAAAGCACAAAAAAAACCGTTGCCTAAGGCAACGGTTTTCAAGAATTTATAGTGGTTGAGAATTATTTCCCTTCCATTTTCTTCTTTAATTCAGCTAATCCACCGATATCTCCTAAAGTAGTTTTTTCTACTTCTTGAGCTTTCTTAGCAGCAGCTTTTACGTTCTTTTGCTCTTCTTCTCTAAAGATAGAAGTGTGAGAAACAACGATTCTACGGTATTCTTTGCTAAACTCAGTAACTTGGAACTTTACAGTGTCACCTTTACCTAATTTTCCTCCTTCTTCTTTCTCTAAGAAACGAGTTGGAGCAAATGCTTCTACACCGTCAGCGAATGCTACAGTAGCACCTTTATCGTTTTTATCCTTGATAGTTCCTTCGTGGATAGATCCGATAGCGTAAGTAGCTTCATGAGCATCCCAAGGGTTCTCTAAAGTTTGCTTGTGACCTAAGTTTAACTTGCGGTTTTCTACGTCTAACTCTAATACTTGAACTTCTAATTTATCACCTACTGTTACGAAATCAGATGGGTGCTTAATTTTCTTAGTCCATGATAAGTCAGAGATGTATACTAATCCGTCGATTCCTTCTTCTAACTCTACGAATACACCGAAGTTAGTGTAGTTACGTACAGTTCCAGTGTGCTTAGAACCTACTGGGTATTTAGAAGTGATATCAGTCCAAGGATCTGGGTGTAATTGCTTCATACCTAAAGACATCTTACGCTCTTCGCGGTCTAATGTTAAGATTTGAGCCTCTACTTCGTCACCAACAGTTACGAAATCCTGAGCCGAACGCAAGTGCGTAGACCAAGACATTTCAGAAACGTGGATTAATCCTTCAACACCATCTTCTACCTCTACGAAAGCACCGTAGTCAGCTAATACTACTACTTTACCTTTTACAGTATCTCCTACTTTTAAATCAGAGTTTAATGCTTCCCATGGGTGAGCAGATAATTGCTTTAATCCTAATTGGATTCTAGACTTGTTATCATCGAAATCTAAGATAACAACATTTAAACGTTGATCTAACTCAACAACCTCATTTGGATGGTTGATACGAGACCAAGATAAATCAGTAATGTGGATTAATCCGTCAACACCTCCTAAGTCAACAAATACACCGTAAGAAGTTACGTTTTTAACAACTCCTTCTAATACTTGTCCTTTTTCTAATTGACCGATGATTTCACGTTTTTGATCTTCTAAGTCAGCTTCGATTAACGCTTTGTGAGATACTACTACGTTCTTAAATTCGTGGTTGATTTTAACAACTTTGAATTCCATAGTTTTCTCTACGTATTGATCGTAATCACGGATAGGCTTCACATCGATTTGAGAACCTGGTAAGAATGCCTCGATTCCAAATACGTCAACGATCATACCTCCACGTGTTCTACACTTAACAAAACCGTTAACGATTTCTCCAGTTTCGTGAGCGTTGTTAACACGATCCCAAGCTTTGATTACACGAGCTTTCTTGTGAGATAATACTAATTGTCCAGAAGAGTCTTCTCTCTTGTCAACTAATACTTCTACTCTATCTCCAACAGCTAAATTTGGGTTGTAACGGAATTCGTTTAACGAAATTACACCTTCTGACTTAGAGTTGATATCGATGATAGCATCACGCTCAGTAATACGTACTACTAAACCTTCAATTACATCACGCTCATTTACGAACCCTACAGTTCCCTCTAAAGCAGTTTCAAATTCTTTTAATTTAGCCTCGTCTACAGCCTCAATACCTTCTTCGTATTTGTGCCAATCAAAGTTTGCTAAAAATTCTGCTGGATTTACAGCTTCCGCTGCGTTTTTTGTTTCTTCAGACATGTCTGAAATAAATTTTGTATCTTTTTGTCAACCAGGCTTTTATCGAAATTAACGCCAAGAGATATTAAACTTAAATAAATAATTTTGTACCTTTTCCAAACCTGTACTCGTAAAAAGGAGTGCAAAGATACAAAAAAATATTTAGTTATCCTAGTTGATAGCGTTTTGTAAGTGAGTATTTTAGCTTAAAATTGTACTTCCCAATTTATTTCCCCTTTTTTAATCTGTTCTCCATAAGTCAAAAAGTGGTTGAGTTCCAAGCGCTGTCCATTGATGTCTTCTAGTTCTATTTTGACGTAAAACAACCCCCAAGTCCACAGTACCAATTTACAGTAAGGATTTTGAGGACGGCGTTCAATAACACGAACTCTGTTATTAAAAGACTGGTGTAACGTATAGGTCGCTTTCTTTATAAACGGAACATCATTCCCTTCCAAGTACAAATATACCTTGTATAAGTTTCTACCACTTTTTCCTTTTCGGTAATGGGCTTTACGTACCTTAAGTTGATCTCGATCCTCTGGATTGAATAGTGAATCGCTTATTTTGACGTCATATGTTTTGAGTCTTTTTTTCATCGCACTATTCTTTTAGGTCAATTCCCGGATCTGGAGCCGGCTGCATGGTCGTGTAAACATCTTCTTGAATACTTTCTTTTCCTTCGAGAGGATCCGATTGTTGAGCTGCCTCTCCATTACCTGTAATCGCTGAGTTCGTACGTGCCGCAGATTCTCCAAAGTAATACCCTATAACCGTTCCCATAATTCCTCCTAAAGAAGCAATGACCAGTTTAAGCGCTTCCATTTTTTGGTAAAATAAATCCGTAGCTGCCATGGAAAAGATAATCAACCCCGCAAAAATCAATACAATTACTAAGGCCAAAAAATGCTTAAAGTCGTTGATGAGATTGGCAAAAAACTGGGTAACCATATAAATCAGATTTCCGTAGCCTTTACTCTTAACTTCGGGTTGCTTGTAACGTCCCCAACTGAACAATTTAGCAAGCCAATTGATAAATGACATCAGTGCAAATACGCACAGGATGAACATTAAAATACCTTTTGACTGCTTTGAAAGCATGGTTAAGAATTCTTCAATTACAAGCATGGTTCGTTTTTTTAGCTAAGGTACGTATTTTTCCTCGTTACACTTCCAATTCTTTGATGGTAACTTTAAAAAGGTTATCAAAAATTTCCTTAATAATAGGGGCTTCTTTTTTGCGGATGGCAATTTCGTATTTACAATCCATTTCTAAGGTTTGTCCCACAATCCGAATATTTCGTTCTTTAATGATGCGCTGCACTTTGTTCATCATATCGTACCCGAATTGAAGCTCAAAGTGCACGTCAATGGTTCGCTCTTCAATATTTGCTGCCTCCAACGCCAGTTTTGCAGAATTTTTATAGGCATTAATTAAACCTCCTACTCCTAATTTCGTTCCACCAAAATACCGCACAGAAACCACCAATACGTCAGTTAGGTCAAATGCTTGAATTTGCCCGTAAATAGGTTGTCCGGCTGAATTGCTCGGTTCGCCGTCATCATTGGCTCTGAATTGCACTCGTTCTTTCCCCAGCTGCCATGCATAACAGTGGTGACGTGCCGTGTGGTGCAGTTTTCGCAACTGCTCGAGACAGTGTTTGATATCCTCCTCCGATTCCACGGGAAAAGCATAACCAAAAAACTTACTATTTCTGTCTTTAAACAGCGTTTCCTCAGAAGGAGCAGTCAAGGTTTTATAGGTGTCTTTCATAATTAACCATTGGCATTTGCTACGAGTACGATTCCGATAATGGCAAGCGCTACTCCGATGAGATTCTTTTTACTCAAGCGTTCTTTAAACAAAACAACACCGACCACTGTCGACAAAATCACAACCCCCACATTATTAAAGGTAAACAATTCTGAACTTTCAAAATTTTTGTTTTGCAATGCTTTGATAAGAAAGAATATAGAATAGTAATTTGGTATTCCTAAAACAATTCCTGCCATGAGGTTTTTCCATTGAAATTTAGGACGTTTCACTAACAGTTGCCCCAAAAGTACCAGGATTCCAAACAAGGCTGCAAACCCGAACAAACAGCCTGAGAAAAAGTCTACATCGTGCTGTGACACAAAGTTCGTTTCTACGTATTTTAAGGTGGTATCGATAACTCCTGAGCCGAGGAATAATAAAATAGGAAAGATCAAATTACCGCCTTTTCCAGACTTGCCTTCCTTTACCGAGGACAAGTAAACTGCGATTAAGGCAATGATTATCCCAATTAATTTTAAGACTCCTGCGCTTTCGTTATACAGCACAATACCAAACAATATGGGGACTACGAGCGACATTTTCCCTGCTATCGAAGCGACTCCCACCCCGTTTCGCTGAGCTGTTAGCGCCATCACAAAAAAGATGCTGACAAATAACAACCCCAGAAAAATTGCCCCGAGTAACCACGGCTGCTCCGGAACTGTACCTAACTTTCCAAACGCGTTGGCAGAGGCCATCCCCAATACAAATGCGACCACGTAATTGACTACTATCGCTTGTAAAGTATCGATTTTAAAACGATCAAAATATTTAAATATCACAAACAGCGATGTGGAAAAACACACGCTCAAAACTAAATTCATCATACTCCCTAAATTCCTAATTTTTCAGCTAAATTAACTACGTCTTCTTTTTCTGGATCTATATTCCAACTTCTAATACCTAACTGTTCGGCAGCTTCCGTGTTTTCAAGCGTATCATCGATAAAAAACGTTTCTTCCGCCAACAAGTTGTTTTCTTCTAATACAAATTGGTAAATATCACTGTTGGGTTTTCGAAAATGGATCTCATGAGATAAGTAGAACTGCTCAAAACAACTCTTAAACTCTTCGTATAGTTCCATTCCCCAATCATTTTTAATCCAATCGATATGCAATTCATTGGTGTTGCTCAGTAAAAACAAACGATACTCAGCACCTGCTGAGAGTTCCTTTAAAAACTGAAGTCGATGCTTAGGAAAATCCAGTAAGATGGCATTCCAAGCTCGTACGAGATCTTCTTTACTAAAGCCATAGGTCTTGTGAAAATGCCCTACAAACGCTTCTGTAGTAATCTTACCTGTTTCATAAGCGTAATACTGTTCTAGCATAGATTCGTCTACTTCGTGTAGTCCCAATTTAGCTAATTCTCTATAGGTTGCTTGCTTGTCGAGATTGATAAACACATCTCCAAAGTCAAAAATGATATTCTTAATCATTGGTTATAATTCGTAAATAGTCGTTTTTAATGAGTTCTTGTCGGTATCCCTTACCGCTAATTTCAGGAGCTGGAATTCCAGTACCTAAGGCTACCGATCCTGTAAAGATGCGGGCTTCATCCCAAAGACCTTCTTTTATAAAGGTCGTCAGTGTTTGACGCCCACCTTCGATAATGACAGATTGAATTTTATGTCGTTGCAATACCTTGCAAATTTCCATAGCCAAAGAAGATTCGAACGAGATAGGCTCTACAAATACACGTTCATCTTGATAGTTTTCTTTTACGATATTTCGATCGACAAGCACTATGGTTTTTACAGTTTGATCAAACAGTTTTGAGTCCTTAGCGATACGTTGGGTACGGTCAATAACAACGCGAACGGGATGTTGCCCGGACCACGATCTTACATTTAAGGCGGGGTTGTCATCCACAGCAGTATTCGTACCTACTAAAATGGCATGCTCTTCCGAACGCCATTTGTGTACCAATTGTTGCGAATGCTTATTTGAAATCCATACTGGTGCTCGGTGCTCTTTTTTCAAAGGTGCGATAATCCCGTCAGAAGATGCCGCCCACTTCAAAATCACATAAGGACGTTGCTCATTTTGTACCTTAAAAAATCGTCGATGATGGTAAAAGCACGCTTGTTCGAGTACGCCTACAAGTACCTCACAACCCGCCTTTTTTAAGCGTTCAATTCCTTTCCCTGCCACTAAACTGTTGGTGTCTAGGCAGCCAATAACTACACGAGGTATCCCCTCCTTGACTATTAAATCTGCACAGGGAGGTGTTTTTCCGTGGTGTGAACATGGCTCCAGAGTCACGTATAAAGTAGCCTCTCTCAACAGTGATTTATCTTTGACTGAACCAATGGCATACACTTCTGCATGTGCACCTCCGTAGGCCGCTGTAAATCCTTCTCCTATAATCTTTTCATTGTGAACAACCACAGCTCCTACCGAAGGATTGGGTCTTGTTGTTCCAATACCTAAGCCTGCCAATTGCAGACAGCGTTTCATATATTTTTCGTGATTTATCGGCTTCATAATAACTCACTCAAAAGAGATTTTTTTTGATTGATCATTTTGGTAAATTGCAAATGCAAAAATACTATATTCCTATGACAACGTCTGATTTTATTATAAGAGAAGTTAAACCTCAAGACAACAAAGCATTAGCTACAGTAATCCGAACCGTACTTGAAGAGTTCGGAGTTCCAAAAGTAGGAACAGCCTACGAAGACCAGGCAACAGATGAAATGTTTGAGACCTACCAATCACCACGTGCTAAGTATTTTGTTATTGAACATCAAGGCAGCGTTGTTGGAGGAGCCGGAATTGCCCCACTAGAAGACCATCAAGACGATGTTTGTGAGTTACAAAAGATGTATTTCCTCCCCATTACCAGAGGCAAAGGACTAGGAACAAAACTCATTCAACACTGTTTGCAATTGGCCAAAGAAATCGGATTTACCGCCTGTTATTTAGAAACCATGCCTTATATGGATGCCGCTCGTAAGCTGTACGCCAAAAATGGTTTTCAAAATCTAGATAGCCCTATGGGAAATACAGGGCACTATTCTTGTAATGTTTGGATGCTGAAGTCACTTGATTAGTACGGCTGTATAAATTTGCGCAATAAACCATAAGAAAACTGCTATAATTGGGCAATTTTATTGAACTTTGCCCATTTAAGGGAATTCATGAGTACACCTATGCAAACGATTAAAGAATATCAGGCCTATTTTAAAGAAGAATTAACGGAACTGTTTCCAGCTACGGAAATACAGTGTTTTTTTCAGTATCTGCTAGAACACTATACCCCACTTCGCCCTATCGATTTGGTCATGAATCCAACAAGTGTCTTTACTCCTGAGCAATTAAAGCACATGCAACAAGCTTTGGAACGATTAAAAAAACAAGAGCCGGTACAACATATTATAGGGAGTACCGAATTTTATGGACGTTCTTTTAAAGTGACCCCAGCGACCCTTATCCCGAGACCTGAAACAGAAGAATTGATAACCTGGATTATCGAAAGTGTTCCCGCGGCCACGGAAGCGAGTATTTTAGACATCGGTACCGGAACAGGATGCATCCCAATTACCCTAAAAAAGGAGCTTCCCAATACAACTGTGAGTGCCATTGACATTTCGGAACAAGCGCTTCAAATTGCGAAAGAAAATGCCGAAAAGCACGCCGTTGACATCAACTTCATCCAGAAGGATATTCTGAACAGCTCAACCGTTGAAGTGGCAGACATCATTGTTTCGAATCCACCCTATGTACGCATGTTGGAAAAAAAAGAAATTAACGATAACGTGCTTCATTTCGAACCCCATACCGCTCTGTTTGTCAGTGATGAAGATCCACTGATTTTCTACCGTAAAATATGTGAACTAGCCAGTCAGCACCTGCGACCTGGTGGTTATTTATTTTTTGAAATCAACCAGTACTTGGGAGCTGAAACACTCAAACTAGTAACGGATTTCGGATTTTCAAATGCCCTACTGAAAAAGGATATCTTTGAAAACGATCGTATGATTAGGGCACAATGGCTTTAATAACGAAGGAAGGCTTTTTCTAAACGACTGACCAAAACCTTAAGTTCCTCCTCATTATGTCGGGCAAAACCCATTCGAATACCGTTGTGTTGGGTTTTTGCCATGTCGTAGCGCTCCCAATTGCCCAACAACACCCCTTCTTCAACGGCTAGTTTGGCCACGCGTTCCCATGAGTACTCTTTTTTTAAACGCACCCATACAGCCATACCTCCCTTGGGGATGTCAAATTCCAGATACGGACTCAAAGCGTCCTGTAATAGACTACAGAACAAATCTCTTCGTCGCTCGTAGTGACGCATAACCTTGCGAATATGCCTATCCATATCACCCGTTCGTATAAACTCAGAAAAGGTAAGCTCCAATAAGGCGTCCCCTTGTCGGTCTACAAATCTGCGGATTCGAGCCGCTTCATCAACAAAAGATTTTGACGCAATCAAATACCCCACTCTAAAAACAGGTGCCACGGCCTTGCATACAGAACCTATATAAATTACCGACTGGCCCTTGTCATGACTAGCCAAAGGTAAAATAGGCGCGTGATTGTAATTAAAATCATAATCGTAATCATCCTCGATTACCGCAAACTTATAATGACTAGCCATATTTAACAAACGCAAACGCCTTTCGGCAGACAGCGTTACCGTAGACGGATGATGGTGATGACTCGTAACATAGACCGCTTTGATAACTTGCTTTTCTAGGATAGTCTGCAAACGCTCGGTACACAAACCGTCCTCATCGACAGGAACTCGAAGCAACGTCGCCCCACTCTGAAGAAAGGTCAAGTCTGCAGAAGGATAATTTGTTTCTCCTACCACAATACAATCTCCTTCCTTTAAAAGCAACTGGCTACTCAACCAAATCCCCATTTGACTTCCTCTAGTAATAAGTAAATTATCAATAGTGATAGACAACCCTCTCGTTTCATTTAAATAGGCAACCAGCACTTCACGCAAACGCAAATTACCATAAGTAGATCCATAACTCATCTCTTCCTGAGTACTCCGCTTTCCGGCGAGTTTTCTGTAAATACGGGCCACATCTACGGTCGGAGCTAAACGAGTATCGCTAATACCGTCATCAATGCTTATCATTCCCGGTGATGCTTCTGAAGTTTCATAATTCCGATGTGAATCTCGATAAAACTGAAAACCGACCGTATCGATCGCTTTCGTTTTGTTTGCAGAGGAAGGATTGGACTGAAAGCTTGAAATTGGAAGTGTAGCCTTTACATAAGTGCCTTTTTTAGGTATGGTTTCAACCCAACCTTGTAATTCCAATTCCTCATAGCAAGCCACGATTGTTTTTCTGTGCACGTTCAAAAGCTCTGCTAGGCTGCGAGTCCCAATTAATTTGGTAGTACTCGGTAAGTGCCCTTTTTTGATATAATGGATAAATTGATGGGATAATTGCAGATAAAGTGCACTTCCTGATTTGCGATCTAAGAAAAAGCTTGTTTTGTATGGAAACATCTGGACTACTCAGTATTTGAATTCTGGACTCATTAAATAGTCCATAAATATACTATTTTTGAATAAAAACAATACTATATGCTTATTAACACCTTAGAGACCAAGGAATACAACTCGTATTACCAACTGTACTTAGACCAAATTCCGGCCAATACCTCGCTGCTCGAAGGTTACCAAAGAGATTTTGAGGAAACGAGCAATTTTTTCTTGTCCTTACCCGAGAACAAACTGTTATTTCGATACGCTGAAAACAAATGGAGCTGCCAAGAAATATTACAGCACCTCATTGACACAGAGCGCATTTTTATTCACAGGTGCTTTCGAATTGCACGTGGAGAAACACAAAACATAACGGGATTCAATCAAGACGATTACCTCCCTCCCGCCGGAGCCGACAGCAAAAGCTTAACACAGCTCCTCGAGGAATTCAGTACCACCAGAAACTACAGCAACAACCTACTACAAAGCCTTACTGACGATGCATTGCGCACCATCGGTACGGCGAACCAAAGTGCCATGTCAGCCAGAGCTGCTGCCTTTGTAGTACTTGGACATAACCAGTGGCACAAGCAAATCATTAAAACCCGGTATTTATCATGTTAAGTCTAAAACCCAACTGCGAGCACTGCGGTACTTTACTAGCTTACAATGCCACAAATGCGTACATCTGCAGTTTTGAATGCACCTATTGTGAACATTGTGCTTTAACAGTATTTGAAAATGTTTGCCCTTCTTGCACAGGCAACTTTAGCAAACGTCCAATTCGCCCAGTAAAATGGTTGGAGAAATACCCGGCGGACACTCGCATCCTACACCAACCCAAAAATATAACTGATACCTTTAAAATTCAACAAACGCTGAAAAACACGGCTCCAGAAAATCGATAAGCTATGATGACCACCGACGTATTACAAATTAGACCCGCTACCCAACAACAAGCAGAAGTTCTCGCCCTTCTAGGAAGGATAACCTACGAGCAATCACACGGTCATTTTATAGAAGACAAGCAGGAACTAAGCAACTATTACGAGCAGGCATTTGACCCATCGAACCTCGCGAAGGACTTGGCCAATAAAAATAACAGGTTTCATTTAGTGTACTACAAAAACTTCCCTGTCGGCTACACCAAACTCGTATTAAACCAGGCTTTTGAAGGCAATGAATTCGCTGATAGTTGCAGGCTCGAACGCATTTATATTCTGCAAGAATTTTTGCATTTAAAATTAGGCAATAAAGTTTTAGATTTCCTGATCAACAAAGCGAAAACCTTACACTTCAAAAATATGTGGCTTACCGTATACATTAAAAATGAACGCGCATTACACTTTTACACTAAAAACAACTTTACAAAAATTGGCAGCTATGACTTTAATGTGGGTAGCCTGACCTATGAAAATACTGTATTAAACAAAACCATATAATAACACTTAGCATGACAGCGTACACAAAAACAAAATTGAACCGCGTGAAACGTGGGGCCAACAGAGCCTCTTATGATCAGGCCAAAGTAAATGAAATTCTCGACAGTGGATTTGTCGGTTATTTGAGCTACGTCTTTGAAGGAACAAGTATTTGCCTACCCATGGCCTATGGACGTGAAGGAAAGCGTATTTTTTTACACGGATCGCAGGCCAACAGAATGCTTTTAAGCTTATTGGAACAAGACTCTGTAAGCATGACAGTAATGCACTTAGATGCGCTGGTTCTAGCTCGATCAGGACTGCATCATTCTGTCAACTATCGATCAGCAACAATTTTTGGTAGTGTTACCAAAGTGGAAGACGACGACGAGAAAGACTTCGCACTCAAAACAGTTATGGACCATATGATTCCCGGACGCTGGGAAACATTGCGCAGCATGACCAACGAAGAAAGAGACAGAACACTGGTATTGACCTTGACCATTGAAAGTGCCTCCGCTAAAATTCGAGATGTAGGCGTTAATGACGAACCCGCTGATGAGCAACTTCCCATTTGGGCCGGACTTATTCCCGTTGAACAAAGCATCGGCGCTCCTATTAGCGATCCTAAACTCGCAAAGGACGTTGCCATTCCTGAACACATCCTTCAATACGTCAAAACAGACACGTTGTAAAATTTGAGAAGTACCTCAATTCAAGCCACCCATTCTGTTGAACGGGTGGCTCTTAATCCCTGTCTAATAAGTCTTGATTTTAGTTTAAGACTAATATCATCAACAAATAGAAAAGGGCGTTTCCTTAATTGCTGTTAACTATTAAGTATGCGCTGTTTTTCTCGCTCAAACTCTTCTTGTGTTAATACCCCCATTTCTTTGAGGTCTGCCAGCTTTTTCAATTCATCCATTCGCGAGCCTGAATTCGTAGAAATTACGGTACGGCTTGAAGATTTAGCTCTTGTCATTTTCCTCATGATTAGCTCGTAAATCTCCTGCATTTCTTCCGATTTCTTTTTAAAGAATGTGGCATCCACCACAACGGTATAGGGGTCTGATATCATCTCTTGATTTGCCCCCATAATAACACCGATTTCTGCCTCTGGATTCTCCGCCGTATAGGGCATGTTAACTCTAAAATACCCATCTCCCCAAATACTCGGCTTTCTAAAATCAATGTGCGAAATATCGCGGTAATAATAATGCTTAACTCTATCCTTTTGCTTAAATCCGGAAAATAGTCCGCTAAAATTATTTCGTTCAATAATTAAGCAATCTTCACAAACTATGAGGTCCCCATTGGAACCATTAACTTCTGCTATCTTTTTCATTTGGTGTATAACTGGTTTTTGTTCAATTTTATTAAGTTCTGTAAAGATACACTATCCATAGTTTGTTTACGGAGTTATCCGCAGGTATTCTCAGCTACTATTTTCAACGCAATACAACTTAACTTTCGAAAAAGATGGCGCTTACAACACAGCTTCCTACACCATCACTTTGTAGCACCGATAAGTCCCTAAATTGTTGCACAATAGCTATTCGTTTTAAGGATACCCCAAAAAGTGCGATAAATAAAGTACTTTAGTGCTTTAAATCACACCCATGAAAAAAACAGTAAAAATCATTGGAATCCTTTTTCTAGTCCTATTGGGAATTTGTGCTTTTTTATACTGGAATTCAGATGAAAATCTACCAACAGGCCAAAGCGGTCCTGCCGCCGATGCCTTAGCAAAAAAAATGTTAACTGCCCTAAACCACCAAGCCTATGACAGCACTAGATATGTGGAATGGAGTTTTCGAGGAAAACATTTTTACAAATGGGACAAACATAACAACACAGTTGACGTTTCATGGAACGGCAATCGCGTATCTCTAAATACGCTGACACCGACAAAAAGTAATATCCTAGCGAACAGCACTACAAAAAGCGACCAAGAACTAATTGACTACGCTGAAAAGATCTTCAACAACGATAGTTTTTGGTTAGTTGCTCCTTATAAGGTTTTTGAACCTGGCATAGAGCGACGTCTAGTTACTTACGAAGGACAAGAAGCCCTATTAGTCACTTATACTACTGGAGGAAGTACACCGGGCGACTCATATCTTTGGTTATTAGATGCCACTGGTAAACCCTATGCTTACAAAATGTGGGTTTCGATTATTCCTGTAGGTGGAATGACCGCTACTTGGGATTCGTGGATTACCACCCAATCAGGAGCTATTTTACCTACCGAGCACAAGCTCCCCGTTGGGACTCTCGACATGGGGTCTGTAAAAGCCTATAACTAGTGGGCTTTCGGTTAAAAAAATGCTGATTGTACAGCGCGAAGGTAACAGAAGCTGTATTAGATGCGCTTTTCGAGCCTAAATTTGTATTTAAAATCCATAACACCGCGTTCTACAATCATAACAATTTTCTTTTTTGGCTTCGAATGAAATATTTCCATTATTTCTTCCAAGGTGAACTCGTGTGCTAATTTCCCATTAATCTTTTTAATTAAATCACCTTGTTGTATCCCTGCCAATGCTGCTGGTGATCCCGGAGCTACTCGATCTACTTTAAAAGAGGGTTTAAATCGGTAGTTATAACTCGTCACGAACGAAATTGTTTTATTACTACTGCCGGCTGCCTCTCCAAAATCATTCTGCACTCTTGCCAAATTCGTCGACTTTTCCTTGACCAATTCCAACCCATTATAAACGACGTGCAAGCCACTCATATTATAAAAGAAGCCGCGCTTTAAGGAAGCGTTCTTTTTCAGAATCAGCTTGTTGTTCGGATAATCTATCCACACCTTAAATCGCTTTAGCACTTCCCCTCCAATACTTCCATTGCGCTCTCTATACCTTCTGGCATTTAGGGTTGAAAGCGTATCCAAAAAAGAAGCTGTCGGCTCTGGCATTTCGTATTTTCCAATGGAGAGTGAACGAATTCTACTGCGTTTTCCATATATGGTTCCGCTTAACCCCTCTCCTAATATATCGATAAAAAACTTCGATGGAGTTTTAATATTTTTTCCAGTTCCTTCAAATAACCAAAGCGCATCACTCCCACCTGAATCTACTAGCATCTTGACCGTAATCGGAATGTTACTGCTATCTAGTTTTACACTTGCATTAATATAAGGTTTATTTTTATCAAAGGTAATGGGGAGCTTTTCACAAGATCTGCACCTAGGTTCTTTATAGGTGATAGGTTTGTAAAAGGTAAGTCGTTCTGAACTGTAATTCACCCTTACAACCACGTCTTTAAGCAAATCAAAACCAATGATTCCATGGATGGTCGTTCCCATTTTAGAGGACAACTGAAAAGCGTCGTCCGTAATCACATACAGCTCTTGCTCATATCCGTTAATCTCTGCTATTTTAAAATGGTTATTTCGAGATCGCAAAGCCTCTAGAGGTTCACCGGCCCCCAATCCATGAATGAATACTTTTTGGGTACTTTTCAGCTTTAAGCTATCGTTATTTGCACTGAATAAGATCGTTTTATTGACCCCAGTATCGAGTATAAACGACAATTTTTGCCCATTTATCTCTAAGGGAAATACAATTAAATTGTTTATCAACTTAAAACTAACATCCTGCTTTTTAAGCTTTTGATGAAAAACGAAACGTGATTGCGCAGTTAGTTCCAGCGCAAACAATACTGTAAGAGCGAGTAGTGATTTTTTCAATGGCTATTATTTTAGGGATTCTTAAGATACGACGCTCTTATTGATATAACTAAATTTTAGGAAATTTTTAACCTAATATTTTCCTGATAAACAGTTGATGATTCTCGAAATAATTTTGCAAATTTGCCGAGAAAACAACTAATTTTATTTAAAATGCCATCAATTTCTTTAAAGGGAAATGCGATGCCTCAATCACCAATTAGGAAATTAGTTCCTTTTGCAGAGGCCGCAAAAAAAAATGGAACCAAAGTTTTTCATTTAAATATCGGACAACCGGATATTAAAACTCCTCAAGTTGCCTTAGACGCTGTGAAAAACAATGCTATCGAGGTACTTTCCTATGCCCGTTCAGAAGGATCAGAAGTATACCGAGAAAAATTAGCTGCGTATTACAATCAGCACGACATCGCCGTAGGAGCGAATAATATTATTGCAACAACAGGAGGGTCAGAAGCCCTGTTGTTTACTATTGGAAGTATTACCGACCCAGGAGATGAAATTATCATTCCTGAGCCTTTCTACGCTAATTACAACGGATTTTCAACGGCTTCGGGAGTTAAGGTAGTACCTGTTATCTCTAAGATTGAAGATAATTTTGCGCTTCCTGCCATTGAGGAATTCGAGAAATTAATTACTCCAAAAACAAAAGCAATTCTTATTTGTAACCCTGGAAATCCAACAGGATACCTTTACAGCCAAGAAGAAATTGAAAAATTAAAACAAATTGTTTTAAAACACGATTTATTTTTAATTGCTGATGAAGTATACAGAGAGTTTGCCTATGATGGTGAAAAACACAATTCTGTTATGGCGCTTGAAGGTTTAGAAAACCACGCTATCATGATTGACTCTGTATCTAAACGCTACAGCATGTGTGGTGCGCGAATTGGTTGTATCGTTTCTAAAAACAACGAATTTATCAATACTGCCATCAAATTTGCACAAGCCCGATTGAGCCCACCTACCTATGCCTTGTTAGCGAGTGAAGCTGCATTGGATACTCCTCAATCGTATTTTAATGAAGTTATTGAAGAATATCAAGACCGTAGAAATACCTTGATTGAAGAGCTCAACAAAATAGAAGGAGTGCGCGTGGCTAATCCGAAGGGAGCTTTTTACTGTATTGCTGAACTTCCAGTGGAAGATGCGGAAGATTTTGCTCAGTGGATTTTAGAAAAATTCAACGATCGCAATGAAACTGTGATGGTGGCTCCGGCAGGAGGGTTCTACTCTACTCCTGGAGAAGGAAAAAATCAAGTACGTATTGCTTATGTATTAAATAAACAAGACTTGATCCGCTGTGTTGAAATATTAAAAAATGCCTTGACTGCATACAAACAATAGTCATTTGAAAATAGCACAAAACATATCTTTAAAACCTTATAATACGTTTGGCATTGATTGTAATGCCAAACGTTTTATTCAGGTAACTTCGTTATTTGAATTGCAAGAGCTGCTCAAAACAGAAAAAGACTTATTTCTTTTAAGTGGAGGTAGTAATATGTTGTTAACGAAAGACATCGAACAAGAATTAGTAGTACAGCTCAATATCAAAGGGATCTCTATTGATCGAGAAAATGAGCAAAATGTACACTTAACAGTGAATGCCGGTGAAAACTGGCACGATTTTGTGCTCTGGTGCATTGAACAAAATTACGGTGGCCTTGAGAACCTATCTCTTATTCCCGGTTTTGTAGGCACCTGCCCTATACAAAATATCGGCGCTTATGGCGTGGAAGTAAAAGACAGGATAACCCGAGTTGAAACCGTGGAAATTGCCAGTGGTAAGCGCGTGTATTTTTCAAATGAGGAATGTGAATTCGGATATAGAAATTCAGTCTTTAAAAATGCTTTAAAGGGACGCTACATCATTACAGCAGTAACTTTTGAGCTCAGTAAAAACAAACACCAACTTCACACCAAATACGGGGCTATTAACGAGGAGTTGAAACGAAAGAATATCGAAGTTCCAACAATCAAAGATATTTCTGATGCAGTTATTGCCATTCGTCAATCAAAATTACCCGATCCTTCGGAAATTGGCAACAGTGGTAGTTTCTTTAAAAATCCTGTAATTTCAACAACTCACTTTCAAGAACTTCAAAATGAGTTTCCTGAAATACCGAGCTACCCGATATCTGACACGGAGGTAAAAGTACCTGCTGGTTGGCTTATTGAGCAAGCCGGGTTTAAAGGAAAACGCTTTGGGGCATGCGGTGTGCACCACAAACAAGCGTTGGTTCTTGTAAATTACGGAAATGCTACTGGGAAAGAAGTATTTGCGCTCGCACAGGAAATAAAAAAAGCTATCAAAAACAAGTTTTCAATAGCTTTAGAAATTGAAGTTAATATTATCTAAACCTCTTCTTGTTTTCTACGCGAATGGGCTGATAAATAACTTTTGATGGGGTTAAAATTTCCTGAATCAGGTTAATTAAGCTTGTTAAAAATTTCATGTAATTAATTTTAAGGGATCTGTTAATTTGACACAAAATGTGCATTTAGGTCACAAGATACTAACTATTTTTCTTTTTTCAAGGTTTTAATATGCCTAATTAAACGACGTGTATCCATTTCAAGTGTCCCGTTATACACACCTCGTATTCGCCCTTTTTTATCGATTAATACAAAATTTTCGGTATGTACAAAAGCCGAAGTATCTTTAGTAACTGCAAACTCACGATCTGCGTAATACCCCTTACGAGCTAAATTGTACACTACTTCCTTGTCTCCTGTTAACAGTTGCCATTTATTTCCTAAAACACCGTTATCAGCAGCATAGCGCTTTAATACAGGAACGGAATCTCTTTCTGGCATTACCGTATGTGACACGAGCAGTATATCATGATCTCCTTCAAATTCTTCTTGCAATTTTTTCATATTATTTGTCAACATTGGACAAATTCCTGGACAGGTTGCAAAAAAGAAGTCAGCTACGTAGATCTTATCTTTAAAGAATTCTCTTGTAATGGTAGCTCCCTCTTGATTTACCAACGAAAACTCAGGTATTTTGTGAATTGTATTGTATTCAGGACTTTCCGGAGCTATCCATTCTGGGGTTAGTTCCGCAGTATTAAAAAACGGTAATCTATCGCTATTTCCCGACTTTTCGGGCTTACAACCCACCGACACTAGGAGTACTAAACAGGTGATTGCTGTAGGTATGATTTTACTTAATAGTTTCATTCGCTGTATTTACTGTATAACATTTTTTTAATCCGATTAGGCCGTAACGTTCTCCATGAACTGTAGTAAAATTGGCACGTAAGGTACCATCACCCTGCCACATTTGTTGACGCCCTGCTTCCCGACCGTGGATAAAATGAAATTTTTTATAACACTGTCCCGACGGATACCACTCTGTAACGCTGCCGTGATACGCTCCACTGGTATCAAAATGATACTCAAATTTAGGCTTACCACTAGGCCACCACGCCTTGTGAACGCCCACTTTAATACCTGCATCGTACCAGCGTTCCTCTGCTTGTCCTCCCGAGAGGTAGTTTTTTTTCTCTTTACCGTGTTTGAAGCCATCTTTGTAATGACTGCTGTTTTTCGTTTTATTAACTGCGTCAACAGATAATAGCCAACCGGTAAAGGGGACTCCGTTATAGCGGAGCTCCCCTTTTACCTCAGTAAATGATTCTGAATTATACTGCACTCGTTGCTCTTGATCTTCCCGAGCACAACTGAAAAGCACAGCAATTCCGATGATCCCATTTAGCAATAAGGTCCGCATAGGCTAATTTGTTATGTTTCCTGGTGTCCCATAATATCCATTACCATTTAAATACGGTGCATCGGCAGTAATGTGGTAATGATAAATACCATCCGGAAAATCTGTAGTTGCCCCAACATGTCCGTGATATACGTCGAGATCAGCACTCGTCACGGTTTGTCCATTTTCTTCCGGTCCATATACCGGGAATCCATCTGCTAACAAACCTAAAAATGCAGATTTCCCAAAATTAGCCGTTAAATAGGTCGGCTCTATGTGATAGTGGTACTGACCGCTGTTTTGTGGATGTCCTAAATACTGATCAAAAGAATTTATCTCATTAGTTAAAGGCTGGTTGTTTGGCCCTGCATACTGATTGTAAAACGGTACCCCATTCAAGGAGATTCCGATGGCCCCCAGGCTTGTTTCTTGCTTGTTAGTAGCTTCCGAAGGTTTTAATGGAATTCGAAGCGTTAAGGTTTGAGACGATATCGAATTGGGATTCAAATTCCAATTTGGATTCGTACCGTTGTAGGCCTCATACATGGCGTGCCCCTGCCCCCAATACGGACTTTTATGATCTGGTAAACCATCACTTGTAAAAACGACAACGTTTCCATCTATGCGATACGAAAGTCCCGCTACATTATCAAATTTTGACAAAATTCCGCTAATATCATAGGTGGCAGTGTTTACCGGATCTGAATTTCCATCACTAGGTTCAGTATCATCTGAACTACAAGCAAACAGTAACATACTACATAAAGCGGCTCCAAAAATAAATTTCATCGTGTTCATACGGCTATTGTTTTAAGTTATTTAATGTCGATTTTAACCAGTTTAACTGCTGCTGGTCATCAGTACTCAAACTCGAATCGAGTAGATTTGTATTTTCAAAAGGATCGGTGCTCAACTTGTACAAGGCTTCTGTCCCATCAGCAAACAGGATGTACTTATGGGTTTCATTTCTGATGGTATTATCGTCTTCCGACCCTGTGGTTTTACCAATTTCTGTATAACTGAACGTCCTTGGGTTCTCTGAATTAGCAGAGCTCAACAAGCTTGAAAAATTATGACTATCGTTTACCACCGTAGTATTCACTCCTGTCAAACTCGCAATAGTAGCAAATAAGTCTGTGGTATTTAACAAGGCGGTTTCCACTTCATTTACTCGGGTTACATTTTTTCCAGAAATCACCATCGGCACATTCACACCTCCTTGGTATACTGTACCTTTAACTCGACGAGCTCGATAGTCTTGAGCCACTTGATTTGGCGTTCCGTTATCACCGATAAAAATGATGACTGTATTGGCGCGCTCTTCAGCACTCATACTGTCTAACAGGCGACCTATTTCATAGTCCATGGCCTCTATCATTGCCATGTAATAAGGAAGCGGATTGGCATCAATACTCGCTGTATCTGTTGGCAAACTTCCCTGTGAATGCATATGTGCCTCCGGCAAGTGAAAAGGAGTATGTGGGGCATTGTAGGCCAACCATAAAAACCAAGGTTTCTGTTGTTGCTGTACCCAATTGATAGCCAAGTCAGTGAATTTAGTTGTCGTATAGGTTTGTTCGCTATTCGTGCTTCCGTTTTGAGTAAATCGCCAATCGGTATACGACGAGACCCCTCCTGTAAGCAAGCCGGCGTAGTACTCCACTCCCATTTGCGTAGGATGGGTAGGGTCTGTTGACAAGTGCCATTTACCGATAACTGCACTACTGTAGTTCGCTCCCCCTTGATTGATATATTTTTGCAAAGATGTTTCTGTGGTGGGCAAAGCATCATCGACCTTTTTCACACCAGTTCTAAACCCGTATTTCCCGGTTAAGATACTCGACCTAGTAGGCGTACAGGTTGGATAAGCCCAGAGATTGGTAAAACGCACTCCTGAGTTCATCATCTCTTGGATATGTGGAATCGTCGGTTTGGTACTTCCAATAGCATACCCAGGAGTGGCGTCTAATCCCATGTCATCCGCTATAATTAACAATATATTGGTAGCGGTGTTACCACTCGGTGTATCGCCATCATCTGGTGGCGTCGTAGCAACATCAGAACTACATCCAAAACTATTCAATAAAACAATGACTACTAAAAATAAGCGGAACTTCATAAAGATTGATTTTAAAATTAGACCTCCAGTGTTTCAAAAAGTTTTAAAAAAATTTAAAAAAAACTTTTAGTTACTTAATTTACAAAAGATTAAAACATCATCCTAAAGTATTTAGCTCCTAATTCTATAAGTTCTAATTTCTTTAGTATCTTTGTACTTTAAACTTTTTACAAAATGAAACTTGTACTTGTAACCATAGGAATGTTAGCAGTTGCTTTCGCGGGAATAGCTATTAAAATTTGGGCAAAGAAAGACGGTGAATTTGCCGGAACTTGCGCAAGTCAGAACCCTATGTTAAATCAAAGTGGAGAGGCTTGTGGTTTTTGTGGTAAAACCCCTGATCAATTCGATACGTGTAACGACCCTCAGCACGGATAATACACAATGCTGAGCATGTTACTTACTGTACTCTTGTACAGTGTTCTCGTACTGGTATTCATACAAGTTATTTATTTATTTGCCTTTTCTTCTATTGGATTTAGCAAAAACAAGGTACAAGCTGGTAGTCGCAAGCTACCTGTATCTGTTGTTATCTATGTAAAAAACAAAGCGTTTTTACTGGAAGAGCACATTCCGATATTCTTAGAGCAGAACTACCCTAATTTTGAATTGGTACTCGTCAACCACGCTTCTTCTGATCATAGTTTGGAAGTAATAGAAGGATTGATGGAGCGCTACCCCAACATTAAACTCGTGAATGTTGAGAATAAGGAACGTTTTTGGGCAAATAAGAAGTACGCACTCACCTTGGCTGTTAAAGCTAGTAGTCACGATTGTATACTCTATACCGAACTCGACAGTCTCCCTATGACGAACCAATGGATTCAGAGTACCGTAGATCAATTTGTCGGCGATAAATCTATTGTGATGGCGCCTATTCAGTACACTGCCAAAAATCCTTTTTTACGATACATCGATGCAATACATCAATTACAATCGTTTTCTTTTGCGAACTTAGGAAATCCTTTTCGCGCCTCTAAGGCAAACTTTGCCTTTAGTAAAGATGAGTTTTTTAGAGTTAAAGGATATATCAGTCACCTAGACATCCCCGTAGGTATCACTACGCTTTTTCTGAAGGATGCAGGTAACAAAAAAAACACAGCCGTAGCACTTAACCACGATAACTTTGTTTGTGCTAAACAGAAAGTTACCTGGGCTACTTTTTGGGACCGACAACTACGAGAAGCACAATTATTTCAATACTACAATTTCAAAAACAAATTTTTGTTGAGCGTATTCAACCTATCCAAATTGGCTTTGTATCTAACCCTACCGATAGGTTTGTTTGTAAATTGGCAAATGTATGGTGGTATACTGCTCAGCTACTACCTATTGTATTACTTGAGCTGTAGTAAATCGTTAATAAAGTTAAAAGAGCAAAAGTTACTGTATATTTTACCTATATTAGACTTGTATTACGCTATACACCTGATGCTATTATTCTTAGCTAGTAAATTTATAAGGCCGAAAACTTGGATTTAGATAACGTAAAAATTTCTGAACACATCGCTGGAGCAAAAGCAGGAAATCAAATGTCCTTTAATTTTCTGTTAGATCAATTCTGGCCACTCGTCTATTATTTCCAACTGGAAAAAACGGCCAATGACAACGATGCTGAAGACATTGCTATTCAAACGTTCTCAAAAGCTTTTGATAAAATTGAAAGTTACGATGATCAATACGCCTTTACCACTTGGCTCCTAACGATTTCTAAAAATGTCTTTATCGACTTTTTACGCAAAAAACAATCGTCCATTCAAATCAACAATTCAATAGAGCGGGAAGAAGCCTATGGTATTATCGATGACTCTCCGAGTCCTGAAGATACTATTATTCGTGAACAGAACTTAGCGAAGCTACTGCGTGATATCAAACAGCTAAAACCCCACTACCAAAAGGTAATACACCTCAGGTATTTTGAAGAACTGAGTTATAAAGAGATTGCCATTCGTATGGACGAGCCAATCAATAACATAAAAGTTAAACTACTCAGAGCTAAAAAACTCTTAGCAGCTATCATAAAAAAGTCGTAAATCTCTAATATTGACATACAAAACTTAGGGATTTCATATTTTTTAGCTACATTTAGTCCGTTTTTACAACCCCCTTACACTAAATGAAAAAAGCATTTACATCTTTAGGACCTGGGTTACTGTTTGCCGGAGCTGCTGTGGGTGTATCACACTTGGTACAATCAACACGAGCAGGAGCGGAATTCGGATTCGGTTTACTCTGGGCTTTGGTACTCGTTCATATGTTTAAGTACCCTTTTTTCCAATATGGACCGCGTTATGCTGCCGCTACCGGTGAAACCCTTCTTGACGGATACAAAAAGTTAGGTAAAGGCGTACTTTGGTGCTATTACATCTTGAATTTTGCGACGATGTTTACCATACAGGCGGCGGTTACCATCGTTACAGCAGGATTAGCTGCCCACCTATTCGGCCTATCTAATGATCTCGTTTTATGGTCTGCTCTCTTGTTGGCAGTAAGTTTTGGTATCCTGTTATTGGGGAAGTACAATTTACTAGACAAGTTGATGAAATATATTATTATCACGCTAACCATCAGTACTATTATCGCTGTTTTGGTGGCGATGGTTACCTCTAAAAAAGGGCACTCATTTACTCAGATCATACCATCAGGAAGTGCCGAATTAACTTTTCTAATCGCCTTTTTAGGTTGGATGCCCGCCCCCTTAGACGTATCTATCTGGCATTCTTTGTGGACCGTAGAAAAAGACAAGACAACCTTTCAGCACATTAAACCACGTCAAGCCATATTCGATTTTAACGTCGGGTATATCGGCACCTTATTTTTAGGAGTTTGCTTTTTGATTTTGGGAGCCATGGTCATGTTTCAATCTGGGCAATCATTTTCCTCTAAGGGTTCTGTATTTGCCTCACAACTCATTAATTTATACACGAAAAACCTCGGTGAATACGCCCATATATTTATCGGTATAGCGGCATTTACAACCATGTTTAGCACCACACTAACCACCTTTGACGCCTCACCGCGAGCTATGGGAAAGGCTAGCGAATTGCTCCACCGAAAAGTAAAAATATCCTATTGGTTTTGGAGTGTCGTCCTCGCTGTTGGCACCTATGTTATCCTCCGCTATTTCATGGCTGATATGGGCCTATTAGTTCGAATAGCTACGGTACTATCTTTTTTGACAGCTCCCTTTTACGCCATTTTAAATTTTCTATTAATCAGCGGTAAACATACGCCAGAAAAATACCGACCATCCAAAGAACTCAAACTATTGAGCATTGCAGGAATAGTATTCCTCCTCGGTTTTAGCGTGTGGTTTATTTGTAATCTATAAGGATAACGGGAAACTTAATTCCGATACAATAAATACCAGCTTTTCTTTGTAAATTTGCAACTCAATTTAATGTGAAACCAATGACAAAGGAATCTGTAGCATTACCAGAAAGAACAAAAAAACCGAAGTGGTTACGCGTAAAACTTCCGGTAGGTAAAAAATATACCGAGTTACGTGGCCTCGTTGATAAATACAAACTCAATACCATTTGTACTAGTGGTAGTTGCCCTAATATGGGGGAATGTTGGGGTGAAGGAACCGCGACATTTATGATTCTCGGAAATACTTGTACCCGCTCTTGTGGCTTCTGTGGTGTAAAAACAGGACGTCCGGACACTGTAGAATGGGATGAACCAGAAAAGGTAGCTCGCTCTATTAAGTTAATGAATATCAAACACGCCGTAATTACCTCTGTTGATAGAGATGATTTGAAAGACGGTGGATCTATTATTTGGGCGGAAACTGTCGATGCAATTAGACGTGCCAACCCCAACACTACTCTTGAAACCTTGATTCCAGACTTTCAAGGAAATGAAAAACTCATTGACCGCATCATCGAAGTACATCCAGAAGTGGTTTCTCATAATATGGAAACCGTTAAGCGACTTACACGTGAGGTGCGTATACAAGCGAAATACGATCGTAGTCTCGGTGTTTTAAAGTACTTAAAGGACAACGGTATGCGTACCAAATCCGGAATCATGTTAGGTCTTGGAGAAACAGAAGAAGAAGTGATTCAAACCATGAAGGATTTACGAGGTGTTGGACTCGATATTATTACCATCGGACAATACTTACAACCTACTAAAAAGCACCTACCGGTGAAGCAATTTATCACTCCGGATCAGTTTAAGAAATACGAACAGCTCGGTTTAGAAATGGGCTTTATGTACGTAGAAAGTGGAGCCTTGGTTCGTTCATCGTACAAAGCTCACAAACACGCTAGCTAATTTTAGGAATTTATTAACCTTTTAACAGAATAACGTTAATAAATTACAAAAAACATAAAATTCAAAGCAATTACACTTCAATATCGCTCAATTTGGCATAGAAATTGAAAACTATAGAATTGTAAACAAACAGTAAGTTTAGTTTTCATAGTGTAAAATATTTGAATTAGTTGATTAACAAAGCCCACTCAAACGAGTGGGCTTTGCTTTTACTACTATATTCTACATTCCAGTATCTACAGTTCTCAGCCCCTCAACAGTCTTATGCGGTATCCATAGAACTTGGCAAGTGTAGCGCTACTTATTTACCTCCATCGGACTACTGCTTTGATTGCGCTTGGCTTTTATGCCAATGACCATCTACAATTGCCTAGAAAATTTGAATTATTGGCAATTCATTAACACAATAATGTTAATATTTTATAAAAAACACAATAATAATGAATTTTAAATTTAAATAATATTAATTTTGGCACAGAAATTGAAAACAATAGTACTGTAAACAAACAGCAAGTTTAGTTTTCATTGTGTAAATTATTTGAATTAGTTGATTAACAAAGCCCACTCAAACGAGTGGGCTTTGCTTTTACTACTATATTTTGCATTCTCGAATCTTACGTTCTAAGCCGCTCAACAGTCTTATGCTATATCCATAGAACATACTAAGATGAACGCTAACAGTTTACTTCCATCCAACTACTGCTTTGATGGCGCTTAACTTTTAAGCATACACCCAATTACAAACGCCACAATTATTAAATTATTAGCAATTCGTTAACACAATAATGTTAATATTTTACAAAAACCACATTAAAAATGGATTTTATAATTAAACACCACTAATTTTGGCACAGAAATTGAAAACAATACTACTGTAAACAAACAGTAAGTTTAGTTTTCATTGTGTAAATTATTTGAATTAGTTGATTAACAAAGCCCACTCAAACGAGTGGGCTTTGCTATACGTTATATGTTACGGTATAATTAGTGACCGCAAATTGTCTTTTATCAAAAAAGCACGAATGCCGTGGATACCACAAAAACGGATACCAGAAACAGACTAGCGTAATACAGCACCTTTAACTTACGACCTCCTTCCGAAATGTGTTTTCTATAATAATTTGATAATTTTACTACTTGGTGTAAAACCATTACGCATATCAATACAGGTAAGCTTAGAAAAATCATAAACATTAAAAACACATCGCCTAAACTCGAGGGACTACCGCAAAAGTACTTTGTAATCAACATACTTATATCGCGTTAATGATGTCGTACTTGGTAATGATATGGTGTTTTCCGTTTTCTAAGGCCACCAATACAGCCTGACTGTCCTTATTAATTAGTTTTGATACGGTTTCAATACTATCTGATGATTTAACTACTGGATAAGCAGCTCCCATAACCTCTTTAATCGGTGTATCGGCAACATTCTTATCGGCAATAAACCCACGTAGCAATGCAGCCTCGTCTACTGAACCTACAAATCCATTAGCGTCTCTTACTGGGATTTGAGAGATTTTAAAATCGCGCATGCGCTCAATGGCATGTGACACTAACTCTTCGGTTTGCACTGTTACTAGCGGCTTGTCGATATGTGATTTAATCAAATCTTCAGCGGTAGTTACCTCTGCATCTAAGAACCCTCTATCGCGCATCCAATCGTCATTAAACATCTTTCCTACATACCTACTTCCGTGATCGTGGAACAACACAACAACTACATCGTCCTTTTTAAATTCATCCTTTAACTGTAACAATCCCTTGATCGCTGCTCCTGCTGAATTTCCAACAAAAATTCCTTCTTCTTTTGCGATCATTCTCGTGTATACTGCAGCATCCTTATCGGTTACCTTCGTAAATCCGTCAATAAGACTAAAATCTACATTTTTAGGTAAAATATCTTCACCGATACCTTCCGTGATGTACGGATAAATTTCGTTCTCATCGAAAACCCCTGTTTCGTGGTATTTCTTAAATACTGAACCATAGGTATCTACTCCCCAAATTTTAATATTTGGATTTTTCTCTTTTAAATACTTTGCAGTCCCTGAAATCGTTCCTCCTGTTCCTACACCCACAACAAAATGTGTGATCTTACCTTCAGTTTGTTCCCAAATTTCCGGTCCAGTTTGCTCGTAATGTGCTGTCGCATTCGAAGGATTGTCGTATTGATTAACATACCAAGAATTTGGAGTCTCTTCACCTAAACGCTTTGATACTGAATAATACGATCTTGGATCTTCGGGTTCAACATTAGTAGGACATACTACTACCTCTGCACCTACTGCACGAAGGATGTCCATTTTTTCTTTGGATTGCTTATCTGAAATTACAAAAATACACTTGTATCCCTTCACTATTGCCGCCAATGCTAATCCCATACCAGTATTTCCTGAAGTTCCTTCAATGATGGTTCCTCCGGGTTGTAAGCGACCATCAGCTTCGGCATCCTCTATCATTTTTAACGCCATACGATCTTTTACAGAGTTTCCTGGGTTAAAGGTTTCCACCTTAGCCAATACATGAGCTTCCACTTCACTAGTTACTGAATTCAACTGAACCAAAGGTGTATTTCCGATGGTTTCCAATATATTTTTTGCGTATTTCATTATCGTTATTTTATATTACAAAGAAACAAAACTTATTTCAACTTAAGCAAACTTAATCGACTTCGAAGGATGGATTTTCGTGATGATGTACGAAGGAATTACTAACATCAACATACACAGCAGCAAGGTTCCTAAATTCAACAGTACTATTGCTGAAACATCGAGATTCAACGGAACCGTTGTCACGTAGTAATTTTGAGGGTTTAACGTAATTACACCCGTGTACTTTTGTATACCAACAATGACAAAAGCGATGATATTTCCGTAGAGTAAACCTTTTAAAATCAAATAGCTCGCATTGTACAAAAACACCTTTCGAATACTCCAATTTGGACTCCCCAAAGCCTTCAATATTCCTACGAGTTGTACTTGTTCTAAAATGAGTACCAACAAGGCCGTTATCATATTAATTCCGGCTACGAAAATCATAATTCCTATAATCACCCATACATTGTTGTCAAGGATGTCTAACCAATTCAATATTAGAGCGTAATTATCAACCAAGGTAGTGCTATTAAGGGTTACCCCTACATTGCGATACACCTCGTTACCGATCGTTGTCAATTGGTTAAAATCGTCTATTACAACCTCAAAACCACCTACCATTTCATCTGACCACTTGTTTAACCTTCTCACCTCTCGAATATCTCCCAACACCATGTTTTTATCAAACTGCTGAAATCCTGTATCGTAAATTCCGACTACCACTGGCTTTCGTCTCTTAAAAGGTGTTTTACTTTTTGTCGCATTAAAAATCATCTCAATCGTGTCGTTTAATTGTATATTGAGATTATTAGCAATTGTACTGGAAATGATAATTTCTTTGTTTCGTTCTTGTGCAAAGTTTGGCAAACGGCCATCTACTAGGTATTCTTTAAAAAACGTAAAATCGTAATCGGTACTCACCCCTTTTAAGACCACGCCTTCAAAACTCTCCGGAGTTCTGATCACCCCAAATTTATTCGCAAATACCTGAACGTTTTTTATCCCATCAATACCCTTAAATTTCGGGTAGAAATCCTGATTCATACTAATGGGAACCGTAGATATGTCGGAATTGTTATTGTCGTAATTTACAATTTGAATATGTCCTTTAAATCCGGCCATTTTATCACGTATTTTCTTCTGAAAACCCGCTCCGATGGCCACAGATACCAACATTACAGAAATTCCAAGCGTAATGGCTATAGTCGCAATTTTTATAATTGGGGATGATATACTATTTTTATACTTTTTTCCAGCGATTATCCGCTTGGCAATAAATAACTCGAAATTCAAAGGTTATGATTTTTAAGTACACCAAAAGTACATATTTATTGTGGTTTTTTTGCATCTCAGTACAACTAGTTTCATGTGCACAGCAAAGTAATACCACTTCAACGAAAGAAAAACACAGGCCCAATAGCATCGTATGCGGTGCCGATAATACTGAGGCCTACCTCTCTTACTTAGGAGGAAAGAAAATTGCTATTGTCGCCAATCAGACATCCGTTGTGAACTCTGAAAACGCCCCTGCCAAACACTTGGTCGATTTCTTGGTGGCACAGCCGACTGTTAGTGTCCAAAAAGTTTTTGCCCCGGAACACGGATTTAGAGGAAAAGCAGATGCTGGAGAAACTGTTAAAGACGGGATAGATACCAAAACTGGACTCCCAATCATTTCATTGTACGGTAAAAATAAAAAGCCCTATCCATCTCAACTAAAAGGTCTTGATTTGGTTGTTTTTGACATTCAAGATGTGGGCGCTCGATTTTACACTTATATCTCAACGCTACACTACGTAATGGAAGCTTGTGCTGAAGCGAATATTCCACTACTCTTACTCGATCGTCCCAATCCTAACGCTCATTATATAGATGGACCGGTATTAGAAAAAAGCTGTAAAAGCTTTGTAGGGATGCATCCAGTTCCTACGGTCTATGGAATGACCATAGGGGAATACGGTCGTATGATTAACGGTGAACACTGGTTGGCAAAAGGAGTGCGTTGCGAGCTGAAAGTCATTAAATTGAAAAACTACACCCACAGTACTCCATATATTCTACCTATCAAACCCTCACCGAATTTACCCAATGCAACGGCCATCAATTTATACCCAAGTCTCTGCTTTTTTGAAGGGACCCCAAAAGTATCCGTGGGACGTGGAACTTCACAACAGTTTCAAGTAGTAGGAACGCCCGACTACCGGGTTCCCGCGGCGAGTTTTAGTTTTGTTCCTCAACCCAACGAAGGAGCCAAATACCCAAAAAACCAAGGAAAAAAATGTATAGGCTTTGATTTAAGCACGCATAACAGACTCAACAGCATTGAATTGAAATGGCTTATCACATTTTATAAGGCCCACCAAAAGAACCGAGAAAAGGTGGCTTTTTTTAATGCATTTTTCAAGAAACTAGCAGGTACTCCGCTCTTGCAAAAACAACTAGAACAAGGGCTCACAGAAGCGGCTATCAAAAAAAGTTGGCAGCCCGGATTAAACACCTTTAAAAAAACGAGAAAAAAATATCTCTTATATCCATAAACAAAAAGATCGATGGCCATCACCATCGATCTTTTTGCTTTACCTAAATAGGTATTCTTCTTGAGCAACACTCGATACACTAAAATAGCCCAACGGATACTTTGACGGGTCTGTTGTATTTATAACATTTCCCTTGACAAGTACTGGAACGGCTTTAAAAGGACTGCCTCCCTGCCCATTGTCGTATTGACTCAACAAAAGGTTCATAAATTGATAGTGACTCTTAGAAATCCCAATTAACTGTATCCCTATACTATCTCCCTTCTGAAACTCCTCATTCACTGCCGTATCTTCGTCGTCTTCTTTTTCCCAAACTTCTTTCATCAAATTTCCATTGGAAAATTCGTCTTTTTGGGTTTCGTAATACGGTAATACATCTCGATTGCTTTTAAATCGAATCAAATAATAATTTTCTGCACTGACATCGTCTCGGTACCAAAACGAAATTTCCGGTACTTCTGGATCTCCCCCTTCTACCACAGATTGCTTCACTTCCGTTATGGCTGCTGTAGCTGTCATTACTTCTTCCGCCTCATACGTATCACCTTGATGTGCTACAAGCAAACGATATCGCTGCTGCAACACTGGTTTAAAATTCGTACAACGATACCTACCCTCTGTAGTATGAACAAATTCAAACTCCTCTAAACTACTTGAATTAATCACCTTTACACGTGCATCGGATACAGGTAGTAACTCCTTATTACGATAGTATTTTTGAGTCAGACTAAGTCGTATTTCCTGCTCAACCCCAGTGGAACCTTGCTTCCAATGCAAGGCTGCATCGACTACCAATCGCTGCTGTCCTTCGGGTAGGTCTACCTGTACCACATCAGTACAAGCACAAAATACTACTGCAAACATCCCTAAAAGGGCATAAAAAAATCTTCTTTTCATGGTCTTAAAATTTAAAATTGTAGGCTAAGGATGGTACGATTCCGAATATCGAGGTTCGAATTGCTTCGTTCTGCCCTGTATTTCTGCGTTGTCCAAAAGTAATATCCTGAGCATTGCGCCTGTTATACAGGTTATAGATCCCAAAGCTCCAAGTACCCTTCCATTTTTTGTCGGTATCCGCACGAGGCGTATAGTTTAATGAAATATCTAGGCGATGATAACTCGGCAAACGGCTAGAATTGCGCTCAGCATAGGTGGCAATAGCAATCCCTTGATAATTATAACTACCATTCGGATAGGTTACAGGGCGCCCAGTTTGTAACACAAAATTACCTCCTAGACTCCATTTTTTATTCCATTGATAACTGCATGACAGGGAAATATCATGAGTTCTATCAAAATTTGCAGGGTACCAATTACCATTATTAATACCAGTTCCTCCAAAAACGCCCCCCGAAGTACGTTGTGCTGCTCTTGACCAAGTATACCCGACATAGCCTCGCAATTTCCCTCGGTTTTTGCGCAGTAAGAACTCGGCTCCATAGGATCTCATGTCTCCTTGGAGTATCTCTGTTTCGATATGATTGTTTCCTATCAAATCTGAACCATCGATATAATCAATTCGATTATCAACGTGTTTATAATACCCTTCAACTTCTAAACTATAGCGACCATTAGCCCAGTTTTTAAAATAGCCCATACTGTACTGATGTCCTCTTTGCGGCTTTAAATAGGTACCACTTGGCGCCCAGACATCGACAGGATTCACAGTTGTAGTATTCGAAAGTAAATGAATGTACTGCGCCGTTCTCGTATAACTCCCTTTAATTGAGTTTTTTGCGTTAAACGCATAGGAAAGCCCAACCCTAGGTTCCAAAGTAACATAGCTCTTATTTCCGCGCAGGGTTCCCGTTACCACCCCTTCTTCATAGCGGTTGGTTATTGGATTGTACTGTAAGGGTTTTCCGTCCTTGTAGGCTCTCAATTCCTCAGTAAAAAGCCGTTTAAAAAACGATGTTCTCAGTCCGTACATCAGTTGAAGTTTTGACGACAGTTTGTGTTCGGCTCCTAGATAAAGCGCCGATTCTAAAGCTCTTTTCTGAGCCAGCTGCAACGGATTTATGGAAGAACCTTTTTTTGAAGGCTTGATAGCTCCTGGGTTAAAATCATAGCCAATAGTAGCGGCGCCAATTTGCAATTTCCATTTTTCCGTAGCATAGTAATCCAAATCGTATTTAAAATGAACATTGGCAATAGAAGCTTTCCAATCCAAATCCATAAATCCCAGCAAAATACGATAATCGTATTTACTGTAAACCAAAGATGTATTACTGAATAACTTATCAGAAAACACGTGATTCCATCGCAAATTGGCGGTGATGTTCCCATAATCAGATTGGAAGTTATTGGTTGCTAAATAGTCACGTCCAAGATAGGATGACAGGTATATGGTATTTCTTTTATTAAGCGCGAGATGCGTTTTTAAATTTACGTCGTAAAACGAGGCGCTATTGGTTCCGCTAATAAACAAGTGCGCATAAGATGCACGCCCAGCTAACAACAGTGCTCCTCGCTGCCCTAAGAGCGGCGTTTCTACGCTTAACTTACTCGAAATTGCTCCTATACCTCCCGATAGCGTGAATCGTTTTTTATTACCATCTTTCTGACGCACATCGAGCACTGAGGCAATTCTACCTCCGTATTTTGCTGGCATGCTTCCTTTGTACAGTCGTACGTCTTTGATCGCATTGGAATTGAACACAGAAAAAAAGCCCAATAAATGGGAAGTATTGTAGACCACAGCCTCGTCTAAGAGCACTAGGTTTTGATCAGCTCCACCACCTCGAATGTGAAAACCCGCTGCTCCTTCTCCATTTTTAGTAACTCCAGGTAAGCTTTGTACCGATTTAATAATATCGGGTTCACCGAAAACGACGGGACTCTTTTGCAGGTCTTTCACCTTTAACTGTGAAACCCCCATCATTGGAGAACGCACATTAGCTTTCTGTCCTTGAGTACTCTGAATAACTACTTCATCTAATTCAGTAGCTTCCGGCTGCAATTCTATGCGCAACTGCTGTGTTTTCCCTTTGGAAATATCCAATACATAGTTCGCAAATCCCATAGCACTGATTACTACCATAGTGTTGGGCTTTCGAATTTCTAAGGAAAAAAAACCGTATTCGTTGGTCATCGTTCCGATTGCTGTGCCTTCTATATAAACATCAGCTCCAACTATGAGTTCTCCAGAGCTGCCATCTTTTACGACACCACTAACTGTTGAACGTTGTGCCCAATGACTCCAAGGAATCAGCAGCACACAAATTAAAATGAATTGCTTCATGTAAGTGAATTTTTAAAGTTTTGAATTTCAAAAATCCACGAATACTAGTTGAGAATCGACTCAGCATATAGGCTGATGTATATTTGAAGTACGACCGTGTAGGCACACACGCTTATCCCTTATGAAACCAAGGATTCCTCTATTAAAATAGCTCTTGGAGTTTTCCCTGTAATCTCTTTAAAATGTTTATTGAAAGTCGATTTAGACTTAAATCCACACTCCATGGCCATGGCAAGAATGGTATACGAACGATATTCAGGACGTTTACAAATAACCAAAAACTCTTCTACCCGCAACGCATTGATATATTGATAAAAGCTCTTTGATTCGTATTCATTAATTATTTGCGAAACGTAATTAGGAGTGGTTTCTAAACGGGCGGCTAATTCACCTAGTGTCAATTCAGGTTCCAGATACAATTTATCTGTGTGCATCAGGTCTTTTAACCTGGCATAGATCACCGCAGCTACTTCTCGTTTCAGCCCGGACTTTTTGTATTGCTTTTCGGTAACATCGTCTTTGATTGAACTCGATAGCTCATTCTCTAATTCTGCAGCTGATGAAAATATAGTGGTTTGGTTAATCCCGTAAAACCCGAGGTACAATACAAACACCACTACTCCTGAAAAAATGAACACGGGATTGTCAGAAAACAGCACTACCAACCATATCCCAATTAAGCCCAAAGTTAAATTGCGCAACCAATTAAGCGTTTTGTTTTCTGTATTTGAAAAGCTATTTTCGATGCGTTTCTTATGCTTTTTTACTAAAAATAAAACCGCTAGACTATACGAAAACCCACTTACTAACATACTGCTATCTTGCAACCAATCAAACCACTCATAAGCGTGGTCTTCTCCCCTCATAACAATCGCTATTTTCGTGTCGGCACTCAACGCATAAAATGGAATCCCCACTAAAATTAGGAGTAAAGAAGGCAGTAGGTGTAGTGCTATTTCCCGTATTCGTAGCGATGGTCCCGTCAAGCTTCTCGCATAGAAGTACAAAAATACTCCTTGCACTAATGGCAGGGAAAAATCCATCCCCAACAGCCATGGGAAATCGACTATTTTACCGGAGTCGACTGCGTAAAAATATCCTAAGTGCACCCCAATGACTGCCAACCACAATCCTAAAACGCGATCGGCTTGTGAGGTATTTTTTTTCAAAATAAGCAAGACTATCAGCGTGATAGCCATAAAAATTCCTATGATAAAAAACATGCCTTCAGTTTATTTAACAAACGAATTGATTTACAAAGTAGTATTAAGGTAAGCGACGGATTTCTATACGTTCCAAAATAATCTCTGATACCTTTTCGAGCGTACCTGCTTCAAAAGCCTCCGCCAACATCTCAAAGCGCTGTTCCTTATTCATCGGCTTGTAATTGTCGTAATTAGCCAACTGTATCCCTTCGGTATCAGTAACTGATTTTACAGCTCTAAAACGCATTCCTCCTCCATTTGTATGGTAGGCATACGCAAGGTACTTCAATTGGTAGCTTTCAGTATCGAACCAGTACAAAAATTGATCATCAAAATCATCTCCTCCACCTTCTTCACTAAAACTAACTGCTACTTTATAGTAAGAAGTTCCTTTTATTTCTTCTTCTCCCAACAGCTTCTTATGAACAGCGGCATCGTTTAAGCCTAAAGGTAATACCGAAAAATAGTGCACTGAATTTACTGCATTTGCTAGACTGTTGCTTTTTTTCTCGGTCAGGGTCACCAAACTGTCATTGACAGTACGTACAAACCCCTCGTTACTCAGACGGTCGAGTATCGTGTTACCTGAATTTTGTGAGGTACGCTGTAAGTTAAACGCTCCGTTTTTGCGAATGGCTTTGAATTGATTTCCTCGGAATTCAAAAGAGAGTTCAGCTGACTTTAACTGTTCAATTCCAGATTTTTTCAGGGATTCATCAATAATTTCTTGAGCCGTTTTTTGAGGACTGCAGGCCCCTAAAAGTACTACGGCAATTGCAAGGATAGATTTGCGCATAATGATTTGTTTGTTTTGGTCGGTAGACAGTTCCAAAATTACAGAAAGCCCTCAAGAACATCCTTAAAATTCTGTTAAGAATCCCATGACTGGTCACCTACTATTGCTTAGTCGAAATATTTCTTGGCCTTAGTATCTCAGCACAACTATCTACCCCAAAAAAAAGGCTCCTCTCGGAGCCCTTGAAATTTAGATTGTATTTGATAAAACTACTTATGCTTCAAAATCTTAGTTTTACTACCTGTTACATCTTCAATCACATACATTCCATTCGGTAGCGAACGCAGGGTCGCTTTTTCTTGTTCTACTGAATTGACAATTCGATCAGAAGTTCTGTTTAAACTGCGAATTCGAATTGGATATGTCTTCGTTCCAAAACTTTGACGGTACCTCAATCGGAATGCCAAGGTATTATTCGCCTCATTCTGCTCATCTACAGCATTGTCTGCATCGGCTTTCAGTATCAAATAATAGTATCCAAATCCAGTAGTATACGGAATATTATGTCCGAATATAGTGAATCCAAAAGTGGCGTTGTTATTAGGAGCTATGCCATTAACCGTCGTATTCGCATTTATATTGATAGGAATATCATTTGTACTCCAACTCGCGTCATAAGATAGGTAGGCTTTAATTTTACTCGTTCCTGAACTAACTGTTCCCGCATTGACAACATGTCCAGTTACCGTTAATGAACCTCCTTCTTTTGACAAAATATGGATTCCCGACCCTAGATTAGAATAACTCGAACTACAACTAGTACACTCACTTTGAATGACAAGGCTATTTTCATAAATTTTAAGGTCTGCTTTCCCTAGATTAGGATAGGTATAACTCAATACTTTTGTCAAACCTGCATACTTTACCACCAAAAAGAACTTTGCATTGGAAGTGGTAGCGTAATTTTTTAATGCTGTGTTCCACCATGGCTTGTACTTATAGGTACTAAAGAATAGATCGTGATCATCTTCTCTATTCCAATAACTTCTTCCAAGTTCGTTAGCTGCTGAAATCGATTCCTTATACACAATAAGGTCAATTTGATGATGACCGTGGGTACTGTACCTATAATCCCCTTTGATTTTGAACTCAAAGTCAAATTTAGTTCCTGCATTAAAGTGCTGCCCTGCGGGTTCATTAACCTTAAAATCGATTACATCGATAGTTTGTGCATAAGACCAATATGTGGCCATAAATAAAACGATAAACGTAAAATTTTTCATAATTTTTAGTATTTTTTCTATTCACAAGGTAGTAGAATACCCTAAACAAAATTTTGATTTTCAAGTCTTTAATAATTTAATAATATGTACTAAAACCGAACACTACACCTCGTCTAACAACGGCGTAACTGAACCTCAATAGCTCTTGATGACTTTGATTGTTTAACTGCTAGTTTATTACGGAATGTAACAACTCATAAAAAGAAGGACTTAGCACTAAAAAACAAACTCCAAAGACCGCATTTCGATGTATGCAGTACAGTCCCACCCACCCACCCTCTCGTAGACTTCACCACTGAAAAACAGCATTTAAAACCTGTACTATTTTAACTTCATGTTATATTTTTTTAATTAAATAGTTTACAACCCATAAAAAAACAACTCTTCAAATCTTAATTTTTTAAACTAAACCTAAATATTAACATAAAAAAATGCGAATTACACATGAACATTAAAAATAAAGCATAAAAAAACACTCCGTATAACCTTCGTTACATTGGAGTGTTTTCAATGAAAAAAATATCTAAACAGCTTAATACGAATCCGTCAAACTATTCATAAATGCGACTAACTGTTGTATTTCTTTATCAGAAAGGTCTAAATTATCAAACGGCAAAGTTTGATGTGGCAGCTTAAACCCTAAGCCTACACCGCCTCCTTTGTTATAAAATTCAACCACTTCTTCAAGAGACTCGTAAACTCCATTATGCATATAAGGTCCTGTTTTGGATACATTTCGGACCGTAGGTGTTTTAAAAAAGTGTTTGCGTTCCGGTGTTTTGAACAACTCATAGCGTCCTAAATCGTCACTTAAGGCTGTTTGCGTCAAATTTGGAGTTCCGAGAGCCTCCAATTCGGTATCGTTGTAATTAGGAGGTACAGTTCCGTTAAACACGGGTGCAAAATGACAGGTTGCACACAGCGCTTTCCCCATGAACAGATTGAACCCCTGTTTTTCGTCTTCGGAAAGTGTGGTGAGTACGCCGTTAATATTTTTATCAAACTTAGAATCAAAGCGATTCAAGGTTCTGACATAACTGGCTAATGCGTGTTGTACAGTATGCGCTTTGCGTTTTCCTCCCGATAGTTTACTCAGTGTTTTAGCATACCTAGGATGCTGCTCAACACGTGCAACAATGCTATCCATACTCGTGTTAAACTCATTGTGATTTTTAACAACTCCTACTACTTGTCCTTCCAAACTTCCAGCACGAGCATCCATAAAAAAACCTCTTTGATACGCTGCATAGGTCACTGTTGGTGTATTTCTTTGCTGCTTGGCATCGAACACGCGTTTCCCATCAGTAAAAGCCAGACTTTTATCGTGGCAGCTCGCACAAGACATGGTCTTGTTTTTAGACAGCGAGGCATCTTCAAAAAGTGCTTTCCCGAATGCGATGCGCTCCTTATAATGGGTAGTATCACTCTGATAATCGGCAAAATAATGAAGATTCAGGCTCGATGCTGAAAACAAGCTGGTCATGGTATTGGAAAGTGCCATTTCGAAAGGAAATTCTACCTTCCAATCTCTTTGTACCGCCACCAGTGTTTTCAATTGAGGATGGATGTGATTTTTGATAAAGGCATAACGATCAAAAGACTCAAAATCTCCTTTCAGGACCGCAATGGCAGCGAGTACCTGTTCTTCCATTTGCTGATACAAGGCTTGTGAACTAAAATTGGGCTTGGTCATTTTTAACACCTCTAATAAAGTGGCATAGGTCCATGCAGACTCTTGCAGCGAAGCACTTAGCACTGGCGAATCGAAACCAGTGATTCCCGTAGTAGCTATGCGAACTATCTGTTCTCTCAGCAACCAAATAAGATGGTAATCACGTAGTTGCAAATCCGTATTATGAGCAATTAGCTTGAGTCTACTACTCGTGGTTTGAACGGTTGTTATCAACTCAAGTGAATCGGGTTCCTCTTCAAAAACAATTTCTTCAATCACCTGAAAACCTATGGGTTGTAGTACTTTTGTATCATTGCTCTCCTCGCCTTTTACCTGTATGATATTCGGAGCATTTAGCGATTTATAATTATTTTTATCGGTATACGCCAGTACTGGCTCTGCTAGCTTAAAATACTTACGAGCCTCACGGTACAAAGATTGTTGTACTTGTGGGCTTTTACCTGTCATACTATCCAATGCTGCGATGCTTTTTTGCAAATGCGCCATATACAATTCTGTAAGCCCTTCATTTACTGCCTTTTTATCGGTATAAGCTCCTTGTTTATGACCACAAGCATACAAGCACAGAAAAAGACATACACAGAGGTATGCCTTTTTTAAAATTTCTATAATTCTCATATTCATTAACGCTCTAAACCGGTAACGATGTGTAATACAGAACCTTCTTTTCTCGACATGTTTGAATTTGCCTTAGGATCGGTAAATGACGTTCCATCTGCTGGTTCCCAACCGTGATTTTGCGTGATTACCATAAAAGTATTCTTTCCGTTATTAACGATATCGGTAACATCAATCATACCAGTAATTTCCCAGGCCTTATCGGTTTTACCATAGCCCTTAGCTGCAGCGTTGGTCTGATCACACTCTAACACCATTTTTAAAGTTCCCGTAGTCAGATTGTACTGATACAAACGCGCGAAGTGATTTTTTTCAGCTACGTCAAAGTATCCATTAGGATCTTCTTGGATATAGGCATAGTTTTCAGTCACTAAGATATTATCAGGACTGTGAAAATTCTTTGCCTTTCCCGTTAGCTTATCCGCATCTAATACACAGGTAATTTTTGCTGCTTTGGTAGGGTCTGTATCATTCAACACTACTTTATAGATACGTCCGTAATACGTTCCTTTATCCTTTAATCCATCTTTTCTTCTCCCCGTAACACAGAAGTAAATTTCGCGGTTGTTCTTTGCGCTTCCTCTTCTCCAATCAATGTCTTCCAAGCGTGAAAAGCCCATAACTCCTTTGGTCTTACACTCGGCATCTAAGGCGTTGATTTCACGTTCTTTCAACTCTACGAATTCTGCATCATACGCAGTTCCTTCGTTCATATCGGCTTCGTAATTCACTCCTGCCGTCGTAACTTTTAAACCGTATAATTTTCCGTTTTTAAGGTCACCAGTAGCCCCAACATACATTCCTAACTGTCCTGAAGGGATATTATTATCACTGTGGTCATCACCGATGAATACTACTGTTTTTCCTGGATAAGCAGCTTTTCCAATTGCCACGGCATTTTCTGTAGACCACTGACCTAAAGCGGTCAACATTTCAGCGGTTCCTGCTGCCGATGCATTTTTAGTAGGATCTGTAGCGAACACCCCTTTAGAGGCTCCCCCCCATTCACCACCTGATAAATACAAAGGTCCAAATCCGTGTTCTTGAGGCGTAATCATAGAACCTGAACACTGAGCAGTATTGGCAGTAGCCGATGCATTTAAGATATACTCTCCTTGGGTAGGACGTAAATTCTTATTGAGCTTTATACGTGCAATGGCGTAATCAGCTTCAATATTATTAATTAAAGTATAGCTACCATCTGCTTCGGCAAGTAAGCCAGCACCATCTGCCATAGATCCATACACGAAATCCGGGCTATTTGGAATCTGATCTTCAGACGACAAGATTGGGGTAATTTTCAAATGAGAGAACTCACCGGCTACTTTCAAAAAATTAGGGGTTTTAGAAGCGGTTAAATACACAGAAGCATCCGAACCGTTCTGTCCGTTAGTTCCATTAGCACCGTCTTTTCCATCTTTTCCATTAATTCCATCTGCACCATCCTGACATGATACAAATCCAGCAAAAGCGGTCATTAAGGATACTACCGCCAATTTGCTTGCGTTAACTTTTTTCATTGTTTTCTATTTGTTTAGTTTTTGAACACCACAAAACAACGCTAGCTAAATTATCAAACTCTTAAAACAATATTAAATTCCCTTCAGCAAAAGGTTAAGAAGATTATCAAATTATAAACAAAAAAAGACTTTTGTTAGCATACTGCAAACACAAAGCTGCACTAAGTCATTACATATCAGTGATAACAAAAAAGCAATACTGCAGCGCAAGGATAATACAAACTTAACAACAGGGCTATAAAAAGAAAAAAACGTCACTGCAATGACGTTTTAAACCCTTTCATATTCTATAAATATGACCGCTGTAAAGAATCGAAACTAATACCTTGGTAGTTTATGGAACTACAACCAAAATAAACAATGAGAACATTCGACTCTTTACAAAACTTTTTCATATAATTTTCCCCGACGACTCCTAGTATTAATTTTGTACCCTTGTCTATTTATTTCATTAAGTATTTCTGAACTTCGAACACTACAAAGATATAAGGGCTCATTTTAAAAGTGGTAAGTCAGTGGCTTACTTTTAGTAAGTCACTGACTTACTTTTTTAAAGCCTACTTGATTATTAAGCACTTAGGAAACGAAAATTTTGAAAATGTGAAAAAAACTTTATCTTCGCGGTCGAAAAAATTGTATGTATATGAAAAACATAATTATGAATCCATCACACTTTTGGCTCAATTTTTGCATTGTATTCAACTACATACAGACGTATATTCATTTTATTTATGAAAATTGTTAAAACACAATAAATTATAAAAACAAGTTGCGTCCTCAATAAAGGGACGCTTTTTTTTTGAAACAACTTATGATAAACAAAATATAACATAACTCAGATTGCGCTGTAATGCTAAATCACTTCACCACCTGATTTTCAAACAGGTACCTTAACTGGACACTTCCGGTCAGTTCCCCTATTCTCTAAAAACAAGCTAACTAATTGATTAACAGTAAATTAAATCATTTTTTCCTTGTGGATATTAAAATAATACTGCATCTTTGTGCCTGTAAATAAACAAGTACAAACATTTATACTATATATATGAACACTAAGGAACTTTCACACTTAACAGATCGCAGGGCTGCTATGAATGCGTACTGTATAGCGATTTTTCCGAAACAACTTTACGAGATGTATTAATTGTATACCTGATACTCCTATTAAATAGGATTAGAATACAAGAGGCGTCTCCCCTAAGGAGGCGCCTCTTGTTATTTAAACATATTAAGGCATATTCGTGAATTTGATACACATATAAAACCATAAATGTTAAAATGACTTAAAAATTTGCATATATCGTAAAAAAAAGCTATATTTAACATAAGAAAGAAAAACACTATGAATCATTTAAAATTGCACATACTAATCGAAAAAGAACGTTTACTCATTCATTGGGGACGCTTACTAAAATTATATACTTCATAACCGAGGAACTAACTAATTTAGTCATATAATCAACTAGCGTTCTTATCAAAATTGCAAACGCTTCTATTTACTGGAAATGTAGAATACACCTGAAGTCTGTTGTACTCAATAGGCCTTAGCAGTATTAAGTCTTCACGCCTTTGACCTAACGTCAAACACATTCTACAAACCCTCAAATTCTTGAGGTGTATGAATATGCTCAAAATCGAAGGATTTCAGCATACTCCGTCGAATACATTTCGATGTTCATTCTAGCTGCATATGCGGCCTGGGATACCTGTATCAACTATTTAAAAGAAAACTAAAATTGAAATTATGAAAACTTTAAAAACTATTATTGCTATGATCGCCTTGTTTACACTAACTACTGCTTGTACGGATATGAGTGAAGACCTTACCCTACAAGATAAAATAAAGAATGAACTCCCTGCAACACCACCTCCTGCAGACGATACTACCACACCTCCAACTCCTGGGTTTATGACCGGAGAGGATGGTAGCACAGACAATGGAGGAAAAGGATAATTTTCGAACTAAAAAGCCTTTGAAAACCAAAGGCTTTTTTTAGTAGATTTGTGAAAATTACATGACATTGAAATTCAAACTTTATATTCTTTTTTCTTTTATATCTTTTAATATTCATGCTTTCCAAAAAGACAGCATCGATATCTGGATAAACCAAAGTAAAACCAAAAACTTAACTAAAACCTACAAAAAAAATCAGTTAACTAAGGCGTACCTGTATATCAGAAGCAATAAATTACTAAAACCCTTAAAACTCAGCACGATTGCCTATCAATTTTATAAATTAAAAGATACTTCGAGTTTTTTTGAAGTTAATTCTGCGGCCATGGAGTTGGCGACTAAAACCAACCAAGCTTATGCCATAGGCGATAGTCATTGGAATTTAGCTACTTACTATATTGAAGGAGAAATTTATGACCAGGCTTACTACCATTTTAATAAAGCTTTACCCTTTTTTCTGAACAATAACTTTAAAAAGGAAGCATCAAAGATATTGATAGGTATGGCTAATATTAGAGGTAAGTACAAAGATTATATAGGAAGTGAAAATTTGGTTGTAAAATCCATGGAATTAAGTAAAGAGACCCACAATATTCCTAATATTATTAGTTGTTATAATTTTATAGGGCTCTTACAATATGATTTAAAAGAATATGATGAAGCTTTCAATTACTACCAGAAAGCATTAAATCATTATAAAGAGCTCAATACGAAAGATCAGGCTAAATTAAATTTTTCCATCTTCAATAATTTGGGAATGTGTTTAACAAAACTAAAAAAATACGATGAAGCCATTGCTTTCTTCAACAAAGAATTGAAAAAAGATATTCATATTTTGGATTTTGCTCGCATTTTAGACAATAGAGCTTTATGTAAATTAAAAATGGGAGATACTCTTGGGATAAGAAAACAACTTTTCAAGGCTCTTAAAATTCGTGATAGTCTAAAAAGTACAGCAGGAATAATTATCTCCAAAATTGGATTGTCTAACTACTTCAAAACTATTCATCAATACGATAAAGCCCTACAATACGCAAGAGAAGCTAATAAATTGGCAAAAAAAATCAAAAATGGAGATAATTATCTAACTTCTTTAAAACAACTCGCCGCTTTAGATCATAAAAATTCTCAAAAACACTTAGGACGTTATATTGAGTTTAATGATAGCCTGATGAAAGTTGAACGCCGTATGCGTAATAAGTTTGCTCGAATACAATTTGAAACTAACGAGTACATCGAAGAAACCGAGCGCTTATCGGAACAGCGCATTTGGATTTTAATTAGTAGCATTGGTGGCTTGCTAATTTTAAGTCTGCTCTATTTTGTGCGTGTACAACGCGTACAAAACGAAAAACTTAGCATCGAAGCAGAGCATCAAAAAGCCAATGAGGAAGTGTATGTACTCACTCTACAACAACAGGCAAAACTAGAAGAAGAACGCATTAAGGAACGCAATAGAATCTCAGAAGAACTCCACGACGGTATCCTCGGGAAATTGTTCGGTACGCGCTTTGGGCTCGGCTTTCTGCCCCTACAAGGTACCGACGAAACACTAGAAAAACACCAAAGCCTACTCAACGAACTGCAAGACATTGAAAAGGAAATCCGCGATGTATCGCATAAGTTAAGCGACAACTTTAACAGTACGGATATAAATTTTACCAGTATTATCAAACAACTCTTAGAAGATAAAAGTATTATTGGTAACTTTACACACAGCATTGAATTTGACCCTGAAATTGCTTGGAAGGACGTAAATGAGGTTACCAAGGCCAATATTTACCGAATTATACAGGAAGCCCTACAAAATATTATCAAACACGCGAAAGCTAAGCATGTTTCGTTAAAATTTGGCTTGTCAGGCAACTCGCTAAGTATTAGCATCCAAGATGACGGTGTAGGATTCAATGTGAAAAAAGGCAAAAAAGGGATAGGAATAAAAAACATTAACTCACGTTTAGAAAAACTAAAAGGAAAAATTACAATTAAATCAGAATTAGGTGTAGGGACTACCCTACTCATAAACACCCCCCACATCACTATAGATGGAAAATAACAAACTAACCGCTTTAATTATTGATGACCATCCGTTGATCTCTGAGGCTTATAAGAGTGCCTTTCAATATGTGCAAAGTACCGATGCATCGTATGTATTTGACATACATGTAAAGCACAATTGCGACGATGCCCACGCTATTATTCAAGAGTTTGCAACGGAAAAGAAAAACATTGATGTCATCTTTTTAGACATGCGATTGCCCGCATCTAAGGATGGTAAAATACTCTCAGGAGAAGATTTAGGACTTCGTATTAATGAATTGCTCCCGGAAAGTAAAATCATCGTATCCACTACCTTTAACGACAATTACCGCGTTCACAGCATCCTGCGAAGTTTAAATCCGGAAGGGTTTTTGGTCAAAAATGACATCACACCGCAAGAATTGGTGACGGCGATAAAAGAAGTACTAGAGGCTCCGCCCTACTACAGTAAAACGGTCATGAAAATGGTCCGCAACGAAATTTCAAACGAATTTATTTTGGACGACATCGATCGTAAAATTCTCTACGAGCTCTCCATAGGTAACCGTATGAAAAAACTACCCGATGTGATTCCCTTATCCTTTGCTGGGATACAAAAGCGCAAGCGTCATTTGGCTAAGATATTTGAAGTAGATAGTAATGATGACCGAGAATTGATACTCGTTGCGAGAGAAAAAGGATTTCTATAAAAAACAAAACAACAACAATAAAAAAAGGAGCTATAGTTTAACTATAGCTCCTTTTTTATTCTAAGTCTTTTATAGCTTATAAAGAGAAAGAATACGTTCCTCCAATACCTACAGTAGAAGCAGAACCACCATCAAGAACAACGCTTGAATAGTTTGCTTGAACAGTAATAGCGTTAGTTACTTTGTAACCAACCATTGGACGGTAGTAAAATCCTGACGTTTGACCGTCTTGGAAAACTCCAATTCCGTATCCTAAATCAGCTCCTAAAACTACTTTGTCAGTAACACTGTAACGAGCAGCAGCAGCTAAAGGTAAATACCCTAAGTCTGGTCCTTCTCCGTTAAAGTGTAAGTAAGATACAGATGGTCCTACTTTGAATCCTTCAGCTACGTTGAATAAGTAGTTAGCTTCGATTGATCCAGTTACATCGTGAGTGTTTGATAAATCACCTACTGGTAAACCGATAGTACCTCCTACGTTTAATTCACCTTCTTGTGCATTAGCGGCTAATCCGAAAGCCATCATTGCAACAACTAAGAATTTTTTCATAATTTTTTAAATTAGATGTTTTGAAGGGACAAATGTAGTACTAAATTGAAGAATTATTTCTTGATTTTTGTTAAAAAAAACGAAGATTTTGAAAATGAATTTAACATTAAATTAACATTAAAAATATAGGGTTTTCCCCTGCTATTACTGACTCTAAAGCCGTTTTACCGGTAACTTATTAAGTATAAGTTTTTAAGATTTAATTCACTTTCTACAATATTAAATTTAGGCCATATTTTTGTAAAATAGTCTTTTATTTTTAGGACAAAAAAAGCACCCAAAAAGATTTGGATGCTTGGTACTTCAGAAATTTTTTGAGGTTTAGAATCTAAAACCAATCCCTACATTGAGGTAATCAAACTTTGAGGACGCAATAGGATTGTCTATTCGGTTCGATAATCCTAGGGAATAACGTGCTGTTGCAAATACCTTATCCGAAAAATCGTAGCCCAATCCGGCCGCAACACCAAAACCGAACTTATTTAATCCATTCGACTCATCTAAGACATAGTCTAAGGTTGGACCTGCATGTATTGAAAATTGATCTGCTACATAATACTTAGCCAGAATGGGTAAGTTTAAAGTGTTCGTAGAGTTTCCATCCTTATAGGCCGTACTGTACAATAATTCCGGTTGAATATGGAACTTTTCACTCACTTCAAAATCAGCAAAAACTCCTGCGTAGAACCCAGTTGCACTATTACTAGCACTCGCCGTATTGCCTAAAACATTCACAGAGTTTCTGATAACCATAGTGTTTAATCCTGCAGTCAAACCAAATGATGTTTCTTGAGCTTGTACTTGTGAAAGACCTAATGCGATAGCCGCCATTACCAATAGTTTTTTCATAATTAAATTTTTATACTTTTTAGTTATTATTTATTCGTTCTTGGTAAGGCAAGTTTGATGCCAAAAACCTCATCTTTCCTCCATTTTCAAAACAACCGCAACACAATAATCATACAACACATTGACAGATAGCATTTTATACACCATGGGTTTTTGTAAGGTTTTTACTACTTATGTGTACTCATTGTAGTATACATAGATACGCGCGGTTTTGCAATCACTTTATATAATAGGAAACCCAAGAAGCTTAAGATGCTTTCTTCTAACGAAAAAAGAGTTGCCGTTTACCTTCTATATGATCAACAAAAAACACCTGAGTATCCTCAGGTGTTTCATATAAAATATACAATGTATGAACTTAGAAACGGAATCCAAATCCAACATTTAAATAGTCAAATTTAGAAGTCGCGATATCCGAATCAACTCTGTTAGACAATCCAAAAGAATAACGTGCATTTACAAATACTTTCTCAGAGATATCATAGCCCAAACCGGCAGCCAAACCAACGCCAAACTTGTTAACAAGTGGTGAAGCATCATCTACGACTAAATCTAACATCGGACCTGCTTGTACAGAAAAGTTGTCTTTCACATAATACTTCGCCATAATAGGCATTGCAATAGTATTCGCTGATGTTCCATTATCATATGAGGATGTAAACAACAGTTCTGGTTGAACGTGAAATTTATCGCTAACAGTAAAGTCAGCAAAAAATCCAGCATAATACCCCGTCCCTGTGGTAGATCTGTTTACTGATGGAGTAGTATCAGTAGATAGCTTCACCGTTAACAAGTTTAAACCTCCCGTTACACCAAACGAAGTTTCCTGAGCATTAACCGATGATAATCCTAAAGCTATGGCAGCTACAACTAGTAATTTTTTCATAATTAAATTTTATACTTTTTAGTTATTATTTATTCGGCGTTTAAGAGACAAGAATGGTGCCAAAATTGAAATCAAAATCGCCAATACTCAAAACAAAAAACCTAAAACACTCATAAAAAACTACTTACACACCAAAAAAAAACCACAATATGGATCATTAGTAAGTATGAATTTCAATAATTGCTTAAACAAACCTCAGTACATACTCATCAAAACAACAAAAGGAGCACTGTAGTGCTCCTTTTTATACTATTGAGTGGTTTGGTACTTTAGAAATACAACGCAAATCCAATCAATCCTTGGAATGCTCCTTTTTGACCTTCTTCCAAACCAAAATTATATCGTAAAGTAGGCTTCAAACTTACATGCTCACTTAAAAACACGGCGTATCCTCCTTGTAAACCGATAAAGTCCGTACTTCCGCCATCAAATGAATTCCCGGTATAATCAATACCTACAGGGATTTTACTTAAAATATAGTATTCCAACCCTATTTTATAACTGATTACATCTCTACCAACATCGCTATAACCAAAACCTGTTTTAATAGCCAAATCGTTTGCAGCGAAATACCCACAATCCAAGCCCATAGACCAAACTGTATTTCCATCAATACTCGTCAACGAGAAACCGGTATTTCCTGTAGAAAAAGCCCCCGTATTTGCCTCAATCACTAAATTTCCTAAGGCTGTTTGTCCGTCATTCTTTTGTGCATTTACTGACAAGCCTAAAGCCATCATCATTACTACTACTAATTTTTTCATAATTCCTTCTAATAATTTTTATTTTGCGGCGGCAAAAGTACACTTATTTACATTTTATCATAGCGTATTTTTAGATAAAAAAAACACAGCAAACAGACCATTGATTTCCAAACTCTAACAATCAACTAAAACTAATCACAACTTAACTCAAGCTCCTATTTTGATGCAAATTCTCTATTCACTCCCCTAAAAAAATGCCTGTATTGTCCGGACTCCAACAAAAAAGAGACTGCTTAAAAAACAGTCTCCTCTTAATCGTATTTCTTTCGTTTACCTACCAAGCGTATCCTATAGACACTCCTAAACGAGGTAAAAACCCTTGAATGTTAACTGAAGTGCTTTCCGTAGCAGATACAGACATATACTGAGCTCCGAAGTTTAAATCTAACGCAAATCCAGAGTCTCCACCTCCAAATACCCATTGGTATCCAGCTAAGGCACCTCCAGAAAACGTTGAAAATCCGATGTCAGCTCCAGCAGAGTTATTAGCAGAAGAAACAGCATAGCTCACAAATGGAGCTGCATACCAACCTCTTGGCGCCATATTTTCTGACGAGAAATAAAATTTATACTTCCCTTCTCCCCCAATAGCTCTAGAACTTACTACCTCACTTCCAGAAGTTACTTTAGCCGATGCAAAAGACAAACCGATTTCGAAAGCTTGATTGTCGGCTACCACTCTTTCATAAGAGAAATCTCCAACACCAATTGCCAAACCTAACGGATTAGCTTTAATCACATTTTTTTGTGCATTTACCGATGATACCCCGAAAGCTACTGCTGCGATAAGTAATAATTTTTTCATAATTCAATATCTATTTAGTTATAATTTATTTGACATGATCGTAAACAAGGATGATGCCAAAACGCCACCCTTAAATACACCACTCACAAAAAAAACAATATAAAAAACTGCAAAACAACAATTTAAAATCACAAAAAAATTAAAAACTCCTTTAATCCCTAGTGATTAGAACAGCGAATCCAAGAGTTGGTTCAAATTTAATGGTTGTTTTAGTCTTAAATTTTTAACGTTTTTCGCCATCCAATAGAAATGAAATTAGATCTTAGGCTTAGAACCCTCAAAACAATAAACCTTAAAATCAAGCTGGATTGAACCAGTATTGAGCCTAAGAGCGCCATCGAAAAGTGGTATTGATATATACTTTTAAGTTTAACTATAGTCGAACCAAAATTATACCCCACGCAAACATCTATTGGCAGAAAACAGGTGAAAGACTTCCTTTACTTGAGGATAATGAAGGGCAAACGTTATTTGAGCAAGAAAAAACCACAGACACAATCAAAATAGAAAACCTAGAAGTAAACGTCGATGAATTTGTTTTGGCCACAGCTCAAAACATGAATTTATTAAAGAAAACGCCTGTATGCTGCAACACTTTCGTAATAGAGGCGATCAAATTGATTAAAGAAGCGGAAAAAGGAGATGGAACTATTGACGTTTCCAAACTTGCAGGTATCAGTTAGATCGAGTGTGGCTAACCTTTTTATTGAATAAGCCTCCAGAAATTGTTATTTTTTTGAAAAAACATAACCCTTTTACTACAAAAAAAAGACCCACGTAATCGTATAATTAGTTTAACTTTTGTTTTCTTACATCTTGGACATAAAAAAACACCTTAATTAAGGTGTCTTGTGGTAAGTTTATAATATTTTACTTTATCTAATTTTCAAATAAATCGCAATACTCATCTATAACTTCATCCTCAACACCCCAATTTTTACCTTTCGTCTCAAATAAGACGATTAAACCTAACAATTCTAAAGCACTATATGCTAAAAATATAAGACCATCTTTTTTAGCCACTAAAGAATTATCTCTCCTTTCAACGTTATACCCTTTATCTATAATTAACTTATAAGCTGGAGGCTCAGTATTCCCTGCTGATGAAAGAGTTATTAATTCAGTCATTTTGATAAATATTTAATCCAAAAATATTAAAATATATTTCTAGAAATATTATTTTCTCACCACAATTTTATCAAAGAACTTTTCCGTTTTTAAGGTAACGAAGAACCTACAGGTTAAATATTAATTGCTCCTACTTGGCAGGGCTTACTTCTAGTACTTCGCTAAATGGTATCCCATATACCTCACAGTTTACTTCCTCACCACCTTTCGGTTTTTGAATTTTTAAAGGATCAATACAGATGTCTTTAACAATTGTCGTAACTTTTTAAAAAAAATGATTACCATCTTCCCACTGATCAAGATAAATTATTGTGAATTGACATACTTTCATATATATAGATTTTATGTTGTTTTAATTTTTATATTTTTGTTTAAAATAATTGTTATGATCCCATTCATTGCTGGTCTTATTTTTGTTGCTGTTTACTATATAATTGAATACCTGGCTTATTATCTTTATTTTTCTAAAAAACCAAAAAGAAAACTTTGGCACTCAAAAAATCAAGGGGTGTTTTCTCTATTGTTTCTTTTATCACTTCATTATTTATATACCTTAATTAAATGGGTATTAAGTTTTTTTTAACTACTGTTTTATTAATTCATAGGGATTTACTTTCTTATTAAATTCTGATCACTTATAGGTATACCTTTTCCAAAGAATAAAAAGCTAAATTCAATACTATATAGATTCTTATTTCAGTTTCCATATGTCTCTTACAAAAATCAAATCTTCGATCATTATGGATCATATGTGTATAGAATATGTGATCGCCCCAACCACATAGGTCACAAAAAATCATTTCTTTAATTTTATCTAACTTTAGGTAATCATTAACAATAAAAACAAACTTATATTAGATAATAATTCAATATATGCATGTACCTTAAAAGGAAGTAACGAGACAATTCTTGTTAGAATTATTTTAAAAAAAGTCAGAGTTTTCTTCTAAAAAAAATAGCAGCTTTGCTGGATTTGATTTTTTTGTTAAAAAATTAGAGCAAACAGGAGCCCCATTAAAAGATGATATTTTTTGCTTTAAATCTGAACTTAACTCGTGGTGTTAACTTACTATTATTTTGTTTTTATTAATTTTGATGTATGCGTATATTAAAACTATGGTATTGGCGATTATTGTTAAGTCTTGTTGTAGGTCAAGTTGTCGTTCAACTATTTGAAGGATTTAATGACTATATTTTTTTTGGAACAATCACAATATGTTTTATCATTCTTTCCGCTATGGCTAAAAAGCTTTAACTACACTTTTACCTTATTCTGTTTTTACTAATTTTGTTTTATGAAAAGAATACAATTCATTGGTTTTACTTGGTTTGGTATTATGATTTTACACCCTTTTGTGTATTTGTTTTTGTCAAAACTAACAGGTGCTTTTCCTCTATCTCTTGTATTAACTTCAATATCTCTATTTATCGTTTTTGTTATCATTCTTTCCTTTGGTTCAAAGTATATGAAGAATGATTAACCTACAATTAGTTTAATACTTGCTTACTTAATTCTAGGAAATAAAAAAACACCTTAAAAAAGGTGTTTTTTGGTTAATATTTTAAAAACTAAAGTTATTTAAAGCCTGCAACTTCCATTAATAATATCCTGTCTAGTCGGATTATATCCATTATTAATACAAGTAAAATTTGTTGATGTTGAAAGTTGTAAAAAATTTCTTATTCCACAAAGAGATTTCAAGAACCTATTATTCGAAACTTGAAAATTCCATCCCGAGATTTCTGTTAAATTCTCCAACCCATCTAAACTTTCCAATACTTCGTTGGAAGAAATATAAAAATTATCTTCAACCTTGGATAAACTCTCTAAACCGGATATATTATTGAGTAATTTATTACCTGAAATTTCCATATAACCTCTTACTTCTGCTAAATTATTTAGACCGTCTAAACTCTCTAGTGAATCATTATTATATATAAATAAAGAACCATTAAGTTTTGTTACTTTTTCTAAACCAACTAAGTTTTTGAGTGAAGGATTATAACCAATACTAATACCACTTATTGAATTCAGACTTCCTAAACTCGATATATTTCTCAGTGATTGGTTTGAATTAATACTTAAATCTTCTACAACTGATTCCAAATTGTCTAACCCCGATAAAGACTCAATAGAATTATTTAAAGAAATAAAAAATCTCCTACCTACATATTTTAAATTTGATAGACCACTTAAACTCACCAATGAATTATTTTGAGAAATATCAAAACTTTTCACTATTTCGCTTAAATTAGTCAAACCGTCTAAATTCAGTAATTTTTGGTTTTTATATATAGATACCATACCACCTACACCTTTCAAAGTAGATAACTCATCAATATTTACAAGTGACGTTTCAGAGATATAAAGATCTCCCATAATAATTTCAAATTTCCCTTGTTCGAACCACTGTAATTTCTGAATATCCGAATCTGATTGTATTTTAAAATCACCTGTGTATATTTTATTTTGTTCTAGAAAAAGACTTAAATCATCTTTTATCTTGGCTAATTGAGCTTCGAGATCCCCTATATCTACATTTGTATTTACCATAGCCTGTTCAAGGCTATCAATTCTATCTCTAAATTCATTTAATTCTTGAGTATGTGTTGTAACCAGATTACCAAGGCTTTGCAAAGATTGCTCTAGTTTATTCACTTTGTCTATCAATTCCTTTAATTCAGCAACATCTGTTTCCAATAATTGAATCCTTTCTTCTAAAGCGGAAACTGTACTTTCCAAAGAAGAAATTTTGTTTTGCAACTCTTCAATTTCATTTGAATTACAAGAATTAAATAATGTCATAGAGATAATACCCAAGACGAATAGTCTTATAGCACGAATTTTCATATTAATTTTATTTTTTTAATTATAACGCCCCAAAAAAGAATTTTGAAATAGTATTCATAGCATATTCATAAGGCAATTTTCGAAGCGCGAAACTAATAAAAAAATATTTATCACAATTATGTCAAAGAACATTTTTCCGTTTTTAACAGTATCGGAGAACCTACACTTAAAATGACATCTTTCGATATCGTTAAACAAAATCTTTGACAATAAAAAAGAGCTTCTATTAAAAGCTCTTGTAGTAAATATTATTGAACGTCTATTGTATGGTGTGTTTGCATCCCGAAGGGTGTATATGTATTATACAAATTGTTATCTTCTTTTTTTCTGTTCTTCGAACCATTTGAGTTGTGATTTAATCCGTTCGATTATCCCTCACTTTAGCAATTCCGAGTGGATTCGGACGAAATCGAATCCGCCGTAATTGCGATTATTCATTGTTGTACGTTCGTATTTTTTCATTCCAATGTCATTTGCAATATCAATTGCATTCGTCCACTTTTTCCGTCACTATTACGTTCCCAGTAATAAAAATCATAGCGTTTACTTTTGTTTTTTTGTCCGAATTCAATTAAATCCGAAAGTCCGAAAGATAACTTACCCCAATACTTGTCAGATTCAGTAATTCTCAATTTCCGTTTTCTTTCGTCACGAACAAATAGAATGTATTTGCAATTCAAACATCGTGTATCTTTTCCATAACGAATTGAAATTGTGTCGATTTTTTTGATTTCTGATTTGTTTATTTTGATATTTAAGTCTTTAGAAACAGAATTAAATTTCGCTATTATTTTGTCATTAATATAAACGTGCCAATAGTCCAAAGTATCTAATTCATTACTGAATCCTTTGAAAGATAAAGTCAGAAATAGTATGATAATTATTTTTCTCTGCATCGTTTTTCTCTTAAGAGGTGCAACGGTTTTGTATGTAAAAAGTATCAGAATAAAGAGCTCTACTTTTCAGTATAGAAACAAAGATAGCAGAAAACCATAAACTTTACAGTTTAAACTTAACTACTATTTTATATACCGTGTTGTGCAACGTTACTTTCTATTCTGATAAAATACAACAACTCCGATGAGAAGTATTGCAACAGATGAAATGATAAATGATTTTATCACTTTAAAATTTCTAAAATCAAATAATTCTTGATTTTCTCCATATAGCAATAGCCAATGCATTAAAAAAATCAGAATTATTGTTATAATTATTAAAACAATCCTTTTCATTAGAATACAGCTGAAGCAAATGCACTACCTACGGCAACTCCTATAAATGATGCCCCTATCAAAGCAAAACCAACAGGTCCAAATAAAACACCCCAACTACCATATGCAGCGATACCAATCATACCTGCAGATATAGCTTTTGCATCTGTTTCTGCTACATTTCTCATTGTTCTCATAGATCTGTTTTTACCTCTCTTTTCCATAATTTTATATCCAATACCACTTCCGCCTTTTTCTGTAGACCACCAATAATAAGCTGATTCCTTTAATGTTTCTGCATAAAGTTTCAAAGGAGTCTTAAAAAAATCTATTGAATCGTTGTCAATTTCAGATATTATTAAATCTAAATTATCTTTTAATTCTTGATGATTACTTGATGAATTTAGAGTTGATGTTATACTTCGAACATATTCTTTTTCAAACTCATTTTCTAGTAAATCTTCTAGATTTGCGTTTCTTACATTATCAAAAAACTCACAATATGCTATAATTTCATTAGATTCAGCAAACCCCGCTATTAATTGTAGTTTCATTTCTTCAAATTGCTCATCACCAGTTTTTTTAAACTTAAAACCATACATCTTACTGTATATTTTCCCCAGATGAACGTTATGGTCTAAAGCCATATTTTTAATCTCAGAATTTGAAAGCTCCATTTTACGCCAAAGTTCTTTACTTTGACCAACTTCTTCATGCGTATTATCAGAATTACACGAAAGTAATGTGCTAATAATTATAGTTAGACTTAAAGTAATTATATTAACTTTTATCAATGATTTTTTAATATTCATAATTATCAATTTTGTCGATTATTTTTTTATGACTGTTAAATTTATTTATTGAATTTTAGACATTTAAATCAGCTTACTCTATTTTTAAAGTGAATTTTCTACTTTCACATACTTTACATAATTGGATGATCAGTCCTTTTATACCGCTTTGCTTTTAAATGTTGTACAACTTGTTTACAAACGCATAAAATAGGTCGTTATACTCACAAATTAGGGAAATAAATATTTACAACAATAATGTCAAAGAACGTTTACCTGTTTTCATGTAACGGAGAACCTACTGTTAGTTTAATACTTGCTTACTTAAATTTTGGACATAAAAAAAACACCTTAACTAAGGTGTTTGTAGAAAATATTATTGAACGTCTCTTGTATGGTGTGTTTGCATCCCGAAGGGTGTATATGCATTATACAAATTGTTATCTTCTATTTTTCTGTTCTTCAAACCATTTGAGTTGTGATTTAATCCGTTCGATTATCACACTATCTTGGTTATTATATATGTCTCTATTTGATAATTTTCCTTTTCAGGGTGTTTTTCATTTACAAATTGATTTATCCCTAAATTGAAAATAGTTTGTCCAAATCTTTGGTTATAAAGATTCGCCAAATAATTAGAAATTAAATCAAGAATCTCTTGATCTTCCTTTTTTAGTTTGACTTATTCCATTCATTTTCAAATTCAGCTTTCTCAATTTCAAACTCCTTGAATTCATCAAAATCTAGGGCTTGATCACCTAGACCTCCATAATCATCAAAAGTCTTTTCGGAATGATATTTTAATCGGTTACCATTCTCGTAAAGTTCAATTTGTTTAATTGGATATCCATCTGTACCTACTTCAAAGTACCAAGTTGATTTTCCCCAAAAGTCAAATTCATCTCCTCTAGTTTCATCCCAATTTCTCTTGAAGTATCTGCTCATATTAAGTATTTTAAAAATTCTACTCCTCCGATTTTATTTCCTTTTAGTACGTCAATAACAATCGTTCCGTTCTTTTTATCTTCAAGAGTTATGTTTTCTTGAAATTGCCATTCAGAATTAGGCTCATTAGGGGTATCTCCATTTACGAAATAAATGTAAGCTTTACTTTCTGATTTAGCCTTTAAACACTTTGACAAAGCTGTAATTATCTCCGTTTTGTCAGGAATCTGTTCTTTTGCTATATCAACAATCCATTGAGGATTCTATGTTTCCCATTTCTTATTCATAATGTAAGATAACGTTTTGTGTATTGTTATTTGCGCTTTTTTGTTTGTAAAGTTAAATAAAAGTGGTGAACTTTTGGTTTTCCGAGATTTGTCCGAAGGAAAAATCCGCAAGCAATTAATTATACAGGTATTAGCTAGGTGTTTTATTTAATTTCGTATACTTTCCAATCTTCTCCATAATCTTTGTAAACCAAAACAGTGAATTTTTTATAAGCCTTATCTCCTTTAACTACAAGGTTAATATTGGCATTCCTTGTCTTTCCTTTCGAGTCAGTTTTAACTGAAATCCCTCCCGTTGGAATAAGTCCGAATTCATTAATGTTTCCGAGACTCAACTTTAGATCTTCATTATTTTTGATGAATTCTTATTAGTTACGGCTTAATATCTGTTAATTTTTGGATTATCCCTCACTTTAGCAATTCCGAGTGGATTCGGACGTAGTCGAATCCGCCGTAATTGCCATTATACATTGTTGCCCACAGTATTTTTTCAAAGTTCAATTCCGTATTTTCTAAAAGTCGTATTGAACCAACCTTTGTGGTCTTTCCAGACTTCATTTGTTCTTAATTTATTTATTGCAATCTTTTTAAATTCCTCGTTCTTGCTTTCCAATAGTGTTTCTATAAATGAGTGCAAATAGAAAACTTCATTTTCGGTTTGAAATTTGGCTTTAGGAAAGTCATTTCTTAAATAGTTTTCTAATTTTTCTGAGTATTCTGATTTATAGTATTTTTCTAAATACTCAAAAGCATATGAATTGTTTTTGTTAAAAGCTAATTCCTCAATTCTTGGCAAATAATTATCCTTATGTTTTCTATTTTCAAAGGTTCTGCTATAAAGCAACCAATAAACTTCTTTGTCAGAATAGATAATTATACTATCTAACTTTTCCATTACAACGTCAGTTGCAAGAATTTTTTTAATTGCTAAATCTTGCTCGTAATTATTTCCTTTAATTTTTGAGGAAGCCTCAATTCTTATTTTGTTCCAGTATTCGTGATAAATTACTGAAGAAACAGGGTCCATTTCAATTATACAGCCCTCAAAGGTTTCAACCAGTTCATTATTTTGTAATTCGGATGATAGTAACTCTGGAACGTTTCCTTTGCCAGATTGAATGAGTTCAATTGAAGCGTAAGTCCGAATTGTTGGATTTTTGTGTTTTGACAATTCAGTCAGTTCTTTGTCGGATAGTTTTTTCTTTAATTCTTGAAATCTTGTGTATTGCGGACTTACCCTACAGCCATTTCCAACACAATCAGATTCCACTCTGTTTACTTTAATAATTGAATCAATCAGTTGTTCTTTTGTTTGTGAAAAACAAAGACTAATTATTAAACTAAATATTATCGTGAGCAGTTTTTTCATATTGTGGGTAACGGTTAGTATATGAAACGTAGGCGATTTCGAAACACAAATTTTCGGATAAGCATAAACCTTGATACGAGCTAAAACTCTTCAATTTATTACTATTCCGCCTATTTTTTATATACATTGTTGTAGCCAGTACATTTTTCTTCTGATTAATTAAAAGTAGTCCCTGACTCAGACTACTTTCTTGTAAGAACTCAACTATAGAGTTTACTTACACCGTTTGTGTGTGTTGTCATTGCTGACTGTCAGTTACGGTATTTCTTAATACACTTCTTGACTTCTTTTGGCTTGTAATTCTAGACCAAAATCAAATTCAGTCCATTTTGTAAACCAAAACTGTTCTTGTTCAATTAGTGTAATTTGATTATCAGTTATATCAACTAAAGATAATAATTCTCTCTTATATTTATATTTTTCGTCTTTTAGTTCTTTAATATAGGATTTTAACCTTCTTGACCCTCTTGTCCTAGCATCCTTTACTTTAGTTTTTAAGTGTTCTCTAACTTCATTATTTAGATATGGACAAGTTAATACATCAAAAAAGAGTAAGACCAATTCTGTATTATCTTTCCAGCCGTATATTTTTCCTGCTTTAAATTTTTCTAAAATAACTTTTTTTAACTCTTCTAAAAGAGGTCTGTATGTTTTAATATCCTTAATATAAAATAATATAACTGTTATTGAAAAATAGTTTAAATCGTTATTGAATTGAACTGAATCGTCTTTTTTTATTGTCGCATTAAAGTATGAGCATAAAACCTTTAGATTTAGCCTGTACTCTCTTCCTAGTTGATTTAGTGCTATTAGTAAATATAGAGTTTCAATTTGTGTTTCTTTTTTGCTTTTGTTCTTATGAAGAACTAAATTGATTTCATCAGATATTTTTTTAAAAATATTATGCTTGTTATTTGAAGAAAATGGTTCTATATATTCGTTGGTTTTGTTCTTTTTTAAAAAGCTATTAATTCTATCTATTATTAAACAAACTTTTATTGTGGAGTTAACTTTTGGAGAGACTGAATACAAGAAAAATGTTACATCAAGAATTTCTAAAAACCCTTTTTCAAATTCTTTTTGGATTTTGTTAGAAACCTCTTCTTCAAGGCTCTTATATTTCTTAATTAATTTATTTGTCTTATTATCAAGGACTGCTAATGTGTAATTCATTATATCCTTATATTCTACTCCAGATTCCTTTATAATAGATTTAAAACGAGTTATTATATTATTAGAGCTGAAATATAGAATTGGAGTTGATTGTTCATCTTCCTCTAATACTTCTTTTTCTTTTAATATTAAGTGGTTGTTGAAAAGGTCATTTATTTTTTGTTTAGAAATGCTTATTTCTGTAATAATTGGTTTCGAATATTGAATGGATTTTTTATCATTCAAATACATTTTGTACTCTTTCAATGATAATTTAAAAGCTTCTGCTATTCTATCTTTATTTGATTCCTCATTATAGAAAATAAAATAATCATCAACATATCTAAATATTTCATAATCTACCTTATGGATTAGATTTTTTCCGTTTGAATCTTTTGTTTTTAGTCTTTCATAAATATTAATATCTATTTGTTGTAAAATTAATTCTGCAAATATTCTTGAAAACTCAGGTCCAATAATTATTCCGTTCGTCTCATTTCCATTTAGGTCTTGCATTAAACGGTCAAATTCACCACCAAAAGTATGGAGTGATGAAGGAATGTTTGTTTTAACAATGCTCTTGTTAAATAATGCCCAAGGAAGCGTGTGTGTATAAATGCTATCAAAGCATTTTGTTATATCTATTTTTAAGAGTTTATTGTATTTTTTTTCACTTCTATGAAATTGATATGATTCATAAAATTTGTGAATATTACTATATTTCCTGTAACTAAAAAAAGATTTTAAGTTTTCATACTCACTATCATCTTGTTCAATTTGAGAGTGTTGTAAGTCTTTGTCTTCATTTTTTTTGTGAAGGATATCATTATAGAATGTAAAGTTGGCTACTTTGGATGGTTTTCTTATTGAAAACGGACTTAATGAAGAATAATAGATAATTATGTTTTTATATTTTTCATAAAAATCTACCATCTTTCGTTGGTTAACAGGATGTATTACACATAATTCTCTAAAATCATTTTGTTTATGTGTAATATTAAAGTTAAAAGGTTTTGTTTTCTCTTCAACTCCAAATAGAATTGATTCAATTTGAGAGTAAGCTTTATTGTATTTTTCTTTGTAAGCAGAATTAGATTTACTTTTTAGACTCTTTATTAAATACTTGTAAAAATATCTATTTGAAAAAGTCACTGGAGTTTCATATGGAAGTACATCAGATAAAACAACTCGCTCTTTAGAATATGTAATTGGAATTTTCTTTCTCATTTACTATAAATTTTTCCAGATTTGAATCATTTTCCCATTCTTAAAAGAATCAGTACTAAATCGTACTATGCTTTTAGTTTTAAAGCCATTTTCAAAAGACAATTTGTTTAATTTATCTATAAGTTTATTATTTGTTGAAGCTGGTAAAGCTGATATTTTGTTTTTTAAGTAATCATCTAATGTGATTAAATCAGATAAAGGCAAACTCAAAAACTCATTTGAAAAATAAACACCAATAAATACATTGCTTTTTCTTCTAAACAATTGATGATTGTTAGTTAAAAACTTAATTCTTTTTAACAACATTCTTTCGGTTGAATTTTTTTCTGTTGAATATTTTAAAATAGATGTATTATAATCTGAGAATGAAGCATCTATTTTTTTCTTAAACCTTTCGAGTTTGTCATCTGACATAAAGATTTGGAGTTTGTCTTTTGTAATAAATTCCTTTTTTCTACTGTAAGGGATTTTAAATTTATAGCCTAAATAGGTTAATTCGTAAGTGATAGATTTTTTTCTTTCTTTATTCTTAGGAGTAAGATTGATAATCTTTGTTTTACTGACGTTTATATTCAGTTTTGTAGAGCTTAATAAGGCTTTACTAATTTCATTTTGATATGCTAAAACAGTTTTAGTTTCATTTCTATGATTTGGTGTAATTATTATTACAATATCATCAACATACCTACAGTAGTAGGTAACATTATTTAAAGCTGTGATTTTATTATCAAAATCTCTCAAATATAGTTCTGCCAAATAAGCACTAAATCCTATTCCTCTTGGTATTCCAACTCGTTTATCAGTAGTAAGTTTTGTTCCATCTGATACAAGGATATCCCAATATTGATTTAATACTCGTTTTATCATTTTCTTTGAAGGAAAACTGAGCAAGCTATTTTCTTCAATTTTAGCTAAAAGTTCTTTGTGAGGTATAGATTCATAGAATTTTTTAATATCTGTTCGAATAATTATTTTAGGAAAACCATCATCTAGTATTAATCTTAATTGGTCAATGATTACTTTTCTATCACCTTGTTTAACTTTAAATGTTTTGTATATATTTCTCTGCAACTGTTTAGTGACAAAATAATTTTCGGGATTATGTTTAATTTCATATAATTGACTTCCCCATTTTATTTGTCCTTTTTTGATTTTCAATTCATAATCTTCAACATCCGTTTTTTTAGCTATCTCAATTAATATATCTTCAAGTTCTTTTTCTCTAGTTGTTTTAAGTTCGTCTTTTTCTAAGATTAATTTATCTAGTTCTGTATAATCCCTATCTTCAATTTTTCGAATAGATTTAACTTTATAAGATTCTTCCCTTATTTCTTTATTTTTTTCGATAATTAAATCTGAAACTTCTCTCGATTTTTTAAAAATATCTGATTCAAAAAATACTTTATCTTCTAGGTATCGCCCTTTCCTATTCTCAACGTCAAGGAGTATTCTGAAATTTTCATATGAGAATGATTGGTCTAGCATTTTGTTTATTTCGGGGTGTTTTTTTCGTATTGGCTACAACTTGTTTATAAACGCATAAAATACATCGTTATGCACCTTATCTTAATTCTTAATCGATTTTATTGTATATCATTATAATTGATACGTTTGTAAATATAAAGATGCAGGAGTTATGACAATTACGGAAAACCGTAATCAAAGTAGAAAAAAACTATAATTTTATAAGGATCGAGAATTAGCTACAAAAAAAAGCACCCTATTAGAGGCGCTAGCTTTCATGAGTTTACAAAAGCTTTGGACCAATTCATAATTCTCACTCATGACCTCTACTCTTCCCATTGACAATATTTCACATTTATGAGTATCAATGAGCTTATTTTGTCTAGTTACTTCTTCATGGGGCTTTCTTCTAAATCTTTACTATTTCTTCCTTATTCTTTACTTCACCCTATAAATACCCAGATCGTTCTGTCTTCTCTATACCTACCCCCGCTCCCGCACGATTACATAGTGTGGTATAAGCAGATGTTTTAAAATATTTTGTAAACATAGTTATGAGTAGGAATTATAAATTTCATCATCTAGAAAGATTATGTTTATAGTAGTGCTATAGATTGTGATGGAGGGAAAGGATTGTTAAGATAATATAATTGTATTTAAGCTATTAAGGTAGATATTCCAAATAATGCAATCGTGCGGCAGCAGGGGAATATTTCAGTTTTGCTGAGTGAAAATTATATGCTACCATTTGAAGTATTTTTTAGTAAAACCATCTCTTGGGCCTAAATAGAGAATTAACGCTCCCGTCATTGTTATAAAAAAAGTCCATAAGCCAAAGAATAAACCAATTAAAAAATGAAAGCCAATACCAAGACAAAGTAAATTTTTTCTTTTTGGTTCACTTTTTGAAATTGCAATACCCATAAATAATAATATTTCAAGAAGAAGAGTGCCCCAAGTCATCCCTGTAACTAGATAAGGATTTTTTAATAATGGAAACATAATTTTTCTCCAAAAATTAGATAGCCCAAAAATAGAATTGTCAAACCAGTAGTAAATTGCAGTTCCATTAGCCCACTCTTCTGATGAATACTTTCCTACTGAAGCATGAAAGTATATGAAAGCCACCTGAAGTGAAATTATAAAGTTGATTGAAATTATAAAAAGTACTATGGTATCGGCCACCAAAGAACGAGATAAATAGCATTTAATATTGTTTTGCCAGTGAAACCTTCTGTGATCAGCCAAAGTAACTGGAATTAGAAGTAACGTCAAAATCTCTGCAATCTGATCTCCCCCTTCAAGAATTAACGAAGATGTTGAAAAACTAAACGCTACCCACCAATGAAAAAAGCCAGTAAATCTAGGTCTCCATCCACTAATTACCAATCCCAATATTATTAAACAAATAATTTTTGCCAGAATAATATGATCTCTTAACAAATAAAATATACTTATTCTTGATATATAGCTCAAGTTATGAACTTCATTTAAAGAACCTAATGGTTTTATCAGACGAAAAATATCACTAGAAATCAAGGTTAAAAATAAGCTCATCGCGATAAAACTTCTTCCAACACCGTAAGTATTTGACCATCTAAAGTTTTCTATCCATTTGTTAGTCCTTTCATTTAAAATATTAATAATTTTCTTTAGGTAAAACATACAGTTTTATAGTTTTCGAAGACATAGTAATACTATCATAGGACTTTATCCAAGCCCATGGTACTTTCTCTTTGTACTCGAGAAAAATTGTATCTGTCAAGACTGGGTTGATAGCTTCATTAGTTACTGGAAAAGTTTCTGATTTCAAGAACTGTTTAGTTATACTTTTTTCTTCATTTTTAGACCATTTGGAAGAATCTATATCAATTAGCAATCCACCAATTTCTACTGATAAAGAACGAGCAGCTCTAGATATTCCAAAAAAATTCTTAAAGCTAGTGTTTCTTTGAAAATCAAGAACTTTTAAATTTCTTTCTGAATCAATTTTATAAATATACAAATTTGGCTCTCTCGCGTTTCTAGTAAAAAAAGCCCACCCCTCAACTACAAAAAGAGATAAGGTTACTTTGAAAGATTTAGAATAAGACACTGGATTATAAGGCATATATACTGCCAACAAAGTATGTATACAATACCCCCAAAAAAAACATATTATTAGAAAAGGGTATACTAAGTGTTTTTTACTGCTGTAATTCATATATATTGTATATAAATTGCTCTTTATAAAGCTGAGTATTAGAATCTCTATCTGCAAGCGCCACTCCTCTCGGACCAATTTTCCAAAAATAAACAGCAGCATAAACTGCAATAGCAAAAACAGCTACTAAATATAATACGCAAGCTTCTTTATCAATAGAAACATAAGATTTAGAATCAATATTTTTGACAAATTTTTGAAATGTTCGAATGCCTTTTAAACTATCATCATTATGGATAGTCTTTGCTGTATCAAAAATCAATTCTCCTCCTATATTAACTATTCTTTCTATCTCTTTTAAATTTTGTGACTTGATCGCTATTTCAAATTCAGACATAAAGCGTGGATTTTGAGCCATCAAATTAGATAGTAAAATATGTTGTATTTGTATAACCTCTTTATCAGACTGAGAATTATCCCCTTTCAAATCTTTAAGATCATTTTTATAAATTCTGTTTGCTAGATCCCCTTTTTTAAAATAAATAGCGTTAAAATAGTCCTCTCCACTATATTGAAAATTTTCATTAGTTATAGTATTATCGTTTTTACTACATGATGAGACTAATAATATAGAAAAGGCTAATACCAGAGAAGTGATTTTCGTTATGAAGTGATTTCTAACTGTTTTCATAATTGTTTATTGATTAATAGAAATTATTCTGTTAACCGTTTGTTCTGCTTCTAGTCTAGTTATCTCATTATTATCAACTATAACGGGTATTAAAACAACTTTCAATACAAAAACTAGAACAACAACTAAAACAGCCACACATACCTCTTTATCCATAATTCCAAAGTTCTGTTTCTGTAGTTCTCTCTTTAAATTCATTTTATAATAGCTGTTTAATTTATCATCGCTAATTTTAAATCTTACTTGTATTGTTTTTTTTACTAAAAGCTTAGCGTTTAAGAAAGTATTTAAAAGTAGATTATGGTCATTGGTCAATACATTCTTTTTAAAATCATCAAAATAAGAAGGACTTCTCCTATTTATATCATTTACTATTTCATTTTTAAGCAACTCAAACCTATTAAAAACCTCTAAATCAAGACCATTAATTAACTCGATATCGTCTTTATTGTACATTTTTTTTCCAAGAACCCCTTCCTTAAATAATATACTTCTAAAAATTTGGTCTCCTGACATCTTATTAAAACTATTCTCATTTTCGAGAACAATATTTTCATCCGGTGCGCTACATGAAATTAAGAGCACTAAAAAAGCTAAAAAGCAAGATATCGGTTCTGTAGAAATTGATTTCCTAATTTTCTCCATAGTTTTTAAATTTAAATTAAGACCATTATAAATAAATAATGCACTATATGAGTAGAGGCATGAGCAATAAAAGATGCTGTTAAATTGTATTTCATGTATAAATAACCGTAAACAAGGCCAAAGAACACGTTAACACTAATTACAAATACCACTGAATTAAAGTTTGGTGTTCCATCTATGAATAAAATCGGCAAATGGCCTAATGCAAACAAAATTGAAGAAATTACTAAAGCGAAAATTTTTGATTTTAGACTAGTAAAGAACTTCTTACAAATGAGGTACAGAAACGATAATAATCCTAATCTCATTATCAATTCTTCATTGAGACCACCGTAAAAAACCTTAGTTATGATACTTATTTTGAATTCTTTTAAAAAGTTTGGTAACAAACTTTCAAAATAGGGAGTAATTAAAAATAAAATACCCCCTAAAGGAAAAGATAAGACTACACTTACAATTATTCCTTTTTGATCTAGTTCTAAAAGTTCTTTCTGGTTTTTAAACTTAAATGGATAAGATGTTTTATTTAAGGAATATGTGCCTAACAGCATTAACAAAACTGATAACATCAATGGTTGAATTAAAATTGCCCATTTTGGAATACTAAACTTGTTTAAAATAGGGAAATCTGAAAATAGTATTGATGTTACACCAATAATGGCAAGAAAAAGTAATTTATTTATATTTTTTGTAGGACAATTCATACCACCAAAACTAAAAAGAGGAAAGGTCAAAAAATGACCTCTTGAGAAATCTCTTTGATTTTTTTATTCTTTACAAGATTAAATTGAATAACCTTGAATAAAGGGCTATTAGTAAATAAGGTTTGCACCCTTAAGTTTAGGATAATAAATTGTTAATCAGAATAAATCTTTTAACGATTTCAATCTTAACTTTTACATTCCTTGCATAACAGTAATTGAATTCGTTTATTTCAATCTAAATGCGGTGTATAACGACGAATTTATGCGTGTCTACACAAGTTAGGAGCAAGCAAAGAAAAATACTCGTCCAATTTTCGGTTGCCAAATAAAGTTCATCATCGGTTCTTTGCTCAAAAGAATTAAAAGATGAAATTTAAAGATTTACACAACCAAAACAAACCTTTGTTAATTGCCAATGTTTGGGATGTACCAAGTGCAAGAATTGCAGAAGAATTAAACTTTCAAGCAATCGGAACATCGAGTTCGGCAATTGCTTCTCTGCTTGGCTACAAGGATGGTGAAGAAATAACCTTTTCGGAATTAGAATATATGGTAAAACGAATTTCGAAAAATTCTAATTTGCTTTTGTCCGTTGATCTGGAATCAGGCTACAGTCGAAACGTTGAAGAAATTTTTAGACATATTATGAAACTGTCAGATTTTGGCGTTGTTGGAATCAATATTGAAGACAGTATTGTAGATAAAAGAAGAACCTTACTAGCAGCAGAAAAATTTGCCCAGACAATTTCTGAAGTAATTGAAAATCTTCAGAAAGAAAAAATAGATATCTTCATAAACGTAAGAACGGACACTTTTTTATTAGATGTTCCCAATACAATTGAGGAAACCAAAAAAAGAATCAAATTGTATGAAAACGCTGGAGCAAATGGAATTTTCGTTCCTTGCATTGAGCAGATTTCGGACATTGAAGAAATGGTAAATTACACCCGATTACCAATTAATGTAATGTGTACACCTAAGCTTCCTGATTTTGACACACTTAAAAACTTGGGAATAAAACGGATTAGTATGGGCAATTTTATATTTGATAAAATGTACGGTCAATTCAAACGTAAAACAGAAGCAATTTTAAACCAAAATTCATTTAAATCGATTTTTTAATGCGAATTACAGAAGCTAAAACAATAGATACTTACTATGAGGCCCTATTGCAACGTAAACAAAACTTTGTAGGCATCTTTTTTGTCGGTGTAAAAACGACTGCTGTATTTTGCATTGCGACTTGTAGAGCAAGAAAACCCAAAAAAGAAAATGTTGAATTTTTCACCACATTTAAAGCTGCTTTAAACTATGGTTACAGACCGTGTAAAGTTTGTAAACCTACTGAAAATGCCAACGAAGCACCGGAACAAGTTCAAACCGCAATTCAACTGATTAAGAAAAACCCTAAATCGAAAATTACAGATGAGCAACTTCGTCAAAAGAATATTAGTCCTGAAATGGTACGAAGGTGGTTTAACAAAAATTACGGTATGACTTTTCAAACCTATCAAAGAATGTATCGTATTAACGTCGCTTTTCAAGAATTAAAAAATGGAAAAAACGCTACAAAAACGGCCTTTGATTCTGGTTACGAATCCTTAAGCGGATTTGGTTATACATTCAAAAAAGTAATTGGGAATTCGCCAACGAATAGCACTACCAAAAACATAATATTAATCAGCCGATTAACAACACCATTAGGTCCCATGTTTGTTTGCGCAACTGAAAACGGAGTCTGTTTATTGGAATTTGTTGATCGCAAAATGCTCGAAACCGAATTTAAAGAGTTACAGAAACATTTGAACGCCAATATTATTGGAGGAGAAAACAAACACATCAAACAAGCTAAAAAAGAAATCACCGAATATTTTGATGGAACTAGAAAGTCATTTGATGTAAAACTCGAAACACCTGGAACAGATTTTCAGAATTTAGTTTGGGATCATTTACGAAAAATAGCATTCGGAAAAACATCAACATATCAGCAGCAAGCCGAAGCCATCAATAATCCTAAAGCAGTGAGAGCTGTTGCCTCTGCGAACGGGTTTAATCGAATTTCAATTATTATTCCTTGTCACAGAGTAATTGGTAAAAACGGAAAACTGACAGGCTACGGAGGAGGATTAGAACGGAAAAAGTGGCTTTTAGAACACGAGCAAAAAAATGCCTGCACATAACAAGGTGTATAAAAATAGCGGTTTAGGTGTTTATACCATAGTAATTTCTGTAAATTTATCGTCCGTAATAAGCCGAAAAGCTCGTGGCAAAGCTCGCTACCTTTCCTATACTCACCGTTGTGGTACATTAAGAAAATGAAAATAGAAGAACCAAAATTCAGATGTGGAAATGGAAAAGCAATTAAAGAACTGGTTGCTACCTATGCATATCCCTATGCTGATTGGATGCAAGATTGGCCGTATGAAATTGCAGATTCAAAAGAAATAGAAAACTACTTTCAACATTATGACGAGCAGACAGAAGAAGACAAAAAGTTTAGTTTGATGGAAATGCTAATCCAAGCATTGACTGATATAGAAGATAAAAATGACTTTGATAAAAACTGGAAACGCTTAAAATCGAGAATCATAAAGGACTTTGTGGTTCACGAATACACACTATTTTATTGGAGCTGCTTTGGCGAAAATCTTTCCGACTGTTGGAAAGTAACGCCATATATGAGGGAATTGTGGAAAGAAATAAAAAATGGCTAACAAAAAAATAAACATCGAATGGACGAACAATAAAGCAATCGTTCTTTTTGTAGTACTCTCAAGAGTTAACAAGGATGACGACTTATATTGATTTGAAGACCAATCGGAGTAAAGAGTTCTTTGAGATATAGCCTGTATTTAAGAAAAGGAGTTAAGAGAAGCATTTCGAGCAGATTAACAGGAGACTCCTATAAAAACGAAAGAGGCGGTTCGAGATAAAGAATCATAAACGACACCACAACCCAGCGTACAAAACAGAGCTAATTAGTACTTAACCGAAAACTCACTGCACAGCTGAGCAAGTCCGCCGAATTTTTGGCTTGGTTTTTGAAAAAAAAGATAAAAAAACGTAGCTAAGTGTTGATCTAGAAATTGGCTCTGTTAAATACGCTAGGTTCGACACACAAAACGGTTTCATCACAACCTGTAAAACTCAAAAAATTGCTTAACAAAGAATTCAAAATATTTCTTCCAATCCTAACAATACTTATTATCGGAGTTTTATATTTTCTTTCTTACTCCTACTCCCCAAAATGGAACTTTAACTGGAAAGGTATTAGACCTGAAATAAAAGATTCAATAAAGTCATTGGATGAATATGGAGAAATTACATCCAATGCGGTAGGATATTCTGGAAGAACACCAAACCAATGGCACAGGCAACATTGGATTTTAAAGAATGCAAATAAAGAAGAGTTTTTAAAACTAATAGAATACCCGAGTGGAACTGTTAAAGCTATAGCATATGAGGGACTTTTACGAGATGAAAAATTTGACCATAAGTTTGATTTGATTACTAAATCTCTAAATGACACTTTAACCTTTGTTCATTATTCATTTAGCTATGGTGGAACTGCTTTCATGCTATCTGATTATGTCATTAATTTTATTGGAAATATAAATAATGAATTGCCTCCATCTAATATTAAAGATTACCCAAAATTAAACCTATCAAAAAAACAACTAGCGTCCGTAAATAATACATTCAGAATGAGAAAAGAAAAATTAGACTACTACAAAAAAGAATATTTAAAAACGATAAAATAACTACTTGCCTAACAATAGCTAAAAACAACCTATAAAAAAATCAGGGCTGTTTCCCCGAAAAGTTCGTATCTTTTCACGCACTATGTTGCACAGTCAAACCGTTGGCATTCATTGACGGAACGCACTCAAAATTGAAAAAATATATGACAAAAATAAAACTGACTTTAATTTTTATGCTTTTACTCTCTTTAGAATGTTTTAGTCAACAAACAGGAAACGATGGAGTAAAAAACACAGCAATAAGAAATGGTATTGGATTAGGAAGTGTTTTAGCCATCGTAGTTTCTTGGGAAAGGAACAAATCTGTTTTGTTAGCCGTTTTACACGGAATCTTTAGCTGGTTATATGTTTTATATTTTGTTCTCACAAGAAAACCAGAAGAGAGACTTAAAAAATAAGTGGATTTTAAATTGGTTTATAAAAATTGATCTGTTTTGCATGTACTCACTCAAACGGAATTCAAAGAGTAATGCGGAACAAAAACGCTGGATGAACTAACAATTTTTCACTCTAAATTGCCTTATTCTTATCTGCCCCATCTAGTGAGAGCAGCTCAGTTATGCCGAGCAGACCAGCGCTACTCATACGTCACATTTGCTATTGCGACAGCAGCTACTTCCACCTTTCTATTAAGGCCAACACAGCATTTTTTAGTCCCGTTATAAAAATTTCCTTTTTTAAATTCAGGAACTATTTTATCTTCAATTACTTTTTTGCAAATTTCATCCGTCAAAATTAATTCTGTTCCATATCCCGTTGCAATTGCGATTTGTAGGCAAGGTTTACAAACAACTTTGGCCAATCCATTATTTTCCGCAGTTCCAACGCCCTTGCGAATTTTTGGATGTCCGTATAGGGCTTTATGCTATCAATGGTAACTACCACAATTTGTCTTGTCGTTTGACTTTTGTAGTCACGTAGAATTTTCAATAATTCAATTCGTTGTGATTCCGTATAAATTCGTCCGAAATCATTTACAATTCCTATTGGTTTTGGAATAGCACTTTTTTGCGTTTTCGCAAAGACAATTTCAGTGGTTGTTTTTTTAGTTTCGGCTTCTTGAGCACTTCCTTTGACAGAAAAAAACTCAAAGTTTAGTGACACTGTAAACTAAATTCGATACGCTCTGATTTTTCATCATAGAAAACATAGATTAAACCAACATCACCCCACATTAGCCCCGCATTATCTTCAGAATCAATCTGAAACAAGAGTTTCATTGGGTTCCCTTCGCTGTCCTGCGGGGTTGATTCTCCTTGTACCCATTTCGGATAGCCACCAAGTTGACTTTGATACTCCTGTGCCCCAATAAGCTTGGTTACCATTTTATCATAACTGTCCCATGGCTTATCTTCATCTAAGACACACGATAACTTAGATGCCCTATTGTCTATTAAATAAATCCCTTCCCAGTCCGGTAAACTTAGGGTTGGGGTACACAGTATTTCACAATATTTTGATTTTGCTACTTCCGATGGCTTAGCAATAAATTCAACATTTCTAATCTCAGTTTCTTTGTATATTTTTACAAACCAACCACTATCATGAGTATCCCAAGGAAACTCCTCCCAACTGTAGAAAAACTGTACTAAGGCTATGCTTTTAGGGAGCTCCAACTCAGGTGCATTGAATACCTGGAAAATAAAATCTAAGTGTTTTCCGTTGTTATCTTTTGGCCACTCTTCTCCTTTTTCAAAATAAGGGTTTCCTCCAAAATGAGATGACAATTGCGAATTTTCTGGAGGTCTTGAAGCAGGTTGAATTTCTAGTTTACTCGTTGGTCTGATTAATTCCTTTACTAAATTTTCTAAATCTGAAATAGAATTTAGATTCAATGCATCTAGCTCTTTTCGATAGGTATCAAAATGTGAAGCCGCTTTAGACTTATCTTTTTTACCTCTAAATATATTTTTCCAAAAGCTCATTTTTTTAGGTTTCGTTTTAAGGTGAACTCATCATATAGTATACTACATGAGTATCGTCGCAATGAGGCTGTCAATCGACATAAAATCCAATTTTATACTCTTCGTTACCTGTTGTAAATCTAAAAATTTTGATAAAAACACCATGCAAAAAATCATAAAACAAACTGGCTATGCATCCTGGATTTCAGGAAGTACATCCTAGCTTCAATACAAACCAGGAGATTAATGGCTGAAATTCTATGTCACATATTTCTAATGGGTTCGCAGAGATCAATATGCTCAAAAGGCTTTTTTTTGAATTATATAAGCAACAAGTATCGGAATGAAATAAGATCTTAGGAGTTATACAATCAACCTGGAACATAATAACCTCATTACGCTGTTTTGTTTAATTGTATCGATATGCCATTAAATACCAGTAATGATAGTGCATTTATAAAGTAAAAAGAAAAATCGATGGGTGTTACTCCATTACTAAACACGACCAATCCAATATAAATTAGCAAAACAGATAATACCGAGATCAATACTACGTGATAAATACTCTTTGTTTTGGCTTGTTTTAGATAATTAGTCACTAACAAAGGAAGTGCGAAAACCAAACTCAGCACTATATGAGCCAAATCGAACTGATTAATTACACTAAAAACTGCACTCACCACCATACACAGCACCGAGAATTTTGAGATATTGAAAAGATGTTTTTGTGTGTTTTTTAAAAATTCATGGCTAGTATACCCATTTGCACTTCTTGAAAAGATTTTCATCACAATCACAGTCATACAAAACACATTCCCAAATACCACAACACTCAGGATCCCTAAATGAGGTACAATTTGATTACTTAACACTTGAAAGCTTACAAACATCAATGCTACAAGTGAAATCAAACCAGATCTATGAGCAATTGTAAGATCTTCAGAGGCTAAAGACGTCTTGAGCCCTGCAAAGGAGATAGTGCTAATCGCATATAGAGAGGTAATTGCCCCAATGACCAACATTATTTGTTTGAGTGACAAAGTATAAGCATCAAATGCTAGATATACATAAATAGCGATATTGATTACACTTAAAATAACGGCTAAATAGCTAACTTTTTTGTTAGGATAATTATTTTTCAATTGCATTTTTATTCCAAAATTAGAAGATTATACAGAAACATGCAATTTTTTTTGGTATCCGTCCAATGTCAAATCAAAATGACCACTAACCTTCCAGCAGTTTTTTTATGAAACGTAAAATGATTTTTGTTCAGTTCACAAGAAATTAGAGCAAAAAAAAAAGAGACCGTTAAACGATCTCTTTTATTTGTTATTTTGTCAATTCTTACCAAGCGTAACCGATAGAAAGACCTAAACGTGGTAAAAATCCTTGGATGTTTACAGAAGTACTTTCAGTAGCAGATACAGACATGTACTGTGCTCCGAAGTTTAAATCTAATGCAAATCCAGAGTCTCCTCCACCAAATACCCATTGGTATCCAGCTAAAGCACCTCCTGAGAAAGTCGAGAATCCGATGTCAGTCCCAGCAGAGTTGTTAGCAGAAGAAACAGCATAGCTTACGAAAGGTGCAGCATACCATCCTCTAGGAGCGTCTTTTGCAGAAGAAAAATAAAACTTATACTTTCCTTCTCCCCCAATAGCACTTGAGCTTACTACTTCACTTCCTGAAGTAACCTTTGCAGAAGCAAAAGATAAACCAATTTCGAAAGCTTGGTTGTCAGATACAACTCTTTCGTAAGAGAAATCACCAACACCGAAAGCTAATCCTAATGGGTTTGCCTTAATTACATTCTTTTGTGCGTTTGCAGTAAATCCTAATGCTAACATAGCAATAACTACTAATACTTTTTTCATAATCTTAAACGTTAATTTTTTATGTTTGAGGTGCAAAAATAGGTTTATTTTTTAAATAACAAATTTTTAACATAAAAAAATATAATAATTTACTATTTTATGAGTTGGCAAAAATCTATTCAAGACTTTAAGAACTTTTTAAGAATTGAAAGAGGCCTCGCAGATAATTCTGTAGAGAGCTATCAGCAGGACCTAAAAAAATTAGTGTTTTTTTTAGAACTACTCTCGGTTCGTCCAAGCCCTCAAAACATCGATGCCGCCACCTTAAAAGGTTTCGTTTATGAGGTAGGAAAAGAATTAAAACCGAGAAGCCAAGCTCGTTTAATATCAAGTTTACGAAGTTTCTTTGATTTTCTCGTATACGATTCCTATCGGGAAGACAATCCTACAGATTTACTCGAAAGCCCACAGATAGGCAGAACCCTACCCGATACTTTATCAAATAGTGAAATTGATGATCTTATCGCGGCCATAGACCTCAGTCATCCGCAAGGAGAACGAAATAAAACCATCATAGAAACCATTTATGGTTGTGGACTCCGTGTTAGTGAATTGATCAATTTACAACTGTCAGACCTTCATTTAGAGCAAGGCTACCTGCGTATTTTAGGAAAGGGTAACAAATACCGCATTGTTCCTATTCATCAAAGTACTATTGACCAGTTACTTTATTATATTGATAGTATTCGCAGTAAAACACAGGCTATCCCAGCTGATGAAGACACTGTTTTCCTGAATCGTCGTGGAAAACGCCTAACCAGACAAATGATTTTTATTATTTTAAAAGATCTCGCTACAAAAATCAATTTAAAAAAGAAGATAGGACCTCATACCCTACGTCATTCTTTTGCCACTTACCTATTACAAAACGGTGCAGACTTGCGAATTATTCAACAGATTTTAGGTCATGAAAGTATTACAACGACTGAAATTTATGTCCATTTAGACAATAGCTACTTAAAGGAGGTCGTTGCTTCCTATCACCCGCGAAGTGAACGTCAAGATCGTGAACGAACTGAAAAAAACTAGTGAGACTAGGACTTAGAATTTTGTTAATCAATAAGTAAGCTGGTAAAAAAATATCGGATGAAGACGTAACTTTAGCGCATAAAAAAAGGCAAGCTACCTACATCACACTGCTACAACCTAATACCCTTGCTGCGTTCCCGCCCTGGGGGATTCAAAGGGAGCTAGTTGTGTAGGACTTGCCGGGGCAAAGGTACGTTCTTTTTTTAGATTAAAACAAGAAAATTTACAGAAAATTAATGTAACATTTCTAAGTTTTTGAATACTAATAGTTTGTTGACCTATTTTTTTTTGACGAGATTAACAAAACTATAGATGTGCAACAAAAAAGATATATTTGTAACATAAAAACTCATACTAGAACTATGGAAAATCAATCAACCAGCAAAAACTTGATTTTAAAATTTGGATTAATCTTCGCAGGGATTATCATTTTCACCAACCTACTTATTTACGCATTAGGAATGACCTATGATACAACAGGAGGTTTAATAGTATTAGCTGCTGTTGCCGTATCGTTAATTGGTATCCCAATTGTCGGAATTGGTGCTTATAAAAAAGCCAACAATGGTTATTTAACCTGGGGAGAGGGTGTAAAAGCAGGTATCGCGATGGTATTGATAGGAACGGTCATTTCTATTGCCTACACCATCTTATTTACGGAAGTTATTGAACCTACGTATTTTGAAACGGCCAATGAAATGGCTCGTAATCAACTTGTCGAGGCAGGACTTTCAGACGAACAAATAGACGCGCAAATGGAAATGCAAAAGAAATTCCAAGGAACACCTATCGGTCATGCTTTAGGGTTGTTATTCTATACGTTCGTAGGTTTTGTCGTAGCTGCCATTACTGCCGCAGTTAAGAAAAAGACAGAAGAAGACGAGTATTAGAATTACTTTAGCACCAAAAAGTTGTACGGTCATAAAAAGACTAGTATTTTTGACTTTTTAAATCAGAACTTACTTATATGGATATATCGGTAGTTATACCACTTCTTAACGAAGATGAATCTATAAAAGAACTATACGATTGGATTGCACGCGTGATGCAATCCAATCAGTTTTTATACGAAATAATATTTATTGATGATGGAAGTACCGATGCCTCTTGGGATATCATTACGACCCTCCATCAAAACCACCCAGAAGTCAAGGGAATACAATTCCAGCGAAACTATGGAAAATCACAGGCCTTGGATGCTGGTTTCGAACTTGCACAAGGCGCTGTTGTCATTACCATGGATGCGGACTTGCAAGACAGCCCAGATGAAATTCCGGAATTGTACCGTCTTATTACAGAAGAACAGTTCGATTTGATTTCAGGATGGAAAAAGAAACGCTACGACAACGTTGTCACTAAAAACATACCCTCAAAATTATTCAATTGGGCCGCGCGTAAAACTTCAGGACTGTCGTTACACGATTTCAATTGTGGCCTAAAGGCTTATAAAAATGAAGTGGTAAAAACAGTGAAAGTAAGCGGAGAAATGCATCGTTACATACCCGTACTTGCCAAAAACGAAGGTTTCAATGCCATCGGTGAAAAGGTAGTGCAACACCAGGCACGTAAATACGGTGTAACAAAATTTGGTATCGATCGTTTTATTAATGGCTTTTTAGACTTGATTACCATCTCTTTTTTGTCTAAATTCGGTAAACGACCAATGCATTTTTTTGGTTTGTGGGGAACCGCTATGTTTTTATTTGGATTCCTCTCGGCCTTTTATATTGGTGCCATGAAACTATACCGGGTAGCAAACCATATAAAAACCATTTTGATTACTAGTAATCCTTGGTTTTATATAGCGCTTACCGCTATGGTCTTAGGTACCTTATTGTTCTTGGCTGGATTTTTAGGGGAGCTTATTATCAAAAGTAATGGGCATCAGAAACACTACAAAATCAAAAGCCGTTTAACCGAATAAACGTTGTATTTTTTTTAACGACTAAAAATTAATTATGGAAGATATTATCACCAGAGCCGATCAATGGGTGACTGCACCTTTTGATATCCAAACACAAGAAGAAATTAAAGCCTTAATCGCAGCTAAATCAGATGATTTACCTGATCGTTTTTACAAGGACCTAGAATTTGGTACTGGAGGAATGCGAGGCATTGTGGGTGCTGGGACCAATAGAATTAACCGATATACCATCGGGAAAGCAACCCAAGGGTTGTGTAATTACCTCCACAAAACAAAACCGAATAAAGCATTAAAGGTAGCCATCGGTTACGACTGTCGACATGATAGTAAGTGGTTATCACAAGTAGTCGCAGATGTATTGTCAGCAAACGATATCGAAGTATTACTCTTTGAGGACCTCCGTCCTACTCCTGAGTTGTCATTTTCAGTAAATCACTTAGGCTGTGATGTCGGAATCGTACTTACGGCTTCACACAACCCACCTGAATACAACGGTTACAAGGTGTATTGGACGGATGGTGGACAAATTGTTCCTCCACAAGACAAAGGGATTATCGACGAGGTAAACGCCCTCGATTTTGCAGACATCAATTTCGAAAGCAAGCCTGCCTTGATAAAAAAACTAGGTACTGAAGTAGACGAAGCATTTTGGAAGGCCTCTTTAGCAAGTGGAACTTTTGATGTAAAAGGACGTGAAGATCTTAAAATTGTATTTACATCCCTACACGGTACATCTATTAAATTGATCCCTGAAGTGCTCAAACGCGCAGGATATACACAAGTGCACATTGTTGAAGAACAAGCTGAACCAAACGGAAGCTTTCCTACCGTGGCATCTCCTAATCCAGAAGAACCTGAAGCCTTACAAATGGCCGTGGAATTAGCCGAAAAACTCGATGCCGACATCGTTCTAGGAACCGATCCAGATTCTGACAGAATTGGAATCGCCGTTCGCGACAATCACGGTAAAATCAAATTACTCAACGGAAATCAGACGATGAGTTTGATGACGGATTTTTTGATTAACTACTGGAAAAAAGAAGGAAAACTTAACGGAAAACAGTTTATTGGTTCAACCATCGTATCTACCAACCTCGTAAATGAAATTGCAGACAGCTATCAGGTAGAAACCAAAGTCGGACTCACCGGATTTAAGTGGATTGCCAAAATGATCAAAGACCACCCTGAGTTAGAATTCATCGGAGGTGGAGAAGAGAGTTTTGGATATATGGTAGGTGACTTTGTCCGCGATAAAGACGCGGTTACTTCTGCCCTGCTCGCCTGTGAAATTGCTAGTGCTGCAAAAGCCTCAGGAAGCTCTTTTTACGAAGATTTACTGCAGTTGTACACGCGCCATAACTTTTACAAGGAACACCTCATCGCGATGGTAAAAAAAGGAATGGACGGAGCGGAGCAAATAAAAAACATGATGCACCAATTGCGCACCAACCCACTTGAAAAAATTGATGGTTCGTCGGTAGTAGTCCTTAAAGACTATCAAGCATCAACGCAAAAAAATCTATTGACGGGTGAAGTGACTCCTTTAGATATCCCGAAATCAAATGTTTTAATCTACGAAACGGAAGACGGTAGTAAGGTAGCTGCACGTCCAAGTGGAACCGAACCTAAAATTAAATTTTATATCAGCGTAAAAACACCGCTTGCATCCGTATCAGAAGCTGATGCAGTAGAAGCCGTGCTCGACGCTAAAATTCAACGAATTATAAATGAGCTATTTTAAGCGATTTTTACAACATGCAAAACCCTATAAAAAATTATGGGTTGCAACTATAATTTTAAATATTTTGTACGCAATCTTTACCACGCTTTCATACGTGGTATTGATGCCTACATTGAATATTTTATTTAAAGACACGGAAAAAGTCTATACAAAACCCGTATATAAAGGCTTTACAGAGTCTGTCAACAAAGAATATTTAAACGATTTACTCAATTACTACGTTACCTACTCAAATGAAAATTTAGGGATTGAATCTACCCTATTTTATGTGATTTCCGTAGTTATCATCATCTTTCTTTTAAAGAATCTTTTTAGCTACCTAGGACAGCTCACCATGGTATTTTTAAAGAACAGCGTTCTTAACGATATGCGTAAGTTGATGTATAATAAAGTGATTGGCATGCACCTTTCATATTATTCAAAAATGAAGAAGGGAGATGTAATGAACAGAGCTACTGGTGACTTAGGAGTGATCAATGAAACCTACCTCAATTTGGTAATCACGTTCATCAGAGAGCCTTTAAACATGATTTTAACGATGACAGTACTGGTTTATACCAACTGGAAACTTTCTATGTTTATGTTCACCTTTTTACCTGTTGCCGGATTGGTTATATCCATAATCAGTAAAAAAATCAAACAGCAATCAGGAGAAATTTACTACAAAAACGGATTGTTATTGGGTCTTATTGAAGAGAGTATTTCGGGATTAAAAATTATCAAAGCCTTTAATGGTGAATTCAGTTTTGGACGCCGTTTTGCAAATTTGAGTAAGGAAGTAAAACACCTCGGAAATAAAATGAGTACCCGTGAGGTACTAGCGAGCCCAATGAGTGAGTTTTTAGGAATCGTTACCATTGCTGCTTTGCTGTGGTATGGAGGTAAAATGGTTTTGATCGAAGAAGTGTTAAACAGAGGAACCTTTATCGCTTTTATAGCAACGGCTTATAATGTATTAACCCCAGCAAAAGCTATTGCCAAAGCCAATAACAATATAAAAATGGGAGATGCCGCAGCAGAACGTGTTTTTACTGTTTTAGATACGGCTAATGAAGTTACCGAAAAGACCAATCCAGTAATCATCAATGACTTTAAAGAAGAAATTGCCTTTACCAATATCTCATTCAAATACGGAGAAAATTACGTTTTAGAAGATTTCTCACTAAATATTCCAAAAGGAAAAACCGTAGCGCTTGTAGGTCAATCAGGTTCGGGTAAGTCTACCCTAGCGAATTTGTTAACGCGTTTTTACGATGTAAACAAAGGAAGTATTTCTGTAGATGGAAAGGATATCAAAGACATCAGTAAGGAATCGCTTCGCGGGTTAATGGGAGTTGTTACCCAAAACTCTACCCTGTTTAACGATACAGTTGCCAACAACATTGCCTTGAGTAAACCCGATGCTACTAAAGAAGAAATTGTCCATGCTGCAAAAATTGCCAACGCCTATGAGTTTATTACAGAACTCGATAATGGTTTTGACACCATTATCGGTGATCGTGGAAGCTCTTTGTCTGGAGGACAACAACAGCGAATCGCCATTGCGCGTGCCGTACTCAAAAGCCCTCCTATTATGATTTTGGACGAGGCTACATCGGCCTTAGACACAGAATCTGAGCAACTGGTACAATTGGCCTTGGAGAAAATGCTGGAGAACAGAACGTCATTGATTATTGCCCACAGACTTTCCACCATTCAAAAAGCCGACCTCATCGTGGTCATGCGCAAAGGACGAATTATAGAGCAAGGACGACACGATGAATTACTCCAGAAAAAAGGAGAATACTACAAGTTAGTAACCATGCAAACCTTAGAATAACCATGGGAATGCTTCAAAAAATTAAACGTTCGAAAGTCGTTTTTTATCTCACGCATTTTACCCTGTATAAATTACCTGGATTTTTATTTAGGCCCAGGTTAAAATTTTGGTTGACCAACAACCATCCTGACGTTCAGAAGCGCTTGCAATACTACGCAAGCCCTTCTGCGACGAAGGTTTCGCCAAACTGGCAAAAGCTCTCCAATTTTCGACGACCAAAACGCGGAAGCATGTATTTTTTTGACTTGGTGAAATATACCAAGTACTTTCCAAAACACTACCAAATCAATTATAAATTCGGTGATGTAACAGAAAACTTTGAGGAGCCTACTCTCGTAAAAAGTAGACCTATTAATCACAATGGAAATTCTGTATTAATGAAACTCGACAGCCGTAGACATTTTCATTTTGTAAAAGACCACACCCCGTTTTTAGACAAGGATGACAAAATGGTATGGAGAGGTGTGATCCACAAGGAAAATCGACGACTGCTCGTTGAAAAATTTCACGCACATCCGCACTGTGATATCGGTGACGTGAGTACCCACCACGATTGGGTTCCAGATGCCTGGAAAAAACCATATTTAAGCATAGAAGAACAGTTGCAATCTAAATTTATTCTTTCGATTGAAGGTATTGATGTTGCTACCAACCTCAAATGGATTATGGCCTCTAACTCCCTCTGCTTTATGCCTACTCCTAAGTTTGAAACTTGGTATATGGAAGGTCTGCTTGTACCCGATGTTCATTACGTGCACATAAAAGACGATTATTCAGACTTAATGGAAAAGAGGTCTTACTACCTCAACAATCCAGAAAAAGCACTTAAAATCATTGAAAACGCCCAGGCATGGGTCCGACAATTTTTAAACCCAGAAACTGAAAAAACTTTATCGATCCAAGTATTGAATAGATTTTTTGAAAAAACCCAACAAAAAAGCTCTTGATTTTTCAAGAGCTTTTTTTATTAGTTATCGATAGGCATCAATCCTAATTGCTTTCCTTTGTCGAGCATAAACTCATAACACGCTTGGTATTCATTAGGGATGTTACCTTCTAAAATCGCTTCTTTAATCGCTTCCTTTATCTGTCCAATTTCACGACAAGGCTTTAAGTCAAAGGTCTTCATAATCTCTTCACCCGTTATTGGAGGTTGAAAATTACGAACTCTATCACGTTCTTCAACTTCTTTAATCTTACTGCGGACAATTTCAAAGTTTTTGTGGTAACGTTTGAACTTTTTTGGATTTTTTGTCGTGATATCTGCCTCACATAAGGTCATTAAATGATCGACGTCATCTCCCGCGTCAAAAACCAATCTCCTAACGGCAGAGTCAGTTACTTCAGTAGCCAACACAATAGGTCGTGAGCTTAACAAAACCATTTTTTGTACAAACTTCATTTTTGCATTTAACGGCATGCGCAAACGCTTAAATAATTTGTACACCATTTTAGACCCGACAAATTCATGTGAATGAAAAGTCCATCCATTTTTAGGATGGTATTTCTTGGTCGGTGCTTTCCCGATATCGTGCAAAAGTGCTGCCCAGCGCAGCCAGAGATCATCGGTGTATTTACAGATGTTGTCAACCACCTCTAAACTGTGATAAAAATTATCTTTATGTCGTTGCCCTTCTACTTCTTCTACTCCTTTTAAAGCCGTTAATTCGGGTAAAATTCGAGGTAACAAGCCTGTTTTTTCGAGTAGTAAAAATCCTTTTGAAGGAACGGGGGCTGCTAATATTTTATTCAATTCAACAACGATACGTTCTTTGGTTATGATATCAATACGCGCTGCATTTCTAGCAATAGCCTCCAACGAGCCTTTTTCTATAGTAAAATCTAATTGTGTAGCAAAACGGATAGCGCGCATCATTCGCAAAGGATCATCAGAATAAGTAATATCCGGGTCTAAAGGAGTCTGAATTAACTTCTCCTCCAAGTGCTGTAATCCATTAAACGGATCTAAGATAGCTCCAAAATTTTCGGAATTCAAACTCAACGCCAAGGCATTGATACTAAAATCGCGCCTGTTTTGATCGTCTTGTAAACTCCCTGTAGCTACTTTCGGGTTTCTGCTGTCCTCTGTATACGATTCCTTGCGTGCCCCCACGAACTCCACCTCTATATCGCGATAGCGCAACATGGCTGTGCCGTAGGTTTTAAACACCTGTACTTTGGGTTTCGTCGGAAGCAATTCGGCTACTTTTTCAGCCAATTCAATACCACTTCCTACAGCAACGACATCGATGTCCTTTACCGTACCTCTTTTCAAAATATAATCTCGAACGAATCCTCCAATTACATAACTCTCCAACTGTAACGCTTCCGTTGCTTTGTTGATATACGTAAAGATATCCGCCGTTAAAGCATCTTTATAACAAAGATTTTCTTGCATAATTTATTCTCTTATCACGAGCACATCCTCGCCTGCCAGTTTTAATATGGTCGACGATTTCTCTGCTACTTCATCGCGGTACAAAGTTACCACATAATCTACATTATTTACAATAGCCGAAGAAATTTCGGCAAAAGACTTGGCTGTTGGCTCCCCACTAATATTTGCCGAGGTAGACACTATTGGGCTACCAAATGCAGCTATCACCTTCTTACAGAACTCATTTTGAACAATACGGATGGCTATAGTACCATCTGCTGCAATGGTATTTGGTGCCAAATTTCTGGCATCTTCGTAGATAATCGTGGTCGGTTTTTCCGATTTTTCCAAAATATCCAGAGCCTTTTCTGGTAACTTCCCTATGTATTCTTTCAACATCGAAATCCCATCTACTAAAATGATAAGGCTTTTCGATTCTTCGCGCTGCTTGAGCTGGTAAATGCGCTTCACTGCTTCGCTATTCTTAGCATCACATCCCAACCCCCAAACAGTGTCTGTTGGATACAGCACCGTTTTTCCTGCCTGGAGGCTTGCTAGCATCTCTGTAACATCTTTATCCATTAGGTCAATTCTTTTTTTGATTTTGCTAATGCAGCTCCTATTACTTGGTGCATGTCGTAATAACGGTACTCTGCTAAACGACCTCCGAAAATAACGTGTTCTTTGGCAATCGCCAATTTTTTATACGCCTGGTAAAGGCTACCATTTTTTTCATCATTGATCGGGTAATACGCTTCCTTATCGCGACTCCATTGTTCGGGATACTCCCGCGTTACTACTGTATGGTTTTGTTTCCCAAATTCAAAGTGCTTGTGTTCTATAATTCGGGTATACGCATATTTTGAATCATTGTAATTCACCACGGCATTACCTTGGAAGTTATCCGTAGCTAAGGTCTCGTGTTCAAATCGCAGTGACCTGTACTCCAATTCTCCCAATTCATAATCAAAATACTCGTCAATTTTACCGGTAAACACAACCTTCTTAGCCAAGCCCACTAGTTCATCTTTGTTTACAAAAAAATCAATTCCGAGTTTGACATCTACCCCTGCCAACAATCCTTCAATAATCTTATTGTATCCTCCAATAGGAATTCCTTGATATTTATCATTAAAGTAATTGTTATTAAAAGTATAACGCACAGGCAACCTCTTGATGATAAAGGCAGGAAGTTCTGTGGCCTTTCTCCCCCATTGTTTTTCTGTATATTCTTTTATAAGCGTTTCATAAACGTCTTTACCGATTAGAGAAAGCGCTTGTTCTTCGAGGTTCTTCGGCTGCTTTACTCCGTATGTAGCAATTTGCTCATCAATAATTTCCTTCGCCTCAGCAGGTGTCATAACACCCCATAACTGATTAAAAGTATTCATATTAAACGGGAGATTGTACAATTTTCCTTTTGAGATACTCACAGGTGAATTTACATAATTGTTAAATTCAGCAAACTGATTTACATAGTCCCAAATAGTTTTATCATTCGTATGAAAGATATGTGCTCCATATTTGTGCACATTAATTCCATCATTGTTTTCGCAGTATACATTTCCACCTATGTGGTCACGTTTGTCAATTACCAAACAACGCTTCCCTGCTTTGGTTGCTTCGTGAGCAAAAACACTCCCGTAAAGACCGGCCCCTACGATTAAATAATCGTATTCTACTGGATTATTCACTTTTTAATTTTTTAATCAATTCTATATAACTCTTCGCAAAGACATCGTTGTGGAAATAAGTATCAAACAACACTTTATTTGCATTTTGTTCTGGTGTATTTGCAATAATTGCCTTCGTTTGTTTTATTAAATCAGCTACATCATTGGCTTTAAAGTAATGTATTCCGGAAGTTTCTTCCGCTGTCAATTTCTTGAAATACCTATTTCCTCCAGTTTCACTAATCAGACATCGCGTCCCGACAGATAATACCTCTAATAAAGCCAAATCAAAATACGTTTCTCTATTGGGTAATATAAACAAATCTGCCGCATTGACTAATGAATGAGGATCCGTTGTCCATCCTACTTCTATCCAGCGTTTGTGTGACAATCCTGCTAAAGGATCCTCCTTTCCTGCTACCAAAAAATAAACCTGTTCAGAAGCTTCTAAAAGCTCCTTCCCTAATTCACGTAACAAGTCGTAGCCCTTGACTTCATTATGTCGTCCAAAATAGGTAATGATAAAAGCATCCTCGGGTATGTTGTACTCCGACAATATCTCTTTTTTAGAACGTTTAAATACAGATGGCTCTGTACAGGTTAAGAATTCTCTCCTCTCGTTTTTAAAAGGCAATGATTTATACGCCTCCCATGAATTGAAATACGGTTCTTGTGCTTCATCGCATGGAAAAATTACGTGATCGGCATTTTCAAACGCAAAGTGATCAATAGCTATAATTGCAGCCAATTGTTCCTCTGTAATAGTGTGCCCGTAAAACCAATCTTCGACAATCTCTTTGTGCACAGCTTTAGGAGCATGCGAGGTTAACAGGATTTCTCCACGGTATTCTTTAAGCAAATTTCTACAAGCGTAATACTCAAATGTAGAATGAAAATGGATGTAAGCATAGGCATTTAAATCTATATGTGCTGGCACACTTTCCTTTGCCACAAATAACATATCTAATACGCCCTGTTTCCATGCAGCATTTGCTTGTTCTTTTTTGAGAGCCTCTTTCTCGTTTTTATTGGTCAACCAACGAAATAAAGTATCGATCTTGGTAAGGTCTTTCAAAAAATATTGAATCCCTGGTTTTACCTTTTCTTTAAAAAATAAACTAAGAGCTGATTTCTGTTTCGGTATTGACACCTCGTAATCGTGAGCGAAATGAATGCGCTCTTGCAATCCATTCAATACTACTGACTTTTCGAGGTTGTACAAATAGGTCGTTGGTCCACCACTTCTCGCTTTCAGAGGAAAGGTGTTCCAAATCAAAATTTTCTGTGTGTCGTTTTCCATATATTCTGTCTCGGCTGCGCAAATGTACTAACAATTGCACAACGATAATACTATCCTTCCTGTTTAGTTTTTAGCTGCGTCAACTCCTCAGCAAAATCAATCCACGAGGCCTCTATGATGGCTGCACTGTACTGCTCCATTGCTTTTTTAGCATTGTTTCCTAGCGCTGTTCTCAATGCTTCTTTTAACATCATTTCTCGCAATCGTTGCTCAAAAGCAGCATCATCAGCAACTAAAAACCCTGTTTTACCATCTGCTATCAATTCGTTCACTCCTGAACAATAAGCATATCCAATCGTTGGTAAACCAGTAGCCATGGCTTCCGTTAACGCCAATGGGAAGCCCTCATATTTACTTGGAAACACAAAAATATCGGCTGCTCGCATAACTTCCAAAGGTTGATCAGTAAATCCTTTAAAATGGATTTGTTGCTCCAAATTAGCTCGTTTTACCATTTTTTTCAGTTCATCTAAATCCACTCCTGTTCCATAGAAGTGAACTTCCCATTGTGGGAATTCAGGACCTAATTTTTCAAAAATTTCAATAATTTTATGTTGTTGCTTACAACTTGTAAATAAGGTTCCAACATGGGCAATTACGTGTTTTCCCGACTTGCTATTCACCTTAGATTGCTCCGTTTGTTGAGGCACCGGATTGGCAATCACTTTGGCGATCCCTCCAAAGCTTTCAGGTAAAAACTCTTTGTAACTTTCAAACAGCACTTGAATTCCCGACAAATGCTTATAGGAAGCTTCTAAACAACGCATTTCATAATCGGGACGTGCTCCTAGCACATCCGTATAATCGTAATCAGGACGTCCATTAACCGAATTAACAATCGGAATTCCAAAGGGTCTATAATAGGTGATCTCCACCAATGAAGCGGTTGACATGGTAACGATCAGATCAGGCTTGCTCGTCGTAATATATTCATGCCAATGTTTTGATCGAACCCCTACATTGTGTAAATACACATTTTCTGGGCCCTTCATTTTACGAAACAGCAGCTTATTATGTAATTTCGCACGCTTTTTTCTCAGTTTATGATACAACCATAATATTGGGTTACTTCCTTTGTAATTATAGTACGGCAGCACTGGTCGTTCTCCCAAACCATCGGTGTAAATGTTTTCTACACGCACGTTGGGCTCCAAAAAAAACACGGGCTCCCCAACTACGTCTTCATTGGTCGCAATGGTTACTTCATGTTTTTGTTTCGCAAAGGTATTTGCAATAAAACAACAAATTTTCTCAGTTCCACCGCATACATTTAAAAAATTGCGATGTTGAACAATCAGTATTTTCATATTCCGTATTTCGTATTTATGTTTTTCCTAAACCTTCGTTTAAAGTACATGATAGGCATCAACTTAGTCAATTTCCAAAGTAATTTCTTTCGTTGCATAGCCTTGAGGTAATAGGTATCAAATTCTTGTGAAGAAGCCGCTTTTAATAACTGCTGAAACGGCAAACTTAACAAGTTGTAGTCTTCTTTTGTAAGATACTGCACGACACGCTCATTCATAAAATTCTGAATTAATGTCAACAGCCTATCTTTTTGTTCGCTATTCAGTGGCATTGAAAGATAGCGTAACTCAAACGGCTCGTGTTGCATAAACAAAGCCAAATGCAAGGCATGTGATTTTTGCAATGAATACTGTTCGTAGAACTCGGTTAAAATTGTAATCCAACGTGGTATCTGATTCAATACTCGTTCACAGTTCGCATTAATTTTTACATGATTTTGCTGATCGTGCTTTCGATAGTGGTACTTCCCCGCTCGATTTACCGCCAAACCATTTGTCAATGCCAACAGTCTATGTGTGAACAGACCGTCTTCACAAGGTTGAATTCCTTCTGGAAAGCGAACCCTTGGATACTTCATTAAAAAATCACGTCTAAACATAGCGGCACAGGTAGGCAAAGCCATCACATTGGGTAAACGATGACAATAATCAGTTCCTATAAGTACCATCTCTGCGTTATCTCTTTGCAATGCGGCTACCGATGTTCTTATGTACGATACGTCAATTGTATCGTCGGCATCCATAAAATAAACAAAGGTTCCTCTAGCCAAATCTAGACCTTTATTTCTAGCTACTGACACTCCGGCATTTGCCTGCTCACAATACTGAATTGAGCTGTAGTTAGATGCGTAGGATTCACAAATCTCCCCACTGTTATCGGTACTTCCATCATTGACTAGTATGAGTTCAATTGAATCGTAATCTTGTGCTAAAATACTCTGAATAGTTTCTTCAATAAAGGGTTCTGTATTGTAGACAGGAACTATTATTGACACTAAAGGGGCTTCCATAAGATCGTATATTGATTATTTACACGGTGTTACTAATAACCGAAAACATTTGTAGCACAATAACCTCTGAACTAATAGAATTTCCATAATTTTGAAGTTCAAATTGTACCTAATGGCAAAGATACTATTTTTTTATCCTAACAATCCGCTCGTCGTTAATCAAGGAAACAATGCTCGAGCTCACGCGTTGTTACACTATTTTAATTCACGTGGTTTTACTGTTGATTTTGTGGGGATTGAATCTAACGAATTCACTGACAAACACCGTGAAGAAATTCAGAATTCTGAACTTGTTAGAGATGCGTATTTGTTACCGAAACGCAAGAATTCAGGATTGAATTATTTAATCCGTACTTCCATTGTCAATAAAATCAACAAATACCCTCGTGAATTTCAGTGGATTTACCACAATCAAGAGGTGTATTTTACAAAAATTTTAGCGAAAAACACCTACGACTATGTAGTCATCTCATACGTACATGCTTTTCCGCTCATCAAGAATAAACAGGCTCTTAAAAACGCAGTTACCATTGTGGACACGCATGATTTTTTTACCAGTCAATACGGTACTGTCGATACCCCACATTTAGGTAATTTGTTCACCACTGAAATGCGTTTGCTCGCAAAATTCGATCATATTTGGGCAATTTCTGTTGAAGAACAGTTTGTTTTCAGTCAGTTTTTACCTAACAAAAGTATCCTTACCATTCCTCACGGAATTCAAGACCGGAGCCAACAACGATTGCCAGAAACTTCTATCGATTTGTTTTACGTCGCTAGTGACAACCCCCATAACGTAGAATCTGCACACTGGTTTTTTAAAGAAGTACACCCTTTATTACCAGAAAACATCAACATTACCGTGGTTGGAAAAATCCAAGAACAAATAGGAAGCTACCCTAATGTTACCAAAATTGCCTATGCAGAAAATTTGGATGACTTTTATCGAAAATCAAAAGTTACTCTTTGTCCAATGCTGAGTGGTACAGGTTTAAAAATAAAGGTCGTAGAATCATTGGCTTTTGGAATCCCTGTTGTTTGTAATGAACGTGGGGTTGACGGGCTCTCCTCTAAGGTTAATAACGGTTGTTTAGTCACCGATGACCCTAAGGAATTTGCGTCTTATATTATTCAGCTTTTGGACAGTGACGAATTTTACAATACACATAAGCGTTATGCACATGAATTTTTTAACGCAACCTTAGAGGCAAGCATTGTCTTTAAGAAACTCGATCAGTTTTTTAATCCATCGTAACCATGGCCAAGATAGCAATAATTATACAGCGGTACGGGCTAGAAATTAACGGCGGAGCCGAATACCACGCCCGTATGTTAGCTGAGCAACTGACCGTTGAACACGACGTTACTGTGCTCACATCAAAAGCCAAAGATTACCACAGTTGGACTGACACCTATGACCAAGAGGAAGAATTGCTCAATGGCGTTCAAGTAAAACGGTTTTCAGCACTACCGAAAAATCAAAAAAAGTTCAGAAAACTGAGAAGAAAGGTGCTTAGAACCAGGCTTATTGACAAACTGCTAGGTCGAAAAAACACCGTTACTGAAGTCCCCATAGCCACAGGGCATCAATTTGTAAAAGAACAAGGCCCCTACTGCCCAGGCTTATTGCAGTATCTCAAAGAGCAACAATCAGGCTACGACGTCTTTATATTTTTCACGTATTTATACGCCCCAACTGTTTTTGGGTTACCGTTAGTAAAAGACAAAAGTATATTTGTGCCCACTGCCCATGACGAACCCTTACTGTATACAGCTGCATATCGACAGCTTTTCGATACACCGAGGTATATCATGTACAATACGCTGGCAGAACGCGAATTAATAGAAAAAAACTTTCCAAATGCCTGTAAAAAACAGGCAATCGCAGGAATGGGAATTCAACCGTATACGCTACCCACTACACAACCAGTAACGAATCAATGGGTATCTGGTGACTATTTTGTTTATATCGGTCGTATTGATAATGATAAAGGCTGTGGCGAACTCATTGAATATTTCCACCGCTTGCGCCGTGAAAATCTGAGCTTAGTACTCATTGGTAACAATGAAAACTACCAATCCCAAATTACATCAGAAAATATCGTGTTTACCGGATTTATCAGTGAAGCAGAAAAATACGCATTGCTCAACAACGCGAAAGGGCTCATTATACCTTCAAAATACGAAAGCTTATCACTTGTCACATTAGAAAGTATGCTACAAGGGAAATTAGTTATCGCAAATAGTTATTGTAAGGTATTGAAAGATCACATAGAACAAAGTAAAGCCGGCCTCTTGTACGAAAATTACGAAGGTTTTGCAGCAGCTATTGAAAAAGTCATTAGCCTTTCTACATTGGATTACGAACTCTTAGCCGCGAACGGAATTAGCTATGTAGAAAACAATTACAGTTGGCCCAGCATACTTGCAAAATTTAACAAAGCTATAGACCATATTAAAAACTCCTAGCATTATTCCGCTAGGAGTTCCTTGTATATTTCTATGTATTCTTTTGATGCTTTCTCCCATGAGAATTGCGCAGCCCACTGTTTCAATGATTCCGCTCTTTGATTGTCTTCAAAGTCCTTCATGCCTTGATTGAATACAGCATTCAGATGATCTGGATCGAAGTTTTCAAAATAATACGCATGTGCCCCTCCTATTTCAGGCAAACTCGTATGCGTAGATAAAAACACTGGTTTGCCCAAATGCATAGCCTCAATCACTGGGATTCCGAACCCTTCTGCAATAGACGGAAACAAGAAAGCCTTACAATTTTTGAGATACCAATATTTTTCTTCTTCAGAAATAGCACCCAATAATACCAATTGGTCAGTTACTCCGTATTCCGCTGCCAATGACACTATTTTAGCCTTGTAGTTTTCATCCGGTTGAATACCTCCAATGTATAATTTCAGCGTCGGATTAGCTTTTAACATCGGGATTAAAACGTGAAAATTTTTCTTAGGCAATACCGTTCCTATCGTAAACAAATAGTCTCCTTCTGGACGGATTTTAGGCTCATTGAAGTCCGGGTATTCCACCAAATTAACCCCATTGTACACCACCTTTACTTTTTTTCCTTCTAAATTCAGATGCTTTTTTATATCTTCTAATACAAAGGTAGAAATGGTGGTTATATAATCGGCACGGTCAATTCTGTTTTGAATTTGCTTTATTAATTTCTGACGTTTGCTTTCACTTTTATCCTCGTACAAGAAGTTCAAATCGTGAATCGTCAAAACGAACTTAATGGCTTTTTGAGGCACAAATTTTGTTGTTTGATACGTTCCGTGCCATAAGGAAAACTTCTTTGCAGGTTTTAAAAATACCTTATCTATTAATTTCCTATTGATTCTTTTAAACTTGTCGTCAAGGTCAATTTTTTTATGCGTAAAAAAATGATAATCAAACGAAGTATCTTCCACCAAGTAATCTGCCAGATTTTTACAATAATTGTGTAATCCAGTATTGGGATACTTCATTCGTTCAATATCTACGATAATATTCTTTTTAGCTAATTTCTTCATAAAGACGATTTAAATTCTTAGCAATCACAGCATCGTCGAATTTCTGTACAAATTCTCTTCCTTTTGTGATCATCTCCGCTCTATCAGCCGGCGAAGCTACTAATTTTTTTATCATTTTAGCTAATTCTTCGCTATCATATGGGTCTACATAGGCGCTGTGAGGACCTCCAGCCTCCGGAAAAACTCCAGAGTTACTAGTAATGACAGGGGTTTGAGAATACAAAGCTTCAATAATAGGAATCCCAAAGCCTTCAAAAATACTCGGATATACAAAAACAGTAGCCATTTGATACAAGGTTGCTAGCTCATCCAAACTCAATCCTTCTAAGAACTGCACGCGATCCTCCATTCCTTCTTTGCCAATATAGGCGGCTATTTGCTGATAGTAATCCGTTTTCTTCCCCACGATGACCAAGGGGATATCCTGATTTTTCATGGCCTTGACCACCGACAAAGCATTCTTTCTCTCTTCAATAGTCCCTACATTCAACACAAAGGCTTCTGGCAAGTTGAGTTTCGCTCTCAAAGCTGCTTTTTCAGCGTCATCACGCACCTGCTTAAAGGCCTCATTACAGCCCTGATAAATCACCGTAATCTTTTCTTCAGGAATTTTGAGAAATGCCATAATATCTCTTTTCGTCTGCTCACTAATGGCTATCACTCGATCAGCGGTTCTTGCCGCATACAAAAATTTGGAGTAATGTATTTTTCTATCAAAAAAAGAATACAATTTTGGGTATCTCATAAAAATGAGATCGTGAATGGTAACGACCGTTTTCACTGTTGAATTTTCAAGCCCTCTCGGCAATTCTCCTGACAACCCGTGGTACAGCGCTATTCCATCGCGCTTAATTTGTTTGCTCACAGCACGCTGCCTCCAAAGTGAAGACAACTTTTTCCAAACCATCCCCTCGGGCAATACCTCTTTCATATTATCCCTAAGGTGTAAACGAGTTACTTTTTTGGGTTTGGGATTGTACAACACATACTCATTTTCAGGACTAAACTTACTGAGTATCGATACTAAATCTCTACTGTAGTTCCCCAAGCCTGTAGTATTGTGAAATATTCTTTTGGCGTCAAATCCTACTTTCATTCTTCGTTGCTATTAATTCTTCCAACTCTTTAAAACGCTGTTGTACTCCATAGGCCATTGCGTACGAGAAAACAAAACCTTCTCTGCCATCGAGAAAGCCCAATTTAAGAAAATAATGAATACAAAACCTAGCTAAAGGCTTGATATACAAATGAAAAAAACCTACAACTGGTTTTTTCTGTATCAATTCTTTTGCTCTCAATACCGCGTAGTGTTCAATTTTATCTTTAAACTGAGGAAAGCTTTTATAGGTATAATGATTCAAAACTCCTTTGAGTGCTCCTACGGGTCCATCGGCATGGATTTTTTCGTGCACAAGACCGTGATAAGTACAACGATCCTTTCTAATCAATCGTATAATTTTATTCGTATGCCCTCCAAACTTTAACTTTTTCTTGCGTACAAAATTTCGTCGAATGCACGTATACGCGACCATTTCTGTAGTCTTGCTTAGGGTCGAACGAATCTCCTTTTGCAACCTAGGCGTAACCTCTTCATCGGCATCTACCAACAAAACCCAATCATGGGAAGCTTGTTGAATGGCGAAGTTCTTCTGTGAAGAAAAATCATCAAAAGTCCGTTGAATCAATCGAATATTATTGTTCCGGACAATTTCTACGGTCCGGTCTGCACTGAACGAATCGATAACGATTATCTCATCTGCAAAAAAAACAGAATCCAACGCTCGTTGAATGTTGGATTCCTCATTTAAAGTTGGTATTATTACTGTTAGTTTGGCCAAAGAACGTGATTTTTGGTTTGTATAGTCATTGTACAAACTCAATTTGTTCAATTATATTATACGACTCAAAAGAAAAATTACACAGCTACATCGTACTCGCGCAATGCGTCGTTCAACGATGTTTTCTTGTTGGTACTTTCTTTTCTTTTCCCGATAATCAAGGCACAAGGTACATTGTACTCACCAGCAGGGAACTTTTTAGTATAACTTCCTGGAATCACCACTGATCTTGCCGGAACCACTCCTTTCATCTCCACAGGCTCATCTCCAGTAACGTCGATAATCTTAGTCGATGCAGTTAAAACGACATTCGCTCCTAAAACCGCTTCCGTTTCTACGCGAACTCCTTCAACTACAATACATCTCGACCCGATAAAAGCATTGTCTTCAATAATAACTGGTGCTGCTTGTAGAGGCTCTAAAACTCCTCCAATTCCAACGCCTCCTGAAAGGTGTACATTTTTCCCAATTTGCGCACAAGATCCTACTGTTGCCCAAGTATCAACCATCGTTCCTTCATCAACGTAGGCTCCGATATTTACGTAACTAGGCATTAAAATTGTTCCAGCTGAAATATACGCACCATGACGAGCAACCGCATTCGGTACTACGCGTATTCCTTTTTCTTGGTAATTGCGCTTTAAAGGAATTTTATCGTGGTATTCAAAAATTCCAGCCTCTAAAGTTTCCATTTTCTGAATAGGGAAATACAAAACCACTGCTTTTTTTACCCATTCATTTACTTGCCACCCTGCAGCCGTAGGTTCTGCTACGCGCAAGCTCCCAGCATCTAAAAGGTCTACGACTTCTCGTATGGCCTTAATCGTTGCTTCTTCTTTTAATAATTCTCGGTTGTCCCAAGCTTTTTCTATGATTGATTGTAACGCTGTCATGCTAAAATTTTATTTGCTACAAATATACTTTGCCTCGCTTAATTTCGCACGAAGATACATTTTTTAAACAGAAATGAGTGACTTGTTAAAAATGTTTACTTTTGCACAAAAAGCAATTATGGCGCGTATTCTAGCAATAGACTTTGGAAAAAAAAGAACCGGCATCGCCGTGACAGACGAACTGCAAATTATCGCTTCTGGCCTAACCACAGTGGCCACCGAAGAGTTAATTCCATTTTTAAAAGACTACTGCTCTAGAGAGCAGGTGGCGCTTATTGTTATTGGGGAACCGAAACAAATGGACAATTCTGCCAGTGAAAGCGAAAAACTGATTGCTCCATTTATCGAGAAATTACAAAAGAATTTGCCCGATATCCCTTTGCACCGTGTCGATGAGCGCTTCACTTCCAAAATGGCCTTTCAGACTATGATTGATAGTGGACTCAAAAAGAAACAACGCCAAAACAAAGCATTGGTCGATGAAATCAGTGCGACAATTATATTGCAATCGTATTTATACAACAAATAGTTTTATTCAAACAGTCATTCTTTGTATTTTTGCCGACATTAAAAAAATAAACCAAATGATTTTACCTATAGTAGCTTACGGAGACCCTGTGTTGAGAAAAGTTGGAAAAGAGATTGACGCAGCTTATCCTGAATTGGAAAAGTTAATCGCCGACATGAAAGAAACCATGTACAACGCACAAGGTGTTGGATTAGCTGCTCCTCAAATAGGAAGAGCAATTCGCTTATTCTTAATCGACGCTAGCCCGTTTGCGGATGACGAAGATTTAAACGAAGAAGAGCGCGAAGTTTTAAAAGGGTTTAACAAGGTTTTTATCAATGCCAAAATCGTAAAAGAAGAGGGTGAAGAATGGGCTTTTAATGAAGGTTGTTTGAGTATTCCAGACGTACGTGAAGACGTTTTTCGTCAGGAAAGCGTTACTGTTGAATACCAAGATGAAAACTTTGAGCAACACACGGAAACATTTACTGGGTTAGCAGCACGTGTATTCCAGCACGAATACGATCATATTGAAGGTGTATTATTCACCGACAAGTTATCGTCTTTAAAAAAGCGTTTAATTAAGAAGAAATTAGAAAATATCTCCAAGGGAAAAGTGAATTCAGGGTATCGAATGCGTTTCCCGAATGCTAAGAGAAAATAAGAAGAAAGACTTATAAATATTTATTAAGATATATGGAATTTAACAAAATTATAGCCGTAACAGGAAAACCAGGATTATTTGAAATTTTATCACAAACTAAAACAGGTGTGATTGTAAAGTCAATTGTCGATGGTAAGCGTTTTCCTATTACAGCCACTCATAACGTCAGTTTATTAGAAAACATCGCTATTTACACCTACGAAGAGGAAGTACCTTTAGGACAGGTTTTAAAAAACATCGCTGATAAAGAAGGTGGTAAAGAAGGGATTTCACACAAAGAAAGCGCCGCTAAATTGGTAGCGTATTTCAGTGAAGTATTACCTAATTTTGATGAAGAGCGCGTGTACGCTTCAAACATCAAGAAAGTAATGCAGTGGTACAACACTTTAGTGAATGCTAATTTTGATTTTAACAGCTTAGTTCCTGTAGAAGAAGTAAGTCAAGAAGAAGAATAATAGCTGCGTATGACAACTCGTAAAGACCAATTGGCCGCATTTGATAGATTATTGACCATCATGGACGAATTGCGTACGCAATGTCCCTGGGACAAAAAACAAACCTTACAGAGTTTGCGTCCTCTTACCATAGAGGAAACCTATGAATTAGCCGATGCTATTTTGGACAACGATTTAAACGAGGTAAAGAAAGAATTAGGCGATGTGCTTTTGCACATCGTTTTTTATGCTAAAATAGGTAGTGAACAAGGTGCCTTTGACATCGCTTCTGTATGTCATGCCATCTGTGATAAACTCGTAGAACGACATCCACATATTTACGGAGATGTCACCGCAAGTACCGAAGAAGAAGTAAAGCAAAACTGGGAAAAAATAAAACTTAAAGAAGGGAAAGACTCTGTTTTGGAAGGAGTCCCTAAAAGTTTACCAGCTCTTGTAAAAGCGAGTAGAATTCAAGAAAAAGTAGCGGGAGTTGGATTTGATTGGGAAGAACCCCATCAAGTTTGGGAAAAAGTTCAAGAAGAATTGAACGAACTCAACAGCGAAATTCAAGCGGAACGCCAAGACCATATAGAAAAAGAGTTTGGCGACGTATTGTTCTCAATGATCAATTACGCCCGTTTTATTGGTGTAAACCCAGAAAATGCCTTAGAGAAAACGAATAAGAAGTTTATTAATAGATTCCAGTTTCTCGAAAGAGAAGCCAAAAAACAAGGAAAAAAACTGGAAGACATGACACTCAAAGAAATGGATGTTTTTTGGGAAGCTTCTAAACAATTTTACCAATAAAAAAAGGACTCTTTTTAGAGTCCTTTTTTTATTGGGTTGGCTTTATTGCTTTTGCTTTAGATAGCCTAGCACTGCCTTTCTAATATCGATAGCGAGCTCTGATTCCATTGGCTTGTACATCTTTAGTACTCCAGGAACGCCTTCTTTTAAAATTGGAATGTCAAAGCCTTTCATAAGGTAGTCTGAAACGACCACACTATAGGTTTTTGACTTTACGATTTCCTTACCGTCAACATACCATTGATCGTTTTTGTAAGCCGCTTTGTAACGCTGTAAATAAGCTCCAGTCCCTGCAGCATTTTTTCCGTACTCCAATACTTTTTCGAGCAACTCCCCTGTCATCTCTACTTTAAAAATAGCGCCTCCGTAAGGCAAAACTCTAAAGATATCTACTGCCGTAATAGGACCTTGAAGTACATCATCAATACGGATAGAACCTCCATTTACCAAAGCGCAATCAACAGCATCGCCAAAGGCAAAACTCATCGCTTCTGTAATTACTGCCCCCATAGTAGTTTGCACACTTCGTATGGGAGTATCACGAGCATCTAAAGCTTCTTTAGCATCAAACACTACTTCATTCGGATTCGCGACCACCTCTTTAATCTTAGTAGTTAACACTCGTTGCCATTTCGCCACTTCATTCCCTACTAGCGAATCTTCCGCTATGTCCTCGTTAATCTCTTTCAATTCAGACTTAAGGGCTACTTTTTTAGTTACTGGATTGTATTCTAATCGGTGAATGTACACTGTTTTGGCATTAGCATCCGCTTTACTAATGTATACATCACCAATTTTATCATAGGAATTCGTATGCTCATGTCCTCCCATAATCAAGGGAACACCAGGTAGCATAGCAGCCAATTTTTTATCCTGAGCTATGGTCAAATGTGTCAATCCAATCACGACATCCACTTCTGATACTAGCTTCTCATAAGCTTTTTTGCCCCCCTCAAAAACATCTCCATACTGTACGTATGACTTCGGATTAGAAGGTATACAAACACTAAAAAAACCAATCTTAAGTGGCGTTCCATCGGGCTGAGTAAACGTTTTAACAAACGTACCTTCTACGTTTTTTTTACCTGCTGATTTCTCTTGGTAAAAAGGCTGTAATTCTTGTCCTACTTTGTGTTGAATATTCTCACTTATCCAGGTAAAATTACTTTCATTGATACGTTTTTGAAGGTGTGGATAACTCAGGTCAAACTCGTGATTTCCAAAAGCGACGAGGTCAAAATTCATCGCATTCATTACCGAAACCATTTGTTTCCCTCTCAATCGTTCACCATCAACCTTCATCGTCCCCAACAGAGATGGGTTTAAAAAATCACCTGCCAACACGAGCAGCGTGTTTGGATTTTCTTTTAAAAGTTCTTTATGAACGGTGGCTACCCGTGCCATCCCACCATATTTTCCATTTTGGATTGGTGCAATTTCGTAGACGTCGTTCAGCTGTAAAAATGTAAAATAAGTTCTATCCGATTTTCGAGCAAAGTGCTGCTCGTCTTGCTTCGGAGTATCTGACTTTTGTTTTGCAGGGTTACAGGCCATAAAAATGGCCATGACTGCAGTCAATACTATACTTCTCATGAGTTTCGTAATCTTGTATTAAGTTATCGAAATCAAAAGTACGTAAAAGTTAAAGTCTAGTGAAGATAAAAACGCGTGTTATAGCGAATTAATTTTCGGTAAGCTACCAATTCAGGGAATTGATAAAAGAAATTGATTTTCTTTTGAGCAATAGTACGTGGATTTTTAATCTTCTTCTTCAACACGAAATAGGTCCAGCTTTCAACGATGTCTTCCTCTGGGCTTTCCGCGGCATAACCTGTTACGAAATCAGCATAGTTTTCTTTGTAGAGTCCGAAAAGTTTTTCCACACAACTCTCTTCTGTAAAACAGTGTCTCTCCTTAATAACATCCCATTTTTCGAGTAATTTCCCTTTCCAAAACAAGGTTACAAAACGATTGAGGTAACTGTTTTTATAAGCTTCTCCTTCGTGAGTTAAATAAGGTTCTCCCTCCTCTTGAGTCAATTTAGCGGTCGGGCGAATTTGCGTATTATTCAATGTCAATAAATGACCGAATTCGTGTACTAATGTATATACTGATTCACGGAGTCGACGCTTATCTTTTGATCTGAAATTTACATCGATGGTATCAATTACGAGTTGCCATTGATCATTTTTCACACTCAATGCACCTAATGCTCCTGTCTTTTCGTCAAGACCGTCTGAGATTAGCACTAATTTTTTAATGTATTTTTTGGTAATTGTTTTAGGAAAGATATCGTAGAACATTTTCCAGTGATGCGCTGCTAACGCGTCATTTTTAGAGTTATTACTAACAAACTTACCATTTTTAATAGTCCACACCCCTATTCTTTCATCATCTGAAGAAATGTGAAAGAACGAAAATGCAACAAACAACGTAACTACTATAAACTTCATATCTTAAAAAACTTCCAGCGCTTTGTTATAAGCACTTTCAAAACTCATTGGTCTAATATTAGTTTCTACATTCTCAGCGGTAAAATACGACAACATTTTTTCTGTTGGCATATTCCCTGTTAAATCATCTTTAGCCATCGGGCAACCTCCTAATCCTTTAATTGCACCGTCAAACCTTCTACACCCAGCTTTGTAAGCACTGTCTACTTTTTCAAACCAACTGTCCGGTGTGGTATGTAAATGTGCTCCAAATTCTATACTGGGAAATTTAGGTATTAAATTTGAAAACAGGTAGTCAATCACTTCTGGTGTTGAACTACCTATAGTATCCGATAAAGATAGTATTTTAACTCCTAAATTACAAAGTTTTTCTGTCCATTCTCCTACTATATCCACGTTCCAAGGATCGCCATAAGGATTTCCAAAGCCCATAGACAAATAAGCAACTACTTCCTTATTGCTGCGATTGGCAATCGATAAAACTTCCTTTAAGGTTTCTATAGATTGATCAATAGTCTTGTGTGTGTTTCTCATTTGAAAATTCTCAGAGATAGAAAATGGATAGCCCAAGTAATCTATTTCTTCAAAACAAGCCGCATCGTTCGCTCCCCGCACATTGGCAACTATAGCCAATAACTTACTCGTTGTTTGGCTCAGGTCTAATTTGCTTAAAACGTCGGCGGTATCTCTCATTTGAGGAATCGCTTTCGGTGAAACAAAGCTTCCAAAATCAATGGTATCAAAGCCCACTTTTAACAGGGCATTAATGTACTTTGCTTTCGCTTCCGTTGGAATAAAATGACTTTTGATACCCTGCATGGCATCGCGCGGACATTCTATTATCTTAACACTATTGTTCATCGCTCAAATATACGTATTTTCATCAATAAAAAATTTTAGTTTTACATTTTTAAAATAACCTACTGACAACCAGTGAATCACAATTTCACCTGCGACCTTTTGCAAAAAAATAATCTTTTTTTAAAAAAAGTGTCACAAGTCAAAAACGACCGAGTCCTTAGAATAGATTAACTAACTTGGAATTGCAGAACAAACATATCAATCAACTAATCGAACGCTGCAAGAAGAACGATTCAAATGCGCAAATGCAATTGTACAAAGCCTATTACAAAGCCATGTACAACAGTGCTTACCGCATATTGAAAGACCCCTTCGAAGCGGAAGATATCATGCAGGAGGCGTTTTTAGCCGCCTTTACCAAACTGAATAGCTTTAAAGGCGAAGTTAGTTTTGGAGCGTGGTTAAAGCGAATTGTGGTCAATAAAAGTTTGACCCAACTAAAAAAGAACAGCCGTTATGACGAGGTAAAAATGGAAGTCATACCGAGTTACGAAGTAGAAGAAACGTCAATAGACTACGAAGCCTTAGAAGTCCCAAAAGTATTGGAAACCATCCAAAACCTGAAAGACAACTACCGCTTGGTATTGACACTCAACCTCATTGAAGGTTACGATTATGAAGAAATTGCTCAAATCATGGAGTACAGCAATGAAAATGTACGCACCACGATTTCGAGAGCCAAGAAGAAGCTAAAACAGCTACTGCTTGCAAACACCATTAAAAAGAATACCTATGGACGATAAATTGAACGATTTTTTTCTAAACAACGATTTAGATTTACACGAACCTCACTCAGGACACTTTGATCGTTTTCAACGAAAACTGGAACAACGCCCCGAAAGTTCAAAATTGTCGTGGAGTTGGTTGAGCATCGCCGCATCTGTGATATTGATCATCGGATTTTATTTAGGAAGCTTAGGCAACCGAGAACTTCCCAATAGTTTGGCTACTATAGCTCCCAATATGGCAGAAACAGAAACCTTTTTTGTCTCTACGATACGTCATGAACTCAAAGAAATTGAAAAGCACCGTTCCTTAGATACCGAAACACTCATCGAAAATGCTTTAGACAAACTAGAAGACTTAGAAGATGAATTCAACCGGTTCACCAAGGAATTTGCAAAACACGAAAACAAACGATTTGTAGTACAAAACTTAATAAACAACTACCAGAGAAGATTGCTCATCCTAGAAAATCTCCTGGCACAATTAGAAGAATTAGAATTACCCAACAACACGAAAATAACAGCATATGAAATTATATAAATTACTCTCATTCATCGCATTATTCACCAGCATTTACAGTTTCGGAAATGTCTTGAGCTGTACTGGAAAAAAACACGAAAAAACGAAGACCATCAATCGTCAATATTCGGTTAATGATAACGCCTCTCTCTTTATTTCAAACAAATACGGAGATCTTAACATCGAAACTTGGAATCAAAACCGTATTGAGATTCTCGTAAAAATAACCGTCAAAGGAAATGACTTGGACAAAGTTCAAGCTAAATTAGATGCCATCTCTGTGGATTTTAATGGATCAAAAGACCTCGTGGAAGCGCGAACTAAAATCCGCAAGGTAAATTCCAGTTGGTCTTCATGGTGGAAAAACAACAATACATCCTTTAAAATAAGTTATTTCATCAAAATGCCGCGTACCAACAACGCAGACCTCAATAACAAATACGGAAATATCAGCTTAGACGAACTGGAAGGAAAATCGAATATTACTTGTGATTACGGGAATATCGACATCGAAAAGTTAAGCAATACCAACAACCGAATCAACTTGAGCTATTGTGGTGCCTCAGAAATTAACTATGTAAATACCGCGAGTATTTCGGCAGATTATTCACTACTCAAAGTTAACAAGGCTGATTTTCTCAAATTGAGCGCCGACTATTCGACTTTAAAATTAGGTACTGTAAACGGAGTCAAGTACAATCTAGACTACGGAAGTTTAACGGTACAGCAAATTGCAAATATTGCCGGAGGGTCAGATTACGCAGCTGTTAAGGTAGGAAGTTTAACCAAGACGATGACCTCAAACAGCGATTACGGAAGCATCAAAGTAGCGAGTATTGAAAAAGGCTTTGAAAAAGTGAGTATTAACAGCAGCTACGCCTCTGTAAAACTCGGAACCCCTGAAGACAATAATTTTAAGTTCACTATCGATTTGAGTTACGCAGGATTCCGCTATCCGAGCAGTGCTGTAGACATGCACAAAAGCGTAAAAAAATCTACTAAAAAATACTATGAAGGTGTATTCGGAAACGAAAGCTCATCAACAGTGACAGTGCGCTCTAGCTACGGAGGGGTTTCTTTAAAAATTAATAACTAAACAAAACGAACTAATAATTATGAAAAAATTTACAGCAGTACTCATTGCAGTAGTAGGTATGACTATAAGTACACAAGCACAAAGCTGGTGGAATTCAAAAAGAGTAAAAGGAAACGGTACGATCATTACTAAAAACAGAACGGTAGGTTCTTTTGACAAGGTAAGCTTAGCAGCATCGTTTGATGTTAAACTTATCAAAGGGAAAGAAGGAGCTATCAGTATCAAGGGAGAGGAAAATATCATTCCCTTGGTAGAAACGGAGGTACGCGGAAACACCTTGAAAATAAAATTTAAGAACAACGTAAACATCAGTACCACCAGAAAGCTGACCGTTACGGTAGCCTTTGAGAATATCGAAGGTATTTCACTCGGTGGTTCTGGTAATATCTATGCAGAAGACCCTATCAAAACACCATCTATTTCTTTTAATGTAGGTGGTTCTGGAAACATCAAGGCAAAAGTCATTGCCACAAATGTAAAAACCAATATTGGTGGTTCAGGAAATATTCGTTTGTCAGGAAAAACCGAGAAATTAAAGTCGAATATTGCAGGTTCTGGTAGCATCCGTGCCTACGATTTAAAAGCTTCGAGCTTAAAAGCGAGCATCGCGGGATCAGGAAATATCAAAGCCAGCGTAAGTACTAAAATCAAAGCTTCCGTAGTAGGTTCAGGAAATATCTATTACAAAGGGGAACCCAAATACGTAGACATCGATTCTTTAGGATCGGGTGATGTAATCAAAGCAAATTAACAGCCTTTTATATACAGTAATAAAAATCTAGTGAACGTTCACTAGATTTTTTTTTACAAATTTCCGAGATGTGTTTATTTCTTTAAAATAATTTCAAGCACCGTTTGCCTTTTCTAATTTTGACGTATAAAGTCGAAATAACATGAATAGAAAAGACCTTTTACGCCTAGCCGACACTTATGACAGTCCGCTATATGTTTATGACACAGAAGTCATCATTAATCAATATCAGAAAATAACAAAAGCCTTTGCAAAGGTTAAAAATGTCAAGATTAACTACGCGGCGAAAGCGCTGTCGAACGTAAACATTTTAAAGGTATTTAACTCTTTAAAAAGCGGATTGGACACTGTTTCTATTCAGGAAGTAAAACTCGGTTTGTTAGCGGGGTTTGAGCCTAAAAACATCATCTATACCCCTAACGGAGTTTCATTACAAGAAATTGAAGAAGTTGCTAAACTAGGAGTTCAAATCAATATTGATAATCTATCTATTTTAGAACTTTTTGGTCAAAAGCACCCAAAAATTCCAGTATGTATCCGTATCAATCCTCACGTTATGGCTGGGGGAAACAGTAAAATCTCCGTAGGACACATCGATTCTAAGTTCGGGATTTCTATCCACCAGGTACCGCATATTCAACGCGTGGTGGAAAATACTGGCATGCATATCAATGGTATTCACATGCACACAGGATCTGACATTTTAGATATCGACACCTTCTTACGCGCTACCGAGATATTATTTGAAGTGGCCAAGCAATTTAAGAATATTGATTTTATCGATTTTGGAAGCGGGTTTAAAGTTCCTTATAAAGAAGGTGATATCGCTACAAATATTGAAGAACTCGGTGAAAAATTGTCATTGCGTTTTAACGAATTTTGTAAAAACTACGGTAAAAACATCACTTTGATGTTTGAACCCGGAAAGTTTTTAGTTAGTCAAGCGGGGTATTTTCTGGCCAAGGTTAACATCATCAAACAAACGACCTCTACAGTATTTGCCGGGATCGACAGCGGTTTAAACCACCTAATTCGACCCATGTTTTACAACTCGTACCACCACATAGAAAACATCTCGAACCCAAAGGGACGAGAACGCTTTTACAGCATAGTAGGATATATATGTGAAACGGATACTTTTGGGACCAACAGACGAATCTCAGAAATTGCTGAAGATGACATCCTCTGCTTCCACAACGCCGGAGCGTATTGCTATTCAATGGCCTCGAATTACAACTCGCGTTACCGACCTGCAGAAGTTATGATTTACAAAGGGAAAGACTACTTAATACGCAAGAGAGAAACCTTTGATGACATCATAAGAAATCAAGAACAACTTAGTATAAAATAAGCTAAAAGTCCAATCAGCTCACTGATTGGACTTTTATTTTAAACACGTTCACGCAAAATCAAATGTAACTTGCGTATCAGATAAATTCCCCTATTATTATCTGCATCTCGAAGATCGAAATATCTCGATAATTACGGGCAGGAAAAAACCCCTAAAAACAAAAAATCCGTCTAAAAAGACGGATTCTTATTCGTTATAAGCAAGTGCTAATTATTTCTCAGCAACTACTTCAAATACGATGTCAGCAACTACAGTTCTGTGTAAACGAACTGCTGCATTGTATTTTCCTAATCTCTTAACGTTACCACCAGTTACTTTGATGAATTTCTTTTCGATCTCAGTACCAGCTTTTGCTAATGCTTCAGCAACGTCAGCGTTGTTTACAGATCCAAATAATTTGTCTCCTGAACCAACTTTAGAAGCGATCTTGATTTCGTAACCCTTCACTGCTTCTGCTAACTTTTGAGCATCCTCTACTAATTTAGCCTCTTTAAATGCACGTTGCTTTAAGTTTTCAGCTAATACTTTCTTAGCTGAAGAAGTAGCTAATACAGCATATCCTTGAGGAATAAGGTAGTTACGTCCATAACCATTCTTAACAGTTACGATATCGTCTTTAAAACCTAAGTTTTCTACGTCTTGTCTTAATATCAATTCCATGTTTCTACTTCTTTATTATTTTAACATATCACCAACGTATGGCATTAAAGCTAAGTGACGCGCTCTTTTTATAGCTTGAGCCACTTTACGTTGATATTTTAATGATGTTCCTGTTAAACGTCTTGGTAAAATTTTACCTTGCTCGTTTACTAAATACATTAAGAAGTCAGCATCTTTGTAATCGATATACTTGATTCCGCTTTTCTTAAAACGACAGTACTTAGCTTCTTTTTTAGTTTCAATATCAAGTGGAGTTAAGTAACGAACTTCTCCTTGCTTATTTCCTTTTGCTTGTTGATCTATAGACGCCATAGGTTATTTTTTTGCAGATTTAACACGTTCTTTTCTCTTGTCAGCCCAAGCAGCAGCGTGCTTATCTAACTTTACAGTTAAATAACGCATAACGCTATCATCACGTCTGAACTCTAATTCAAACGGAGCGATAACATCTCCAGCAGCTTTAAACTCAAATAAGTGGTAAAATCCACTTTTTTTCTTTTCGATTGGGTAAGCTAATTTCTTAAGTCCCCAGTCTTCTTTGTAAGTCATTTCTGCACCCTTTGAAGTCAAATAGTCCTCAAACTTTTGCACTGCTTCCTTTATCTGACCTTCAGATAAAACGGGATTCAAAATGAAAACAGTTTCGTAACGGTTCATAATTAAATATTTAAAAATTTATTTTAAGGCTGCAAATATACAAAATTTTCATTCATATAAAACCTTGTCTCTCTTTTATTTTACACAAATTCGGTTTTCTTCTTCCCAATACGCTAAATACTCCCTATGCATTCGCTCTTTTTCTATTTTTACTTATATTTAGCTCCCTAACAATCAACACAAAAACGCCATACCGCACTAAAAGCGAAAACAAAACTTATTGACAATGCACATCCCTGAACTCCCTAATTTAATTCACTATGCCATTCCGTTCTTCGTTTTAACGGTACTTTTAGAAGTCATCTTAACGGTAAAGGTAAAGCTAGAACACTACGAATACAAAGACGCTTTGACTTCCATTAGTATGGGACTGGGAAATGTATTGATCGGATTCCTCTCAAAAGGAATCAGCTTCGCCTTTTTTACGCTGCTCTACGAATACAAATTGTTTAGCATCCCGTTTACCTGGTGGGCATGGATATTGCTGTTGTTTGCTGAAGATTTTGTCTATTATTGGAATCATCGCATAGCACATGAAAGTCGACTTTTTTGGGCGAGTCATGTGGTACATCATTCGTCACAACAATACAATTTGGCAACGGCATTAAGGCAAACTTGGTCTGGCGGATTTTATACGTTCATCTTTTGGGGCCCTCTAGCTCTGCTAGGATTCCACCCTGTAATGATAGTAATGCAAATGAGTATCAGCCTGCTGTATCAATATTGGATACATACCGAGCTTATTGATAAAATGCCTCGTTGGTTTGAAGCTGTTTTTAATACTCCCAGTCATCACCGAGTTCACCATGCTACCAATCCTCAATACTTAGACCGCAATCACGCTGGAATATTTATTATTTGGGACCGGCTGTTCGGAACCTTCGAGCCCGAAATTGCTCCCCCCGTGTACGGACTAGTCAAAAACATCGAGACCCACAATCCGGTAAAGGTAGCCTTTCACGAATGGTACGCAGTATTGCACGACTTTTGGTTTAGCAAAACCACCTTAGGGAAAAAGTTATTGTACTTTATTAAACCTCCAGGATGGCGACATGACGGCAGTGGAATCCTGTCAACAGATTTGCGCAAAGCCTGGGAAGAAAAACAAAAAAAGGAAGCCTAACGACTTCCTTCTTCTTTTGTTGGTATGTTCTTTATTGGTTTCCTAAAATAATAGGCATTCCTGATTTTCCTGAACCGATAATCACAACTTTGCTATTTTGTGACTCTGCCAATTTATTGGTTGCTTCAATACCTTTATCTCGTAAAATCTTATCGGTCAAAGAAGCACTTAATATCGTGTTAGCATCGGCCTTTCCTTTGGCTTCAATTCGCTGACGTTGTGCTTCTTTCTCAGCTTTTTCAATTCTAAATTGATATTCTAAGGCTTCTTGCTCTTGTTTTAATTTGCGTTCAATAGCATCACGAATGGTCGTTGGCAACTGCACATCTTCAACTAACACACGTTCCACTATTATGTATTGATCTTTTAATTCTTCCTGTGCTTCTACCAGGATTTCCTGTTCAATCACATCGCGTTTACTCGAGTACAATTGCTCTGGCGTATACCTACCCACAACACTCCTAGCTGCAGCATTGATTGCTGGATCAAGAATATCACTGATGTAGTTACGTCCTTTATTTTTGATTAAGTTCCCTAAGTTCTCGTAATCCGGTTTAAACCAAACCGTACCGTCGACACGTACTTCCAATCCGTTTACAGACAATACGTTCATCTTATCTGAAATAGATTGTTGACGTACTTTTTGAACTATCATTTCATTCCACGGTGCTACGAGGTGAAATCCTTCTCCGTACGTTTTTTCTGTATTAATACCCTGTCCAAATCGCTCGAAGAGTACCCCTGCTTCACCAGGACCTATAGTTTCCGTTGACTTGGCGATAAAAATTAATAGTATAATTGCCACAGGTACTAACAAAACACCTCCCTTAGGAATGTTTAACCCAATTTGATTTCTTGACATAATTTTTAGTTTAGTTTATTCAAATTTACAACATAAATTGGCTATGAGCAATGTGTCTCTTTACATTCTTTCTTTCCCCTTACAATTTCTATGGTTGTATGCTCGACACCATAGCTATCGTGAAGCCTTTGTTTTAATTGATTTTTAAGGGTTTGCTCGCTCACTACATCTACCGTATCTTCCAACCTCACCCAAAACGAAGCAATGTGATATTCACCGTCCATAGTCCAAAGTTTGCAATCGTCAACAGCTTCGATTCCTTCGAAATTAACTATTGTGGCAGTAAGGTCTTTTACAGTAAGCCCTTGGGGCGTACCTTGTAATAGTATACGCAGACTTTCCTTGAGATTCTTATAGACATTGTAAAAAATAAAGAGCGTAATCCCTACAGAAAGCAACGGGTCAAGTACGGGTAACTCCCAAAACTGCATCACAATACTCGCCAGTAAAACCGCAGCCCAGCCTAATACATCTTCTAAGAGATGTAATGATACAACTCGTTCATTGATGGAGGTTCCTTTTTGCAATTTCAATACCGCAACTCCATTAACCCCAATACCTAAGAGTGCTAACCACATCATTCCTCTCGCATCAGTAACTTCGGGATGAAAAATTCTGGGTATGGCTTCTTTGACAATAAAAATCCCACCAACCACTAGAATCAAAGCATTAATAACTGCGCCGAGTAGTGACAACCTCTTAAATCCATAAGAATAGGTATCTGTAGCAGGTTGCTTGGACTTCTTTTCAAAATACCAAGCCAAGCCCAAACTCAAACTATCTCCTAAATCGTGCAATGCATCTGACATAATAGCCAAACTATTGGTCAACACCCCGCCTATAAGCTCGACAAGTGTAAACCCTACATTAAGAAAAAATGCCACTGCGATATTCGACGTTGTACTGTGATGGTGATGATGATGGTGATGATGACTTCCCATAAAAATTGTTTCTACATAGACCTAAGATACGGCAAAAAGATGCAATTTACTACTAGTAAACTGCACCTTCTCACTTTAGTGGGCATGTCCTTCCATCCCCCCTAGTTGCTGCAATAGCTTTCCTTTTAAAAAGTGCGCACCACGCACCACTACTTTCTGATTCCAGTCATCATTTTCAATGGCATCCAAAGCCACATACCCTCGATCCGTATCACCGAGATACACCTTAACGGCTTTAAACACTCCCGACTGTAATTGTACAAATACAAATTGCTCTCCTTCCTTTTCTATGACCGCTTCTTCCGGAACAGCGTATTTCAGCGTTCCTTTCATTAAAATTTCGGCATTGATAAACATTCCGGATTTTAGCACGCCATCGGGATCTTCAAAATGCCCGTGTACATTAACCGTTTTATTCCCCTGCTCTACTTTCTGACTGATCAACTTAATATATCCTTGGTAGGTAGTATCAATCCCTGACGGTACGAACACAAAATCGTCTCCCTTTTTAATTCTGTGAGCATCAGCACCAAAAACTCGGAGTTCGGCATGAATGTGATCATTATCAATAATTTCCATCATTTCTGAATTTGCTGCGAGGTACTTCCCTTGGTTTAAATTGTTCTCTACCACAAAACCAGCTATCGGCGACCTTATAGAAATGAATTGTTGAATACCGCTAGCTTCCACCTTCACAGCATCAATTCCTGCCATTTTAAGTTGAGTTTTATAACTACTCACCAAGCTTTCAAGCGATTTGTACTGTGCTCTAATCGCTAAAAAGGACTTTTTTGAAGCGATGTCTTTTTCAAAGAGCATTTTTTTACGCAAATAATCTGCCTTTGCTACATCTCTTTTATTCACCGCATCCAAATACGCGTATTGCAACTCTATAAAACTCGGATGCTGCAACACAGCTACCACCTGTCCTTTTCGCACACGATCACCAGGAAGTAAATCGGTTTTGTACACAAAAGCTTCTCTCGGCGCGTAAATAGTTGCCTTGTTTTGCGGAGGTGCCTCGATAGATCCGGTGACAGCAAGACGGTTACGTATTAACTTTTTCTGCAGTGGTAGGACCGCTACATTCGCGGTTTTTAACTGAGATTCGCTTAATAAAAGTTCTTCATTCTCTTCTTCATGTGCATTGTCATGAGCCTTCCCTGACTGCTCCACAGCATCGTGATCGTAATCGTGGGTATCTTTTGACTCTCGGTGCCCATTACAAGCGAAGAATATTGTAATTATATAGAGTGCTAAAATTTTTTTCATCTTATTCATGATTGTAATATTGATATGCTATTACTAGTAAATTGTAATTGTTTACGAGTAACAAATAACTATTCATAACTTGGTAGTACGATCGAAAACTTTGGTTGTACTTATAGGCGTCAATTTCACCAGACTTATACGCCAAGGCTATCTTTGCTACAAAGCTCTTCGCTTTTAGAGCCATCTCCTCCATGGCTACCAATTCTTTATCGAGATAACGCAATTGACGCATTACATTGTCCGATTCATTAGAAATAGCCAGTAGTTGTGCCTTGTTTCGAATCGTCACTTCTTCTTTGCGCAACTTACTTTGTGTCACCTTTGCTCGCGTACTCCAAAAAGACAGTGGAAGTTGCAGTCCTACTTGAAAACCTGTAAAACCAGCATCGCCCGTAACCCTTTTGATTACCCCAGCAGTCAACTGCGGGAAATACCCAGATTTAGACAACGCTATTTGACTGTTAAACACCGCTTCTTTCTGGTGGGTAAGTTCGCTAAATACTCCGGCCAAGGACTCGTTTTTAAGCAGTTGTGATTTTCTTTTAGGTTGCTGTTCTTTAGGTGTGATCTGCCCTTGTATTTGCAGTAGGTTTTTCAAGGCGTTTTCCGCATCAATATAGCTGCGATACGCCGAAGTTTTGGCCGCTTGGGTTTCCAAGTACTGCAAACTCGTCAAGTCGTTTTCCACGCCGCCAATTTCTCCAGAACTGTGCAATTCAGCACTGATTTTCTTTATGGTCGTGCTCACCGCCTGTTGTTCTTTTAACAATCGATAGCGCGCGTACTTGTAATGCCAATCTTGGTATTTTATACGCACTTCTCTAATCAGCTCTCTCTTCTGCAAACTTTTAAGAGTTTGCTGTAAGGCAAATTGCTTTTTTGCCGTATCGAAACTGCGAAAAGCTCCGATAATGGATCCGAAATTCTGATTGGCCGTCCATTCCTTTTCTCTGGTATTGAGACCAACACCTATATTTTGATATTGCAACGACATCGGTGCCAAGGCAAAGGCTTTTTGAATAGCAGACTTGCGATTAGCCACAGCGATGTCTGCTGTTTTTAATTGTACCGCTTGCTGTAATGCCAGCACTACAGCTTCCTCTTCCGACAAGCGGAGGTCAATTTCCTGTGCATATCCTTCTGATACTCCCATAAGGAGTAATAGACCAAGAAGTACTTTTTTGGGTTTGCTCGGTATTTTCCAATCCTCTACCCAAACGTACACTACTGGTAATACGATTAAAGTTAACAAGGTCGCTGAAAGCAAACCTCCAATGACCACGGTTGCCAGTGGTTTTTGCACTTCGGCTCCTGCTGAGGTTGACAATGCCATTGGAAAAAAACCAAAAGAAGCCACCGCTGCAGTCATTAATACTGGGCGTAAGCGAATAAGACATCCCTTGCGAACAACCTCGGAAATGGACCAACCTCCTTCTTCCTTTAAACTGTTAAACTCCGTAATCAGTACGATTCCATTTAGCACAGCCACACCAAACAAGGCTATAAAACCAATTCCAGCCGATATTGAAAAGGGCATATCACGAAGGTATAATGCGATGATCCCCCCTATTGCCGACATCGGAATTGCTGTAAAAATCAACACGCTATACTTTAACGAACGAAACGTTAAATACAGCAAAAAGAAAATCAACAACAACGCAATAGGCACGGCAATAGCCAAACGCTCCTGGGCTTCTTCCATATTTTTAAACGTTCCGCCATAGGTTATATAATACCCAGGTTCAAATTTCATTTTGGTCGCGATTTCGGCTTTTAATTCCTTTACGATACTTGCAACATCCCTACCTCGCACATTAAACCCAATGGTAATACGACGTTTTGCATCATCTCGCTGAATTTGATTAATACTAGATTTATAGGTCACTTTGGCTACACTTGCCAAGGGCACTTGTTCACCATAAGGAGTTGCGATGTATAAGTTACGTAAATCGGTAATATCTGAGCGACTGTTTTTCGCCATGCGCACCACGAGGTCAAAACGGCGTTCACCTTCGTAAACAACACCGGCAAACTGACCGGCAAATGCCGCATTGATAGCCTTATTCACCTCGGAAACATTCAATCCGAACAAGGCAATCCGCTCTCTGTTGTACTGAATTACAATTTGCTCCAAACCGGTCATTTTCTCTATATACAAATCTTCAGCACCTTTGATATTGGGAATAATATTCCCCAAACCATTGGCATACTTGACTAACTCCTCTAAGTTTTCACCGTAAATTTTTAAAACAACGTCCTGTCGAGCACCCGTCATCAATTCGTTAAATCGCATTTGAATAGGCTGCTGAAAACCGTATTCAACTCCAACCATTTTTTCATCGAGCAAGGCTTGCATCTTTTCGGTCAAAGCAGTTTTTGAAGCTGCGCGAGTCCACTGCGATTTGTCTTTTAAAATTACAATCATATCAGAGGCTTCTATAGGCATAGGGTCGGTAGGAATTTCAGAAGATCCGATGCGACTCACAATTTCCTCGATTTCATCGGGAAAAGCCTCCATTAATAAACTACTCGACTTGTTGGTGATATCTATAGAATGCGTTAATGAACTCCCCGTAGAAACAACGGTTTGTACAGCTAAGTCTCCTTCGTCTAACGATGGTATAAATTCAGAACCCATTGTAAAAAACACTCCTAAACTCCCTATAAAACATCCCAGTGCGGCTATTACAACCTTTCTTTTGTGTTTCAGAGCCATTACAAGCAGTGGCTCGTACTTTGATCTAAAAAACTGCATTAACCGATCTGAAAATGTTTGCTTCACTTGAATATCCTTACTCAAAAACCAGGCGCTCATCATCGGAACATAGGTCAATGACAACAAGAAAGCACCGAGAATAGCAAAACTCACAGTAATTGCCATGGGTTTAAACATCTTTCCTTCAATGCCTACCAAAGCTAATATTGGCAAATACACGATTAATATGATCAATTCTCCAAAAGCAGCACTCGTGCGAATTTTTGAAGCCGCTTGGTACACCTCTCGATCCATCTCTTCTTGCGTCAGTAACCTACGTTGTTTTCCTTTTGACAAGAAATGCATGGTTGCCTCTACAATAATCACTGAACCGTCGACAATAATTCCGAAATCAATGGCTCCCAAACTCATTAAATTTCCAGATACACCAAAGAGTTTCATCAAACTTATCGCGAACAACATCGCCAGCGGAATCACAGAGGCCACGATAAGCCCTGCTCTAAAATTCCCTAAGAGCAGTACTAAAATAAAAATGACGATCAAAGCGCCTTCGATGAGGTTTTTACTCACCGTACCTATGGCCTTATTCACGAGTTTAGAACGATCCAAAAACGGTTTGATAACAACCCCTTCTGGAAGGCTATTTTGAATTTGCTCCACGCGTTTTTTTACCTGCCCAATAACCTGAGAAGAATTTGCACCTTTCAGCATCATTACGATGCCTCCCACAACTTCACCATCTCCGTTTCGGGTCATTGCTCCATACCGCGTGGCATGGCCAAATTTTACGGTTGCAATATCTTTAATACAAATAGGAGTTCCGTTCTGGGTGTGTTTTACAGCGATCTTTTCTATCGCCGAGACATCTTCTATGAGTCCTTGACTTCGAATAAAATAGGCTCGAGGATTTTTATCAATATAGGCACCTCCAGTGTTCTCATTATTTTTTTCAAGCGCCGTTACCACTTCAGCGATGCTGATTCCTAGGGCTTTTAATTTTTCCGGATTTAAGGCCACCTCATACTGTTTTAGAAAGCCACCAAAACTACTGACATCAGCAACGCCTTCTATACCTAACAACTGCCGTCTTACCACCCAATCTTGCAAGGATCGCAATTCCATACTGGAAAAGCTGTCCTCATAACCCGGTGTAGGAAAAATGGAATACTGATATATTTCTCCAAGCCCCGTTGTCACAGGAGCCATTTCAGGCACTCCAATCCCTGCTGGAATTTGACTTTTTACATCGGCCAGACGTTCGCTTATTTGCTGCCTTGCCCAATAAATATCCGTTTGATCTTTAAATACGACGGTAACAACACTCAAACCAAATCGAGAAAAGGAACGCACCTCTTCCAACTCGGGAATATTAGCTACTGCCAACTCAATAGGAAAGCTTACTAAACGCTCAATATCTTGAGCAGACTGTGAAGGTGCACTCGTTATAATTTGCACCTGATTATTGGTGATGTCCGGCACTGCATCAATTGGAAGGTCACGCAACGAAACGGTTCCCCATCCAATCAAGCCTAAGACAAACACAACAATAATCAATTTATTTTTTATTGAAAATTTTATGATGTTATCTAACATGAAAAGTAATTTAAACATTATGTATTGACACGTTAACCACGTGTACTCTTACCCGATGTAAGTACCGGGGACGGACTAATGTTTAAACTCTGGGCGGTTGAAAAATATCTACCAAATAATTAGAAAGAAAGGTCTGTTGGTAAGACACAGGCGGTTTTTGAACTACTCCCACCAAGGGCAATACTTCAAAATCAAACCACGCAGGAATAAATTCCAGGGACAAATTGACCACAGAGCAATGATGATGGTGTTTTTTATGTTCATCTTCATTACTATCATTTTGATGATGCAAATCTTCGTGTTTAGCATCCATCAACTCGTGTTGTTCAGCATCGTCGTACACCACAATATCATTGTGTGCTTGCATTGGTGGCGCTAGCAATAACAGGGTGACTAATACGAGAATAACTTTCTTCAACATCTAACAAAGGTAGTAATAAATCTTTAACAAATGAAGCGTATACAGCTCAAAAAAACGCAGTCTTCTACAGTTCTTCAAAGAAAAACGAATGACAGCCATTAAAAAGAAGCGTTCTCTTAACGCTACATATTTTGCGTATAATAATTATAATCCTTTAACACGATATCGATAAATTCAAAATCTGTAAGATTTTCGGCTGTTATTCCGGTCACTTCTTCTACTTTGAGCTTTAACTTCTTTATGGTCTTGTAATCTTTAGTTTTACGCGCCTTTCTGTAGGTATCCTTTATAATTCGAGCATCGTTATCAGACAGTTTGATGACCGCAGCAAACTTCGGCTTATATGTTTCTGATATATTCTCTAAAATGGTATGTGAAAACTTCACTTCATCTTTCAGAGTCACTACCGTAGTATTGGCTGCAAAATCTCCGATACGCTGGTTATTCTTTGTAAATAGGATCATAAAAAAACCTATCATTTTTCCCATAAAAAACAAGACATAAAAAAGCGCCTCTAAATGTGACATTCCAAGCGCATAGACATAGACTCCTATTAAGAAAAACAAATTAAAATCAGCAATTCGCAAAAACCAACGAATGAGATAATCGGTAAATGAGGGCTTAAACCCATCTTTTGTGATCACTCTGATTTTCAAGGCTCTTTTCCCTAAGGTTTGTCCATTCATCAAGACTTCCTGATACAAAGAGTACAACGTAACCGGTAAAAACAGAACCACTGTCACGGCCTTTACTGACCAACCATCTTCTGTAGCTTCCAACAATCGTAAATTAAAGAGCTGCATCACAAAATACACATAAGCAAACTTTAGTATATTGTCAATAACAAAAGCCCCTAATCGGAGTCCCACATGTGCGAGTTCAAAGTTAATTTTTACATTTTGTGTGGTATTTACTTGCAGTCTTTTCATACATTATTTATTTTTGTTCTCTATGAGAGAGGTAGCTTTTATTAAGCAAAATAAAGAAAAATGGCTTGAATTTGAAGAAGTAATTTCAAAGAAAACTGAAAAAAGCCCAGATGAAATTGCGGATTTGCATATTAAAATCATGAACGATTTGTCATATGCACAATCCTTTTACCCTAAGAGCAAGGTAGTTACCTACCTCAATAAGCTCGCAAAAAAAAGTTATGGAAAAATTTACCACACCAAGAAACAGGATAAAAACAATTTATTCCATTTCTTTTTTGACACGGTTCCTTTAATCGCCTACAAACGAAGAAACTACATCTACGTTTCTTTTGCATTCTTTTTTATCTGCTTTTTTATCGGACTGTTGTCTACATTTAACGAAGAGAACTTTGCTAGAGAAATATTAGGGAATGCCTATGTGGATGAAACCTTAGAAAATATTGCGAGTGGTGATGCCCTGGCCATCTATAAAGGCGGCAGTACATGGGGATCTTTTATCGGAATCTTTGACAACAATCTACGCGTCGGGCTCAACATGTTTTTGTCTGGATTGTTTATCGGAATAGGAACCGGATATTACATTTTATACAACGGTATCATGGTTGCGGTTTTCCAGGCCTTCTTTTACCAACACAACAGCTTTTACGACAGTATCAAAGGAATATGGATTCACGGTACTTACGAAATTTTCGCTATGGTAATAGAAGCCAGCGCTGGTTACATTATTGGAGGTAGTTTATTGTTTCCGGGAGCTCTTAAACGAATTGAGTCGTTAAAAAAGGGACTACGTGAAGCCTTTTTCCTCTTTATAAGTACTATTCCCTTCACCTTTGTCGCAGCTTTTTTAGAAGGGTATGTCACGCGACTTTACAATCAAATTCCAGCAATTATTTGTTATATTATAATCCTAGCTTCTTTGGCAAGTATCAGTTATTACTATTTGGTACTGCCCTTTAAAGTAGCTTCAAAGCACCATTTGCGCTAATGAAAAAACATTTACTTTCTTGGCTGATAGTACTAATGAGTTTTTCGGCCATTCAAGCGGCGAACCGCGCAACAACAGTACAGCAAACCAACCCTAAACCGAACATTGAATCGGCTAGTATTCAGGAGAGACGTCAATTTAAAGAAAATCTCAACGAGAAATATTCTGGTAGGGACTTTACCTATATTGAAGAAGAAACCAAAAAGGAAGAAACGGAAGATAAAAAATCAAATTCGTCCAGTGGCAAGGCATTTATTGATCTTTTAAAGGGGATCGGAACTATACTCCCCTACCTACTCATCCTATTTGTCGTATTTATTTTAGTGAAGAGCTTTATCGGGGAAGATTTTGATTTCTGGAACAAAAGCAAATCAAAAATAGCTCAAGGAGCTGAGTTTTCCACGGAGGAGGAAGTAGACTTAATTGATAGAACTGGTTACGAAAAAGCTTTACAAAATGCGATTGCGGCAAAAAATTTCCGCTTGGCCACACGCTTCTATTACCTGATTCTATTACAGCGTTTGAACGAAAAAGAACTGATACAATATCACAAAGACAAAACGAACTCGCAGTACTTGTTTGAATTGAGCCAAGCTTCTCAACGCAAACATTTCACCTACCTTGTGTACCTGTACGACTACGTATGGTACGGTGAGTTTCCTATCAATGAAGTAGAATTTGAACAGGTAACCAACAGTTATCAAGATTTCTTTAAAACGCTATAAATGAAAAAGAATCGCAGCATACCATTTTTTACCTTAGGGATACTTGTTGCATTTTTGACTAGTTGTTCAAAAACCAACTGGGAGGAAAACTACAGCAAACGGTCTAAAGATCCCTTCGGAACTTTTATCTTATACGAAGAACTACCCGAATTGTTTGACAATAATGAGGTGCTTTACTTGCGTAAAAACATTCACGACTACCTAGATGATATCTATTTTGAAGAAGAATCAGAAATTGCCAATTACTATCTCATCAAAAAAAACGATGCTAGGTTGGACTCTGTTAGTGTGGCTAGCTTACTTAACTATGTAGCGGCAGGTAATGATGCACTTATTTCTTTGGACCATTTTGGTGAAGAACTAAAAGGCGCCCTCAATTTTGAAACGAAAGACGGTTCTGCTTACGGTAAAAACAACCGTAAAAACATGAGCGGAACTTTGACTTTAGACCGCAATCACTTTACTCCTTTTAAAACTGAGTATGACCGCAACCTGCACAACCACTATTTTTCGGAGCTAGACAGCAGCTCGACAAAAGTTTTAGGTTACCAAACCATCGGTAGGAAACACAACCCTAATTTCTTACAAATAAGTTATGGTGATGGTAAAATTTACTTGCACAGCAACCCTATCGTATTTACCAATTACTACTTGCTCAAAAAGGCTAACCGTGACTATGTCGCTCAGGTATTATCGTACCTTCCCAATCGCAACTCGTTTTGGGATCCAGCTATTCGTTCAAGAAAAATGGCCAAAGAAGAGAGTCGCTCTATCTTAAAGTTCTTCTGGAAGCATAATTCGCTAAAATGGGCATTGCTTTTGGGCTTCTTTGGACTGCTGTTGTTCATGCTTTTTAATGCTAGAAGACGACAACGCCCTGTTCCGGAGCTACCGGAATTGAAAAATGCGACCTTAGAATTCACCCATACTATTGCCAACTTGTATCGCCAAGAAGAAAATCACAAAAATATTATCACCAAAAAAATCACGTATTTTCTTGAAAAAATACGTACCAAATATTTGATAGAAACCAACGTACTCAATGATGACCTTATTGAAAAACTCGCTGCAAAATCGGGTAATGAACTGAGTACAACACGCTATCTAATCAATACCATTATTATGCTCAATAAAAAATCGTCATGTAGTCAAGACGAATTATTGCGCCTAAACACATTAATAGAAAACTTTTTTGAAAATCGCTAATTATGGAAAATACAACAAACGAATCTAGTAATCTTGAATTTGAAAACAGGATTGACTTAACAGAGTTACAAGAGAGCGTTTACCAAATAAAATCGCAACTCTCAAAGGTGATTGTTGGACAACAGCGCATGATGGACCTTTTAATTGTTGCTTTATTAGCCGATGGTCACGCCTTGATAGAAGGAGTTCCAGGAGTAGCCAAAACGGTTACGGCAAAGCTTTTATCGAATACTATTAGTATTGATTTTAGCCGTATACAATTCACTCCCGATTTAATGCCTTCGGATATTTTAGGGACCTCGGTGTTTAATGTAAAGACCTCTGAATTTGAATTTAAAAAGGGACCTGTATTTTCTAACATGATTTTGATTGATGAGATTAACAGAGCGCCAGCTAAAACGCAAGCCGCTCTTTTCGAGGTTATGGAAGAGCAGCAAATCACTATGGATGGCGTTACCTATAAAATGGACGAGCCTTTTATAGTGCTAGCTACGCAAAACCCCGTAGAACAGGAAGGTACCTATCGATTACCAGAAGCACAACTCGATCGTTTTCTTTTTAAAATTAACGTTGAATATCCAACTGCAGAAGAAGAGCTAGAAATCGTGACCCGTGAGCAAGCACTGATAAACGGAAGCAAACTCGACGCTGTGGAACCTGTGATTTCAGGAGCCCAGATTACGAAATATAGAGCTCTCGTAAAACAGATAAAAGTGGAGCCTCATTTGTTGAAATACATAGCCAATATCGTGGTAAATACTCGTAGCAACTCCTTTTTATTTTTAGGAGCATCTCCTAGGGCTACGATTGCCATTTTAAATGCAGCAAAAGCTTTTGCCGGTATCCATGGAAGAGACTTTGTTACACCTGAAGATATAAAGTCTGCAGCCATTCCAGTGTTGCAACACCGTGTTATTGTAACCCCTGAACGCGAAATGGAAGGGCTCACAAGTACACAAATCATTGAACAAATCATCGAATCCGTAGAAATTCCAAGATAAGCACATGCAGAATTTATACAATTCTTTATTTCTCAACAATCGATTCTTTTACGGGGTCGGAATGCTGAGTATGCTTTTTATAGTAGGATATTTCGTGCCCTTTTTCTTTTGGATAGCTAAATTGGGAGTATTTTTCCTGGTACTGCTTACCTTGGTTGATATGCTATTGCTGTTCAGCACCAAAAATGCCCTACAATTAGAAAGGATACTCCCTGAACGCTTGTCAAACGGAGATGATAATACGGTACAATTGCACCTTACTAGCAAATATAAATTTAAAGTTAAAGCGGAAATTTTGGAAGAGCTCCCCTTTCAGTTTCAATTGCACAACTTTAGTTTAACCGAAAGCTTAACACGCAATAAAACAGTTCAGATTGACTATATTGTCAGTCCCAAAAAACGCGGTGAATACAATTTTGGTCGTGTGAACATATTCATCACAACCCCATTTCAATTGGCTAGTAAAAAGTTTGAACTAGGAACAGAAAAAACATTGAAATGTTATCCGTCTTTTTTAAAAATACAAGATTTTAGCTTAAAAGCCATCAGCAATAATTTAACTGCTATCGGAAGTCGCAAAATCAGACGACTCGGACACTCCCTCGAATTTGAACAAATCAAAGAATACGTTTCAGGAGATGATATCAGAACCTTAAACTGGAAAGCGACCGCTAAGCGCAACCAACTTATGGTTAACCAATACATAGACGAAAAGTCACAACCTGTTTATGCCATTATCGATAAAGGGAGAACCATGCAAATGGACTTTGACAAGTTACATTTACTCGACTATGCCATCAACGCTACTTTGGCCTTGAGTAATATCATTTTGTCGAAACAAGATAAAGCCGGAATGCTGACATTTGCCGAAAGCGTGGATAATTTTGTCGTAGCTGAACAACGACGCTCTCAAATGAATTTAATTTCGGATGCACTCTACAACGTAAAAACCAAGTTTATCGAGGCGGACTACAGTTTATTATACGCCACTATTAAACGAAAGATTACCAGTAGAAGTTTGCTTTTACTCTATACCAACTTTGAAACAATAGATGCTTTAAACAGACAATTACCATACCTGCGCGCAATTGCGAAAAACCACCTGTTAATTGTTATCTTTTTCGAAAATACCGAATTGATAAATTTTACAGAGCAAAAAGCCAAAACAGACAGCGATGTATACGATAAGGTGATTGCTGAAAAATTCATGTATGAGAAAAAACAGATTGCAAACGAACTCCGCAAATACGGGATACAGTCAGTACTCTCCACTCCTGGAAATTTGACCGGTAACACCATTAATAAGTATTTGGAAATAAAGTCAAGAGGACTTCATTAATTTGTTATATTTGGCATCAATTAACTAAAAAAAACAAAAAGAATTATTATGAATTGGTATTTAAAAGTACTTGAAAATTACGCGAATTTTTCGGGCAGAGCAAGAAGAAAAGAGTATTGGATGTTTACGTTGTTTCACATTCTTATTTTGCTAGCTCTTGCACTTACTGGCGTTGCTACTGAATCGTCAGTATTTATAATTATATGCTATTTATACATCTTGATTACCCTTATCCCTACTTTGGCCGTAGCGGTTAGACGATTGCACGACATCGGTAAAAGCGGATGGTTTTATCTGCTGAGGATGATCCCACTTGTTGGACCTATCTTAATGTTGGTTTGGTTTTGTACCGATAGCGAACACGGAAAAAATCAGTGGGGAGACAATCCTAAAGGATTTGGAAACGACAGAGAGATTTCCATGATAGGACGAGAATAAAATAAAAAAAAGAGAAGCTGAGGCTTCTCTTTTTTTTATTGTTTTTTTAGGCGATCTTTTACATATTCCTTTTCCGTTTTTCCGTGTTGCGTCGGTACGCCGTTTTCATCCAAACTCACCATGATGATTTTATCGATTTCAATAATGGTTTTATGCGTTAACTTATTGCGCACTTCACAAGTTAAGGTGATCGATGTTTTCCCAAACTTAACCACGTCTATACCAATTTCAATAATGTCCCCCTGCTTAGCAGAACTGACAAAATCAATCTCAGACATAAACTTCGTAACCGTCTTTGGGATTTCCAATTGGATGATGGCGTAAATCCCTAACTCTTCATCAATCCATTGCAATAGCCTACCTCCAAACAAGGTTCCATTCGGGTTTAAATCTTCGGGTTTTACCCATTTTCTGGTGTGAAACTTCATAACATTCTTATTTACTGTTCTATACTATTTACCTCAAAATACACGAGCTGCCTTTCTTCTATTGCTAACTGTACTCGAAAAGGGTTGCAACACACTTCACAATCTTCTATATACGATTGCGTCTGAACACTGGTATCTACTAATACAGAAATTTGCTCCCAGCAGTATGGGCATTGAAAAAAGTGCTCTTCCAACATACCGTTTATATTTTTCCGAAATACTTTCTCGTAAACCATTCAGCACTGAATAAACCAGCTATCACTAGTAATATCCAATACCAATCGAGTAAGGATTTCTCTATAAGTTTTTCTGACTGTAATGGCTGTAGGTTCGAGTTTGTAAGCAAGGTGTTTACCAACTCTTCTGTTTGGTCGGAATAAAAGAGTTTTCCTTTCGATTGTGCTGCCAAGAGCTCAAGTTTTTCCTTCGAAGCAGTAGTAAACTGTTCTTCCAAGGAATAAGGCACTATCTCGAAACTCCCGTATCGTTTTAAGTCTTGTCCTTTTACCACTACAATAAAACTGTATTTCCCGGGCTTTAAGCCTTCTAAACGAACTTCAAACACGTTTCCTTTCAAGGAAAACGGAACGCGGGTAACCTCCTTTTTGTCGGAGTCACGAACCTGAATTTCCAGCGCCGCACGTGGATCAAATCGGTAGGTTTCGTCTACGTAATAAGCCGTAAGATCAACAGATAGGTTGGCAGGAACTATTCTATCATAGCGTAATGATAGACGCTCTTTCTTCTCTCTGTCACTCGTAAACTGGACAAAATTCCCTAAAAACTCATCAAAGTCATCGAAATTGTCATTGACTGCAAAGTAGGCTGCTCGCCATTTCCAGAGACCTTCACCCAACAACCAGCTAAATCGCCCTTCTTGTCCATCGAAGGTTACCAGCAACGGTTGCTTCGTATCCAGGCCGGTTATATTTTGATATAACAATACCTTCGCTTCCTTAGTAACGCGCATCCTTCCAAACTTATCTTCAAGAGGTGGAAACTCTTCAAATCCAATATTTTTCTGTACAAAACTCAAGAAATCTGGATTATACACAGCACCGTAACCTTCTGATTTCTGGATGGCTTGTTTTTTAATTCCCAGGGAACGCGCATTGAGGAAACTCCAATCTGTTTGACTCCCTGTAACAATAAGCATATTAGAAGATCGCACATCGAATAGCTGTTTAAATTGCTGATTTGGCTGATACGCAATGACCAAATCATAGCTCGCTATATCTTTAACTGCACGAGTTGGCGTTGTAATTGTTACAGATCGTTGTTCGCTCCTTTCAATAGCCTTTTTTAAGGCTCCTAAATCGGGGTGCATAACGGTGCTCACTAATAGCACTTTTGACTTTTCATTGAGGACTTCAATAGAAAAAGAACGGCTGTTATTTTTTGTATTCTTTTCGCTTTTTATCTTTTTTACTACCGCCCTGTAGAACTGAAGCCCCACTTTTTCAGAAGTCACAAAGCACTGTACTTGCTTAAAATTTTTAGCTGCAGATAAAACCAAAGGTTCTCGATAAACCAACTTGCTCTTGTGGTATAATTCAAAAACGGTATTCACCGTCTCTTTACCTTCGTAATTCACCTGAACCTCCACCGGAAATTTATTACCGATATAACTGTATTTATTTACGTTTACACGCTCAATACTCAGGTCTTCTACTGCGGTAGTATCACCAATAACCAAAGGGTAAATCGGAGCTGAAAACCTTTCTAACTGGTAGGCATTCCCTTTCGTTTGATTACCGTCCGTGATCAAAACTTGCACGCGATTGCGCTTGTTAAACAGTTTTTCACTTCCTTTCAATGCTTTGGTAATATCCGTATAAGGTTGGTCAAACACTAAACTATCAGGAAGTGTTGTTGGTTGTGCTCCAAAAGCAAATGCAACGAGATCAAATTTGTCTTGTAATTGCTTGTCCTCAAGTATGATTTTTCTAATCTTCTCTACTTGTTCTTCCTTTTTCAGTGCTTTAACTGAAGCCGAATTGTCAAACAGCACATTTAAAACGGGCTTTGTCGTTGTTGTTTCCATAAAAGCCACTGTTGGATTCACCAAAAGCGCCCCAATAAAAAACAGTCCTAAAAATCGCATAATTGCTAAAAACCAAAGGTATTTAGGCCTTGCTTGTTCTCGAAAAAAATAATGAATATAGGTGGCAATTGCACTTCCGATAGCAACGCATACCAATAAAACTACAGTTAATGTCGACACGTAAATTGTTTTAAAGCGTGAAGATAATGATTACTAGATAAAAATACTTCATGCCCTCCAGAATCTTATCAGCCTTTATGATTCAAGTCATAAACTACCGAGCTCATCACGACTAACTTTGTAGAACAATTTAAAAAAACAACTCATGCAAATCACTAATACGATCACCAACAACAAACAAAAGCCAACAACGTTTAACATTTTTCAAACGATAAATCAAGAAATCGAAGCGCAACAGTCTAATGCCATGGGAATCGCCATCATACTCATTATTGCTAGTACCATGATTGCTTCCATTTCAGCGGCATTGGCAGTCCATAAAACCATCGCGTACTTTCCATTAGTATTCACCTGCATTTCTGCTATGGGAGCCAACGCGATGGCCATTAGCCAACGTTCTTTTAAAACGATAGCTTGGTCGTTTATCATTAGTATTACCGGTAATATATTTCTGATTATTTATCAACTTATGACAATGGCGGCTTAGGCTTCGCTTCATACATTCGAAAGAACAACATAGAGGCTATATTTCTAGCGCGTTCTTTGGCTTCATGAGCTTTGGTTCCTACAAATAATTCATCGACAGTGGAGAACCAGAGCTCTAACCACTTACCGAAGTGCTTTTGTTCAATAGAAAATTGGAAGTTTTTATCGACGTCTTGGTGTGCTTTCATTGGATTTCCTTTGAATTTCCTCACAAAAAACAAATTGGTTTCCCAAAAATCAGTCAATTTCTCTAAGTGTGCCTCCCAGGTTTCCTCCGGAATGGTTTGAACAAAAATTGGCCCGATAAAATCATCTCTTTTAATCTTATCATAAAAAGTCGTTACCAACAACTTTACATCTCGTCTCTCTGTAATTTCTCTTTTCACCTGTTAATTATTAAATTCTTGCTCAAAAGTATATCTTTACACCTGTGCAATTTATGACCTAAATCATAATGATTCCAATAGAACTTCTCGAAAAATTTGATGCGCAACTTCGCAACTATACCAAGGGTGAGCTTTTGTTTGCTCAAAATGATACCGCTCGCAATTATTACCAGGTACACGCAGGCGCCGTTAAAATGAATAATTTCAACGACGATGCCAAAGAGTTTATTCAAGGGATTTTTTACCAAGGACAAAGTTTCGGAGAACCTCCATTGTTTATTGACATCCCCTACCCCGCTAATGCGGAAGCCATGGCGGATTCGGAGGTTTGGGTACTGCCTAAATCAGCGTTATTCAATTTATTGGAACAGCACCCAGCAATACACCTTCAACTGACCACCCAGTTGGCAAAACGCCTCTATTACAAAGCTATTATTGCCTCTGAAATTTCCAATCAAGACCCCGCACATCGCATACTTCGCTATTTTGATTACCTCAAATACGAACTGGCACAAAAAGATAAAAACGAACGCTACCAAATACCGCATACACGTCAACAAATTGCCGATCTGTTAGCGCTGCGTGTCGAAACAGTGATACGAGCTATAAAAACTTTAGAAAAAAAAGGAGCCGTTACCATAGAAAAGCGGAAGGTGTACAGATAAAAACCATTTCGGAATTGCACTGACACAGTTCATAGCTACTGAACCTTTATAGGTCATCGAGAACTTCACGCTGAAATCTGGAAATTTAGTTTATTATTCAAGGTTAAAAAGTTTAGAATTTTTACATTTGTTGTTTCAACACAACAGACAAAAATGAACTTAACACAATTAAACGCCATCTCACCAATTGATGGACGGTACCGCGGTAAAGTTGCGGATTTAGCAGCGTATTTTTCTGAACAAGCATTGATCAAATACCGCGTTAAAGTGGAAATTGAATATTTTATTGCCCTTTGTGAACTTCCACTTCCACAATTAGCAGACTTTAACAAAGAACTATACAGTGACTTACGAAATATCTACGAGAATTTCACGGCTGAAAATGCCCAAAAAATTAAGGACATTGAAAAAGTCACCAACCACGATGTAAAAGCAGTAGAATACTTTATCAAGGAAGAATTTGACCGCCTTAACATCGCCCAATTCAAAGAGTTCATCCATTTCGGATTGACTTCACAAGACGTAAACAACACAGCTATTCCTTTATCTATTAAAGATGCCATGGAAGAGGTGTATTATCCTACGCTCGACACCTTGGTAAGTACCTTAGCAGCTTTATCAGAAGAATGGGCTGAGGTTCCGATGTTAGCACGTACACATGGACAACCAGCCTCTCCTACGCGTTTAGGTAAAGAGTTTTTTGTCTTTGTAGAGCGTATTAACAATCAAGTTTTACAAGTGCAACACATTCCTCATGCAGCTAAATTTGGTGGAGCTACCGGAAACTTCAACGCACACAAAGTGGCCTATCCAAATATTGATTGGAAGAACTTCGGTACTCATTTTGTAGAAAACATCTTAGGCTTACACCACTCGTTTCCAACAACGCAAATTGAGCACTACGATCACATGGCTGCGCTATACGACGGGTTAAAACGCATCAATACCGTATTAATTGACCTAGACAGAGACGTTTGGACCTATGTTTCGAATGATTATTTCAAACAAAAAATTAAAAAGGGAGAAGTCGGGTCTTCTGCAATGCCGCATAAAGTAAACCCTATTGACTTTGAAAACTCTGAAGGAAACCTCGGAATTGCCAACGCACTCTTCGAGCACCTTGCAGCAAAACTTCCCGTTTCACGACTACAACGCGACTTGACGGACAGTACTGTATTGCGAAATGTGGGTGTTCCTTTTGGTCATACCATTATTGCATTTACGGCAACCTTAAAAGGATTAAACAAACTCTTGTTAAACCGAGCTAAGTTTGAAGAGGACTTGGAAAACAACTGGGCAGTAGTAGCAGAAGCTATTCAAACCATATTGCGTAGAGAATCGTACCCGAATCCTTACGAGGCATTGAAAGGTTTGACTCGAACCAATGAAAAGATCACGAAGAACTCTATTGCTGCTTTTATAGATACTTTAACGGTCTCTGAAGACATCAAAGCTGAGCTCAAAGCTATCAGTCCATCAAATTACACTGGAATTTAAATTTTACTATATATATCATGAGAGTAACGATTTTAGTACTTCTTAGCCTCTGCTTATACAGTTGCGGAACTGAAACCAAAGGCGATCCTTTGCGCTTCAGAACAGGAACTTTTGAAATTCCGGCCAGTGACTCGTACGGAAAAACAACCATTAGGCGTGTAGACAGTCTTCAAATTGAAGAATACACAAAAAAGATAAATATTTCCACAGACAGTTTGGTTACCCAAAAAGAAGAGAAACACATCGATACCCTCTATATCTCATGGAAAAATAATTTTGCATATACCCTGCGAATGAAATCGCCGAAAACAAAACTAGACAAAGACCCTATTTTTGTACAAATCACCAAAGTCACTAACGACTCTTATGATTTTACCGCGCGTATAGGCTATTCAAAATTCAAACAAAAAGGAACCGTTTATAAATTAAATTAAGTATGGAAATATTTTTACAAGCAGATACCTGGGGAGCATTGGTTACCCTGACGTTTTTAGAAATCGTATTGGGAATAGATAATATCATATTTATATCTATTGCCGCCAATAAACTCCCAGAAAGTGAACAAAAGAAAGCAACCAATATCGGATTGTTTTTAGCCATGATTTTACGTGTGGTATTGCTGTTTGGAATTTCCTTATTAATTGCCATGAACGCTCCCTTGTTTCACGTTGAACTCTCGTGGTTCAATGCTGGAATTACAGGACAAAGTTTAATTTTATTTGCTGGAGGGCTCTTTTTACTTTTTAAAAGTACCAAGGAAATCCACCATAAGGTAGAAGGTCAAGAAGAAAACCCAGAAGATGCAGGTACTAAAAAGAAATACAGTCTAAGTCAGGCCATTGTTCAAATTACCTTGATCAATATCGTTTTTTCTTTTGATTCAATACTTACCGCTGTTGGAATGACCAACGGTGTGGAAGGTGCCATGATTATCATGGTGACTTCGGTGATACTTTCGATGATTATCATGATGTTATTTGCCAATCCTGTTGGAAAGTTCGTCAACAAGCACCCAACTATTCAAATGTTAGGCTTGTCATTTCTTATCCTTATCGGGTTTATGCTTATCGCAGAAGCGGCGCATTTATCACATGCTAAACTCTTCGGTGAAGCTATTGGAACTATTCCGAAAGGCTATTTGTACTTTGCCATTACCTTCTCTTTAGGAGTCGAAATGCTCAATATGAAAATGCGCGGAAACAAGAAGAAATAAACAATGTACCCATAAAAATTAAAACCCCGACAAATATAAATGTCGGGGTTTTGTTTTTTTGATTACTTTTGCAGGGTGCAAATCGTTACGAGATACATAACACTACTACAACTTCTTCTGCTGTTGACGCCTTCTGCTATACAGTTGGCGCATACGTTTGAAGAAGATCACGACCACGTTGTGGTGTGTTCAGCTGTAGACGAGCAGCACTTTCACGAGAATAACGTAGAATGTTCCATTCTTCTCTTTCATCTTGAAACTTTCGACTACCAAGTTCCTAAACTTTTAGGAATTCAAACCCTTCCTGAGACCGACAAACAAATTGAGGGCTTTTCGCAAAGTTTACTCACACATACTGTTCAATTAAGATCTTCTAGGGCACCCCCTGTTTTATCATTGTAATATCAAACCCATTTTTCGCTATTCTCTTTTAGGTAATGTACTTAAAAGGCTTGGCACGTGTCACTGTGAGATAGTTTTATCTTCAGTTGACCACTATTATAATTATAAAACACGATCATGAAAAAATTATTATTCGTCCTATTTTTTATAGGATTTGCCCAAACATACGCTCAAAGTACTCTTTCTGGTACGATTACAGACACTGATAACCAAGCTCTTTACGGAGTTGAAATCTATGCACCTCAATTACATAAAGGAACCACTTCTAACGAAGCAGGGACTTATGAATTAAAAAATATTCCAAACGGAAAAATCACGATCAATTTTACCTATATCGGATATAAAACCATTTCTAAAACCTTTAACTTCAGCAATGGAAACATTCAATTTGATGCAAAAATGGATGCTTCTGTATTTGAAATCGATGAAGTGATTGTATCGACACCTTTCAACAAATTACAATCGGAAAACGTAATGAAGGTCGATCGTTTGTCTGCAAGAGCCATCCAAAAGGTAGGAGCTCCAACCCTAGCCGAAGGAATCACTATAATTCCAGGGGTTTCTCAAGTTTCAACAGGAGTTTCTATAGGAAAACCTGTAATTAGAGGTTTGAGTGGTAACCGTGTATTGGTATATACTCAAGGAGTACGTTTAGAAAACCAACAGTTTGGTGGAGAGCACGGATTGGGAATCAACGGTGCCGGAATTGAAGGTGTCGAAGTGATCAAAGGGCCTGCTTCACTATTATACGGATCGGATGCTTTAGGAGGAGTATTGTATATTCAACCTGAACGATTTGCTGCAGAAGGTCAAACCAAAGTAGCTGTTCAACAGCAATTTTTCACGAATACTCAAGGAAGTAATACGTCTTTAGGATTGAAATCATCACTTGAAAACTGGCAATTCTTAGCTCGTGGAACTTATGCTATTCACTCTGACTATAAAATCCCAACAGGACAACTGGTAACCAATACCCGTTTTAAAGAAAAAGACTTAAAGTTAGGAGTTGGTTTTCACCAAAAAAACTTTACCTCTGAGGTTCGTTATAACTACAACGATTCTGATTTAGGATTGACAGAAGGTTTTGGAGAGCAATCGAGAGAAACGCACCTAGAAAACCCATATCAAAATATTCAAAATCACATTTTGAGTATGCACAACCACATCTTCTTTGGTGATTCAAAATTAGATTTAGATTTAGGATATATCGTGAACAACAGAAAAGAGTTCGAAGAGCACGAAGAACACGGTCACGGAGGTGGCGCTGCTCCAGATCCTGATCACGACGAGCACGAAGAAGGAGAAGCTGCTTTAAACATGAAACTCAAGACGTTCAATTTTAATGCAAAATACCACTTACCTAAATTTGGTGCTGTTGAAATGATTGTTGGAGTGCAAGGTATGCATCAGAATAACAAAAACTTTGGAGAAGAAATTTTAATTCCAAATGCCAAAGTAAACGATATTGGTGTATTTACAACAGCCAACTATACATTTGATGAAAATACAGCTTTACAAGCAGGACTTCGTTTTGACAACAGAAACATCACTACTGAGCGTCACGAAATTAAGCACGAAGCTGAGGTTCACGTATTCGAAGCTTTAGACAAATCATTTAATAGCTTTACTGCTTCTTTAGGATTTAAAACTGTATTGTTTGATATGTTCACTACGCGTATCAATATTGCAAAAGGATTTAGAGCACCGAATTTAGCTGAATTAGCTTCCAATGGAGTACACCACGGTACAAATCGATTTGAAGAAGGTAATGCCAACTTAAAAAATGAGCAAAACTACCAGTTTGACCTTGCTTTAGAATACGGGTCTGAACATTTTGAAGTATTCGCTAATGCTTTCTATAACAATATTAATGATTACATCTTCTTATCTCCAACAGGAGAAGTTGAAGACGGAGCTCCTGTGTATACCTATTTACAAGAAGACGCTAATTTGTTTGGTGGAGAAATAGGATTTCACTTACATCCACACCCATTAGACTGGTTACACTTAGAGAGTAGCTTTGAAACCGTAATCGGTAAAAGAGCTAGTAAATTGTACCTACCATTAATTCCTGCCAATGTCTTTAAAAACACCTTACGCGGAGAATTCCAAGTAAACAATTGGTTAAAAAACAGCTTTGCTTCTTTCGGAGTTCAGAGCTTTATGGATCAAAATCGCGTAAGCGGATTTGAAACAGGAACTCCTGGGTATACTATTGCTAATTTAAGTATCGGTAGTGATATCTATATCGGAAAATACAAGTTTACAGGATCGATAAACGTTAGAAACTTATTCGATAAAAAATACATCAACCACCTTTCTAGATTAAAATCTGATAATATCTTAAACCCTGGTAGAAACATCGTTTTCAACCTTCAATTCGGAATTTAAAACTAGCTGAGGTTTCAACCTAATCGAACAAGGGCGCTTACTGTTATGTAAGCGCCCTTGTTCGTATAAGACGAGTAGTTTTTTATAGTGCGGTTATCAGTTTAGAAACACAAATCCGAAATCTTTAACCATAAATACTTGGTTAAACAATACTTCATTGGAAACAACCGGAATTTCAATAAATATGAATCTATTTAAAGCTTCATATCCTTCCTTACTTACTAATTTAATTTTGATGGTTTCTGTTTTCATATCTCTTCGCTTTTAATAACTACACACTGCAAATTACTAAGGAATACATTGGTGAAGCGTTGATATTAGGCGAAAGAGAATTAACCTACTTTCAATGAATGCTAACTATAGATAAGTCGATAAAGTGTATCGACAAAAAAAAACCCACTCAAAGATTGAGTGGGAAAATTGCTATGAAAAAGAAAGTCTAAGGACGTCTCCAAAGACATTTACAATATACTACTTATTTTTATTTTAACAAAAAAAACTACGTTTTTTATTGAAATTTAGCTCATTATCAGATTCGAACATCGTTTTTATCAAGCAAACATCTCATTATCAAGCCCCCATACGTACTCAAAAAATACCGTATATGAAGAGTTATAGTGTAAAAACACCCTTGTAGAAGTGTATTTGGTACTCACCAAGCCACAGAATCTGCTAAAAAACGTCTAGTAAGGGTCAATGTCGATGATAAAACGTATCGATCTGAAGTCTTTTATCGCTTCAAAAGTGTTTCGAATTTTAAGCAAATGTTGCTTGGTTTTAGCAAGTGATTGTTTTGGTGGTATCTTAATCGTCAGGTTTTTTATATACTGATTCCTCACTCTGGAAACCGCAGGTTCCGTTGGCCCTAAAACCTGATCGCCAAACACATTTTTATAGGCATTTGCCAACCAATTTACCCCTTGATCTACCCGAGCATAGTCTCTGTGCTTTAAGGTAATCTTTACCAATCGATAATAAGGAGGGTAATGAAATTGCCAGCGATCCTGTAGTTGTTCTTTGTACATTTGATGAAAACTGTTGGTCGACACTTGCTGTAAAATCTGATGGTAGGGATTAAAGGTTTGTATGGCTACTTTCCCCTGCTTTTCCGAACGCCCTGCCCTACCCGCTACTTGTACCATTAGCTGATATGCTCGCTCGTGAGCACGGAAATCTGGAAAATTGAGCATGGCATCGGCATTTAAAATCCCTACTAAGGAGACATTTGCAAAATCCAAGCCTTTTGAAAGCATTTGAGTCCCTACTAAGATATCAATTTCACGTGCTTCAAAAGCTCCAATAATTTTCTGATACCCATATTTTCCTCGAGTAGTATCCAAATCCATACGTCCTACCTTGTATTTCGGAAAGAGTTCCTTGAGCTCTAACTCTATCTGCTCAGTACCAAAACCTTTCGTATCTAATGACGTGCTTCCGCAAGCACCACAACTCGAAGGCATCGCTCTTTGATAATGACAATAGTGACATTTCAATACTTTTTTAAACTTGTGAAAGGTCAGACTCACATCGCAGTTAGGGCATTGGGGGGAGTTCCCACAGGATCCGCATTCCACTACGGGTGAATAGCCCCTCCTGTTTTGAAACAATATAATTTGTTCGTTCTCATCCAATGCGGCCTGGATTAACTTTAACAAACGATCGGAAAACAAGCCGGTCATCTCTCGTTTTCGATGTTTTTCTTTTAAATCAATGAGTTCGATAGCCGGTAAACGCACATTCCCAAAGCGCCTGGTCAAGCTCACCAATCCGTATTTTTTTTGGGATGCATTGTAAAAACTCTCAATAGAGGGCGTTGCAGAGCCCAATAAAATTTTTGCTCCGTGTTGCAATCCGAGTACTATCGCTGCATCACGCGCATTGTACCTCGGTGCAGGGTCATTTTGTTTGTAAGAGCTTTCGTGCTCCTCATCCACGACAACCAAACCTAAATTCGAAAAAGGTAAAAACAAGGCTGATCTAGCGCCTAACACAACTTGTGCTTTCTCTTTGTTTTCGAGTACATTGTTCCAAGCTTCAACGCGTTCATTCATGGAATACTTGGAATGAAATACAGCTATTTGTTTTCCAAAAAACTTCTTAAGCCTATTAATTATCTGAGTAGTCAAGGCAATCTCAGGTAACAAAAACAGCACTTGCTTACCTTGCGCTAAAACTTCTTGGATAAGCTTCACATAAATTTCCGTCTTTCCCGATCCCGTTACTCCGTGCAACAAAACTACCGATTGCTCTTGAAACAACTCTTTAATTTCACTGTAAGCCGTTTCTTGAAAATCGCTGAGATCCTTAGTCATTTCCTGATTTCCATCGAATTGTACTCTATCTGTTTGCAGCTCGTAAAACTCAAAGATTTCTTTCGATACTAGCGCCTTTAAGACAGCAGCACTCACCTCAGCCGCAACTTCCAAATCTTTGGCTTTTACTGGCTTTTTCTGTGATGCCAATTGAAAATACGTCATCACAGCCACCCGCTGTTTTTGAGCTCTATTCAGCATTTCCATCAACTCCTGCAGCGCAGTAGAATTATCGTATTTTGCATGCAAACGGACGTACTTGACTAATTTAGGTTTATACGTTTCATAAATTTCCTCTTGGATGTTGATTGCCTTTGCCTCTAACAGCTCATTGATGATTGGTAACACCGTTTTTTTGCCTAAGATATCGACCACTTGATGGATGGTTAATTGCGAATGGTGTTGCAGTGCTTCAAAAATCAAAAAGGCTTTATCTCCCAAACTAGCATCCTCCACAAAATCAACATTTCTATGCAACACAGTTTCACTTTCCAACATAAACGCCGAAGGCAATGCCGCCCTGTAGACATCTCCTAAAGCACAACTGTAATACTGGCTGATAAATTCCCAATGCTTCAGTTGTTCTTCATTGACAACCGGACGATCGTCTAAAATTTGATGAATGTCTTTCGCTTCGTACCCTATAGGTGCCTGCTGATGAATTTTATAAACAATAGCGGTATACACCTTCGTTTTCCCAAAAGAAACCGCTACCCGCATACCTCTTTGTAAAAAGGAGGCTTCCTCTGGTCGAATCTTATAGGTAAAAGCCTTTTGCAAAGGCACCGGGAGTATGACGTCAATAAAGTAGATAGGCTATAATTTTAAAAGAATTCAAAACTACGTATTTTTAAGTATATTGTAAAGGACAATTTACCGAACTTATGCTACTTGAACATTGGAAAAACAAAGGATACCATACTGAGGTACTCCATCGCGATATCTTCATTATTGATACCGGAGGTAACAAGCCTGTGTTAGCAATATTACACGGGTACCCTACCTCTTCTTTCGACTATTATAAAGTACTTGATATCTTAGCACAAGACTACCGAGTTATTCTGCACGATCACCTCGGCTTTGGATTTTCTGATAAACCCACCAACTACTCCTATTCATTAATAGAGCAAACGGATGTCGCTATTGCTTTGTGGAAGCAGTTAGGCATAGCCCATTTAAGTGTCTTAGCACATGATTACGGTACGAGTATTGCCACGGAGCTGTTGGCCAGAAAAGAACAAGCATCCTTGCCTTTTACCATGACAAAGCTTATTCTATGCAACGGAAGTATGCATATAGAACTGGCAAAACTTCGCCCTATCCAAAAACTATTAAAAAACAAACACCTCGGTCCATGGGTTGCTAAATTGGGAACAAAAGCTCTTTTTTCTAGAAACTTAAAGCAAATCTACTACGATCCTGTCCAACTCACTCAAGAAGAAATTGATGTCTTATGGGAGATCATCACCTATAAAAATGGTAGAGCCGCACTTCCTCGATTGAGTAACTATATTAACGAACGATACTTTTTTTGGCATCGTTGGATCGGTGCCCTACGCAGTACTGACACTCCCATTGGCGTAGTGTGGGCCAAAAACGATCCAATTGCGGTTATGGCCATTGCTGAACAACTGCGCAGTGAGATTAAAAATTGTGAATGGTATTTGATTTCTGAAACAGGTCATTTTCCGATGCTAGAAAATCCTAAAATTTGGGTAAATCAAGTAAAATCGGCTTTAAAAAACGACAAAATTTAGTCGATAATATAAACTTAACACTCCCTAAATACGTCCCTAACACAGCCCAATTATCATATTCCTTTTTATTTATAAATTCCTACATAAAAAGACAACCCCACCTTAACCAAAATTACATTATTCGTAATTATTTAACCAAAAAAGGCGTTTTAAAACAAAAACACCCAATTATATGTTAATTTCTTTTTTAAATTCTCAAAATCAAAATTGCTTTCTATCTTTGCACCAGAAATTAATTTAAAGAAAATTCATTAAAAAAAACGAAAATGAAATCATTAGTAAATACCTTAATTTTAAGTGCTTGTATGTTCGTATCAGTTGCAACATTTGCAAACAACGATACTCCTAGTAAAAAAGTTACAAGTGCATTGCGTACTCAGATCGTAAACTTAATTGGGTCTACTATCAAATTAGATACGAAAGAAAACTTAAACGTTCGAGTTTCTTTCTTAGTAAACAACAAAAACGAGATCGTTATTGTTGATGTTATTTCTAAAGACGAGCGTTTAAACAAAATCATCAAAAACAGATTAAACAACAAGAAAGTAGCTAAGACTTCTAATGTGAAGAAACAAGACATCTACATGCTACCTATCAAAGTGAACAAAAAGTAAGCATTCCCGTTATAATAGAATACAAAAGCCGTACGCAAAGCAGTACGGCTTTTTTTATTGGGTAATTAATTCATCTAACAGTTTCCGAAACGACTCGCTGTACCAATTGACAGCTCCTTCTTCATCGATAACTATATTTCCATTACGATCAATAACAAACGTTCGTGGTATCCTTTGAGTTTGCAGTATTTCAGGAGTTGGAGACCCCTGCTGAAAGCTCGGCAAGTCTATATTTTGTTCCTTGAAAAAACCTTGAATTTCTGGCCAACTTTGCCCATTGACAAAAACGAATTTTACCTTTTTATTATAAACTAGGTACAGCTGGTGTATACTCGGCAATTCCGCAACACAAGGCGGACACCAAGTAGCCCAAAAGTTCACAAAAACCACTTCGCCTTTAGCCTGTTCCCACCGAAAATTGGGAGTATTAAGCCCAATGAGCTCCCAATGCATATCACCCGTATATTTTTGCTCCGATTGCTCAATAACCGTAGGTCCCATTGCTAGCAAGCGAGTAAAAAAAACTTTTCCCGGTTTGGTTGACAATACCGCTATCAAAATCAAGAAAAAACCGTTATACAAGTGATCTTTTGTCCATTTCATACCTACAATTTAGGTAATTTAAATTGATTTAACACACTCTCCTTACGCATAAGTTTTTCTATGGCTTCTACTGTTCTGGGTGCTTCATCAGATAAATTGACAGGTCCTTCTTTCGTAATCAAGATATCGTCTTCAATTCTGACGGCGATACCCCACCATTTTTTATCACATGGACTTCCGTTAGGGATGTAAACCCCGGGCTCAACGGTCACCACCATATTGACTTCAAAATTATTGTAATTCCCGGGATCGTGCACATCCAAACCAATGTGATGTGAGGTTCCGTGCGGAAAATACTGGTGTTTGGTATCGGGGTGGTCAATAATTCCGAGTTCGAATAAGCCTTTGTTAATAATGGCTCTAGCAACCTCACCACTCTTCCAAAATGGATTTCCTGCTACACACTGTGCAATACCCGCATTTTGTGCCTTTAATACCAATTCGTAAATTGCTTTTTGCTCAACTGAGAATTTTCCAGAAGCAGGAATGGTGCGTGTGACGTCGGCTGTGTATCCGCGGTACTCGGCTCCCAAATCCATTAAAACCAATTCTCCTGCAACCTTAGTTTTACTATTCTCAATATAGTGTAAGATACAGCCGTTGTTTCCAGCTCCCACAATTGAAGGATACCCTTCGTACTCCGCACCGTATTTTTTATATACAAACTCATGAATCCCCTGTATTTCAGTCTCTGACATATTGGGCTTCATCGCCTTCATCACTTCTACTTGTCCCATTGCTGAGATCCGAATCGCCTTACGTAATAAGGTCAGTTCTTCAGGTCTTTTAATCTCGCGCATGGTCGCCATCGTTCGAGGTAAAAACTGGTGATCAAAATTTCCTTGTACAGCTAGCATCTGGCGTACCTTACTGCGTATTTCCTTTTGAAAAGCAACCTCTTTGGTACTGTAAGTTACCAATAAACTATCCTTGGCTAGCGTGGCATCTTCGTTTATTTTTCTACCAATGTATTGAGCAACTGAGGCCGCATTTTCAATTGGAGTCGCTCGAATCAGCTGATACAATTGCTGTTTTGACGTTGGTAATGTTCTCCTACCAACGTAGTTTGCAGAATTTTTAAAATGTACCACTAAATCGTACAAATCAACTGAACTCCTCATACTATTGCGAAAATCATCCTGAAACTTAAACAACAGTATTTTTTTGAACCTATTAAACTGCCAGGAGTCCGTTAAAAATTGTTCGGTTGTCCTTACTCGGTCAAAAAGCAACTGCTTTTTTGCCACTTTCATTCCTAGTCGCTTACCGTTCCACAACTCGTAACGCGGGTCTTTCTTCGGCACGTACAGCAACTCATTGTAACGTTGACCAGCATTATCTTGTTGCATATCCGAAAACAACATTAAAACGGCATTAGGTTCTCTAAACCCCGTTAAGTAATAGAAATTAGGATCCTGATGAAACACGTAGTCAACGTCATTGGCACGGTTCCTCATGGTATTGGAAAAAATCACAGCTACGGAATTCGCTGGCATTTTTTTACGCAATTCAGCTCTCCGATTTTTGTGAAAAGTGGCTGATAGGAAATCCTTGGGAACTTGGGCTGCACTCCATTGTACAAATACTAATGTGCACAGGCTTACAATATATCTTTGATAGCTCATGGTACTCGCGTTTTGGTAGTTACTCAAAGTTACACCAAAAACGCTAAGATTGGTAGTATATTAACATAACTTTAGTTAAGATTCCATTGAAATATATAACAAAAATGGACTTTTTGTTCGTTAATTTTTAACTACTTTAGCGGGGTAAAAACAAACAATTATACACAATGAAAAAAACGGCATTAACGCACGTACACGAAGCCCTAGGAGCAAAATTAGTTCCTTTTGCAGGATATACCATGCCTGTGCAATACGAAGGAGTAACGGTTGAACACGAAACGGTTAGAAAAGGTGTTGGTGTATTTGACGTTAGTCATATGGGAGAATTTTTCTTAAAAGGTGAGCACGCGCTTGCTTTAATTCAAAAAATCACTTCTAATGACGCCTCTAAATTAGTTCCAGGTAAAGCACAGTACAGTTGTATGCCAAATGCTGATGGAGGGATCGTTGATGATCTTATTATTTACATGATCAACGACAACGAATACATGTTAGTGGTCAATGCTTCCAATATAGAAAAAGATTGGAATTGGATTTCACAGCACAACGATTTAGGTGTTACCATGGAAAACCGTTCGGATGACTGGTCACTTTTGGCTATTCAAGGACCTAAGGCGGCAGAGGCAATGCAATCATTAACTTCTGTTGACTTATCAGCTATCAAATTTTACACCTTTGAGATTACTGATTTCGCTGGTTTACCAAATGTTATCGTCTCAGCAACTGGATATACAGGATCTGGAGGATTTGAAATATACGTTAAAAACGAAGATGTAGAAGCCGTTTGGAACAAAGTATTCGAAGCTGGAGCTGATTGGGGAATTAAACCTATTGGACTCGCTGCGCGTGATACCTTGCGTTTAGAAATGGGATACTGTTTATACGGTAATGATATTGATGATACTACCTCACCACTTGAGGCAGGCTTGGGATGGATTACCAAATTCACCAAAGACTTTATCAATGCGGAAAACCTTAAAAAACAAAAAGAAGAAGGTATTACTCGTAAACTCGTCGCTTTTGAATTGACAGAACGTGGAATTCCTAGACAAGGATACGAAATTGTAGATCAAGAGGGTACTGTGATTGGAAAAGTAACTTCAGGAACTATGAGTCCTTCTTTGAACAAAGGTATTGGACTAGGTTATGTTACCAAAGCAAACTCTAAAGTAGACAGCGAAATCCGCATCCAAATTCGAAAAAAACAAATTCCGGCTAAAGTAGTAAAGTTACCTTTCTACAAGGGATAATCCATAAAAAAAGAGCTCATTTGAGCTCTTTTTTTTATTGTTTAAGTATTTCTTCAGCGTAAGCATTACACTGCAAAAACGTTTCCTCAATGTGTTCAAAGGTCGTTTTTGGGTTGATTAAACACATGCGCAATACGACTTGCTTGTTTAAAACAGTGGTGACTAAAAAGGCATCACCAGACTCCATTATTTTCTCTGAAATCTTCTGGTTTAATACGTCGATTTCCTTTTCTGTTAAATTTAACCCTAATGGATTGTAGCGGAAATTGATTACTGCCAAGGTAGCTGGGGAGATAATTTCCCAGTTTCTACTTTTACGCAATACTTTCTCTACGCGATCTGCCAAATCGATATTGTAGCTCACAGCCTTTCTAAAAGTATCCAATCCGTAAGTTTTGATCGACATGTAGAACTTAAGTGCTCTAAAACGTCTCGTCAACTGAATTCCATAGTCGTAGAAATTGATTTCTGACTCATTCCCTTCAATATCTCTCAAATACTCAGGTTTTTCACTAAAAGTACCACTTAACCAAGTTTTATCTTTTACCAAGAGACAACCAATTTCATAGGGTTGAAAAAACCATTTATGAGGGTCTACCGTCAATGAATCGGCGCGTTCTATTCCGCGAAGTGCTTTCGCTCCCTTATCACTTAAAATTGCCGCTCCTCCATAGGCACCATCGACGTGCATCCATAAATCTTCTTCTTCACACACATCTGCTATTTCGTGAAGGGGGTCAACCGTTCCCGTATTCGTCGTTCCTGCCGAAGCGATGAAACAAAAAGGTTGCAAACCTTCCAAACGATCTTTAGCAATGGCGTTCTTGAGCTTATTCATACTAATACGGAATTCCAAATCGGTAGGCAATACGCGAATTTGTTCCTTTTTAAATCCGAGGACTCGAATGGCTTTAATATTCGATGAATGTGCTTGATCTGACAAGTAAATCACGGCCTTTGAGAAATCATCTCCGCATTTAATTCTCCTCGCCGTCACCAACGCCGTTAAATTGGCCATGGAACCTCCACTCGTAAAAATTCCTCCTCCTTGGGCTACCGGAAAATTATACATCTTTAGCAACCAGTTCATCGTTACAATTTCCAATTCAGCAGCTGCAGGCGACACCATCCATCCACCTGAAAATATATTGAATCCCGTAGCCAAGCTATCGGCCATTGTACTGATGTAATTACTCGGTCCAGGTACGAACGAAAATGCTTTCGGGTGTGAAATCACAGTACTGTTAGGAATCACATTGTCCATAACAAAATCCAATACCTCCTCAGCTGGTGTCCCTTCATTGGGAGCTTCTTGCAGAAACACCGAATCCATTTCTTTTCGGGTCGCCCTGATTACGGGTTTCTTATCTCCAATAGAATCCCAATGATCTGCTATAAGATCGACTATTTTATATCCATAAGACTTCATTTCCTCTTTTGATAAATCAAAATGGGCACTCATAATCTTGTAATTTTTAAATTTTCCACAAAATTAGTACAATTAAATCCCATGGACAGGGGAAACCGAATATATTTTATCGTCTTCTTAAGAACTTTGGCATGGACTTTTCCTTATTTTTGCTGTCTAAATTAAATGCCTAGTGAAGAACCTATTTTATATTTGTTTGCTATTGCTGACACAATACAGCATTGCCCAGTCTAAAAAAATAGATGTTTTATCGAGTCAATACAGTGAAGTAGATGAGAAAAAATACCCAGGAGCTACGATACTTCTAGGGAAAGTAAAAATAGCTCATGAAGGCGCTACTTTAGAATGTAAGCAGGCATTGCTATACAAAAAAGAAAACCTATTTAAAGCCGCAGGAGAAGTTGTTATTGAGCAAGGAGATAGTATTATCCAATACAGCGAATACGCCATTTACAACGGTAATACAAAAAAAGCCGTGTCGTGGGGAAATGTCGAGATCAACGACAAAGAGATGACCATGAAAACGGATACCCTACACTTCGACCGCAAGGCACAAGTATTGTTCTATCAGACAGGAGGAACTATTAAGGATAAAAAGAACACTCTTAAAAGCAAACGCGGCACCTATTACCTGGAAGAGAAAAAATTTAGTGCAAAATCCAAGGTCACCGTTGTCAACCCCGATAACTTTTTAGAGTCAGACCACCTTGACTATTACACGAATACCAGTTTGGCATACCTTTACGGTCCGAGTACGATTACCAATCTTAAAGACAGTACCAAAGTGTACTCTGAGCGTGGATTTTATGACACCAATACCGAAATTTCTTACTTTGTCAAGCGTGCCAAATTGTTTTTAAAAGACCGTACCGTTGAAGCGGATAGTCTCTACTACGACAAACGCGCTGGTTTTGCCTCGGCTACGAACAGAATTAAGATAATAGACACCATACAAAATACAGTGACAAAAGGAAATTACGCGGAGCTCTTTGAAGAAAAAGACTCGCTCTTTATCACCGAGCGAGCGGTAGCAATTTCCGAGCACGACAAAGATTCTATGTATGTACACGGAGATAAGATTTTGATTACTGGGAAACCAGAGGAACGCATTGTCCGTATCTTCAACGATGTGAAAATTTTCAAGTCAGACCTGCGCGGAAAGTGCGATTCTATTCACACCAGTCAAGTTACAGGGCTTACTCGCATGTTCAAACGACCAGTGCTCTGGTCAGGGAAAAGCCAGATAACAGGAGATAGTATCCATTTAAAATCGGAAAAAGAAACCAATAAATTAGATTCCTTATTTGTGCTGCAAAATGCGTTCATCATACAAAAAGATTCGTTGAGCGATGACGATTTTAATCAGATCAAAGGACGTGACATTTTTGGAAAGTTTGAAGAAAACGAACTGCGCATTATGCTGGTCAAGGGAAATTCAGAATCGCTGTATTACAATCGCAACGAAGACACCCAAAAATTGGAGACCATTACCCGAGAGATTGCTAGTGATATTGAATTCACCTTAGAAAACAGTGAAATTATTCAGACAAAGTACCTAAAAAAGCCAAATGGAGAAACCTTCCCTCCTTCCGAATTTCCGCCTTCGAAACGCAAATTCCCTGGTTTTGTATGGCGAGGGGACGAACAGCCTTTGACGGTAGAAGACATCTTTAAAGACGATAAAAAAACAGCTGAGAAACCTAGAAAGGAAAAGGCAGCAGTAGAAAAAGCGAAAACGCAATTTAGCAAAGAGCAAGAGAAAAGAGAAGGACAACCCGTTTACGAATTAAAAGAGGAGCAATAAATGAATACCAAGAGTGATTTCTTACAATTTCAAGGACAGACAACACCCCATCCCTTAGCTATCGAAATAGCGAGTGCAAAGGGAAGTTACATCTACGATAGCAGTGGAAAACAATACCTCGATTTTGTAGCAGGAGTATCAGCCAATAGTTTAGGACATGCTCCTCAAGTAATTACCGACGCTGTGACTGCTCAAATGCAGCAATACACGCACGTCATGGTTTACGGTGAGTTCATTCAGCAACCTCAACTGGGGCTCTGTAAAGCATTGGCTGCTACTTTACCTAAAACGCTGTCATCAGTGTATTTGGTAAATTCAGGTACAGAGGCGACCGAAGGAGCCTTAAAGTTAGCAAAAAGATTCACTGGAAGGTCAGAAATTATAGCGGCTAAAAATGCTTATCACGGCAATACACAAGGAGCAATGAGCGTTTGTGGTGCAGAAGCACAAAACAGCGCCTTTAGACCCTTGATACCAGGTATCCGATTCATTCCCTTCAACGAAGAAGAAGCGCTTTCTAAAATCACTAAAAACACCGCAGCAGTCATCTTAGAAACGATACAAGGAGGTGCTGGTTTTGTAACTCCAAAAAACGACTATCTACAAAAAGTTAAACAGCGCTGTCAGGCAATGGGAGCTTTGTTAATTTTAGATGAAATACAAACAGGAGTTGGAAGAACTGGGCGTTTCTGGGGCTTTGAACACTACGCTGTTGAGCCTGACATCATCATCACCGGAAAAGGACTGGGCGGCGGAATGCCCATTGGGGCTTTTATCAGTAGTCATGAAGTCATGCGCTGCTTGCAAGACAACCCTAAATTAGGACACATCACTACTTTTGGTGGGCACCCAGTCATTGCGGCGGCTGGCCTGGCAACCGTTAACACCATTACTGATAGCGATTTAATGGAGCAGGCACTCAAAAAGGAAGCTCTGATACGATCGTATTTTGAAGGACACCCTCAGGTTAAAGAAATTCGAGGAAAAGGCCTGATGCTCGCACTAATTTTAGAGAGTCCGGAACGGGCTACAGATGTTATTTTGCGTTGTTTAGACCGCGGATTAATTTTGTTTTGGCTTTTGTTTGAAGGAAGAGCAGTACGCATCACTCCTCCCCTCACCCTATCAGAAGATGAATTAAAAAGTGGTTGTGAACTGTTACTAGAAGTATTAAATAGCTAATTATTTTTTTAGTAGATTTATAGCAAATAGCTTTTATATGCATAGATCTCCTTCAGTAACAAGACTTTTTGACGTACCGTATTATCAACTTGAAAATCACGCACAAGAGCGCTGTTTTGTTCATAAAGTAAACGGCGAATGGCAATCGATCAGCACCCATTCATACCTTGAGTTTATTCAACAAATTAGTGCCAGCTTACTCGCATTAGGCGTTCAACCTGGTGATAAAATAGCGCTCATCATCCAAAACAACGGCCCACAATGGCATATGATGGATATGGCAATCACTCAAATTGGCGCTGTGAATGTTCCGCTGTACCCGACGTTTTCTGAAAAGGATTTTGCCTACATACTAGCACACTCCGACAGCAGCTATTGCTTTGTGAGTGACGACGAACTCCTCTCGAAAGTTACGAAGGTAAAAACGCAAACACAACTCAAGGAAATCTATTCCTTCGAAAATTTGGATACTCCACAAGGATGGCAACATTTTTTAGCTTTAGGATCCGCCACAGCCGTAACCGAAACCATCGATTTGCGGAAATCAGAGGTTGACCCAAATGATTTGGCTACCATTATCTATACCTCTGGAACCACAGGTACCCCTAAGGGAGTCATGCTAAGTCATGAAAACATACTCAGCAACGTTTTTTCGGTCGGTAACACCCTAGCCCTCTACGACTCTGACAAACGCGCTATTAGCTACCTACCTATCAGTCATATCTTCGAAAGAGCTTCTTCGTATTACTGCCAATACATGGGCTTTGAAATTCATTTTGCTGAGAGTATCGAGAAAATTGGCGATAATTTACGTGAGGTACAGCCTCATTTTATGGCTGTTGTGCCACGACTTCTGGAAAAAGTATTTGATAAAATAGTCGACAAGGGAAGTTCTTTAACCGGGCTAAAAAAACGCTTATTCTATTGGGCTCTGGACTTGGGAGAACGCTACCAACCCTATAATGCCAATGGTGCTTGGTACGAATTCCAACTGTCAATTGCGCGCAAGCTGGTTTTTTCCAAATGGCGGGCAGCACTCGGAAACAATTTGCAATTTATGATTGCCGGTAGTGCCCCCACTCAAGCTCGACTCATACGAATCTTTACTGCCGCAGGAATACCTATCTTGGAAGGCTACGGTCTTACCGAAACTTCCCCTGCTCTTTCCGTCACTCAAATCGCTGAACGCGGGTTCAAGATCGGCACCGTTGGTAGGGTGCTCGCAGACGTTACGATAAAAATAGCAGAAGACGGAGAAATTTTAGCCAAAGGTCCGAACATTATGCTCGGGTATTACAAGCGTCCAGAATTGACCGCTGAAACCATTAAAGACGGATATCTACACACGGGAGATATTGGCGAAATTGACTCGGAGGGCTTTTTAAAAATTACGGATCGTAAAAAACAAATATTCAAAACTTCCGGTGGTAAATACATTGCACCAGCAATATTGGAGAGCGAACTTAAAAAATCGAGATTTATAGAACAAGCTATGGTAATTGGCGAAGGTCAGAAAATGCCTGCTGCCCTCATTCAAATTTCCTTTGAATTTGTGTGGGAATGGGCCAAACGTCACGGGCATACTATTGACAATGTAAGTACTGATGAAAAGCTCCGTGCGAGAATACAACAAGAAATAGCACAGTGCAATGCGTCATTCGGTAAATGGGAACAGATAAAAGCCTTTGAAATCACTAGTGAGGCATGGACTGTCGCTAATGACTTATTAACCCCTACATTAAAAATAAAGCGAAAAAACATCTTAGAAAAATACAATGATTTGTACCAAAAAATATATAATCATCAATAAATCAACAAGTAAACTTATATTTGTTCAATCGAGCTATTTTTTATAATTTGCAGAGCCCAAAAATTTGAATTTATGCCGCGTGAAATAAAACGTCTATTTGATTTTCCTTACTACCAATTAGAAACTTACAATCTCGATAAAGCTTTAACCACAAAATACAACGGTGAATGGAAATCCTTATCCACTAAGGAATACATTGACCAAGCGAATGCGTTTAGCCGAGGATTGTTGCGTTTAGGAGTACAACCCAATGATAAAATTGCGGTGATTTCAACCAATAACATAACCGAATGGAATGTATGTGACATCGGTATCTTACAAACAGGAGCACAAAACGTTCCTATTTACCCTACGATCTCAAAAGAAGATTACGAATACGTTTTAAACCACTCTGAAGCAATTTACTGCTTCGTGTCTGATGAGACGATATTGGAGAAACTCAACCAAATTAAAGACCAAACAAAATTAAAAGGCGTATATACCTTTGATGAGATTGCTGGAGAGCAGCACTGGTCTGAGATTTTAACCCTTGGGGAAGACGATAGCAATCAAGCGGATGTAGAAGCGCGTATGGCTGCTGTAGATTCAGATTCTCTGGCTACACTTATTTATACCTCAGGAACCACTGGTCGTCCTAAAGGAGTAATGCTCTCACACGGAAACATCGTTTCAAATGTTTTGAGTAGTGAACAACGAGTTCCTTTAGTATACGGTCAAGAAAAAGGACTGAGTTTCCTTCCTGTTTGCCACATTTTTGAACGTATGATTTTGTATTTATATCAATATTGTGGTGTTTCTATCTACTTTGCAGAGTCTATTGAAAAGCTGAGTGAAAACGCACAGGAAATCAAACCTAATGTCATGACGGCCGTTCCGCGTTTGTACGAGAAAATCTACGACAAAATTTACGCAAAAGGAGCTGAATTATCAGGGATTAAAAAGAAATTATTTTTCTGGGCTATTGAACTCGGATTAAAATACAAACCTTACGGTGCCAACGGATGGTGGTACGAAAAGCAGTTGAGCATTGCTAGAAAATTGATTTTCTCGAAGTGGCAAGCTGCCCTTGGAGGTGAATTAAAACTAATGGTTTCTGGTTCTGCGGCATTGCAAGCTCGTTTAACACGTGTATTTGCTGCTGCTGGCATGCCTGTGATGGAAGGATATGGTTTGACAGAAACCTCTCCTGTAATTTCAGTAAACGACCTTCGCAATGGAGGATTCAGAATTGGAACCGTAGGAAAAATGATTGATGGAGTTGACGTAAAGATCGCGGATAATGGTGAAATTTTAGTCAAAGGTGCCAATGTAATGATGGGGTACTACAAAGATCCTGAAAAAACTGCAGAAGTACTGAAAGACGGATACTTCCACACGGGAGATAAAGGTGAAGTTTGTGAAGAAGGCTTCCTAAAAATTACCGGACGTACTAAAGAAATGTTTAAAACTTCAGGAGGTAAATACGTGATCCCACCATTGTTAGAAGGTAAATTAAAACAATCTCGATTTATTGAACAGGTAATGGTAGTCGGTGAAGGTGAAAAAATGCCTGCCGCCCTCATTCAGCCTAACTTCGAGTTCGTTCGTGAATGGGCTAACAGACACCGCATTGAATTGGGTACGAACGCAGAGGTTATTGCTCATCCGAAAGTAATTGAGCGCATCCAAGAAGAGGTTGATGGTTGCAACAAACGATTCGGAAAATGGGAACAAATCAAACGCTTTGAACTCACACCTGAAGAGTGGTCTATAGACGGTGGTCACCTTACGCCAACCATGAAAATGAAACGAAAAATTATCAAAGAAATCTACACTGATTTATACGAAAAAATCTACCGTAGCTAATTTTTCAACAATATAAAGTATCAGAAACGCCGAGGAATTTTATCCTTGGCGTTTCTTTTTTATTTTTGCCCAATGAACAAACTGCACCGATTTTCAGGAGAACTTTCCCGTATTACACTCCCTACATCACTCCCCTATCCACATAATTACCATCCTCATCCCATTGCCAAGCAAGCCGCCGAGGAATTGCAAACCTATTTGACACATACCACTGATTTTTTACATGATTTTGGATTGCTTCCCGGGCAATCAGGTGCCGGAAAAATGTTCGGGGTTCTCGTCGTGTTGGATACAGCAGGAGAATTGGGCTACCTCACTGCATTTTCTGGCAAACTCGACAACAGCTATCATCAGCAACATTTTGTACCACCTGTATACGACAGCTTTGACCCAAAGGGTCCGTACAAACAATTGGAACGACAAATAGAGCAGCTCAGTGATCAACTTGAAGCCTGTCATAAAGCGCCGGAATACCTTGAAGCAAAATCAGTCTATACAGCACTTAAAAACAAGTATGAGCCCCAATACCAGGCAGAAGTACAGAAAATCAAAGAAAGGCGCTTAAATCGTAAAAAAACGGGCACCATTAACAACCAGCAAAATATCAATGAAGAGTTCTATTTAAAAGAATACGCTACTTATATTGAACAGCAAACTGCCAACTCCAGAAAAACGACCGAACTGTGGGAGCAAAAAATAACGCAACTAGAACGCTTGCGAGGTAAAACCTCGGCAAAGGCACAAAACGCATTATTCGCTTCTTACGCATTCTATAATCAGGCCAAGGAAGTCAAGACCCTCATTGACCTCTTTGACCATCAGCACCAAAGTATTCCTGCAGGTGCAGGTGAGTGCTGTGCGCCTAAACTTTTTCAGTACGCACATATACACGGGTTACACCCTATTGCTATGGCTGAATTTTGGTGGGGCGCTCCTCTGAGCAGTACCGTCCGTATTCACCAAAACTACTATCCAGCGTGTACTGGAAAATGCAAACCCATTTTAGCACATATGCTGCAAGGACTACCCGTAGCCTCGAACCCCTTAGTCGCTTTTCAAAAAGTTGTGGACACCGTTGAAATCCTTTTTGAAGATGACTACCTACTCGCAGTAAACAAACCGCACGATGTGCTTAGTGTTACAGGTAAAGAAATTACTGAAAACACCATCGAAACTTGGGCGAAAAAACGCTATCCAAATGCCACAGGCCCATTGTTGGTGCACCGCCTCGACATGGCAACATCTGGAGTTTTGCTCATTGCAAAGTCCAAAGCGGTACACAAAGCATTGCAAGAACAGTTTATTAAAAAAACCGTACAAAAGAGATACCTGGCCGTGCTTTCCAAAAAGATAGAAGAAAACAGCGGACAAATCAACCTTCCACTCAGAGTCGATTTAGACGACCGACCCAAACAACTGGTTTGTCCAGAACACGGAAAACACGCACTTACTCGTTGGGAAAAAATATCGGAGACAGCGAACACCACTCGAGTGTACTTCTACCCTGTAACGGGAAGAACACATCAGCTACGTGTACATGCCGCTCATCAACTGGGGCTTGGCGCTCCGATTGTTGGAGATGATCTATACGGTATTCGAGACCAAAGACTTCACCTTCATGCCGAACGCCTTACGTTGATTCATCCAGTAGAAAAACACACTTTCATAATTGAAGCTAAAGCTCCTTTTTAAAGGAAAAAATCTCCTTTCATTTCTGAAAGGAGATATCCCTTAAATATTAGCAGAATGTATCGTGTTTGAAACTCTTACACAAACACACTGCAATGTACTTAAAATAAGCCCATTTTACACTCAGTGCTATCCCTAGAAAGCAACTAAGGGTTTTCCCTATATATACTACCTATAAACCATGACCCACAAAAAAAGCCCTCCGCAGAGAGCCTAAACTAAAAACCAATTTAAAAATCTAATAATGAAAAACATCACTGTAAAAATACGACCGTTTTCAAGGTGTTTTTCTCAATTTTAGTTCAGACAAAGGGTAGCTTTCGACCAAGTGCTTCTAGCCTACGACGAGTTGAATTTTTTGTGTTAACCTAGTCCTGAGTCATTTTTTGGCTATCTTTACCTCATGAAGGCAGTAATTATCACAGGAGGTAGTAAAGGTATTGGACGTGCATTGGCACAAGAATTCATAAAGAGTGGTTATCGAGTATATATCTTATCAAGAACAGTTCCGGCAATTGATGGCGCTAGGCACATTCAGATAGATCTATCGGTACTCGATGAGGTAAGCACCCGATTCACTGAGCTATTGGATGAGCTTTCAGCAGCCAGTCTGACTTCCTTGCTATTAATTAACAACGCAGGAAGACTCGGCACCATTAAACCTTTAGACCAATTGGCGCCAGAGGACATTCAAAAAACGATGACACTAAACACGACTATTCCTCTCGTACTTTCGAGCCTATTCATCAAAAAAACTGAAGCACTTGCCATCCGAAAAGACATCATCAATATTTCATCAGGAGCAGCTACCAAACCCTATGAAGGCTGGTCAGTGTACTGCACTTCAAAAGCAGCATTGGATATGCTGACCAAAGCTACAGCTGCTGAACAGGAAGCGCTGACTCACGGAGTAACGTGTATTGCTCTGTATCCGGGAGTTGTGGATACCGAAATGCAAACACAAATACGAAGTACTTCGGAAAAAGATTTTAAAAATGTACAGCGATTTATCGATTTAAAGCAGCAGCAACAACTGTACACTCCGTCGTATGTAGCCACTACAATCGTGAAGCTCTACAAAGAAAACACCCTCGCTAACGGAACTGTTTTAGACATCAGAAACTTAGCCTAATCAACGTGCGTTGCTCAAAAGGCTTAACGGAATATCGTATTATTTTTAATAAAGGCATTTTTATAGCGTTCGCTAAAAGGAATTTTGCTACCGTCGTCAAGAATTATCAAGTTGTCTTCAAAATAGATTTCTTTGATTTTTTTGATATTCACCAAATAATTTCGATGTACTTGCTTGAAGTCAGGATTGGATAACATTTCCTTTAGTTTGGTCAGTGACAATTTTATGAGGTAGTGCTCCTCATCGCAACGAATACTACAGTATTTTTCCTTAACTTCTATATAATTAATACCACTAACATCCACTTTTACGACACTGCGCTTCTTTTTAATAAACAAAAAAGTAGGGCTTAATACGGCTGCTTTATCTTCAAAGCTCATACTATTTTCTTGTTGGTAACAAGATTCAATAGCGAGTTCTAAGGAATACAGCAACTCCAATTCGTTATAGGGCTTTAACAAATACACCATAGGGTGTGTCAATTTAGCTTCGTCAAACACGGCCTTACTCTGCATACTTGTCAAGAATAAAAACGGTACATTGATCCCCTTCTTATTGATTCGTTTAGCCAATTCAATACCGTCAGGTTTCCCTTGTATCATGATATCGAGAATAATTACATCAAAGGTACTTTTCTTAATTTCCTCTTCTGCTTTTTCAGTATCAGACACGCGAACGACCTCGTAATTATTCACCTCCAAAAAGGCTATTAGGTCATTTGCTTCTTTATCAAGGTCTTCTAGTAATAGTAGTCGTAGTTTGTTCATTCCCTAAAAATACTTCTATTTTCTCAAGAAAACCAAATATTTTTGCCCTTTGCATCAATATGATTCCCGTTCATTACAAAAAACAAGTTATCTACACCATTTCTTTTTCCAGGTATTAATTTAACAAAGAATTCTCTCCGAATTCAATACGCAGCTGTTGCCCCTTCGGAACAACTTGATCTAAAATTTAGCACACAGCACATAGTTTCTTAAACTTCAAATAGTTATATTTAATACAAAAATATCCTATATGTTATCCAAAACTGAAAAGAAAACCCTCCGCAGTGCTTTGTTCAGACATTTAGACGGTATCGTAACTTGTCCGTCTGCCTACGTACTCTATCAAAAAGGAGTTACGGAATACCTCTTAGAACACCGCGAATGTACCCTCTCCAATATTAGTCGAGAGTTTCACGCCAATGAAGGCTACCTCAATGTAGCTTTGAGGACCTTGAGCTCTCAAGGTTGGCTTCACATGAAAATAGACCCTGTAAAAAATGAGGTTACTTACAGCGTCAATGAAAAAAGTACCATCGCTTTCAAGGCTTTTCAATTATACCAAAAGGCATTCGAGCTTTTGGTTTTTACGGAACAATACAACACCCGAAAGTTTGAAAAAGCGCCCTTTTTAAAACTTGAAGAAGTTTACGGACACTATCAAAGAGACTTTGCAAACATCGACGAACTGACAGACCTGACCAAAGCCATTCACCAACAAATAAAAACCCATATCGAAGGGATCATGCTAGGCCCAACCGCGGTAATTTTAGGCATGAATAACATGTTCCACAAATACTTTATGCAAACCAAGTTTCGGGCCGAAGAATTTCACAGCGATCCCGATCATTTCGGCCGCTTATTAGACATACTCAGTGCCTTTGGTTGGTTTGAAAAAAAAGGCAAATCATACGAATTTACCGATACGGGGCTGTTTTTTGCCAGACGTGCCAGTGCATACGGAGTTACGGTATCGTACATTCCTACTTTGCGAAAACTGGATCAGTTGATTTTCGGAAATCCCACGCTACTTCAATCAGAAGGAGCTGCTATTGAAAATCACGTAGATCGAGCAATGAATGTATGGGGAAGCGGCGGTGCTCATGCCGCTTACTTTAAGGTCATCGATACCATCGTTATCGATATGTTTAACAAGCCTATTCAAGAGCAGCCCAAAGGAATCCTCGATGTAGGCTGTGGTAATGGAGCGTTTCTTAAACACCTCTTTTCCATTATAGAAAATCAAACCCTTCGCGGCCAGATGCTCGAAGAGCATCCTTTATTTCTCATTGGTGTTGACTACAATGAAGAAGCGCTGAAAATTACGCGTAAAAACCTTGTACAAGCCGATATTTGGGCTAAAGTTATTTGGGGAGATATCGGAAACCCCAAAGCTTTATCTGAAAGTTTGGAAGAAAAATACGGAATTGCACTAACCGATTTGCTCAACGTACGCACTTTTCTAGATCACAACAGAGTATGGGAGCCACCAGTAGCGGCATCGGCCCCGGGCACTACGAATAGCACAGGAGCTTATGCTTCCAAAGGAGTCCGACTCAATAACAACGACGTTTATACTTCATTAAAAGAACACTTTGGCAAATGGGCTCCTTATATCAATCAATTTGGTTTACTATTGATAGAATTACACACCTCGCCACCTGAACTCGTCGCTAAAAACATAGGCCACACAGCTGCCACTGCGTACGATGCTACCCATGGTTATTCTGATCAGTACATCATAGAAATAGACGAGTATATGCGAGCTATGAAAGAAATCGGCTTGCTTCCGCAAGAAAATAGTTTCCGAAAATTCCCAAATTCTGAACTCGCAACCGTTTCCATTAACCTCTTTAAACCACAATAAAAAAAAGACCGTTGCACGCGCAACGGTCTTTTTTTTGAAAAGGAACTTTCTTTTATTTTAAGGAAAGTAAATTGGCAAATAGTTTATAGGCTCCCGGAACTCCAGCAGGCAGTTCTCTAAAAAAGCTCAAACCTGTATAAATATAATTTCCCTTTCCGTATTTTGCAATGAGTAAACTTCCCTTTTTAGGAGTTTCTCCTTTATCATTCATGGCTAATATTGGTTGAAATTCTCGGCTCCAAGAATTCGGAAAATACAATCCGCGCTCCTGCACCCAACCGTCAAAATCTTTGTCCGCTATTTTGTTTGGAAACTGCAACACAGGATGTTCTTTTGCCAATAAAGTTACTCTGGCCTGCTCATCCGTAACGCGATCTCTCGATAGTTGCATACGATAAGGCGGCATTACATCTACTCTTCTGTTGGTGTTGTATTGAACCACTAAATTTCCTCCATTCTTTACGTATTCCAATAAAAACTTTTGCTTGAATTTCAGTTCTTTTTTTGTATTGTAGGCACGAATCCCTACCACTACCGCATCGAACTTTACCAACATCTCGGTATTTAAGCTAGGTAAGTCCAATAGATCTACCGTATAACCGATTTGACGTAAACTTTCCGGAACGGCATCTCCTGACCCTTGAATATACCCAATACGCTTTCCTTCTTTATGGATATCCAATCGAACAACTTTGGCTTTAGAGTCGAGTAATACGGTCTGCTTTGGTATGTGCTCATAGGCAATGCTCACCAATTCTTTATCGTAGGTTTTTCCTTCGCTCTTTGCAATGGCTCGTATCCATCCTTCTGACTGATTTTTTGTAGGTGTTACCTGGAAAGTGACTTTTTGCACTTCTCCTTTGTTTGCAATCGCAAACTTCACCTTCTCAGGACTTGCTTTCCATCCTTTTGGCAAGTCCAACTCAAGCTCACCCGATACCTTATTTGCTCCGGCTCGTACATCAACGCTCACGCTTTGCTCAGAGGCATCTGAAAACAAAATTACTTTATTCTCGATATGGGTAGTAACGGCCGGTACGATTTCAAAAGGTTCGTACAATTCTCCTTTATCTCTTCTCGAATACCTGTAAACTAGATCTTTTGTATAGGTCAAGAGTTGCTTTCCTATTTCTAAGGTAAAACTCACTTGTACAGGACGGTCATTTTCCGGTTTCCCAATATCCTCCTGACGTGGAACTTCATACATTCCTAAACTCCAAGGAGCATTTAACCAATACGGGTTTGAATACGGAATTGCCCCTAGTTTGATCGTCTCTTTAAAATTGATACGTCGATTATTCTCCAAAACGATGTCTTTGTTCAGGGTAGTTCCTGTCGGCGCTATGGTCACCGTTTTTAATCGCATCGGAGTTGTACTTCTATTCACCAACTCCGCATTCATGGTAATGGTGCTGTTCGGTGTTGTAGACGAGGTTCCGGCTGTCGCCTCGAGGTATAATCCTGCACAAGCAGCGATCAACTCTTTTAGCTCTTTCGACTTTACGCGTTTCCAATGGCCATCAGGCAAATCTTGTAATACTCCATACGCCTTTACCAATGCTGAAACGTGTTTTTCAGGATGCACAAAATCGAAGTTGTCAGCTATCGGATACAGAATTTCTCCAACAGCACTTCCTCCCTTTATGCGATTCCAAGTGGTATCGATTCCGTCAAAAAGATTATTCTTATCCTCGGGAAAACTTCCTTTGAGGTGCTCAATATACTCTTCCTCACTTCCACGACGTGTTAGTCGTCCAAATCCCTGGCATAGGTGTTGGCTACTTGCAATAGCGGCTACCTCATTGTTGGAAAGTCCCTTTAACGGGTAATAGGTTCCAATATCGAAACGCAACATGGCGCTTTTGTCTGCTTTTTCAAAGTTTTTTCGAGACCCGTAAAACCACCATGACGTATTAAAAAATAAGCGTTCGGGCTGCCAGGTACTCGTAAGGTTAAGCTGTTCAGGATACTTGCTCTTATCCGCTGCCATATCAAAAGCGGCGACACTCAACATTGCTGACGTTGTATGATGTCCATGTGTAGTTCCTGGAGTTCTGTGATCGAAACGATTGATAATCACATCGGGCTTGAAGGTTCTTATGGCCCAAACCACATCTGCTAATACTTTCTTTTTATCCCAAATCTCTAAAGTTTCATCTGGGTGCTTAGAATACCCAAAGTCATTTGCTCTGGAAAAGCGTTGTTCTCCTCCATCAACGCCCCTTGCGGCCAACAGTTCTTGGGTTCGTATCACTCCTAACAATTCACGAATTTCGGACCCTATCAAATTCTGTCCTCCATCACCTCTTGTCAATGACAAATATGCCGTCCTCGCTTTGACTTTATTCGCTAAATACGCAATCAATCGCGTATTTTCGTCATCGGGATGTGCTGCAATGTACAGGGCAGACCCTAAAAAATTGAGCTTCTGGAGTTTTTCGTAAATCTGATTTGAATTGAGTTTTGAAGGTTTTTGGGCAAATACAGAGGCCTGTAACAGGCACAGCATCCCCAATAACAAGGCTTTTTTATTCATTACTACTATTTTGGTTGCCCAACAAATGTAGCTTTTTTTAAGAGGTTCACTTGTTAAATTAACAAAATGCTAACATTTCTACTAATCGTTAAAATATTCATCCTTAAAGCCTATGAGGTACAATTTTTCTTGAGCACGTGTTACTGCTGTATACAACCAACGCAGGTATTCTACAGAAGGGCCTTCTGGTAAATAGGGCTGCTCTATAAACACGGTTTTCCATTGCCCCCCTTGTGATTTATGACAGGTCATGGCGTAGGAAAATTTTATTTGCAAAGCGTTAAAGTACTTGTTTTTCTTTATCCCCATAAATTGCTTGTACTTCGATTTTTCATGGGCAAAATCCTCCTTTACAGCCTGGTACAAACGATTTGACTCTTCATATGTTAACGAAGGACTTTCGCTAGTCAGTGTATCCAATAGCAACACAGTTTCGAAAGGTTTCATATCTGGATAGTCAATCATCCTAATTTCCACTTCAGCAAACTTAAAACCATAAAGCTCTTTGATGGCTTTGATACGCATGACTTCACAGATATCTCCATTAGCGATAAAACCAGCAGAAGAGGAATCTTTTAGCCAGAAATAATTGTTCTTGACAACCATAACATAATCTCCGGTTGATATTTCATTTTCCTGACCTCTAATTTTTGTTCGTATTTGTTGGTTGTATTGATTGGCTCGTTTGTTAGAACGTACAATGATTGCCGTGTCTTCTACCCCTATATCACCATCATAGGCACTTGTAATAGCATCTTGGATATCGTAACCGTCTTGCAAACGCACTACATCGGGGAAATTCACATCAAATCGAAAATCTACGGACTCGTCTTGAATCAATAAGCGCAATTCTGTTGCATTGAAAAGAATACCTGAATCTTCTTGTTGACGAACCACTTCATTCAACTCTATTTCTGTAATTTGTTTGTTGTATTCAAACCCTAAAGTATCGGGATCAAGCGCCGGACTCAACGACAATTTTACCGGCGGTAACTGCGCGGTATCACCGATAAACACCAACTTACAATTCCTTCCTTGATACACATAGGTAATTAAATCGTCTAACAAAGAACCATTTTCAAACAGCTTGGCCTGTTGTTTTTCGTCAGAAATCATCGAGGCTTCATCTACTAAAAATACCGTATCAGTATGTTTGTTGGGTTGCATAACAAAGCTCACGCCCCCATTTCCTTGCTTTTTGGGGAAGTAAATTTTCTTGTGTATGGTAAAAGCTTGTTTCCCTGAATAACCGGAAATGACTTTGGCTGCGCGTCCGGTAGGTGCCAACAACACTGATTTTTTCCCTGCTCGCCACAAATTGTTTACTACTGTACTAATCGTGGTGGTTTTTCCCGTTCCTGCGTATCCTTTTAACACGAACATAGCTCGTTCGTCTTCACTAAAAATAAAATTCGTTAACTCACTGAGTAATTCGTTCTGTTTGTAGGTAGGTGTATACGGAAACTTTTGTACGACTTGCGTGTAAAATTTGTGCGCGGATTCAATCATAAATTCAAATAAAATTCAAAGATAACTCTAATTATAGTTAAAAATTTTCTTGGTTAAAAAAAAATTGTAGATTTGCGAATATCATATATTAAAAATTAGAAAAATGAATTTAGTACTGACGATTTTAGGAGCTGTTGCCGTTGCTATACTATTAGCTATCGTGATTGTAAAATACATTCCATTAAAATTGAGAGGTTTAGTATCTATTGTATTATTAGCAGCCTCTGGATACTTGGCATATTTAATTTATCAAGGGATCATGGAACCTATTAACTTTAACAAAGACAAGATTGCTCGTTATGTTAAGGTTATCGACAATTTAAAATTAATCCGAGACGCCGAAGTTAAATACAAGCAAGTACACGGAGAATATACAAACAGTAAAGATTCATTAATCGAATTTGTTAAAAACGGACAGTTAGCGATCACAGAAATTAGCAACCGTGAAGAAGAGGTTGATAAAGGTGGTGGAATTAAAATCAAAGTTTCTGTTAAGCAGGTAGATACTACAGGTTATGAGCCGGTATTAAAATACTTCTCAGGAAGAGACTTCGAAAACATGTTCAGCGTACCAGGAACTGACAAGCAGTTTGACTTAGCTACTTCAAAAATCGAAAAATTACCAGGTTTAATGGTATCTGTTTTTGAAGCAAAAGTAAGCAAGAAGCCTATCTTAAAAGGATTGTCTAGTTCATTAATAAAGCAAGAATTAGAAGCTATTGAAACTGATCAGGTAAAAGGAGAGTTCGTATCAGTAGGATCATTATTAGAAGTAACTACTGCAGGAAACTGGCCTCCGTCATATGATAAAGCAGAAAACCTTGAGAAAAAGGACTAAACATACTGGCGCAACGTCGCAACAAAAAAATCTATCCATCCAATTTAGTTTGGATGGATTTTCTTTTTGTATTACGGATAGCGAAAGCAAATCCGTGTTATCATACACTGCATACAATTTCGAAAAAACCTTGAGTTCACCCGAGCAGCTCTTGGAAAAGGTGATCGCGATTTTCGCCGACGATCCCGATTTACAAACAGAATTTGACAAGGTATATGCCATTCATCAAAATAACTTAAGCACCGTTGTTCCTGAGGTCCTGTTTGATAGAAATGATTTACTCCCCTATCTTAACTATACCGTAAAAACCTTACAAACGGATTTCATAATCTTTGATGAACTTCCGGTTATCCAAGCAAATACCGTTTACATCCCTTATGTAAATGTCAACAATTTCATTTTTCAAAATTTTGGTGAGTTTGAATTTCAACACCACAGTACGGTACTTATTGACAAACTCATTGCCAGCTCGAAAGACCTTATTCAGGAAACTTGCTTTTTTGTGCATGTCACAGCTAGTAGTATGGATATTGTAGTGATTCGCGAAGAGCAATTGTTGTTATGCAATACTTTTGACTACCAAACCAAAGAAGACTTTATTTACTATATCTTGTTTGTAGCCGAACAGTTACAACTCGACCCGGAATCCGTTCCTGTGACCTTTTTGGGAAATATCACCAAAGAGGATCCCCGCTATCAAATAACCTATGAGTTTGTCAGAACGCTCAATTTTATTCGAAGCACTACTCGATTTTTTGAAAGAGAAGATGATATCAAAAATCATCAAACCTATTTATTACTTAATTAAATGCGCATAATCTCAGGAAAATACAAGAGCAAAAGAATTACTGCTCCCAAAAACTTACCCGTACGCCCAACTACGGATATGGCTAAAGAATCGTTGTTTAATATTTTAAACAACTGGTACTACTTTGAAAATCTAAAAGTTTTGGACCTCTTTGCCGGAACTGGTAATATCAGTTACGAATTCGCCTCTCGAGGCACGAGTGAAATCCACGCCGTAGATGCTCACTACGCTTGTATTAAATTTATCAATCAGACGTCTACTGAATTAGCTATGGACATCCACACCTACAAAAGTGATGTTTATAAATTTCTTGAGCGTACACCGTTAAAGCTCGACCTCGTTTTTGCAGATCCTCCTTACGATTTCAGTAAGGAAGAATTTTTAAAAATTGTCAACCTCGTTTTTGAACGTTCTTTACTTTTAGAAGACGGTATTTTAATCGTTGAGCATTCCAAACATACAGATTTATCAGAACACCCCAATTACAGTCATGAGAAACGCTATGGAGGAAATGTGTTTAGTTTCTTTGAGCTGGAAAAAGATACTGAATAAACCGCAGAAATAAGCCACTCACCTACAGCTATTTGCAGTTTATCGAAATTTTAAGCGAAAGTTAAGAAATGTTAAATAACTTACTGTTAACAACTTAACCAATAATACCATGAGCTTAACAATAACGAATACCGGCAATGAATTACGTTTATTTGGTAATTTAAACCAAGAAACCTGCAAAGACGTAAAAAAGAATGTTACCTCATATCTTAAAAAACACTCCAGTGTTATCATTAATATAGATGAGGTAACATCCATTGATAGAACTTCCCTAAATTCTCTGGCCAAACTATTTGAAAAAGCCTCAAAGACTAATAAAAAAATTAGTATTCAAGGCGTAGGTTGTAAAGAGATTTACGATGAACTCATGAACCGGAGTATCGTTTAAGGCACCGACGGTGTCATTCTTTCTCGGATTATAGCTTCAACAATATCAGGATTCAACAAGGTTGAAATATCACCCAGATTATCCAATTCATTATGAGCAATTTTTCTTAAAATTCGTCTCATAATTTTACCTGAGCGTGTTTTTGGCAAGCCCGGAGTAAATTGAATAATATCAAGCTTAGCAATCGGTCCAATGTGTTCTGTGATAATTTGATTGATTTCTTTTCTGAGGTTATCATGATTTCGACCTTCTCCGGTCTCTTTTAAAATCACATAGCCATACAAGGCATTTCCTTTAATATCGTGGGGGACTCCAACAATAGCGCTTTCCGCAACAGCCGGATGCTCGTTGATGGCGTCTTCAATAGGAGCTGTTCCTAAATTGTGCCCCGAAACAATAATGACATCATCGACTCTTCCGGTAATTCTGTAATATCCCACCTCGTCACGTAAGGCTCCGTCTCCTGTAAAGTAGGCATTGTCAAAAGCAGAAAAATAGGTATCCTTATAGCGTTGGTGATTTCCCCATATCGTCCTTGCCATCGATGGCCATGGAAACTTAACACACAAACGACCATCCACCTGGTTTCCAACGACCTCATTACCTTGTTCATCCATTAAGGCTAATTGTACACCTGGCAATGGCAAGGTTGCATAGGTGGGTTTTGTGGGCGTCGCAAAAGGTATAGGAGAAATCATCATGCCTCCGGTCTCGGTTTGCCACCAGGTATCGACTATCGGTGCTTTTTTCTTACCTACATTGTCGTTGTACCAGTGCCATGCTTCCTCATTAATGGGTTCTCCTACGGTTCCCAGCACTTTAAGAGATGACAAATCATAGCTATTCACGAACTCTAAATTCTCCTTAGCCAAGGCTCTAATGGCCGTAGGTGCCGTATAAAACTGCGTAATTTTATGCTTCTGAACTACCTCCCAAAAACGTCCATAATCGGGATAGCTCGGTACTCCTTCAAACATAACAGTCGTGGCACCGTTCGCTAACGGACCGTACACTATATAGCTATGCCCAGTAATCCAACCTATGTCGGCAGTACACCAGTAAATATCTCCATCTTTATAATTGAAAACATTTTTAAAGGTATACGCTGTATACACCATATATCCTGCTGTGGTATGTAGCATTCCTTTCGGGCTCCCGGTAGACCCCGAGGTATAGAGGATAAACAAGGGATCTTCTGCTTCCATAATTTCCGCAGGACAATCGCTCTCAGCTGTCTCTAACAGAGGAGCCAACCATGCATCACGTCCTTCCTCCATCAAAATTTCAGTATCAATTCTCTTCGCAACCAATACCGTAGTTACAGAACCACAAGTCGTAAGCGCTTCATCGACGATTCCTTTTAAATCAATCGTTTTATTCCCTCTAAACGAACCGTCAGCTGTAATGACCATTTTTGCTTCACAATCATTTATCCTTGTCGCCAAGGCCGTTGCTGAAAAACCAGCAAAAACCACAGAATGCACCGCTCCAATTCGAGCACAAGCCAACAGAGCAACAGCGAGTTCTGGAATCATGGGTAAGTATATGCAGACGCGATCTCCTTTTCCAATACCTTTTGATTTGAGCACATTGGCAAACTTGCACACTCGCTCGTGCAATTCACTATAACTGATGTGCAATGCCGGTTCATCGGGATTGTTAGGTTCAAAAATTATGGCAGTTTTGTCAGCCTTACTCGGCAAGTGCCTGTCAATACAATTCTCTGTAATATTGAGCTGTGCTCCCTCAAACCACTTGACTTCAGGTTTTGAAAAATCGTAGTCCAAAACCCGATCCCAACGCTTTTTCCAAACAAAGTGTTCCTCTGCGACTTCCTCCCAAAATAACTCAGGATTCCTTACAGATTTTCTATACACTTGATAATATTCTTCTAAATTTTTTATATGATAATTACTCATCGTAAAATAATTTTAGCTATTTGACAATCTAAACTACAATTTTCTACATAATTATCCTTATAAATTCTACTAACTACTCGCAATTTTACACTAACTTCTAAAATTGAGTAATAAACGAAGGTTTCCAAACCCGTATTAAACTGTAATTTGTAACTTTGGAAAAACAACAGAAATAACAACTTGCTACTGACAGAACTACTCACCCATCAATGGCTATTAATGCTCTTATTTTTTATCATCGCAGTGTTCTACTCTTCTGTGGGCTTTGGTGGAGGATCGAGCTACCTAGCCATCCTAGCACTTACCGCTCTTAGCTTTACTGAAATTCGTTCAGTAGCTTTACTCTGCAATATCGCTGTGGTTAGCGGTAACTTATTCAATTATCAACGAGGAAAATGGATCCCTTGGAAACAGGTTATTCCTTTGGTAAGCACTAGCGTTCCTATGGCGTTTTTAGGAGGCTACTTGCCTATTAATCGCAGCTTTTTTTACCTGCTTTTAGGAACTACACTGCTGTTAGCTTCGCTAACTATGTGGTACAGTGGAAGCACCTACAGCAAAGAGAATTACAACGCCCCCGTTAAACAGCGCTTAGTAAAAAACAGCTTGCTCGGTGGCTTTATAGGTTTCTTGTCTGGAATGGTAGGAATTGGCGGAGGGATTTTCTTAGCACCACTTTTACACCTCACTCGTTGGAATCAACCCAAAAAAATAGCTGCCACTGCAAGTCTCTTCATTTTTGTAAACTCTGTCAGTGGAATTTTGGGACAATTTTCAAATCAGCGTTTTACGTTGGCATCGTATCAACATCTCTGGCTTATTTTCGCCGTAGTTGTAGGAGGATGGATTGGAAATAGCTGTAGTACCAAATACTTGAGTTCTATTCAAATTAAAAGAGCTACTGCAGTGCTGATTGCGTTAGTCGGACTCAAAATTATCAGTGAGTACCTACCATAAAAAAAAGCAATGGTAACCATTGCTTTTTTAACTTCCCCCAAAAAGGACAACTTAGCCTAACCAAGCATTCATCATCCATAAAGTTTTTTCTTGTTCTGCGATAAAATCACTCATCATTGAATTTGTCCCCTCATCGTCTGCCTGATCTGCTAACTCCAAAATAACGCGTTCAATTTTCAAGAGTTCCGATAAGGAAGCTACTATTAACTGTACCGCTTCGACATCATCAGAAATACCCTTTCCTACAGGCACTTTTGCTACAGAAATATAGTCTTCAAAGGTGTGTAATGGCGTTCCTTGTAGGGTTAAAATTCGCTCTGCTATTAAATCTACTTTTTCTTGAGCATCGGTATAGAACTCTTCGAATTTTGCATGTAACTCAAAGAAATTTTTTCCTTTAATATTCCAATGCAATCCTCGAGCATTTTGATAGTACACTTGAAAATTAGCCAGTAACCCGTTGAGTTCTGTTACGAGGTTTGCTGTTTTTATTTTATCTAAGCCTAACACAGTAGTTTCCATATGGTCTTATTTTTAAGATTGTTACTTTTTCTACTACAAAATTATTGCAATTAATCGCACTTAAAGTATAAATCTAATTGATTGTTTTAATATCTTTATCAAAAAATATTATTGAAATGACCATTACACAACTAAAATATACTTTAGCTGTTGCCGAATACAAAAACTTTACAGTAGCTGCAGAGCATTGCTTTGTTACCCAACCTACGTTGAGCATGCAAATTCAGAAACTCGAAGAAGAACTCGATGCTAAAATATTTAACCGATCAAAAAAGCCAATAGAGCTCACAGAAGTGGGTAGGCGTATCGTTGAACAAGCGAAGGTTATTGTTGATGAAAGTAATCGAATTATCGACATTGTACACCAGCAAAAAGGATATGTAGGTGGTGAATTTAAGCTCGGAATTATTCCGACCATTATGCCAACACTACTTCCTATGTTCTTAAAAACCTTCAATAAAAATTATCCAAAAGTACAATTGATTATTGAAGAGTTGACGACTGAAGAAATCGTTCGCAAACTGACAGATGGCCATATTGATGCTGCTATCGCCGCTACTCCTTTAGAAAATGAGGCAATCAAAGAACGCGTTTTGTATTACGAACCCTTTATTGGACTCATACCAGAAGATCACGAATTGTTCGAACAAAAGAAAATTCAAGTAGATAAGCTGGATGTGGATGAGTTGTTACTCCTCGAGGATGGACATTGCTTTAAAGACAGTGTATTGAATTTATGCCGAACAAATAAAACCAATAAAACTCAGCATTTCCAATTGGAGAGCGGAAGTTTCGATACTTTGATAAAACTGTCAAAAGACGGCTTGGGGATGACCCTACTCCCCTATTTGAATACCTTGGATTTAAACGAAGACGACAAAAGACACTTACGCGAATTTGAAACGCCTCCTCCTGCGAGAGAGGTGAGTTTAATTTACCACAAATCACAACTCAAAATGCAACTAATTGAAGCGTTGAAATCTACTATTGATGGTGTTGTGAGAGGAGCAATAGCCTTTAGTGATGTACAAATTATAAGTCCTTTACAAAAAGCTTAAAAAAAAAGTGTCGGGTCAAATTTAGACCCAACACTTTTGAGAGAAAAATTACTCAAGGGGAAAGACGTTCTTCTAGGTTGGCAAAGTTACTTTCTAATTACTGGTAGAAAGTGTACGATTTCGCCATTTATAGTCCTCAGATTTGCTTTTTTCGTTGCCTGTTGTTCGTAATGCAATGCTTTCTATAAAAAGCGCTAGTACCTGTAAGATTCCTAGCGCTCTTAAAAATAGTATTCTAACACTGTTCTGCTGGGTTACACTGGCAATAACAAATGAATACATAAGCAATAACAATGGCAAGTTAGCTCTTTGATTTAACTAAAAGGTGGTTTATTTATTCAGTTTCTCACCGGAGCTTATTTTAAAAACAACCCCACTATTAATCAATTAATTGAAAGCAAGTTAGTTTAGACTACTTAAAAATAGTACACCTTTTTGACTAAAAAAAACTACCTAAAAATCACAAATTCCAGTATATTTGGCTCCCCCCTAAATTTCCCGTTATGAATAAAGCGACTTTATTTTTAGTCTGTTTACTAAGCACGTTTTGCTTTTCGTCCTTTGCTCAACAGCAATACAACTTTATTCATATAGACCCCAATCTTAAAAACAGTACCAAGCAAACCAATATCAATCATATTTTTGAAGATCAGCTCGGTTATATCTTGCTCTGTCATAAAAAAGGAATTGAACGCTATGATGGCTACCAATTTTCTCATACTAACATACAAGAGTTTTTTCCAGCTATAAGCTCGGAAGATTTCATTCAATTCGCGAGTAAAGATGCAGCAAACAGTCTTTGGGTGACTTCCAATCACGGACTACTAAGTACCCTAGATACGCTGGGGCACATCCGTGAAATTCCCAACAAAGGATATCAATTTAGTGCTACTCACATAGCAGGGGACGATTTGTTCGCGAGTACTTTTACAGGTACTGTGTTTCAATACAACTACCAAACCCAGGTTATGGACAGTATTACTACACTTCCGAAGACTCCAGGACTATCTTCCAAAATCAAACACGTTAAAAAAGGCAAAAATCAACGGCTATACATCAGTACTTACAAGGGGAAATTGTATCAGTACAACCTCCTTACTGGGCAACTTAAAAACATAAAACTCCCGATTCCTTCCTATGAATACGGAATAGCACTCGAACTTGACTTACACGATAGGCTTTGGGTAGGAACGGAAAATTTCGGTATTTTCCTTTTCGACACACGTTTGGAAAAATTTGACACTCCCTATGCTTTTTTAAAGGAAGTGCCCGGTTTAAATAGTAGTATCGTCATGAACCTACTCTGCGACTCTGAAGGCAATTTATGGGTAGGTACTGATGGTGACGGCCTCTACCACTTGGAATTGGCAGCACAAAAATATTCGCTTTTCACACATGACCCTCTCAATAAATTTTCATTACCGACCAATACTGTCGTTTACACCAATGAAGATAGACACGGAAATATGTGGGTTGCTACCAATTACGGTGGATTAAATGTACTACCCAAAAGCAACAAACACATAAGTTACTATTCAGGATCTAAAAACAAAACTCCGGAACGTGTATTGTCTATACTGAAAACCAAAACCGACCTGTGGATAGGAACTGATGGTAATGGAATCACTAAAATTTCTTTTAACAACAATTCCGTACAGAAAAAGGAACAATTCTTTAACAATACACAGGGTGCCAAAGGATTTTACGTGCAGAGCATTTTAGAAGATCCCATCGGTAATATTTGGATGGGGACTTACAAAAATGGACTGTGGCATTACAATACAGTTACCCAAAAATTCAAACCTGTTCCTTTACCCGATGTCATAGATGTTCGAAAACTATTTCAAGACAGCAAAAATCGCATCTGGGTCAGCACGGATGTAGCTCTGTACGTCTTTGATCAAAATTTACGTGAAATTGCCAAATTTCCGAACCATAAAAACGGACTTGGAGCCATCGTCAAAAGTATGGCCGAAATTAAGGACTACGGCCTGTGGTTAGGCTGTGATCACGGTGGCATCTTTCAGTTTATCGAACAATCGCCATTTCATGAAAGTTATTTTGTTCAATATGAGCTCCCTCCTAACAGAAATGATATCCACGACATACAGCAAGCCGATAACGATCACCTGTGGCTTGTTGACTTATACGGAAAAATAGCATCGTTCAACCTAAAAACAAAAAAGCATCGCGTATGTAAAGATTTTGGGGCTTTTAAAAATGAAGCGATTAGTAGTTTACTCATCGAAAATGAACGAAAAATTTGGCTAGCGACCAAAGACAGAGGTATTTTCAGCTATGATTTACAAACCTCACTCGTGCAGAGTTATTATGAAATAGATGGACTACAAGGGAATAATTTTATCCGAAGAAGTGCCTTTAAAGATGCTCAGGGAACACTGTACTTCGGTGGTCTGAAGGGAGTCAGTAGCATCTCCCCCAATGCTATCAGTAAATCGGAAATTACCCCTCAGCTGTACATAAACGATATCAAAGTTCTCAATCGCCCCATTCGAAAGGCGCTACCCGAACAATCAAAAGAAGGTGTGCATCAATTACAGACCCTACAACTGGATGCAGACGAGTCATCGTTTTCATTCAAGTTCTCAGCAATTGGCAATATACTCGCGCCCAATTTCTTCTACTCCTATCGCCTAAAGGGATTTGACCAAGAGTGGAAAAAAGTAACTGCCGACTTGCAGGCTTCTTACACCAACATTCCAGACGGTAATTACACCTTTGAGGTCCGCGCCAGTAACAACAAGGACACTTGGAACATACCGACCAAACGCATCGCCATAACTATTGCCAAACCCTGGTACAAAAGTCATACAGCATTTGGTATTTACGCCTGTATCCTCATTTTAATTTACTTGGCATTTCGAAAGTGGTATCACTTAAAAAACCACCTTATTTTACAGCGATTACACCATCAGAATGAAAAAGAACTCCAGGCCCTTAAAATGGATTTCTTTGCTAAGATGTCACATGAAATCCAAACCCCAATTACATTAATTACCGGCCCCATAGACCACATGATTCAAAAGGCTGAGGAAGATGGTGATTTACTTTTAAAGGAGCGCTTAGAAATCATTCAAAACAACGCCCACCGACTTTCGAGAATCGCTTTTGAACTCACCACTCTGCGCAATAAGGAATTGAATACCAACAAACTCAGGGTAACTCAAAACAATCTACTGAAAGATTTTGAAAAAATTTGCACCTCTTTTAACGAAGAGGCCCGACATAAAAACATCGATTTTAACTTGCTCCTCCCCAACCAGCTGAATGAAACCTGGTACGATCGAGACAAAATTGAACACATACTTTTTAATCTACTGGCTAATTCCTTTAAATTCACTCCTTCCGAAGGTGTTATACAACTCGTAGTAGAACCCATCAATCATCAAAAAGCTGTTAAAATAACCGTAAGTGATACCGGAATCGGTATTCCCAAACACGAACTCGATAAAATTTTCAAGCTATTCTATCAATCCCCACAAGGAGTCACTGCCGAAGGAAGTGGTATCGGTTTAGCCCTAGCAAAAGACTTTATGGACTTGCACCGAGGGGATATCCATGTAGAATCGGCTGTAGACGAAGGAACGACCTTTATTTTAACCTTACCGATTATCAAAACCGCCTACAGACCAGAAGAAATTTCAGAAGTAAAAACCTCGGACGATCACGCTGTGCATTCCGGTGAACTAGCCTACCAAGAAACCAAGAAAACGCATAACAAAACCTTACTCATCGTCGAAGACAATTATCAACTCCGAGAATTTCTTCGTGCCATGTTCCACGAATCGTATAATGTTCTCGTAGCTGAAGATGGCGAGCGCGGTTTAGAAATAGCACAAAACATCTTTCCTGACCTTATTATCAGTGACATTATGATGCCTAAACTCGACGGAATAAGCCTTTGCAAAAAACTCAATGAACACGTAGCTACCCAACACATCCCAGTCATCTTATTAACCGCTAAAAACTCCTCTCAAACACGGATTTCAGGATTGGAGTCTGGCGCTATCGAATTTATTCGTAAACCCTTTAACTCGCATGAACTGTTATTAAAAGTACACAACATACTACAAGCGAAAGAACACATAATTTCTAAATATAAAACTACATTGTTAAACTCCCCCTTAGTTATCGAACAGCAATCGCCCGAAGAAATTTTCATGGCGAATTTAGTATCGGCGATTAACAACCGCCTGGATACGCCTAATTTTAAAATTGAAGCACTGGCCAGTGATCTCAACATGAGTTACTCGGCATTGTACCGCAAATGTCAATCCATTACTGGCGAAAGCTTAGTCGATTTAGTGCGGTCTATCCGTCTTACCAAAGGAGCTATCCTCCTCGCTAAGTATCAATACAACATTTCCGAAGCTGCCTATCAGTGCGGATTCAACGCCCCTAAGTACTTTTCGAAATGTTTTAAAAAGAAATTTGGTATCCCTCCCAACAGTTTTAGAAAAGAAGCCCAGGAAATCACCTATGAAGAGCTTCTGGAAAAGTACCAGCTCGTTGAACAACAAAAAATCCCGCTTTAAAGCGGGATTTTTATTAGAATTTATATTCTGCCAAAGGTTTCGGAAACTTTTCTGGATTTGCTGCCAAATGATATCGCGGATCATCAACAGCCTCTTCAATAACTTCCGAGAATTTCGGACTTGCTTTTTCTAACAACACTTTACAGTCTTCACTCAAATGCTTCAATCGAACTTTTTTACCTGCGGCTTCGTACTTTTCTACTAAGTTAAAAATAGCCTCAATTCCTGAATGATCAGACACTCGTGATTCAACAAAATCGATCTCTATCATATCAGGGTCGTTTTTCACGTCAAACTTTTCATTAAACGCTGAAATACTACCGAAAAATAGAGGTCCCCATATCTCATACACCTTTGTTCCGTCAGCTTTTACGCGTTTTCTAGCACGGATTTTCTTCGCATTTTCCCATGAGAACACCAAGGCACTGATAATTACCCCTGCAATTACTGCGATTGCTAAATCAAAAAATACCGTAAGTAGTGAAACTGAGATTAAAACCACCAAATCTGCTACTGGAATTTTGTTGGCAATTCTAAAACTAGACCAAGCAAATGTTCCGATAACAACCATAAACATCACTCCTACAAGGGCACCGATAGGCACCTGTTCTATCAATGATGAAGCAAACAAGATAAACATTAGTAAGAAAACGGCAGCGGTAATACCCGAAAGTCGACCACGACCACCTCCTTTAATATTGATAATTGACTGACCGATCATAGCACAACCTCCCATACCTCCGAAGAGACCTGTCAAGATATTTGCACCACCTTGAGCCATACACTCTCTGTTTGTATTTCCACGGGTTTCCGTTAAATCATCTATTAAATTTAAAGTCATCAATGACTCTATCAATCCTATCGCAGCCAAAATAAAAGCATAAGGTAGAATGAATTTAAAAGTTTCAAAATTCATTGGGATTTTTGAAAATGTCTCCCAAACAGGCATCGGGAATCCCCCTTTAAGTCCTTCTCCACCACCTTCTCTAATAAACGAACCTACCGTCGCTACATTCGTCAAGTTGGAAAAAATAACAATTGCCGACACTACTAAAATTGCTATCAAGGCCTCAGGTAATTTTTTAGTCGCCTTCATTTTTGGCAAGCCCCACATGATAAGCATTGTTATTGCAACGAGTAATAACATTAGTAACAACTCAGAAGTTGGCAAAAATGACTTGGCATTTCCTTGTACCATAATATCGTATACTGTATTGTTTTCAAATCCGAATTTTACCTTATGAGTCGTTGCGTCGTATACGCGACCGTCAAAAATCTCATACGCGACCTGCTTAGTGTCCGGATTCAAGAGCTTAGCACCCTCTTTGGTGAACACCACACTCTTTGTAGCTGCGTCTACTACCTCATTGCCTTCTACGACAAAATGAGGGCTCACTAGCTCTATATTTTTAAGTTTATTACCATAAGGATCTTTATCGACCTTTTTAAACATACCTATCTGAGCGATAAAAATAACGATTGCCAAACCATTTACAAACCCCATCATTACTGGATGCGGGATTAAACGGACAAATTTCCCCAACTTAAAAACTCCGGCTAAAATCTGGATAACCCCCATAGCAATAACCGTTAAAAACAAGTAATACAACCCAAGGTTATCACCTTCCGCTCCCATGGCATTTCCCTGACGAACGAGATCAACCATCACTACGGCAAGTGCACCTGTAGCACCAGAAATCATTCCAGGTCGTCCTCCAAATATTGAGGTAATCAATCCAATCATAAATGCGGCGTACAATCCTACTAAAGGATCTACCCCCGCAACAAAAGCAAAAGCCACAGCTTCAGGCACCAAGGCCAAAGCGACTGTGATTCCAGACAAGACGTCGTTTCTCACGTTCCCGACACTCTTTTTAATAAATTCAGTCATACTACTTATTCGTTTTAAAAGTGCGCAAATATAGCTATTATTTAAACCATGGACGTTTCTTCAACTTTAATTTTGTCAAGCTGTTTTTTTCGCTTACTTTTGAATGTTGAAACTATCAAACAAACTTGGTAGCAACATGAGCAGAAAAATATTACTTACTTCCAAAGAAATTGAAATCATTCTGCATCGATTAGCGTGTCAGTTAATCGAAAATCACAACGATTTTTCAAATACTGTATTGATAGGACTACAACCTAGAGGTTCGTACTTGGCAAAGCGCTTGGCTGATTTATTGCAGAACACGTACCAGATAAACGAGGTACAACTAGGACTACTCGACATTACATTTTACAGAGACGATTTTCGAAGACGTGAGGAGCCTCTCGAGGCCACCACTACTGAAATTGACTTTCTCATCGAAGGGAAACAAGTCGTTTTTATTGACGATGTTTTATTTTCGGGTAGAAGCGTTCGTTCAGCACTCACAGCAATTCAATCGTACGGGCGTCCAGAAAACATCGAATTACTCGTTCTTATCGACAGACGATTTAGCAGGCATCTTCCCATTCAACCCGATTATCGCGGTAGACAAGTAGACGCCATTAATCAAGAAAAAGTTGTAGTACACTGGCGTGAAACCCACGAACAGGACACCATTTACATAGAAACCAAGTAAGCAGACTTGAAGTTAATTATGATTCAACCAAATTATCAAAAATGAAGCAGTTAAGCGCAGAACATTTATTAGGAATTAAATATCTAAAAAAGGAAGACTTAGATCTTATTTTCGAAACTGCTACTCATTTTAAAGAGGTCATCAACAGACCGATTAAAAAAGTTCCTTCTTTACGAGACATCACCATTGCCAATTTATTTTTTGAAAATAGTACCCGAACAAAATTATCGTTCGAACTTGCTGAAAAAAGGCTTTCTGCCGATGTCATTAATTTTTCAGCAGGGCAATCATCTGTAAAAAAAGGGGAAACACTCATCGACACCGTTAACAACATTTTATCGATGAAAGTCGATATTGTGGTTATGCGACACTCTAATGTAGGCGCAGGTATATTTTTATCAAAACACGTAGATGCGAAAATAATCAATGCCGGTGATGGTACTCATGAACACCCTACCCAAGCGCTATTAGATAGTTTTTCTATGCGTCAGGCTTTAAATAGCGAATTGAAAGGTAAAAAAATTGTCATTGTCGGTGATGTATTGCACTCACGAGTAGCACTGTCAAACATTTTTGCTTTGCAATTGCAAGGAGCCGAAGTAAAAGTTTGTGGTCCGACCACCTTAATACCAAGGTATATAAGCTCATTAGGGGTAACGGTAGAGACCGATTTAAAGAAAGCTTTGGAATGGTGTGATGTAGCCAACGTACTTCGCGTACAGCACGAGCGTATGGACATCAAGTACTTCCCTTCTACCAGAGAGTACACACAACTCTTCGGGATCAATAAACAACTACTCGACAGCATGGATAAAAAAATCGTTATCATGCACCCGGGACCTATCAATAGAGGTGTTGAATTGACAAGTGATGTAGCAGATAGCAACCAATCAATCATACTCGACCAAGTAGAAAATGGAGTCGCTGTCCGCATGGCGGTTATTTATCTACTAGCGCAACAAATTAAACGCTAAGACCATGACTATTGACTTAAAAGACAATTATCAACTCATTCGTACCGAGGCGAAAGATTTTGACAATTTCATAACACTTTTCAGAAAAAACTACGAGAATATCAAGGATTCGCACATTATCCTTGATATTTCTCATGAAAATAATTTTACCGAACAGAATATTTTAGTATTTTTGGAATACGCTGATTTACAAAGAGAAAATGGCATGTCTTTTGTAGTAATTACTACGAAAGTAGATGTTGACCATTTTCCGGAACGCTTTAACATCGTTCCCACTCTCGTCGAAGCAGAGGATGTTATTGAAATGGAAGACATACAGCGTGACCTAGGTTTTTAACCTAGAATTCATAACCCCTAATGAATGTATATATGGCAAAAAAATTACTCATAATTCTATTTTTTCTGATTGGAACAACGGCATTTGCACAGTTGAAATCTGTCGACCAATTGAAAGCGTCACCCAACCCGTTTTCGAATCAGACTACTATTTATTTTCAATCACAACTCGACCAACCGGTATTAGTAACCGTGCGCAATGTCCTCGGTAAAACTGTTTACAACGAAAAACTACAAGTTAAAAAAGGCCAAAATACCTTCTTGTTTAAACGCAATGACCTTGCGGCAGGAATGTATATTTACGCTATCCAAACCAACAAAGAAGTGGTATCAAAACGATTTGTAATTAAATAATGAGTTTGAAACTTACGATTTTAGGATGTCATTCCGCTACTCCACGCGTGAATGCCCACCCTACTGCACAGTACTTAGAAATAAACAACCGTCATTTCTTAATTGATTGTGGGGAGGGAACACAACGCCAAATGCGAAAATACAAAGTTGGTTTTTCAAAAATCAACCATATCTTTATATCCCACCTTCACGGAGATCATTTTTTTGGATTAATCGGACTGATAGCTACATTCGGCATTCTAAACCGAGAAAAAGAGTTACATATATACGGTCCTAAAGGAATTAAAGAAGTAACTGTACTACAATTAAAGCTCTCGAAATCTTGGACCAAGTACCCCATTCGATTTCACGAGTTAGAATCAAAAGAAAGTGAGCTTATCTTTGAAGATGACAAGGTTAGTGTCCGCACAATACCGCTAGATCACCGCGTGTATACCAACGGTTTTTTATTTACGGAAAAAGCCCAACCTAGAAAGCTCAATATTGACGCCATACGTCAGTACAATGAAATAGATATTTGCGATTACCAGAACCTAAAGTCGGGCAAAGACTACCGACTGGAAAACGGTGAAATCTTACCTAATGAAGCACTCACCTTCCCTCCACCTCCTGCAAAGAGCTATGCCTTTTGCAGTGACACCACGTACAAACCTGACATCGTACCAATAATAAAAGACGTAGACCTGCTATACCACGAGGCTACCTTTTTGAAAGACAGAGAACACCTCTGTGAAAAAACAAAACATTCGACAGCCGAACAAGCGGCGCGCATTGCTGCACAAGCAAATGCCAACAAGTTAATTGTCGGACATTATTCAAGCAGATACAACGACATAACGGCCTTTAAAAAAGAAGCTCAGGAAGTATTTGAGTGTGTTGAACTCGCTGAGGCGGGCAAACAATACTCCCTAAACTCCTATCCTATTGAAGTACTTAATTAGTATTGCTTCGTAGTTAAAAGTACTAGCGTACATGCTAAAGTTGTTTCAATTCCATGTTCGTTTAGTTTCGTTTCTAACGAACTGTTTTCTGTTCCCGGATTGAATATGACACGTCTGGGTTTGAGCTCGAGTAAATAAGTTTCAAAAGAAGCCTGTAAACTTGGTCGCAAATACAAGGTAACGGTATCTACATCTGAATACTTTACCCGTTCCGTTTCGATACTGATTCCTGCAACTTCTCCAGCTGTTCTTCCATGTGCTAAGGTCGGTACCCCGTTCGCGACTAGGCGCTTAATTGCTTTGTTAGAGTAACGTTCAGCATTCAAAGAAGCACCAAGAACTAAGGTTTTATTTTTCATATTTGTTAATTATAAGTTAAAGAAAGTTAATTGGGGTAACAAAGTCACCCTTTGATGAGTCTACTAATTATCAAAGACAATTCAAAAATAACAAAATGAAAAAAATACTACTGTTACTATTAACCATCATTAGCGTAAACACCTACGCACAGATGTCCAAAAGCTACCTTCCTAAACCGGGCTCCATTACAGGAAAAGTCATAGATCAAGGTACTAAAGAGCCCTTACCCTATGTAAACATTGTAGTAAAAGATGCTGCAAACAAACTTATTACAGGAGGGATTACTAACGACGCAGGAACCTTTAAAATTTCGAATCTTCCATTGGGAAAGAGCATCGTTGAAATTCAATTTATCGGCTACAAAACGATTAACCGACCTATAAACATCGCTCGTAAGAATAAAAAAATTAACCTAGGGACTATAGAGCTAGCAGAAGATTCATCAGTGTTAGAAGAAGTAGAAGTTAGAGCAGAAACCTCTTCCGTAACTCAAAAAGTAGATCGTAAGGTAATTAATGTAGGAAAAGACTTAACCTCTGCAGGAGCTACAGCCTCTGAATTATTAAACAACGTACAGTCTGTAAGTGTAGACAGCCAATCGGGGAACATCAGTTTACGAGGAAATGAAAATGTACGTGTCTTAGTAGATGGAAAACCAACCAACATTCCAGCTGCTCAGTTATTAAAGCAACTTCCATCATCTGCTATTAAAAGTGTAGAATTAATCACGAACCCTTCCGCTAAATACAACCCAGAAGGGATGAGTGGTATTATCAATATCATCTTAAACAAGAACGCCAACATGGGCTTTAACGGATCTCTTAATACAGGTGTTGAAGCCGGACATTACGTTCGTTACAACGCTTCGACCAACATGAACTACAAAACGGGAAAGGTGAACTTCTTTATGAACTACGGGTTCAACGGAGGAGATCGTTACAACTTCGGTTTTGTTAACAGACCGGGATCAAGTTTTCAAGATTTTGTATTCAAAAATGACAACGAATCTCACTTAGTAAAATTTGGTGCAGACATCTATTTAGATGATAAGAACACCATTTCATTGTATACTACTCAAAACTGGTTTAACAGCTTAGCCACCGGTAGAACATTGATTAAAGACACGTCTGGAACCATCACGAGCAATGCTCCTAACTCTCAAGATTCAGAAAGTAAAAACCAAGTGTACAACTTTAACTATAAGCACGATTTTGATAAAGACGGGCACAACATCGAATTGGAAGCTACTTATTCGCGAAACAAGGCTCCAAACTTCTTGCGCAATCAAGATCTTACCTTAGCGAGTACAGATAGAGACTATAAACTATTGAACTATTTTAACGATATTAATAACGACGGTAAAAACCTATTGTTAAACCTCGATTATACGAACCCAATTAGTGAAAACGGAAAATTAGAATTAGGGTTAGAATACCGAACTAACCGCACGGATAACACCAACATTACCGATCAAGAGCGTCATACTTTTACAGGAACTACTATTACGGGTACTACCCCTATTGGAAACTCTCAATTCGATTACGATAGAAAAATCTATTCAGGGTACGCCAACTACGGACACAAATTTGGAAAAGTGACTATGCAACTTGGGGCGCGTTTAGAGCAATACAACATCGAAGGAAATTTCACAGGTAAAAACGACAATGGTGTGGTAGAGACCAAAAAAGTGACTGATGATATCTTCACCATCTATCCTTCAGCATTCTTTACCTTTAACCCAAATGACAAGGATCAATTTCAATTGAGTTATAGCAAGCGTGTAGACAGACCTAACATCCAACAAGTAAATCCAATTAGAGAGTGGAGTACTCCGTTAATCACCTCAGTAGGAAATGAAAACTTAGTTCCTCAGTTCACCAACTCTATCGAGTTTAACTACACTAGAAAAATTAAAGGAGGATCGATAACTTTTGGAAGTTTCTACAGAAACATCACGGATGTAATTTCAAGGGTAACCTACAAAGATCCAACAGATGTGAGTAATACGAGACAAATTTTAACCTTCCAAAACTTCGACGATACCAATGCCTACGGTTTAGAGCTTTCTGCTAGCTACCGAATTGCAAAGTGGTGGAGAGCAAATGCAAGTATGGATGTATACGCACAAAAACAGTTTGGAACTACCGATTTAAGTAATCCAAATGCACCTAAAATTGAAGTAAAGAACGAAGTTTTTAACGCGCGTATTAGTAATAGCTTTACCCTTTCGAAAAAACTTCGCCTTCAATTATTTGCGATGTATCGCGGTGGTAACCAAGACATTCAATGGAAAGTTGATCCGATGGCGATGGTTAACTTAGGCGCGAACTACAGCGTATTAAAAGGAAAAGGAAATATTACATTCCGTGTCAATGACATTTTCAATACGATGAAGTTCCAGTTCGACTCATCAAATCCATTTACTCAAAATGGACGATTTAGATGGGAAAGCCGTACGAGTTATATCGGGTTTAACTACCGATTTGGAGGTGGTAAAAACCGAGCGAAATCGAGAAGAAGACGCGATGACAATGAAAAACAAGGTGGTGGCGGATTTATGTAATCTTTAACACCTAAAATGTGAAAAGTCTAGATATTTTTTTAATATCTAGACTTTTTTTTTATACTTGCACTTGCATACTACTGCAATTTAAAATGAATCGGCTATTTTACCAATAAATACATTTGCTATTTGTTCGTATTTACAACTACCCAACTTGTCCCAACAACCCCAGAATTAATTAACCATTGATGAAAAAATTATATTTTTTCTTAGTCCTTTTATTCCCCATAATTACCTACAGCCAAACTTCTGGCTTCTCTTTGCGTGGAAACGTTACAGCTGTGAGCACAAAGCAAGCGATTCCCGATGCAGAGGTATTGATCATTAATAAAAAGAATGCCGTGATAGCAAAAGGATTGACAGACGTCAACGGTCAATTTGTTATTCACAAACTTCCATTGAACCAAAATTTACAAATTAGCATTCATCATTTGAGCTTTCAGTCAACACTTTTGAAGCTAGCAGCGGCAACGACCAAAACAACCAAAGAATTACACATCAAGCTCACTGCCAACAATACGGTTTTAAACGATGTGAGCATCACGGCTCAAAAAAAAGTAAGTACGTATAGCACAAAGCAGCACAAACACATTATTAATGTCACCGATGATCTCTTGGCAAACGGTGGAAACTCGCTTCAATTATTGCAAAATTTGCCCGGAATCGATGTGAACTTGCAAAGTGGTGCTGTAAGCCTTCGAGGTAGTGCTAATGTCACAGTACTCATCAACGGAAAACCGAGTAACCTCAGTACCCAACAATTGCTTCGTCAAACGCCGGCGAACATGATTAAACAGGTGGAAATAATCACTTCACCATCTGCTAAATACATTGCTGATGGTACCAGCGGACTCATCAATCTCATTTTAAAAAAACAGGAAGCCAAAGGATTTAATAGCTCCCTTGTATTAGGTGTTGAACATTCAAAAAACACACGACCAAGCTCTTATATCGATGTAAATTACCGCAGAGGCAATACGAATATCTACGGAAATTTTAATTTTGATTTTGGTAAAACGGCTACCTTACAAGAACTGAATAGAAGTGACCAAAGTATCCGACAACAATTCGATTTTCTACACGACTACAAGAATTACAGTTTTAAACTAGGTAGTGATTTTGTGTTGGATGCCGACAATACCATTTCACTGTATACCTATCAAAGTATCTCAAATTCCACGCTTACTACTAATGGGACCACTGAAATGCAACCCACTAATTTAGTTGTCATCAACAACTCGCATTACAGAGAATCAGAACAAGTATACAATTTTGACTACCTCGTAAAACTTCCGAAAGAAGGTGCTGAGTTTGAAATGGAAATGAACTACAGTATCAGTAAAAACCCCGAAGATTCATTTAACCGCTTCCCTCAAAATCCATCAGATAAGCGCTATGAATACACGAATGATATAGCTGGGACTACCCAAGCTTGGCTTGCAAACGCCGATCTTACGTATCCCCTAACCAATACGTCGACCCTGGAATACGGAATTGAATTTCGATCACAGAACAACAGTAGCTCCATAGTTACCGACCAACAGGTATTACAAGGAACTCCTCCTGTAATCAGAGACCGAGGAACTACAGAGTTCGATTATTTTAGATCTATGACTTCCATGTATCTCAATTATCAGTACGAATTACGAGACGTTTACATTGAAGCGGGAGCCCGTATCGAGTATTTCCACTCCAAAGGAACTTTTAGCAATAGCCTTCAAGGAAAAAGACATACTAAAGACGATCTTTTTAGTGTGTATCCCTCGCTTTCAGTAAACTGGGACCTCGACAAAAAGAACAGCCTCCAAATGGCATTTAGTCGAAGAATTGACCGTCCTTCTATGTATCAATTGAGCCCGATTCAAGAATGGGTTTCTCCTTTGACGACCTCTGAAGGAAATACTGCTTTAAAACCTCAGTTTAGCAATTCTATTGAGGCCAATTACACCCGCTCTATAAAAAAAGGAAATCTTAGAATTGGAAGTTTTTATCGTCGCATTGACGATTTAATCGGTCGCAGTATGACCTTAGACCCCAACAACTCGCTGCGTCAGTTGTTTTCCTTTGTCAATTATGACTATAGTGAAAACTACGGATTGGAAGTACAGCTAGGCTATCGCCCTTACAAATGGATACAATTACAATCGCGTGCCGAAGCATACATCCAAGAAACCAAGGGCCTCATCAATCAGCGTTTAGAAAACATTCAAAATACGCTGTATAAATTCATGGTCAACAGCAACGTAACGTTGAGTGAAAAGCTCAGTGGGCAACTGGGAATATATTACCGTGCCAGAAGTAAAAACATCCAATTTACGGTAGCACCTTTTACCAATATAAGCGCCGGCTTAAACCTCTCTGTATTAAAAGACCAGGGTTCGATATCACTGCGATTTGTAGACCTCTTAAACGACATCAATTACGATTACAGTACCGAAAATCCCTTTCCTCAAGTTGGGAATTACAACCTGGAGTTAAACAGCGTTTACCTCGGATTCAATTACACTTTTGGAAGCGAATACGAAACGAGAGCTCGAAAAGAAAGAGCCTTACGAGAAACGGAAAAGGCCATGTTTTAAAAAATAAAATCGGGAGTGATAATTATCACTCCCGATTTTTTATTTTATACTAGCTGTTGTTTATTACCAGCGAATAACTACAGATCCCCAAGTAAATCCACTACCGAAAGCAGCCAATACTACTAGGTCACCCTCGTTAATTTTTCCTTTCTCCCAAGCTTCAGTCAATGCTATAATCACAGATGCCGCTGTAGTATTACCGTACTTCTGAATATTATTATACACCTTATCATCTGCCAATTGGAATTTCTTTTGAATAAACTGCGCAATTCTGAGGTTCGCCTGATGAGGAATTAACATATCGATATCCTCTTTTTGAAGGTTGTTTGCCTGTAACCCTTCTACGATCGCCTCTGAAAAACGCACCACAGCGTGTTTAAAAACAAACTGACCATTCATATACGGGAAATACGAAACATCGTCCGGATCATTTGCTTCTAAAATCTCCGGTACCCATCTACTTGTAGACGGTCCTACCAAGGCCAACTCCTTCGCGTGTTTTCCTTCAGAATGCAAGTGTGATGAAAGAATTCCTTTCCCTTCTTCTTCGCAACGCGACAATACGGCAGCTCCAGCTCCATCACCAAAGATTACGGTTACCCCTCTTCCTCTCGTCGATTTTTCCAATCCTCCTGAATGATTTTCAGAACCGATAACCAAGATGTTTTTATACATACCCGTTTTGATAAACTGGTCTGCTACTGACATAGAGTAGATAAAACCAGAACACTGATTACGTACGTCTAAGGCACCAATCGTAGGCATGTCTAATAAATCCTGTACACGCACTCCTCCACCTGGGAAATACATGTCTGGACTCAAAGTAGCAAAAATAATGAAATCGATATCATCTTTCGTCAATCCAGCTCTTTCAATAGCAATCTCAGCAGCTTTTGCTCCCATAGTAGAAGTATCTTCTCCTGATTTAGGATCAATCCAACGACGTTCTTTAATCCCTGTTCTCTCCTGAATCCATTCATCACTAGTATCCATAAACTGGGTTAGATCATCATTAGTAACCACGTTGTCAGGCACATAATACCCTAATCCTGTAATTTTTGAACTATACATAATTTTTTATGTTATTTTTTTACTTGTCTGCAAATTTTGAGCCTCCAAAACTACTAATTTTTAACTTTTTATACAAAACTAATGTAGCGTCGCTTGAAAGTATGCCATCTTGTCACAATATCAAATTTGGTATTTTTTTTGACCTACAAGGGCAAATACAATATAAGACAAAAAAACACAATAATATTATGAGTAAAGGAAACATTAATGTATCGGTAGAAAACATTTTCCCTCTGATTAAAAAATTCTTGTATTCTGATCACGAAATCTTTTTACGTGAGCTTATTTCAAATGCCACAGATGCTACCACGAAATTAAAGCATCTTATTTCAATTGGAGAGGCACAAGTAGCACTTGGAAATCCAAAAATTGAAATCGCCATTAACAAAGACGACAAAACTCTTAGCATCAAAGACCAAGGTTTGGGTATGACTGCTGAAGAAGTAGAAAAATACATCAACCAAATCGCCTTTTCTGGAGCAGAAGAGTTTTTAGAAAAGTACAAAGACGACAAGAACGAAACTGGTGTTATCGGACACTTCGGACTTGGGTTCTACTCTGCATTTATGGTTGCCGACAAGGTTGAAATCATCACCAAGTCATTTAAAGAAGAAGCAGCTGCGCATTGGACCTGCGACGGATCACCACAGTATACCTTAGAGGCTCATGACAAAACCGACAGAGGAACAGAAATTATTTTACACATCGCAGAAGATTCATTAGAATTTTTAGAAGAAGGTAAAATTCGAGGATTGCTTACCAAGTACAACCGTTTTAATCAGGTGCCTATCAAATTTGGTACTAAGCAAGTAAACGACCCTGATTTCACACCACAAACCATCACTGACGAGGAAGGAAAAGAAACCAAGGAACCACACAGACAAATAGAAGTTGATGACATCATCAACAACACCGATCCGGCTTGGACCAAAAAACCTAGCGAATTGGAAGCGGAAGATTACAGTAACTTCTACCGTGAATTGTACCCAACGCAATTTGAGGAATCCCTATTCCACATCCATTTGAATGTCGACTATCCATTTAACTTAACAGGAATCTTATTCTTCCCGAAGTTAAGTCAGAACTTAGACATGCAAAAAGACAAAATCCAATTGTATCAAAACCAAGTTTTTGTTACGGATAATGTTGAAGGAATAGTTCCTGATTTCTTACAAATGCTAAAAGGGGTAATCGATTCTCCAGACATTCCTTTAAATGTATCGAGATCGTATTTGCAAGCTGATGGTGCAGTAAAAAAGATTTCTGGATACATTACTAAAAAGGTAGCCGACAAACTCAGTTCCTTATTCAAAAATAACCGTGAAGACTTTGAACAAAAGTGGAATGACATCAAGGTAATTATTGAGTACGGTATGCTTTCAGAGGAGAAGTTCTTCGATAAAGCAAAGAAATTTGCCCTGTACCCTACCGTAGATAACAGCTACTTCACTTTCGATGAATTAGTTGAAAAGACGAAAGACGCGCAAACAGATAAAGACGGTAACCACATTATTTTATACGCTGCCAATAAGGACGCACAGCACCCTTATATCGAAGCAGCGAAAGCAAAAGGATATGAAGTATTACTTTTAGATTCTCCAATAGTTTCGCATTTAATGCAAAAACTAGAGACTTCTGGAGGAGATACTAAGGTGCAGTTCACACGTGTTGACGCAGACCATGTTGACAATTTAATTAAGAAAGACGATACTGTAATTTCTAAATTGAGCGATGAGGAAAAAGAAACCTTAAAGCCAATCATCGAAGGAGCTATCAAAAAAGAGAGCTATACAGTACAATTGGAAGCAATGGACTCATCAGCTTCGCCATTTTTAATCACTGTTCCGGAATTCATGAGAAGAATGAAAGAAATGAGTGCTACCGGTGGCGGTATGATGGGAATGGGTAATTTACCAGAAATGTACAATCTCGTGGTAAACACCAACCACCAATTAATCACTGATATTTTAGCAGCAGATGCTGAAAAACAAGAACAATTAGTATCTCAGGCATTTGATTTAGCCAAGTTATCGCAAAACCTACTTCACGGTGAAGAGCTGACGAACTTTATCAAGCGTAGTTACGAATTAATCAAATAACATTTCTCTAAAAGTCCATCCATAGCGATGGACTTTTTTTTACCCTCTCTACTCACAACACAAAGCTCGCAGCTTACTTCTGGCAATAGGCATTGTCAGTACGCTCCCAGCGTTATCCTATACGTTCTTTTTCAAATTCTGTTCACTCTGAATTTGTTTTCCAAAAAGAAATTCCTATTTTTAGAGCTTTAACCAATCTACTACCCCCTTAAGTATGAGAAACTTTCTACAAGCTTTTCTCGTTTTTCTATGTTGGGCAGCACTTGCCTACTTTATGAATTCGACTTCTGACAAAGAAGTAATGAACGAGTCCCCTACTCTTAAAATGAAACCAACAAGTACCGTTTCAACGACAACTGTTGACAATACCAAGATCAAAACCGACACCGACAGTACCAAAATGACAGCTGGGCAATCGGAAAAAAAAGCGGAAGTCAAAATTTCGAACAAAGAGACGAGCTCCTCTCCGAAACCTTTTCGCTTTAAACACAAGTTTATAACGCACAACGAACACGGTAGAGTTTTATTCCCCAAAGAATTTTCGTATTTTAAGGATAGCATTTATCAATTCTTAAATACACATCAAGATCGTGAAATTCTTATCGAAACACTGTATTTAACCGATGGTCGCTATAAGGAAACAGAAGGATTAGGAATGGCACGCGCTCAGTACCTCAAAGAAAAACTCATAAGAAACGGCGTAAATCCACTTCGCATCAAAACGCAAACTAAAGGAGCTGTTTTCGAATATGACCCAGAAGGATATTACGCAGAAGGAGTTCAAGTACTTCACAGAGGATATTCCTCTAAAACGCGAACTGAGCTAGGTAACAACTTGCAAAAACAAGTATGGCAACCCACAGTATCAAAAGATAAAATCATTGCCGACAATGCTTTGAACGCCTATGTATGTGAAGTTGCAGCGTACCTAAAACAACACCCGGAAAAACAACTGATCATTACAGGACACACTTTTTCTTCTGGCATAGCAGAAGCAGATATGGAAAAAGGACTGAAACTCGCCAATGCAATGGCTGATGTTTTTAAAAGCCGAGGAGTGCAACCCTCTCAAATAAAAACTCTTACTAAAGGTGCTTCCGAACCTCTAGTTGCTAATAATAAAAGAACTAAAAAGAAAAACAAACGTATTGAAATAGTAATCAACTAATAAACCCCCTTAAGTATTATGACACTCTTAATAAGCAGCAGCATTTCTGGTTTCCTCAATCTCTTTATTTGGATGCTAGGCTCGTTTTTAATCGGTTACTTTTTTGCTTGGAACTACTACAAGAGCAAGTACAAGCATCAACTGCACGAACGAACGGAAACCATACAAGAACTCCGTACTGAAATGCAATCGACCATTAGAGCTAAAAAGACAGTAGAACGCGGAGGTATTGAAATCAAACAACCCAAAGAACTCAATTTCGAAACCCTTGGAAACGCCAGCGAAGAACAGAAAGACGATTTAACGCAAATTAATGGCATCGGAAGTTTTATAGAAAAAAAGCTGAACAGTATTGGTATATACACCTATGAACAGCTCAGCAAACTGAATACCAATGAAATTGAAACCATTACCGACCTCATTCAGTTTTTTCCAGGTAGAATTGTTCGTGATCAATGGAAAGAGCAAGCTATCGCGCTATTGAAAACAAAAGAAAACGAGGCATAAAAAAAAGAGTACTGTATTGTACCCTTTTGCTATTCGTATCCCTCCATCTCAGCGTCGTAGAAGCTGCCTGCAGCTTCTATAAGCTTTTCCATCTCGTTGGCTAGCTCCTGCTCATTTTCTCCCGACACATCTTCAAACCACTCAATTTCATCGTCTTTTAAGTTAATGAGAAATCGAGGGTACTCCGTGTGTAGTACAAAAATATCTTCTGGATGACTGCTATTATCAGCTAGTAAAAATTTAGGTAAGTTCATGATGTTTTATTTTGATCAATTTTTTTGTTAGTATATTAAAGCGAATGTAAAGTAATACGGCTGCTGTTGAAAGTCCTCCTAGGAGTCCTAACCAAATTCCAAAACTTCCCAAGCGATCTGCATTCCCAAAATAGTAACTTATAGGGAATCCGATAAACCAATAAGAAATAAAGGTTATCAACGTAGGTATTAATACATCTTGTAAGCCGCGTAAGGCTCCCAGTACCATTACCTGAATACTGTCACTAATTTGGAAAATCGCCGCTGCAATTAACAATTTTGAGGCTATTTCAACCACCTCTAAGTTGTCGGCATAATTCACCTGATCCTTAAAATCGACATATAAATTCGGAAGTATTTCATTGAGTGCGAAAAACAATATGGCAAAGCCCAACGCCAGCAACAAGCCCATCAAGAAAATAGAGTACGCTATTCTTCTCAACTCGACAAATGCTTGAAGCCCTCTTTGATTTCCAATTCTAATCATGGCGGTTACACTTAATCCGGTTGCAACCATAAAGGTCATAGATGACAAATTCAGGGCTATTTGATTGGCAGCTTGGGGGTTTTTACCCAGTAATCCACTCAACCAAATGGCCGCAGTAAAGATCCCTACTTCAAAGAGCATTTGCATGGCACTTGGTGCTCCCAAACTAATTATTTTGCTAACGTGATTCGCTTCTAGTTTCCAAATATTGATGTTCGTGACAATTCTTTGAGAGCGTTCCTTTTTCGCCAAGATCCACCAAATAAATGCCACCATTACTACACGTGATACTAAGGTACCATAGGCTGCTCCAACAATTCCCATTTCCGGAAATCCAAACTTCCCAAATATGAGTAAATAATTGAGCAATACATTGGTTACATTCGCCAACAACGTCGCATACATCGGGTACTTAGTCATCGACATCCCGTCACTAAACTGTTTAAACGCCTGAAATACAATCATCGGAATCAGTGAAAATGCCACTAAATCTAAATACGGTAAAGCCAAGCGAACCACTTCTTCGGGTTGTCCCATGCTGTACAGTGCAGATTTCGAAAAATACACGGTTAAAAACATCACCAATCCTAAGGTCAAACACAACACTAGTCCGTGTTTAAAAGTGGCTTTGGCTTTATCAAACTCGTTAGCAGCATCGGCTTCAGCTATTAACGGAGTAATTGCTGTCGAAAAACCAATCCCTAAAGACATGGCAATAAAAATAAAACTATTCCCCAAGGAAACTGCGGCAAGCTCAGCAGTCCCCAGCTGTCCTACCATAATATTATCGATAAAGCTCACAAAGGTATGTCCCAACATCCCGAGCATAACAGGTGCTGCCAACTTCCAATTATAGGCAAACTCCTTGGTGTATTGATGTAAATTTAATGCAGTCATGGTACTTCTCTTAGGAACTGCGAAGATACTCCTTTTTTACCGAGTCCACTTCATTTTGGGAGATGTCTTGGAATACAAGCTAGGAAATTCATCCTTAGGACTTATGCCTATTTCACTCCGAAGAGACTCCTCTTTTTTCCCTAGCATTTTCACCCCTTCCTCCTTTTCCCCCTTCATTTTCTTAAAATTTTAACTACCTTTGAATTCGACTAAAATCTATAAAAAATGGCAAAAATAACTTTACAAGGAAATCCTTTTGAAACGCTAGGGACACTTCCGAATACAAATCAAAAAGCTCCTGATTTCGCACTTACTGCTGGAGATTTAAGTGTAAAATCACTCACAGATTTTTCTGGATCTCGATTGATTTTAAACATCTTCCCAAGTGTGGATACCGGTACTTGTGCTGCTTCAGTGCGCGAATTCAACAAAAAAGCTGCAGCTTTGGACAACACCAAAGTATTGTGTATTTCAAGAGATTTACCTTTTGCTCAAAGTAGATTTTGCGGTGCAGAAGGAATCGAAAATGTGCTTATGTTATCTGATTTCAACGAAGGTCAATTCGGAAAAGATTACGGATTAGAAATTAACGACGGGCCTTTAAAAGGATTGCACTCTCGTTGTATCGTTGTCATTGATGAAAACGGAACGGTTACCTATACAGAACAGGTGCCAGAAATCGCTGACGAACCAAATTACGAAGCAGCTTTACAAGCCTTATAATTTACTGTATGAAGAACCCAAATGATGGTTTTATAAAGGGTAGACTACGAAGTGTTAAGTTCGCCCTCAAAGGAATGTGGCTACTAATCACCACAGAAGATAGTATAAAAGTTCAGACCAGTATTGCACTCATTGTGACGGCCATGGGTTTCTATTTTGAAATTTCATCGATTGAATGGATGTTGCAATTGCTAATAATTGGTCTCGTGTTGGTTGCAGAAGCAATGAATACGGCTATTGAAAAGGTAGCAGATTTTATACACCCAGACTATCATGAAAAAATAGGGTTCATCAAAGATATTGCAGCAGGTGCTCCGGCATTTGCTGCTCTCGTTTCAATAATTATTGCAAGTATTATCTACGTTCCTAAAATTATCCTTTTATTTTAGCGTTTAGAGTATTGTTAATTTATTTTTATGGCAAAAAAGAAAACTACCGTTAAGAAAACTAAAAAACCATCACCCCTACTCCCCAAGCTTAAAGATTTTTTTAAAAATCGACAGAATCAAACGATTTTTGGTGCTTTTTTAATTTTATTTTCAGTCTTTTTAACCGTTGCCTTTATCTCTTTCTTTTTTACATGGCAAGCAGATCAAAGTATACTCAATCACTATAGTGACCGCAGCGAACAAGCGTCAAATTTACTTGGTAAATTGGGTGCAGAACTCAGTCATGTTTTTGTGTATCGCGGATTCGGAATTGGTGCATTTTCACTGAATTTAGTGCTGTTTTTAACCGGTGCTCGAATCGTTTTACAAACCAATTTAAAAAAGGTGATCAGTTCGTGGAACTGGGGATTGTTAAGCATGCTATGGCTGTCTACAAGTTTGGGATTTGTAAACAGTAAGTACGCAGTACTTTCTGGTACTGTTGGTTTTGAAATTAACGAATACCTACAGACGTTTATAGGAAAAACAGGATTGATAATACTCCTTCTCTTCTTTTTGATATCCTTTTTGATCATCCGATTTAGTATCGATCCCGATAGTATAGTCGAAAATTTAGAGACTAAAAAACAAGAAAAACTCGCTGCCCAAGAACGCGCTGCTGTTGCGGAAGCTGAACGTGCTGCTGCCCAAACGGCGGAAGAAGACTCGGTAGTACCGGATGAACAACCAGTAGACATGACTACCTCTTCGACAACGAGTACCCCTGAAATGGAGCCTACGACGGTAACTGAGTCGCCATCTTATTCAAGCACAGTAGAAAACTTACAGCCTACCATTACCCACCACTCCGAGGTAACTCCTCAAGAACAGCAACAAATTACTAAAGATATACCTCTTGACAACGTGGTAACTCCTGAACAGGAAGGACCTTCAAAAGAAACAATTCAAGAAGTAGAAGTAGCCATCGAAAAAATTAATGAAGAAAAGAGTGTTGGCGAAAATCTTTCAGACCAATTGCTGAAAGACTTCGGGGAGTTTGACCCAAAACTCGAATTGGGCAACTTTAAATTCCCAACATTTAACCTACTTAAAGAGTACAACGAAAGTATTTCTGTTGATCCAACAGAACTCGAGGCCAACAAAAATCAAATTGTTGAAACCCTCAAACATTACAAAATCGGAATTTCTCAAATCAAAGCAACCGTCGGTCCTACCATTACCCTCTATGAGATTATACCTGAGGCCGGTGTGAGAATTTCGAAAATTAAAAACTTAGAGGATGACATTGCGCTCTCATTAGCAGCCTTAGGAATCCGTATTATCGCTCCTATTCCAGGAAAAGGAACCATCGGTATTGAAGTGCCGAACAAAAAAGCGACCATCGTATCGATGCACTCGGTAATTTCTTCGAAAAAATTCCAAGAATCACCGATGCAATTACCCATTGCCTTGGGTAAAACTATTTCTAATGAAACCTTTGTGGTCGATTTAGCAAAGATGCCTCACCTTCTGATGGCTGGTGCCACAGGACAAGGAAAATCTGTTGGTTTAAATGCTATTTTGACCTCTTTACTCTATAAAAAACATCCGGCAGAAGTCAAATTTGTATTGGTAGACCCTAAGAAAGTTGAATTGACCCTGTTTAATAAAATTGAACGTCATTATTTAGCGAAACTTCCCGATGCTGAAGAGGCTATCATCACAGACACCACCAAAGTTGTCAACACGTTAAATTCCTTGTGTATTGAAATGGACAATCGCTATGAGCTCTTAAAAAACGCAATGGTTCGTAACATTAAGGAATACAATGCCAAATTCAAAGCTCGTAAACTTAATCCTGAAAATGGACATCAATTTTTACCGTATATCGTTTTAGTCATTGATGAATTTGCCGACTTAATTATGACCGCCGGTAAAGAAGTTGAAACTCCTATTGCCCGTTTGGCGCAATTGGCACGTGCTATTGGTATCCATTTGATCGTCGCAACACAAAGACCTTCGGTAAACGTTATTACTGGTATCATCAAGGCCAATTTCCCTTCGCGTATAGCCTTTAGGGTTACCTCAAAAATTGATAGTAGAACCATCCTCGATGCTCCAGGAGCAGACCAATTAATTGGTCGAGGTGATTTACTCTATTCAGGAGGAAATGATATCACTCGTATACAGTGTGCTTTTGTCGATACTCCCGAAGTAGAAAAAATCACGGATTACATCGGATCACAGCGCGCATATCCCGAAGCACATATCCTACCGGAATACGTTGGTGAAGAAGCTGGCACAGATATTGATGTAGCAATCGAAGATCGCGATAAATTATTCAAAGAAGCCGCTGAAGTTATTGTCACAGCACAACAAGGATCGGCCTCTTTACTCCAGCGAAAACTTAAATTGGGATACAACAGAGCAGGACGCTTAATTGACCAACTCGAAGCCGCAGGAATTGTAGGTCCTTTCGAAGGCAGTAAGGCCCGACAAGTATTAGTCCCTGATTTAGTAGCGCTGGAACAATTATTAGAAAACGAACGAAAATAAATATAAATTTCACCCTTAATTGACATACAAACAAATGAAAAAAATCGGATTATTTTTTATAGGATTAATGATTACAGCAAATTGCTTTGCGCAGAATTCTTCTGCACAAGCCAAGCAATTGTTAGATGAAGTATCATCAAAAATGGGTGCGTATAAAAACATGGTGATAGGCTTTACCTCAACGCTAGAAAACAAAGAGGCTGGTATCACCAATGACCCCCCAATTAGAGGACATATTACCCTATCGGGAGAAAGGTACAACTTGGAATACCTAGGTAACAATTTTTTATTCGATGGTAAACGATTGGCGGTAATCAATCACGAAGAAAAAGAAATCAACCTTACAGAAGGAGATTTAGATGAAGAGGACGGATTTATCTATCCATCGAAATTGTTGACTTTTTATAACGAGGGCTACAACTATACCATGGGAAAACTCGTAAACAACCGTGGAAGAAAAGTACAGTACATCGATTTAACTCCTATCGACAGTAATTCTGACATTGTAAAAGTACAATTGGGAATCGATGCAAAAACCAAGCATATTTACAAGCTTATACAAATTGGGAGTAACGGTGCAAAGACGACTTTTACCATTACCAAATTTAAAAGTAACCAGCCTATTTCAGCAAAGTTTTTCACCTTCAATAAAGAAAAATACGTAAATCAAGGATACTTGATAGACTAGACATACAAAGTTTTGTTAATCTCCTTTTATGATTAACAAAACTTTTATGCTTTTTTCAAACTAACCCACTACCTTTGCATCTGTGAAGAAACTAGACAGATATATACTAAAGAGCTTTTTAATTCCCTTCCTAACTACTTTTTTAATCATACTATTTGTATTGATTATGCAAATGCTTTGGTTAGCCTTTGACAACTTTGCCGGAAAGGGAATCGGTGTTGTAATTATTCTTAAATTTTTGTGGTATTCTGCCCTCATGGCCACACCACAAGCACTGCCCATCGGTGTGCTGTTATCATCGATTATGACACTGGGTAGCCTCTCGGAAAAGTACGAATTCGCAGCGGCAAAATCAGCCGGGGTATCGCTACCACGACTCATGCGTTCAACAGTAGTATTAGTATGTATGCTGAGTATACTCAGTTTTTTCTTTTACGACCACGTGTATCCTTACGCAGTTCTTAAACAACTCAACCTCAAGCACAACATCAAAAAGAAACAACCGGCACTCGCTTTGGTTCCTGGAAGTTTCAATACTGAAATCCCAAATTATCAGATTAAGTTTGATGAGAAATACGGAGAAGAACAAAACTTATTAAAAAAAGTATTGATTTATGACTTGTCTTCACGCAGAGGTAATAATAAAATCATCACCGCGGAGCGCGGAAAAATTCTTTCTGAAGAAGGCAGTCGTTATATGACTTTAGAACTCTATGATGGTTATTATTTTGAACATCATAAAAAAAATGGAGCCTCGTACAGCGAACGCTTGCGAATGCCTGCATCACATGCCGATTTTAAAGAATACACTATCAACATAGACATGTCGTCATTCGATACCGATGTGGAACGACTCCAGTACACCAAAAACTTCAATATGCTCAGCTTAAAACAGCTTAGCGACACTATTCCTACGCTTAAAAAAACCTATGACGAATACATCGTTAGCCGAGCGAAGAACTTGTTTTTAGTATTGGATATTGAAGATTTACACCAATACCCCGACTCTTTGGTCAACAAAGAATTATCGACTGATATTTTGACTAATTTTGAACTCAAAGAGCAGAACGAAATTATGAGTACCGCAGTTTCGAAAATTGAACGAACACTCAACAATAATAAATCGTATAAAGACAATTTAAAAAACCGTCGTAAATGGTTAAATTTACACGATATTGAGTATTACAATCGCATTGCCTTTTCAATGTCTTGTTTGTTGCTGTTTTTTATCGGTGCTCCGCTAGGATCCATAATTCGCACAGGAGGAATGGGACTACCTATGATTTTAGCGATAGCCATTTACGTATTGTACTTTTTTAGTAATACTTTTGGTAAAAACATGGCAGAAGAGAGCTCGGTTACGGCACTACTCGGTTCTTGGATTGCTGTAATGCTCATGTTGCCTTTAGCAATTACATTAACTTGGAGAGCCACACGAGACAAAGGGTTGTTTGACATTAAAACGTTCTTTTCTCCACTAGTTCAACTAATAAAAACACTATTCTCTAAAAATAGAGAAAACACATAAAAAATGACAACACACACACAACCAAAAATCCAACTCAACGCTATTGAAGAGGCTATTGAAGATATTAAAAATGGGAAAGTAATCATCGTAGTTGATGATGAAGATCGAGAAAATGAAGGAGACTTTGTAGCCGCAGCTGAAAAAATCACACCGGAGCTGGTCAACTTTATGGCAACGCATGGAAGGGGACTAATTTGTACTCCACTTACAGAAAACCGCTGTAAAGAACTAGAATTAGGGATGATGGTTAGTAACAATACTGACCCCATGGAAACGGCATTTACGGTTTCTGTAGATTTGCGAGGAAATGGTGTAACTACCGGAATTTCTGCTTCTGATAGAGCTAAAACTATCGAAGCCTTAATCGATCCAAACACCAAACCATTCGAACTGGCTCGTCCTGGTCATATTTTTCCACTAAAAGCGAAAAACGGTGGGGTTTTAAGAAGGACTGGTCATACTGAAGCTGCCATAGATTTTGCGCGTTTAGCAGGATTACAACCCGCTGGAGTTATCGTTGAAATCATGAACGAAGACGGAACCATGGCTCGTTTACCTCAACTCGTAGAAGTGGCTAAAAAATTCGATTTAAAAATAGTATCTATCGAAGACTTGGTTGCTTACAGAATGGAACACGATTCACTCATTGAGAAAAAAGAAGATTTCTCCATAGAAACTCGATTTGGTGATTTCCGTTTACGCGCCTACAAGCAAACGACAAACAATCAAATTCACATTGCCTTAACCAAGGGAACCTGGACCAAAGAAGAGCCTATTTTAACCCGTATTAACTCAACGTTAGTAAACAACGATATTTTAGGAACCTTAACCAACAACGCCGACAAAAAGCTCGATCAAATGTTTAAGGTAATTAACGAAGAAGGAAAGGGAGCAATTGTATTCATCAATCAGCAACCACAAGCACTGAATTTGTTAAACAGACTGAGAATATTAAAGGAAAATCAGACCAATGGTGTCATGAAAGCCCCTAGTGTGGTTATGGATTCTAAAGATTTCGGAATTGGAGCACAAATCTTACACGACTTACACATTAGTAAGCTTCGATTAGTGTCGAACAGCGAACAAACAAAACGCGTAGGAATGATTGGTTACGGATTGGAAATTGTAGATTACGTAAACTATTAAAAATCACTTCTAAGTAGATAATATATCGGCTCAAGTAACACTGTATGTTAGCTTGAGCTTTTTTTATACCCCACTCCTATCCCAAAGAGTGCAAAAATAACGGCGAGCCACCACCATGAACGCAAAGAATTTTTCGTAGAGTTAAAGTATTGATTTCTTCCTATTGCTATAAAAGACGCCCAATAGTACGGAGACTTCTCCGCCAATTGATGTTTTTCTAAATAGCGCAATTTAGCCGTTCTCAACGCTTTGCTTACCGTCTTACCTTTTGCGAGTTCTCGATAGAAGTTTTGAAAGATGAACTGGGAGGCGCGTTCATTCACATTCCATTGAGAAGCGATGACACAACTCGTACCTGCATGCATAAATGCTTTGGCTAAACTCTGCGCTCCTTCGCCTATATCCATGCGTCCACTGGCTCCCTGACAAGCATCTAGCACCAACAAGTTTATGGGCAAATCTAATTCGGCAATTTGTTGTAATTCCAGAACCTGATCGTAGAATGCCAACCATGAATTACCCTTAAGCAAGTCCGTGCCTGCGTGCGTATTCAAATGTAGCGCATTAACAGTTGGCAAGGCATCTCGTAGCCTGTTGAGCGTTGCTCGGTCTCTAAAAAGTGCTTTTACGGGTAGCATGGTATCCAACCTGCGCAAGGCCTCTTCACTTTGACTCAGGTCATCGAAATTAAACTTACCAAACTCGGTTGGTGCCATGGTCAACAGCTGTAATTCATTGACTGATGTCTCTAAGGCATTGTAAACGGACATGGACGGCGAATAACTAACCGCAGTTTGGCTTATCAAGTACTTTTTTGAAGGTAAATACAGGGTTTCGAAGTTCAGCTGTTGCTCTAAAACGTCTGGTAGCACGAGTAACTCTTTGTTTTCTAATTTTTTCTCGGCCTCCCGTACTGGCAATAGCGCCTTAAACAAACGACTGTTCAACTCGTAAAAGTCTCGAAACTCTTTTTCAGAACTCAAAGGCCCTTTTTGAAAATCCTTTAATTTTTTTACCTCAAACAAAACCTGTTCAGCATTGGCTACCTTAAAAAGTGTCGCATGTTCCTGGGTAAACCAGAGTCCGTACAATTCTCGATGATTACCAATATAACTCACCACCACTTGATTGGAGGTCATCAGTGCTTTAGCCTCGAGAAATGCAATGGTTTTAGGCGTTTTTTTTACCACTAAATCTTCAAGTAAAAGAAGTGCCTTGTTATTTTCCATATACTTAAAAGCCGCCTCTACATTATTTGTCAAATAGCAAAATCTCACTGCCAAGGTGTAAAAACTACTCGCTTTACGAAGCCAAAACAATTTGGATTGCCGTTTAAAATCAGTTGTTCTTAGCGCGTTAAAAACACGGTCAATTAATGTAATATAAAAAGCGATACGATTATCAACAGTTTCCTGATTACGCGCGTGTTGATCAATGAGTAGTGTTAAGTTTTCCAGTAAAAAATCTACGATATCCAAACCTCGCTCACAGGCCAATACCTCGGCGGCCTTCAAACTGTCAATGTTCCAAGGAGTTCCCAATAACAATTGAATAGCTCGATTGTTGTACCGCAACTTTTCTTCATCTGTCCCACAATCCCCTTTATTATTTAAAATATAGGCTGCTACTACCGGAGAATCGGAATACTCTTTCGCTGATTCGTAATACCTCGTGGCTAATTTCTCTTTACCCAGTTTGGCATAAATTCTACCCAAGTTTGTGCTCACCCATGCTGTATTTAGCGAATCACCTTCGGCCTCATAGGCTTCCAATGCCGCTCGATACAATTGCACCACCTCTTCAGAAGGACGGATGCGCTCCCGTATATTTGCTAAATTGTTAGCTACACTGGGTAAAAATCCGACAGATGCTAACGCGCGTTCATGACTGGTAATTTCAGCCTCATAGCGTTCTACTTCATCCATGGAACTATAGACCCAAATAGCTGCTTCATGTGCCTTTTGATGCGTCAATACATCTCCATGACTAGCGTAGCCCTTTACAACGGTATCCAATACTTCTAAAGCTTTAAAATAATCACCTCGTTCCCCTAAAATATAAGCGAACTCTATCATGGCCTTATAACTAAACTTCGTCTTCACTTCCGCATTGATAAGTGCTCTCAATACCTCTTGTCGTTTGTCGAACTCGCCGAGTTTTCCGTAATAAAAAAGTAGGTTATAACGACAATTCGAAACTAAATAAGCAGCTTCTACTTCCGACTCTTGAAGCATTTTCAACGCTTTTTGTGTAACTGTAACCGCGTCGGAAATACGGCCTGCCTGATACCATAAGAGCCCCATCTTTCGAAAACCGATGGCCTTGTCCTTCAAACTGCACTTCGATTTATTTAAAAAATCCTCAAATACACGAAGTTTTTCATCCAACGGCAATGCCAATTTGTACAACGAGTCTATCTGTTGCCTTGTTTGAGATTGTTGAGCAAACACTGAATTTATACAGATAACCATCATCAAAAAACTCCATTTCATAGATGTGTAACTTAGTAGTTTACTACTAATGTAACAATTTATTGTATTTTACTGGCACACTGAACACTACAGAATCTCCAATATTACACAATCGCTTTATAAGCTCATGGGGTGTTATTTTTAGTTTCCTAGCGTGCAATTCTCTGGCGGCAACAGCCGTTACCAAGGGTGCTGCAAAGGAGGTTCCTGATATTTCAAGTACTGCTCCTTCTGAATTATAATATCCGATCCTTTCACCTTTAGCAAAGAAATCAACACTCGATGAACCAAAATTGGTAAAACTAGCGCTATCAGCGCTTTCCGTATTGGCAGCAGCGACACTGATTACATTGCTCGACTGAAATCCTGAAGGATAATGCCCCACTTGATCTGCATTTTTCGACTGATTCCCAGCAGAACATATGACTGTTACTTCTTCTTTGTAAGCCGAAAGTAAATTCTCAAAAATACTCATATCCAACTTTTTACTCGAATCATACCAGCCCATACTAATATTTACCAACTGTACCTTAGGAAGTGCGTAATACAAACCACAAAGCAAATTAAAATAGCTCGCCGTTCCTTTGGCATCGCAAATCTTAACCGGCAGTATTTGAAACGGAATGCGTTCTTTTAAATGGGTATATAAAAGATAAGTCACCATTGTACCGTGGCGGTATTCGTGGTCATCAAAACAATTCTCATCGTTGTTGACAAAATCCCAACCGGCAATATCTTGCAGTCCTAAATGACTTGTATTGTACAAAAAGGCTTCTGTAAATGCAGGATGATCTGCATAGATTCCCGTATCTAGCACTGCAATAGAGACTCCTTTGTTTTGTTCGACAACTTTTGTTCTAAAATCAGCTTGTTGCACTAGGGGTAAACTTACCGGACTCACCGTTTTTGTCTCGAATTTAAAATCTGTATTCACCGCTACAATTTCTCCTTCTGGGCCGCCACTACCCGCCTTAATTGAGGCCTTTTTATCCTCGATATCCACTCCTTCTCCAAATAACCAAAGCTCTAACACACCATCAGGACAATTGGCACAAACATCAAATGCTGTAACTTGATATTTCAAACGCAGCGCCTTCTTTTTCCAATCGGGGACAAACTCTTTGAATTGAACAATCAAACGCTTTGTGTCCTCTGTGAGTTTTGATGCGGTATGTACCTTTATTTCATCTTTTGACAAACGCAATACCTCCTCTTTGCTACAGCCGACACACATGTAAAAAAAGCCTATAATGACAAATAGTTCCTTGTACTTCATATTTCTTATTTTGGTTAGTAATTTGACTCTTAAAGTGCGATCCTCAATGAAGTTCGCTCACTTTATAGAGTAAAAAACTACTGGGTATTACCCAATTATTTTTTACTTTAGGGAGACTAGCCAACTACCTATGACAGAAAGTGAAAAATACATACATGCCCTCAAAACGGGGAATGAAAAAGTAACACTAGAGATTTACGAACGATACCATAAAAAAATCCGCCGTTACATACTTAAAAATGGCGGGAATACAAACGAAGTTGACGATGTTTTTCACGACGCCTTGTTATACCTTATCGTTCTCTTTAAAAATAAACCCGTTCGTATTGTTTCCTTCGAGGGATACTTTTTCACTGTTTGTAAAAACATTTGGAAAAAATCAAAGAAAACAAGTAAAAAGGAGGTAATAAATGAACTTCCTGATACACTAGTCCATACACAGGAAGCTCTCAGTAATGCCTTGTTAGAGCACCAACGAAAAGAATTGTACATAGAAGCATTCCAACAACTATCAGACAATTGTCGCAACCTGTTGGGCTGTTACTTTAGTGGTTCTAGCTACGAACAGTTACTAGTGGAATTCAATTACAGCACCGTCAATACGGTGCGGCAACGAATTTTTAAATGCAAAACGAAACTTATGGAGATACTCAAAAAAAATCGACACTAACCCCCTTAAAGGCATGAAAGAAACATCAACAGAAAATATACACCGTTACCTCTTTTCAGAGATGAGTCCCTCAGAAATGAGTACTTTTGAGGCACACTGTAAGCGTCAACCAGACTTGTGGCTTGAGCTCCTGGACACCTATGAGTTCCACCGCAGTTTTAACAATCCTAATTTAGGAAGTCATACCCATATCCTCGAACTAGAAGCTCAAAAAAACATCCGTAAGCTATTACATTCAGCCGAGCTACAAAAATCTTCTAAGTCGATCAAAAAAACAGCACAAAGGTATCATCAAAGGAAGAAAAGAAAACAACTTAAACTATGGGGTTTCACCACTGTAGCTGCCGCAACGATTGCCTTGCTCATTACCCTTACGGTACTTCCAAACAAGTACGAAGCTATTTACAATCAACACAGTGATTGGCACGACCTACCCTCTTTTATAGAAAAAGGAACTACTCAAAATCAACTCATTAGTATAGAAAAGCGTTACCAAAATCATTTGTATCAACAGGTAATTGATCTCAGTAGGCAAAATACTTCTGTTTACAGTTTAATGTACGAGGGTGCCGCAGAAGTACAACTTAAAAACTACCCCGCTGCGCTCCTTTGTTTTAAGCGCTTGGCGGCCATGGAACACCTGGAAAGTTCCAGAGGTTATTGGTATCAATTACTCGTTTATATAACAACTGAAGATCGTGAAAACACCCAACGAATGCTCCGCAAAATTCTGTCGAGTAGTGACCACTACAATTACCACAAAGCAATCGCTATTCAACAACAATTGCACTAAAAGAAAAACACTAGTCAATGACTAGTGTTTTTTATTTTCTATAACAAAAAGTTTTGCATTTGAACCGCTTTAAATTCCTCTATCAATTCCCTTACCACCTGTCCGGCTGGCTTTATCTCATTGATGATTCCTGCTATTTGTCCAATTTCTAACTCTCCTTCATCCAAATCTCCTTCAAACATTCCGCGTTTAGCACGCGCACGTCCTAGAAGCGTTTTCAAATCATCTACGCTCGGATTTTGGGTGTACAGCGTTTGTACATCCTGAAAAAATTTGTTTTTGACCAAACGTACGGGAGCCAATTCTTTGAGTGTTAATTGTGTATCTCCATCCTTTACTTCAACAATGGTATTTTTAAAATTCTCATGTGCTGAAGACTCTATTGTCGCCGCAAATCTACTTCCTATTTGAACACCGTCGGCTCCTAGCACCATGGCAGCCATCATCCCTTTACCAGAGCCTATACCTCCAGCAGCAATAACGGGAATTTTCACCTGAGCTTTTACCATAGGTATCAATGTAAACGTAGTCGTTTCTTCGCGTCCGTTGTGTCCTCCGGCTTCAAAACCTTCACAAACCACGGCATCGACACCTGCAGCTTCTGCCTTTAAAGCAAACTTTACCGAACTCACCACATGTACAACCGTAATACCTTTTTCTTTTAAGAATTGTGTCCATGTTTTCGGATTACCAGCAGAGGTAAAAACAATTTTCACTCCTTCCTCCACGATGATGTCCATTATTTTTTCAATATCAGGATACAACATTGGTACATTCACCCCAAAAGGTTTATCTGTTGCTTTTTTACATTTTTGAATATGGGTACGTAATACGTCCGGATACATCGATCCTGCACCAATCAACCCCAGTCCACCGGCATTAGAAACGGCTGCTGCCAATTTCCATCCCGAAACCCAAATCATCCCTCCTTGAACTATGGGATACTCGGTATTAAATAAAGATGTAATTCTGTTCATATGTAGCTATCTATACTAGTTAGAGCTTTTCTCAACAAAAAAATTACTGAGAAAAGCTCCAAGTTATAGGGTAAAAATACAATTTTTATTCTTTAACGAATCGAATACTTTGGGTATTATTTTTACTCGTCAATTCCAAAATATACACTCCAGTCTGGAGTTCTTCTATACCGATAGACTCATTTTTCAACACTCCTTTTTGCACAAGTGCTCCAAGCACATTTCGTATGCTGTAATCGACATTAACTTGCTTGCTTTTTACAAATAACTGCGTAGTTACAGGATTCGGGTATACTAGCAATGCATCTCTGTCTTGGACTGAAGTAACCCCTAAGGTCGTTTTATAAGCCTTTTCTAAATCCGGTATTCCATACCCGTACTGAGCAGTAGGATTGGTATAGCGATCGGCAGATTTACGGATGATATCCATAATTTCCATATTCGTTCTGTTCGGAAAAGCTTGCCACATACAGGCTACCGCTCCTGCCATAATCGGTGATGAAAAGGACGTTCCGTTAATTGTTCTGGTATTTCCTGAAATATAGTCCAGCACATATACACTGAGACCATGAGCTAAAACATCAGGTTTTACGCGATTATCAGCCGTAGGACCAAAAGAACTAAACGAGGCAATACTTTTAGAAGCACTTACCGCTCCGATGGTAAATACTGATTTTGCATCGGCAGGCGCCGAAACATACTTCCATCTTTTATTTCCGTCATTTCCTGCAGAGGTTACTAAAATCATTCCTCTAGAAACTCCTATTTCCGCTCCTCGTGAAATAAAGGCTGTTTTCCCATCCATATCACTATAGGTGTGATTGTAGGCTGTATTGTCAAATTCCGTGTATCCTAATGAAGTATTGATCACATCGACTCCTAAACTGTCTGCTCGTTCTGCGGCCTCTACCCATAAACTCTCTTCATGAGGACCTTCATTGGCGATATCTTCAGTGATAAACAAATAAAAAGAAGCGTCAGGAGCTGTCCCGACAAACGACTTGTCGACATATCCGGCAATATCCGACAATACGTGCGTACCATGACTGTGTCCAGTATAAAAATTGTTACTTCTATTCACAAAGTCATAGCCTCCTAAAATTTTATTGGCATCGCGTAACCTCTTAAATCCTGCAAGTGTATTTACATTAGGGAAACCGGCATCGATGACAGCCATATGTACCCCTTCGCCTGTAAAACCTTCTTTGTGTAGAAAGTTCGCTTTAATCATACTCACTTGGGTATTGGCTATTCCGTAATCAAAATCTACTTGTATCTCCGAAAACTTGTTCGGACGCTTTACATGCTTTACCGTTCTCGATTTTCCTCCAGGCTTATTCAGCGACTTATTGGCAAACTCAATGCTTTGCACAAAATTTAAACTGGTTTTCACACCATCGATAACGGCTTTGGTACCGCGAACATGAACCGCGTTTAACCATCTCGATTTGGCGACTAAGGTCAGTCCGCTTACATTTTTAAGTTGGCTGTAATAATTGGCATCGACGGGTACGTCTTTTTCGTCCAAAGCAATTTTTTGCTTGGTTCTTCGATCAAGCGATCGCTGGGTTAACATGGTTGTTGGGTTGGCTAAAAAAGTTGCCGACTGAGGTTTGTCTTTAAAATATACCCAAGCATCTTCTTCTTGAGCGACTCCAATGACAGATTGAAGTAATGCGTAAACTAGTAGTAATTTTTTCATAACCACTAAATTACTACTTTTTACGCATTATTTATTAACACAGGTTAACTTATGACTCCTGAGCCTAAAAGTTCTTCATTTTTGTACCAAGCTACAAATTGTCCTTCCTGAATAGCCGATTGATTGTTATCAAAAGCCACGTACAGTCCTTCGTTTGTTTGGTATAGTGTTGCCTTCTCTAAAGCTTGGCGGTAGCGAATTCTGGCCATGACTTCCATGGTTTCTCCTACGGCTAACTTTAAATCCTCTCGAACCCAATGTACTTCCTCATCTTTAACGAGCAATACTTTTCGATACAGTCCTTGATGATTTTTTCCTTCACCGGTATAAATCACATTATCCTCAACATCAGTCTCAATGACAAATAAAGGCTCCTTAGTTCCACCAACGGCAAGGCCTTTGCGTTGTCCTTTGGTAAAATAATGCGCACCTTGATGCTCTCCTACCACCTTACCATCAGTTGGTTTGTACACGTATTTTTGTGCTTTAAATGCCAACTCTTCAGCTTTGGAATCAAAGTTGGGTTCAGGAATTTGGTAGCCTAAATGATCGGCTGGAACCTGTATAATTTTTCCTTTTTTAGGTTGTAATTTCTGTTGTAAAAAGTCAGGCAAACGAACCTTTCCAATAAAGCACAGACCTTGCGAGTCTTTTTTATCGGCTGTTATTAAATCGGCTTCCTTGGCAATTGCTCTCACTTCTGGTTTTAAGAGCTCTCCCACCGGAAACAGTGCTTTTGACAATTGTTCTTGTGATAGTTGACACAAGAAATAAGACTGATCTTTATTGCCGTCTTTTCCTGCCAATAATTTGTACACCTTTTTACCGTCTATCACTTCTTCTGATTTTCGACAATAATGTCCTGTAGCTACATAATCTGCTCCTAAACTCAACGCGATATCCATAAACACGTCGAATTTAATTTCGCGATTACACAGCACATCCGGATTTGGAGTTCTCCCTTTTTCGTATTCGTTAAACATATAGTCCACAATGCGCTCCTTGTATTGCGCACTCAAATCTACTGTCTGAAATGGGATTCCTAATTTTTCCGCCACAATCATGGCATCGTTGCTGTCTTCTAACCAAGGACATTCATCCGAAATAGTCACAGAGTCATCGTGCCAGTTTTTCATAAACAAACCGATTACTTCATATCCCTGTTCTTTGAGTAAATAAGCGGTAACACTGCTATCTACTCCTCCAGAAAGTCCTACTACTACTCTTTTCATTTTACTAATTTGAACTGCAAAATTACGAATAACTTTTCGTTCTTACTATGGAAAGTACTAATGTGCCTATAAAGGAAATTGATAACCATTTTACCACCTGTGACATCAGGTGAGAAATCGTATAAAGAGTATTGTCCTTGTTTCAAAAAAAAAGCTACTTAAAAAGTAGCTTATACATCGATCATCGTTTATTTTCCGTAGTCAGACAAACGTTCTTTTTTCTTCTTGGATAGCTCTCCATCCATATAAAATTCCCATTTTCCAATACGTTTCCCTTCTTTGTAATTTCCTCGTTCCTTGAGTTGCCCTTTTAAATTGTAATAGGTTCCTTTACCGTCGAGTTTACCATTGCGGTAATTCACATCTTCTAAAAGGACTCCAGCATCGGTATAAATTTTAGAATTCCCGTGCTTCTGTCCTGCTTTATAAAAGGTTTTTTCAGTTACCTTCCCATTGGGATAAAAAATAACGGTAGGTCCATCAAGCTGGCCATCACGGTACTGTTCTTCTGAAACTTTTCTGCCATCAGCAGCGTAAAAAGTCCATTTTCCGACGCGCTTTTTTCCCAAAAGAAACCCTTTGCTAGTCAGCTTCCCTGTTCCGTTGAAAAAAGAAACCTTAGCCGTGTCGTTTGCCACAGTATACTCTTTAATAGCCGCAGGGATTTTTGGCGCAGTTCTGCTATAAAATTTAAAAACACCTACTTCCTTTCCATTTTTAAACTGTCCTGTATATCGAACAGTGCCATTTTCATAGGTCTTTTTCCATATTCCTGTACGTTTTCCATTCTGATCAAACTGATTGATCTTTTGTCCCATCCCCTCCGTGATAAAAAACACTGTAAACAAGGATGATACTAATAGTATCCTTCTTATATTTATCATATTTATTTTATCGTTATAAATTCAAAGTTACACAAACCATACCAAATGAGTACTAATTTTTTAACTTCTGTACTTGATGACATACAGAATGCTGCAAGAATAAATCGAAATAAAGCTGCAAATATTGTGCTGGAATCACCAGAACTCATAGAGGAATTGATTGCGATGACTTTTGAAGTCAACCATAAACGCTCCATAAAAGCGGCTTGGGTGTTAGAATGGATTTGTACTCATCACGACCTTGATTACTTGCTCCCGCATTTAGATATCTTCTGTACGCAACTCCACCAATTACAGTTTGACAGTGCGATAAGACCCTGCGCTAAAATCTGCGAGCAACTAGCAAAAGCCTACAATGCAAAAAAACAGAACCTCACAAAGACAAGCCTGAAAGATGCACATATAGACCTTATCATTACTACGGGATTTGATTGGTTACTGGGCCAACACAAGGCCGCTGTAAAAGCCTATACCATGACCAGTCTGTACGAATTAGGAAAACACAGAGCATGGGTACATCCTGAATTAAAGCATTTAATTGCTAGTTCTTTAATTCACGAAAACAAGGCTTGTATGGCTAGAGGCAGACACTTGCTTGCCCTACTTAACAGTTAATTGTTCGCTTTTCTGAGCTCCTCTAAATTTGTTGGAGATCTGTATCCTTGAAAGGGTTGCTTCAATAGTTCTTTTAAATCACTATTTTTAACTTCATCGGGAAAGGTATCAACTCCGTACACAATTTTTTCTCTATCCAACTCCATATAGGTACCAAACATCCTATCCCAGATAGAAAAGATGTTTCCGAAATTGCTGTCGGTATAAGGCAATAAATTGTGATGATGTACCTTATGCATATCGGGCGACACCAATACATAACTCATCAATTTATCAAGTTTTTTAGGCATTTTGACATTGGCATGAGTCAACTGCGTAAATACGAGTGACATGGACTGATACAACATAATGATTCCTATAGGAGTACCTACCAAAAAAACTCCGACTAAAGTAAATGTAAATCGGATCACGCTTTCTATAGGATGATGCCTGTTGGCTGTAGTCGTGTCGACTTTATGATCTGAATGGTGTACCAAATGCACCATCCAAAGCGGTTTAATTCTATGTTCTACGAGATGTGCCAAATAGGCCCCAAAAAAATCTAACAACAACAAACCTAACAATACATATAGCCACAAAGGCATTGCTGGTAACCAATTAATAAGTCCGAAATCATTGGCAACGACCCATCTGGAAGTTTGTAAAAGTAAGAATGCGAGCACGAAATTGATGATTACCGTAGTACCTGTAAAAAACAAATTGGGCCAAGCGTGTTTCCATTTATTGTACTTGAACTTAAAGAGAGGTACTGCACTTTCCAAGAGCCAGAAAAAAGTAATCCCTCCTACCAATATAAGACTTCTATGCGTAGAAGGAATCGTTTCGAAATAATTGATGAGTGTTTCCAAGAGTTAAAATTTTGCTTAAATATAGAAAAAAATTATCTCAATAAAAACACTATCATTATTATATATATTACAATTACTTTGTTGGTAATCGTTTCTTTAGCTCTTCAATCATACGGTAGGTAGCCGGGCACACTTCCGTATTTTTTAAGGTTATGTTGGTCAACTGAATAAACTTCTTTCGGTTGGTGTGAGGGTACTCGGCACAGGCCTTCGGGCGTACGTCATAAATATAACACGAATTATCACGCTCGTCTAAAAAAGGACAAGGAGCTGACTGCAGCACGTGATAATCATCTTCATCAATACGTAAATACTGGGCAACAAAGTCTGCGACCTTCATTTTTAAAAATTTAGCAATGCGTTCAATATCTTTGTACGTGAACATAGGACTCGTCGTTTTACAGCAATTGCCACAGCTCAAACAATCCGTTCGTTCAAACTCTTCCTCATGAATCTCCTGCATTACCAAATCCAAGCGTTTTGGGGTTCTCTTTTTTAGTTTTTGAAAATACTTCTTATTTTCTGGGTATGCCTCTTTGGCCAATTTCTTTAAATTCTCTAAATCCTTATCCACCGTACATTCTTTACAAATTCACTAAAAGCCAAACGGTTACTACAGTTCTACAACTCGCTTTTTTAATCGTTAAAAAAACGCGTTTGGCAACACTGCAAAAGTAGCTAACTAAATTGTTAGAATCAGTTTAAATATCATCCAAATAATTTATGTAATTTTGCGGCTCAATTTACTCAACTAATGAATATTCAAACCATACTAGAAGCCAAAGTAAAAGAAGGATTTTTAGCCTTGTACAACGTTGAAATTCCAAGCGTTGAATTCCAAGCAACCCGTAAAGATTTTGAAGGAGATGTAACCATCGTAGTTTTTCCTATGTTGCGGTACAAAAAAGGAAATCCCGTTCAGATTGGTGAAGAGCTGGGAGCATATTTAGTTGAACAACTCGACGAAATCACCAGTTACAACGTAGTAAAAGGATTTTTAAACCTCGTTGTTTCAGACGCGTTTTATTTGCGTTCATTTAATGCTATTGCAGCAAACGATACCTTCGGTTACGATGCCCCAGATAGCTTGGATGCTCGTATGGTCGAGTACTCATCACCAAATACCAACAAACCGTTACACTTAGGACACGTTCGAAATGTGCTTTTGGGATATGCTGTATCTGAAATTTTAAAAGCCGCTGGTCATAAGGTATACAAAACTCAAATCATCAACGACCGTGGAATCCACATCTGTAAGTCGATGTTGGCATGGAAGCGATTTGGAAATGGTGAAACTCCTGAGTCTACCGGACTAAAAGGAGATAAATTAGTAGGAAACTACTACGTAAAATTCGACAAAGAATACAAAAAAGAAATTGAAGCCTTATGTGCTCAAGGTAGTACCGAAGAAGACGCCAAAAAACAGGCTCCCCTATTTTTAGAAGCTCAAGAAATGCTTCGTAAGTGGGAAGCTGGTGACAGTGAAGTTGTGGCACTTTGGGAAATGATGAACAATTGGGTTTACGAAGGATTCGATGTAACCTATAAAAATATCGGGGTAGATTTCGACAAACTCTATTACGAGAGCAATACGTATTTGCTCGGTAAGGACGTCATTGAAGAAGGCCTAAAAAATGGTGTATTTTTCAAAAAAGACGACGGATCTGTTTGGTGTGACCTCACTGAAGATGGACTTGATGAAAAACTCGTTTTGCGTTCTGACGGAACCGCCGTTTATATGACTCAAGACATCGGTACAGCCATTCAACGTTCCAAAGATTTTACCGATCTGAACGGAATGGTATATACCGTAGGAAACGAACAAGATTACCACTTTAAAGTACTTTTCCTCATCCTTAAAAAATTAGGCTATACTTGGGCTGACCAATTGTATCACTTGAGCTACGGGATGGTTGACCTTCCTTCTGGGAAAATGAAATCACGTGAAGGAACTGTTGTAGATGCTGACGACCTTATGGATGAAATGGCAAGTACTGCTGGTGAGATTTCTCAAGAATTAGGAAAATTAGAAGGCTATAGCCAAGAAGAAAAGAACGAGCTGTACAAAATTATTGGTTTAGGAGCTTTAAAATACTTTATCTTAAAGGTAGACCCTAAAAAACGAATCTTATTCGATCCACAAGCATCTGTTGATTTCCAAGGAAACACCGGACCGTTTGTACAGTATACCTATGCTCGTATCCAATCAATACTGCGCAAGGCCGATTTTGATCACAGTAGTCCTGTGAGCGCTATCGATATGCACAGCAAAGAAAAGGAATTGGTTAAGCAAATGGAAAACTTCCCTGAGGTCATTAAACAAGCTGCACAAAACTATTCACCTGCCGTCGTTGCGAATTACACCTACGACTTGGTAAAGGAATTTAATTCGTTTTATCAGAATGTTTCGATCTTAGGAGAAGAGGATTTAAACAAAAAAATATTTAGAGTTCAGTTATCTAAAAAGGTAGCCGAAATTATCAAATCAGCATTCAGTTTACTTGGTATCCAAGTTCCCGAACGCATGTAATATTAACACAAGAATAAACAACTAAAACATGAAATACGACGTACTAGTAATTGGAAGTGGTCCTGGAGGATATGTAACTGCTATTAGAGCCTCTCAGTTAGGTTTTAAAACGGCGGTAGTTGAAAAGGAAAGCTTAGGAGGTATTTGCTTGAACTGGGGATGTATCCCAACCAAAGCATTATTAAAATCTGCCCAAGTTTACGATTATTTAAAGCATGTTGATGAGTACGGTTTAAAAGCTGAGGCTATTGACAAAGATTTTGACGCGGTTATCAAGCGTAGTCGTGGTGTTGCTGAAGGAATGAGCAAAGGTGTTCAGTTTTTGATGAAGAAGAATAAAATTGATATCATTGACGGATACGGTACCATTAAAACAGGTAAAAAAGTAGCGGTTGCTGATAAAGACGGAAAGGTTACTGAATACAGTGCTGATCATATTATTATTGCTACTGGTGCTCGCTCACGCGAATTGCCAAACTTACCACAAGACGGTAAAAAAGTAATTGGTTACCGCGAGGCTATGACCTTACCAAGTCAACCAAAATCGATGATTGTAGTAGGTTCTGGAGCTATTGGAGTGGAATTCGCTCACTTCTACAATTCTATGGGAACGGATGTTACCATCGTAGAATACATGCCAAACATCGTACCTGTTGAAGACAAAGATGTTTCAAAACAAATGGAGCGTTCTTTCAAAAAGGCAGGAATCAAAGTGATGACAAACTCTGCTGTTGAATCTGTTGATACCTCAGGTGAAGGAGTGAAAGCTACTGTAAAGACTAAAAAAGGTGTGGAAGTACTCGAAGCTGACATCGTGTTATCAGCAGTAGGGATCAAAACCAATATCGAAAATATTGGATTAGAAGATGTAGGTATCATTACGGATCGTGATAAAATCCTCGTTAACGATTACTACCAAACAAATATCCCAGGTTATTACGCTATTGGAGATGTTACTCCTGGTCCAGCTTTAGCACACGTAGCTTCTGCTGAAGGAATTACCTGTGTAGAGAAAATTGCAGGAGTACACACGGAAACCATCGACTACGGTAATATTCCAGGATGTACTTATGCAACTCCTGAGATTGCTTCTGTTGGATTGACAGAAGAAAAGGCTAAAGAGCAAGGTTACGATATCAAAGTAGGTAAGTTCCCATTCTCTGCTTCTGGTAAAGCAAAGGCAGCAGGAACTCCTGATGGATTTGTAAAAGTTATTTTTGACGCAAAGTACGGTGAGTGGTTAGGATGCCATATGATCGGTGCCGGTGTAACAGATATGATTGCAGAAGCAGTTGTTGCCCGTAAGTTAGAAACTACAGGTCACGAAGTATTAAAAGCAATTCACCCTCACCCAACCATGAGTGAGGCAGTAATGGAAGCCGTTGCTGATGCTTACGACGAAGTGATTCACTTATAAGATTTAAAAAAACCACGCTGAGCGTGGTTTTTTTTATCGCTGTATTTGCGCTTCTAAGCTAGTACATCGGAAATCGACGGACGAACGTGCTAAAAAGTTGAGTATGGGAAGATGCCCTGCTCCTATCAAAACAAACACTTTGTCTTTTCCCGGTTCGTTAAGACGAAGTATGTTTTGAAAAATACGCAGGTTTCTACTGTACCACCAAATAGCCTGATCCGCACCGTAGTACTCCTTTTTTTCAGGATTCCCCATCTTAAAATTACCGATTAAATAATGCCCGTGACTATTCTGGACAACTGCAGGGTGATTCATTATTCGAAAATACTTCAGTAAGCTCGTACTTGCTTTTAAACGATCACCGTGGTCGTACAAGCTATAATACGCCTTATTAAGTGCTAACTCTCGCGCTAATGCTTCCTTTCCGGCCGCTGCAATATAGGCCTCCTTTTTTTTTCGGTGTTCTTCATCGGTCAAGCCCGTTTTAAATCCACGTGCAGGAGCATCAATCGCGTATATTTTTGTATGTTTCAATCGCTTAGCTAAGCGAAAACCAATTTGAAAAACTTCGTTCGATTTTAACTCAAATTCTCCTTTTAGATAAGCTGTATACAACGAATCGAGCTTTGACTGCCTGTGCGCTGGCCACTCAACGGCAATCTTCGTAGGGGCGTAGTGTTCAATAACCATCAGCAAGGAATCGAGCTCCTTTTGCCTCTTTTCTGAAAAAATATCTACGGTGTGCTTGGGCTTGTAACTGTCGAGCCCTGGATTCGCAAAATGAAAAGTCCCTAACATAAACAAACGCGACGTTTTCACGTTTTTAAAATGGTTTTCTATTTCTTTTTCTTGTCCGAAACAGCAAACTACTTGGAACAAAAAAAACAACACAGTACTTATTAAAACTCTCATAACTTAATTGGATTTATGGTTCGGCTCAAAACTACGGGCTTCGTTCCTGGCTTTCGTACCTATTACACCAACGGTCATAGTAAAAAAACCAATCATTAGAAACTCAGTATCCTTCATTTTTGTTGTACGAAATCCCTAGTTCGTCCTATAAAATGCCTAGTTGCTACAGAAATTTCCCACCAACACCCCATTTTACCTACCTTTGAGGTATGAATTTCAAAAAAAGTACCGCCCCCTACCACCTGGGCTTTGCCTTACTAATAATGATCATGGATTTCTTTAGGATGTACGTCACTGGCGGGCCCAATTTTTTCCAACGTATCGAGCCTGTAGGAGTTTTGTACAAGGTTACTTTCTACCTTAGCTTTTTTAGTGTTTACTGGATTAATGTCGGATTTATTTGTCCCAATACACTTAAGAAAAAGAACATTCCTTTGTTTGTTGTAGGTCAGCTTTCTCTTTTTATCATCTTTGCAGGGGTACGCTACCTACTTGAAGAGGTTATCATTTATCAAATAGGAGGATTCCACAATTACTCTGAACGATCGAGAGCCTTTTGGTACTATATTTTTGACAACTCCTATTTCAGTTTAAAAATTGTATTGTTCAGTACCTTTATTTATTTGTTGTTCGTTTATTTAAAAAACACCCAAAAAATACACGAACTGCAATTAGAAAAGCAAAAAGCCAACTTAGACGCATTAAAAATGCAACTCGAACCTCATTTCCTTTTCAATACGCTACATGTATTTTACGCCGAATTAGCTGACAAACAACCCGAAACCGCTAAAGGTATTTACAAACTTTCGGAATTCCTTCGTTACGTCACCTATGAAGCTCAGGAAGATTATATGCCGCTACACAAAGAGCTCAAATTTATTCAAGATTATATTTATTTTTACGAAAAGCGATTTGAAGACAATTTTTACCTGACGCTAGACATCACTGGAACTGTTGGCGACCAACTTGTACCGAGTCTTTGCTTAATTCACTTTGTAGAAAACATGGCCAAACACGGAATTTTAAATGACCCTCATCATCCTGCCAGCATATCGATTGCTATTTCAGCCGGTGAACTCGTAGTGCGAACGCGTAATAAGATCGCGGAAGTTGACCATTACTCCAGTAAGGGAATTGGCCGTCAGAACCTAGAAACACGCTTGTCACTGCTGTACGACCAGTACACATTTACCCATAGCAATGACGGGCAAATTTTCAGCGCTTACCTAAAAATACCTCTTAAAACCTACCGATGATGAAAACTTTACGCTGTTTGCTAATCGATGATGAAGCTCCGGCTTTGCGATTACTTCAATCTTATGTGCAAAAAGTACCCTTTTTGGAAACTGCGGCTAGTACCACCAACCCAATCGAAGCACTGACTTATTTGGAAAGAGAATTTTTCGATATCGTGTTGCTCGATATTCAAATGCCGACCATCACCGGTATTCAGCTCTCAAAACTGCTGCCCTCAGAAACTGCTGTAATTTTCACTACTGCATATCCTCAGTTCGCCATTGAAAGCTATGAACTCAACGCTACCGATTACCTCTTAAAGCCATTTGAATTTGAACGTTTTTATCAAGCGGTACTAAAAGTTAAAACACCGGCAAGGTCAAAAATCACAGCGCAAGATACGCGTCGTATTTTTGTAAAAACCGACGGTAAAAACAATTTTGAGCAGGTCAATATTCAAGATATCCACTATATCGAAAGTCTAAAAAACTACGTTGCCATCGGTTTAGAGCAGCATCAAATTATTACTTATAACACACTAAAACACTACGAGCAACAATTGCCCAATAATCAGTTTATAAAAGTGCACAAATCGTATATCGTAAGTATGGCACACATCGCTAAAACTGACAGTCAAACTGTGTATTTACAGAATGGCAAAAATTTCCCTATTGGAGACACCTATAAAAAACATTTTTTCCAAGCAATTCAAAACTCGTTGCTCTAATTGTTTTTTACTAATTTTTTGAGGTACAATTTAAGGTAAAGATAGTCTTTACGCATGCTGTAGTTCTTCTTCTTATAAAACGAAAAATGTACTATCTCAGCCAATCCTTGCGACTCTACGTAATCCAAAACACCTAGCAGTTGATTAAAATCACCTTGAACGGTAAGCGGGTATAACATTACGGCTACCTCCCCCTGCTTTACGGATAAAGGAACGTCCATTGCCACAATTTGAAAAGCATTGCCAGCTTTCTTATACTGCGTAACTTTTTTTAAAACAATTTGCTGGAATGAATTGTTTAATGAAATGTTCTGTTTTGCCAATAGTGAATCGATAGTAATCGATTTTACTTGTTGAAATCGAAACTCTTCTGACACTCTATCAACCGCATTTTTCTCTTTGCGCAGCACTTGTAGCTCGCTGCGTAAATCGATAGTTTTCTTAATGCTTAAGAAATAAACCAATACCAGCGTCACGATCGACACACCTAGTAATACCGCTGTTTTCTTCTTGTAATTCATAATTAGTGCAGTACTATTGATAATGAAAATTTAGAGCCGCGTCCCTTTTTCTCTTTTTTCGTTTCCAAGGCTGTTACGCGCACTATCCATTCTTTGCGCTCCAAGTGATCTATCCAAGCATTAAAAGCGGTGTAATCTGTAAATAGCCCCTTTACTTCTATTCTATTTGCATCGAGCGTAAATGCCTTGCCTTCTTTTAAGGAGCTTGTGAAATTTTGATAATTCACTTTGCTCAGTAACAATGAATTCGGAACCGCCGCTGCAATTTCGTCGACAAATTTAGATAAAGTATTCGTAGCGGAGTTCTGAATTTGCTCAAGTAACTGCTCTTTCTTGACAACTTCTTCTTGTAAGGCTGCCAATTCTTTGCTCGCTGCCCTTTTTATTTGAATGCGTTGCTTTAAGGCGGTAACCTCTTCATAATACTCATTAAAATAAAATAGATTGGCCAAGAGCACGGCAAAGACAAAACCTAAAACAACCTTGATTCCTATTTGGAAACCGCGCTTATACTTGAAATCCTCAACGGTTTCTGTATCAAACACTACCGTTCCTTTGAGGTAGAAACTCACCACTATCCCAAGGTTGAGCAGCTGGGTATTTTCCAAAGTCAATCCGTTGACATCATAGGTCGCCTTGTAAAACCGTTTCCCTACGAGCTCAGTTACCTCCTCCTTATCTACGTTCATCGCTGTATTGGAAGTAAAAACTTGTTCTTGTTCTGTAAAAAAGGATTGTATTTCAAAAAACGATCGGTTTCCTAAATGAACATCCAATACAGTGACCTGTAACTCCTCATAAAACTTGAGAAGCTCATCAATGTAGGCTTTGCGGGCAAAAGCTACGTAATGATGGCCTGATACTCGATGCGATTGCCTATAAAAATCATTTTTTGACAAACTCGGGTAGGCCGTTACAAACTCAGCCCCCTCCTTTACCGCCCGCATCCATTTTGTCAATACCTGTTGGTTATTGACAACCAGCACTACTTGCTTTATTTTACGTTCTTTTAAAAAGGAAGTTACCTCCTCTTCAGAATGCTTCGTTTCTTGTGTAACGAGTTCCAACTCCTTCTTACTTTGGCGAAGGAGTAATAGGTAAAAAACAACGGTTCCTTCAGCAGTGATGCCGTGTTCAATTGCACAGTACTCCGAACCGTAAACTAGTTTTCTAAGCATTAGTTAAGAATGGTAGGTTTGATTAATACTGACAATTTCTTCTTCGATTTCGTACGCGTTTTTTTACTAAAAAACCATTTGATAATCGGTACTCTCGCTAAAAAGGGAACTCCCGAACCCGAGTCGTTCTTTACATTTTCTTCAAGTCCACCCAAAATCACTAAGTCCTGATTTTTTACTCGGACGATGGAATTAAACTCTCTTGTATTCATTCCTGGAGGAGCTTCTTCGTCTATGCGTTTGCTGTTAAAACTAGACTGCACCACGTTGATGCTCAAGGTAATTTGATTGTCTCCTGAAACCATCGGCTTAATGGCAATTGACAAATCAGCATTGATAGGAATATAATTTTTAATTTCAGTCGTTTGTGGATTCTGCGAACCGATGATATCTCTTCGGGTTATCGCGTAATACGAACGTTCTCCGTTCGATAAAATCGCCTCATGTCCGTTGAGCGTAGACAATTTTGGTGTCGAGCGAATTTTAATATTTCCATTCGCTTCCATCGCGTGGATTTTCGCATAAAAATTAGGAACTACCCGCCCGATATTTCTAGACCCGAATCCATTAAATCCTCCGATTATTTTATTGATGGTTGCCGCGCCGAGTGTCACTTGCCCCGAAGGAAATAACTGACCACTGTCAGTAGTAGGAGTTTTTCCGAGCCCCAGTTCAACTCCTGATTGTACAGTAGCGGATTTACTCACTTCTAAGATCATCACCTCGATTAAAATCACTGGGATGGCCACATCAATTTTTCGCAAGGCTTTTCTAAAATTATCAATATTGTGCTGAGTGCCGGTAACAATAAAGCTATTGCGTTCATTATCCACCACCACAGAAACCTTCTCTTTAATGTGTTTCGGTACCAAGCCCATCAGCGATTTACCTGAACTTCCAGAAGTTCCTGAACGTCGATTTACCCCATTTCCATACGAGGGGTTTCTTCCATTCTGATAACTCCCATTATTATATGCGTTATTCGAATAATTTTGAGTTCCGTTGTTACTCCCATTTTGACTGTAGCCATTGTTAAAACCGCCGCTATTTGTTGGGAAATTACCAAAGGTATTAAAGCTTCCTCCCCCAAAAGACTGATTTGCCCTTCCAGAACCCGCAGGTGCCTCCATTAACTCAATAGAACGATGCATGACTGGCACGATCTCTGTAATGGTTTGATTACTGCTTTTATTTTTTCCAAAAATATACATCCCTTGCTCCTTTCTATAAGTCAATTCGGTATTTTGCAATAGGGTAAATAACAACCAATCATAGGTGATGTCATCGGCTTTCACAGTGGCCTTTCCAATGTTTTGCAAAGGAGTATCCGTATACATTTTTATATGTAAATCATGACCGATATCACGTATCACCGAAGCTATTTCCGTATTTTCAAAATCCACCTCCAAAGTCTTGGCTATGGTGTCTTTCACTTTGTAGTAAAAATTAGCATTGCTATAGGTTCTTGGTCTAATTTTTTTTCGGCTTCCATTCACGTCTAAATTACCTCCCGCTGTTCCATTCCAAGTTTGAAATAAGTAATAACCATCTTTCGTTTTAATAAACTCCAGATTATTCGTGAAAGCGATTTTATTTAAGGCGCTCTCCAGCGGTTTATTTTTGATATAGCCACTCAACTTCACTGTTCCCATGCTAGGGGCATACAACAAATTCTTTCCGGTAACATCGGCAATTTTTCTGAAAGCTACTGCCAACTCATCCTGCATTAGATCAATACTAAAGCTGTCAGAAGCGGCATCGTAAGATACCGGAATTTCACGTTGTTTCGGAGTTGTTGCGATCTGGGGAGCCTGTGCGCGTTTAAACGACAAAATGTTTCCGGTAACTTCAAAAGTTAAATCGTATTCTTTACACAAAAACAGCAAAACATTCATGACCGATGTATTGGTAAAATTGTTGGAAAACGATATTTGTGAAAGTTCATTAGCCACATTGATATTCACCTTATGCGTATTGGCCAGCGAACTCAAAAAGATATTTAATTTCGTATCGGTAATATTGAAATCAACCTTTTGCGAAAGCCCCGGAATTCCCTCTGATAAATGTTCTAATTTTGATTGCAATTCTGCTATTCTACTAGGGTTGTTTCCCTGAGCCAAAGCATTTGTAACCACAATCAACCAAGTGATTACAAGTAGTATTCTCTTTTTCAAACTAATTAATTAAAGACATTTTTTTAATTACTGGTTACACCCAATGATTAAAAAAATTAATTTAAACTTCCTTTTTTTTCGTATTCCCTTTTCATAAAAAATAGGGTGTAAAGGTAAAAAATAATTTGATTTTATTTAATTTTGAAACCTCTTAAATAAAATTCTTATGAAATTGAAATTCACAAAAAAAGCGAAAGCATACAACCTACAGGAATTACTGATTGTATTGGTAATCATTGGGATTCTCGTCCTTATTGCCTTGCCAAACTTATTGCCATTGATTGCCAACACCAGAAGTATTGAGGCTAAAAATCAATTAGACCACTTACATTCCTTAGAAAAGACCCATTTTGCCATGTACGGGAAGTATTCCAACGATTTTAATAAAATTGGATTTATCCCGCCAAAATCTTTATCCAACGGAGGTACAGCCTATTACAACTACGAAATTATAGAAGCTAGTAATACGAGTTTTAAGGCACGTGCTACAGGAGCGCAAGATTTTGACAGTGATGGCATGGTGAGTATTTGGGAAATAGACCAAGAAAAAAATCTCGTTGAAGTACAACGAGAGTAATTACGAACCTATAACGGTACTCAGCTTAAACATCGGTATATACATGGCCACTAAAATGGTCCCTACTACTAAGCCTAAAAAGAGCACGATAAACGGCTCGAGTGCCGTGCTTAGCATTTTTGATTTGTACTCCAAGTCTTTCGTGTATTGATCCGTGAGACGTTTAAAAATCACTTCGTTTTGATTGGTTTCCTCTGCAACTTTTATCATAGACGCCATGCGCTTGTCAAAAATCGAGTGCTCTTTAATACTACTCGACAAACTCTGTCCTTGAAGTACCGAAGCTCTAACACTCTTCAGTGCCTTTTGCAAGGGATAAAAATCAATCATTCGTTCGGTGAGCTCAATCCCTTGTAAAACGGGAACTTTGGCCCCAATTAACAAAGACAATGCCTGGGTAAATTGGGCAATCTTCACCTTGCGAACAAATTCTCCTACAAAGGGGATTTTCAATAGTAAACGAGCTTTAATAGCCTTGTAGTTATCGTTATTCTTTAAAAATTTTGTTGCTCCGGCCATTATTAACAAGGTCACTATAATCCAAGCTATATTTGCATTCATAAAAGAGGAAAAACCTATAATTTTCAAGGTAATCCAAGGCAATTCTACATTGTTTTGCTTAAAAATATCCGCGAACATCGGAACTACAAAATTCATCATAAACCAAATGGCCAACATCGCTGTTGACAAAATAATGGCTGGATACGACAATGCGCTCATCACAAGGCGCTTTTGGTCGTTGCGTTTTTTGTAAAAATTACTCAACTCTAACACCACCGCTTGTAATACTCCTGATTGTTCACCTATTTCAACAGAGTAATATTCGTAATTCGTAAACTGTTTGCTCTGCTCAAGAGCTTTGTAAAATGAAGTTCCGTTGACCAGCGCTGCACTCAGTTGACTTATCAATTGCTGATCGGCAGTTTTCTTTTGTTCCTGAGCAATCAAATCCAAGGCATCTTTTAGCTCCAGTCCGGCATTCAGAAGCACGTATAATTCTGCGTAAAAAGCCTCTTTCTTTTTGTCGTTAAACGAATTGCCAAAAATCGATATTTCTGTTTCCAGTACGCTGTTGATCGTACTTTTATCGGTTTTCTGCTTTTTGTTATTTATTTTTTCAACTTGAAATCCCATACATTACAATTCTTTATTGGCATAAAAGTCAGCTGCCTTGGTTCCATAAACAAAGAGTGACTTCCTTTCAAACGGTGTTTCAAAAACAATTTCAATGGCATCGGTAGCTTTTGCAGTAACCTCCTTACCGTCCAATTTAAACCCCAGGTCATACTTTGGCAATGGAATTGAATCATTATTTCTTAGCACTAGGCTCGCATTAAAAACATACACTACGGTATCCTGCTCCCCTAACACGGTTAGTTTATTGTTTGACTTATCGTACGTAGCCCATCCTTTTTTAGCATAATCCATCCATAGCAAGCGATCTAAGTAATCGATATTTTTCCTGAGTTCATAATGCGATTGTATAGATTTCATTTGACTTTTCAGCATCCGAATCGTCGTAAATGCCATGGCTACTACTATAGTCGAAATAATCATAACTACCATGAGTTCAGTCAATGAATAGGCTTTAACTTTTTTCATAGGCCACAATTTTTCGTTTTAGCTGTTGTCGATTACCCGCAGTTTCAATTTCAAAAATAACCCAGCGATTCGCATCAACTTCTTCTTCCGTAACATGAATGGTCCAATAGGTATCCTTTTGCCTGTAGGGTAGTTTTAGCAGTTGATGTTCGTACTCATAAATGAGCTTGTTCAGGGTTTGTTCCATTTCTCCTCTGCGGTTGTGCGCCATCGATGTCAACACATTTACTAAAACGGCCGACCCAATTGCAAATACCATTACTATAATGACCGTAGCAATGACCACCTCGTTAAGTGAAGATGCCTTTAGTTTTTTTAATCTACCCATTTTACTACTTGTTTGGTACCCTTTGTAAAAGAACAGCCGGCAAAGTTAGCAGGCATTAATGGCCTGTTTATCGTTCCGTTATACAGGTGGTTTATATAGGTACTCCCGAATTGTAAGGTAATAAAGCGCTCGGTAATTACCGCTCCTCTAACCTCACCTAGCAACTCTAAATTTCCTTGGCAATACACCTGGCCTATACAAGTACTCCCCGACTCCATTTTGATTTGAGGTTTGTAAAATACTTGTTCGTTTTTATCTATTAAATACACTAAACTTCCTCGAACTTCACTGTCTTTAGCTATATTAATACTGTTGTCTTCGTGTTGTTCTTCATTGTACAACACTAAAGCTGAAGGATATTGCAGTTGCACTTTGCTGCCCACTTTAATGTTCTCAGTCGCAAAGACCTGAAAGTTCCCTGTTACTCCTGCCAGTAGCTCTACTTCAGGAGCCTGTATCAGTACATCGTGTAAGTCTGCAGAAGGATGCACTATTATTTTGCGATCCGATTTAATCAGGACATGACCCGATATGGAAATAGCTTCCAAGTGTAGCAATCCGGTAACCTCAATGAGCTTCGGCGCTTTGGTAAAGGAATTACGCAGGCGTGCCCCCTGCTCCAGCTCTAAATCGTCAGAAGAATTTTCTCGAGTACCACGACAGTCGTTTTTAAGCCTGATTACTCCTTCCAAACTGGGCAATTCGGCAGTGCTTTTTAAGGTGTTACCATATATCAATCGGCTATTGTAATACGACTGTCCTCCAATATTTCCGGATTTAATACCGGATTCAGGAAGTCTTGCATTGCCGACAATTTTAGAATTTCCAACAACGACCAGTGGCGTAAAGTTATCGCGTAAATACAAGGCCTCTTTTTCGGGTGTTAACATCCCTACAAAAGCTGTTTTTTCAAAAGATGCTCCCGGGTAGTTCGACTGAACTTGCAGCAACTCAAAAAGACCCCAAAAACTCCGTTTCCATTGGGTTACTTCACCCGCATACTCCGAAATCTTGACAGTGCCTTGCATTCCTTCTAAGTATGGTGAACGCAAAACATAAGAAAAACCTGCTTCTACATTAAAAATAGCTGTCTTATACAAACTATTTTTTGCACTGAGCTGTTGTTGTAAACGCACAAACATCAAAAAGGACAATAGTAAAATAGCAATCAGCACCGAAATTACCAGCACGTATTGCAAGGCCCCTGCTTGTATTTTAGCTTTTAATCTCAGCATTACTTGGGCAAGGTAAATACTTTAGTTACTCCTTTATAGCGCAGACGAACAGTATTGTTAGTACCAGAGGTGAGCTTGATACCTCTCTTTAGCTCTCCACGCATAAACAACTCTTGACTTCCATTGACAGTAATAATATAGGCTCTTTTCTTACCGTGCTTTACCACGCCGTTAAATCGAATGTTTGGAAATTCCACTGGGCTCACAGCCTTTTTGGCTCGCGGTACCTTCACAGGATTCGCCGTGGTCACCGTTCCTAAAAACGGATCTCTTTCGTGTTTTCGAATGCTGTACTGCGCTTTATTATGAATGGTTTTAGGTTGATAACTTTGCTGTTGTTGCTGCTGAAAGTTGAATTCTTTGGTCGTAAACTTCGAATAAATTTGGTACCCTATCATTCCCCAAACTACTACCACTCCAGCAATCAGCACATAGGTTTTTAATTGTTTATCCATGGTCCTAAGATATTAATATAGCGTACACCTCATCAATGGAGGTTACCCCTTGTTCTACCAAAGTCAAGGCATTGCTTTTCAACGTTTTTATCTTTTTCTCCTCCAAATACGCATCGACTGACAACACCTCTTGTTTAATAGCACGGATCATTTCCTGATCGATGGGTATAATTTCATAAATCGCTTTACGGCCCTTATATCCCGTTTGGTAACAATGTTCACAGCCAACTGCTTTGTAATGCTTGTGGATGAGACCTTGAAAATCGCCGTATTCCTCAGTTTCTTCATCAGATATCACGGTCTCTTCTTTACAAGAATCACATAGTTTTCGCACCAATCGCTGTGCTACACTGACATTTAACGTACTGGCAATCAAAAACGAAGGAACTCCCATATCTATCAGTCTCGACACCGTACCCCAAGCAGAATTGGTGTGGATGGTCGACAATACCAAGTGCCCAGTTAAGGCAGCTCTAATTGCCATATTTGCTGTAGCCACATCACGTATCTCTCCAACCATAATCACATCGGGATCTTGACGTAAAAACGTTTTTAAGGTACTCGCAAAATCTAGGCCTATACTCTCTTTTAGTTGCACCTGGTTGACTCCTTCTAAGGTATATTCAATAGGATCTTCTATGGTCAAAATATTGGTATCTTCCTTGTTCAACTCTTTCAGCGTTGCATAGAGCGTTGTTGTTTTTCCCGATCCAGTAGGTCCTGATATTAGAATAATGCCATTCGGTTTTTTTACCGATCGACGGTAGGTTTTCAGCTCATCGATAGTAAATCCGAGTTTGGTTAACTGTATCGCTACATTGTTTTTGGAAAGTATACGCAGTACCATCTTTTCACCGTGCAAAGTAGGTAAGGAAGAAACGCGAATATCAAAATCCTCCAACTCAGTGCTGATATTGATACGCCCATCTTGAGGAAGTCTCTTTTCCGAGATATCCATACCTCCCATAATTTTTAATCGATTTACGATTTTAGGGTATTCGTGAACGGGTATGATATATTTTTCGATGAGCTTGCCATCAATTCGAAAGCGCACTCTTTTTTGATGTTCAAAGGCTTCGAAATGAATATCACTACTCCCAATTTCTTTGGCTTCGTGAATCATACTCAATAAAAAATCATCGCTGTACTGCAAGGTTATAGCTCCTTTGCTCACGCGCTTGCGATAATTTCGCTGAAGTAGTTGGTCCATTACGGCGGTTTCCTCTTTACGCACGTGAACCCGTTTACCAAGAACCACTGCAAGCTCTTCTTCTAAACTTAAAACATCACTTGCATCCGTGTAAAAGTCATAGCTATTTTCTTCAACATTAAAAGGTACAATACGATATTCATAAGCCAATTCAGAAGTCACTACCTGCAATACTTCGGTAGGTATTTCAAAAATTTTCTCTTTCATTAATTAGCGTATACATTAATTATATCAAAGGCCAAATTTACACATAAAAAAATAAACAAAAACCCTGCTTGTAATCCGGCTAAGGGTACCCTGTTATCCGTAAGTGATGGTTTTAATACTAGGAAAATGAGTAAGGAAAAAAGTGTTGAGAATACAAACAAAGGCAAAAACGAACTGTTCGGAAAACTGACTGCCATCATAATAAAAAACAGTACATCCCCTTTACCGAGCCCTTCAGCTAATTCAATCTCCATTCTCCATTTCGAATACCCCCACAACACGCCCATAATGAATAAGAGTACGGAGGCATTAATTAAAATATTCCAACCATAGACAATCCAGGAAGTTCTTTGCAAATACCCTAAGGCACCAATACCTATTAAGGCGTACAACACCCACTCGTATACCATGCGTTCTTTAAAATCCTGATAACACACCAGCAATAACAATAAGAGAAAAATAAAAATCAATTTTTTTTGCGGTAAAGGTACAGAATTTATTGATTTTCAATTTCACCATTATCCTTGCATGATCAAGCTACAACAACCAAGACAATACAACGGTACAATTTTTGTGTTTTTTTTTATAAAAACGCTATGAAGCATTCGTATCAATATGGCAGTATCGCTTTAATGTTAGTTTTTGGACTTAGTTTGATCTCTTTAAAAAATATGCAATTCACTGCTTTTTATAGGGCGCATCCTTCCATTCAAAAACAAACGCAAAAATTAGCGGATCACATCGCTGCTAACGATATTATAGTCTATGGGAGGGTCAACAACCCGAAACAATGGCAATACTTCACAACATTAAAAAAATTGCCAATTCCACTGAACTCTTAGCACTTACCAATCACCCCAACTCCACAGTCCGCTGTTATGCCTATACATTACTAAAAAACAAAAAATACGAAGGGATATTTGAGATTGTCAAATCACACCTTAAGGATACTTCAAAAGTCACTATTGACCATGGTTGCCTCTTAGAAAAAGTACAGGTCAGTGACTATATGCTCTTCCGAGCAGCTTCCTTTTCGTTCGCTAGTTTATCTAAGCCGCAACAAGAAACTATTGACAGTATCGTACTCTTTGACGATGCCATTCGTAACGACTACAAAAAGAACTTACTTGCTACGCGCACTCCAAAGCCTACACACTACTCCAAAATTAGAGCTTTGAGCTTGGAAGGATACCCAAGCGCACTTATCGGCTTGGCCAAATTTCGCAAAGCAACCGACGTGTATTTAATTAAAAACTCACTACAAAGTTCCAATTTTGAACAACGTATTACTGGACTCTCCGCTACCATTAATTTTCCCTCTCCTGAATTATACCCCTTGATTATCGACCTTTACAACGAACAATCAACCCCAGACAAACAGGTTAATCCCATAATGTTAAGACGCTTATACGCTTCACTAGCCCAATATCCCAATGAGCAAACACGACAACTCTTTACAAATCGAATAGAGCAATTTACATCCACCAAGCATCAGTATCGAGAATTCATATGGTTGGCCTTAACCAAATATCCACATCCCCAATTTAATGGACTTATAGCAGCGCTTTCGCTTAGCAAACAGGAACAGTCAGCATTACAAAACCGTTGGTTTTTTGAACTACAAGCAGGAGTGCCATAATACAATTACAAAAAGGCACAGTGATCTCACTGTGCCTCAATAGTCTTTATTTATTAAAATCCCTGAAATGGGCCTAATACAAAAAGCCCATCTTTCCTTGCTGGTAATCGCGTAAAGCTTCCATAATTTCCGTCTGAGAATTCATCACATAAGGTCCCCATGACGCCACCTTTTCATTAATTGGAGCTCCGGATAACACTAGAAACACACTATTCTCCGTTGCTTCCAATCCAATGGCATTTCCATCAGTATCAAAAGTCGCCAACTGATGCGCGCCTTTTTTGAGTACAGTACTGTCGTGTACCTTGACCTCTCCTTCCAATACATATACCAAAGACTGATGGCTTTGAGGGATATCAATTGTCATGGTTCCACTAGAAGCGTACCCTAAAAAAACATTCACTGCTGTCTGAGTGGTAATAGGACCTTGCACCCCCTTTTGTTCCCCTGCAATTACACGCAATTCAATTGACTTATCATCATTGAAAACGAGTGGAATCAACTCTTTCTTCAAAAACTGGTACTTTGCAGGCATCATCTTCTTTACTGCTGGTAAGTTTAACCAGAGCTGAATTCCTTCCAACTCCCCTCCTTTTTCCACAAACTCTTTCGACGGTCCTTCGGCATGTACTATGCCCCTACCCGCGGTTGTCCATTGAACATCTCCTGCTTTAACGAGCATTTCATTCCCTAACGAATCCCGATGTAACTGTTCTCCTTTAAGTAATAAGGTAATCGGTTCAAACCCACGGTGTGGATGCGGCCCTAGATCGAAAGGATTGTTAAAAGGGTTAATGGCATATGGCCCGTAATGATGCAATAGCAAAAATGGATCGACCATTGGGATGTTTTCACTAGGTACCGGTTGACGTAAACGCACCTCCCCCATAGACACTAATGGACTCGTTGCTATTTGTTGTATACTCTTTAATGTTTGCATAATGATTTAATTGCATTATTTTCCTAGGAAAATAATATAGTTAATAAAAAGCCCTTTGTCTCGGGCCCCTCTAATTATCTGATTTTATCGAGTAAATTACTCAGCGTCTCCGCTTCTTCTTCAGTTAAATTATCGATAAAATCAAAATGGAGTTTGTCATCAATGGTAGCTAGGAGCTCCAACCCTTTGTCTGTAATATTGATAAACACTACACGTCTATCGTGATCACAGCGGATGCGTTCAATATACGATTTATCGCACAACTTATCCATTAAACGAGTAGCATTCGGAGCGCGTTCGACCATGCGATCTTTAATCACCTGCACCTTAATAGGCTGTTTTGCTCCCCTCAGTATACGCAATATATTGTATTGCTGCGGAGAAATACCATAGGTTTTAAAAAACTCATTCTCCCTACTACTAATCCAATTTGCTGTGTATTTTATATTGATAAACGCTTTCACTCTGTTATTTGGAAAGGTTGAATTAATATCTTTTGAAATATCTCCCATACATTAAATCTTAACCATTGTTTGTTATTGCTTTTCCCTATTTTTCTCTAAAAGTTCACAAAAATACAAAGTCTGCTTATACTTCCTAAGTAAACCTTTTAATATTCGACGAATTCGCACTTCATAGTGGTCGCAATCTAATTGAGGGCCTTACTCGACTTCACTTAAAATTGCTGACTCCAACTCCGAAACTAACTTTTGCAAGTCGTCCTTTTTAGAAAGCTCAACTAGTTCCCCATCCTTGAAATTATCGTAAAAAGAAGGCAGTGAATACGATCCTACTATTTTGGCTCCCAAATGCGGAAAAGTCGCCGTTCCGGCAGCTAATACCGTAGCTCCACCTCTCGCTCCTGGTGAAGTTGCTAACACCAACGTCGGTTTGTTTCTAAACACCATGCGATCTTTTCGAGATGCCCAATCAAATAAATTTTTAAAGGCTGCAGTATACGAACCGTTGTGTTCCGCCAACGACACGATAAATCCATCGTACTTATCCAACTCTTTGTTAAAAGCTTCTGCTCCTGCCGGATACGCTTCTCGCTTTTCCAAATCTTCACTATATACGGGAACTTCAAAATCGTTTAAATCGATGACTTCATAAGCTACTCCTGCTAACTGACTCGCGGCATAGCCGGCTAATTGTTTGTTGATAGAGGTACTGCTTGTACTCGCTCCAAATGCTAAAATTTTTTTCATCTGTATGTCCTATTTTATATTTTGTTATGAACTATTAGGCTTGTAATTTTTTACTTGTGATGTAAGAACCGATGAGAAGAATCAATGCAACTAAGGCTGCCCATTGCTCGTTATCACCAATCATAAAATGCGCAAAGAAGGCTAAAATGAAGGCAAAAAAGAATCCGGCATAGGCCCATTCGTTCAGCCACTTCCCTCTAAAAAACCACAGTGCCACTAGTCCTAAAATTTTAGCTATTCCGTAAGGGTAAATAATGTATGATGGATATCCAAATTTTGCAAACATTTGCGACACTCCTTCATGATTAAAAAAATACATGTTTGCTGAAAATAACATCAACACAGTTAACAATCCTGTGGTAACGTAAAAAATGATTTTGTTGGTTTTCATAATTGTTCTTGATTAAATTCTTTACAAAGATACACAAATTTATTTACCATGGAAAATAAATTCATGGAAAATATTTAATTTGCATTTAATGAGGATCCTTTTAAAATAACTTTTTATATTTGCATAAGTACTTATATAAATACATATATTAATAATTATGAATGATGGATTAAAAGGTATTGGCGAATTAGGCATGGGCTCAAGACTGAAGCGTATGAGTGAGTACATGATGCGAGAAACCCAAGTGGTTTACGATCATTTTAACATCGATTTTGACCCCTATCTCTTTCCTACCTTTAAAATTATAAAGAACAAAAAGGGCGTGACCAACTCAGAAATAAGAAAAAGCCTAAAAACGTCACAACCCGCAACCACTCAAACTTTAAATAAATTAGAAAAGAGAGGACTGATAGCCATTGCAGAAGATCCTAAAGACAAACGAAGAAAAATCGTGTACCTATCAGAAAAAGGAGAGCAATTGGTTACTCAAATTAGTCCTATTTGGGAGGGTATAGAACAAGTAATCATCGACTATACCACTATGAACTCACATTCACTTATAGACCACATGAATCAATTGGAGCAGAAATTCAATCGCATGGATTTTAGCACCGCAATAATAACACATCTTACTATGAATACAGCAATTTCACCTTTGCAAATACGCAACTACGAAGCTGCGTATGCACCTGCCTTTTACGAACTCAATATCGAATGGTTACGCAGTTTCTTTTATGTAGAGCCCTACGATGAAGAAGTATTGAGTAATCCACAAAAATACATTTTGGATCAAGGTGGAAGTATTTTCTTTGCGCAGCTAGAGGGTACCATCGTTGGCACGGTCGCACTAATGCCTCGTGGGGAGGAAATGGAATTGAGCAAAATGGCCGTTTCTCCAAAGCATAGAGGTCACAAAATTGGTCAACAGCTCATGCAGCACTGTATCGACTTCGCCCGTGATCAAGGATTGGAAAAGTTAATTTTATATTCGAATAGAACCCTGGAAAACGCCATTTACATCTATAAAAAGTACGGATTTGTCGAAATCCCAGTTGAAGCGAATAGCCCTTACCAACGGTCTGACATCAAAATGGAATTAGCGCTATAGCAAAAAACTCCACTACTGTGTAGTGGAGTTCAACTTCAAAATATAAAACTTACTTCTCACGAATAAATTCTATATGCCTATAACTATTAAAATTGTGCAACTTCAGTAGAATCTTTCATCGCTACCGTGCTCGACGCTCCTGCAGTCACAGTATTTTGAATGGCATCAAAATAAGTAGTTCCTACAAATCCTTGATGTTTTACAGCGTTAAATCCTTTTTGCTGTAGCGCAAATTCTCGTTCTTGTAATTCTGAATATCCCGCCATACCTCTTTCTTTATAGGCTTTTGACAATTCAAACATCGATGTGTTCAACGCGTGGAATCCGGCCAAAGTAATGAATTGGAAACGGTAGCCCATCGCTGCTAGCTCTTCTCTAAAAACTTCCATCTCTTGAACAGACAATTTCGCAGCCCAGTTAAAAGATGGCGAGCAGTTGTAAGCCAATAGTTTTCCTGGATACTTTGCGTGTATCGCTTCTGCAAACAAACGCGCCTGTTCCAAATCGGGTGTTGATGTTTCCATCCAAATTAAATCGGCATAGGGTGCATAGCTCAAACCTCTTGCAATTCCTTGCTGTAATCCGTTGTTTACATGATAAAACCCTTCCGAAGTTCGTTCACCGGTAATAAACTCGTGATCGCGAGCATCGATATCGCTGGTTAATAAATTGGCAGCATCAGCATCAGTACGAGCAATTAATAAGGTCGGCACTCCCATTACATCAGCAGCCAAACGAGCCGCGACCAGTTTATTTATGGCTTCTTGGGTAGGAACGAGTACTTTTCCTCCGAGGTGACCACATTTTTTTGCTGAACTCAACTGATCTTCAAAATGCACCCCAGATGCTCCAGCAGCAATCATCCCTTTCATCAATTCAAAGGCGTTCAAATTCCCTCCAAATCCAGCTTCTGCATCGGCAACTATCGGCACCAAATAGTCGATGGGTTGTTCCGCTCCGTTTACCGACTGAATTTGATCGCGACGCAAAAGTGCATTGTTAATGCGTTGCACTACCATGGGCACACTGTTTGCTGGATACAAGGACTGATCTGGATACATTTCGCCAGCAATATTAGCATCGGCTGCCACCTGCCAACCACTGAGGTAAATAGCTTCTAAGCCTGCTTCGACCTCTTGAACTGCTTGGTTTCCTGTCAGGGCTCCTAAACCAGCCACCCAATCTTGAGAATTCAATTTTTTCCACAATTTCTCTGCTCCTAATTTTGCAATGCTGTATTCTATTTTATACTGACCTTGCAACTTCACCACTTCTTCTGCGGTATAAGGTCTTTCTATTCCCTTCCATCTAGGGTTCGTAGTCCATTCTGTAATTAACTCTTGAATTCTTTGCTGAGTTTCCATAATTTTGCGGTTCTTTAAAACGTTATTGATTTTTTATAATTGATACGTTGCCCTAAAATGTTGCCGCATTTCAGGGCTTTTTTTTATTAAATTTTTTGATAGGCTCCCAGGGTTAAAAACTCCTGGAACTCATCTTGTAACACCAAGCTATCAAACAGTACTTCTGCCTCTTTAAATCGTCCTTTATCATAGGCTTCTTTTCCTAACAGTTGAGTGATTTTATGCACTTCTTCTCGCTTGTATTCGCGATAGAGTTCGGTATCAAACCAACGACCATTGTCGAGCTGTACTCCTTCTTTTCTCCATTGCCAAAGTTGTGTTCTCGAAATCTCGGCAGTCGCAGCATCTTCCATCAGGTTGTAAATGGCTGCAGCTCCATGACCCCGTAGCCAACTTTCGACATACAAAATTCCGACGTTGATATTTTCACGTACACCTCGCTCGGTGATACTGCCTTTAGGTAAAGCGACTAAAGCTTCCTCAGTAATCTCCAATTCGGCGCGTTTTCTGTCAATTTGATTGGCTTCAGGCATGCCTTTGTCAAAGACCTCCATCGCAATTGACACCAAGCCAGGGTGCGCTACCCAAGTACCGTCATGACCGTTGGTTACTTCTTGCTCTTTATCTGCCCTCACTTTAGCAAAAGCTTTCGCATTTGCTGCTTCGTCATTTTTAACCGGAATCTGAGCTGCCATCCCTCCCATCGCGTGGACACCTCGTTTGTGACAACGCTGAATTACTCGCAACGAATAGGCATTCATAAAGGGTGTTTGCATGGTCACTTGCGCCCGATCGGGTACCAAAAAGTTTTTGTGATTTCTAAACTTCTTGATGTATGAGAAAATATAATCCCAACGTCCACAATTCAACCCAGCCATGTGGTCGCGCAGTTCATAGATGATTTCATCGAGCTGAAAACTCGCCGTTATGGTTTCAATCAACACCGTTGCCTTGATTGTCTTTTGTGCGATGTTCAAATAGTCTTGGGCGAAAACAAACACTTCATTCCACCAACGTGCCTCGAGGTAATGTTCGAGCTTAGGCAGGTAAAAGTAACACGCCGAGCCACGTTCTAACAAAGCCTCGATATTGTGAAAGAAATACAGACCAAAATCTACCAAAGAACCACTCATTACTTCGTTGTCAACTAGTATATGTTTTTCGTCCAAATGCAAACCGCGAGGTCGTACTAATAAGACCGCAGTCTTTTCATTTAGATCGTAACGTTTCTGTTTGCGTTCGTCATAAAAGCTGATGGTATTCCTAACAGCGTCCATTAAATTTTGCTGTCCTCCTAAAATATTGGCTACGGTAGGCGAATTGCTATCTTCTAGGTCTGCCATAAAAGTCTTGGCTCCAGAATTAAGCGCATTGATGATCATTTTTCTGTCAACAGGCCCGGTAATTTCTACGCGCCTATCCAACAAATCTTTGGGCAATGGAGCACAAGTCCAATCTCCTTCCCTAATGGCCAGCGTTTCTTTGGGGAAATTTGGAAAATTTCCGGCATCAAAATACGCCTGGTAAATCGTTCGCTCTTCCAAAAGCTCCAATCTCTTGGCGTTAAACTTTCGGTGTAAAGCAACTAAAAATTCGAGAGCAGCATCTGTTAATACCGCACTATAAGCCTCTGGATTAAAACCCATTAAACGCACTTCCTTGGTTAGCATTTCAGTATTCATGAGAATTAGATTTTTTAATGACACTACAATGATATAACTATTTTTTGAACTCCACAAGCGAACGTTCGCTAAATTTACAAAGTTTGCAAAATTTGTTAGTTCGCTTATTTATAGTACCTTTGGTTCTATGCATATAGAAGACGAGTATATACGGCTGATTTTCGGTTTAAAACTGAAACAAATCAGGACCGAAAAAAAATTATCACTTTTCGGATTGGGAAAGCTCACCGGCCTCTCAAAATCGTATTTAAATGAAATAGAAAAAGGAAAAAAATATCCTAAACCGGATAAAATTGCGCTGTTATCGGAACACCTAGAGGTCCCTTATGATCATTTAGTTTCTTTAAAACTAGACAATAACCTCGCTCCTATCGGTGAAATTTTAAAATCTAAAATTTTAAAAGAGATTCCCCTAGAACTTTTCGGAATTCAAGAGAAGAACTTGATAGACATTATTGCCAATGCTCCGGCAAAGGTAAATGCCTTTATCAGTACCATTATAAAAATCGCACAGAACTACAATTTAACGAGAGAGAGTTTTTTTTTAGCGGCATTGCGTTCTTACCAGGAAGCACACAACAACTATTTTGAAGACATAGAACAGCAAGTACTGGCGTTTGCTAAAGCCTATCACATCGACCTCAACGCTCCTATAAAGGCCTTGGAGCTCGAAGAAATTTTGCGAGAAGAATTTGGTTATCACATCGACAATGAAGAGCTCTCTAAATACGACACACTCGCTGAATTGCGAAACGTATACATCCCGAACAAAAACATCTTGTTGGTGAGTGAAGAGGTATCGGAAGCGCAACGCGCATTTATCTATGCGAAGGAAATTGCCTATAATTACTTAAAAATTTCCAACAGACTTTACACCTTTCCCTGGGTAAAGTTTGAAAGTTTCGATCAGGTATTAAACAATTTTATAGCTTCTTATTTTGCTGGAGCCTTGTTAATTCCAGAAAAGCAGCTCATACAATCGCTCACTACCTTTTTTGGTAAAGAAGCTTGGGATGAAGGAGAATTTCTGGCTATCATGAACCAATTTAATTGTTCTGCAGAATCTTTCTACCAACGTTTAACAAATGTACTTCCCAGTCATTTCCACATAAAGAACCTTTTCTTTTTAAGGTTCACCCACAAGGAACATTCGCCGAAGTACAAGCTTACTAAAGAGCTTCACATTACGCAGCAACAGTCACCACATGCCAATAGAAACAACGAACACTATTGCAGGCGCTGGGTTTCTATTAACTCTGTCAAAAGCCTTGAAGCCAACGCTATCGACAGTTCGTTCGGTATTCAAATTTCATCGTATGACGATTCGGACAACGAATATTTAGTATTGGCATCTGCCACATCCGATCCTTTTCGTAAAAATGTCAATCGCAGTGTTTCTATAGGAATGTTACTCTCCTCGCATCTAAAAAGAAAGATCAAATTTGTCAAGGATGCTAACATTGAAACCCGTAAAGTCGGAATTACCTGCGAATCCTGTGCTATTGCAGCCTGTGACGAACGTATGGCCGAACCCTGGCGCTTAGAAAAACAACAGAATTTCGAAACAATAGACGCTACCGTAAATCACATACTTACTACCTACAGTTAATATGATAAACCGATTGACCCGTAGGAATGATTTTATTATTTTAGCACACGTTTACAAACAACTATAACTATATAAATTATAAATGGACCTTACCTTTAATAAAAACGAAGACCACAATAGACTTTTAGCATCCGATTTAAGAAGAAAATTAAAAAAAGTGCACCTTGGAGGTGGACAAAAACGCATCGACAAATTACACGAGAAAGGAAAGATGACTGCTCGTGAGCGTATCGATTTCTTATTAGATGACGATCGTGATGCTATCGAAATTGGTGCTTTTGCCGGTGAAGGAATGTATGAAGAACACGGAGGATGTCCTTCAGGAGGTGTGGTCGTAAAAATGGGATACGTACAAGGAAAACAGTGTATCGTAGTTGCCAATGACGCTACCGTAAAAGCCGGAGCATGGTTTCCGATTACAGGAAAAAAGAATTTACGCGCCCAAGAAATAGCCATGGAAAACAGACTACCTATCATTTACTTGGTAGATTCTGCAGGAGTATACCTCCCTATGCAAGATGAAATTTTTCCGGACAAAGAACACTTTGGACGAATTTTTAGAAACAACGCGGTTATGAGCAGCATGGGGATAACCCAGATTGCAGCCGTTATGGGTAGCTGTGTTGCCGGAGGAGCTTACCTTCCGATCATGAGTGATGAAGCGTTGATCGTAGATAAAACAGGAAGTATCTTTTTAGCGGGTAGTTATTTAGTAAAAGCCGCAATTGGCGAAACCATCGATAACGAAACCTTGGGAGGTGCTACCACTCACTGTGAAATCTCAGGAGTTACTGACTACAAGGCCAAAGACGACAAAGATGCTTTGACCACCATCAAAAACATTATGGATAAGATTGGCGATTACGACAAGGCTGGTTTTAACCGTAAAGAAGCACAACTCCCAAAAGAAAACCAAGAAGATATTTTTGGAATTCTTCCGAAAGCTCGCCACGAGCAATACGATATGTTAGAAATCATCAAGCGATTGGTAGACAATTCTGACTTTGAACAATACAAAGAAGGCTATGGCCAATCAATTATTACAGGATATGCTCGCATTGACGGTTGGGCAGTTGGTATTGTAGCCAATCAACGAAAACTGGTTAAAACCAAAAAGGGAGAAATGCAGTTTGGAGGAGTTATCTATAACGATTCGGCAGACAAAGCAACGCGATTTATCGCCAACTGTAACCAGAAAAAAATTCCATTAGTCTTTTTACAAGACGTAACCGGGTTTATGGTAGGAAGTAAATCAGAACACGGAGGGATTATTAAAGACGGAGCTAAAATGGTAAACGCTGTAAGTAATTCAGTCGTGCCAAAATTCACGATAGTTATCGGTAATTCTTACGGGGCAGGAAACTACGCCATGTGTGGAAAAGCGTATGATCCTCGTTTAATAGCTGCCTGGCCTAGTGCTGAATTGGCAGTAATGAGTGGAGCCTCTGCCGCCAAAGTATTACTACAAATAGAAACAGCAGCTCTCAAGAAAAAAGGAGAAGAAATTACTCCAGAAAAAGAACAAGAGTTATTCGACAAAATTAAGTCGCGCTACGATGAGCAAATTTCACCGTACTACGCAGCGGCTCGCATTTGGACGGATGCCGTTATCAATCCACTAGACACCAGAAAATGGATCTCTATGGGAATTGAAGCTGCGGATCATGCCCCGATCGAAAAACCATTCAATTTAGGAGTTATTCAAGTATAATTATACAATATTAGTATTCCTATCATGAAAAAGAAGTTATTTATAGGTATTGGTATTTTGGTAGCCCTTTTTTTGGGCTACCAAGCCTATATTTTCACCATAGCCCCTAGTGACAACATCAATCCACTGTACTTAATTCCTGACGATGCCGTATTTGTCATTGACACGGAACGCCCGATTGACACTTGGGATGAAATTAGCGTAAGCCCAATTTGGAAACAGCTATCGAGTAACCCGAGTTTAAAAGAAGTTACTGAAAACTTGAGCAATCTCGACAAGACGTTTAAATCTCAAGAAGATATCATTAAACTTATCGGTGAACGCGATTTATTAATTTCTGTACACGTTTACAAACCGCAGAGTTACGGCCTTTTTTATACCGTAGACCTACAAAAATTCTCCAAACTGAGTTTCTTACGAAGTGCCATTGGACAGTTAGCTGGTGACAATTTCAAGGTGACGAACCGCGTATACAAGGAACACGATATTACGGAATTGTACAACAAAGCCACTCGTGAAACGTTGTACCTGTCCTTTATCAAAAACCAACTGATCGCCTCATTTACACATGTCCTCGTTGAAAAATCAATTGATCAATACCAAAGTCCAACTATTGGTAGGGACCTGAATTTTACAGAGATTTACAAAGAGACCCCCAACGACGGGTTTTTCAAATTGTTTGTTCAGTACAAGTACTTACCGAAATACTTGGCTTGTTTTACTAAGAAACTACCGGCCAGCACCTTACAAACCATTGAAAAATCATGGTTGTTTTCAGGTTTTAGCGTCGGATTAAAAGAAGGAGCCATTTTACAAGCTGAAGGGTTTACCAACCTTGATTTAACCACAGAAAGCTACCTAAGAGCCCTGCAAAAATCGGGAACAGGAAAACGCAGTATTGCAAAAATAGCACCGCGAAACACGGCGTTGTACTTGAGTTTTGCCTTTGAGTCCTTTGATGAATTTTTAGAAAACTTCGAAGCGATCAAAGAAGAGGACCCGGAAAGTTTTACGAGTTACAACGAGCAAGTAAAAGCCATAGAAGATCGATTAGAAATAAATTTAAAAGAGCAAGTATTTAGCTGGGTAGGTAACGAGGTTGCCCTACTCCACATCAATGATGGTATTTCTAAAAAGAATACCGATATGGCCGTAGTATTGCACACCAAAGACATCGTTGCCGCTAAAAAGCAAATGCAATTTATAGTGGATAAAATTGCCGAAAACACACCTTTAAAGTTTAAAAAAATCAATTACAAAGGTTATCCAATCAACTTTTTAGACCTCAAAGGATTTTTTAAGCTTTTCGCGGCCGATTTATTTTCCAAAATGGAAAAACCCTACTTTACATTTATTGACGATTGCGTAGTATTTAGCAATAGCCCAAACACCTTAAAAGAAATGGTGAATACCCAATTGATGGGCTATACCTTGGCTACCTACGAGCGCTTTAGAGACTTTAACGATCAATTTGACGAAGAGACGAGTTTGTTTGCTTATATCAATACGCCTTATGCTTATGAGGACTTAATTGGTTATGCCGATCGCAAAACGCGCAGGTCCATAGCCAAAAACAAAAACGACGTGATTTCATTTTCTCAGATAGGATTACAACTCGTATCAAAAGGGAGTTATTTTGAAAACTACCTCACAGCTTCGTTTGAAGCACCAGCCGAGGTGAACTCACAATTAGCTATTGATAAGGCTCAGAAAAAGCAATTGAGAACACAGCTAGACACACAGGCTGACAGTACTCAGATTATAGTAGCAGAACAAAAGTTTATCCTGCCTGAAATTTTTCCAAATGATTTGAGTGCCCGTGAATTCATCAAAAAATACGATGACGGTAGTACTCATATCGAAGTAGAACTGAAAAACGGTTTAAAGCATGGAGATTACAAGGAATACTACCGAAATGGTCATTTGAAGTTAAGTGGAAAATTCAAAAATGGCGAATTATCAGGAACTTGGAAAGCTTACAGCAAAGAGGATGAAGACCTCTTATTCAAAAAACGATTTTAAATTGTAAAATTTTCCTGCAATAATTACATTTGCAGGCACTAAAACATAATTATTTAGAAATGGGAAGAGCATTTGAATTTAGGAAAGCAAGAAAAATGAAGCGTTGGGCTGCGATGGCCAAAACTTTTACACGTATCGGTAAAGATATCGTCATGGCAGTAAAAGAAGGGGGTCCGAATCCAGAAACTAACTCTCGTTTGCGTGTAGTCATTCAAAATGCGAAGGCTGCCAATATGCCTAAAGACAACATTGCCCGCGCTATAAAAAAAGCGTCTGACAAGAATACAGAAAATTATAAGGAGGTATTATTTGAAGGCTATGCACCTCATGGAGTAGCCGTTTTAGTTGAAACAGCTACCAACAACAACAACCGTACAGTAGCCAATGTACGTGCCGCATTTAATAAATGTAACGGTAACCTCGGTACTTCCGGATCTGTTGCTTTTATGTTTGACCACACCGTAAACTTCCGTATCAACGAAGCTTCTGTAACTGGTGACTTAGAAGAGTTTGAATTAGAGATGATCGAATTTGAGGTTGAAGAAGTATTTAAGGATGAAGATGGTATAGTACTCTACGCTCCTTTCGGGCAGTTTGGAGCCATTCAGAAATATTTAGAAGAAAATAATTACGAAATCTTATCGTCTGAATTTGAACGTATCCCTACCACTACCACCAAATTAACTGCTGAACAACAAGAAGAAGTAGAGAAATTACTCGACAAATTAGAAGAGGATGACGATGTAAACACCGTATATCACTCCATGGAATTATAAAAACCTAAATCCAAGGTTTACAACTGCTCCCGTAAGTATGCTTGCGGGAGTATTTTTTTTTATTGATTTTTTTTCAACGAATGAAGCAGTTGTGACTACAAAACACCTACTATTTCGAAGATCAATGAACATCCTGGTAATTGATGCCGCAGGCCCTGAAATTATCATTCTACAAAGAAGCGAGCCCCACGCTACTTACAGCCACTCAAATACTAAGTACCCTCATTAAAAAAAGGGCAGTTTAAATACATTTAAACCACCCCCTACTAACTACTATTTGACTAGGCACTACACCTATCTAAACTAAGTACTACATAAATAAAAATTTAAAATTAATACTGCGTTCAACAGAGCAATCCATTAACATCTAATTAGAGGCTCTGTTATTTTTTATAACTTTTTGATTGGGTTTTATAAAGAAACTGCTGTCCTTACGCAGGAATAGCTGTCTACACTGCAATTCCCTTCTTGAAAAAACAGCACTAGAGCGCTATTTCATCGGGCGTACTAAGTAGTTTACTTCGTGTTATTTATTAAAAAATCGATTATTTTAATGTTGAGCGTTTCTAATGACAGGAAGCACAGGTAATTTGATTCATAAGGTTTGACATACAGGAACAAATTGACATTATTCATATACATATTTGATGGTGCATCCGTATTGATGACTCTCTTAAAAAAATCATGTCCAATTTTTACCATCAATGCGCCAAACTTCGAAATAGTATCCAAGGCTTCTTTATCAAAACTTTCAGAATCTGCAGATGCGCTCGTTTGAATCTCCCCTTCCGGTGAGATTAGAAATATGCTATGCGCACCAGACTCATTGAGTAGTTCATCTAAAATCATTTTCCTATCGTCAATTACAAGGCCTCATTTAGTTCCACTCGATGTTTATTCAATAGCGCTTTTACCAAACCAACATTTGTTGACTCCGACTTAATTGCCAAATAGATAAAATACGAGTTACTCGGTGCAATCGAAATAATATGAATCTGAGATTTAAGCGTGATGGTAATTTCTTCGATACTCTCCTTCAAATCCAGTGCCTTAATAGCATTCAGCTTAGACTTTACTACTTCTAGGTTATAGGCAGAAGCAATAGAGGGATCAAAAGTTGGATCAACAGTATAATTGTCCAGAGATTCTCCGTTATCGAGATCGGTCACTGAATAGGCTATAAAATTGGGGATGCTGGTTAAATTCTCTTTTAACCTGTTTAAAATGTCTTGCATGAAATTTGTGTTTATGATTTATTGTTTGAAAAATTATTTTTTCTTGGAAATCAGTGAAAGAGGGGTATCATAAACTGGCTCGAATAAGAGATTCGCCAATTTATTTATGATTTTAATTTTGCTGTATGATTCCTCTTTGGGAAAGGAAGAATAATAGTATTCTTCATATTTTTTGGTAAATAAGTCACCCATAACTAATATTGAATTAACGTAATAAACTAATAGTAAACCTTCTAATACAGGAAGGTTTAAAATGATTTAGAATAATTACATGCAGGTAATAATTCTTATATGTGGGACTTATAAATCGTCAGTTGCTTATTGTAAAACGCAGGTATATTATCGTTATCACAACTACTTCTGACTCAACTGCAGGACAGTCTAAAAAGGTTAAAATTTTTGCGCAAATGTATAAAAAAACATAATAGTAACCATAAATAAAAATTATATTTTTTATCTATGACGCATCGAAAAAAACTATCGAAAAGAGGGTGGCGTACAACTATACTGACATTGCGAAAAAGAGTATTCAACGAGTAAGGCTTAAACTGATTTCTCGTGACTAAACCACCTAAATGTAGCTCTTAAACAAGACATACTACCCGTATAATGGAAAGTAAATAACGAATAGCACTGCCCTATTCTATCCGTAAACAAAAACACTAACAAACAGCCATTGACAAACTATGCCGTGATGATGATGATTGTACAATATTGGTAGGTATACATAAAAAAGTTCCTAAAAGGAAACCTTCGATAGGTAAACCTTCTAGGAACCTTCATATTAACTCGCAGTATTACGACCTAAGTTTACAAAAGTGTAATACGAATACCCTCTTACCAGCTCAGGTGAATGATAAAAATTGCTTTCTTGAAATAGCAATCCTGTCCCATATCCTAAAACTTGATCGTATCCAAAGGCTAATAAAGGAGACTCGTTCAAAGGAAGCACCCCTTTCCCATCTCTAACCCTTAACTCGTACGCATTTGTATGTCCTGGAGCTACATGCATAGAAACGTAGTCTCTATACCTTTTTTGGGTCGTATAAAATGTCCAGGTAGTTAAACTAGCGGTATCCCAATAAAACCATGAACTCCCGTGCTTTGTTTTCGTCAATACGGGTGTGTTGGTATTGATCATCGCTTCTCCAGTTTTTGGTTCAAATACAAACCACGCTGCATTTTCGGCTGTAGTATTCTTATTTTCATTGATCACTAACCTCCTACGATTAGGACTTCTTCTCGATTCAACAAAATAATTATAATTATACCCATACCTTTTAGCTTTTGGTCCATTAATCAATCTAATGGCATATTTGTTTCCGGCTAAAAGAGGGTTCCCATCGGTATCGAGAACGGCGGTCACCTGAGTATAGCTCCTTTGTTGGGCCTCAGTTTGCCCCTTCACTTCTGTGGTTGCAACCGCTTCTATAGTTTTTAATGTTTCTTCTTGGCTACACGATGCAAAAGCAGCAACCGCTACAGCCATTAAAAGTAATTTTCTCATTTTTCTTAAAATTTTAATTTATCATACATAACATTAATCAACGTTTTAAAACACCTCTATAGCCTTATCCGTTGATGCTGGCCAGCGTGCTCAAAAACGGATTCAACTCATATGGTCTCCTTTGCTTATTACTAGCGCAAACTATATGAAAAGTACTCCACGTGGTTCTTGATAATACTATCCATTTAGTTCCTCTTATACATGTTTATTGAGGAAGCGCAGAAGGTTTGTGTTTTAAAACCATTTCAAAAGTACTACAGTAAGCTAATCGGAAGAAATACAAGAGGTGCAGCAAACTCATTCTGAACAAAGAAGGAGTATACCCCCTTTAAAACAAGCAGCAAACAATAGCTAACCATAAAATATAGTACTTCACTACAGAGACCTGAAACAGGCATTCAGTACTATTGTCCATGCAAATAATTAATAGGGACCAAACAACTTATTCAATAGGCTATCAAATTCCCAATGAGTAAAAAAGTGGTTGAATACGACTTCTGGTTCTATTTCAAAGTTGCTCTTATTCGCGATTATCCAATCGCGAAAAACCGCACGTTATTCTAAAAATTTCACAATGTCAGGAGTTGGCTGTAAATATTTGACCACTGACTAAAACTGTGCTTTTCTTGCTAAGAAACTCATGATATTGAGATGCCTTGTCCTCAGGGCTGAAATATTAAAGTCCACGAACACTAATAACTTTTTATTGTTGTACCTTTACACAGCTATGAAAATAATATTACCTCAAATTTTAGTCCTACTACTCCTATTGCTATTAGGATGCCAGCCAAGACAACAAAAGGTATATTACCCCAATATTGAGCGCTTTCAGGCAACACCTAATAAAAAAATAATCACGCTCAACCACCTACAACATACAGATTCACTGTTTTCTATTCTTACTACCACCGACAGTATTCCTGTACTCGAAATAATTACCCCTATTAAAAAACATTATTTTGTACTTCCCAAAAGGACCTTGGGATGTAGTCCTCACCTCTTAAAACTCCGAAACAGTTTATTTATCACGGAAAGTGCTGTTGAAAAACACAAAAAACTTCCGTTGACATCCCTCCACTTAGCCTTGGAGCGAGACCTTTTAAACAATGGACAGGACCCGGACTACGCCACATCAAGTAAGCAGCTTACCTTATACCGATACGTTCCATTACCACAACTGGCAACTGTGCTCGTTGATATTGGTGATGCCTTTAAAACTATAGAAACCAGCCAACGAAATGAACTCGATTTACAAATTATACCGACACAACGAGACTATAGACTACCTCCTCCCCTTTAAACAAACGAAGACATGGAAACGCACACTGAAGAAAAAATACATCAACAACTCGACGAATTGCTATTGAACTTAGAGCAATTGGTACGAGCATCTTGTACCAATACCTTAGCTAGCAATCACAAATTTACCCTACGAGAAATCAGCTTTAACGAGGAAGTCATCATAACAACTCCTCGACTACATACAAGTCAATTTTCGGAAATAAAAAACGCCTTAGCAGGACAATGGCTAGATTGTTATGACATTAACTTTACTGTAATTAGAAGTACGACTGTAGAAAATCACATTGCCGTTGACATCCTCAAAAGAAAAACATTACAAGAACTGGGTACCCCACAAATAGCAACACAAGCACCCCCTATGCTACACGCTAAGTTGAGACTTCCCCCCTTCCATAAAGCGAATCAAAAATTCGACCTTAACTGGAACCACCAACACGTAAACAAACACTTTAATCAACTCCTAAACAAAAGTTATGTTTACCTTATTAGTTGGTATCGAACTTGCCTAGCGAAATTCAGAAAAACGTCTAGCAATACATAGCTCAATCAACAGTATCTTTTTTTTTACTACGCATAAAAATGAAACACGGACCCTCGTATTTCTATTATGTCATTTCTATTATGTCAATGCTTCTTTGAGTACTCTGGCTTGAACCGTATCGTAAATAATGGTAAGTTTTTTAATAGCTCCGCGTGTATCAAACTCCAGGATATCAACCACGTCAAAACTGACCTCTTCTCCTGATTTTAACGTCCATTGATAGGTAAAATACAAAGCCAACTCCTTTCCTTCTGTTTTTTCAAAAATACCTTTAGCTGTCAGTTTAGACGCTGTGGTATCCGCTGCCAAAGCAGTGTAAAACTCCTTTGCAGGCATTAATCCATACAAGGGCGATTGCACCATACCTTCAGCTGAAAACAATCCGATCACCTTTGAAACCTCTCCGTTTTCCAAATAGTGTAAATAATCCTCTGCTACTTTTGCTTGTGAACTCATCTGTTATCATTAATAGCTTGTAAAAATAACCACTAACACTGGGGTATTACTTTACCTAGTATTATAAATAACAAGTCTCCCATGTTCAATCACGCCCTACCAAAGTCAACCAAAAAAGTCTTAATTCGTTACTTAAAAAGAAGAAATGACTCATTTTGCGAAAAATGCGAACTAGGGTGTTAAAATTCTAGTTAAAAAGTGGGATTTTGAATACTTTTACCCTCGTTTTGGATAGAAAACGCCTTGAAACCCGGTCAAGTTTCACATCTACAAACACTTAGTGTTTTTTGGGATTGTTCCAAGTAACTCCCCCAAAAAAGCTTCGGCAATAAACCAATATTTTTTTGAAAATTGATATGACATAGGACAGCTATGTCTTTTTTATAACCACAATTGTAAAATGAATAACTATACATCAACTTTACTAGTACTAATTTTATCCTGTTTTGGTATCACGGGATTCGGACAAAGTTTAAAAGGAACTGTTGTCAATGAACAAAACCAACCCTTAGAAGATGTTAACATCGTCAATACTAACAGCGGAATCCATGCGCACACCAACAGTGCTGGTGTCTTTGTTTTAGAGGATGCTAAATCAGGGGACATCTTAGACATCTCGCACTTAGGCTACCGCAGCAAACAATTAACTTTAAACGACGTAAACCAAGAGTTACGCATTGTTTTACAAAGCAAAGCCATCCAACTTACCGAGGTCGTTATTCCGAAGAAGGTAAACGTATTGGAAATGATCACGGATATCGACATTCAAACCAACCCGGTAAAATCATCACAAGATATATTACAGAAAGTACCTGGGTTATTCATCGGACAACACGCGGGTGGAGGAAAAGCAGAACAGATATTTTTACGTGGTTTTGATATTGACCACGGAACCGATATCGCTATCTCTGTCGACGGAATGCCGGTAAATATGGTATCCCATGCTCACGGTCAGGGGTATTCAGATTTACATTTCGTGATTCCAGAAACGGTAGCGAAAATAGGTTTTGACAAAGGGCCTTACGAAATGAACAAAGGTAACTTTGCCACTGCCGGGTACGTAGCTTTCTCGACCAAAAACAAACTGGATCACAACCGAATTAAACTCGAAGCTGGGCAATTTAACACCCAACGATTATTGGGGATGTTTAACCTAGTAGCAAGCGACCAACACAACGCTTATATCGCTACGGAATATTCTGCCACAGATGGGCCTTTTGAAAGCCCTCAAAACTTTAATCGAATCAATGTATTCGCAAAATACCGAGGACGTGTAAATGCCACTGATCAATTGGGAATTACAGCTTCTTATTTTTCGAGTAAGTGGGATGCCTCTGGGCAAATTCCACAACGTGCGGTAGACCAAAAACTCATTACTCGTTTTGGAGCCATCGACGATACTGAAGGAGGAAAAACGAGCAGAGCCAATGTATTGGTACACTACGATAAATTCATCGATGAAAATACGAGTTTAAAAAACACGGTTTACGCTTCTAAGTACAATTTTGAATTGTATTCAAACTTTACCTTTTTCTTGGACGACCCAACCAATGGTGATCAAATTAAACAGCAAGAAAGCAGAAACATCATTGGATTACAAAGTGAGTTGAAAAATCATTTTTCTTTTGGTAATGTCGATGGTACTTGGCAAGCGGGAATCAATTTCAGAAATGACCAGAGCAATGACAATGAATTATCACACACTCGTAACAGACGAACCACGTTAAATCGATTGAAATTTGGCTCAATTAACGAAACCAACTTCGGAGCCTATGCAGGAACTAGCCTGACATTCAATAAATGGACCATCAACCCATCGGTTCGCTTAGATTATTTCGATTTTCAATACAACGATGCTTTACAAACGCTTTACAGCACACAAACCGCCACAAAAGCCATTGTAAGTCCGAAATTAAACATTATTTACCGCCCACAAGAGTCGTTACAACTGTATTTAAAAACAGGAAAAGGATTCCATTCGAATGACACTCGTGTAGTAGTTGCTCAGAACGGAAAAAAAATCCTTCCTTCTGCCTATGGATTTGATACAGGATTTATGTGGAAACCGAGTTCAAAAACCTTATTAAACGTGGCCTACTGGCATTTATTTTCTGAGCAAGAATTCGTGTATGTCGGTGATGCCGGAATCGTAGAACCAAGTGGAAAATCGAGACGTCAAGGAGTTGATCTAAGCTTCCGTTACCAACCGCTTTCTTGGTTGTTCTGGAATTTTGACACCAACTATACGCAAGCACGCGCTATTGAAGAGCTCGCAGGAAACGATTTTATTCCACTAGCTCCTAAATTCACATTAGTAAGTGGGTTAAACGTCAATCACTCATCGGGAATCTTTGGTAGTACCCAGGTACGTCATATTGGAGATCGCCCTGCCAACGAGGATAATTCCATCGTCGCACAAGGCTATACTGTCGTTGATTTCAACGTAGGATATCACTGGAAAGACGTAACTTTTGGCGTGCAGATTCAAAACTTATTCGACACTGCGTGGAACGAAACTCAATTTGCAACGGAATCGCGTTTACAAAACGAAGTACAGTCTGTTGAAGAAATTCACTTTACACCGGGAACACCTTTCTTTTTTAAGGCGAGTATCGAGTATAGATTTTAATAGCTTACCTAACAAACAAAAGGGCTGGTGATTACCAGCCCTTTTTTTATATCTCGCATTTACTTACTTTTTCAGAAGTTTTACCGATTTACTAAAGTTATCGGATTGGATATTTAATAGGTACATACCACTTGCGTAGGCAGAGAGATCAAGTTGTTCTTTTCCTGATTTGGATGCACTACGTGTAAGAATTTTACGACCCTTAATATCGAACACCGTTATCTGAGCATTTTGCAAATAGTATTCCGGAATAGCTACTTGAAACACCCCCGTACTCGGATTTGGGCTAATCGTTACCTCCGTTAAGGTTGCTGATTTCTGCATTTTTATGTTCTTGACATCAGCAATAGGATTGTTGACCAAACAGTTGTTTACTCTAAAGGTTTTTAAAGCGCTTAACCACCCCACACAAGGGTTGTTGGCTACCGCTATCTTGATTTGATATTCGTAACCAGGAACAAACACTTCTCCTGGGTGAGCACCCCCGTTCAAAAAGGAATCACGAACATTGATAAGCCCTACAGTTCCTTGTGTCCAACCGTAGTCCGCAAAATGGCTAAAGTTTCCTGAACTTCCAATTGGGCGTCTCCAAGCATCCATAAAATACTGGGTTTCACTTTCACTCGCCACACCGTTTAAAAAGATGGCTTCGTTGGCACAAAAGCTGGTTTTAACCTGACCGTTTGCCGCTTCAAAATGAAACTCAGACTTGATGGACTCTGAAATTTTTGGTATGTATTTTCGGGTTTCCTGCCAACCGTGGTTTGCGCTTGTCACTCCGTGTTTGATGTAATAGAACTTTCCTTGTTGGAGTCCTGTAAAAGTCGCCGTGGTAGCTGAACAACAAACAGCACTACCCACCTGCTGAATAGAAGCCGCATCAGAAGTTGCATTGGCTGCAGACGTTTCAATGAGTCCCCACCAATGGTTTACTCCAGGACGCAGATCCTTGGCAGTCACTTTTACTGTCGTTGTTCCATCACTAGCGCAACTCGTTTCTACAGTGAACAACGAATTATTATAGGCTCGATCTTCAGGATGCAATCCTCCTTCCCAAACACCGCGACCGAAGGTGGCACAGCGAATAATGTTTTGATGTTCATCAATTTCTAAGTCCAATACAGGTACGTTGGGAATTCCATCACTAAAACACTCCCATTGATTCATATTGGTGGTTCTGTAATAAACTCCAAAATCGGTTGCCAAATACAAGAAATCGTGTTTTTTAACCGTATTATTGTGGGTTGGTGTCATTACAATCTCATTTACAGGAATCGATGGGAGTCCTTGAGCGTAGTTCGCCCATTTATCGTTCATCCCTCCAGTAGCCGAGTGCAGTACTTTATGTCGTGTATTGTAGTTTCGGTAAGTAATCCATATGCGATTGGGATCGCTAGAATGTACTTCTATACTAGAAATTTGTCCATGGGTCCCCTTCATCAAAGCTCTCGGAGAAATATCGGTCCAAGTGTTCCCCCCGTCGGTAGATCTAAACAACTGTCGTTCCATTATCAGGTTCGGATCGTGCCACCAACTCGACATACTACTCAAAGGCACTCCTGTTTCATAGGCAGCGTACAATACATTAGAATTACTCGGAGCTATGGCAAGGGCCGTAATTACCTTTCCTGGAGGCTTGCTCGTATTTGTCAAACTCGTTTGATTACTTCCTGAACGCACCCAAACATCGGTTCTTCCAGCAAACAATCGATTGCTATTATTAGGGTCCAGCTTAAGCGGAGTTACCCAACCGCTGGTTCCCCAACCTACACTGTAGCCCGAAAAACTCACCCCGCCATTCGTTGACCTGCGCACGATACCATTTTGGGCCTCGCTGTATACGATATTGGGATTGTTAGGATCTACGATACAAACCATTCCGTCGCCTCCTGTTCCTAAAGAATGTTTCCAATTAGCTTGGTTATCACGCACCATACAGTTCACATCTTGTAATCCCATTTGAATGATATCAGGTACTGTAGCCGATGTCCTCTTCGACATTCCCAGGTCATATACCTCAGCAACACCAAGTCCTTCAGATGCAATTTGCCAATTCATTCCGTTGTCAGTACTTCTGTACACTCCGGCATCATTGGCCATAAACACCATATTCGGATGCGTTTCCGAAATCTCAAAGTCATTCGTATCCGGATGTACACCACTCAAAGCACTGTAATTCCAGCTGGTTCCGCCATTTGTTGATCGGGCACCCACCGACATGTTTCCGCCAAACAGAAGCACATCTTCGTCAGCATGAGAAACTTCAATAACACCGCGATACCAATTGTGTCCTGGAGTAGCATTGGTATTCTTAGTACTAAAGCTCGTACCTCCATTCGTCGATTTCCACAACACTCTACGAGGTGCGCCCGTATTATTAAAAAAGTAACCATATACATACAAGACATCTGGATTAGCACGAGTTACCTCTACCTGCATGCGATAAGCATGCCCATTCCAACTGGCTAAATTGTTTATATTCCAGGTATTGGATGCATTGTTGGTATCAACCAAACCTGCAGTTAAATCGGCCAAGTGATAGTTACCGACACCGAGTCTGCGTACCTGCACCAGTTTATGACCAGAGAGGTATAGGTAATTGGAATTGTTCGTCTTAAACTCTAGGTCCTCAATTGCGAATCCCTCGTAAATTTTTGTCCAGGTAAGTCCGTAGTCTTCTGATACAAACAACTTCCCTCTTAGGTGATCTTGAACATTGGTATTGTTAAAATAATCGTTAATCGGAGTCCATGAAAACTGATTGACACTGGCATATACTCTGTTACGAGCATTGGGATCCACCGCTAATTCAGTAATCGTATTACCGCTGTGATGCGTCCAAGGAGTTCCTTCTAGGTGAATGGTTTTCCAAGTGTTTCCTCCATTGATCGAACGTTTTAAACCGATACTGCGATACGACAATTCGCTAGAACTGATTTTTTTTACCCCAGTAGCAGCAAGCAAAATTTCCGTTCCTGAAGGGTCTTGTGTTACAGCAACATCAGAACAGGCAGAGACCTCAAAGTGGTCACTGTTCAAATTCACCCATTTATCGCCATTATTTTTTGACATCCATAGTCCGGGCTTTCCTCCTGCAAATACCGTTTTATTGGTGGTTCCATTGTAGTTTGGGTGTAGCTTAACGAAGTCTAATCGTCCAATTCCGCGTTGCGTACTGGAAGAGTTCATAGGAAATGACGTTGGTCCTATTTCCGTCCAGTTGGCTTCAGACTTGCAGTAGTAATTGCTACTGTTCTCTGTTTGAATATTCGCTAAAATCTTACTCGTAGTACTAATTTTGCCGTATTTTCCTATGCGGGGCTCCCAAAAGTTACGCCAGCGTTCAAAGGGCTTTGAAACGCGTTCCTCTCCTTTCTTATAGTTTTTCTTGAGGGTTTGCTCTTGTGCCGTTAACGTTTTAAGCCGTTCGACAATTTCGTAAAAATAGGGTTCTTCCGATGATGAAGTTTCTTTCTCTGTTTGCTGTCCTAAAACGGTACCTGCCGTTAGTACAACAGCCAAACTCATGACAAATTTTTTCATGACATTTGTAGTTTACATTATGGTTATGTGCAGTAGGTAAATCCTTAACAGCTCACTGGCTGTCGCCCCCATAATAGTAAGATACACGTCTTTCTAGCACTTGTACATACTATTTAAAATATACTCTTTTCAGTATTCAAATGGAACACACCCCTATGATCTATTTTTCCGAAAAGAGTCTATTTTATGATCCCTTGGTATTGGATGCATTTTTACTGTGCTTTAAAATTCTTTTCCAATACGCAGGTCAAAGATCAAAGGAATTGACGTTTTTTTATCGCTATTCTTTCCGAATTGACGTTTTGACCTTCTAAACAAATTTTGAGTACTGCTAGAGCTTTAAGATGGTCAAATTTAAAACCGGTGATTTACTCCTCTAAAAACTTCATTTGTAGAATCTCTCTGGCAATCGAAATTTTTAAACCTTGACTTGCAACGCTTATGTTTACCCTTTTGCCCCCTCTTGTTTTCAAATAATTGCAATGGCCTTCCCTAATTTGTGGAATTAAAAAAACTATGCAATTAATTAATGAAAGACATAAGTAATCCTACACTTATTTTAATACTCGCTTACTCAAATTTTGGCAATAAAAAAACACCTTGATTAAGGTGTCTTGTGGTAAATAACTTTTAACGTATTTGTGCATAATTTCGTTGCGTGTTTCAGCAACTAAATTTGTAAACTAAAACAAACCAGAGGAAATTCCAAGTAGACGAGAACTAGCAATTAATTTTATACATTGTTAGCCATTGGCTTTATTTTCCTCCGAATAATTTTCCTGCAATGTCATTCGGCATTTAATGTCTTTTAGATTTCTCAAATTCATTTGGTAAATTTTCTTCTTTTTCCCAACCATTTATTTGTTGAGTGAGAAATTTATGAATTGAACTCAGTCCTTTTAACTGAATATTAAAATTAATGTGAGTACAACTGACATTAACTTCAACGGGATTAAACCATTCAGGCAATTCAGTTTCTTTAATTTTATTTCTTAATTCTGTTGTTGTCATTTTCTTTTCTCAGCTTGTGGTTAACTACTCCGGCTATGGTTAGTGTGGGGACAAACAAATAATAAACTACCTAATAAACACTTAGCTAAAACTTTTTGTTTTGCCTTAATTTTTCATTTTAAAAGCCAAATCAACGATTTGGCGATGTTTATAAATAGCACTGAATTTTCGTAAACTACCTAACACCCTATTTGCTATATATAGTCTTGAAACCAGTACTTATTGTACAATGCTTAATAAATCTGTGAACATTTCCGTGAATTCATATCTCTCTGTTCCATTGTCATCATATTTCTCAACTTCTCTTATTTGTTCTGTTGACATAAGTGTCCAATAATTTTCAAGAACATTCTGCTTTCTTGATGTCTTTTCTGCTGCGATTAAAACCTTTGCATCGCAGGTATCTGTTAAGTTTAATGTACTATCTGCTGGCAAATTCAAAACATCAAGGTGCACATAATTTTCAGGCTCTCGTTTTCGAGTTAAATAAGCTTTTATTCCATTATCCTTTAATTTCTGAATTTTGTCTCTGTTTTGTTGCTCTTCATTTGTACCTAAGTCTGAATCTAACATTACACCATATGGAATAGCAAATTGCTCAATCAATCGAAGAGTTGTCCAATGTTTTAGGTTTCCACAACCTCCAATAGGAACTAAAGCTATCCTTTTATCCTTAAAGGTTTGATTAATATATCCACCTTTTTTTAATTGTGTTGCAGTATGATTAATAAACGTCACATCGCTTTTCCCTTCTATTAGTAAAATTCCGTTTGCATTTTTTGAAATAGGGTCTGCTAAAACCCCCAAAGTATCAGCAATTTTTTCAAAAACAGCTTCCGTTCCTAATTCAATTGTTCTGTCATTTCCAGTTTTTTGAATGAAACGTAAACTATCTAATGGTAGTAAACCTGCAAGAGCGGGTGTATGCGTAGTTAAAATTATCTGTGAATTACCTGTATTTGATAGTTCCGTAAATGCTTGAATCAGCATTTCTTGATGGTCAGGGTGTTGAGAGGTTTCAGGTTCTTCAAAAGCGAATATTATTTGATTTCCTTGATGTTGAGCTCTTAATCTTTCTGCTTCTGCCCTAAAAAAGTTTAGTAAAATTAATCTTCTTACTCCACTACCTCTTTTATTTATAGGGATATCCTCTTCAGACTTAATTGTTAATTTAAACTGTGAATCAAATTTAGGTTCCGTTTTAAACTCTGGAATTAATTCATTAGCTAAATCAGGCGACATTTCTTTGAGTTTGTCTAGGGTTCTATTGGCTGTATCAATAGCTTTAATTCTTACTTGATCTTTTATGTGTTGAAGTTCTGTATTTAACTCTGATAAGGCTTGTTGAACTGCAATTTTCATTGGGTCACTAACTTCTTTATCGTCATCTTTACTTTGTCTGTCTGATTGAAAAAGAGCATAAAGTGGTAAGTACGTTTTTAAGGTATCGTAAACTTTTTTAGTATCCTCTTTATCGACTAGTAATTCTGTTTCCTTAAGTTCGAGATTTTCGAAAGATTCTCTTATTGCGTTTCGAATTGATGAATTTACATTCCCATTATAATTTCCGGCTGAAATACCCAATGCTTTAGCTCTTTGTTTTAGTTCAGCTTTCTTAAGAGTAAGCAAATCTTTTACATTATCTACACTTGGATGATTACAGATTATATAAACTTTCTCTTTAGGTTTTGCAGCGGTAGCAGCAAAGACTTTTTTTATTTCCAGTTTATTTTGTGCATTTAGTAGATATTCCTTTTGTAAAGTAGTTGGTATTGCTGCATCAATTATTAATTCAGTCGGAAAATCAGTAAAAACACAAGTGATTTCAATTTTATTATTATCCGCACTTATGTTTAAATCGCCTTTTTCACAATTTACTAACGAATTATTGAAGAATATTTCAAGAGCCTCAAGTATAGTAGATTTCCCAGCATCATTCTTTCCAATAAATGCCGTTAAATTAGAAATTGGAACAATTGTTTCAGTTTTATAACCTCTAAAATTTTTGATTTTTACTGTTTCTAATATCATTGGTTAGCTTTTCTTGTATTGGTTACAACGGTTTAGCTATGCGCAGTATCCGCAGGGCATTGCGTATAGGTGTTGTTGTATGGCGTTATTTTATTTTTTTTATTTTGTTTAATAATTGTCGTCTCTTTATTGAATCAGTTTCTTCTAAGAATTGGTTCATTAACTCCGAAATTTGCTCGTCATTTGTAATTTCTTCAACATATCCAAATTCGTGTAACTTTCTATTTAGTTTGCATGCCCCAATCGTAAAGTGCCCTTTCATTGTTTGATCAACATATAGATCGTCAAAGATTACTATGTGATCATGCCAAACATCAAAATGGGGATGGACAATTTTAAAAGCACCACTTGAGCGAGGATATTTTTTTCGTTTAGAGGCCTGAGTCATAGTTTCCGGTATTTCATTCAAGGTCTCTTGATCTCTTTTTATTTGGTTACAATCTGCACAAATAACACAAAGATTTGTAGGGGTAAACATAAAGTCCTCATGAAGTTTTTTTGGTACAATATGTTCAACTTGACAATTAAAAGCTGAGACTAAAGAAACAGGTTGCTGACAAAATGCACATTTAGCATTTTGCTTGGTTTTATAGTAGTTTCTAATTTCACTTCTAACAGCTTCAAGTTCTGTATCACCCCAAGATTGATAACTGAAGTTTTGTTCTAATTTTTTGTCAGCAATGATTTTTTTTGAGTCGGCTGACAGTTCGATTGGTATATTAATATCAGCCATATACTTTTAACATCTTTTTCAATGAATTATAAATATCAAGTACTGGGTCGCTAGATTCTAAGAATAAACTTTGATGCTCAAGTATTCTAAGTTTTTCTAGATCGTCATTATCAAATCTCTTCCTTTTACTTACTTTAGTGAAAATATTTAGAGCGATTCTGCTCAAGTATTCATTTTTAAAACCTGGTGAATCAAACACATTAGCAAGTTGATAGTCACTGGAATTATTAATAAATCGAGCCGCATTGTCAATCTTACCTGATTCCATTGAAAGAATGAAGCAATTTCTATTTCTAAGATTTGATATTATTTGAGGTGAATGGGTGGCAATTAAAAATTGGCAGTTCCTGTAGTTTTCAAATGTTGAGATCAATATTTGAATATATTTTTCTTGCCATTGGGGATGCAAACAAATTTCGGGTTCGTCAATACAAATTAATGAATTATCTTTTATTTGACTTGCAATTCCTAACATGCTTAAAATCACACTTTGTTCTCCTGAACTAGCATTTTTAATTGAAAAAGGTGAAGGGTTTTTGAGTGACTCTAATACAACATCTCGTAATCTTAAAAGACCGCTTTGAATTAAAAATATTATCTCCTTATCAAAATCATGATCTAGATTGTATTCAGATTCAATCCCATTTCTATGTATTATTAGTTCATAATTTCTTCGCAGGTCATATTCAAGTATTTTGTGTGATAGATGTCTTAAATAATCAAATTTATTTGTGTCAATATTGCCATATTCGTCAAAGAAAAAGCGTTTGTTTAAGTGTCTTAATGATGGGCTAATTCTACGATCAAATAGACTTTCATATGATTCCAATTTTATAAAACTCTCTAGTTGCCTTTTAGATGATGAAATGTTAAAAACTACTCTGATGAAATCCTTGTAACCTAAATATTTCAAGATATTACCAATTTCCCATGCTTGATGGAAGTCTTGATGAATACTTTCAATTAAAGAAGAGATGATTTTTGATAAATATGCAAGTCCAAAATTTATTGTGTGCAGCCCTCTTAATCCTAAATAAGAATATTCTTCAATTTCTTCTAAACTTCTTTTAACAGGAAATTTGTCAAAAGGACTAGTTGAAACAGCAATGATTCTGTCTGGACCTCGGTCAAGGGATAACTGACTCCTTTCAAAATTCCTAAAGCCTAACTCCTCGTCCCGATAAAAGTGTCGTGATTTTTGATCTCCAATTAAATTGCGTACGACAGAACCTAATAGAGTGCTTTTACCTGTGCCATTTTTCCCAACAAGGACAGTAAAAACATTCCTGTTTTGATCGATTGTATCATCGATTACAAAAGGAAATCTTTTATTCTTATGATAATATTCTGTAATCATATTTTATTTTTAATGCTTTACAACTTGTTTATATACGCATAAAATACATCTTTATACACCTTACAGTAATTTGTAATCGATGTATTTGTATATCATTGAATTTGATACGTTTGTAAAAATAAAGATGTAAGAGTTATGAGAATTACGGAAAGCCGTAATCGAAGCGATCAAATTAACTAAGGTAGCTCAAAAAAGAGAGGAAACTATCGACGTTTCCAAACTTGTAGGAAGAAGGTAAGTTGAGTTTGGCTAACCTTTATAAATAAGCCTCCAGAAATTGCTATTTTTTGAAAAAACAAACCCCTATTGATTTTTGACTAAGACATACATCATCGTACTGTTGTTCTAATTTTAAATTTTTGACATAAAAAACACCTTGAAAAAGGTATCTTGTGGTAAGATGATATATTTTACTAACGTCTCTTGTATGGTGCGTTTGCATCCCGCAGGGTGCATATGCAATATACAAATTGTTAGCACCTTTTATATTACTTTTTTAATATGTGATTCCGCTGTTAATGGCATTCCTTTCGATTCATATAATTTAGTTTCGGCGACTATTCTTTTTAAAGTAGAAACCTTGTTAGACTTATATAATGGTAATCCAACGGTAGACATTCCTTCTACGGCATTATAAAAATAGTCTTTTAAGTTAGTACAAAGGAAAAACCATTTATCTAAAATATATCTTTCTATTTCATAAGAAGAATATACTTTTCCATTCTTTACATTCCAATATTTTAAAAGTTGAATCAAATCTTTTATTATATAATTATTTAATCTATGTTTTGAATCTAATTCAGTTTTCATTCCGCTTGGATTTGATGAAATCCAATTTGTGTACGAACTTGCAGGTGCTGGTATATAGTAGGTTCCCCAACTCACATAAGCTGGTACTAATTCAAATTTTATTGAACTTAACTCTATTACTATTGTTGGAGAAGATTGTTTTATTTCATTTCTAGTATAATTAGCTTCTGCAAATGTCTTCAATCTTGTCATCAAAGTTTGAGGTTGATAGTTTGCTCCATCGCTAAAGACAACCATATAGTCAACATCTGAATTTGGGTCTTTACTTCTGCGTAATATTGTACGCCTGTCATATGAACCAAAAACAAATTTTGAGTTTAAATTATTAAAGTGATTTCCAAGTTTTCTTGATAATGTATTTATAGATGTATCAATTGAAATTCTTTCCCATTCTGGAATTTTAACTGCGCTTACTGTATTTTGGAGATATGTTAGTACTGACATTTTTAAAAGTTACTCTGAATTTTAATAATAAGGTTATCAATGAATTTTTCGTTAGTTGCTTTATTAAGTTTATAAAACCAGTCAGGAACTTTTTCAGTAACTGTCCGTTCTGTAAATATAGTATCTTGAATTTGTCTTAATTGCTCTAAACTTGGTGTATTTCTAGAAGTTTTATAATTGTCTAATTCAGAATCTATGTAATTCAAAGTCTCGTTTTTAGAACTTATATGGCTCTTTAATGACAAAATATTTTGTACGCTAAAAACCAAGAAAGGAATCGAAGGTGAAAGAAGTATCAATAAGTCAAAGAAACCTATGTTTTGTGTAAATCCAATAACTATATAAATGAGGTAGTATACAGTAGTAATAATGGCAAGAAACCCAACAAATTTTTTGCGCTGATTTATTTCCCAAGAAAAGTTAATTCTCTGGCAAAGTATAATTGCAATTTCTTTTGGAAGAGAACTATCAATTTTAGTTGAATACCAATTCTGTACGTCGTTTTTCTTGTATTTTGAAGATAGTGTTTGAATTGTATCTATATTGACTTTGCTTTTACAAAGTATTTTGTTCCAATCAAGTCCATATAATTCCGTGTCAAATTGTTCTTGAATTGTTGCTCCTTGTGTAGTTTTACTTTTTCTATATAATTCAGTCAATAAGTAAGCCACGGTCCATAAAACTCCAAAAGCATTTATAATATTTTGATATTCAGGTTTTATTAAGGCAATCAGGGGAAATATTATAGCTATTAGAACACTAATAACATCAAAAAACTGAAACCTTTTACATTGACTATAGGCAACCCTTTGAGCCTTTAGTTTTTCAATTAGACTAGGATTGTTCTGCTCAGTTGTAATGTTGTTCATAGGATTTGCTGTAATTGGTGCTAACTTGTTTATATACGCATAAAATACGTCGTAATACAGCTTATTTAATTTGTACTCGATGTATTTGTATATCATTGTATTTGATACGTTTGTAAAAATAAAGATGTAAGAGTTATGAGAATTACGGAAAACCGTAATCGAAGCAATCAAATTAATTAAAGAAGCTCAAAAAGGAGAGGAAACTATCGACGTTTCCAAACTTGTAGGAAAAAGGTAAGTTGAGTTTGGCTAACCTTTATAAATAAGCCTCCAGAAATTGCTATTTTTTGAAAAAAAACTCTTTTTCTTTATGAATAAGACCTACGTAATCCTACACTTATTTTAATACTTGCTTACTTAAATTTTGGACATAAAAAAACACCTTAACTAAGGTGCTTTGTGGTCAGTATGTGTTTTATTTTAAGGCTTAGGATAACAAACGTAGCCTACCGATAGACGGTTATGCTTTCATATACAGTGTTATCAGTTTTTTATTTCATTAAAGGTTTGGTAAAATTCATCTTCAATAATCAAGTGCTTAATCACCTCTTCTCTGCTATTTCTTGAACAGTCATCGATCAAATTCATATCCGAAGCCCAAAAGTACTTACCGTTAAAGCATTCTCTCGTTTTCTTATTTTTTTGTCTTAAGCTATTAATATTCCCATATGTGAAGAATGTCGCAACGTATTACCTGTTATTATTCAAAGTAATTATTACATCCGAATTATCATCTTCATAATTCCATTCTCCTTCCTCCCAATTCTCAGCCGCTATATATATTTATTTAATGCCAGTCATATCCACAAAATCTACATTGCTTGGCTTTTGGGGTTCTTGTTATTCTCTCACACTTTGGACAATTGTTATACTCAATAGAATTCGAATCGTCTATACGTTCAGCCACTTTCCTTTTAAATTCATCAATCCCATTTTCTAACAGTTTAAGAATAGTGTCATCGTCAGTCATCCAGCCTTTTTGAAGAGATATCTTTATTCTAATCTCTTTTTGTTTTGGAGAGCAATCACCCATTTTGTAAACAGTTGCCCAATGTCGCCAAGCAATTTTTTCTTCTTTAGTCATTAAAGAGGAATGATAGTTCATTATGTATTTTATTTTGTCCTGGTTCATCCTAATTATTGATAACGGTTTGTGTATGAAACATAGCGTACAAAAAGACACTTACATTCCGGATTAACACAGTGCCGAATTTTATATGTTGTTTTTAATTTTCCCTATTTAAAAGCCAAATTAAAAATTTGGCGAATTTTCGAAAAATACACAAATCTTTCGGTTTTGCAATTATTGGCTATGTTTTATACACGTTGTTGTGTGTTGAACTCTCATTCCCTGTATCATTTTTTGAACTGCTCATAAGCCCTACCCTTATTTTCCGCTACAAAATCAAAATAGTGTCGGTCAGTCAAAATTTCTTATTCTCCGATAACTTGAAAATCATCATCACCTATTGGTAAGTGAATTGGGTATAAGAGAAATAAAACGTGTTAGATATACATACATACATACATACATACATACATACTCAGGAATAGCTCTTTTATTTCACTAGTAAAAAACAAAACACCTTTAAAACACTAACAAAAAAACTTAAAATAACACTAATTTACTCCTCTTCGGACTCAGTAGTAATTGACACCTGTGGTTGAAAGTCTGCTGGTATGATCATCGGGTCAAAAAAGGGAATAGACTTCGATAGCAAAAAACCACTCGCAGGGCGGCTCAAAGAATCGTAATCACTATTGCTTAACAGGGAACGTTCCGCCTTGCTCAAGGCTGGATTTTTGGTCAACGGTTTCTTGGGTGAGCTGCCATTTATTGTCCTTACAACACATTCCAAAACAAATACTAACACGATTATACTTGCAGTTACTAGTACTGCTAATCGGCTTCTCGGTGTATCCATACTTCTATTGCTTTCTTCAAAAATAGCCTCCTACACAGCTCCAGTAAAAAAACCCTTGTCTACAAATGGTCTACACAGCCAAAACACGCTGAAAAACAGCCCTAAATCTCACCATAGCAGCAATCACCAATTTAACATAAGGTCGTATATTGCCCCCATGAAATACCCTTCCTTTATCATTTTACTCCTTACTTCTCTCACACTTTGGGCACAGCAAGCACCCATAAATCCCACCCCTTGGCGCATTCCTGCAACAACCTCTGTACCCACTGACAGCTTACCTAAAATTCAACAGTACATACAGCAACTCACAGACAGTTCCAAAGCTGCCTATGTGAACTCGCAAAACACGCGCTCTTTAAAACTCGCCTTGAATGCCTTGCAAACTGCTAAACAATACGGTATCAAAGAACACAGAGCCATGCTAAATTTTAGGGTGGGCTATTTACTAGAAAAAATAGAAGCATACGAAGAAGCTGTGGTTTTTAGGGCTACTCAAGCCGCTTGGAACCTTAAAAACAACAATCCATTACATGCCTATCACTGTTATTCAGACATTGGAAAACTGTATTACCAACTCAAAAAATTCAGTACTTCACAACAGTACTATCTGATTGCCTTAAAGCTATCCTCGAAACTCGATGATACTGACCTAAAAGGTCATGCTCTCAACAATGTAGGACTTACCTATTTGCGTTCGGACAGCATCACTAAGGCCATTCCTTACTTTAGGGAGGCGCTTCAAGCATTTAAATTAAAAAAGCAATACAAAAATTTCAATGCGCTTATGATCGGTGTCTGTCATGGGAACCTCGCAGAGTGCTACCTACAAGATTACGGAACAGCCAAACAACTACTCGATTCGTATTTGACAATCGCGCAGCAGCAGCAAGCTTCTGAAAATATTTCCGAAGCCTATGTTAAACGGGGGACGCTCGCTATGGAACATCACTTGTGGCAACCCGCATTTTCGGACTTACTAAAAGCCTCAGCATTACTCAAATCAAGTGCCCACTACAAACTGTATTTACGGTGCTTAAAGAGCATGACCAACACTCTAAGTCATCTCAACCAACCCAAAATGATGCAGCAATACCTATCAGCCTACCTGCAATTAAACGATTCGTTATACGGTTCGAGTAGGATACAGCAAATAACTGCCTCTAAAGCACTACTGCAACTCGATAAAATTCAATATGAGCTGGACTTGCACCGCATGTCATTAACTGCTAAGAAAAAAGAAATTCACTATTTAAAACAGACAAAAAAAGATCAAAAAGTAAAGTGGTTCCTAAGCTTAGGACTCCTAATTACCTCCGTTGTAGTAGCGATATTGGGTTATATTAAAATGCGCCAAAATCAACGGAAGGACGCTGCCATTCAAGAAATGAAAAAGCAATTGATAAAAGCGGAACTCAAAAATAAACAGCTCGAAAACCTAGAACTCAAAAAAAACCTGAAAACCAAGCATACGGAACTCACTAATTTCGCCATTGAAATTTCAGAAAATTACCACCTCTTAAAAAAACTGAATACCGAATTAAAATCGCTTAAAGAATCGGGAAAATCAGAGAGCCCTGAGTACCAATCACTAGTACAACTGCTGGATGGTCAACTCGGCTTAGACAATCAACTCAAAGACTTTCAACGCAAAGCCAACCTATTGCACAAAGAATACAACAATACACTTTTGAGCATTCATCCCAGCTTGACAAAAAATGACTTGTACTTGTGTAGTTTGATACGACTGCATTTAACGAATAAAGATATGGCCATTTTAAGAAACGTTACAGAAAAAGCGGTGCGCATGAGTAAATATCGTCTAAAGCAAAAACTACAACTCGACAAAAGTGCCGATTTACACGCGTATCTGAACAACTTGTAAACTTATACTTCCACCTACGGCTATTTAGGCCTATATTTGTACTAAAATGCTAGTTCAATTGCCAATGCAAGAGACGAAGTTTCTATCAATATTACAAGGATGCAAAAAACTTTAAACGATTTGAATAAAGACGATTGGAATCGCCTATTCCCCGTTGCATTAGAAAAACACAATCCCCATTGGAAAAATCTGTTTGAACGCGAAAAAGCACTGATTCTGAAGCAGCTCTCTCCAAACCAGATCATACGAATTGAGCACTTCGGTAGTACCGCTATTCCAACAATTATGGCCAAGCCGTATATTGATCTCTTAATTGAAATCCCTGAAAAGCTCTTGTTTCACCCCACGCTGATACGTGAATTTGAAACACTCGGCTACACCCATTTCAAAGTGCCCGAACGCGATCAAATAGCCGCATATTCTTCTTTTGGAAAAGGGTATTTTCCCGATGGACGTCCAGCGCAAAAATTCCACATTCACCTGTGTCCAAAAGATAATTTCATGTGGCAGCAACTTCAGTTCAGAGATTACCTCCTTCAACATCCCGAAAGAGCGAAAGCTTATGAAACGCTAAAGCTAAACTTAGCAAAAAAGCGCAAAAATGATCGAGGAGCCTACGTATTGGGAAAAACCGATTTTGTTATGGAAACTATTGCCCTTTGCCACTAAAAATTTAATGCTATGAAAAAACTTATACAACTCTTATCCTTCCTTGTTTTCGGGTACGCCTCTGCTCAAATAACATTTACACCACTGTTGGAAGCTCAATTGATCAATGAAAAAGATAAAATTCAACTCCACCAAATCTTGCAGCAGTTTGAAAAAACTACTCCTGCCACTATGGTATTAGCTTTACAACAGTTACACCAAAAAAAATTAACCGGTTTCACCGATAGTAGTGACACCAATATCAATTATTCTACATTTCCATACACTACAGAAGACAAAAAACAACTGTTGTTGTGGAACCAGCAACTGTGGAAATCGAAAGTACTAGACACAGCGATGTACAACGAGCAATTAACAAAAATCAATAACGATCGCTATCGACACTACCTAGAATATTTCCAGCACTTATTAAATACCTTGGGGTATCGCGAATTAATATCCAAACCAAGGCTGAAACAATTTGCACTTCAACTCAAAAACCTCAAGCTTTTAACGCCTTCAAAACACGCAGATTTTCTTCGTTCTATTCACACTGTGAAATCTCCCTTAGATCTTCTAAAATTCTGTTCGAACGCTGCCGTTTTCGACTTGGCGGCCTACCCTAAACATCTGACGGGCTACTTAGAAAAAATACATCACAAAACAGCTGCGCTACTCCCTTCACTAGCTTTTGAAAATTTTGACTATCAAATTAAGCCTCATGAAGTGATAGATGACGGTCAGGAAATTTATTGTTCGCTAACCATAGACGGAACCCCCTATCATCAAAAGAGTTTTTACCTCAGTCATCGCGAACTCGACAACTCCTATGAGTACTTTGGAAAAGTAGATCACCTAACCTACCTCGCTATTTTCAATAAAGCCCTCCGTGATCAAGGTTCTGCAGTTCGCCTGTTTTCTGTTAGCAGTTTAAATGAAACCGACCTAAACACCATTGATCACAGATACTACGGCGTTATAGCCCTCAACAAAAAACAGTATGAACAACTGAACAATTTTATGTACGGTCGGTTTTGGTTGTTGTCGCATTCAATTGGTTTTGATAATCAATTCAACTCCAGGGTGCTTCAAGAGTTTCAAGAGAAATTGCTGCGCTTGAATTTACTGTCAGCAACATCGGCTAAAGCTCTAAAGCAACAAACGCAATGCAACCCCCTTAATAGCGTGTATGACCTATTTACATATACTCCTGAGCTCACCTGTCCTACTGAATATAATTTCGGAGATTACGACAGTCCTTTAAAAGCCTTTATCACAGCCTTAAAAAAAATCAGCCGAGGAGCTTTTACCCCTGAGAAAATTCAACTTATTGCACAGCCCAATCCGCGCGAACAACTCATTGTATTTCAGTGGAACAACGAGCATCACAGCATTAAACTAACTTCTGATAAACCGGACCTACTCCCACAAATTAATACTATTTTACAGCGAACAGGCAGCCGCGGTAAATTTTACCAGATTGGCAACTTCGATCAACAGTGGTTGTTATTTTTAACGGATATACAATACCAAGAACTTCAACAAGATTTAAACTTACACTAAATGCTAGACTTTATTTCACCGATCCTTTTACTCATATGCGGCTTAGCTCTTTTTTACGGAGTTTTGCTCGGATTAAAAAAAACGGATATACAATACCAAGAACTTCAACAAGATTTAAACTTACACTAAATGCTAGACTTTATTTCACCGATCCTTTTACTCATATGCGGCTTAGCTCTTTTTTACGGAGTTTTGCTCGGATTAAAAAAGATTGTCACCCATTTAACGAGGCCCCAACTCATTGTATTACTCCTAGTATGGATCAGTATTGGCTTCTATTTCAACTTGGACTACAACACGCAATTTGGTTGTATGTTGACTACACAATACACTTGGGCTATCCCTAACATTGTATACAGTTCATTGGCCGCAGTTTTAATTTTCTGTTCTTATGCCGTACAAAATCGAAGGTATCAATTGTACCTAATCAATATAGAGTTGTGCATTTGGCTATATAAACTACTCTTTATCAAAGGAGGTTATTATATTGGGATTGGTGGAGCACCCGACGAAAGCATTTTATTCTACGATGTTATCTCCTTAAATTTACGCTTACTATTTCGAAGCAAAACCCAAGAAAAGCCTATATCCATCCGTTATCTTATACTTATAAACTTCCTAGTATTCAAACTACTTAAATAGTTAATCATGAAAAAATTACTGGTTTACCTTCTGTTATTTACTTCTTACCATCTGTCCGCTCAAAATACCCTTTCTGAGGATATTATTAGCCATAATAAAGAACTCGCTAAACAATGTAGGACTTGTACTAAAAGGCGTATCCGAATTTCCCCGCCAGCAAAAAAAATGATTGCGCAAGATCTCGCATTCATCAAACAAACGCTCAATAAATTACCCGAATTAAACCCATCTCTTAGTTTGTATACCGAGTACCTTCCTGAGCTGAAAACGCGTCAGGCTCCTCAGTATTCCGCTATTAATCTGAATGACGACCTTCGCTACATCACTGTTTACAAAAACATAAACTACCTTAACTTAACCTTTCGATTTTTGGTGTATAAAGACGCCGTATTGCACAGTCAATATCAAATGACAGTCTATGATGGTATTTTTGAAAATCACTTTGCCCAGGTCTTAGACTTCCCGTGGTCGTGTGCTGGCAATAATGTAGAATTCACTCGAAAGTATCCTAAACAGCTCAGCCGTTATCTCCAAAAGTATCCCAAATTTCAATTTGATCTTAAAGAAGCTACTTTAAACGCGTATACTCCTAGCATCCTTACGGCTTTCGTCAATCTGATCTCGATTGAAAACCTCACTGCTACGTTTACAAGCGCTGACACACTGTCGTACGAATTTGACCAAGCGAATCTACTTTTAAAAGCAAAGCAGTATCCACTCTTTGAAAAACTCCTTTACGGACCCAATCCCATTGCGCGTATTTTTGCTTACCACGCGCTTACCAAGGCGCTAAAAGAAGGCTATACGGCCTCAGAAGATTTAAAAGTCAGACTGGCGAAAACAAAAAAAGAAGGCCTGCTATTTTACGATCGTTTTCAGCAATATGAAATCCGAGGCATTGCACAAGAGCAATTTGTCATCTTGGTCAAATCAAGATCGGAATAGCTTAAATTAATTTGATCTACGCGCACTGTAATTCTAGGAACTTTACACTCGAAAACAATAAACCACCAAACAAAACTATATTTTAACACGCTCTCCCAAAACCATAACCATTTGATTACCAAAAACAAAGGCTCAAGTAAAAAAAAACAATCAAGTTTTTTTAAAAAAGTGCATGGTATTAAAAAAAAGATTATTTTTGATTTATTGATGGTAAAATACAATGGTTAGTTTTACTTATTTCGTTAGCAATATTTTAAGGAAGATAAATTATTGCTTTGTATTTGGGAAATACAACGAAAAATTAAAGGTATCTTCCATACTTATTATTTTAAGCATACTTCAAAATCTTCGTTTACGAGGTGTGTATCTACAACTATTAGTTTAGTTTCTTTTTTCAATTTAGGTTATAACCCTGCTATATAAAATAGTATTGGGGCTTATCTGCTATAATTTTAATTGAAAAATGAACACGAAATACATAGATTTAATTGAACAAACCTTTGATTTCCCACAAGAGGAATTTCAGGTTAACGATGGGAATTTACTTTTCCACAACATTGATATTTTAGAGGATCTTATCAAACAATATGGAACTCCTCTTAAATTCACATATCTACCAAAGATATCACAGAACATACAACAAACTAAAAAATGGTTCTATGAAGCAATTCAAAAGCTCGATTATTCCGGGTCGTACAACTATTCTTATTGCACAAAGAGTTCTCATTTCAAACATGTTTTAGATGAGGCTTTGAAAAACGATATTCATATCGAAACTTCATCAGCCTTTGATATTGACATAGTCAGAGCCCTTTATAAAAACGGCAAGCTAAACAATCAGAACTACATACTTTGTAATGGATTCAAAAGGGATCAATACATTGCTAATATTGCCAATTTAATAGAGGATGGGTTTGAAAACTGCATCCCAATAATTGACAACTTTGAAGAATTAGGACTCATTCAGTCATTGACAAACAAAAAATTCAAAGTTGGTATTAGAATTGCATCGGAGGAAGAGCCCAAATTCGAATTCTATACAAGTCGACTCGGTATTGGATATAAAAATATCGTCAACTTTTATCAAGAAACAATCGCTAACAATCCACAGACCGAATTAAAAATGCTTCACTTTTTCATTAATACGGGAATAAAAGACAATGCGTATTATTGGAATGAGCTGTTGAAATGTTTAAAAGTATATGTCAACTTAAAAAAATGCTGTCCTAGTTTAGATAGTCTAAACATTGGTGGTGGCTTTCCGATAAAAAACACACTGGCCTTTAACTACGACTATCAATACATGATTGAAGAAATTATTCATCAAATCAAGATAGCATGCGAGGAAGCTGATGTGCCCTGCCCTCATATTTTTACAGAATTTGGAAGCTACACAGTTGGGGAAAGCGCAGGAACCATCTATAAAGTGCTCTATCAAAAAAAACAGAATGATCGCGAGAAATGGAATATGATAGATTCTTCATTTATCACAACCTTACCTGATAGCTGGGCCATTAATAAACGGTTTATCATGCTCCCAATAAACAAATGGGACCATGACTACGAAAGGGTACTGCTTGGAGGATTAACTTGTGATAGTGATGACTACTACAATTCAGAGCAGCACGTGAATGCAATTTACCTCCCTATATACGAAAAGGACAATCCTTTATACATAGGATTTTTTAACACAGGTGCATATCAAGAAAGCATTGGTGGTTTTGGCGGATTACAGCATTGCTTAATACCTCAGCCAAAACATATTATCATCCAGAAAGGCAAGGATGGAGCTATTGAAACTAGTGTATTCAAAGATGCTCAAAAAAGTAATGAATTACTCACAATTTTAGGATATGAAAACGAATAGAACCTATGCTGGAATTCCTGAAAAATTCAGCAAACTAGAAACCTCTAAAATAGTACTGATACCAGTACCATACGACGGAACTAGCACTTGGCAAAAAGGTGCAGATAAAGGACCTGAGGCCTTCTTACACGCTTCAGAAAACATGGAATTATACGATATCGAAACTGCAAGTGAAGTTTATAAAAGAGGAATCTATCTGACAGCACCCATTCTCGAAAACAAATCGCCTGAGACCGTTGTCGAAACGGTACATGCAACTGTTAAGAAATACATTAATAAAAATAAGTTTGTCACTCTTTTTGGAGGAGAACATTCGATATCAATAGGAACCGTAAGAGCATTCAATGAGTGCTTTCATAACCTCACAGTCTTACACATCGATGCACATGCCGATTTAAGACCGTCGTACGAAGGTAGTAACTGTAATCACGCTTGCGCCATGTATGAAGCTTCTCAAAACACAAACCTTGTCCAAGTTGCGATAAGAAGTATGGACGCTTCTGAAAATAGTGTCATGAATAGAGATAAAGTGTTTTTTGCTCATGAAATGGCAACTAATGATTATTGGGCAGATGAAGTTTTAGAATTACTAACGGGTCCTGTTCTTATCAGTTTTGATTTGGACGCTTTTGATCCATCAATTCTATCGAGCACTGGTACACCTGAACCCGGAGGGCTATTTTGGTACGAAACACTCGCATTTTTAAAGCGTGTTTTTAAAGAAAAAGATGTTGTAGGTTTTGATATCGTAGAGCTTTGTCCGAACGAACATGAAAAGTCGTCAGATTTCTTAGCTGCAAAGCTCTATTATAAGATGTTAAGTTACAAGTTTGAACTCAACGAAGATGACAATTATCTGGAGGAAGAAACACCTACCTCACCATTTACTAAATTGACCAAATTTAAACCCGACCATGATGAATACTAATACCCATCCTATATCCGATTTCATAGAAAAATACTTTCTTCATTTTAATGCGGCATCCGTGGTAGATGCAGCAAAAGCATATGAAAAACAAATTGATGGTGGTTCTAAAATGTTAGTGTCTTTAGCAGGCGCTATGAGTACCGCTGAAATTGGAAAAATTTTTGCCGATATCATCAGAGCCGACAAAGTTCACATAGTTTCCTGTACAGGCGCTAACCTTGAAGAAGACGTAATGAATTTGGTGGCCCATTCACATTACAAAAGAGTCCCTAATTACAGAGATTTAACACCTCAAGACGAATGGGATCTTTTATCTAAAGGACTAAATAGAGTCACTGACACCTGCATTCCTGAAGAAGAAGCCTTTAGAAGAATTCAAGAACATATATTCAAAATTTGGAAAGATGCAGAAGCTAAGGGCGAACGTTACTTTCCACATGAATTTATGTACAAATTATTACTCTCGGGGGCATTAGAAGAATACTATGAAATCGACTTACGTGATTCATGGATGTACGCAGCAGCAGAACACAATTTACCCATGGTAGTTCCCGGCTGGGAAGATTCTACGTTGGGTAACATATTTGCATCTTATGTCATAAAAGGAGAACTAAAGGCATCAACGGTGAAATCAGGCATCGAATACATGACTTTTTTGGCCGACTGGTACACGGAAAACTCAAGTCAAGGTATTGGTTTCTTTCAAATCGGAGGTGGAATTGCAGGGGATTTCCCGATTTGTGTTGTTCCAATGCTCTACCAAGATATGGAACGAGAAGACACTCCTTTCTGGAGTTATTTTTGTCAAATATCCGATTCTACAACAAGTTATGGTTCCTATTCTGGGGCGGTTCCAAATGAAAAAATCACTTGGGGTAAACTAGATATTGATACTCCTAAATTCATTATTGAAAGTGACGCAACTATTGTGGCTCCATTGATCTTTGCTTATTTATTAAAAATGTAATCCTATGAAACGTATAATTGTTGACTACCATAAATTGACTTCAGATATTCTGAACTTATTAGTTGAGAAATACCCTGACGGATACGCGTACAATGATATCATCTCTTTTCAAAATTCTAGTGGAGAAACAATTAGTGCGGTGGAAGTAAGAACACAAGACACCATCTATCTGGTTAAAATTAGTCGTAAACTAGAGAAAACAATGGATGAATTCATGGAGGATGAGAATTCTTTCGATGATGACAATGATTTTAACTAAACCTTTATTATGAATTATTACAGTGCACAACAAAAGATGACAGCCATAGGAGTTTATGCAGGCTACCATGACGGCAATTATACGTTTGTCTTGGAGAACAATGAGGTGATAGACTTCGATCAAATCAACACGATGATCTTAGAACACTTTGATTTAAAATCAACTCAACTTAAAGGTACACGATTTGAAATCAACTACATAGAGCTCATCGATGATGTAGACGATGAAGATTATATCAGTCTAAAATTAAATCAATTGACCTTAGTATAACATGGAATTAAATTGTTTTCACATGTCGCTTCCTTGCAAAAGTATCGAAGCGACCGTAAGTTACTACAGTGAGCAACTAGGAATTGCAATAGGCAGACGCTCTGACAATTGGGTGGACTTAAATTTGTTTGGTCATCAACTTACTTTCGTAGAATCAAACAACTTTGAGTTCCAATTTCCATTTTATTCATTAGATGAAGAAGACCTTCCCTCCTTCCATTTTGGAGTCGTCTTAACAAATGACGCTTGGGAAAAAATCTATGACCAAATCAATAGACAATGGTCCAATGACACCATCCTAAAACGAACATTTTTTAAGGACAAAGACGGCGAGCAAAATACCTTTATCGTCAAAGATCCAAATGGCTATTACCTCGAATTCAAAACATTCAAAAGCCCCTCTCATATTTTCCTTTGATAGAGATACTATTTAGCCAACTTAAACAACAACTAGGTCCTCAGATAGGATCGTATGATACATTAAAATTATAAAAAAATCACCATTCGAATTAGTGAAAAATACTATTCATATTATTACACCCAATAGCTTTGAAGCAGAGAATCATTGGTATGAAAAATCTCTAAACGCTACCATTCATCCTATGGTTAGCTACTTCATGAACTTGTCTAACGAACGAATTGTTAAACGCTATTGCCATTTGAATCCTAAAGTGCGTCCTGACGACTTGCATGAAATTCTCAATTACAAGCCTAAGCATTATCACCTATCTGGTGCTGATTTACTTCACTTAACAACAGAACAGGGAAAAAGACAAATGGTTATAATAGAAAACAACTCTTGTCCTTCCGGTCAGAAATCGATGCCTCTACTTAATGAATTTAAAGAACAAGGTGGGTACCGACAGTTTATGGAGCACACTATTAAACCTCTGCTAAAAAAACAACTCAAAAATGCAGTAGCTGTCATTTACGATAAGAACTATATGGAGGCCTCTGGTTACGCTCATGCAATGGCCGACATGCTCGGCAAAGAAGTTTATCTAATCCCTTATTTTGACGATAGCGATAAAAGTCATATCGATATTTCTGGAGACTACCTCCAAGTAAAGCTCAATGGTGAATGGATACAACTAGACATCGTATTCCGGTACTTAACTCAAAAGCCTTGGAACCGACTTCCCATTGTTTCTAAAACTAAAATTATAAACCCAACGATCGTCTGTTTAGCTGGAGGGCGAAACAAACTTGTAGCTTCTAAGGCTTATTCTTTTTACAACTCTGAGTTATCAGACAAGAACTTAGCCATTATTACACCAAAAACTATCTGGGATGTCAACAAAAATGAGATTCCCTTGTGGGTTGAAAATTTGGGAGGGAAAGCTGTCGTAAAAATTCCCTATAGCAATGCTGGTCAAGGGGTATTTACCATAGTAAATCAAAAAGAATTGGACGAATTTATGCAGATGGATTTTGATTATCATAAATTCATTGTACAAAGCCTCGTAGGAAACTACAATTGGAGTTCCACGACTTCCGAAGGTAAATACTATCACGTAGGAACAATTCCCAATCAAAAAGGCCTGTCTTACGTTCTTGACTTTAGAATGATGATTCATGCTACAAAAAATGGATATAAACCAATTTCTATCTATTCCAGAAGAGCCAAAGCTCCCTTGAAAGATGATTTACAAGAAGGAAAAGCATCTTGGGATATCCTAGGAACCAATTTATCGTACAAACATGAAAATGGAGATTGGGGCTCAGATACCAGCAGACTTCTTTTAATGGAACGAAAGGAGTTTAACAATTTAGGCATTGGTCTTGACGATTTAATTGAAGCCTTTATTCAAACCGTCTTAACCACTATAGCCATCGACAAAATGGCTATTAAACTAATCAATACCAAAGGGCGATTTAAACGAAAGCTTTTTAAATCACTGAACGATGACGACACATTAATCCAAGAAATCCTTTAGTTTTTAAAGATCGATACAGTATGATTATAGAGAAAATCGATTTAGACGACTATCATAACGGTTCGCTATCCTATTGCTGGCTACCCATCGTTTCAGATGGTTTGGGACAGGCCATTAATATTCCAGTGATTATAGCGAAAGGAATACATGCAGGTCCTACACTGGGAATAACTGCCGTTGTTCACGGGAATGAACTGAACGGTATGTCAGTAATTCAAAACCTCTTTACCACCATTGATGTAACAAAACTCTCTGGGACCCTAATTGGAATTCCTGTTGTGAACGTACCATCGGTTTTGGTTAACGAGCGCCACTTCCCAGATGGTCAAGACCTGAACAGAATCATGCCTGGATATAAAAATGGCAACCGCAGCCAAGTGTACGCTCACCGATTAATTCAACGAATTATAAACAAATTCGATTATTTACTCGACTTGCATACAGCTAGCTTTGGCAGGATTAACTCTTATTATATCAGAGCGGATTTAAAGTCGAAAGTTGCCCGTGATTTAGCAGGTATTCAAAATGCTCAAATCGTACTACACGCTCCCCCTGAAAATGGAACTCTTCGAGGAACGGCCATGGAACTAGGAATAACGAGTATTACCATAGAAGTAGGAAATCCTGATAAATTTCAAAAGAAAATGATTCGTTCAAGTTTATCTGGTATTTACAACACGCTCTCTTATTTAAACATGTACGACATTGCCATCAACACCAAAGCCACTCCCCCCGTGTACTGCTCAAATTCGTATTGGATTTACACTACTATTGGAGGAATACTCGAAGTGTTGGTACAGCTCACGCAACGAGTAAAAAAAGGAGAACTAATAGCAACCGTAAAGGATGTCTTTGGTAAAACTCAAAAAAGTTACTACGCTCCAGAAGATGGTATAATAATCGGTAAAAGCACTAATCCCATAGGACAATCGGGAAGTAGAATAGTCCACCTCGGGATAATAGACTCCTAATATTTTGGGATAAAAAAACACCCTTTGAAAACTCAAAGGGTGTTTTTTTTATATGGCATACTTGCCTAGTAATTTCTGTGCTGTGCACTTAGTTCAAATACTTTTTCTAGAATGGCTTTCTCGCGTTCATCAAAATCAATATTACGGCGTTTCATTACCACTTCGGCCACTTCAAATACCTTGTTGGTTTTGTACTCGGTAAATCCTGAAGCTCCTCCCCAGCTAAACGACGGTACAAAGTTTCGAGGAAAACCACTTCCGAAAATATTTGCAGATACTCCTACAACTGTTCCGGTGTTAAACATGGTATTGATACCACATTTAGAATGGTCCCCCATAATCAATCCACAGAACTGTAATCCCGTTTTGGCAAAACGCCCCGTTTCATAACTCCACAAGCGCACTTCGGCATAGTTATTTTTTAAGTTCGAATTATTGGTATCGGCACCTAAATTACACCATTCTCCCAATACTGAATTTCCGAGAAATCCATCGTGTCCCTTGTTGGAATACCCGAATAAAACAGAGTTATTTACCTCTCCTCCAACTTTTGAATAAGGTCCGACGGTTGTTGCTCCGTATATTTTAGCTCCCATTTTTAGCACTGCGTTATCACATAAAGCCAAGGCTCCACGAACCACACAACCTTCCATAATTTCGGCATTTTTCCCGATGTATATCGGCCCCGTTGAAGCATTGAGAGTCGCAAAACTCAACTTAGCTCCTTCTTCTAAAAAGATATCTTCACGTTGAATACAATTCACTGTTTCTGGAATCGGTGCTGAGGTTCGCCCTTCGGTTAACAGTTCAAAGTCGGCACGAATGGCCTGATCATTTAAAGAAAATATGTCCCAAGTATTGCGTACCTGAATACAATCATCTTCAAACTCTAACTGTTCATATTCCTCAAAGTCCACCTCTTCTTGTGACGCTGAGGTATAAAATGCAATCACATCTTCCCCTTTAAAAATGGCTTGATTAGCTTGCAAATTACGGACCATTTCTACCAGTGATTTGGTTGGTAAAAATGACGCATTTAACATAATATTCTCCTCCATTTCTACCATGGGATACTTTTCTTCAAGGTATTCCTCGGTTATCGTGGTGGTTGTAAGACCTAAAAATTTCTCCCATTTTTCTCTAATGGTCAAAATCCCGATGCGAATATCCGCTACCGGACGAGTATATGTAAATGGTAATAAGGCTGTTCGCACATCCCCATCAAATAAAATGTAATTCATTGTTCTACTTTTTTGAAGCAACACAAACTTACCAATTTCCATTCATTTTACAAGTCAAAAATTTAACCTTACTTTTGTTGTTAAAATACGAAGAGCATATGAAGAAAATTTTAGCCCTAATTCTCATCGCGATAGCGCTAATAGCAGGTTTGTACTACGCCTTTATTTACTACGTTCCCTACAGTGAGGGCGTACGATCAGGAGAACTGATTAAGATTAGCTATAAAGGAGTTGCTATCAAAACTTGGGAAGGAGAAATTAGCCAGGGAATCTCTGGAGCCCAAATTTTTTCCTTTTCTGTTGAAGACCGCGAAGAACAGGTAATCGCCGACCTGCAAAAATACCAGGGACATTATGTAAAAGTTCATTACAAAGAGCGATATGGAACTTTTTTCTGGTTGGGAGACACTAAATATTTTATAACGAAAGTAGAAAAAGAAGCCTCTCCTCATTTTAGAGGATTACTCGATGACAATGAAAAACAATAAGTACATACCCATTAACAATACGCGTATCAGTATATCGGAACTCATGCTTCCATCACATGCGAATTTCAGTGGTAAAATTCACGGAGGTTACATATTAAACCTCATGGATCAGATTGCCTTTGCCTGTGCTTCCAAACACTCCGCTACCTACTGTGTTACAGCATCAGTAGACACCGTGGATTTTTTAAACCCCATAGAGGTCGGAGAATTGGTTACCATGAAAGCATCTGTTAATTACGTAGGAAGAACATCAATGGTTGTAGGAATTCGCGTAGAAGCCCAAAACATACAAACCGGCAAAGTGAAACACTGTAATTCATCGTATTTCACTATGGTAGCCCGAGACGAATCGGGTAAGGGCGTGGCCGTGCCAGGCTTATTGCTGCAAACCCCAGTAGAAATGCGACGCTTTTTAAAAGCCGCCAAACGTTTGGAAATGAAAAAAACACGTCAAGATGAATTTGATAGTGACGATTTTAATCCAACCGATTACCTACAGGAACTCACAAAGCACAACGTTAAGATCGCTTTGTAGTCCCCATACAATATTTTACACCCTAAAAGCCAAACCATTGACACCAAACCAACCTAGCTGGAAAGAGAAATTACACGAGATTATCTATGAGGCAGATACCCGATCGGGTAAACTGTTCGATATCGTATTGCTAATAGCCATTTTGGCTTCTGTGGTACTCGTGATGCTAGAAAGTGTTCCTGAAATTCAAAAAACGCATGGAGACCTCCTCAATATAGGAGAATGGATTTTGACAATTTTATTTAGTGTCGAGTACGGTATGCGCATTATCAGCATTAAAAAACCGCTGCGGTATATTTTTAGCTTTTACGGTATTATCGATTTGCTGTCAACCGCACCAAAATACCTGTCGATATTCTTTGTGGGTACCCACAGTTTGGTTGCGTTAAGAGCCCTGCGACTACTCCGAATATTTAGAATACTCAAATTAGCTCGCTTCATTGGTGAATCGAATAACTTTATCAAAGCTCTCAATGCCAGCAAAGCCAAAATCTCTGTATTTTTGTACTTTGTACTTATACTCTGTATCATTATCGGAACCATCATGTACTTAATTGAAGGAGCGGATAACGGATTTACGAGTATACCGAGAAGTGTTTACTGGGCCATCGTTACCATGACTACGGTCGGCTATGGCGATATTGCTCCACAAACACCTTTAGGTCAGCTCATAGCTAGTATTGTTATGATACTAGGTTACGGAATTATTGCGGTACCTACCGGAATCGTGAGTTCTGAAATGACCAAGCTCAACGACGTACACTTAAACACCCAAGCTTGTCCGAACTGTTCGTATGAAGGACACGACGACGATGCTATTTTTTGTAATCACTGCGGTAGTAAACTACACGATTAATGACAAACACACTCATCACCATAGTTGGGGCAACAGCCATCGGGAAGACCTCATTGAGCATAGCGCTCGCACAACATTTTAACTGCGACATTCTCTCGTGTGATTCCAGACAGTTTTTTAAGGAAATGCGCATTGGTACGGCCGTACCAGAACCCGAAGAACTCGCTGCAGCGCCGCATCATTTTATACAAAACCTCAGCGTATTAGATGAGTATAGCGTAGGTCAGTTTGAGCGTGATGCCTTAGATAAGCTCGACGAGTTATTCGAAAAAAATCCGATTCAAATTATGGTTGGCGGAAGCGGTTTATACGTCGATGCCGTACTCAAAGGACTGGATTACTTTCCGGATATTGAACCAGCAATTCGCGAAGCGTTGAACCAACGTTTGGAAAGCGAGGGCTTGGAAAGCCTTCAACAACAACTACAAAGCTTAGACCCTGAAACTTACAACAATATCGCTATTGACAATCCACATCGTGTGATTCGAGCGCTCGAGGTGTGTATTGGCACTGGAAAAACCTACGCCTCCTTTAAAAACAAACCTAAGAGACCTCGTAACTTCAACAGCATTAAAATCGGACTGAACGCAGCCCGTGAAATTACCTATGAGCGCATTGAAAAACGCGTAGATATCATGATGAATAAAGGCTTGCTAAAAGAAGTTGAACAGCTCGTTCCACACAGGCAACTCAATGCATTACAAACCGTAGGATACCGTGAATTGTTTGACTACTTTGACGGTCGCTGCTCGCTGGAAACTGCCATTGCGGAGATCAAAAAAAATACGCGTCGCTTTGCCAAAAGGCAAGGCACCTGGTTTCGCAAAGATCCCGATACGCTCTGGTTTGATTTTTTAGAAGATCGCAACAATATTATTCATAAAATTGAAAGTATCCTCAAAGAAAACTCCTAAAATTTAACGAATTTTAAGGGCTTTAGCGTAGTGGCTTTTATATATTTGTGCAAAACATAATCTATAATGAAGTTAAAATTATTACTTATTGCTAGCTTATTTACCACGAGCTTGTTTTTTGCTCAATCAAAGGTAGGTACCATTGACACCGAATTGATTGTTGGTAAAATGCCGCAAATGAAAGATGTTTTAGTTCGTATTAATGCCTATGCAAAAGAACTGGATTCGAGCTATCAGATTAAAACAACTGCATACAAAGAGAAAATCGAGGCTTTTAAGAAAGTAGAAAAGACCTTAACAGAACAACAACGCAAAGAGAAGATTCAAGAGCTCGCTGCCTTAGAACAAGAAATGGGGAAATTCCGCCAAAATGGGACAACACTCATGAAATTAAGACGCGACGAATACATACGTCCGTTGTATAAAAAGCTCAACGAAGTAATTCAAGAAATTGCTAAAAGCGAAGGGTACACCCAAGTATTGACCACTAGTGGTAACGAATTTGCTTTTATTGATCCGAACTTCGATTTAACAAAGAAGGTAATGGCTAAATTGGGTATTCAGGAGTAAATCCATGGCTTTTAGCTATTTTCAAATACAACGACAATACAAAGGATTTTATGAGACACCTTTTCTGTGGCAAGGAAAAGGTGTTTTTGATTTAGCACCTTATAGTGCAGTCTATGAACCTTCGCCAGTACGTTTTAGCGATACTATTGACGGCAAGTTACGCCTGGGAAAGTTCGTTGAACGCTTTGTTTCTTTTGAACTCAACCAACGATCAGACACGCAGATTTTAGCAGAAAACCTTCAAATTCAACAAGAAAAAATCACCTTAGGAGAATTGGATTGCCTCCTGTTGCAAAACCACCTTCCCATTCACCTTGAAGTGGTGTATAAATTTTACTTATACGACCCCACGGTAGGCAGCCATGAACTAGAACACTGGATTGGTCCGAATCGCAAAGACTCACTGATTGAAAAGTTGAACAAATTAAAAAACAAACAGCTTCCACTACTCCATCACCCTGTATGCCAACAACAATTGCGAGCAGCAGCAATTGCCTATCCAAATTGGCAACAACAGGTGTACTTTAAAGCTCAGCTATTTATTCCTTTACAAGCACACAAAGCCCCCTCTTTTCATTTGTTAAATGCCGATTGTATACAGGGCTACTACGCAGGTATTTCAGAATTGGCAAACTGGAAAAAAAGCAAGTTCTACTTACCTGTCAAACACGATTGGCTACAACAACCGCATACCGATGTAGCATGGAACTCCTACGAACAATTTTATCACAGTTGCTCAGAACAATTAGCTGATTCCTACGCACCGCTATGGTGGGTAAAACAACCCAATGGAGAATTGCTTAAACTTTTTGTGGTTTGGTGGTAACCTTTGTTTTGCTCACGCGCTTTCGCGAATTGATAAAATAAACGCCTGTTAACAATACCGCTGATGCAATCATCGATTGCTTGGACAAGCTCTCCTCCAAAAAATACCAGCCTAATAGCATTGCAATCACCGGATTTACGTAGGCAGAAGTAGCTACCTTCTCTGTCGAAACTTCCTTTAGTAAATAGTTAAAAGAGGTAAACGCTACGATGCTTCCAAATACAATTAACAAGCCCATGGACCAACGCGTTTCTACTGTCCACAATTCCGGACCTGTCCACGGTTCTCCTATGATACCACTGACGATAAACAACAAGATTCCAGCTATCAGCATCTGATAGCCCGTACTTACGAAAAAGTTTTTCGGTAAGTTAGCCTTCGAAACGAAGACACTACCATAACTCCAACTCAACACACAGCTAAAAATCATGAATATTCCCAAAATACTATCCTCTGATGCAGTGATGGTATCTTGACTTACCAATAAATACATTCCCAGAATTCCCAATGCCACACCTATAATCGATCGGGGTTGCATGCGCTTACCGTCTATCAAACGCATTAGAAACAATACAAACAGAGGTTGGGTTGATGCCAAGAGCGCAGCAAAACCACTGTCAACGTATTTTAATGCCCAAACAAAGACCCCATTTCCATATACCAAAAACAAAAATCCGGCTATGGTTGAATTGGTTAGTTGATGTCGGCTTATGCTTAGCTTTTTACCCAATAATTTGGCGATGAGCATAATCAATACTCCCGCAGTAGTAAAGCGGATGGCTGCCAAAAACATAGGAGCGATTTCTCCTACCGCTATTTTGTTTAACAAGTACGTAGAACCCCAAATAACATAAATAGAAAAAAAGGCCAATACGATGAGAATTACTGATTTTTTCATTACTTGATTTTTAAGTCTTAAATGTATCAATAAACTTTCAGTAAAGACCTTTTAATCTCAATTATTACTGTCTGCCAAAATCGATGGTTACTACTCTTGAGGTACGACCGCTTCACGTTCATTGATATACGCCATATCTCGTGTATTTTTCTGAACAGAGATTGCGGCAAAAACACTTAAGGTAAACGACATTCCATAAAATCCCTTTTCACTCAGTAACAAATCGGCATTCCAAAGTCCAACTACCAAAAGCACTATAGCGGTAATCGTGGTAAACCACGATATTCCGTAATACAATTCCGTTACTTGAATACCCTCGAGCTTATCGCGAACTGCCTTTTGAACTGAGATAACAGAAAACAACCCAAATAGCAATACCGTAAAGTAATACCCTTTTTCATTCAACTCCATGTCGGCATTCCACAACCCTATACAATAGGCCGTCACTCCGATAATCAACACCGCCCAAGAGGCTCCTATATACGCAGGTGTAGGACGCTGATCATACACCTTTACCTTAACTTGTTTTCTTTTTGAAATTACATCTTTCAATTCCATCTGTTTCATTTTTAAAATTAATTACGGGTCAAAGATGCGGTCCTCATATAAGAGTTTCAAATCAGTTTTTATAAAAAACTCATGATTAAATAAACGCAAATTAACGAACCAATCCATTTAAATTTGTATTTTTAAACCTAAAAACTCATGATTTAATGAATGGAATTTCACCTATAATTCAAGCATTTTCAGAACGAGAATACCTGGAATTTGAAGCATTTTTAACTCATAAAAACCGTCGAGGGGACGTAAAGAACACAGCCTTAGTCCGTTTGCTACGCGCAGGAAAAACAGACACTGCTTTTCTTTGTGAACAACTATATGCAAAGCCTAACAAACAAGCCTTGTACAGTTTGAGAAATCGCGTTTTTGAAGTGCTGATCGATTTTATCGCGTCTAGTAAAATGCAAGGAGAAAACTCCATCGATATCTCACTAGCGAAATACATACTTGCGGCTCGTGATTTTCTCTATCAAAAAAACTACAAACTTGCTTACAAGCTACTCATCAAAACAGAGAAAATTGCCTTGGCTCATGATTTGTATACCCTACTTACCGAGGTATACCATACACTTATTCAGTACGCTCATCATTTTGAACAGGTAGATTTAAAGGTCCTCATTGAACGATTTCGGAAAAACCAACAGTTACAAAACACCGCAGAGGAATTCAACATCATCTATGCAAAAATCAGAAATGCCTTACAGGAACAGCAGCAACAAGGGACTTCGGTGAGCTTTTCAGAGTTGGTTAGTAGGATAAGCTCGGAACACGCTGTGAGCATCAACGACATCCTTTCGTATAAGTCGCTCTATCAAATGATTACCCTGACCAATTTATCGGCATACTTGAGTAAGGATTATTTAAAAATAGAATCGTTTATCATTGCGCAACACCAAGTATTAAAAGCCAAGAAAGATCAGGAAAAACAATTGTTTTACCATATCAGAGTGTTGTTTTTAATTGCCAACACGCTGTTTCGCAACAAGAAATTCGAATCCTCTTTATCGTATTTACAACAGATGAAGCAAGCCATGGTTTCACAACAAAAAAAGTATTACACAACTTTTTTACCTGAATACACACTCCTACTAGCGCTTAATACAAACTATTTAGGCAATCAACAAGAAGCCATTCGCATCTTGGAAGGACGCAGAGCTACAAAAAACATTCAGGTCAAAATTCAATTGGAAAGTGATTTAACCCTGATCATGTGTTACTTTCAAAATCAAAACTATACGGCGGCCTACAAGGCGTATACAAAACTTCAGCACTCCGATTTGTGGTACGAACAACAAGCGGGCATAGAAATCACCATCAAAAAAAATCTCATAGCACTCCTACTACACAAAGAACTCAATCACTTTGATCTCTTCGAATCGAGGTTGCTGAGTTTTCGCAGAAAGTACCGTACATTTTTACTATCGCATGGAGAAGAGCGCGTATTGCGCTATCTGGAGATCGTTGAACGCTTCCACAATGATCCGCAATGGATTCGTTCGGAAGACTGTTTTCAAATGGTCGAAAGTTCTTTTGACTTTATTGGCGCTTTACAAGAAGACATTTTTGCCATGAGTTTTTACGCTTGGCTCAAAAGTAAAATGCATTCCAAAGACCTATTTGCAACGACTCTTGAACTTATCAAAACTGCACGAATGGATTAGTAAACATTCGATTTGATCTCCGTTTACTTAATTTACTGAAACCCCACCAACATAAAACCCTTTATAAAAGCGACTTAACACGACACCCCTAATCTTATTGGATAACTCTTTTTCTAATTTTAACAAATTATATACGCAATCTTGTAAAGAAATCCCATTGTTCTTTTACTGATTAATTTTCAACAGAGTACTTCAAATTTACTACTTTTAAAGGTGTCTCTAAATTATCGTTTTGCTTTGAAACATATTTAGATTTTTGGATTCATCATTTCTACAAATACATCAACATCTGAATTTAATCTTACCCAAAAAAATCAAATATGGTCATTCGTATTTTATTTTTGTTAATGGTTATTTATAAGATATAGCTAACAAAAAATTGTACTCTAGAAGATATATCACTCTATTTTGGATTCGTTTTTACTTCCTCATACTTTTTTGCAACAGTGAATCTTTTATTGTCAGAATTATAAAGCTCCAATGTATTTCCAGTTAAAATATAATATTCTCCGTTCGATTCTTCTCTTGGATTAAGTATTATACCAGCTTGCGATTGGCTCTCTCTCATTTCTTCAACCATTGATGAACCATCTTTGAAAATTGTTTTAACAAACAATCTATCATTTTTTTTGAACACAATATAACGCCCTAATGTGTATTCTCCCTCAAAAAATTCCCCTAATATTTCTCCATCAATATTGTCTGCTTTTTTCTTTAAACTCAATTCTTCTGTGGCTGTCAAGCCATTAATTAAAATCTCTAAATTCGGATCGAAATGACTTACAGCCCAAACCGAATTACTTCTTCCACCTTCTTTTAGGGTATAAAAAATATAAAAACGTCGCTCCTTATCTCTAGAGTTATATAATTCATTAGCAATTGTTGCAATTTGTCCTTCAGATATTTTATCACTTAACTCAACATAAAGTTCATTTTTCTCTAATGCCTTATCGCTTTCATCTCTGACGATTACGTATGAAAATTCAGAAGGCAACTCTTCTTTAGTATATTTTCCTATTTTAGATTTATCTCCACAAGATGTACTAAAAATAAACGCTACTAAAATTAATATGTAATTTTTCATTTTATATATTATTGATTAGTTAAATTATTTCTTTTCGCTTTTTCATTCCACTACAAGCCTTTTTCTCTATGTTTTCTCTATAGAATTATGTTCGCCAAACGTCCATTTAATGACCATTGAAAATAGACATGGGATTCATCACTGAGCTTCCAATCATGATATAGTCTCACCTGACAACAAAACTTAATAATCTTTAAGTTTCACATTTTCAATAAAACTCTTTTATACATCCCACCAACAAAACACTTGAGACTACAGGTGCTTTAGAGCAAATCACAGTTGAACCTCAAATGTATAACACACATAGCATTTTTGATTACGTAAAACCGTAATTCAAAACACCATTTTAATTACCTTTGTCCTGTTGAAATCAAAAAAACGTTATGAAAAAAATTCTATTTATCCTGGCACTAGGAATCACTTCTGGTATCCACGCTCAATTCAATCAATCCTATCAAGGAAAAAATCACACAACCCCATCACAGACCCCATTGAATCAATTTTATAGTGGATTTGTTTCTAATGATGGAAGTAACTATCCCGCTAATTATGGATCTCTTTTGGGATATACCAATAGTAGTAATGGCTACGGATATTCTTATCAGATTTTTAAAGGTCATACGATACCCCGTTTAAAAATTCGATTTGCTGATTACTCATCAGGAGGAAATACCTGGTATTCTTGGAAATCAATTTTAGATAGTGGAAACGACATAATTTATGAGGGTAATAACGAAGAAAGCGCTATTACAGGCTATTCAAAAATCATCGGAAGATCATCTGACGGAATCTTACACTTAATGGCAGGTACCCATGACGGTTCTATATATCTAAATTACAACAAGAACGGTAATATTTACTTAGCTAATCAAGGAGGAAATGTCGGTATAGGCACACTCAACACAGGAAATTGGAAACTTTCTGTAAATGGAAATATTAGAGCTAAGGAAATAAAAGTCGAAACCGGATGGTCTGATTTTGTTTTTTACGACTCATATAAACTTCCCACACTTAAGGAAGTAGAAGAACACATTAAAGAAAAAGGACACCTACAAGGTATTCCCAGTGCCAAAGAAGTAGAAGAAAATGGTATCTTTTTAGGAGAAATGGATGCTAAATTACTTCAAAAAATAGAAGAATTAACGCTTTATACCATACAACAAGAGAAAGAAATAGCTCGTCAAGCTAAGGAAATTGAAGCGTTAAAATCGCTAAACAAAAAACTTCTCGACATTCAAGCCAGACTTAAAAAACTAGAGTTAGAAAAACCTTAAACTTATTAATCAAAACATCAACATTAAACATTCATCAGTAAAAGAATAGATGAAGAAATCACCATTTACAACTAGCTCAATTTTCATTGAGCTTTTTTTGTGCTACTTTTTATCTAGTACTGATGTTTCCATCTTTGACAGCAGTATTTTTTAACCATGCCCTCCCGAAAAAGAGCTCTTAATTGAGTTCCTTGAATTCAAGGAACTCAAGAGTTTTAAAGTTGCTCCAAAAGCAAGGTTGCTACCTTTTCTGAAGAGGCCGGGTTTTGTCCGGTTATTAGATTTCCATCTACTATCGCATACGATTCCCAGTCGTTGGCTTTGCTGTAAACAGCTCCGCGTTCTACGAGCATGTCTTCCACTAAAAACGGAACCACGTCTGTCAATTGTACAGCCGCTTCTTCGGTATTTGAAAACGCTGTGAGCTTTTTACCTTTCACAAAAGGCATATCGTTTACCACCACATCTTTAAATACTGCTGGGGCATGACAAACAGCTCCTATCGGCTTGTTCGCAGCAGCAAAAGCATTTAAAAGATGTACTGAAGCAGTATCTGTAGCTAAATCCCACAACGGACCGTGACCTCCTGGGTAAAATACCGCAGCATAGTCGGCCGCATTTACTTCAGACAACTGTAGTGTTTTGGCCAATAACTCCTGTAATTCAACATCCTGATGAAAGCGCTCGGTTGCCGGAGTTTGAAAATCTGGTTCGTCACTCTTCGGATCAATTGGCGGCTGTCCTCCTTTAGGCGACGCCAACGTAATATCGATTCCCTGATCTTTGAGCACGTAATATGGCGCTGCAAATTCCTCTATCCAAAATCCTGTTTTTAATCCCGTATCTCCTAACTGGTCATGGCTGGTAAGTACCATTAAAACTTTTTTCATACTATCTTTATTTAAATTACTTTCAAAAGTACTCTTTAGGAATATGAAAAAAATTGACCTATGGTAATTTCGAACTACTGAAGCTCTTTTCTTATTCTACTCAAGCTTTCTGTAGTAATTCCGAGGTAAGAAGCCAAGTGGTAGTTTTTTATTTGCTGTTCTATATTGGGGTATTGTTTTAAAAATTGCAGGTAACGTTCCTTGGCAGTATACGCGAGGTTATACAGTATTCGCTTTTGAAATCGAACCGTGGCGCGTTCTAATTTTTTTCGGTAAAAATTAGTCACTTCAGGTAGGCTCTCCATTAAAATATCCATATCTTCTTTCGCTACCTTAAAAACTACAGCTTCCGAGATGCTCTCGATATACAGTTCCGAAGGTCCTTCTAAAAAGTACCCCATATAGTCACTAATCCACCAATCGGTAATCGCAAACTGAACCGTGTGCTCTTTGGCTTTATCATCGAGAAAGTAAGTTCTTAAGCAACCGTCCATCACATAGTATTGATAACGCGCTTCCTCCCCTGCTTTCAAGAGTTGCTCTCCCTTTTTCAATCGCAATTCTGTAAATACCTTTTGTATGCGGTTCCAGTTCGATTCTGTCAGGTCAAGTCCCTTAAATGCCGTGGTTACTTGCTGTCTATTCATGCCACAGCAATCCTTCTAGATAGTGTTGTTCAATACAAAAACTTTCTTTTAGCGCCGCAATTTTACTATCATAGAAGTCTGCATCTACTTTTTTACTGGTTTTCGCTCCTACGAGCATCACATTTTTACGCGTGTGCTCATTGCTAATAAACTCAAATACTTTGGTTTGATAGTTGTGCTTTTCCATGATCAACGCACGCAAGGTATCAGTGACCATTTCAAACTGGCGTTCCTTAAAAATACCGTATTTTAAAATAGGACTTTCTTGCTCCTTTCCTTTTACCTGCTGACGAACTTGTTTATGACAACAAGGAGCACAAATAATGAGTGATGCATTTGCCACCAATCCTTTGTAAATTGCATCGTCGGTTGCGGTATCGCAGGCGTGTAAGGCAATGAGTATATCGATTTGATTTTCGTTGTACTCCTCGATAGGCTTAGCGGCGAAATCCAACTTTGTAAAGTTACATTTTTCAGCTAGGTCATTACAATAATTCACCAATTCTGTGCGCAATTCTATTCCTGTCATACTCACCTCGAACCCTTTCTTATTGACCAAATAATCATAAAGGGCAAAAGTCAAATACCCTTTTCCAGAGCCCATGTCAACAATATGAATTTGTTTCGGAAGCTTTACGGACTTTAACTGCGCTTCAATTACCTCTAAATATTTATTAATTTGACGGTATTTATCCGACATTTTAGGAATGAGATTCCCCTCATTATCCAACACTCCCAACTCTTTTAAATACAGACTGTCTTCTGCTCGTTTTAACTTGGGTTTGTCATGGCTTTGTGGAGGTTTATTTTTAAAGCTTGCCGCCGTTGTTTTAAAACTCACTTTTTTCTTTTTGGATACAAATGTTAAAAAGTCATTTTCCAATGAAAACAGCGTAGCTGCTCGAAAGTTTTCTGCTAGCAAAGTTACCAGCAATGACACGCCCTCTTCAAACGAGTAATTTTTAACCTGATCGTTGGTCGTATAACGGTATAAAAATTGATAATTTAGCTCGTCTTTGATCAAGACCTGCCTGATGTAAACATTTTGTAATTTTTCGCTCTTGCGGATAGGCTTGCTCAAAGTTAATTTTACAAAACTATCATCACTAACACGTTGTTCAAAGGCTGATATTAATGGGGTCAATTCTTCTTTCATTTTGCAAAAATACGCAAACTTTAAAGGAAAGTCACAGGAATACCAAAGCAATTTTAGGGAGTAGTTCGGACAAACAAGTCCATTCAATAAAAAGGAAACCGGCGATAAATAACCAACAATTTACCACCGATTTACCAACTATTAAGCTATGAAAAAATAACTGTTACGTTCCTGGAATCAATACTTTGTCAATGACGTGAATTACTCCATTAGCACCTTGTACATCGGTAGCTGTAATATTTACCTCTTGGTTGCTAGCACTTTTTAATTTTGCGCCGTTCGTTAAATCAACCGTTACTTTGGCGTTATTCAACATAGTAATTTCTTGTTTGTCTGTCAATTGTTTTGCCTGTACGTTGGCTGCATTCACTACGTGATACTTCAATACCGCTTCAAGGGTTGCAATCGGAATATCGGCGATCGAATTCCACGATGCATTACTGTCAAGTAAGTTTTTGAACGCGGCATTGGTAGGAGCAAATACCGTAAATGGACCATTCCCTTTCAATACAGCCACAAAATCAGTGGTGTGTCGGCTATCTGTCAATGCTGCTACCAAGCTTGAAAAGTCAGGATTGTTTAACGCTAACTCTACAACATTTGGTGGTAACATGACCTTGTCAATTACATGTACTACTCCGTTTTTAGCGTCAATATCTACACTAACTGGAGCTGCTGAACCGTTAAACTTAACTCCTCCAGTCGTGGCAACTTGTAATGATAAGTATTCAGAATTTGGTCCTGTAGCCAAGGTTGGCGTATATCCATTTGTCAATTGTCCTGATTTCACTTCTGATGACAGTACGTGAAATTTTAACACATTTACCAATACATCTTGTGGAATATCATTTAAAGTATTCCAACTACTATTTGAATCTAATAAGGCTTGAAAAGCTGCGTTGGTTGGTGCGAAAACCGTGAAAGGTCCGTTTCCTTTTAACACACTTGCTAGTCCTGCTTTGTCTACCGCAGCTACTAAGGAACTCAAGTTCGAATTTGCTGCTGCGAGTTCAACGATATCTTTTTGGGTTTCTACTGCTGGTGTATCATCATCGCTGCACGACAATAATACCGTGGTTCCCATCAACATGCTAAGTACAAGAATTGATTTTAGTTTTTTAATAAACATCGTATTAGTTTTAAGTTAGTGCCTACTCGATTATTTGCGTCTGCTTTCGGCATTACCAAGACGTTTGTTTAACTTTTAAAGAGAAAAAATAAACAAAAACTCACTAGTGAAAAAAATAACACTTATCCGTTTGCTTGTCAAAGTGTTACTCCAAAGATATAAATTTTGTTTAACTTTTAATAATTTTTATTAAACATTTTTAACTTCTTGATTTTAAAATTGCTTCAATGTCTGATAAACTCAGGCCTTTTGCATATAATAATATGAGAAAGTGATAAAGTAAATCGGCGGCTTCATTGACAAATAAGTCGCGATTATCGTCTTTTGCCTCAATAACGAGCTCTACAGCTTCCTCTCCTACTTTCTGTGCCATTTTGTTGATACCTCTTTTGTATAGACTATTGGTATATGAGCTCGAGTCGTCAGTAGCAATACGCTCGGTAATGGTTGCCTCTAGTTGGTATAAAAAGCCTTTCGAACTGGCTTCCCCAAAACACGAGGACGTTCCTTTGTGGCAGGTAGGGCCCTTCGGAATTGCTTGTACCAAAATGGTATCTGCATCGCAATCGATCTTGTATGACTGGAGTTCGAGGAAATTCCCCGATTCTTCTCCTTTGGTCCACAACCTATTTTTTGACCTACTAAAAAAAGTCACTTTGTTACTTTGTACGGTTGTATCAAAAGCTTCTTGGTTCATATAACCCAGCATTAATACTTCTAGGCTTAGGGCATTTTGAACGATAACTGGCACCAGTCCGTTTCCCTTTTCAAAATCTATGTTCATCGTATGGCAATATTTTCTGTTTTTAAATACTTTTTTAAGGTCGGTATTGGAATTTCTCCGAAGTGAAAGATGCTTGCAGCGAGCCCTGCACTGGCTTCTGTTTCAGAAAACACCTCTTTAAAATGGGTTACTGCCCCAGCTCCTCCAGATGCGATAACAGGAATTGACAAGTTTGCACTCACTTCTCGGGTAATGTCAAGGGCAAAACCTTCCTTGGTTCCGTCGTTATTCATCGAAGTCAATAAAATTTCACCTGCGCCTAGCTCGGCAACTTTTCGAGCCCAATCGAGCGTGCTTAAGTTGGTTTCATGAGTACCTCCTTTGGTAAATACTTTCCAAGTTCCATCCACGTATTTTGTGTCAATAGCTACCACGACAAATTGGCTTCCAAATCGCTCTGATAAGGCTACAATTAATTCGGGATTTCTCACTGCTGCAGAATTGATACTCACTTTATCAGCTCCTGCCTCTATCAAGCGCAAGGCATCGTCTACGGTGTTAATACCTCCTCCAACAGTAAAAGGAATATCAATAACTTCACCGATGCGCTCCACCAATGCAACCAAGGTTTTTCTATTCTCCAAAGTCGCTGTAATATCGAGAAATACCAATTCATCTGCTCCTTCTTCTACATAGCGTTTCGCTAATTCTACAGGATCTCCGGCGTCAATAATATCGACGAAGTTCACTCCCTTTACCGTCCGTCCATTTTTAATATCCAAGCACGGAATAATTCTTTTCTTTAACATAGGGCTACGAGTTCTTTTAGGGTGATGTATCCTTCGTAAATAGCCTTACCAATAATAACGCCTTCACAGCCCAGTTCTTTTAGTTTGTATAGATCCGATACAGAAGAAACTCCTCCACTTGCAATCAAACTAACTCCTGTTTTTCTCAAGATCTCAGCATACAATTCAAAGGCGGCTCCTTGCAGCATTCCATCCTTTGCCACATCCGTACAAATTACTTGCTCAACACCTAATTTTTCGTAGGATTTCACAAAATCTACTACGTCCAACTCCGATACTTCCATCCATCCGTGGGTGGCAATTTTCCTGTTTTTGCAATCTGCTCCTAGTATTATTTTGTCTGCTCCATATCGCTGTAACCAATTTGTAAAGAGTTCTTTGTTTTTTACAGCGATACTTCCTCCTGTAACCTGGTTGGTCCCCGATTCAAAAGCGATGCGTACGTCATTGTCAGATTTTAATCCGCCACCAAAATCAATTTGTAAATTTGTTTTGCTGGCAAGGGTTTCTAAAACCTTGTAATTGACAATTTGCTGCGCCTTTGCACCATCTAAATCCACTACGTGTAGATACGTTATTCCGTTTGCTTCAAATTCCTTAGCTACTTCTAAGGGGTTTTCGTTGTATATTTTTTTAGTATCGTAATCGCCTTTGGTCAAGCGCACGCATTTTCCTTCTATTATATCTATTGCTGGTATGATTCTCATAATTCTAAAAAGTTTTGTAATAGTACTCGTCCTACTTGTGCCGATTTTTCCGGATGAAACTGCATTGCGTAAAAATTATCGCGCTGCATCACACTGCTAAACGGAATTCCATAATCACAAATTGCGATGGTTGATTCGCATGGTTCCGCATAATAGCTGTGTACATAATACACATCATCAACAGCATTCATGGACTCTAAAATTGGCTGAGCAGCTAGACTCGTAAAATTGTTCCATCCCATATGAGGGATCTTCTTCCCCTCTGGAAAGCGCTTGGTTTTGGTTTTAAACACTCCTAAACAAGCTACTTCTCCTTCTTCAGAATAGTCACACAGCAACTGCAAGCCTAAACAAATTCCCAATACGGGTTGTGTCAAGGAAGTCAATACTGTATCCAATCCTCTTTTTTGTAAGTAGTTCATTGCGGAACTCGCCTCTCCCACCCCAGGAAAAATTACCTTGTCAGCTGCTTTTAACTCCTCCGGATTGTCCGTAATAATACAGTCATACCCCAAGGCAGTTACCGCATTTTTCACCGAACGAATATTTCCTGCGTTGTATTTTACTATTGCTATCATTACAGAACTCCTTTAGTCGATGGTAAAATCATTTTCTCTGGATCTCTTCGAACGGCTGCCTTCATGGCCTTTGCCATGCCTTTAAAAATCGCCTCAATCTTGTGGTGCTCATTTTGACCTTCCGCTTTGATATTCAAGTTGCATTTGGCGCCATCGGTAAACGATTTAAAAAAGTGATAAAACATTTCTGTCGGCATCTTTCCAATCATCTCTCTCTTGAACTCAGCTTCCCAAACCAACCAATTACGTCCTCCAAAATCGATAGCTACTTGTGCCAAGCAATCGTCCATCGGCAGGCAAAATCCGTAGCGTTCAATTCCAATTTTATCACCCAATGCCTTAGCAAACAACTCTCCTAAAGCAATAGCTGTATCTTCTATTGTGTGGTGCTCATCAACTTCGAGGTCACCTTTTACCTCAATTGATAAATCCATTTGACCGTGACGCGCAATCTGATCGAGCATGTGATCAAAAAATGGGATACCCGTATCGATGGTCGCCTTTCCTGTTCCGTCCAAATTCAAGCTCATGGCAATCTCCGTTTCCGACGTATTGCGAACGAGTTCTGCTTTGCGTACTGTGAGTTTTAAAAATTCGTAAATTTCACACCAATCATTGCTTTCCAGCGCTATATACTCTTCCAACTCACGTTCTTCTCCAGCCACCTCTTCGGCTCCCAGATACGTTTTATCATTAATAAAAATTGCCTTTGCTCCTAAGTTTTTAGCCAGTGCTACATCGGTGAGTCGATCACCAATCACCAGTGAATTTTCCAAATCATAAGCCTCAGAAAAGTACTTCGTTAATAGGCCTGTATTCGGTTTTCTCGTAGGCTGATTGTCCTTTGCAAAAGTGACATCGATATGTTCAGCAGCAAATTGAATACCTTCATTTTCTAAGGTAGCCATCACAAACTTGTGAACAGGCCAAAACGTAGCTTCTGGGTATACATCGGTTCCTAGGCCATCCTGGTTGGTGACCAATACCAATTCGTAGTCCAATTCTTTGGCTATTTTTCCCAGGCCTTCAAATACTTTCGGATAAAATACTAATTTTTCAAATGAATCAATTTGTTCATCTGCAGGTTCTTTAATGAGCGTTCCATCTCTATCTATAAATAATACTTTTTGTTTCATTTTACTCGGTTACTAAGCGTTCACTTAATGCTTTTAATGCGTTGATTAATTGTTTGTTTTCTTGCTGGGTACCTACACTTATTCTCAAACAGTTGGCGATCAATGAAGACCTATTTCGAATAATAATTCCTCGAGCTACCAATTGTTCGTATACGGTATCCGCATCGAGCATTTCCACGAGGATGAAATTAGTTTCGGTTGGATAAATTTTCTTTACTAATCCGATTGTAGGCAATTCTCGTAATAGCACTTCACGTTCATTGAGCACTTTGGCTTTGTTACGTTCGTAAAGTTCCAATGCATCTAAGCTAGTCAATACGGCCTGTTGGTTTAGACTACTGATATTGTAAGGAGGCTTTACTTTATTAAAAAGCCCAATAATTTCTGATGATGCATATGCTACTCCAACACGTGCTGCGGCCATACCCCAAGCTTTGCTAAATGTTTGTGAGATAATTAGATTCGGATACGCTGCCAATTGTTCCGTCCATGAGGTCTGCGTACTAAAGTCTATATAGGCCTCGTCAACGAGCACTACCCCACGAAACGCCTTGGCTATGCTTGCAATACGCTCAACCGACAAACAGTTTCCGGTAGGATTGTTGGGGGAGCACAAAAAGATCACTTTTAAGGACGCGTCGGTTAAATACGGCTGTACCAACTCCAAATCAATATCAAAATCATCTGTTAACGGTAACTCGAGTAACTCAATATCATTGATGGCCGCCGATACTTGGTACATACCATAAGTAGGTACAAAAGTCAAGGCTTTCTCTTTTCCAGGTTCACAGAAAATTCGCAAACACAAATCAATTACTTCATCACTACCATTTCCTATAAATACCTGATTTACCGGCAGTCCTTTTAATACACTCAATCGCTCCTTCACTGAACGTTGATAAGGATCTGGATAGCGGTTTAAGTTTCCAAAAGGATTTTCATTGGCATCTAAATATACCTCTGCCTTCCCTTGAAATTCATCTCTGGCGGAACTGTAAGCCTTTAAATTCCATATATTTTTTCTGGTAATCGCTTCTAAATTAAACATTTTCTACTTGGTTTAAGCGCAGGGTAACTGCATTTTTATGTGCATCTAATCCTTCCGCAGCTGCCATGAGTTCAATGGCCGGACCGATGTTTTGAATTCCTTTTTTTGTGAGTTCTTGGAAGGTTATTTTTTTGACAAAACTGTCTAAGGACACTCCGCTAAAATTTTTCGCAAAACCGTTTGTCGGCAAGGTATGATTTGTGCCACTAGCATAATCTCCTGCGCTTTCACAACTGTAATTCCCCAAAAAAACAGAACCTGCATTTACAATAGCATCCATCACAGTACTGGCATTTTCTGAGGCTAGGATAAGGTGTTCCGGAGCGTACTCATTACTAAACGCAATTCCCTCTGTCAACGATTCAACTAAAATAGCACGACTATTATCTAAGGCCTTACTAGCAATAGTTTTCCTTGGTAGTGCTGCTAATTGCTTTTCCAATTCTCGGAGTGTTTTTTCGAGTATCTCAGCTGTTGTTCCTACCAAAATCACCTGACTATCAGGTCCGTGTTCCGCCTGTGAAAGCAAATCGGCAGCCACAAATTCGGGTACCGCAGTTTCATCGGCCAGTACCAAGACCTCACTTGGCCCAGCAGGCATGTCAATAGCTACTCCATCAATCTGAACCAATTCTTTTGCCTTGGTTACATACTGATTGCCCGGTCCTAAAATTTTGTATACTCTGGGTACGGACGTCGTACCGTAAGCCATGGCTGCAATTGCCTGAGCCCCCCCGACTTTCACTATTTTCGTAACCCCCACTAAATTCGCCGTAAACAAAATTTCAGGAGCGATGCTACCCGCTGCATTCGGAGGTGTACACAATACTATTTCTTTGCACCCTGCGATTCGGGCTGGAATTGCTAACATCAGGATGGTTGAAAATAAAGGAGCACTTCCACCCGGGATGTACAGGCCTACCTTTTCGATCGCCACACTTTTCCTCCAACAAACCACTCCCTCAATCGTTTCTACCTTCTTCTCGTTAGATTGTTGCGTTTTGTGAAAGCGTTCAATATTGTTTTTTGCCAACACAATAGCCTCTTTTAACTCGGTACTCACCTTAGTTTTTGCCTCGGTTATCTCCTCAGGTTGCACCACTAGACTGTCAAGTGCTACGCCGTCAAACTTTTCAGTAAAATCGAGTAAAGCACGATCCCCCTTTAGTTTTACGGTTTCTAAGATATCAGCAACGCTACTCGTGAGTGTTTTACGTTCAATTTGTGCGCGCTGGCATAAGTTTTGCCAAGTTTCACGCTTTGGATACTTAATTACCTTCATCATTACACCACCATTTTTTCGATTGGACAAACCAAGATTCCCTCAGCTCCATTGCGTTTTAACTCATCGATGATTTCCCAGAACTTGTTTTTATCCAACACAGAGTGTACAGAACTCCACCCTTCTTCTGCCAATGGTAATACTGTTGGGCTGCGCATTCCCGGTAAGATGTCTATGATTTTATCAAGCTTTTCATTAGGTGCATTTAGTAATACATATCTCGAATTTCGTCCTTTAAGAACTGCTCTAATTCTAAACAAAAGCGTTTCTAACAGGGCTTGCTCTTCCGCAGCAATTTTAGGAGCCACAGCAAGCACAGCTTCTGATTTTAGCAATACTTCTACTTCTTTTAAGTTGTTTTTAAACAAAGTAGAACCACTCGAAACTATATCACAAATACCATCTGCCAAACCGATATTGGGTGCAATCTCTACTGATCCGTTAATGATATGTAACTGATACTTTACTCCTTGAGCATCGAGATATTTTTTTACTGTATTAGGATAAGATGTCGCGATACGTTTGTTTTCGAAGTAGTCCAAACCAGCATAAGACTCTGATTTTGGGATCGCAAGGGATACTTTACATTTGGAGAAACCTAATTTTTCCACATAAGAAATACCCGCTCCTTTTTCGACGAGGAGGTTCTCACCAATTATGGCTGCATCGATCACTCCATCTTTTAAATACTGAGGAATATCACCATTTCTCAAATAAAAAACCTCCAAAGGAAAATTGCTAGCCGAAGCCTTTAACTGATCTTTTCCATTATCGATGGAGATACCACAGTCTTTTAATATTTGTAAAGAATCTTGATTAAGTCGACCCGATTTTTGAATCGCTATTCTTAATTTACTCATTGTTATTTTTGTTGGGTTTGAGTAAATCGGAGAAGTATTTTAGATTTCTGGTACCTGGAAATAAAAAACCCGTTCGATTTACTCAAACGGGTTGTTAATATATTTACATTTATTCAATACATCGTCAGCTCGCCTGAGTGCAAGTATGATGATGATGATGATGTAATTGAATAAAACTCATGTCTTTGTTTTTAACGCTACAAATATTTGTAATAAATTTTTAGTTTTCCAAACTTTATTTAAAAATTTAACATTGCCTTTACACTAGGGCATTTCTAAAAGTGGCAATAGTACGACAAATGTACTACATCTTTAAAACATGCAGGAACTCCTAGTATTTTAGCCTCAATAAAGTTCAGGCTTTCTTTTTTCGAAAGAAGGTCTCCCTTTTTAGAGTTTACCGTTGATAAAGTTATCAATTCAATTGTATTGTTTTGATAACTTTTCTTTTTTAAAGACTACTCAGTAAATCGTACAAATTGTCTTCGCGTTCTAAACTTAGCTTTTTCTTGATGCGGTATCGCGTTGTTTCCACACTTCTCGGAGACACATTGATCAACTGAGCGACCTCTTTACTTTTCAAATTTGATACGATATACGTACAATGTTTAAGGTCATTGACTGATAAATTCGGTGCAAAATCCTTTAATTTATTAAAGAATTGCGGTCTTATTTTTTCGAATTGTATTTTAAAATCTTCCCAGAGTTCCTCCTCTGAAATTAAATCGAGTAATTTTTTATTCACCTTGCTTAAATAGGGTGATGAACTGGATGAATTATCTTGATAGGCATCGATATCGGCACTTATTTTGCGAATAGTATCGTTGTAGGTAGAAATTTTCAACACCCTTGAAAACATCGCCTGTTCATTCATTTGCAACAACTCTTCAATTTGTTTCTTGTTCGTTACCAAATCGGTATTCTTATTTTTTAGGTCGGCAATCAAACGCTGTAAATCCTCATTTAAATCCTGGATTTTAATTTTTTTCTGACGATTGTTTCGAATTACCCAAAACAACAGTATGAGCAACAATACAAGCAATAAAATTACTGTTGTACTTAACAAAAGACGTTGTTTTTGGCTGGCAATAACGCTGTCTTTTTGAATTTTCACTTTGTTTTCAAGGTCGAGCTCTTTAACAAAAGAAGCTCGGATATTCCCTTGGTATTGCTGATTGTAATCTCGCAAGTTGGAAATTGCTTTTTCATAATACATTAGGGAACGCTCATACTCTTTTTTCGCAGCGTACAAACGGGCATAAGATTCATCTACCAGTCCTTCTGTATAGACATCACCTCTGAGGTGCACACTATCCGACTTTTGAAGGTACTCCTCAACCTTATCGAGCTGATTCATTTTCAAATAATTGTCTCCTATAAAGTAATACAAGCGTTTTACTCCTCCCCTTTTAAACTGATACTGGGCTATGAGTTCAAGGCAGTCTTGTGCGTACCTATTAGACTTATTCCATTTTTGAAGCTTTCGGGAGTTCACTGTCAAATTATAAAAAGCGTCTATTTGCTGGGGTAGCTCGTTGATTAGCTGAAAGTTCGCTATTGCTTCTCGATACAGTTTTTCGGCCGTGACAAAATCTTTCATTCCCATAGAAAATGTAACTCCCCGTGAATTGGCAATGGTCCCTTTTAATAGTACATCATTCGTTTTTTCCGCGAGTACTTTTGATTGTTGGAATAGTGATTCTGCCTTTTCAAAACGTTGTAAAAACAGATTATTGACTCCTTGTAAATAGCGTATTTTACTCGTGATGGAATCTTCTTTAAATTCGAGTTTATTGAGCTTTACAAAACGTAAAATACTATCTAACAAGCGTTCATCCTCACTCTTCTGGAAGCGATAGTAATCTTTAATAAGTCGGTCTTTCACCTGCCGGTCATCTGAAGAAGATTGCTGCGCCTGCACAGCCTGCAATAGCCCCGACATAACATAGATACACAAAGAGAAAAAAAGTAGTTTATATTTTACCATATACATCACTTTTAGCAGCACGTCAAACGCACTACATCTGTTTACTAAAAAATGTTTCCCCTTCTCTCTTGTTCTAAAAGATGTTTTAAATATACATCAAAAACACTACACTGTAAATTTTTTACACATATTTTTTACTACTAACAAACAAAAAAATTATCACCGAATCTCCTTTATTTACTCGGTTTTTTCGACATATAACACTGTAATCTACCTCGTTAAAAACCACTGCATTCATACTACACCCTCAAATCCATACTATTTAACCTGTACATTTAGCCCAGATTTATTAATTCTTTCCCCTTAGTTATTAATATCTCACAATGAGTTACCAAAGACGTCGTAATGTAATCCCTTGAACCTACTACATTCCTACTTTTGGTAACTTTTTTTTGTTTATACGCCAACGAAGCGACAATACCACTAATTACATCACAATAAATTACGCTTTTTATTAAAAATAAATAAACATCTAGTTAACAATAGGTTAACATTAAGATTTTCTACAGTGTAGTAAAAATATAGTACGCTACAAAACTACTACACCAGCAAAAGCAAGCAATAAAGCCTGTATATTTGTATCAAAGTTTATTAATTTTTTCCCTTATTTATTAATAACTAAGTTATAGTTACCAAAACATAACAAGCGTTTTTCCCTTAAGTTTATTACATCGCAAGTGATTTTGGTAACTTTTTTTCTTTTTTGTCAGTTACGCTAACTGATTTTAATCTCCTTTTTTTTTACAAAAACAACTCACTGATTTACAGCACTAAGCGAAAGAAACTATTATTTACATACATGTTTAGCTAATTTCTTGGCACGCTGTTTGAATATCCAAGCATAAGAATATTAAAAATAACCTTATGAAGTTTCAAACTACACTACTGTATTTCCTCTTACTTAGTACCTTGAGTTTTGCTTAGCAACGTGATTCTTTCAAACAATTTAAAAGCCAGTTACAAAAGCAGAAATCTGCCAAGGAACTAGTTTTGACCAAAGCCTTGGATTACACCCATGATCACGAGTTGTACGTAGATGACCTCATTGATTTATGCAGTTACTTTCCTCGTGAAAAGATGAAATACAAGCTCTGTTTAGAAGCCTACCCAAGAATTCGTGACAAGCGAAACTTTTTTAAGGTCTACGACGTGTTTAGCTCTTTTGCCTATGCAATCAAATTATATCATCATACACAAGGGAAGGCAGTAGCAACTCCAGTACAAGAACCTGTTGTTAACTACCCAAAGCTAAAGCACTATCACGGAATACTCAACGACCATTGCAAACAACCTATGTCAAAGTTTGCTTTTAAAGCACTCATGAACACAGCTAGCAATGCACCTAATGATCAAGAGCTCTTTTCGGATTTAAAAAAATTGACCGACGGAAATTGCTTTAGTACTGCTCAACTCATGAAGTTAACCCAAAAAATTGGACTTACAAGCTATAGAATGAGCTTCTTAAAGTTCGCCTTTCCTGGCGCCATTGATGTAGAAAATTACTATTATACCCTACAATTAATCGATAGTGATATGGAAAAGCAACGCCTGCGTTTGTTTATCGATGAACAGATCGAAACGTACAACACTCCTGAGCCTGTTGACACCTGTCATACACCTCCGAGTGAATTTGACTACATCCTTAAAACCATAAAAGACGAGCGCTTTCCGAAAGACAAACTCAATCTGGCAAAAAAGCAACTTGCCAAGAACTGTTTTAACCCTTCGCAACTGCGTTTAATTATTAAGGAATTCTCATTCGATGATGATAAATTAGTCCTGCTGAAGTACAGCTTTGATTTTGTAGACTACAAAGATCAATTTTACAAGTTCAGAGATTTGCTTCGATTCATCAACAACAAAAAGGACTTTGATCGTTTTTTACTCGAACACAAGCAATAAAAAAAACTCCACCGGAAACGGTGGAGTTTTTTTTTATGATTCTTTCTACGAACTAGCGCACAAAGTTAATTTTACGCATTCTCAAGCTTTCAGGAGTTACTTCTAAGTACTCATCATCCTTGATGTATTCCATACACTCTTCTAAAGACATATCGATTTTTGGAGCAATTTTAACTCCATCATCAGATCCAGAAGCACGTACATTCGTCAATTTCTTTCCTTTAATTAAGTTTACAGCTAAGTCATCTTGCTTTGCATTCTCTCCCACTACCTGTCCTTTGTAGATTTCTTGGTTAGGATCGATAAAGAACTTTCCACGATCTTGTAATCTGTCAATAGCATAGGCTGTCGCTTTTCCTGCTTCCGACGAAACGATTGCTCCGTTTACAACATCAGAAAACTCTCCTTTATACGCGTCATATCCACGTAAACGGTGGTTAATAATAGCCTCTCCTTGAGTCGCTGTCAACAACTTATTTCTAAGTCCGATTAATCCTCTAGATGGAATATCAAACTCTAAGTGTTGTAAATCTCCTTTAGGCTCCATTACCAATAAGTCACCTTTACGCATCGTAACGAGGTTAATGGCTTTACTTGCTAACTCTTCAGGTACATCGATTACTAAAGTCTCATAAGGCTCGCACTTTACACCGTCGATTTCCTTTAAAATTACTTTAGGACGACCTACTTGTAATTCATAGCCCTCTCTTCTCATCGTTTCAATTAAAACAGATAAGTGAAGAATTCCACGTCCGAATACGTTGAATTTATCTTCCGTATCGGTATCTTCAATTCTCAAGGCTAAGTTTTTCTCAGTTTCTTTGTACAGGCGATCACGTAAGTGTCGTGAAGTTACGTATTTTCCTTCTTTACCGTAAAATGGTGAGTTGTTAATGGTAAACAACATACTCATCGTAGGCTTGTCAACTTCAATACGCGGCATAGCTTCAGGAGCTTCTAAATCGGCGATGGTATCTCCAATCTCGAAATCATCTATTCCGGTAACGGCACAAATATCTCCACTTCTAACTTTATCGGCTTCAGCTTTCCCCATTCCTTCAAAGACGTGTAATTCTTTGATACGAACTTTTTTGGTAGTCCCGTCAGCTTTACAAAGCATATAATCTTTATTCTTTTCCAAATCACCACGGAATACACGTCCGATGGCAATACGTCCTTTAAATGAAGAATAATCTAATGACGTGATTTGCATTTGAGGAGAACCTTCTCTGTAAGGCGCTTCTGGAATCGTTTCCAACACGGCGTCTAACAACGGAACGATATCTTCAGTAGGCTCATTCCAATCGGTACTCATCCATCCGTTCTTTGCAGAACCGTAAATGGTTGTAAAATCTAATTGCGCTTCAGTAGCTTCCAAAGCAAACATCAAATCAAACACTTTTTCGTGTACGAGATCAGGAGTACAGTTCTCCTTGTCTACTTTATTTACTACCACAATCGGAGTCAATCCTAATTCAATCGCTTTCCCCAATACAAAACGCGTTTGCGGCATTGGTCCTTCAAATGCATCTACCAATAAGAGTACACCATCAGCCATTTTTAAAACACGCTCTACTTCACCACCAAAATCGGCGTGACCAGGAGTATCGATTACATTAATTTTAACGCCTTTGTAGTTTACAGATACGTTTTTAGATAAAATTGTAATACCACGCTCTCTTTCTAAGTCATTATTATCTAATAATAAGTCAGTGCGTTCTTTACGTTCATCTAAGATTTTAGCTTGGTCTATAATTTTATCAACCAAGGTGGTTTTACCGTGGTCAACGTGTGCTATAATAGCGATGTTTCTAATTGATTGCATTTTGCTCCGTTAAATTTGCGGCAAAAGTACTATATATTATGTAAATAAAATGGATTTTGGGTTTTGATTTTTAAAAGAAAGCTAAGAATTGCTAAAAATCATCCCGAATTTCTTAGGAATCAGTAGGTAGTTCTGGAAGGGAATCCGAATCATCGCGCTCCTCGTCATCCTGGTTTTCTTCCAATTCTTCGTCATCTTCACGGAACGCACTGGGCAGTATATCCGGAATCAATTTGATTAACAAAGGAAGTAATAGCGCTCCGCCTGGAAGCATAAACACTGTAAAGGCAGGAATGGCTTTGCAGATATCTAACATCTGCTCTTTGATCTTGGTTTTTTCTTCAGCAGAGAGTGAGGTAGTTAGTGATTTACGTATTAAATACACCAACTCCTTACTCTCTTGAAGTTCTTTTGCCAAACGTTTTTTATTCTTTCGAATGGCTTCTTTTATTTCATCTACCGTATTCATTAAAGTTTACGGCGAGCTTTTTCTGTTTTTAATAAATTCAATTCTCTGGAGGTTTGTCCAGCAACTGAAGTATTTTCTTCCGCCCTGCGAATTAAGTAGGGCATCACATCGCGAACAGGGCCAAACGGTACGTACTTCGCTACGTTGTATTTTTCTGTGGCTAAGTTAAAACTAATATGATCACTCATACCGTACAATTGCCCGAACCACATGCGTTTATCATCGGCGGCAATTTTATGGTCTTGCGCTAATTTCATTAATAAATACGAACTCTCTTCGTTGTGTGTTCCTGCAAAGATCGCCATATTTTTATGTTCCATCATATAGGTAATAGCTTCGTTGTAATTAACGTCTGTAGCTTCTTTATCCACACATATAGGCGACTCATATCCTTTTTCAGCAGCACGAGCTCTTTCTTTCTCCATATAAGCCCCGCGAACAACTTTCATTCCGATATGGAATCCTTTTTGATGTGCGCGTTGGTGTAGGTTTCTCAAATATTCCATACGATCGTGTCGGTACATTTGCAAGGTATTGAATACGATTGCCTTTTCCTTGTTGTACTGCTCCATGAGCTCTTCAATAAGGTCATCGGCTGCGTCTTGCATCCAACTTTCTTCCGCATCAATTAACAACGGAACATCTTTTTCAACGGCTGCTTTACACACCAAATGAAAACGCTCAACGACACGTGCCCACTCCGTTTGCTCTTCGTCGGTTAACGTCTCTCCTTCCGTAAGTTTCTGGTACAACTCAAATCGACCAAATCCGGTTGGTTTAAATACAGCAAAAGGGATCGCCTGCTTTTCCGCCGCAAACTCTACTGTTTTTAAGGTCATTTTTAAGGCGTTCTCAAACTGATCCTCTTCTTCCTTACCCTCAACAGAGTAGTCCAAAATACTGCATACATTACCTTTACTATACATCTTTTCGATGTTCGGTAAACAATCTTCTTCCGTTACTCCACCGCAAAAGTGATCAAAAACAGTAGAACGTATCAATCCTTCTACTGGCAAATGAGCTTTCAGCGCAAAATTGGTTACAGCTGTTCCAATACGAACCATTGGCTGACTTTGAATCATTTTAAATAAAAAATACGCACGCTCTAACTCCGAATCGGACTTTAACTTGAATGCTATTTCTGTGTTGTCAAAAAGTTTCATCAACTACGTAATGTTAAGGTTTATTGGAAGACAAATATAATTGTATAGGGTGATATATTTCAATTTTTTCTATTTAATTTGCGACTTTATAAATTAATAGGAAATGACCACTATTCAAGCGGTAAGCTACCCGATACACTTTGAAAACAAAGCCTATGAAGAATTGGCTTTGTTATTAGACCAAAAACAATACTCTTCTATCTTTATTTTGGTAGATGATAATACGATGCGTTGTTGTTATCCTCGATTTATGCAGTTGCTTCAAACAACTTTACCTATGGAGGTACTGCAAATCGATGCCGGAGAGGTACACAAAAACATCGATACTTGTATCGGCTTGTGGAATGCTATGACCGAGCTCGGTGCCGATCGAAAAAGTGTGCTAATTACCCTAGGTGGAGGAGTGATTACCGATCTAGGTGGTTTTGTCGCTTCGACCTTTAAGCGCGGCATTGATTTTATTAATATCCCAACAACCTTGCTCAGTATGGTTGACGCCTCAGTTGGTGGAAAAACAGGTATCGATTTAGGCGTACTTAAAAATCAAATTGGCGTCTTTGCCAATCCGGAATTAATTGTTATTGACCCGGAATTTTTACACACCCTCGACCCTAGAGAAATTCGCTCTGGATCGGCTGAAATCATCAAATACGGAATGACACATGACCAACAGTTATTTCAAGAAATAACTGCGAATCCAGAGGTCAACATCATCGATCTAATTCACCGCTCCATCTCGATTAAAAACGAAGTGGTTTTAGAGGACCCTAAAGAACGCGGATTGCGAAAAGTATTGAATTGGGGACATACCATAGGACACGGTGTAGAATCGTATTTCTTAGAATCTCCTGCCAAGGAAAACTTAACGCACGGAGAGGCGATTGCCATCGGTATGATTTGCGAAACCTACCTCTCTGCAAAGCTATTAGAGTTCCCAACCGATATGGTATCCGTAGTCAAAGAACGACTGATCGCTATTTTTGGAAAAGCAAGCATCGAAGAAGCCGATTTACCAGCAATTTACGAGCTTATGAAGCACGATAAAAAGAATGTTGGCGGCACGATCAACTTCGTACTTTTAAACGATATCGAAACATTTAAAATAGATTGCAACGTTCCTGAAGAACTCATTCTAGAAAGCATTAGGTATTACGCTAGTTAACACTAGCGTATTGCCTTACTTTGCTACAGCATAGCAACGTTTGTAAATAGCCTCGTACTGGGGTAAAATTTTACTGAGTGAAAACTCTTTCACATGTGCTTTTGCATTGGATTTAAAAGTCGTAAGCACAGTTTCATCGCGCAATACCTCAAGGGCTTTGGCAGCCATGTCCTCAACATCTCCCACGGCACTCAAATATCCGGTTTTCCCGGGAATATTAACTTCGGGAAGCCCTCCAGCATTGGTTGAAATAACTGCAGTTCCGGCAGCCATCGCCTCCAAAGCAGCCAATCCGAAACTCTCGGTTTCTGAAGGGAGTAAAAAGACATCGGTATAACAGAGTATTTTTGCTACTTCGCTACTATTTCCTAAGAATAGAACGCGGTCTTCAATCCCAAATTCTTTCACTAAATTTTCTACTTTTAAACGCTCTGGACCGTCACCTACCATAAGTAATTTCGCGGGAATCTCTCGTTGCACTTTCTCAAAAATACGCACTACATCATCCGTTCTTTTCACCGGTCTAAAATTACTGATATGCGTTAAAATACGCTCTTCTGGATTTGCTAAGGCACTGCGTTTACATTCAGCTTCATGGGCTCTATCGTACTTTTCCGCATCGATAAAATTATAGACTACTTTAATATCTTTTTCAATAGAGAAAAGTCGCAAAGTATCTTCCTTTAAGCTTTGAGATACCGTTGTTACCTCATCCGATTTGTTGATGCTAAACTCCACTGCTGTTTTGTAAGTAGGATGGCTCCCTACTAAGGTAATATCTGTTCCGTGCAAGGTTGTAACGACCTTTACATTAATCCCCTTATCTTCGAGCATCTTTTTCGCCATGTAGGCCGCATATGCATGTGGAATAGCATAGTGTACATGCAATACTTCAAGTTCAAATTTTTGAACCACTTCCACCATTTTACTCGACAAGGCCAATTCGTAAGGTTGATATTGAAACAGTGGATATTCTTCCATAACCACTTCGTGAAAATGCAATCTATGAGAAATAAAATCGAGTCGGACGGGTTGGTTATACGTGATAAAATGTACTTCGTGTCCTTTATCAGCCAGTGCCATTCCTAATTCTGTTGCCACGACTCCACTACCACCAAAGGTCGGGTAGCAAACGATACCTATTTTCATATTTGCGTTGATTATTGGGTTTGGGAAATAAAAGTAAATTTACGAGAATAGACTATGAATTATGTAAAATTTATCATAAAAAAAACCGTTGTTTTCACAACGGTTTCTATCTCAGTATTTTATTCTAGTAATCTCCTAAAGTTTCAGGATTTTGAGCTAAAGCACTTTCTAACTGCTCATCATTAGGAGCTTTTCCGTGCCAAGCATGGGTGTGCATCATAAAGTCGATACCATTCCCCATTTCTGTATATAACAATACACAAATTGGTTTACCATTACCTGTTTTTGACTTCGCTTCAGCCATTCCAGCCAAAATTGATTCTACGTCATTTCCTTTTTGAATTTCAACAACATCCCAACCAAAAGCTTCAAATTTTGCTTTGATGCTTCCCATTGCTAAAACCTCGTCTGTAGTACCGTCAATTTGCTTTTCGTTAACATCAATCGTTGCGATTAAATTGTCTACTTTTTTTGCAGATGCATACATTGCTGCTTCCCAAATTTGACCTTCTTGAATTTCTCCATCTCCGTGTAATGAGTACACAGTTTTGTCATCACCGTTAAGCTTTTTAGCTTCCGCAGCTCCAATAGCAACACTCATCCCCTGCCCCAAAGATCCTGAAGCAATACGTACTCCTGGCAAATCTTCGTGTGTTGTAGGGTGTCCTTGCAAACGCGTGTCTAATTTTCTAAACGTAGCCAATTCCGCTACAGGAAAGAAACCACTACGAGCCAAAGTACTGTAATACACTGGAGAAATGTGTCCGTTAGATAAGAAAAACAAATCTTCGTTCTTTCCATTCATATCAAAATCTGTAGAGTAATCCATAATCTCTTGATACAAACAGGTAAAAAATTCTGCACATCCTAATGAACCTCCTGGGTGTCCTGAACTTACAGCGTGAACCATTCGAACAATATCTCTTCGAACTTGTTGTGTGAAATCTTGAAGTTGTTGTGTTGTTGGCATTCTTGTTTTTGTTTTAAGCGACAAATGTAAGTGATTATCGCTTATAGCGCAATTACTTTTTTCTTTTCTTTTCCGTCGCAACAAGGCCCCACTTTTAAGACCTTAGTAGTCCTTAGGTTTTTTGCTTTTTCTTTTTCGCTGCCGGGAACAACACATTGTTGAGTATCAAACGGTATCCCGGTGAAGTGGGGTGTAAATCGAGTTCTGTTTTCGGATCTCCAACGCGATGTTGGTAGTCCTCCGGATCGTGACCACCGTAAAAAGTAAACATTCCTTTCCCCTTGGTTCCGTGTATGTATCGCGCTTCTCTGTTGTGCTTACTCTCGCCTAACACCATCACAGTAGGTTTTACATTGGCGGGATCAAAAGCCGTAGTCTGCCCCATAAAACCTTTAATTAATTGCGTATGGTTTTGGGTTAACATGGTGGGGACCTGATCCCACTTTGCAGAAAATTCTCCGAGTGTAAAGTAATCCGTTTCTTTGTTGATCCGTCTTTTACGCGTCATATCAATCGAAGAAAACTCATACGTCATCGGGTTGCGTACCAATTCAAAGTTGGTAAAAGCAAAGGTGTTTTGAAAATCAATTTTCGCTTGATAATTAGGTTCTGAAGGATCGCCGTCAAACATCGTTTCACAAATATCAACACCATCCGCTGCAAGGGCTATGTCAAAGCTATCTGTAGCCGAACACATGGCAAACATGAATCCTCCTCCTATTACGTAGTCTCTAATTTTTTTCGCCACTGCTCCCTTTTCATGAGATACCTTGGTGTAGCCAAGTTTTTTTGCCAAAGCCTCAGCATCTTTTTTTTGCTGTACATACCAAGGTGCCGTGCGATAGGCGCCGTAAAAACGACCGTATTGCCCGGTAAAATCCTCGTGATGTAGGTGCAACCATTCGTACATTAGCAGTTTGTCATTCAATACATCTTCATCATACACCACGTCAAAAGGAATTTCTGCATAGGTCAATACCATCGTTACGGCATCGTCCCAAGGCATTTTATCCTTTGGTGAATACACTGCTATCTTCGGAGCTTTCTCCAAGGGTACTGCCTCTTGATTTTTGGCAGGCGAACTAATTTCTTCTAAAATAAGCTGCGCTTTTGCAGCGCTAATCAACTGGTAACTCACCCCACGAATTTTACACTCCTTTTCCAAGCTCGCTTCATTCTCCATTAAAAATGCCCCTCCGTCATAGTTCAATAACCATTTCGCTTTCACTCCTTTTTCGAGAGCGAAGTACACGATTCCATAGGCTTTTAAGTGGTTTTTTTGATTGTCGTGACTCATTGGAATGTACAAGAAATCAGCAAAGGCACTTTGAACTCCCAGAACAAAAAGTACACATAAAATAAGTAGGTTCTTCATCATTAAAAACTAAAATACACAATTATAAGATATAATTGTGTATTTGTATTTATTTTAACGCATTTGTCAATTTTAAAAAGGAACATCGTCCATTCCTCCACCTCCAGTTTCCGAAGGGCCGAAAGCATCTTCTGGTGAGGCGAAATTCCCTGAGCTTATTTCGTCATTAAAGCCAGAGTTCATACTCGATTGGAATTCACTGCTAAAGCCTTCTTCCAGATCCGAGAATTTGGCGAGGTGTCCGGTAAATTTCAATCGTATGTTGTCAAGACCACCATTACGGTGTTTTGCGACGATAAATTCTCCCTGTCCTTCACACGGTGAATGATCATCATCATCCCATTCGGTCATTCCGTAGTATTCTGGACGGAAAATAAAAGATACGATATCCGCATCCTGCTCAATTGCTCCAGATTCACGTAAATCCGATAGTAACGGACGTTTACTACCTCCACGAGTTTCTACCGAACGCGACAACTGTGAAAGCGCAATCACTGGTACATTTAATTCTTTTGCCAAGGCTTTCAAGTTACGAGAGATGGTCGAGATTTCTTGTTCTCGGTTACCTGCCGTTCCTCCTGCTGTCATTAACTGCAAATAGTCAATAACCAAAATACGGACATTGTGTTGCGACACCAAACGTCGCGCTTTTGCACGTAAATCAAAAATTGAAAGCGCCGGTGTATCATCGATAAAGATAGGAGCGTCAGACAAGCGTTTTACCTTGACATTTAACTGCTCCCATTCATGGGGCTCTAGGTTCCCTTTACGCAATTTCTCAGAAGTCAAACCTGTTTCCGATGATATCATACGCGTAATCAACTGTACCGATGACATCTCCAGTGAGAAAATTGCTACGGCATGATTAAATTCAATAGCCATGTTTTTTGCCATCGAAATTACGAAAGCCGTTTTTCCCATACCCGGACGAGCCGCAATAATAATAAGGTCCGTAGGTTGCCAACCCGAAGTCAAGGCATCGAGTTTGGTAAAACCTGTTGCCAAACCACTCATTCCTTCCTTGGTTGAAATTTCTTGAATCTTAGTAATCGACTGTTGTACTAAAGAGTCTGCTCGTTCCGCTCCTTTTTTCAAGTTTCCTTGGGTTACTTCGAACAGTTTCCCTTCGGCGTCGTCGAGTAAATCAAACACATCCATGGTTTCATCATAGGCATTTTCAATGATTTCCGAAGAAATGCTAATCAACTTACGCTGGATGTATTTTTGGAGAATAATTCGCGAATGAAATTCAATATGTGCCGAAGAGGCCACCTTTTGCGTCAAGCCGATCAAATAAAAGTCACCTCCTACGAGTTCGAGTTTGGCGTTCTTTTTTAATTGGTTTGAAACAGATAATAAATCAATAGGCTCCGAATTTTGGAACAGCATGTAAATGGCCTCGTAGATTTCTTGATGCCTTTTATCGTAAAATGCTTCCGGATGCAAGATATCAATAACAGTATCAATACCTTTCTTATCAATCATCATCGCACCTAACACCGCCTCTTCCAGCTCTAAAGCTTGAGGTGGCAGCTTTCCTTTTTCTAAACTTATGATTCTAGATTTATCTATTTTGGTTCCCCGTACCGATTGCATTTTCTCCATGGTGACAAAAGTAAATTTTTATGATGATATTTGCTCGGTTTCCTCCCAACTTTCTTTTTACACAAATCCTGTAAACAAAAATGTTATTAACTTGTTGATAACCTAGTATGTTTCTTATTTTTGAAGCTATGAAATACCGTAAAACAACCCTATTCCTCTGCCTCTTTCTACCTATTCAAATAGTCTTTATTCGCTATTTGAGTGGGCAAACTGAATGGATTGAAACTCATTACAGCCAATCTTTTTATCCGTTTTTATCAGAAACGCTGCGCTATTTATTAGGCTGGATACCGTTTTCTGTGGGAGATGTGATCGGGTTTGTGCTCGCTTTCTATTTCTTAAAAGGCACCGTGCAACTCATCAGAACTAAATTTACAAATTTCATTCCAATATCCTTGAAATTTATCAGCTATTTATCGGTAGTCCACTTTCTTTTTTACACTTTTTGGGGGTTAAATTACTTCAGAGCTCCTATGGCCGAGCGCCTAAAATTACAGCAAGAAGCCTATAGTGACCAGGCGCTGCTACAAACTACCGAACGCATTATTTACGAACTCAACAGCCGTCACTTCCAGTTAACGGCCTCTGACACTGCGGTCGTAAAAGTTCCGTATTCCAGAGCTACTATTTACAAAATGGCTCCGGAAGGATTTGCTGTGTTAGCCAATACCTATCCTCAGTTAGAATACCATCATCGCTCTATAAAAAGTTCCTTAGTTAGCTTGTTCCATTCTTACGGTGGTACTGCGGGCTACTTCAATCCAATTACTGGTGAGGCGCAGGTAAATTACCAAATTCCCTTAAACGGATACGCCGCAACCACCTGCCATGAAATGGCACATCAATTGGGTTGGGCCGCGGAGAACGACGCCAACTTCCTAGGATTTTTGGCCACAATTCACCATAAAGACCTCTATTTTCAATACGCAGGTTACCGCATGGCCTATCGCTACTGCATTGATGAAATGTACAAACGAATGCCACAAGAGGCCGCACATCTGAGGTCGACCTTGCGTATGGGAATCCGAAAAGATTATTACCAAACCCATTTGCACTGGAACAGCTTTAAGAACCCCATAGAACCCCTCCTTAAGAAAGGATACAGTAGCTATCTCAAGGCCAACAATCAAACCCACGGAATTGAATCTTACGATTATGTCGTAGATTTGCTTATCGCATATTACAAAACTAAAACCAACAGTAATGATTAAATACCCCCTACGAATTCTCGGACTCTTTTTATTAATGTCCTGTGCTAACCATACCCTAGACCAAGATTTTAATTGCAGTGGTTATAAAATTATCAGCAAACAAAAAACTGTACGGGATTTTAACAACAAGTTTAGCATAGTCATTCCTCAACATTGGAAGACGAGTTTATACGACGAAGAGGGTTTGTCATCACTCCTCGTTGCAGATACCACTATTAGTTTACAAAACTCCATCCTTATGGATATTAGTTTTTTAAACAATAGCACTCCTATTGACAGCAAGTTTTCGGACAAAATTAGCAGTGACAATAAGAAAATGGGCTTTAAAGAAGTCAAAACAAAGCGATTTACCATTGATGACAGCCCTGCCTATTACACCTTGGCAAAAGGTAAAAAAGGCGCTTACCCTTATACCATCCTGAACATTTTTCACAAACCTTCAGAAGAAGCGCTTCTCCATTCGAAAGTTGAAATTTACGGTGATTCTCTCGTCGATGAGCGCCTTTGTAAAAGTGTTCAACTGATTAAAAAAATTAAAACCTTGTAATTTCACCATAAAATTTAAGTTTCCCCTGCAAATTCAAGTAATTTATAGTTCCAGTATAGCAAGTATTTCAAATCGTATAAGTATTTTTGAAGCCTAAATTTAGACACATGAACAAACAGCATATTATAGACAGATTTATCAAGTACGTAACTGTAGATACAGAAAGTGATCCGAACAACCCTGCATTTCCTAGTACGGAAAAACAATGGGACCTAGCACGTATCTTAGAACAGGAACTCAAAGATATCGGGATGTCAGAGGTTACCCTTGACGAAAACTGTTATTTAATGGCTACCTTACCTAGCAATTTAGACTATGAGGTTCCAACCATTGGATTTGTAGCACATATAGACACGAGCCCTGATTTTACAGGTGCCAATGTCAAACCTCAAATTCACGAAAACTACGACGGTCAAGACATCGTTTTAAACGCTGAAGAGAACATCGTTCTTTCTCCGAGTTATTTTGACGATTTATTGCAATACAAAGGACAAACGATCATTACCACGGACGGAACTACTCTTTTAGGTGCTGATGATAAGGCTGGAGTCACTGAAATCGTTTCAGCTATGGAGTACCTACTTCAAAATCCTCAAATTAAACACGGAAAAATACGTATCTGCTTCACTCCAGACGAAGAAGTGGGGAAAGGAGCACACATGTTTGATGTTGAAAAATTTGGCGCTGAATGGGCGTATACCATGGACGGTAGTCAAATTGGTGAATTGGAATACGAAAACTTCAATGCCGCTGGTGCTAAAGTACATATACAAGGTAAAATTGTTCACCCTGGGTACGCTAAAGGTAAAATGGTTAACTCTATGACTATTGCCAGTGAGTTTATCAGCAAACTCCCTAAAGAAGAAGTACCTGAGCGCACTACAGGCTACGAAGGATTTTTCCACTTACACCACATGGAAGGAGCTGTAGAAAGTACTACACTCCACTATATTATCCGCGACCACGATATGGATTTGTTTCAACAACGCAAGGAGTTCATGCTAAACGTTGCTAAGGAAATGAATGAGCACTTAGGAAAAGAACTCATAGAGGTTCAAATCAAGGATCAATACTTTAATATGAAAGAAAAGGTGACTCCGGTAATGCATATCGTAGATATCGCAGAGGAAGTTATGAATGATATGGGTATTACACCTATCATCAAGCCTATACGAGGTGGAACTGACGGTTCACAGCTTTCTTACAAAGGACTCCCTTGTCCAAACATCTTTGCTGGAGGACATAATTTCCACGGACGTTACGAATACGTTCCTGCAGAAAGCATCGTTAAAGCAAGCCAAGTAATCGTAGGAATCGCTGAAAAGGTAGGTCAAAAATTTGCCTAAGCCATTTGCTACATACTATAAAAAGAAAATCCAGAGCTAAGCTCTGGATTTTTTTATTTAAAAGATATAGCGCAAGCCCAATTGCATTTGCCATCGCGACAATAAACTACTGTCAGCACTAAAAGTTTCTTTTAGCTCCGAATCAAAACTGTAGATAGGTTGTTGGGTATAATCAGCTTGGTAAACTGCTGGATCGGGATTTGCATCTGGGAACCTCACCCCTAAAGGCTGTACATTGGTTGGTACTTGTACAACTCCCCAATCAGAATTCAATAAATTCCCGACGTTCAAAATATCTATACTCAATTGAATAGTGTGTTCCTTCTTATCAGTAAACTTTAGTTTAAAGTCTTGCAACACCTTGATATCCCAACGTCCACGCCAAGGAGCCAAAGCACCGTAGCGTTCGGCATACTGCCCTCTTCTCGAACTCAAATACGCGTCTTGCTGTAAAAACGATTCAAAAGCCGTTCTCTGTGCTGGTGTTGTAAACTGCATTTGATTGAGTTCTGTTGTCGTTGGTATGTATAACAAATCGTTGACCGCGGAACCGTCATTATTGATATCTCCTCCGTAAGTATAATTAAAACGCCCTCCTTGAGCATATTCAAAAAAAGCGGTTATGGTAGTTGCAAATCTGTCACCTCCGTAACTGAATTTTTTTGATGCAACCCCTATAATTCGATGCGTATCTCCGTACTTTGAATAACTCAACACATCGGTATTGGCATTGCCCACTACTGGATTAAAAGCAAAGGCATCACCGGTAATCTCAGCTTCGATAGAGTTTACATCTTTAGCATTCAAATAACTGTAAGCTACATTGGTGTATAAACCGTTGTCAAACGTCTTTGTCAACTTAAACGAAGCGTTGTACACTCGTCCTTTGTCCGAATTGGTGAACACATAGGCATTGTTTCCTTTGTTGGTATAGTACTCGCGATTGTCTACTCCAGTCAATCGCTCTGTAGGTGTTCTAAGTCCCCAATTCTGAACGTGCGCACCATTAATATCTTTGGTATACGACACATCTGCTGTGAACACCACTCCATTCTCGAATCGATAATCGGCTCCCAAATTAGATCGCCAGACCTGCGGGAATTTAAAGTCAGGTGCAACTATCTGGAAAAAACCATCGTCTGCACCACTCACCTGATTTCCTAACCAAACAAAGGGCAATCGTCCTGTAAACACTCCAGTTCCTCCGCGGATTTGAAGTTTATTTTCTTTGTTCACATTCCAATTAAAGCCGAGTCTCGGCGACACCAACCATTGATTTGTCGGCATTTTTGTCGAGTTAAGGCTCACTTCTTGGCCGGTATTCGGATTAAAATATTGAATCGCATTATTTCTGGTCGCACCATTATCGGTATCGATAAACTTTTGAACGAGAGAAGCTGTATCAAAGTACAAAGGTTTATCAAAGCGGATTCCATACGTCAGTTTAAACGCCTCATTAAGCTCCCATTCATCTTGCATATAAAATGCCAATTGCCCTACATTGAGTTCCGAAAGTTTCCAACCTCCGTCATTTCCAGTTCCGTTGGCATTAAATCGGTCATAGGCCTGTTGGGTAGCAGCTAAATACTGAGCTACAACGCCTCCCGGCTGCGCATTGGCCAAGAAAGTCGCAACATCTGGATAAGGATTAAACAATCCGTAATACGGGAATATTCCGAAATTAAACGACTCGTAATTGGTCAGGTTAAAGGAATTCTGAAACATGAATTTTTCAAAAGAAAATCCTATCGTAAACGTGTGATCTCCTTTAAAAAAGTTCATATTATTTGTCAGCTGCCACACGCGTTGATCTAATTTGTTATTAATTGAAAAGGGTTCGTGCCCCGCAATAATATGATTACTTCCGGCCCCGTTTTGAATGGCTATCACCGGAGCTGGAGTTGACAAGGGATTTCTAAAATCATCGAAATAGGTATACCCTATTTGCAATTTATTAGTCGTCGTTTCATTAAACGTCGAGTTCAGCTCCAATAAAAAGGAATCTATATTGTTATTGATTTCATATCCCGAGTTTTGAAACTGCAGCATATTCGCACTCGGTCCTCTCAAACCTAATGCTGTCGGATGTGCCGGCTTTTCTTTTGACGCTCGTAAAAAATTATATACTAAGGCCATACGATGCTTGGCATTCAGATTCCAGTCCAGCTTAAACAGCCCTTTGGTTGATCCCGAAGTAAATGTAAAATCTCGATACGCCCCTGTTTCATATCCCAAGGCACGCAACGCTGAACTCACGGCAATTAAATCGGACTCCAAAACAGAAGACTCATTTACTGCTGTTACCCCGTCTCCATTATTCGGAATCCATCCATTGGTTCCGAGATCTTCTCGATCGTCCTTTTCAAAATTTGCAAAAAAGAACAAGGTATCTTCTATTAGTGGACCACCAATACTCACCCCGTACTGGCTTTGCGACAACTTAGGCTTTACCACCTCTTGGCCCTTAATCGCTCCTCCTGTCATGTCTTGATTTCTAAAAAATCCGTAAACTGTTCCTTTAAATTCATTGGTTCCGCTTTTCGTAACGGCATTTACAGAGGCTCCAGTAAAACCAGACAAGGTAACATCATAAGGAGCCGTGGCAACGGAAATTTGCTCAATGGCGTCTAGCGAAACAGGCTGTGCATCGGTTTGACCACCTGGAGTTGCTGCATCCAAACCAAAAGGATTATTAAAGATCGAACCGTCTAAAGAGAAATTATTGAACTGATCATTTCGTCCTCCAAAGGAACCATTACTAGCTGTGGGCTCCAAACGCGTAAAATCGGCCGCCGATCGCGAAATAGTCGGCAAGGTTTTTAATTGGGTGGCACTCACACTTGTCTGTGCACCTGTGCGATCGCTGTTAAATGTTTTGTTTCTAGATGTCGAAATGACGACCTCTTCCAAAGCCATGCCTTCCTCAGCGAGTACAGCATTAATTTCCGTAGTTTTCCCGAGTGTCAAGAACACGGCTTCTACTTCAAAACTCTTAAATCCTACATAACTAATCGTTACCGTATAGGGACCTCCAACGCGTAAGTTTGGAATGGTAAAACGACCGTTGTCTTGAGCAATTGCTCCTGCAACCGTCCCTGTTGGTTGATGTTTTACTTGCACATTGGCACCAAACAGCGGTTCGCCCGCTGTATCCGTTACAATTCCTTTAATTTTCGAAGTGGTCACTTGGGAAAAAAGCCCGAACCAGGTGAAAAAAAAGAAAACTGTTAAAATTTTTCTCATGTTCATTTGATTTTATTGATACTCTAAAAATAACAAATGTCTCTAAAATACTTTAACAGTTCCCTCTCTGATATTTAACTATTTTTTAAACGCTATTTAATTGATATCTAAACGGACTCCCATAGCTATATTTCGAGTTTTTGAGTTTTTAAACAGTGGATTTAGATCGTATTTAACATAGAGTCCTATGCCTTGATAAGCGACATACGTACTCAAACCGTAGTTGATGGTATTCATATTGAAATCTCCTTTTTGCACTTCTTCAACGCGAATGCCTTCGGCATTAACATACTCTAAATACTGCCTCGTTCCGAGTTTAAATCCGAAAAATCCTCCAATTCCAATACGCAAGGCATCGTGCGTATCATCAACCACTCGTTTATCTGACAACACTTTATTATCCGTAAAATCGAATTCTAAATGCATCGGAAAAGTCATTTGTACGTGTCGCAATCTGCTTTCCGACAAGGGACGACCATGCACTTGTAAACCTAGAGAGTTCGGTTGTAATACGTGATATTGATTGTTTTTTGCACGTAAATTGTTCCACAAAAAAGACAATCCATATTTAAAATACGTCTTTGATGGTAATTTGGACATACGCGTTTTAAACGTAAAACCAATTTCGTAAAAATGGGACTGCCAAAACTTGTATTTCGAATCGTTTAAACTACTCAATTGATTATTTTCCAACACATTATTCACCCCCATTGCAAACACTATTTGAGTGGTTGTACGCTTGTCTCTTTGGCCTCGAAATTTCTTTTTCCTTCTGTTGGTTTCAAAAACTACAAAATCCTTTTCAAAAAAACTCACCGTGAAGGCATCATCGTCAGAGCTCGCAATTTTACCATCGGTTTTGTCTTGTACGAGTTGCTGCAATTTGTACTCCTGAATCCCAACTTTACGAGCAATTTCTTTGGCGTGATACTCAGCTGCTTGTTTCTTTTGTTTTTTCGCTTCTCCTGGAGTAATTTTTTCTTCGGCCAAAGCTGCATTGATGAGGCGCACCTTTTCTTTGAGTGAATCTTTCTGGGTTTTCGTAATTTTATCGATCGTTTTCGATATTTTCTTTACTTCTTTTTCAAAGGTCTTTTCTTGAGAAAAAACCATAGTCGTGCTTAACAACACTAGTATTAATAGTATTCTTATCATAATAATTAGTATTAAATGTTTTGTAAATAGACTGGTGAATACACAGTCCTTTATTTTTATTTATTTCTCTCTGCTACGGCAACAGCGATGTCTGAAATTTTAATTTTTAGTTTATCCAAAAAATCCCCCTTAAACTCTTCATTGATCAATTCCTCCTCAGCCGCCGCCAAGAACTCTTCTGCATCAATGTTCAATTTGAATTTTGTAAATTCTTTGCGAATACTGTCGAGCATACTTTTTCTCGTCATGCGTTGTGCGATGTAATATTGCTTTACTTCTTCCGCATTATGCGTCACTGCATACAACAAGTCATCTCCACTCACCTGTATTCTTGATTGCTGTTTTAACGTCTTATTTACGGTACTCTGCTCTTTGGAAGTATTAAGTTGATGGTCCCTATTTTCTGCAACTGCTGTTACTGGGGCAGTCACTTCTTCCAAAGGTGTCATTTTTCCAACCTCTTTTAACAAGTGACTATCCGCTTCAACTTGTGTTACGAGTACAGTCTTCTCATCTTTCGACTTCCTATCGGAGGATGCTTTTATCCTTTTCGTCATGGCAATAGTTGTCGAATTTTTAGCCAATTGCGGAGCAGACTTCTGATGTAGCTGTTCCTTGTTAGAATCCTTCTCTCTTGTCTTCGTTGAATCAATGGAAGTTTCGGCCATTTCATCTGGCTGTGAAAGGGGCTTCTCAGCAGCGGTAAACCACAAGGCTACACTGAAGAGTACTACTACTGCCGCCGCTATGTTTAGCCATCTCCAATTGCGGCGTTTTGCTGTTTGCTGCTCTTCTTCCTCTAACTTAGACACCATTCGTTCCCAAGCAGAATTGGAAGGCGTTAGTTCTCGATCAGAAAACTGACGCTTTATCAACTGATCAAACTCCTTATTATTTTCCATCTTCTTTAAGTGTATTCAATTTAACATAATTTGCTTGCAACAACTTTCTAGCCTTAAACAATTGGGATTTGGATGTGCTGATAGAGATTCCTAACCTATCAGCAATTTCAGCATGCTTATACCCTTCAATAGCGTACAAATTGAAAACCACTTTGTATCCTTCGGGTAGCCCATCTATCAAACGTTGAATATCTTCTACATGGGTACCTTCCAAATTGTCGGTTGCACTCTCCACAAATTGGTACTCGTCATCAGTATACTCAAAAACACGTTTCTTTTTTAAGTGCGTAAGACAGGTATTCACCATTATTTTACGTATCCATCCCTCAAAACTTCCTTCGTTTTTGAATTTCGCTAGGTGGGTAAATACTTTTAAAAACCCTGACAGCATCATTTCTTCCGCGTGGTGCATATCTTTTACGTACTGTCTGCACACCCCTAACATTTTAGGAGCGTATAGTTCAAAAATTTGTTGCTGCGCTTCTCTGTCTTTTTTCACAGCTTTCGCTAATAATGAACTCGTGGTTTTATGAAGGGCTATTACTTTCAATTCGCTTTAGCTTTTGTTGCTTACACTTGTATAGACGATTGCAATTTAAAAAAGGTTGCCTGAAAAGTAAAAACTCCCCAATTAAAAATTAATTGGAGAGCTCTCACTAAAATTAGAATGATAAATACGGGGGGATCACTAATTTCTTATTTTTACTCAAAGATAGCCATATAACTCAGTTTTTTCTCAGGAAAAACACTGATTATCACCTTTTTTTCGTTAAAAACAGAAAAAAAACAATTTTAACTATTTTCCAAAACTTTTATTTTTCTGATTGGGCTTTACTAGAACGCACTTTCTGCAGAGTATTTAGAGTTCTCACTTTTATCTTATTTGATAAAACCCGATATTTGCAAGCTAAATCAGACAGATGAATTTTATAGTATACTTCATAAGCTACCCAATACTCTGGTGCTTATCAATGCTGCCTTTACGGGTGCTATATGTCTTTTCAGACTTTTTATTTTACGTACTTTACTACCTCATAGGATATCGAAAAACGGTTGTTAAGGACAATTTAAGAAAGGCTTTCCCGGAAAAGTCCAACGAAGAAATTGACAGACTTTGTAAAAAGTTTTTTAGGCATTTCTTAGACATAATGATGGAGAGTGTCAAATCACTGACCATCAGTAAAAAAGAAATTGCCAAAAGATATCGATTTAAAAACCCTGAATTAGTAAATAATTTAGCTGCTGAAGGCAGAAGCATTGCCTTGGTTGGTGCGCATCAAGCCAATTGGGAGTGGTTTTTTAGTATTCCGTTGGCCTTAGATCCTCCGGTTTATGCATCGTATACAAAATTGGCCAACCCGTATTTTGATAAAGTAGTTAAAAATATGCGTTCACGCTTTGGTGTCATTACTGTAAAATCAGAAGATACCGTAAAAACGATGTTCAAAAATTACAAAGCTAATAAAACGGGATTGTACCTCCTACTCAGCGATCAGTCTCCTATGTTGTTGCGCGCCACGTATTGGACTGAGTTCTTTGGAATTAAAGTACCAGTACACACAGGAGCCGCAACCCTTTCTAAAAAGTTCAATTTTGCGGTGGTAAACTACTCTGTTGAAAAGGTTAAAAGAGGTTATTACGAAGCCGAGTTGACCTTGATAACAGACGAACCTAAGAGCTATCAGAATTTTGATGTTATCGATGAATACTTACGACTGACAGAAATGGCGATTCGCAAACAACCTGGATATTATTTATGGTCACACAAACGCTTTAAGCACGAGCACAGCTATGACGAATGGCTGGCACATCAGAAGAAGTCATAATAAACAAAAAAAACCGAGTGTTTCGAAACACTCGGTTTTTTTTATGATCTTTGAAGAACCGTCTCTTAAAATCTGTACGATAATCCTACAATTATTTGATTTACTCTCGTATCAAATCGTTCTGTATTGCTTCCGCTAATAAACTTAGACTCTACATCAGAAAAAGCGCGTTCCCAACGTACATCCAAACCTATTTTACCCAATTCAACACCAGCACCCATTTGTAATCCCACAGTTAAACCATCGGCTTCTGTAACGACATTTCCTAGGGTTTGTAAATTAAAATCTCCATTAATTACATACTGAAAAGAAGGACCTGCAAATACATGTGCTACCTTAAGAAAGCGTTTTCCCAACAATACAGGAATATCGATTTTCTGAAAGTTATAGGTAGCCATCGTATTACTTCCCTTTGCTTTGTATTCACTTTTCAAATTGGTATACACCAATTCTGGACGCACGTACAAACCAATTACAGGAATCTTGATTCGAGTCCAAATCCCCGCATGAAAACCTGTTCTACTTTTAGCACCTTCCAAAATATCGGTCGATACTTCACGGAACGAATCCGAGTTGTAGTTAATTCCTCCCTTTATACCAAAGGCGATTTGCCCTTGTGAAGTTTGAATAAAAGCGACTAATGCTATTAACGCTAATGCAAATTTTTTCATAATCGTTTTGCTTTTTAAATTTCTATAGTAGAACGCGAGGTTCAACAAATTATTTTCTGCTTATTACTTTCTCAACAGCAGCAACAATGGCAACATCATTCAATCCGTACTTCTCCATAAGCTCTGCAGGAGTTGCTGATTCCCCGAAACTATCGTTTACAGCAACGAATTCTTGTGGTGTTGGATTGTTGGTTGCTAAACAACGTGCAACGCTTTCTCCAAGACCTCCGAACTTATTGTGTTCTTCAGCAGTTACGATACACCCTGTTTTTGCCACAGACTTTAAAATCGCTTCTTCATCTAATGGCTTAATAGTATGAATATTGATTACTTCAGCAGAAATACCTTTAGCTTCCAATTGCTCGGCAGCCTGTAATGCCTCCCAAACCAAATGACCAGTAGCTACTATAGTTACATCGGTTCCTTCAGTCAATTGAATCGCTTTCCCGATTTCAAACGGCATATCCGTCATGAATACAGGCACCTTTGGACGTCCAAATCTTAAATAAACTGGACCTTCGTGTGCAGCAATTGCTTTGGTAGCCTCTTTGGTTTGACTGTAATCACAAGTATTGATAACGGTCATTCCAGGTAGCATTTTCATCAAACCAATATCTTCTAAAATTTGATGGGTAGCACCGTCTTCTCCTAAAGTTAATCCGGCGTGAGAAGCACAAATTTTCACGTTTTTATCAGAGTAGGCAATTGACTGACGAATTTGATCGTATACACGACCTGTCGAAAAGTTCGCAAACGTTCCAGTAAAAGGAATATTTCCTCCAATCGTCAAACCAGCTGCGATCCCCATCATGTTAGCCTCGGCGATTCCTACCTGGTAAAAACGCTCTGGATGATTGTTCGCAAAGTCATTCATTTTCAACGACCCTGTTAAATCGGCACATAAGGCAACGACATCCGGGTTCGTTTTACCTAATTCTGTTAACCCATCTCCAAATCCTGAACGGGTATCTTTCTTCTCTGTATACGTATATTTCTTCATTAGTATGTGTTGTAAATACGGGTCAAAAATAAACTTTTAATGCACACCCGAGTTATATTTTTTTTAATTCTTTATAAAGTTTATGAACGGGAAAGCCCATCACTGTAAAATAGCTCCCTTCAATCTTGTCAATTCCTATTTTTCCAATCCACTCTTGAATACCGTAAGCTCCAGCTTTATCGTATGGTTTGTACGTATTTATGTAGTAATGGATTTCATCGAGTGTCAGTGTTTTAAAGAAAACGCGCACGGTATCACTAAAAACAGTGAGCTGATTTCCCCTTCGCAAGCATACCGAAGTAATTACTTCGTGCTCTTTTCCTGACAATTTTAAGAGCATGTTTTCCGCTTCTTTAAAATCTTTGGGGTTCCCTAGGGCTTCATCAGCCAACCAAACAATGGTATCAGAGGTAATGACAATATCCTTTTCTGAACAGTTTGTTGCGAAGGACTCCGATTTTAATTTTGCGAGGAATTCTGTAATCTCGGCACCTTTTAGGGTAGCCGGATACACCTCATCAACCGGTCTGACATCGACGACAAAATCGATATCCAAATCACGGAGTAGCTGTTGTCTTCGCGGTGATCCCGAAGCCAGTATCAGCTGGTAATCTTTTAAATTATTAAATGACATATCTAAAATAATAGGCTACTACAGGAACACTTAACAACGCCAATGCGTACAATACAGCCGATATTTTTAACAGAAACTGAAATTCTCGCTGTGTTCTGGCGTTGAGTAGGTGATAAATGAAATACATTTCAGGAAAGGTTCCCAATAGTAAAATAGTGGTAAGTATAAATTTATTTTTGATAAAAACTATCGCAAAAGCAAACACTATTAAACTCGCTATAAATGCAATAATTAAGGCTATATTCTTTGCTCTTTTTCTTCCCAAAACTATGGGAATCGTTTTATGGGCATAGGTGTAATCGTGATTAATATTGACAATATCTCTAACCGTTTCTCGGACGATATTTCCTAAAAAAGACACTGAAACATAAAACATCGCTATCAGTTGCAACTTAAAATACACATCCCATTGTTCTTCGTTTAAGCCAACAGGAGTATCAAACCACCATACGGTAAGTACGCTTATCGTTTTTACGAAAGCGTTAATAATATTACTAAAAAACGTTTTTTTTGTCACGTATATAGAATATACATTGACTAAGATTACCGCGACGATTCCTATGAGTACGTATAAAGGCTCTTGTATTTGCAGCGATACAAAGGTACACAGAGCGAGTGCCGCTAGTACAGACAGTACTGCCGCGCCCATAGCTCTTTTGACGGTATATTTTAAATGTTTTTGATGGTACTTGCGCACCGAATAGCTGGTCAAATACCCCGAGGCCAAGGTAAATACTGTCGCCAAGGACAACAGACCAAAAAGCCAAAACGACAAGCGTGTCTCAAAGCCCTGATCGTGTAAAAAACAAATCTTGAACAAAAATTGTACTAAAACAATGTACAGTAGTTTTTTCCAATGTATTATTTTGAAAAAGTTCAAGCTCATTAATTAAAACTCTTTTTTAGTCTAGCCAAATCGCGTTTGTTATCGCGATCTTTCATCGTTTGTCTTTTATCGTGTGTTTTTTTACCTCTTGCCAACGCAATATCGAGTTTCGCCCATCCATTTTCATTGATAAAGAGTTTTAACGGAACGATGGTATTTCCCTTTGCTTCAACTTCGCGATGCAATTTCTTCAACTCTCTCTTGTTTAATAACAAGCGACGTTCACTTTTGGGCTTGTGATTGTAATGATGACCAAAAGCGTATTCTTCGATATACATATTAACTACAAAAAGCTCTCCTCGCTCATTAAATTCACAAAAACTTTCCGTAATTCTAGCCTTGCTCAAACGAATCGATTTAATCTCTGTACCTGTCAATTGGATACCCGCTGTATATTTATCTAAAATCTCGTATTCAAACCGAGCTTTTTTATTCTGTATATTGATGTTCTTTTGCATAATTAAAAGCAAATATACTCATTAATTTAAGGTAAATAAAAAATTGCTAAACTATGATTTTCATCATTTTTTAAGGTCTTTTCTCCCAGTAATTTTGTCTAGAACTTAAAGATAATTTAAAAATAGAACTTATGAAAAAAGTTTTTACCAGTTTAGCACTACTACTCGTTTGTTTTTCATCATTATACGCGCAAGAAGGCACCAAAAAAGACAAAAAATGGCAAGCGCGTTTTCGCTGGGTGACTGTGGTTCCGAACGAATCGGCTACCATCGGTACTATTGGAGGTGATGTAGCTATTAGCAATAATGTTATTCCAGAACTCGATTTTAGCTATTTCTTTACTGAAAACATCGCTGTGGAGTTGATTCTCGGAACGAGTAAACACCAAGTACAAGCCGTAAATACCGCTTTAGGAAATGTCGATTTAGGACATGTATGGCTATTGCCTCCGACCCTATTAGCTCAATACCATTTCAATTTCAACAGCTTCCGTCCGTATGTAGGTGCAGGTGGTAATTATACGTTGTTTTACAACAGCAATCCCGGAGCCGTAGTGGATGTCAGTTACAAAAACTCTTTTGGCTATGCTTTTCAGGTAGGATTTGATTACGATTTAGACGATACCTGGTTTTTAAACGTAGATGCAAAGTACGTAAACCTAGAAACTGATGTTACGGTAAATGCCGGTGTTGCAACAGTACCTGCTGCTGTTAAAATCAACCCTTTACTCATCGGTTTTGGTGTTGGTATAAAGTTTTAACACGTCATATTCATCATAAAAAAAAGCTCGGAAAATATCCGAGCTTTTTTCTTTGCTGTATGCTTATTCTGCCATTAACAGGGCAGCTGCTTTTTTATAGGTTCCGTTTTCTAATTTCTCTCGAATTGCTGAAAAGGCCTCAATTGTTTCGTTTACATCTTCTACGGTATGTCTCGCAGTTGGAATCAACCTCAGGATAATCAATCCTTTTGGAATCACAGGATAGACTACAATAGAACAGAACACCCCGTGATTTTCACGTAAGTCATGTACCATAGCCATCGCCTCTGGAATATCTCCTTTTAAGTACACCGGTGTAATACAGGTTTGCGTAGTTCCCAAATCGAATCCGGCCGCTCTCAATCCCGATTGCAAGGCATCCGTGATTTCCCATAAGCGATCTTTCAACTCAGGCATCGTACGAATCATATCTAAACGCTTTAACGCTCCCTTCACCATTGGCATTGGTAAAGACTTTGCAAACATCTGAGAACGCATGTTGTACTGTAAGTATTGCACCACATCTTTATCACCTGCAAAAAAGGCTCCTATTCCTGCCATTGACTTTGCGAAGGTTGCGAAGTACACGTCAATACCGTCCTGAACACCTTGCTCAAATCCAGTACCACGTCCTCCTTCACCAAGAGTTCCAAAACCATGTGCATCATCTACCAACAATCTAAAGTTGTATTTTTCTTTAAGGGCAACGATTTCGGCAAGTCGTCCTTGCTCTCCTCGCATTCCAAAAACTCCTTCAGAAACAAGTAAAATTCCACCACCTGTTTTTTCGGCCATCTTGGTTGCTCTCTTCAAATTTTTCTCACAACTCTCAATATCGTTGTGACGGTATACAAAGCGCTTTCCAGCGTGCAAACGCACACCGTCAATAATACAGGCATGAGTATCCATATCGTAAACGATGATATCGTCTTTAGAAACTAAGGCATCGATTGCTGATACCATTCCTTGGTATCCAAAATTCACTAAATAAGAAGCTTCTTTTCCCACGAATTCAGCACATTCGCGTTCCAATTGCTCGTGGTACTTTGTATGACCTGACATCATACGCGCCCCCATAGGATATGCCATACCATCTTCCGCAGCCGATTCACCATCAACTTTTAACACTTCAGGATGATTTGCTAATCCTAAATAATCATTAATACTCCAAGTAATTACTTTTTTTCCATTGAAAGACATGCGGTTAGAAATAGGTCCTTCTAGTTTTGGGAATACGTAATAACCTTCAGCCTTATCAGCCCATTTCCCTAGCGGTCCCTTATCTCCTTTGATTCTTTCAAATAAATCTTTAACCATTTTTACTTTTTGTTTTTAGTATGATGCGAAAGTAACCTTTTTTGCAACGATTTCAAAACAACGAGCTACTCAACTTATGCCAATTCAACAACTAAATCGTTGGCATCAACCAAGGCCCCTGCCTCCAATTGAATTTTAGCAATGACCCCCGAGTTTACCGAAGTTACTGTCGTCTCCATTTTCATGGCTTCAATGACAAATAAGGGTTGGTTTTCCAGCACTTTTTCGCCCGGCTTAACCAATACATTCGACAACAAACCTTGTAGTGGTGCACCTATCTGCTTCTCATCACCCTCAGAGGCCTTGACGTTCTCTATCTTTTCTACCGCAATGGTTTCATCTTTGATCAGTACCGATCTCATTTGACCATTTACTTTGAAAAACACCTCTACCATTCCGTCTTCATTGGCGGCACTCTTTTGCATCAATGAGATCAAAATGCGCTTTCCTGGCTCAATATCAACCATAATTTCTTCTCCTTCCTCTAAACCAAAAAAGAAGCTCTTGGTAGGCAGCTGCATGATGTCTCCGTATTTTTCATGCTTGTTAAAAGCATCGACAAACACTTTAGGGTACAACTTATACGATAAGAAATCCGTGAGCTGCAATTCCCTGTCAATTCCCGTCTGAAATTGATTTTTAAACACGTCGAACTCCTTTTCAAAATCGATCGGTGCTAAATGTTCATTCGGTCGGTCTGTATAAGGCTTTTCACCTTTAAGGATAATCTTTTGCAATTTCTCAGGAAATCCTCCAACAGGTTGTCCGAGATCTCCTTTAAAAAAGTTAATCACCGATTGTGGGAACGAAATTGTTTCTCCACGTTCCAAAACTTCTTGGACCGTCAAGTTATTCGTAATCATATACTGGGCCATGTCTCCCACAACTTTCGAACTCGGCGTCACTTTGATGATATCACCGAAAAGTTGATTAACCTCTCCGTACATCTTCGTCACTTCATTAAATTTATCTTCCAAGCCTAAAGCTATTGCCTGTCCTTTTAAATTCGAATATTGCCCTCCGGGAATTTCGTGGGTATACACTGCTCCTGTACCCGATTTTAAGCCTGATTCAAAAGGGTAGTAATAACCTCTTACAGCCTCCCAATAGTTGGAGTATTCTGCGAGTTTTTCCGTATCGAAGTGCGGCGCCCTCTCATGGTGAGCCAACACCTCCACCAATGCATTAAAGTTAGGCTGCGAGGTCAAACCTGACAGTCCTCCTAACGCTACGTCTACCACATCAACTCCTGCTTCTATCGCCTTGATATACGTGGCCGATTGCAAGGAAGAAGTATCGTGCGTATGCAGATGGATAGGAATCGAAATTTCTGATTTCAAGGCACTGATTAGTTCATAAGCCGCCTGAGGCTTTAACAAGCCCGCCATATCTTTGACACCGAGAATATGCGCTCCTGCATTTTCAATGTCTTTGGCCAGTTGCAAATAGTACTTTAAGTCGTACTTTGTTTTTGAAGGATTTAAAATATCTCCTGTATAGCAGAGCGACGCTTCTGCCAATCCATTCGTTTTATTTCGTACGTGACTAATACAAGGAGCGATCGATTTCATCCAATTCAACGAATCAAAAATTCTAAAAACATCTACTCCAGTTTCCCAAGATTTTTCGACAAACTTCTCAATCAAATTATCTGGATAAGCTGTGTATCCTACTCCGTTTGACCCTCGAATCAACATTTGCAAAAGTACGTTGGGCATTGCTTTTCTCAGAAGTGCCAGTCGTTCCCAAGGATTTTCTTGTAAAAATCGGAGACACACGTCAAAAGTTGCTCCTCCCCAAACTTCCATACTAAAAATTTCCGGATGATTCTTACTGTAGCCCTCTGCCACTTTTAGCATATCAACAGTTCGCATTCGCGTCGCCAACAAACTCTGATGTGCATCGCGCATGGTGGTATCTGTAAAATGAACTTTCTTTTCACTGCGCAACCACTTTGAAAAACCTTCGGGTCCGAGCTCTGTCAAAAGGTCTTTCGTTCCTTTAGGATGCTTGTCTAGGAGCGGAAATGAAGGAACTATAGGCGTGCTAAATTTGTGATTCGGGTTCACCACCTTGACATCGGGATTCCCGTTTACGATCACCTCACCCAAATAGTTAATTATTTTATTTGCTCTGTTCCTCGATTTTCTGAGCTTGAATAACTCAGGGTGTTCCTTTATAAAGTTCACCGTTACCTCGCCTTTTCGGAAGGTTTCGTGTTTTAATATATTGTCTAAAAACGGAATATTTGTCTTTACGCCTCGGACTCTGAATTCCCCCAAAGCTCGGATCATTTTTCGACAGGCACCATCAAAAGTTCTACTTCGCGCAGATACCTTTACGAGCATCGAATCAAAAAATGGTGAAATTTTCACTCCTTGATAAATACTTCCCGCATCCAAACGAATTCCAAAACCAGAAGCACTACGGTAGGTTGTTACCGTTCCGTAATCAGGTTTAAAATCGTTAGCTGGATCTTCCGTGGTAACCCTGCATTGCAAGGCATGACCAACTACCTTTACCGATGCTTGATTTGGAATTTTAATTTGTTTGTCTGCTAATTTGTAGCCTCCAGCTATGAATAGCTGTGTCTTAACCAAATCTATATTGGTTACCATTTCTGTAACCGTGTGTTCTACCTGAATTCTAGGGTTGACCTCGATAAAATAAATGCTTCCGTCTTGATCCACCAAAAACTCAACAGTTCCAATATTGTTATAATCTACCGCTTTACAAATAGACAAGGCATAATCGTATAAGCGTTCTGTAATCGCGGTATCTAAGTTAATTGAAGGAGCAATTTCTACCACTTTTTGATAGCGTCTTTGAACCGAACAATCACGTTCATAAAGATGTACCATATTCCCGTGTGCATCAGCTACGATTTGGATTTCTATATGCTTTGGATTTTCTATGTACTTTTCTAAAAACAAGGTATCGTCTCCGAATGCATTTAACGATTCTCGTTGCGCTTCAGGAAAGGCTTTGCGAAGCATCTCGTCATTTCGAATCACGCGCATTCCTCTTCCTCCTCCTCCAGAGGCAGCCTTGAGCATAACAGGGTAGCCAATTCTGACCGCTTCTTCAAGAGCAACCGCTACTGAAGTCAAACTTTGGGCATTGCTTTGAATAATAGGTACCTGATTGTCAACAGCTACTTGCTTTGCTGTGATTTTGTCACCAAGAGCCTTCAAAACTGACACTTTGGGCCCGATAAAGATGATTCCATGATCCTCACATTTCTGGGCAAATTCAGCATTTTCAGAGAGGAAACCATATCCTGGATGAATCGCATCTGCTCCGGTCTCTTTGGCAACCTTTATAATTGCATCCATGTTTAAATACGGCTTTAACGGATCGTTGTCCGCTCCTACCTGATAGCATTCGTCCGCTTTGTAACGATGGAGTGAATAGCGGTCTTCAAAAGTGTAAATCCCTACTGTTTTGATACCAATTTCATAACAAGCCCTGAATACTCGAATGGCGATTTCTCCACGGTTAGCTACGAGAACTTTTTTGATGTTCATTGTACGTAAATGTTTTGATAAATATTAATTGTGTTGTTGATTTCCAACAAAGTTAGCTCTTTTTTGTATTTTTTATTAAACTATGTTAAAATGATATAAATTTTTAACCAAAAACTAAATTTAAACCATTTTTAAAACAAAAACACACACCAATAGTTATAATACAAAAGAAAAACAACTCAAAATGCAGTAGTATTTCTCAATTTACGAGTAAAAAATTAAATTCTCAACAAAAGGGCTAAAAAAAAAGACGCAAAATGCGTCTTTTCCTTTTGTACATTCAATTCAAAACCCAGAGCTAGCTCTTGAGTTCATTAGTAGAAGCTTCCAATTCTTTTGTAAAAGGTTGTGAATACATTCGAGTATTTAGTGCTTTAAAAACCGCATTGGCCACAGCTCCTCCTGCCGGAGGTAAACCCGGTTCTCCCAAACCTGTTGGAGACAATTCATTGCTCACAAAATGCACCTCGACCGCTGGTGTTTCTTGCATTCGTATTAGACGATACGAGTCGAAATTTTTACTTGATGGTTTGCCGTCCTCAAAACTAAAATCACCATACATTGCATGGCCTATTCCATCCAAGACACCTCCTTGAATTTGATTTATAGCACCCGTCGGATTTACTACGATACCACAATCCACCGCTGCCACTACTTTGGTTACACGAGGCTTCCCATCTTCTAGGACTACCTCTGCTACCTCAGCAACGTGTGTATTATGACTGTAATATGCTGCAAACCCCTGATACACTCCCTCTTTGGCTTTGCCCCAGTTTGCTTTTTCGGCTGCTAGTTTAATAGTTTGCTCCATACGCTCACCAGAATATTCAATTTTCTCATCACTTGAGCCTTTTACTTCTTGCAAAAGTTCTAATCGCAATTGAACAGGGTCTTTTGCTAATTTTTCGGCCAGCTCATCGAAAAAACTCTGCTCGGCAAATGCTAAGAAATTGGTGTAAGGAGCTCGCCATGCCCCCGTTGTAATAGCACTTTTATAGTTTTGAGTGGATACTTTGTAATTTGGAATACAGCCTGCAGGAAAAAAATGAGGTATGAGTCCGTACATATTTCCATTAATAGCCGCTTCTTTTAAATGATATCCGGTTATTTTACCTTCTTTAATTGCGGCCTTTATTCGATACTTAATCGCCGGTCTGTAGATTCCGTCCGTCATATCATCTTCTCGGGAGAACACTACCTTTACTGGTTTTTTGGCTATATTGGAAATCTCTGCAGCTTCCAGTGCAAAATCTCCGTAAAGACGCCTTCCAAATCCACCTCCCATACGCGTCATTTCGAGTTCGATATCGCTTTCATCTCGGTTGAGCAACTTTGCTATTCTTCCTGCTGTCCACTGAGGTGTTTGTATGGGGCCTACCAAATGCACTCGTTCTGGGGTGACATCGGCATAAAAATTCATCGGCTCCAAACAATTGTGCGGTAAAAAAGGGGAATGGTAAGTGCGTTCCAGAACTTCATCAGCCTCTTTAAAAGCGCGGGCTACATTTCCATCTTCTCTTCGTACATCAAAATCATCAGCATCCAAAATACCGTTTAAAATTTTATCGTGATCTGCTGTACTTTCCAAACTCCCTTCCGCTTTCCATTCTGCAAGCAAGGCTTTCTTTCCTTTCATGGCAGCCCAAGTACTCGTGGCCAAAACAGCCACCTTATCACCAAAACGGTGTACTTCTTTTACTCCTGAAACTTCTTTTGTCACACGATCGTCAAAACTGACGAGTTTTTTTCCAAACGCAGGAGGTCTGAGTACTGATACATACAGCATTCCTTCGGCCTTATAATCCAATCCGAACAGCGGCTTCCCTGTGACAATTTTGCTCAAATCTACATTTATAGCATCCGTACCTATCAAGGTAAACTCACTAGGCTTCTTAAGTTTTACATCTTTCGGAACCTCCAATTTGGCGGCCGCTAAGGCCACCTCTCCATAACCTAAGGTTTTTCCGTCAGCATTACTGATAATTCCTGCACGTGCAGTACACTGGTCAGGACTCACCCCCCACTTTGCAGCAGCGGCGTTCACTAACATTTGTTTGGCAGTTGCCCCAGTTTGACGCAACGCATCCCAGCCCTGTCGAATACTCTGGCTACCACCGGCTACTTGACGGGTGTATTTTTTATTGTCGTATTTTGCTTGTACCACCTTAACGTGCTCCCAAGGAACATCCAATTCTTCTGCGATGATCATGGGCATTGCTGTTTTCACTCCTTGCCCAATTTCTGGGTTAGGAGAATAAATGCTCACATAACCATTATCCGCTATTTCAATAAAGGCATTAAAGTCGTTAAAATTTAACTGGTCGATATTTACAGGAGGTTTAGCATTGGATTTACAAGCAGTAAACAAATTAAACCCAATGAGCAAACCACCACTGGTAAGCGCGCTGGCCTTTAAAAAATTTCTCCTACTTACACCTGAAGTTTTTACTGTTGTTTTCATGTAGTTATTTTTGTAAAGGTTAGCTCATTTTCTCAGCAGCTATCGCCACAGCTTTCTCTATTCTATTGTAAGAAGCGCAACGGCACAAATTTCCGTGCATCGCCTCTCTAATTTCATCTTTGGTCGGATTGGGATTGTCCTTTAGGAAGGAAGCTGCAGTCATTATTTGGCCAGCCTGACAATAACCACATTGTGGAACATCAACCGCTTTCCACGCTTCTTGTAATGGATGATCGCCTTCAGCAGACAGCCCTTCGATCGTCGTAACCGCCTCGGTAGTCAGTGCAGAAACTGGCAACTGACAACTCCGCATGGCTACACCGTCAATATGGACTGTACAAGCGCCACATTGGGCAATTCCACAGCCAAATTTTGTTCCTACTAAATTGAGTTCATCTCTCAGTACCCAAAGTAACGGGGTATCTGAATCAACGGTCACCTGTTTCGATGCACCGTTAATTTTCAGTGTATAGGTTGGCATTATTTTGAAAGTTTTGTTCGTTCTGTGTAAGTTACAAAAAATCCCATAGCCAAGAAAAGCTACACTCCTTTTTAAGATATTTTTAAATAAAAAAACAGTCCGAAGACTGTTTTTTTGATACATTCATCCAAGCTCAGTGAGCTTGTTGTAAATGTTTATAGACTATCTCTAAAACGCTGTAAAATCATTTGTTGAATTCTCTTGTCGTACTCTTTTCGTCCTGCCAAATACACCTCGAGTTCTGCCGTGGAAAACTGGCCAATGACCGTACCTATGAGCGTTGCCTTCACACTTCGCTGTTTTTGAACTAAATTGGTGACTTCTTCTAAAACAGTCTCCTTCGTTCCACGGTATACGTCCAACTTAAACTGTGCAGCATATTCATCTATTAGCCTTAGCAATAATTCGTGCTGTAATTTTAGCACAGGTCGCAATACAGTATTCTGAAACTCCTCAGCTTCACTCGTGCCCGACAAATTCAATTCCGGTCTAATTTTAGGCGTTCTGTTCATTTAAAAAATTTAACACGTTGGTTTCTATTCGCTTCGCCACATTGGTAGTATCGGCTTTCACAAAGCGATCTCCGGTAATTTGCTCGAAAAGTTCGATGTATCGATTCGAAATTTCTGTAATTTTCTCTGTAGACATCTCTGGGATTTCCTGTCCTTCTTTCCCTTGAAAACCGTTTTCGATAAGCCACTGACGGACAAACTCTTTTGACAGCTGCTTTTGTTTTTCTCCGCGTTCCTGGCGTTCTTCATAACCATCCGAATAGAAATAGCGCGACGAATCTGGCGTGTGAATTTCATCGATTAAAACAATTTCTCCTGCAGGCGTTTTACCGAATTCATATTTGGTATCTACGAGTATCAATCCGCGCTCTTTAGCTATCTCAGACCCCCTTTGAAAAAGTGCACGTGTGTACTTTTCTAGTACGAGGTAATCTTCTTCTGAAACAATTCCCTTGCTCAAGATGTCTTCTCTAGAAATATCTTCGTCATGGGCTCCATTATCTGCCTTGGTAGAAGGCGTAATGATAGGCTCAGGAAATTGATCGTTTTCTTTCATTCCTTCAGGCATGGCTACTCCGCACAATACCCTTTTTCCTGCACTGTATTCTCGCGCTGCGTGTCCTGACAAATACCCTCTGATAACCATTTCTACCTTAAAAGGCTCGCAGGCATGTCCGACAGCGACATTCTCATCCGGATTTGCCACCAACCAATTGGGAACCAAATCCTCGGTATCTTTCATCATTTTCGCAGCGATTTGATTTAAGATTTGCCCTTTAAACGGAATTTGTTTCGGTAAAATCACGTCAAATGCAGATAAACGATCAGAAGCGATCATCACTAGCAAATCGTTTTCTAAAGTATATACTTCTCTTACTTTCCCTTTGTAAACGGCCTTTTGCCCAGGAAACTGAAACGCAGTTTCGTTAATTGTATTCATGTATTCTTGTAAGTTGTGTTGTAGCTCACAAATGTAAGTGATTTCGGGAATATTACCGGCTATTTAGATCGGAAAAATCAGCAAATTTCGCTAGGTAGCACTGTCGTTAAACAAGCGCTCCATATTACCCTTAAACACCTCCCCTATAGGAATTTCCTTTTCTCCTAATTCGAGATCGTTTTTGGTATATGCGGTAATTCTGTTTTTGTTTACGATATACGAACGATGAATTCTAACAAATCGATGGTCCAGTTTTTTTTCGAACTCCGAAATGCCGTATTTGACCACGTGAACTTCGGTATCGGTAACTATCTTCACGTAATCTTTCACGCTTTCCACATACGCAATTTCAGCGAGTATCAGCTTGCATTGCTTGCGATTCTTTCGAATAAAGATGCTCTTTTGGCTTCCCGTTTCCGGCACCGTTGCTCGTACCTTCGTAGGTGTGGTAGTTTGCAATGCTCTGAACTTCTCAATCGCCTGAAAAAAACGATGAAAAACGATGGGCTTTAGAAGGTAATCAACAGCGTTCAATTCGAAACCTTCCACCGCGTAATCCCTGTAAGCGGTCGTAAAAATAACTCTAGGTTTATTTAGTAAATTCTTAAAGAACTCCGTTCCTTTTAACACTGGCATCTCTATGTCTAAAAACAGTAAATCAATCGCCTCTTGTTGCAATACCTTGCTCGCCTCTATCGCGCTCCCACAAGAAGCTACCAACTCAAAATCATCGAGTTGTGACAAATGCGTTTCAATGAGTTCTCTGGCTAATTCCTCATCATCGACTATCATACAAGTATACTTCATCGTTTTTCAAGTGTTAATCGGACACTAAACTCGGTATCGGTTTCAGAAATGTCCAATGTATGTGCCTGTGGATACAAAAGCGCCAACTGTTTTTTTACATTCTGCAGTCCTATACTGGGTTTGTTTGTGCTTAGTTGTTTTTTGGGTTTTGAATTTACTACCGTAAATACAATTTGATTCGCTACGATCGATAAATGTATCTCAATAGTAGCCTGTTCGAGTTCTTGAGCCACTCCGTGCTTAAAGGCATTCTCAACAAATGTCAATACGATCAACGGGGCTATTTTCACTTCTTCTGTAACTTCGCTCCTACTCACGACCTTGACGCGTTTTCCATAGCGGATTTTTTCTAAGGTGATGTAATTCTCTATCAACAGCCACTCTTTTGACAAACTCGTAAAATTAGCGGTACACCCGTAAAGCATATAATCCAATATAGCCGACAACTTTTCAATAATCACAGGAGCTAATTCTGATTTTTTCAAGGTCAACGCGTAGAGATTGTTGAGCGTATTGAATAAAAAATGAGGATTCAACTGCTGCTTTAGTACTTTTAATTCAGCGATCTTCTTTTGCTCGTTTAACTCTAACAACTGACGCTGTTTACGGTAAAAATCGTACATCAACAACATCGCCGCCGGTGTGACAAACTTAATGGCCTTGCTTAAAATAGCTCTAAAATTCCAGACCTTCTCCCAAAAGGGACGGAGCATAATTTGCTGCTTTTTGATGGGATAATACGAAAGATAACGCGGTTCATACCAATACGTGCGCATGGCTAAATACAGTACATAGGCCAGAAAAAGCAACAGCACGGTACTCGCGATGAATTTATAAAACTGCCCCTTATTCAAAAAAGCAGGTACCAACCACTGACGGATGAGTTGCGCACAAATAAACTGAGCAAATACCAAAATCAAAATGCTTTCAAATACTTGTAAATACCCCGCCTCATAAAAAGAAATATCGGTGGTGAGGTAAAAATAACTAAAGACCAAAAGCCAAAAAAGGCTTTGCTTTACATAGGTATATCTTAACAGCTGAACATTCATAACAGAAACTCAAAAACTACTTATCTAGCGAATGTACAGTTAATTTTTAAATTTTAGCCATAGCAAAGACGTAAACCCCTTTGACGACAACCAAACCAAGATTTAGGTCGACCAACACCGTTTTCGACTCCTATTGAGTTTCTGTATGCCTTGGTACTAGGTTGGTCTACTTTCCGAAAATAGCTCCCATCAAACTTATAGTTTGGTCCTCAATAAACCTATTACACAAAACCAAATCTATGAAATCATTACTCACCGTCATCGCACTGTTGGCCACATTGCAATTCACCCGAGCACAGGAGCAGACAATTCCTTTTATCAATCAACGCCCCTCCATCGATGGAAAGCTTCAAGAAGCGGTATGGCAAAGCTTACCTTCCTATAGTAAGTTCCGCAACTTTATTCCAGAAAATGGCAGTTTATCCGAACAGCAAACTGAGGTTAAAATTTTCCACAATGGACAGTCGCTATTTATCAGTGCTGTCTATCGCGATTCGACTGAAAGAACGCAAATTGGCTCCTTAAAAAGAGACGACATCCGAAATTCCGTTGCGAGCAGTGATGCTTTTGTCTTGGTACTCGACACCAATAATCAACATCAAAATGCCTTTTATTTTGCCTGCAATATCGGAGGAGCTCTTTCCGATGCTCTGATTGAACGCAACGGTCAATTTTACAATATCAACAACAGTTGGAATGCTATATGGACTGCTGAAACCTCACAGGAAAACACACGTAAAATCTACGAAATAGAAATCCCGCTCTCTTCTATTGGGTTCTCAGAAAACAGCCCTGAATTTGGTTTGCTGTTTTACCATCGAGACATTAAAAAAAATTCCTGGTCTAGTTATAGCGCCATAACGCGCAACTATCAAATCTTCGATTTGCGATTTACCAAGAAATTTCACGTTGAAAAACTAAATCAGAGCAGTACTTCTCGCATCACTTTAACGCCTTCTATCACCTCACAATACCAACACACACTCCGTCCAGCGCTTCACAAAAGTCAGTTTACCCCGAGTTTAGACCTGCAGTATTCCATCAACGCATCCTTGCGACTCGACGCTACAGTGAATCCCGATTTCTCACAGATCGATGTGGATCAGCAAGTAACCAATTTGAGTCAGTTTTCTATTAACTTTCCAGAGAGAAGAAACTTTTTTCTCGAAAACAGCGATCTGTTTTCAAATTTGGGGATCCCTGCGGTAAACCCGTTCTATTCTCGTCGCATTGGAGCAAAAAGCGATATTTTATTCGGTGCAAAACTCTCCGGAAACCTCAGTCCAAAAACGCGTTTGGGATTTTTAGACGTATTCACTAAGGCCAATGCCAATACCTCTGCAGAAAACTACGGAGCTTTAGTACTCGAACAGCAATTAAATCGCAATTTTAGCACAACTGGCTTTATTGTCAATCACCAAGAAATGGACGGGTTTCGGTTTGGAGATCAATACAATCGCGTTGCAGGGGCGAATGTAAACTATCGGTCAGACAACAACAAATGGACTGGCCTAGCCAATTACGCCAAAAGCCTCGGAAACGACTACGACAGCGCCAACAATTTTTATCATTTAGGAATGTGGTATACCAGTAATAAAAGTGAAGTTGGCTTTTCGGCACATCACGTGCAACAGAACTACCTCACCAATATTGGCTTTGTACCTCGTTTGTACACCTATGATGCCGCGAGTCAACAAACCATGAGAGAAAGCTATACCCAGGCCAACGCACGACTTTCCTTTCGAACTTTTTTCAAAAATCACGCATCCCTCGATTCTTATCGTTATTTTCTTTTGCGAAGCAGCGGTACCTGGAATGCTCGTGGGCAACTCATACAATCGTCTTTATTTTTCAACAATGCCCTGTGGTTTAAAAACCTTTCTTCTATCTATTTCAATGCTTTCTTCGACTATAACGAACTCCAATACGCCTTTGACTTATTGCGAAATGGGAACTACTTGCAACCCGGAACTTATCATTATGCTGGCGTACAGGCAGGATACAACTCCGTTCGCAATCGAAACTTTCGGTACAACGCTTCCTTGCGTCACGGTAGCTACTATCACGGCACGCGGTCAAGACTATTTGTAAATGCAGAATATTTAGTACTCCCCACAGCTAAATTCAGAGCTACCTACGAAGTAAATGCCATAGACTTAAAAGCACTGGGAAAACGCACGTTTCATTTATTGCGAATGACCAACGAGCTCTTTTTTTCACGTCGATTAAATTGGACTACTTACATTCAATACAACACCCAACTCAACAATCTGAACATCAACAGTCGCTTGCAATGGGAGTACCTTCCATTGTCTTATGTATACCTCGTTGTAACCGACAACTTTGACCAGCACGTACACAGAACGAATTGGGGTGTGGCACTTAAACTCAACTATCGCTTTAACATATAGCTAAAAAAAGCGAGTAGTGAACTACTCGCTTTTTTTTATTCTGATTCTATGCTTTTATACGCTGAGATAATTTTTCTCACCAATCGATGCCTGATAACATCTTTATCGTCTAGGTATACTTGTCCAATGCCCTCTATATCTTTTAAGGCCAACAAGGATTCTTTAAGACCTGAAACTTGTTTACGCGGTAAATCAATTTGCCCCGGATCTCCCGTAATAATAAACTTTGCTCGTCGTCCCATACGGGTTAAGAACATTTTCATTTGGGCGTGGGTAGTGTTCTGAGCCTCATCTAAAATTACAAAGGCATTGTCTAAAGTACGTCCACGCATAAACGCTAAAGGTGCAATTTGAATGGTTCCGTTTTCTATATAGGCTTGTAATTTCTCATGTGGGATCATATCTCTCAAGGCGTCGTAAAGCGGTTGCATATACGGATCGAGTTTTTCTTTTAGATCTCCTGGCAAAAAACCGAGGTTCTCTCCAGACTCTACCGCTGGACGCGTTAAAATAATTCTGCGAACTTCCTTTTCTTTCAATGCGCGCACCGCAAGGGCTACTGCTGTATAGGTTTTTCCGGTACCAGCAGGTCCAACAGCGAAAAGCATATCGTTTTTCCCCATCAAACTGACCATTTTGCGTTGGTTTTCTGTTTCCGCTTTGATCAATTTCCCACTCACTCCATGGACTAACACATCCTTACTGCTCCCCGATTTCCTCAGTTCTTCTTCTTTACCGGTAGAGGTCAAAATTCGTTCAATACTATTCTCGTCCAATCGATTATATCTGTGAAAATAGCGCACCAACATGTCAAAGCGCTTTTCAAACTCATCCAATATCTCCGATTCTCCGTAAATTTTCAGGGTATTTCCTCTAGCAACTATTTTTATTTTTGGGAAGTACGTTTTTAATTGAGCGATGGTGCTATTTTGCGCACCAAAAAAATCATTTGGGTTGATTTCTGTTAATTCAATAATACGTTCGTTCAAATGTAATAGATTTTAAATATTATTCTGTTTAAAAATACCAATTATTTTTAATGAATTACTTAGTTTTGCTTTAATTTTCGAGTAATTTTTTAACAAAACAATTAACAACACGCTAACGCAATGTCTCTCATCACCTTAACCACCGACTTTGGAATCAAAGACCACTTTGTGGGAGCTGTCAAGGGAGCCATATATTCGGAATTACCCGATGCGAAGATTGTTGATATTACCCATAGCATATCGCCATTCAATATCACAGAAACGGCGTATATCTTAAAAAATGCCTACAAGAGTTTTCCGAAAAATACGATTCATATCGTCGGTGTAGACTCGGAACTCAGCGTCGAAAATAAACACATTGCTATACTCTTAGACGATCATTATTTTATTTGTCCTGACAACGGCTTAATTTCTATGATTGCCTCAGAAATACAACCGACAAAAATTGTCGAAATCAACATCCACAACCACATAAGCACGAGTTTCCCGGTGTTGGACGTCTTTGTTAAGGTTGCCTCTCACATTGCTCGAGGTGGTAGTTTAAACGTTATCGGTAAAGAAATTACCGACTACAAAAAACTGATTGAAATTCAACCCAAAACCAATCAGCGACAAACCATCATCAAAGGAGGTGTTTTGTACATCGACAATTACGGTAATGTTATCAGTAATATACACAAGAGATTTTTTCAAAAAATTGGAAAAGGACGTCCTTTTGTCGTATCGGCAGGACGATACCGCTTCAAAAAGATCTTCAACCGTTACAATGAAATTGTAGATCTCACTTTACCAGAAGAGAAGCGGCAATACGACGGAGAGAAACTGGCCCTTTTTAATTCAGCAGGTTTTTTGGAAATTGCCATTTACCGCAGTAATTTAGGAACTGTTGGAGGCGCCTCTACCCTTTTAGGATTGCAATACAGAGATACTGTAACTATTGAATTTGAAGAAATCGTAAAACCTGAATTTATCCCCATAACTTAATATATGTTTGTAAGAATTGTCAAGCTTAGTTTTGCTCCAGAACACATCGAGGAGTTTTTAGCCAACTTTGAAGAACAAAAAGAACACATACGAAACTTCCCCGGTTGTCGTTTATTAGAAATGTACAGCGATAAGCACGACCCTAGTATTTTTTTCACGTATAGCTATTGGGAACGTGAAGAAGATTTAGAAAATTACAGAAATTCAGAACTCTTCCAAGGAATTTGGGCCAAAACGAAAGTTTTTTTCAATGGAAAACCCGAGGCTTGGAGTGTAGACAAACTAGTGAGCCTACCTTAAGGTGAGGAACACACGATAACCCTATAAACCGTATATCTCTATGATCTCAATAATAAAAAAAGAGTTTAACTCCTTTTTCTCGTCCCCTATTGCCTATTTGGTTATTGGTGTATTCCTCTTAATCAACGGCTTGTTTTTATGGGTTTTAAAAGACGATTTGAATATACTTCAAGCTGGTTTTGCCGATTTGAGCAGTTATTTTTTTCTAGCTCCTTGGCTGTTTTTATTTCTCATTCCAGCAATAACAATGAAGTCTTTTGCCGATGAATATCAAACGGGAACTATTGAGTTACTCAAAACCCAACCCCTATCAGATTGGCAAATTATCGTCGGAAAATACTTGGCGGCGCTATTATTAGTTTGCATTGCTATCTTGCCAACACTGAGTTATACTTATACTATTTACGCGCTTGCAAACCCTATAGGAGGGATTGATTTTGGAAGCATTGCAGGGTCATATGTAGGCTTGTTTTGTATTGCCATTTGCTACACCGCAATTGGGATCTTCACTTCGACACTGACCAAAAATCAAATTGTTGCTTTTATCGCGGCGGTGTTTATTTGTTTCCTGCTATTTTACGGATTTGAAGCAGCCGCAACAACACTTGACAACAATAGGACGCTTCAACTCCTTGGACTCAACGAGCATTATAAAAGTATTAGTCGAGGTGTTATCGATACCCGAGATATATTGTATTTCGGAAGTTTGACCTTTTTCTTTTTATTTATGACCAAACAACAACTACGCAATGAATAAGAGCATAAAAAACAGTTTACTGGTGCTTTTAGGCATCGCAGTTCTCAATTATATAGCACAACGCAGCTACCTCCGATTTGATTTAACTGAAGACAAGCGCTATACGCTTTCAGAGGTCAGTGAAGACTTATTAGATTCCTTAGACGAATCACTCTATATCGACGTTTATTTACAAGGAGAATTCCCTGCCGAATTTAAACGATTGCAAATCGAAACCGCCCAATTTTTAGATGAGTTACAAGCCAGAAATGGCTCAGTTAACATCCGTTTTATCAATCCTGACGACTATCGTGAAGATCTGATCAAAAGAGGCATGCTACCTAGCAGACTCACCGTCGAGGAAGATGGCAAGCTGTCAGAAGCCATTATTTTCCCTTGGGCCGAACTCACCTACGGTACCCGACGTACCTCAGTTTCACTATTACCATCAACCCAGGCAAAGTCGCAAGAAGAACAGCTACAACAAGCTATCGAAAAACTCGAATACTCGTTTGCAAATGGAATTGCCACCCTATTAAAGGACCAAAAACCAAGCATCGCCGTATTAGCAGGAAATGGAGAATTGGACGATAAGTATCTCTACAGTTTACTCTCTGACATTCGCACAAAATACCGATTGGCAAAATTCACCCTCGACAGTACCGCTTCGAACCCTGAAAAAACGCTAAAAGACCTTCGAAAATACGATCTTGCATTCATCGCAAAACCTACGGAACGATTTAGTGAACGCGAAAAGTTAGTATTGGATCAATTTATTACACACGGAGGAAAATCTCTATGGATGTTGGATGCCAACTACTCCGATACAGACAGTTTGTACAACGAAGGTAAAATGATGGCCTTTCCGAGAGACCTCAACCTCACCGATTTATTGTTTGGCTATCAAGTTCGTATTAATAACAAGTTGATCAAAGACCTATACAGTGCAAAAATCCCACTTGCCACCGGAAATGTAGGAAACCAATCACAGTTTCAGCAGTTGCCTTGGTTTTATTACCCTTTAGCACAAGCAAATCCGTATCATGTTATTACAAAGAATGTATCGCCTGTACGTTTTCGATTTACAACTCAAATTGACACCTTAAAAGGCGGGCTCCAAAAAACACCTTTATTGGTCTCTTCTCCTTTGAGCAAGAAAATAGGAACCCCTAAAATCATTGAATTACAAAGTATTACTCAGGAACCTCAACAGCGCGATTATTCCGATGGACCGCAATTACTCGCCGTACTGCTTGAGGGGGATTTCGCTTCTGCCTACGAGAACAGAATTAAACCTTTTAAAACTCAAGACTACCTAGCTAAAGGCGGTCCGAACAAAATGATAGTCATCGCCGATGGAGATTTGGCCAAAAACGAAATGCTCAAAGGTAAACCCATGGATTTAGCGAAAGATAAATGGACAGGTGATTATTATGGAAATAAGGAATTTTTAAGTAATGCCATTGATTATCTCATGGATGATGCAGGATTACTTCCGTTAAAAAATAAGACTATCAAAGTAAGACTATTAGACAAAAAAGCCGCCTACGAATCAGCTGACACTTGGAAGCTGTTTAATATAGGAATGCCTTTACTCCTTTTGGGGCTTTTCGGTTTTGGTTTTAATTATCTCAGAAAACGCAAATACAGTAATTAAAAAAAAGGAAGTACTGTGGTACTTCCTTTTTTTAATTTTATTACTTTCTTCTAACAACCCGACGCACAACACTGGTCATCTTTTACCAATTTGCAGGATATCACGGCTAACAACGCTCCTAAAAACGGGGCTGTCAAATACAACCATAAATGCTCGTAATGACCAGAAACTATTGCTGGAGCTAGGGATCTAATCGGATTCATAGATGCCTTGGTCATCGGACCGGCAAACATCGCCTCTAACAGCACTACCCCTCCAATAGCAATTCCTGCCATCACTCCTGTTTCTTTACTTCCTGTCGAAACATTGATAATAGTTAGCATTAAAAAGAACGTCAGCAATAACTCCAACACAAACGCTCTCCAAGCATCCATCGCCGGTAAGGTAGCTCCGTAAAATTCACTTGTCGGAAAAAGTATCCAAAGAACTACACTTGCCAATAGCGCCCCTAAAAACTGCGCTGTGATGTATCCTGGAACTCGTTTCCAATCAAACTTTTTTGCGTAGGCAAATGCAACGGTCACTGCGGGATTAAAATGTGCTCCTGAGCTCTCACCAAAAGCGTATATCATGGCCATTACTATAAGTCCCCAAGTCATGGCTACGCCAATATGGGTTAAATCTGCCCCTTGGGTCACCTCACTGATGGTCATGGCTCCTGTACCACAAAAAATCAATGAAAACGTACCGATAAATTCTGCAATCAATTTTTTCATGCTTGCAAATATACACTACCTTATTTTAAGTTTTTGTTAACATTAATAGGCATATTTCGTTGTAATTTTAGCTAAATTTTTAATCAAACACACCATAACATGAAAAAAGTACTTTTAAGTTTGGTAGCGCTGGCTTGTACAAGTCTGCTTAACGCACAGGTGAAAACACCTGCTTCAAGTCCATCTTCCAAATTGGAGCAACAAGTTGGTCTAACAGATGTATCTGTTGAATACTCTCGTCCTGGGATGAAAGGAAGAAAGATATTTGGCGATTTAGTTCCTTTTGGGAAGCTTTGGCGTACCGGAGCAAATGCTAACACTAAAATCACTTTTAGTGACGATGTTACTATTGATGGAAAAGAATTAAAAAAAGGAAGCTATGCAATCTACACCAAACCCAATAAAGATTCTTGGGAGGTAATTTTTTATAACGACACCAATAACTGGGGAACTCCTAGAAAATGGGACGCGTCAAAAGTTGCTTTAACTACCACAGCCAAAGTGGTACCTATGCCCGTGAAAATAGAAACTTTTACCATTACTATTGATGATATCACCAACAATTCAGCAGCAATAGGTATGTTGTGGGAAAATGCTTATGTAGGAGTTACGTTTACAACACCAACTGACAAAGGTGTAGAAGCGAGCATTACAAAAATTATGAATGGACCTTCGCCTAATGATTATTACGCGGCGGCTGTGTATTACTTAACTGAAGGAAAAGACATTAACAAAGCAAAAACTTGGATTAACAAAGCCGTTGACATGACTAAAGAACAGCCAAGATTTTGGTACTTGCGTCAACAATCATTAATCTTAGCTAAAGCAGGAGATAAAAAAGGAGCTATTAAGGCTGCTAAAGGATCTTTGGCGGGTGCTGAGAAAGCGGGAAATGCTGACTATGTAAAAATGAATAAAGAGTTTTTAGCAAAAATGAAGTAATTCGTTGCTTTTGCTATATACCTCAAGAAAAGCCTGCTTTTGCAGGCTTTTTCATTTTAACAACTATTAGTCCAAATTATTTCACTATAAGTAAAATTTATACACTTTTTTTAACAATAACACAACTATCATTTAACTTAGTGAGTAACTAAAAATCACTAACCCAATGATTTACTCAACCCTTCTAATGAAAAGGCTGCTCACAAGCCTTTGTTTCCTTGCGGTTATTCACCTACAGGGACAAACCAATAACTATGAAATTGGTATCGGGATCTCCGATATCACTGGTCAAATTGCACAAAGTAACTTTTTCGGTTACGGAAACCCTTTTTTTAGTAATTCGGGAATCAAAGACCGGCAGTACGCTCGCGCTTTTATTGTCAAAGAACCCAACGGGAAACCGGTAGTCTTTGTCAACATCGACAAAGGAGCCGTGTTTCAATCGGTCAATCAAGCTGTACTGCAAGCACTGCGCAATGAGTTCGGAACACTTTACACCGACAGCAACTTGATTATCAGCGCAACACACACCCATGTGTCACCGGGTGGTTATTCACATTACGAACTGTACAACACAGCTACCGGTGGACATTACAAAACCAATTTTTCCATTCTCATTTCCGGTATCGTCCAAGCGATAAAGCAAGCGCATGAGCACATGAGCCCTGGAAGAATTTACTATAACAACGGCTATTTAACGAATGCGAGTATCAACCGCTCTTTAGTGGCTTACCAGCTCAACAAAGACGCCAATGCCTACCCTAGTATCGACCAAGAAATGACAGTACTCAAATTTATCCAAGGAAATCGTCCTGTAGGAATGCTTTCATGGTTTGCTGTGCACCCCACTAATTTGACAAAAACGTACAAGTTTTGTAGTGGTGACAACAAAGGGTACGCTGCTCTTGAATTCGAGCGACTCCAAGGTACACAATACCGGGCTTCACACCCACAATTTATCGCGGCATTCGCCAATTCCAATGCGGGTGACATGTCACCAAACCTCCGTCAACCTGCCCCTGACGACCCGCGAACAGATGCCTCAGGACCAGGAGCTACAGAAGAAGAAAGCGCAGCCATAATTGGGATGCGTCAGTATCAAAAAGCCTACGAATTATTTAACAGTGCCACCATTCAATTAACCGGTTCAGTGGTTGCCGTTACTAGGTACAGTGATTATTCAAAGCTGTCCATAGCGCCCAAATTCACCGATGGTGAATGGCGTCAAACCTGTAAAGCAGCATTGGGCTTGTCATTCCGAGCTGGAGCAGAAGATGGTAGAAGTGGCATAGGACGTGAGGGTGAAACTCGAAGCAACCCTACCAGCGGATGTGCCAATGCTCAGTGTCATATGGAAAAACCTATTGATATACTCTTCAATATTGGCGCTAATGACGCCAACCCAAGAACCCCAAAAATACTCCCTACCAGTTTGCTAAAAATTGGTCAGTTAGGAATTTTAGCAGCTCCAGGTGAATTTACGGTAATGGCAGGAAGACGCATGCGTAAAGCCGTGAGTGATGTGCCTGATACCGGTATACAATACACCGTATTCACGGGGTATGCAGATGCCTATGCTGGCTATGTAACGACTCGTGAAGAATACGCCTCTCAACAATACGAAGGTGCCAGCACACATTTTGGCCCTTGGACCTGTGCTGCCTATCAACAAGAATTTGAACGCTTGACTACAAAAATTCGCACGCCTTTGGCCAATCCTTGGCCCGTTCCGGAACCTCAAGCACCAGTAAAGTCCTTTATTGGCCTCGACAAAACGGCTCCTATATTGTTTGATGACAAACCGCTCTTTAAATCTTTTGGGAGTACCATCCAAGACGCTACTTCTTTTTACACTGCCAATCAAACTGTAAACGTTAGCTTTTGGGGAGGACATCCGAATAACAATCCCAGAACCAATGGCAGTTATTTAGCAGTACAACAACTCATTGAAGGCTCGTGGATTACCCGATATGAAGATCGTGACAATTCGACCAAAATGGAATGGAAACGCAGTGGCATTGCCAATTCAAAAATTTACATCCAATGGAAAATCCCCACCAATGTCGATGCAGGCACCTACCGCATTGTTCATTACGGAGCATGGAAAAACGGATGGACAGGAGCTGTAAAACCCTATACTGCCACCAGCCGAACTTTTGCCATTGGGCAACAGCGAAAGGCTCTGCAAAAAGAAAATGCCAACACGAGTATTTCGCTTTTCCCCAACCCAGCAAAGCAATACGTCCAATTTGCAAATCCTCAGCGATGGAAAGGCACAGTATTCCTGATGAACACTTTAGGACAAAAGGTATGGGAACAATCCTTGGGAGCATCCGATATTGAAAAGGTCCCCTTGCGTACTTTGCAACGCGGTGTCTACCTCGTTCATATCCGTTATGAAAACCAACCTATAGTGAAAACAAAACTCATTAAGCTATAAACAAAAAGCGTTCCTCACAGAGGAACGCTTTTCTTATAATGATCGTCTCATTTTTATCAAATGTTGTTTGAATCCAACCTTTTCATAGGCCCTTATCGCTCCTGCATTTTCAGCAAACACATCCAGTCGAACCTCCTCCATTCCTCGCTCTTTACACCAGCTGAGTAAGGCCTCCATAATCATTTTATTTACTCCTTTCCCCCTGCTTTCCGGAACGGTATACATAAACCCGAGGTAGGCAAACTTGTCGTATTTGTAATAATTTTTAAAATCGGCTATCCTAGCATACCCTGAAGCGATGAGTTCACCGGCCTCTTCGGCCACCAAAACCAATACTTCTACTGCGTGAATCATTGCCTCGATATCGTAATAATGTATGGTCCCCTTTTTAAAGGTGGGCTCAAAAGGTCTTTCTGCAGTTATTAAATCTTGTTCAAAATCTAATAATCTAGGCAAATCAGATATTGTTGCTGTGCGAATTGATATCATGTATTTCTCGAATGAATTTTTCTAACTAATTTTTATCAAATTTACTGAAAATATCCATGAAAAAGGGGATCGAAAGCTATTGATCAGTATCGAATTTTAGCTCAGTCACTTACCAACTACTCACGGAGAAAAAGCAAAAAGCGAAAAGGTACCTTTCCGCTTTTTATTTTATATTTTGAATAAATTCTGAAAATACAAAGTCGATTCAAAATTCATTCTTCTGAGAATTCTAATAGTTTAGGTATCGCTATTCCACTAACGAGCCTTGTCTACCCTCCATTAAAGCTTGGATGAAAACCGCCAATACCATGACGATGATACAACCTACGGCATTCAACCACAAAAAGGAAAAATAGTCAATTTTATAGAGGATAAAAATTGCGAACTGCGTAATAATTGCAGCGACAAAAACCGCATTCCCTCTGGTAAATTTAACAAAAAAGGCCAACAAGAAAATTCCGAGAACATTTCCGTAAAACAAGGACCCTATAATGTTTACTAACTGAATTAGATTGTCAAATAGATCGGCCACACAGGCAACAACTATGGCCAAAATACCCCAACCAAACGTCAATAACTTTGTGACTTTTACATAATGCGCTTCATCGTAATCTCGTGAAACATTTCGCTTGTACAAATCGATGGCTGTTGTAGAGGCCAGCGCATTGAGCTCAGAAGCTGTAGATGACATGGCTGCCGACAAAATTACGGCTAACAACAAACCTATTAATCCCGTGGGCAAGTATTTTAAAATAAATTGAATAAACACGTAATCTTTGTCATTCAAAACCACAGTATCATCGGCTTGTTTAATCAATGTTTTAGCCTCAGCTTTTAATTCGGCATCCCTTGCATTCAGACGCTTTAAACTGGCTTTTACCTCCGGTGTTAAGGAAGCAGTTAGCAAGGTTTTCTTTTGACGTTCTATGCTCTTATGCTCCTCTCCTAGCTTTTCGTAAGCGGCACTGTGTTTAGATACTCGAACGGCTTGTTCTGCTTTTGGATTAAAGTGTAAAGGACTGCTGTTAAATTGATAAAACACGAAAACCATGATTCCTACGAGTAGGATAAAAAACTGCATAGGCACTTTTAGTAAACCGTTAAAGATAAGCCCCAGTTGACTTTCTTTACTCGACTTTCCCGATAAATAGCGCTGTACTTGACTTTGGTCCGTTCCGAAGTAGGAAAGCATTAAAAACGTTCCTCCTAAAATCCCCGTCCAAACGGTATAACGGTTATTTAAATCCCAAGAAAAATCTAAGATATTCATCTTATCACTCGCTCCTGCAATGTCAAGAGCTCTCGAAAAATCAACTCCTTCAGGCAACTTATCTAAAATGACATAAAATGCTACGAACATCCCGGCAAAAATAACTGCCATTTGCTGTTTTTGAGTAACACTTACGGCCTTCGTTCCTCCTGATACGGTATATAAGATTACTAAGACTCCGATTAATATGTTTAGAGTGATCAGATCCCACCCTAACACCGTTGACAATACGATGGCTGGAGCATAAATTGTTATTCCTGCAGCCAATCCGCGTTGCACCAAAAACAAGAAAGCCGTCAGCATCCTGGTTTTTCCATCAAAGCGCTGTTCCAGGTACTCATAGGCGGTAAACACCTTTAATTTGTGGTACAACGGAATAAACACCAAACAAATAATCACCATTGCAATAGGGAGTCCAATATAAAATTGAACAAAGCCCATACCGCTGTGAAAAGCCTGTCCTGGTGTTGATAAAAAAGTTATGGCACTCGCTTGAGTTGCCATTACTGACAACCCAATTGTCCACCATTTACTTGAATTTCCTCCTTTAATATACTCTTCTACGCTGTTGTTTCCTTTTGTTTTCCAAATTCCGTAGCCTACGATAAAAAGTAACGTAGCGCTCAATACTATCCAATCGACTAATTCCATAGCTTAAGCGGCATACATTTTCGTTAATACGTAAAATAAAATCAGGTAAATTACATTGGCTAACAGCACCCAGCTGTATTCTTTTTTCCACTTGTATTTTGGGGAGGTCATTTATATGTAGTTTTAATTATTCTTTCGGTTTTACAAAAAAGCTGTGAGCCAAAGCAGCTTCACTAACTAAACCCGAAGAAAACTCTATAGGAGCTCTCGCTGGAGCATCAGGATTTCCGTTCTCATCTTTTTTATACCACGTAATCGCTTTGGGCAACAAGAGTCCATTAACAGATTCCCATTGGTCGTATTTAATTAAATTAAACGAATCTGAAGGTTTTTTAGAGAAATACGTCACGGTATATCCTAGCCATTCCATCTGAAAAGTTTCGGGATTGTAATATATAAAATAATTATCATCGGGAGAGGTACCCACATTGGCTTTGTACGAAATTTTAACACCTGGATACTCTTTTCCTTCGAAAGTTAAGGGTTTTGCCTCGCTGTAGACAATTCCATCATCGGCTAAAACAAATGGCATTGCGTAAAAATAAAAGTACAAATTGTAGTAAAATTCTGGATTTCCTTTAAAAGCGGTAGAATCTTGCTGATGTAACCACACATTTTCTCCGTCAAATCCCAAAGAATAGGCATCGGTATTCACCACTGTTTTACGCGTGTGTAAATCGACGGTATGTTCTTGGTCATTCACTTTGAAACTCATGGTTTTCGCTTTCTTCCACGTAGCGATTCCTCCGTGCTTTTCAAACACTTTTGCTAAACTTTCAGGATACGTAGGCGCTTTTGCTTGGGCAATTACTTTTTCGGGAATTTGCTCTTTTTGTTTTGTTTCTTTTTTACAGGCGCTGAGCACTACACTTAGTGCTACGAGTACAGTTGCTAATCTCATGTTTGTTTTTAGTTTATACTCATCAGTCGTAATTTTTTAGCAGCATTACAAAAAGACATAAAAAAACCTGAGAATTAACATTCTCAGGCTCTGTATCAATCATTTGATTCTCTTTTAATCGTTGTGCATAAAACGTTGTTTTGCCAAAAGCTCCTCATCCGTTTCCACATTATTATCATCTGGAACACAACAATCTACAGGACATACTGCCGCACATTGTGGTTCTTCGTGAAATCCTTTACACTCTGTACATTTATCGGCAACGATGTAGTATATTTCATCAGAAATCGGTTCTTGCTCATCTTCAGCATTCGCCTTATTTCCGTTCGGTAATACGATATCTCCTTCTAAATCGGTACCATCTGCATACTTCCAGTCTTCTGCACCCTCATAAATAGCCGTGTTAGGGCATTCTGGCTCACAAGCTCCGCAGTTTATGCATTCATCAGTTATTATAATTGCCATAATAAATCTCTTTCAGTTTTGTAACTTTGCAGGCACAAAAATAGTTCCAATTTAATTTAGAACCAATATAAATGGATACGAATACAACACGCGTAGAAGCGTTTTACCAACTCGGAAGGTTTTTAAGTCAGTTTAGTCGTGAAGGTATCACTCAAAAAGAAGAGATACAATTTAATGATCTATTTTTTGATGGATTCAAACATCAATTAAAAGTTGCAGCAGAACGCAATACTTGGTTTACCCAAGAAAATTTGCTTTTCGCAACGGAAAATTGGTCTAAAGCTCTCAGTAAAGAGGCTCTAGAAACGTGGACAGCACCCTTTGAGAAAGGCATCGATACTCCGAAAAACATCGCTGTTATTATGGCTGGAAACATCCCTATGGTAGGATTTCACGATTTTTTATCGGTTCTTATTTCAGGGCATACTATTACCGTAAAACAATCGTCAAACGATAAGCATTTACTCCCTTTCTTAGCTAAGTACTTGGAGTATGTTTGTCCAGAATTAAAGGGAAAAATCCAATTTACGGAAGAAAAGCTCCCTGAATTCGACGCTGTGATTGCCACTGGAAGCAATAATACGGCACGTTATTTTGAACATTATTTCAAAGACAAACCGAGTATCATCAGAAAAAACAGAAATTCAGTAGCCGTGCTCAGCGGTACGGAAAGCAGTGATGACTTAGAACAACTCAGTGAAGACGTTTTTCGTTATTTCGGGTTAGGATGCCGCTCTGTTTCCAAGCTCTTTGTACCTAAAGACTATGATTTTGATGCTTTCTTTAGAGGAATGTACAACCGCCATGAAATTATAAATAACGCCAAATACGCCAATAATTACGACTACAACAAAGCCGTATACCTCATGAGTGAATTTGACATTTTAGAGAATGGTTTTTTAATGATCAAAGAAGATGCGAGTTACGCCTCTCCAATAGCTTCTGTATTTTACGAGTATTACGATACCAAAGATAGTTTACTCCAAAAATTAGCAGACGACGCTGAACAAATTCAATGCGTAGTAAGTTCAGATACTGCTGCGGGGCATATACCATTCGGAAAAACTCAATTCCCTGAGCTATGGGACTACGCAGATGGTGTAAATACCTTGGAATTTTTACACAAACTTTAAACAAAAACAACAACACAACATAACACCCTATGAAAAAACACAACTTTAGCGCCGGACCTTGTATCTTACCAGAAGAGGTATTGCAAAAAGCTTCAGAAGCCGTGGTAAATTTTAATAATGACAATTTATCACTGATAGAAATTTCACACAGAAGTAAGCCTTTTGTAGATGTCATTGAGCGTGCGCGTTCACTGGCTTTAGAATTACTAGGCTTGGAAGGAAAAGGCTATCACGCTTTATTTTTACAAGGAGGAGCCAGCAACCAGTTTTTGATGACTGCGTATAATTTATTGAATAAAAAAGCAGCGTATCTAAATACCGGAACTTGGAGTAGCAAAGCCATAAAAGAAGCCAAATTATTTGGTGACTTGGTAGAAGTTGCTTCATCAGAGGACAAGGGATTTAACTATATCCCAAAAAATTACGACATCCCAACCGATGCCGACTATTTTCACTGTACCAGCAACAATACTATTTACGGTACTCAGATGAAATCGTTCCCAAAAACTGAGGTTCCTTTAATTTGCGATATGAGTTCTGATATTTTTTCCAGAAGTCTCGATTTTACAAACTTTGATTTGATTTACGCTGGAGCTCAAAAAAACATGGGGCCTGCCGGAACCACTTTGGTCATTGTAAAGGAAGGGCTGTTAGGAAAAGTTGAGCGCGCTATACCATCGATGCTCAATTATCAAACACATATCGACAAGGATAGTATGTTTAATACCCCTCCTGTGTTTGCTGTGTACGTTTCTATGCTTACCTTGCAGTGGTTAAAAGATCTCGGAGGAATTCCGTTTATAGAAAAAGTAAATGAGAAAAAAGCAGCTTTATTATACGCTGAAATCGACCGAAACCCCCTATTTAAAGGCGTGGTAGCTCCGGAAGATCGCAGCATCATGAATGCTACTTTCCAATTGACCAATCCGGATCACGCAACCGCATTTGATGCGATGTGGCAAGAAGCTGACATCAATGGATTGCACGGACATAGAAGTGTGGGTGGATATAGGGCAAGTATGTATAATGCATTACCTTTGCACAGCGTTCAAGCATTGGTAGATGTCATGCAAGAGTTCGAACGCAAAGCACAATAATAAAACAACGCGTTTATACAACGTATTAGAGTATAGATAATGAAGATATTAGCAAATGACGGACTGGCGCAAAGCGGAATTAGCGCTTTGGAAAATGCAGGATTTGAAGTAGTAGTTACTAAGGTTGCACAGGAGCAACTTCAGAATTTTATCAATGACGAAGGCATCGATGCCCTCATCATTACCAAGAATACAACAATACATCCCGAACTGCTCGAGGCTTGCCCGAGTATTAAATTAATAGCGCATCAAGGTACTAACCTCGATCATATAGACGTCGAGTTTGCAGCTGACAACGGAATTCACGTAATTCACAGTGCAGACGGAACTGCGAATGCCATTGCAGAATTGGTATTTGCCCACCTTTTGGGGATGGCGCGATTTTTACCACAAGCAAACCGCGAAATGCCACTCGAAGGAGAACTCCGCTTTAATGCACTTAAAAAAGAGTTCTCAGAAGGTATTGAACTTCGAGGAAAAACCTTGGGTATCATCGGTGATACTGCAGATGCTGAACAGGTAGCTAGCTTAGCACTAGGAATGGGAATGAACGTTATTTTTAGTGGAGACTACAGCGAAGAAAAATCAATTGCTGTACTCTTCTACAACGGGCAACAAATAGACATTCAAGTTGCGACAGAACCTTATGCAGAAGTATTAAAGCAAGCGGATTTCTTAACCTTGCACATCGAAAACCAAGACAGTCACTTAATTACCCAAGAACACTTTGAGCATATGAAAGATGGTGTTGGGATCGTGAATACCGCTGCTGGAGGATTAATTGACGAAGTGGCTTTAGTAAACGCTATTGAGAGTGGAAAAGTTCGCTTTGCTGGACTCGATGTATTCGAGAGTCAGCCAAGGCCAGAAATTCAACTTTTAATGAATACCGACCTATCACTTACACCCAATATTGCTACCTTAACTCAAGAAGCAAAAACAAAATCGGGAAGTGATTTATCAAAACAAATTATTGCGTTACTCGCTGAATAAACTATGGCAAAAGTTAAACCTTTTAAAGCGGTAAGAGCTACTCGTGACAAGGTAGCTCTCGTTTCTTCTAAATCGTATGAGATTTACGAAACGGATCACCTAAATGCAAAATTAGACTTTAATCCTTATACTTTTTTGCACGTTATTAACCCTGGTTACAAGTATCACCAGGACAAGGTAACGGGTGAACAACGCTTTAAATTAGTGCATAACAGGTATTTGGAATTCAAAGAGGATGGGTATTTTACACAAGACACCAAAGCGGCGTATTACTTGTACAAAAAGATTACCCCTAATGAAACATTTTGCGGTATCATCGCCGCAACCTCGGTGGCAGATTACCACGACGATATTATCAAAAAGCACGAAGGTACCTTGCACGAACGTGAGCTATTGTTTGAAGACTACCTCAAAAATACAGGATTCAATGCAGAGCCCGTGCTCCTCACCTATCCCGACAATGATGTCATTAGTGATATCGTCAAAAAATACCAAGCACAGCGTGCTGAATACGAATTTACAACTACGGACAAGGACTTGCATTTTTTATGGGTTATTAACGACGACGAGGACGTAGTAAAAATAACTGAAGCATTTCGAAACATCGACACGCTTTACATAGCCGACGGTCATCACCGCTCGACTTCCTCATGTATGCTAGCCGAAAACCTAGCCAAAAACAATCCGTCACATGACGGAACGGAAGCTTATAACTTCTTTATGAGCTACCTACTTCCCGAGAGTCAGTTATGTATCTATGAATTCAACAGGTTTATTCGCGATTTAAACGGATTGAGTTCAGAAGAGTTTTTGATGGAATTGGACACTATTTTTAAAATCGAAAACAAAGGTTTAGAACTGTACAAACCCAAAGAAAAGCATCAATTCACCATGTATTTGGACGGTAATTTTTACGCCTTGACCCTCCGAAAGTCGGCCTATGAATTCAGTGATGCACTGAGCAAATTAGACGCTCAAATTCTATATCAGACAGTGCTAAAACCCATCTTGGGAATTGAAGATATACGCAACAGTAAAAAAATTATTTATTCGCAAAACAAGTCAGGCGGACTGGAATTAAAGACTAAAGTTGATGAAGGTAGTTTTAAAGTATCTTTTGGAATGCTCCCGACGAACATCGATGAATTAAAAAGTATCGTCGACGGAGGGGCACTTATGCCTCCAAAGACCACCTATATCGAACCGAAGTTACGCAGCGCCATTACGATTTACGAATTTTAGCAATACAGAATATGATTAAAGAGAACTTGAAACGCATCAAGGAAGCCCTCCCAGAAGAGGTAACGCTCGTTGCGGTATCAAAAACAAAACCGATCAGTGACTTACAGGAGGCCTACGAGGCTGGGCAACGCATTTTTGGAGAAAACAAAATCCAAGAAATGGTAGAAAAATACGACGCTCTTCCGAAGGACATTCAGTGGCATATGATTGGGCATTTACAGCGTAACAAGGTTAAGTACATGGCACACTTTGTCGATTTAATCCACGGCGTTGACAGTATTAAAACACTGCAAGAGATCAACAAGCAGGCAGCAAAACACCAACGTGTTATTCGCGTATTATTACAGGCAAAAATTGCGAAAGAAGACAGCAAGTTTGGGCTGAGTTTTGATGAAATTCAAGAGATCTTAGCATCGGACTTACAAAATTCTCTTTCTAACATACGCGTTGTTGGATTAATGGGAATGGCGACCTTCACAGATGATCAAACACAAATTGGAGAAGAATTCACCAACCTAAACAACTTATTTACAACACTTAAAGAACAGCAACACCCCCTCGAAATACTATCGATGGGTATGAGCGGTGATTACGAATTGGCCATTGAAAAGGGAAGCAATATGGTCAGAATTGGTAGCTCAATATTTGGTGTTAGGAATTATAATGCTTAGCTTTATGGAGTAAGCAATTAAAAAAGGGAAAGAATTGTACGCGATATTAGATATTGAAACTACCGGAGGTAAGTTTAATGAAGAGGGCATTACAGAGATTGCCATATATAAATACGACGGTCACGAAATTATTGATCAGTTTATCAGCTTGGTCAATCCTGAACGTGAAATTCAGGACTTTGTGGTAAAACTAACAGGGATTAATAACAAAATGCTACGCAATGCTCCGAAATTTTACGAGATTGCCAAACGCATTATTGAAATGACCCAAGACTGTATACTGATAGCACACAATGCCAGTTTTGATTACAGAATTTTAAAAACTGAATTTAGTCGCCTCGGTTACGATTATCAGAAAAACACACTTTGTACCGTTAGCCTCAGTAAGAAACTGATTCCAGACGCACCGTCATTTAGTTTAGGAAAACTGTGCAGGCATTTGGGAATTCCGGTCACGGACAGGCATCGTGCAAACGGAGATGCACTGGCAACGGTAAAGCTTTTTAAGCTCCTTATAGACAAGGACAACAACAAAGAAATCATTCAGGAAACGGTAAAGTATTTTGACAATCGTCACGAAAAAATGCGCATCGTTAAGATACTCGACAAATTACCGGAAAAACTCGGTGTTTATTACGTTCATAATGAAGAAGGCAACATCATCTTTATAGGACGAGGCACCAATATAAAGCAAGAGGTCAACAAGCAATTTTTAAAGAAAACCTCCAAAGCGGAAAAGGTTTTAAAGCGGGTGCACGAGGTCAGTTATCAAGAAACCGGAAACACCTTGTTAACTCGCCTAAAATACCACTTAGACCTAGATGGTATGCGACCGAAATACAATATTATCCGCAAGCGTAAAAACTCGGTTAAAGAGTTTAACAATCACAATTTCATGATTGTGGATAAAGGAAGAACTCCTGAAGAACACAGCGTGATTTTGATAGAAAACAATGAGGTTATCGGATATACATTTACCAATTTAGCCTTTCAAGAGAATCAGCTCGACGTGTTAAAATCAATGCTTACCCCTATCGAAAACAAAGCATTAGCACGAACGATTATCAAAAATTACCTACTTCGTAACAACGTACAAAAAATTGTTCGTTTTGACGATATGGACATCGCTTAAGATAGAGAAATCTCTTTTCACCATAAAAAAACCTCATTGCTTAACAATGAGGTTTTATTTTTATATACTAGCAAGTGCTTATTTACTTAAGTACATTTTACGTCGTGCGTATAAATCGTAGAATTGATCATCGCGCAAGTTTTCGATAAACAAAATACTCTCTCCCGTACTCTTCATTTCTGGTCCGAGCTTTTTGTTTACATTCGGGAACTTATTAAACGAGAATACTGGTTGTTTAATAGCAAAACCTTCTAATTGTGGGTTGAAATCGAAGTCCGTAACCTTTTTCTCTCCTAGCATTACTTTGGTTGCGTAGTTTACGTAAGGTTCTTTGTAGGCCTTCGCAATAAACGGTACCGTACGTGACGCACGAGGGTTCGCTTCAATAATATACACCTTATCGTCTTTAATCGCGAACTGAATATTGATCAATCCAACAGTGTCTAAAGCCAAGGCAATTGTTTTGGTATATTCTCTAATTTGTTCTAAAATTAACTCTCCTAAATTAAAGGCAGGTAGCGTCGCATTTGAATCTCCTGAGTGAATTCCACAAGGCTCAATATGCTCCATGATACCAATGATATACACGTTTTCACCATCACAAATCGCATCTGCTTCTGCTTCGATAGCTCCTTCTAAATAGTGATCTAATAACAACTTGTTATTTGGAATTTTTCTGAGTAAATCAACAACGTGTTCGAGTAACTCTTCTTTGTTGATAACGATCTTCATTCCTTGTCCTCCTAATACATACGACGGACGCACCAAAATTGGGAAGTCTAATTCGTCAGCTAATGCTAGGGCTTGATCAGCAGTTTCTGCTACACCAAAACGCGGATACGGAATATTATTGTCTTTCAATAAGGTTGAGAAACTACCTCTATCTTCCGCTAAGTCTAGGGCTTTATAGCTAGTACCGATGATAGGAATTCCGTAACGATCGAGTTTTTCAGCTAACTTCAAGGCGGTTTGCCCTCCTAATTGAACAATTACTCCTTCTGGTTTTTCGTGCTTGATGATATCGTAGATATGCTCCCAGAAAACAGGTTCAAAATAAAGCTTATCAGCCGTATCAAAATCTGTCGATACTGTTTCAGGGTTACAGTTGATCATAATAGTTTCGTAACCACTTTCCGAAGCAGCGAGTACTCCGTGTACACAACAGTAATCAAACTCAATTCCTTGACCGATTCGGTTAGGTCCAGACCCTAGTACTATGATTTTCTTCTTATCAGAAACTTCACTTTCATTCGCTATAGTCACCTCACCTTCAGCCGTTTCAATGGCATTTTCAAAGGTAGAATAGTAATAAGGTGTTTGTGCTTTAAACTCTGCCGCACAGGTATCTACCAATTTGTACACACGCTTTACGCCGAGTTCTTCTCTTTTATTATATACTTGGCTTTCTAAACATCCTAGCATATGTGCGATTTGACGATCACCATATCCTTTTTGCTTAGCTTCCAATAATAAGTCTTTGTCTAAAGTATCAATTGTATACGTTGAAATCTCTTTTTCTAGCTCGTGCAATTCTTCGTATTGCTTTAAGAACCACATATCAATTTTCGTGATTTCGTGGATCTTGCTTAACGGCATTCCAATTTGGATAGCGTCGTAAATAGCAAACACGCGATCCCAAGAGGCATAACGCAACTTCTCTTTGATTTGTGCGTAATCGGTATAGCTCTTACCATCAGCACCGATTCCATTTCTCTTGATCTCTAACGATTGTGTAGCTTTGTGCAATGCTTCTTGGAAAGAACGTCCAATTCCCATCACCTCTCCTACTGACTTCATCTGCAATCCTAATTCTCTATCAGAACCTTCAAACTTATCGAAGTTCCAACGTGGAATTTTTACGATTACATAGTCCAAGGTAGGCTCAAACAATGCTGAAGTAGATTTGGTAATCTGGTTATCCAATTCGTCTAAGGTATAACCGATAGCTAACTTAGAAGCGATTTTTGCGATAGGGTATCCAGTAGCTTTACTCGCCAATGCTGACGAACGCGATACACGTGGATTAATTTCAATGGCGATAATTTGCTCTTCTTCATCAGGAGAAACTGCGAACTGCACATTACATCCTCCAGCAAAATCTCCGATAGAGCGCATCATATGGATGGCCATATCACGCATTCTTTGGTAAGTCTTATCAGACAAGGTCATCGCAGGCGCTACGGTAATTGAATCACCGGTGTGGATTCCCATAGGATCCATATTCTCGATAGAACAGATGATTACAACATTGTCATTTTTGTCGCGCAATAACTCTAACTCGTATTCTTTCCAGCCTAATAAGGCCTTATCGATCATCACTTCGTGAATAGGTGATACTTCGAGTCCACGTGTTAACATTTCATCAAAGTCCTCCTCTTTGTGTACAAAAGAAGCTCCTGCCCCACCGAGGGTAAACGAAGCCCTAATTACTAAAGGAAATCCAAATTCTTGTGCAATTTCTTTTCCTTTTAAATACGAAGTTGCGGTAGCTTGTGGCGCCATCGGGATTCCGATTTCCAACATGAGCTCTCTAAACTTCTCACGATCTTCTGTGATGTTGATAGCATCGATATCTACTCCAATAATTTCTACCCCAAAATCTTCCCAGATTCCTTTTTCGTCAGCCTCAATACACAAGTTCAATGCTGTTTGTCCTCCCATTGTCGGTAGTACAGCATCAATTTGAGGGTGCTCTTTTAAAATTTGAACGAGTGATTTTGTGGTTAATGGTAAAAGATAAACATGATCTGCCATCGACGGGTCAGTCATAATAGTCGCCGGATTCGAATTGATCAAAATAGTTTCAATTCCGTCCTCTCTGAGTGAACGCAATGCTTGTGATCCTGAATAATCAAATTCACATGCTTGTCCAATTACGATCGGTCCTGATCCGATAATTAAAATTGATTTAAGGTCTTGTCTCTTCGGCATTACTTAAGTTGTTGTATTGTTGTGTATAAAGTTAAAAAAAGTTATTCAGGTATAAAAAAAGGTGTTACTAACAAAAAGTAACACCTCTATATTAATGATAATAAATCATTATTTCTTTGGTCTGTTTTCAGATGAAACAGTCAATTTCTTTCTTCCTTTAGCTCTTCTTCTAGCTAATACCTTACGACCATTAGCAGAAGCCATTCTTTCTCTGAAACCGTGCTTGTTTCTTCTTTTACGTTTTGATGGTTGATACGTTCTTTTACTCATTACAATATATCTTAAATATCTTCTTTAATTAATTCTTGCTTTTGTGAAATTCCGTCTGCTAAAAGCGTGGGCAAATATACAATAGTTTTTTAGTCTGACAAACCCAAGTATCCTTTTTTTTTGAAAAAAAATCACTTTGTTAAAACCTACTCTTTATTAAAGTTTTTCTTTGTCGAGATTGATAGACTTCTTACTTTTGCCCAAACCTAACAATACCATGAATAACACTAAATACGTTTTTGTCACAGGAGGCGTAACTTCATCACTTGGAAAAGGAATTATAGCGGCATCATTAGCTAAATTATTACAAGAAAGAGGCTATTCTGTTACCATACAAAAGCTAGATCCTTATATTAATATAGACCCAGGAACTTTAAATCCTTACGAACACGGAGAGTGTTACGTAACCGATGACGGAGCAGAAACTGATTTAGACCTCGGGCACTACGAACGATTTCTAAACATCCCTACCTCTCAGGCGAACAACGTGACTACGGGTCGCATTTACCAGTCGGTAATTAACAAAGAGCGCAAAGGAGAATTTTTAGGAAAAACCGTTCAAGTGATTCCTCATATTACTGACGAAATTAAACACCGTATTCAAATTTTAGGAAATACTGGTGATTACGATATCGTCATTACGGAAATTGGAGGAACCATCGGTGATATCGAATCGCTACCTTATATCGAAGCTGTACGTCAAATGCAATGGGAATTAGGAGAAGAGAACGCCATTGTTATCCACCTGACTTTAGTACCGTATTTATCTGCTGCTGGTGAGTTAAAAACCAAACCGACACAGCACTCTGTAAAAATGTTAATGCAAAGTGGTGTTAGCCCTGACATATTAGTATGTCGTTCGGAGCACGAAATCAACGATACCATTAAGCGTAAGTTAGCATTGTTTTGCAATGTAAAAAAACAAGACGTTATTCAGTCGTTGGATGCAGAAACTATTTACGACGTTCCGAATATGATGTTTGACGAAGGGCTCGATTACGTGGTATTAGAAAAACTTCGTTTATCGACGCGTAAACAGCCAAAGCTCAAAGCTTGGAACAAGTTTTTAGACAAGCACAAAAACCCAACCTCTACCATAGAAATAGGTTTGGTTGGTAAGTACGTAGAATTACACGATTCGTATAAATCTATTACCGAAGCCTTTATCCACGCCGGTGCGGCCAATAAAACGAAGGTAAACGTACGTTGGATCCACTCAGAGCAACTCACTCCTGAAAATGCAGCAGCTAGCTTACAGGGATTAAACGGTGTTTTGGTAGCTCCTGGATTTGGTGATCGAGGTATTGAAGGTAAAATCGCTGCAGTACAATACGTTCGTGAAAACAACATTCCTTTTTTAGGAATATGTTTAGGAATGCAAATGGCAGTAATTGAATTTGCTCGTAACGTACTCAAGTTAGACATGGCAAATTCAACTGAAATGAATCCTGAAGTGAAACACCCAGTGATTAACTTGATGGAAGAGCAAAAAGAAGTAACTGAAAAAGGAGGAACCATGCGTTTAGGTGCTTGGGATTGTCAATTGACACAAGACTCTAAAGTTTTTCAAGCGTATAAAGAAGAATTGATTAGCGAGCGTCACCGCCATCGCTATGAATTCAATAACAAATACAAAGAACAGATAGAAGCTGCCGGAATGAAAGCAACAGGGGTAAACCCCAAAACCGGTTTGGTAGAAATCGTAGAAGTACCTACACATCCTTGGTTTGTAGGTGTTCAATACCACCCAGAGTACAAGAGTACTGTATTGAATCCACATCCACTATTTGTGGATTTCATCAAAGCTTCATTGAAACACTCCAAAAAATAACATTTAATCCCGCAAGAGACTGCGGGATTTTTTTTGCTTTGGAACGACCTTTGAACTACTTAAGCAGACAAAATTAATCCGTACAAAACCTATAAAATTACTGATGGTTTTAGTACATTTGTCGGGTTTTTCTATGACATAGAGAAGCATAACTGACAGGTTGACATTATTAATACAAATCAATGGAACAAAAAAAATTCGATTTCAATTCCTTTATAGGAATGTTATTATTAGGGGGAATTCTTTTTTGGTGGATGAACTCATCAAAACCAGAAACTACAGAAACTACAACGACTCCTACTGAGCAAACGAGCACACAAGCTGCCGCTACTACTGAAGATACGACTGCCATCCTCAATGACTCACTGCGTCAAATTGCACTGAACAACAAATTGGGAGCCTTTTCATATGGGGCTATGCGCGCTAAAGAAGGTGTAACGTCTATCGAGAATGAGGTACTAAAATTAACCATCGATCACAAAGGTGGACAAATTGTGGAAGCGCTCATCAAAAATTACAAAACCTACGATTCACTTCCATTGTATTTGATAAAAGATAAGAACGCAACGTTTAATATCAATTTTGGGACCACTGACAATCGCGTATTGAATACTCAAGACGTCGTATTCGAAGCTCAAAAAACTAAAAACGGAGAAAACGAAGTACTTACACTTAAATTGAAAGTAGCGGAAGATAAGTTTTTAGAATACCGTTACGAAATGAAACCTAACGATTACCGCGTTGGTTTTGCCGTACGCTCGCAAGGTTTAGGGAACGTGATTAACGCTTCGCAACAAATAAACTTAGACTGGAAATTGAACGCATTCCGCAATGAGAAAAGTATGAAAACTGAGAACACCATGTATTCTTGGTTGTATTACAAAACAGAAGGTGATGTTGAATACTTGCGTCCTGGAAACTCTGAAGTTGCCAATGACCTTAGTTGGGTATCGTACAAACAACACTTTTTCTCTTCTATTTTACGTTCAGAAACGCCTTTTAACAACGCAACTGTAACGTCTACAGACTTGGTTAAAGACAAAGAAAAAGATACTGTATTTACTAAAGCTTACGAATTAAAAGCGCCACTAGCGTTAAACAATGGTGAGTTGAACTACAACATGGAATGGTTTTACGGACCTACCGATTACAATTTATTAAAAACCTTTAAAGGAACTGACTTAGACCAGACTGCTGATTTAGGATGGGGAATTTTCGGTACCTTAAACCGTTGGGTTTTTTATCCAGTTTTTAACGTATTAAAAGGATTTGTAGGAAACTACGGGTTGATCATTATTTTGATGACCATTGTCGTTCGTATTTTACTTTCACCGGTATTGTACAAGTCGTATTTATCAAGTGCTAAAATGAAGGTAATTCGTCCAGAAATGGAGGAAATCAACAAAAAATATCCAGGGAATGAAAATGCCTTAAAGCGTCAGCAGGAAATAATGGCGGTACAGCGAAAAGCCGGGGTGAGTATGATGTCAGGATGTATTCCTGCCTTATTACAAATGCCAGTGTTCTTTGCGCTATTTAAGTTCTTCCCGACCAATATTGACTTTAGACAAAAGAGCTTTTTATGGGCAAACGATTTATCGTCATACGATATCATTTTTAAGTTACCTTTTAATATACCGTTTTATGGTGACCACGTAAGTTTGTTCCCTATATTAGCATCGATTGCTATTTTCTTCTATATGAGAATGAACCAAAGTCAGCAAGCGAATATGCAAGCTCCACCGCAAGAGGGGATGCCTGATATGAGCAAAATGATGAAATGGATGATCTACTTCTCTCCTATTATGATGTTATTTTTCTTTAACAACTACGCAAGTGGATTGAGTTTGTATTATTTTATTTCGAACTTATTGACCATCACCATCATGTTCGTTATTAAAAACTACGTTATTGATGAGGCTAAAATTCACGCACAAATAGAAGCGAATAAGAAAAAGCCCGTTAAGAAAAGTAAGTTCCGTGAGCGCCTAGACGCAGCTATGAAGCAAGCGCAAGAGCAACAAGCCGCGCAACAAAAAACTAAAAACAAGAAGTAATTAATTACTTCTATTACCCATAAAAAATCCCGCAAGTAATTTGCGGGATTTTTTTATGGTATCTAGGGGCTTTCTATTCTTTCATCGAGCTTTCAAAAACAGCTTCAACTTCATTGATGAATTCCTGATTATAGGTCGCTTTTACATAAGCAAGGTACAAGGTTTGTTCATCTCTACCAAAATAGGTATGGGGTGCTTTGATATAAAGCATTACCAAATCGTGCGATTCCCCATCAAAATCAATAGTTTCTGTATAGGTTCCTTTACGCAGTACTCGCTTGATATACTTCAAAAAATCGGGACTTTTACAGCGGTACTCTTTGACATATACTAAAGCCTTGTTCTTGGAATTACTATACCGGGCTTCTCGCTGTATTCGCAAGCCCTCCTTAAAATCATCTTCAAAATTATCGATACTCTTATCAAAATCACGAGTCATCACCGAAACTAAATTCAATGTCGGTTGCAGTTCTTTGGTTAAAATCTCAAAGAAATCAACTGGTTTATCCGACGTCTGTTTGACCTGTGTTTTCACAGTTTCCTCGATTTCTTTTTCTGGTTGTTCTGCTTTCTTCTCTTTCTTGCATGATACGGCCAAACACAGTACAGCAAAACACACTACTATTCTATACATACTATTTTATTTAAATACAAAAATCAACATTTTGAACACTACTACTAACTTATTGGCTGCGAACAAATCCCTAAGCTTCCTCAGAATTGATTTGCAAAGACTGGGAATGTTTGTAAAAGTCTTCTTCGTAAAAAACTTCCAATTCACCATCGCAATAGGTTACTGTGACACTATCATCGTTAATGACATAGTCAACAAGTAAATCTTTCAACATAATTCCTCCAAGAAATACTCCGCTCTCAAAATTAACTAAATACAATTCTACTTCCGCAATGATGAGTAATTTTCCTTTAAATACTTCAAAAGTATAGAAATTGGACACCAAGATCTTTTCTATCAACACTTTAAAATTTGATTTTTCAAGGATGACCACTTTCTGATCTATTCCGACACACAACCAGTCAGCGAAACTATTTACAACTGGTTTTATCACCGTACTAGCACACTGTAGAATGCACTCCGTATTTGATAAAGTCAGTTTATAATAAACTCGAGGGACATCCGAAAATGCTATTTGGGGTATCGCTTTGTTTTCTACAGCAAAGGTCTCATTTACGCTATGAATTTCTATCATTTTTTTATGTGTTTATAGTGCTAAGAATCCTCTTAAAATTACTTTTGACGCATAATGCTCTCTTATAAAGTACTTTCGCAAAATCGATATTTTGTACTTTTTGATTTAAAAACGGAGCTAAAAGCAACACCACCTGTAACCTTGTTAGGAGGTTCTCATTTTGTTTAGTAGCCTTAACGAATGCTGCTAAAAATACCAGGTATATTCCTTTTTTAAAACCCCAAAAAATGTGGGTTTTGCATAGCTTTCCACCTATACAATTGGAAATACCCCGCAGTGATATGGGTTATGTATTTTTCCTTAGTGAATATTAGTTTGGTAAAATATCTTCCGGCAGCCTTTCCTCCAAAGAAGTAAATAAAGATGTACTCCCCATCTTCCGATGTATAAACCTCTATTGGCTTTGAAACAAGCTGGTCACCAGGAAGCGCAACATCATAGTAATTCGCATACACATTTCTCGGAATCACTATTTTTTTACCATTTATTTCAATCTGCAAATCATCGATTTCCAAAACAGGCAATACCCCTCGGTAATATGCGCCATGAGGTATTTTTCCGTCTATCTTCTGCTGAATTCTTCCAGAATTACTTATTTTATGTTCGGCTTTCACAAATTTTTGAAACCTCAATGACACCGCAATCTTTAACTTCGAAGACAGTACTCCTTGAAAGTCGAGATATGATGAATCTTTATAGCCCACCATCTCTATTTTCTTCAGTAAATTTCTATTGGTAATGTATTTTTTGGAAATTCCGTTCTCCTTCAGAAAAGCTATAGCATAGTCAACACTGCTTTTGTTCACATTTCTCTCACCTTCCAAAAGTTCGGATATAAGTTCCTCTTTTTGGATAGCATTAATATGTGCTTCAAAATCAATCTGCGAAAAACTCGATTTCGAAATAACTATTAAAAAAACAACCAAAAGTAAATTTCTCATGTATCAAAAATTTAGGTTTTTCTATAGATTAGTTTAGTTGTGGGTTTTCATTGCCCTAAGTTTAGAACGGTAATACCGTTAAGGTACATTCATAAACTGATTCATTATGCTCTTTGGTATCCTTGTATTCACTACGAATCCTATACTGGCGAGAGCGGGAAATCATCAATGTTTGTCTTTAATCCAAAAAAACACCCCTACTCTTTTTTATTACACTAAGAATCAAATCAGCCTCCTCCCTACCAGTCCTCATATCTCAAAACCTAATTGAAAGACTTTCTTATCAGTCTTTGGGTCTTTTCCACGTACTTGATAGGCGTTTTTATCCATTTTCTTCGTTAAAACTCTCCTATCGAACCTCTAATCATAATGGTACCCTTTTGAATTTTCTAAAATTCGGTGCTAGCATAGCAATTTTTTATAGCAATTCAAAAATATATGATTTCAGGTAAACTTGGTTTGTTTTTTCGTGCGAACTAACAATAGACAAACTACCCTTATCATCTAATATGAAGTAGCTTTTATATTTATGATTTACATACTCGAATTGGGCACGGACTGCACGCCCGAACTATCGGAAATTAGAGATTTTACTAATTTTCTGGTAAAAATAAACTGTTATTAAGAACTTCATTTAATAATATAGATTCTCGAAATAAATTCGATTTCAGCTCAAATTCCTTCTTAAAAAAATTAAAAGCCTTAATATCATAACCTTTAAGGTTTTCCAAAAATAAATCCACATCATTATTAATCAAAAAAAACAAATAAATTCTAAAAAAATCATCTTTACATAGCTCCAAAGATTTTTTATACTCAGAAATACTTAACGTTAAATCTGGTTCCAAAAATTCATGCAAGACTCCTTTATAAAAATGCCACATCATTGGATTAATCAATTTAATACTTTCTAAATACCTGAGTGATTCTTCTTTATTCCCTTTTAGTAAAAATAAACGAAATTTAAACAAATCGAAATAATACTTTTCTTGAGAGATAGACTCTTTTCTAATTTCATCTAATAGCATAAATGTTTCAGTTAGTTTTAGTTGATTCATCTTAGAATCTAACTCATAATCTAAAGTACTATAACTTTGTAAAAAAACCATCCTTCTCTGGTTATACGATGCTTTTTTTTCTTTACAACAAGATACTAGAAATACGAAAAAAATAATACACAGATATCTCATTTACTTATATAGGTTTTAATGTTTAATTTGATTTTTGTTAATTGATTCCGATAACACTATAAAAACTACAACATACACTTGCACTTCAGCCAGCCTTTTAATTCTATGTAACCTTACAGTCATTGAACCTAAACTATTCGCCTCAGAGAAACTAACCAACTCAAAAACAGTTGATTTCATCAAAAAACAGCATCTCTCCCTCCTAATTCTTACATAAAGCAGCTTTATATATTTTCAATTTTTACTTAATAACACCTAACATAAAAGTACTTATCTTTCTAAATCTAATACGCTACCCTATCAGTTATTGTTTATTACTCGTACTCTCCACACGAAAGGATTCGTTTGGAAGACTACTCTTTATCTATCATACGTGCGGGAGCTGGAGAACTTGATAATTGCCCTAAAAATTTAGTAAAATCATTATTATAGTAATATATAATTGTTTCTCTAAGCTTTACAGTTACTCCTACTATCTGATCCTCATCTTCAATAAGGGATTCTGCAGATTTTATTATGCATTCAAATTCCTCTACTTGCGTTTTTAGTTTTTTCTTCTCAAATCCAATTTTTCTTAACTTATATATCTCCAGAAACTTAGAAACTGACATCGGTCTTGAAACTTTGATATTCGAGAAAATAAGTTCTTTAAACTTTTCATCCTGTATCAAGTTGTTTAATTTATCATTCATCATAAATATACTTTATCCAATAACACTTGCTTCTGCTTATTTGTAATAAGTTTTTATAGATCATTCGCGCGTCATCCTATACCACATAAATCAATGACTATCAAAACCTTAAAAACAGAATAAATACTAACCTATTGAAGCTCTTTCAAGAATAGAAACAACTTTCAATTTTTCTAAATTATTGCGCAAGCATAGCAATTTTCATAGCAGTTCAAAAATACGGATTATCAAGGAGACTTGACTTGTTCTTTCATGCGAACTAGCGAAAAAGAAACTACCTTATCATCTAATATGAAGTAGCTTTTATAACTTCTCGTTTTGCTATTACAAATGGCTAAACTATATCCGTTTTATTTAACTTTCTTTAAGCTCTCGCTGTTTCCAACAATGGAACTATCAAGGAGAGGCCCTGGGTGTAAAATAGAAAAAAAGCCATAATCTAATTCTTTCGTTCCGTCTATTTTTTTTAAAATACTCTTGGTTAAATCGGCCTCTAATTCTTTTATTTTTTCTTCTGAAAAGTCGAGAGAATTCAAACAAGTTATCATTTGCCCGTCAATTTTAAAAAATAATTGTCGATACTTTTTCTTTACACCTACTTCCTTATAAGATATTTCCCATCTATTTTTACCTAAGTAATTCTTTTCTATACTGTATATATTATCAATGATCTCTCTCAGTAAAGCTTTTTTTACTTTCCTACCATTAGCGTCCAGAAACAGGGTTTTGTTTTTAAAGAAGCTTCCATTATACAAAAAACTATTATTCGTGTTTCTATATTCAAATAGAATTACGTCATAATCTCTAAAGTTCCCAGTGAGATACTCTAAAAAAGAGGGTTTCTTAAAAGAGCTCTCTTCCCGCTCATTAAATGAATTAAGCGGCAGGTAATTCATGTTATTATCTTTTTTATCTTTTCCGAAAACATAAAAAATATATTTACTCTTATCTTTGGATTTAACAACTCTATAACCATCTTCTAACATTTTTTTACCACCATTTTCAGACAAATAAAAATCGAGCATTTCTAAATGAGATTCTGAAGTCAAATCCTCATCTCCTGTGTAAATAAAAAAATTAAAAGCTCTATCTCTGAGTTCTATAATTTCCTCATCATACTTAGCATAAATACTATGGTAATTATAATACTTTACTAACAAAAAAAAAGTCATTAATGCTATTAAAGGGTATAATATTTTCTTTTTCATGATATAAATTAATTTTTAAAGTAAAATTCAATCTGCTTACTAATATGTGTTTTGACTGCATCATATGCCATCTTGTCTTCAAAAAATATGTCAATACTTGGAGAAGCACTAGATTCATAATACGAATTTGAAAAGTATAATAAATTATCTCTGATACTCCCTACATGAAACTTGTAGTCAACCAACTTTTAATACGTGGATCGTATATTCTTAACTCGAATACAGATTTTGTAGTTTCAAAATCTTTTTCCTGACCTTGACTGGCATTTTTATCTAATTTCCTAGAAAAAAACGACCTATTGAGCCTCTGACAAGTATCGAAACATCTTTCAAATTTTCTAAAATAGTGTGCAGGCTTAGCAATTTTCATAGCAACTCAAAAGTACAAATTTTCAGGGATTTTTAGCTTGTTTTTACCCGCAAACTGTATAAAAAAACTACCTCAATTACTAGATTAAGATAGTTTTCCTTTTGCCATTACAAATGGCTTATTAAATTATCGTTTCTTTTTACACTTCCTTTTATTTCTTGACTTTACGCTAAAGCTACATGTCAAGGTGTAGGGGTTCTTTAGTCTTCTTCATTAAAACATATGTATTATTATCACATGCGCTTTTAAAAGTTGTAATAAATTTACAATACTTGCTAGAGTCGGCATCTATCCTTATTTCGAAATAATCATTCTTCTTTTCTAAAGAATAAACTTTAAATGGAATGGAATAACCTTCATCATCCTCATCAATTTCAATATCTGGTTTTAATTTAACTAAGCCACCAATACTATCAAAACATTCATTATTTTGTTTCAAAAATAGATACTTAATATTAATCTCATTTATTTTTTTTATACCTATAACTTGGTTCTTCTGTGTATCAGTATAAATGTAATCATAGCCTATCAACAAAGAATCTAAAGCCCTGTTTTTATACCTCTTAACTAACACTTCTTCTTGTAGATTACTATTTGTTTTGGTAAAATTGGTAGATGCTTTTTTCTTACATCCCAAAATAAAAATAAGTATCATTAAATATCTCATCATCTTATATTTTTAAAATTTGTATTCCCATTAACATCTACTCTTAGTAAACTATAATCAGGTGTGAAATCTGAAGGGTAAACAAAATGAAACTTTTTACTGATTCTAAATGCAGAATACTTCACCTGATTGCTTTGGTTACCGCCCGATATAATTGCGTTTCGAATTTTTACCAATAATAAAACCAACATGTCCTTTGCCACGACCAAAATTAATAATTGCACTACGCTCGTTAGGTATCAATAAGTATATGTCGTATTTAAGATCTGAATCACACGCACTTACTTTTATTTGACGTTCAGTTTTCGTCACAAAAGAAGGAGTAGCATTCCTCTTTTATTTTGGAGATTTTTTTTTGTTTTTAATTGCATCCACAGCAATAAGCCAATATTCCCAATAGGCAGAGTCAAGAGGTATACCATCTTCCCATGAGTATCCAGCGCATAAAATATCTGTCAAATCGTTCGAATTGGTCGCATTATAATAATACTCAAGCATGTATATCATTGCATCATAACCTTGCTTTTCAGTTATCAATTCATCACTAAATATTTTACCGTTTTTATCTATTTTGTTCTTACTTTTTAACTCCATAATCTTAAAATTTTATTCTTAATAAGTTACTTTCTATACCACCTCCAGCACTAATTCCTCCCACTTCATTATACTGTGTTCAGAATAAGTACAAAATACCTGCCTGTATACTTCCTTCAATGTTTCAGTATCTTTATCTTGACCTTGACTGGCATTTTTATCTATTTTCCTAGAAAAAAAACGACCTATGGAGCCCCTGATAAGTATCGAAACATCTTTCAAATTTTCTAAAATAGTGTGCAGGCTTAGCAATTTTCATAGCAACTCAAAAATACGGATTATCAAGGAGACTTGGCTTGCTTTTTCGTGCTAACTGCATAAAAAAACTACCTCACAAATCAATGTAAAGTAGCTTTTATATTTTTTGTTTATTACTCGTACTCGCCACACGAAAGGATTCGTGCGTTAGCACAGTCTTTATTGCTCATTCGTCTGGGAGCGGGGGAATCATTTTCTATTTAGAGTCCCAATAAACATCCATACATTCTTCTATTAAACCAAAAACAGATTGTAACTCAATACTATTTTCTAAATTATGTTTCGATAATTCAAAATTGAGGTTACCTATAGAACTAAATCTCATATATCTTTCTCCATTTTTCCTCATTTCAAAGACAAAAATAACTTGATTAGTAGATTCATCTAAGCGACTGTAAATAAACTCCTTTTTATTCTTTACAGAATTGAATGAGTTAATAATATCTATAAGTTCATTATTATTTTTTAATTTCTTATTTACTTCTATTGTAATTGTATTATTATCAAAATTAAAATCTTTTAAAACTAAATATTTATGATAAGGATTCTGTTCATAAAAAAAAGTAATAAAGATTCCATCTCTAACATTTTTTACAAAATCAATGTAATACTCGTAATCAAAATTTTCGTTATCAAAAATAAAATTTCTTTTCTCATTAATATTCTTTGTTACCAATTCACAATTGTGGCTAATCTGATTATTCTTAACAATTGGCTTTACAGTATTACATCCTTTACAAAGGAATATTAATATCATAAATTTAAAGATATCTAGCACTTTCAATTCTTGAATAGTCATACTTTTTTTAGTTTAAATTTTCATTCCTAAACATTTTACCATTCAATTTCATCATAAAATTTGTGTTAAGAAGATTAATATTATAAAACTCTTTATTCTTCAGCCCTTTGATTCCATTGTGAATAAAATCAGTTATTGCTTGATTTCCAAAAAAAGACGCTTTCGTTTCTCTTAATATCTTAAGTTGATTATATCTCTCTTCATCTGTTGAACGATAAAAACAAAAGTTTGGTATTACTTCTGTAATATCTTCTGGCTCCTCTCCAATAAGATGCAACCAAGCATGAGCACCTTCGGGTGCTGTAAGTGCCAAAGTATTTGTATCTTGACTTGTCGTATAATCAGCAATTGTTTTTTGATTAACAGATATTTCAATATTACCTTCCTTATGACCCGTAGCTCCCCCTCCAATATCATTTACAGTAAATATGGTATACACTTTATCTACTTCATCAATTTTATTATCCATTCCTTTAAAGTTCTCGAATTCCTTCTAGCCTTTCTATAAAGCCTCTTTAATTTTCTTCTAGCTCTCCGAAATTCACTTTTTGATTTAAACTCATCTTTATATTTACTATTTTTAAGGTTATTCCGAGTTGCCCATTTTATGACACCCCATCTGGATCAATTTTCCTAATTGGATTGTTCCCCATAACTACAGGAGGACTATGGAACTCAGCTTCAGGATCAGCAGTTAACCACCTACCAATTCTACTATCCCATAAACGTAATTGAAATGCTTCCATTCCAGTTTCAATTTTTTTTTCATGTCCTTGGTAAGCGTATTTATCAATTTGCTTAGCAAAAAACAACGTATTGGGCGTTTGATAACAATGGGAACACCTTTTAAATTTTCCAAAATAGTATACAGGCATAGCAATTTTCATAGCAGCTCAAAAATACGAATTTTCAGAGATTCTTAGCTTGTTCTTTCGTACTAACTGTATAAAAAATTACCTTACAACTTAATGTAAAGTAGCTTTTATATTTATAGTTTATTACTCGAACTCTCCACACGAAATGATTCGTACGGGAATCTATCTTACTCTTCATTGCTTATTTGCGCCGTATCTCGGGTTATCTCCATTTATAATATCCCATTTCCGTCCATTTATTTTCTTTACACATGACTCTAAAATCGTTAAAATCCTTCTTATTAATTTTTATTATAACATCTTCATTTAAACTATTAGAAAAGGCCTTAAAAAATATAAATCTTCTTCTTTTTTAAAAAAAGAGATTATTAATATCATAATTAAAAAGCTTTATTTTTAAATACTTTGTAAAAGTATTAGGTGTATTTAAATCTAGTTCGAATAAGTTTAAAACACAAGTTTTAAAAACATTACCACTAAAAAAAATTAGCTCATTATTTTTATAATCCAAACCGACTAACATCCTTCTAGATAAGATATTCTTGTTTGAAATGATCAGTTTTTAAGGAAGCTTACATGGCCATAAAACTAATTTCTTTCAGACTTATTTTAAAGATTCTTTTATTTTTAAAATGGATTTTGTTTTAAAATTTAATCTCAAAGAATCCGCATAGTATATCATAAATTTGTTAAGAGATAAAAGCCTTTTAGAATACTTAAACTTGTTATCATCTATAAAAAACCTCTTTTTGTAAAGGGTTTCTTTTTTTTGTTTATCGATTGCTTTTATGTTTAACACAATACTCTCACTCGACATAGGTTTAAATTCTTTCTCTTTCTGTATGTTTGCTTTCTGTATCATCTCGCAAATAACATCGTAAAAAACTGAACTAAAATCATTTAAAACCAAATCCTGTTTTCTATCTTCTAAAACAGTCCGTTTATTATTTATACTATCGTATTTATAAACATACTTATATGGCTCATTTTCATACTTAAAAACTGTTCTTTCTTTTTCACTTAAAATTCTCACTCCAAAAAATTCGCTAAATGTTGGCATCAATAAGTTTATGTCGTATTTAACGGTTGTATCACACACACTTTCTTTTATTTGATATTGTATTTTAGTCACAAAAGAAGCAGTCGTATTCCCTTTTGTTTTCTCTTGACAAGAAAAAAAAGACATCAAAACAAGAAAAAAAATTAAATACTTCATTAATTACCACCTATAATTATTTCGTCTAACATAATTGGGGATCTATATTTATCCCATTTTAAATATTCTTTCAGATAAATACCTTGTCATAGTCCATCACTTTCCATAACATGGTACTTGTGTAATGCATTTACAACATATCTTTTAAATTCACCTGTAGTTCCTGCCCAACGAAGTGACTTAACTTGATTCTGATAAACCAATCTATGTGTACTAACAAAACTACCTTGTTTTTTCATCAAGTGCGAATACCAATCGTGGTCAACTACTACACTCCATAGGTTTTCAACTACAGTTTTACCATTACTATAACCTTTATCTCTGTTTATATATTTAGTGCCTATTGACCAAGAACACGCTCCATTTCCTTCATTTGCAGTACCTGTTCTTAATCAAAACTCGACATTCTAAATGTTTCGTCAAAGATTTTTTGCCCTTCTAATCTTGAGAAAATATGGCTCTCTATCTAATGTATTATAGAATTGCTCAAGGAAGCATTATCATAATAGGTTCCTACAAATTCTAGCATCCCATAATCGTAACTGAAAAGCTTCTTTCCCAGTTTCAGGGTCTTTTTCACGTACTTGGTAAGTGCATTTATCTATTTTCTTAGCAAAAAACAACCTATTTAGTTTTTGATAAGAACAAAAACATCTTTCAAATTTTCCAAAATTTTGTGCGGGCATAGCAAGTTTCAAAGCAACTCAAAAATACGGATTTTTAAAGAAACTTGGCTTGTTTTATCGTGCTAACTGCATAAAAAAACTACCTTAATTACTAGATTAAGATAGTTTTTATAATTTCTCGTTTTGCCATTGCAATTGGCTAATAGTATTATATTCGTTACTTAATTAAATTCCTTTTAAAACTTACCATTACGTTAAAGATAGCTGTCAAGATGCGGAGCAATTATCATTTTTATCATTACAAATAATTTTTAGAAGCTTATCACTTACAATAATTAAAGAATCATTAGGTAAACCTTTGGGATAACCAATAATTCTAACTTCTTTAATAAAACCACTATTGATAAAATAAATGCGCCTAACTAAACCGTTACTAGTACTATCCCAATATTGATTTAGTAATTGCTGAGGCTTGAGTGAAAAAAGAAACTTTTTTAATTTTCTAATCTTTTTATCTTCTGATGTAGAATCAATTACCCCTCCTATATTAAATTTAATAAAAGATGTTTTTTTGTATAAGTTAATAATTTGCTTATCAATTACTTTATTTTTCAGATTACCATAATAAACTATAGAAATAGTATCATAATTTTCAATTTTGCTTTTTTTAAACTTATTCTTACTTTTAGTAGAACATGATATAAAAAAAACAAACATTAGGAATAATAATTTAATTTTCATAATGAATCATTTTTTACCACAGATAATTATTTCATTTAACATTTGGGGGCTCTCGGCATCAAAATACGCTTTAAAAGCGTTTCTAACATGATTCTTGTAGTTATCCGTAGTACGGTTCCAAAAGTTACTATTCATAGTCGCCTAATATGCAAATCTATGCATCGAATTCGAATCTCCAAATTCAATGAACTCATGCCTCATGAACAATTAGGGTAGCTCTTATGTTTTCAGCAGTTGGTTGGTAATACAGGCATAGCAATTTTCATAACAGCTCAAAAATACGAATTTTCAGAGATTCTTAGCTTGTTCTTTCGTGCTAATTGTATAAAAAAAATTACCTCACAACTTAATGTAAAGTAGCTTTTATATTTATAGTTTATTACTCGAACTCTCTACACGAAAGGATTCGTACGGGAACCTTATTCTTCATTGCTCATTAGCGCGGTATCGGGGCGCGATAAAGCTTTTAAAATATCTTCTTTAGATGTTATGGGAGGAATGTTATAAGTAACAAAAACATCATCAGTATTAAACTCCTTTTTTAGAAATTCAATTATTTTTTGTTCAATACTCGAGTCCACCGACACCCTTAATAACATACTATTATCTTTATTTATTCTCAAAACGGACTGTTTGTATGGACTTTTACTATTTTCAGTATCAAAATAGAATGTATAATCTTTTTTATTACCTACAATATACGCTAACATTTCTTCATAAATGTCCGTTTCATACATTATCGGAGTTCCATATTTGGGGTATTCAAAAAAGTCATCACTTGGCATAAAATCAGACAAATAAGTTCTAAAAAAACTATTTATCTTACCTATGTCAATTGAATTTAAAAAAACATAAACATCACTTGAAATCATATATAATGGAGCTTTAAACCTGCACTCACAAAAGTACCATCTTTAGCTATTCTATAGAGGTAATAAGTTGTGTTTTTATGTAGGTATTCATGAACATTAACTAGCTTCATATTTGAATTCTCTAAACCTATAACACCAAGAGTGTAAGCTTCTCCAAGTTAGAAGGGCTTAACTGTAGATTTTTTCAAAATCTGATCGTTTCATAAGTAGTATATTTAGTTAAATTTAAACATTTTTTACTCTAAACTCTCCAATTCTAAGCTGTCCGATTTAATGGGAGGAGGTCATACTTTTCCCAAGAAAGGATTCGTGCGTTAGCACAGTCTTTATTTCTCATTCGTATGGGAGCTGGGGAATCATTATATCTCTAAATCTTTTTCATTAGGTTTTCTATATCCTCCCCCTATCTGACATCCATTTTTTTCTGCCCACAAAATAATCAAATCCATTAACTCATTCGCCTTTTTGAAATGTAATTCTTCTCCATTATCACTCTCTAAAAAGAGCTTAAATAACCAAACTTCTTCCGTATCTTTATTCATTATTATACCTAGTATTAATTAATAAAACCCTGCTTCTCTTACATTAACTTCACACATACCTTTTATGGTACCTTTTGCATGAGGACTATGAGGTATTGTCGAAATCATTCTTCCTTCTAAATTAAAGATCTTTAGATGACTTCCTCCAGGCTTGACTGTAAAACCAGCCTTTTTTGCCCTTGGAAAGCGTATTTATCTATTTTCTTAGCAAAAAACAACCTAATTAGTTTTTGATAAGAACAAAAACATCTTTCAAATTTTCCAAAATAGTGTGCGGGCATAGCAAGTTTCATAGCAACTCAAAAATACGGATTTTTAAAGAAACTTGACCTGTTTTTTCCTACGAACTGCGTAAAAAAACTACCTCACAATCTAATGTAAAGTAGTTTTCATATGTATTATTTGCTTACTCTTAGAGGGCACGGACTACAAGTCCGCGCTATCGGGGTTTTATATTTTTTGTTGTTTTGCTTACTCTTACTCGGCACACGAAAGGATTCATGCAGGAGCATTAATCTTTATCGCTCATTCGTGCGGCATCGAGCGTTTGGAGTGTTATAAACCTCCTATTGTAATTTTCCACCTAGAATCTTTAAATAAAAAATGAAAAATTATACAATGATCATTACTACATTTTACTGGTACTTTATATTCTTTTGCATGGAATGAATAAGATAATCCCGTAATTTTATTATTTGACAAGTATCACAACGTTGAGCCCATGAAAATGAAAATTTTCAATGACATAAAATTAAAACTATGTCATTTACTCAAACTACAAGTAAACCACTCTACCAACTCCAAGAGGGAGACCGATTTGTTAAACAAAAATTAGGTCTCCCTACGCTCATTGTATATGAGGTTCTACTCATCAATGAACAAAAAGAACACGTTTATTGTGTCAACACAATAACGTGTCAACTTCACTTAGTAAATAAATTCCAACTAGTATTTAAACTATCATAGTCATGCCTAGAAAATGCCCAATTAATTGGGAAGCTAGGCGTGAGTTTATTTGCAACCAAATAAACGCCTACTTCCGTGAAAGAAATGTAAAAATACATTTCACACTAGATACACTTAACAAGGACTCTTTAAAACACTCTCCCGACTTTGTTGAACTTAAAAAACACTTAGCGGAGAATTACATTTTCGTTGATTGGCGAAGCATTGATGATATGCTTGCCCCTTACGAAGCTCATAGAATCCCTAAAAGTATTCTACCGTCACCACAGTTAAAAATGAATTTATAACCCCGTCAGGCTCTTAAAAAAGCCCCGACAGGGGATTTTTTCTTTGAGCTCGTCAAAACATTACGGTTTTGTCGATAATTTGAAGCTAGACCGCATGGTCGCTGAAAATTTGAGAAACAAAACCGCACACCCCAGATGAACGCACCGTGCACTTTTTCTCTCAAAAACGATGGTATTAGCCAATTCTTTGATGTCAGTTACCTAGACTTCCAAAGAAAAGGAGATACCACCCAGTTAAAGCAGACGCAAAGCTCTGCTTTCCTTTCCATGTTTAATAAAATCAAGGAAACCCCCGATTTTATCAACCGCATGGACAAATTGAGATTTAGTCACGATATGCATCAGTTAAAAAAGGCAAAGGCTTTTGCTGAAAAGGAAGCCAATAAAAAGCTCTTAAATCCTTCTTACGTCGAGAAAAGTTACAACCCTAGGCAGTTGGGTACACTGTCACACAACGCCAAGAAATCATGTGCTAAAGCGTGTGAACTCATGATAAATACAGTTCTCTACTCACGCCAAAAAGATGTAGATTTCAAATCCCAACAATATCTAGTTTTTTTAACGCTCACACTACCATCAAAGCAAGTACATTCTGATAAAGTTATCAGACGCGCGCTCACAAAATACATTGACAACTTGCGTAAAAACCACGGTGTTAAATTCTATGTATGGAGGGCGGAACCTCAAAACAACGGAAATATCCATTTTCATCTACTTTTAGACAAGTTTATCGAAAAAGATGACATACGACGCCTTTGGAATAAACAACTCTCTAAATTAGGCTATTTAGACGCTTTTCAGAAAGTACACGGACACCGCAACCCACCATCTACCCGAATTGAGAGCTATAAGGTTGATAAAAAAGGGAAAAAGATAAGTAACCCAACCAAGTACATTACTAAGTACATGACTAAGCTAAAATTCGGTCAACGCCCAATCATTGGGCGTATTTGGGGGGCTTCTAAAGAAGTAAAAGCCTTGCAATATCCTAGATACGCAGAAGGTGATAAATACTTTGACCACGTTATATCCATGATAAACAAAACAGGGAGATTTAAGCAAGTGATTAGCGACGATTTCTTCAGCTACTTCTCAGGAAAAACCTTTGAGGTACTTAGGTCTACTTACAAACAACTTTATAGCGACGTTAAGAACTTCTTCAAACTCCAAAACGGGAATCTAACTCCTAAAACACTACAACACAAGGAATTCATACGCCTTGAAAAAGACAAGAACAAGCCGAAGCCTAAAAAAGAGCCTGTAAAACCTGCTCCAACACCTAAAATAGATCCCGTAATTATAGAACAACTACAAATCAATTACGGTAACAAGGCTTATTGGACTAATAATGTAAAATAAATTACACTCCTGTAAACCAAACAAAACAACGCGCGGACTATCCGCGCGTATCCTCTCACTATCACCGCATTTTTGTATCAGAAATTTTAAATAAATCATTTCAGATATGAAAACCATTCCAGTTACTGGTCAGGGAAGTAAATCTTTCACCATCGACCACAACAACCAACCACAACGCCTAATTCTTTCTAACATTTACAAGGATGCGACAATTGAATTGTCAATGGAGCGTCAAGGCGAATCTAAAATAAGAACTATCAGCCCTGTAAAGGTTGCCTTTCTTATTGAGCTCCAAAACAAAATCGAGTTCCTTCAGGGTAAACGTTTACAAATCTTCCGTTATGCGACAGAGTCTAGCAAGGAGGTAATTGCTAGTGGTATCATTGACGTTGGTATTGGCGGTGAAATTGTCTTGCAGGAAAAGGATTACATGTTTGTTGACCTCAAAACTTTGGACAATGCTTCTTTCAATATCTCTATCTCAGGAGGTTTAAGAACTGCGGGAACTCCTTTCCAACTTCGTAAAACCAAAGTAGACAGCGGTAATTCTGAGCTAAAAGTCGACCTCTCACAACAACGCTATATCATTTTCGACAAGGCTTCAATGCCCGACGAAATCGACTTTATCCGTGGTGATGAGAAAGTCGTAATGTCTAAAGAGCTTTTGCTTCAAGAGCAGGAAAACATTTTCGGTGTTGTTGCTTATGATAAGACGAACGTTCCCGTTTTCGGAACCAATCAAGCGGTTGTCCTTCAAACTGCTGGGTTAGACGGTTGCTACTTCCGTTGGTCTGCTGACTTGGCTAAAGACTTCTATTACTGGATTGTTTAATCCGAAAAACAAAAAGTATTAACTAAAATCTAAAAGATGTTAACATACAATTTAGATTATCTAAAAAATGACCCTCACCGCCCGAGCTTCGGGACGGGAGGTTTCAAGCCGGTAGACTTCGATTTAGGCGGTCTTGACTTGGATGGCATTAAGAGTTCCATTGATGAAATCATTGATGAAGTTATCAACGCGATAGAAAAAGTTATAGAAATTCCAGATTTCATTGAAGATGCTGTTAAGTTTATTGCTGATTTATTCGACGGTTGTGCATCGGATTGGGACATGGACGCCCTTATGAAAGAACAAATCAAACTAGCTCAAGACGAAATCAATACCGCTATTGGTTTCATGCAAAATAAGTCGATTGGAACTTTCGCCCAGCGTTTAACAAGGGCGGACAAGTATCTCAGATACTGTGTTCACGATCATTGGTTTTTAGGTGAAAAACAACGTAAATGTGGAAAAAACAAAGCTGCCGAAGCGATTAAATACAAAATCGTAAACGACTATATGTGGGCGCTTCGTAACAAGTTTAAGCACGTTTACAATTATACTGTCGTAAAGCATCCATACACTGAGCGCATTAAATCTCCAGAGGGGCGTATGCATAATACAGACTATTGGAAATACACTACTCAGAAACCAAATGCTAAAGCAGAGTTGGAGAAAATGAAGATAGATGTAAACGTTACAACCGATACAACCTCTGATTCATCAACTTCAAAACCACCTACAACTCCGCCACCACCAAAAACAGATGGCAAAAGTGACTTCGGGTTAATTGCCTTAGTGCTTCTCGTTGTGGGTCTAGTAGGTGCAGGAGTTACCTACTTATTCAAGAAAGTCAAACCTAAAAAAAGAAAATAATCATGGCATGTGAAAAATGCACAAAATTCAAAGAAAAAATAAAAGCCTTTTGGACAAAAACTAAGGCTTGGATGAAAGAAAAAACAATTGGAGTGCCTAACTGGGCTTTGTTCGTAGTCGCTCCTGCAGTACTAATCATAGGAGGAACATTGCTGTTACTCCCTAAAAAAAAATATAAATAACTATGGCACATTATAACGAATACGGTCAGCCTGTAGGACCAATGCAACAAGGTTATTATCAGTCTCAACGACAATCATTCCAAGGGCAGTCGCCTAGATGGAACAAGCAAAGAAAAAAGAAAAGTTCAGCAAAATTACATGCTTCTTACGGAAGCGATAGCGGTGTATTTATCCATGGCTTCAAGGTCATGAATGGCAAAAGATGGAGCTATAAAATCTTCCGTAGCGAAAAACAGCAAAAGAATGCTCCCGTAACTTCAAAGGCAGGTAAACGATGGGTTAGTGTTACCATCGTAATGAGTTCAGCGGGTGAGAATGATAGAGTGAACTACGGTATGTTAAATATCGACAATCACAAAGCCTACTTCTCGAATTGGAATTGGATTTGTAACCCTCACGCAAACAATGGCGGTTACATCGGTAAACACATTTCTACAAAACGATAAAACAATACCACAATGAAAAAACTATTTGGATTACTTGGCAAGGTTGGAAACGTCAGCCAAGGAATAAGTAAAGTTCTTTCATATGCAGAAAAAGCGGACAAAACTTCCAGAACGGCGTCCGCTTTTTTAAAGCATTTGAAAGCCTTTAACGACGAGAGAATGAAAATATGGGGAGTAACCCCGCAAACCATTTCAACAAATGAGAAAGAAGCTACCAGTAACCACGACAACTAACAGCGCAATAAATCCGTATGGTTCTATCGAAGAACCTACGGATGTAAAAAAGCATTATATCCACCTTAAACCGCCTTTAGATGGTTATAACGATGATAAGAAGCTTTCAACGAATTTCACCCTCGGTGAATTCAGAAAAGCTATGTATTTCACTAAGGAGGAAAAGAACCTGATAACTTACGTGCCTATTCATCCCAATATCATACAAGCCTGTCAGATTTTAAGAAATGCTCTTGGTAAACCCATTAAGGTAAACAGTTCATTCAGAACCGTAGCGCATGAGCTTTCACAAGGTAGAAGCGGTAAAGGTAAGCACACCTTAGGAATCGCAGTTGATTTATCGGGAGAGGGCTTAGTAGAGCTTTTAAGAGAAGCTATCGAGCAAAAGAATGATTTGTATCATTCTCTTAGAAACTTAGGTGTAAATGCTTTCGGACTGTACAAGTATAAAAATTTTGTTCACCTAGACCTTAGACCAGCCGAAGCTGACGGAAGTCACATCGTCTGGACTGATTTAGACCTTGACGAAGATGGAAAAAAAAACTCCAGTCGGGTCGGTATAACGTTAACAATCATAGGGCTTGTAGGTCTTGCGGTAGGTGCTTTAATAAAGAAAATTAGACCATGAAAAAACTAGTAAATTTCTTAAAAGATTGGGGTCTTTTACTCCTTGCGGGATTAGCCTTAATCCTAGGTATTGTCCTCTCGTTAAAAGGCTTTTTTATTGGTCTTTTTAAAGAACAACAAAGTGCTACTTTGAACACATCAGGTTCAACTATTACGGACAATCTTGCTAATCAATATGCTGATACTCTACATGTAGCAATGGCTTCGATTGGTACACAGTTTTCTGTTGTTAAAAATGTGTTTTCAGAGATAACAGAGTCTGATTATTATAAAATTCATAATAAGTTTGGAGATAGGGGTTATGTAGATTTTTTAGGTGTTGGAATCGATATTTTGTACCCAAAACTTTTAAATCTTAAGCAGTGGCTTGATTCTGAGCTTACAAGTTCAGAAAAGAGAGAACTTAAAGCTATTGCTCCTTACCTGATTTTTTAGCAGAGTTTCTACCTATCTTGTAGAAAGTGTAACAAAGTGCTACTTCTAGTATTAGAACTATTACAGCTATTTCAGGTCCTCCAATAAGTAAAAACATCTTTCCAAATTTTAAGTTAAACAGTTCCCCAAATCTACAAATAAATTATGAAAACCTTTATATACCCCCTTTTAAGCAATTTTATAGGGATTACGACTTCGGTAGTTACCGAGGACCTTAATCCCTCCGTAACCGTGTTTGTTTTAACCTTTTTAATTGAACTAGTGCGCTACCTACGCTCACGTAATAACAAATGTAACCATGAGAAATAATGCTAAACCGTTTTTTAATGCTCTGTTAAAAACCCTTAAAATGGTTTTTGTTTCAGGTGTTTTTGTCCTTTTTATAGGGTGGCTTCTGTATCATGTATTGATGCAAATCATAAACTTCATTTACGTAATTGAAAATGACTAGCATGGTAGATTTATTAAACATCTTTTTAGATGGTCTTCTTCTTGTTTGTCAGCTAGTAGGATATATAACTGTTTTCTTAATTGGTTGTTGGACCTACTACGAATTTGTTTACAAGCCTTTATTTGGTTCTGACGATGAAATATTTACCGAAAATTCTGCCCGTATTCTTTACATAGATGGAAGGGCAAAAGATGAATTTCACCGCATCATCAAGCATCATAAAGATACTGGGCAGTGGGACATGGAAGCCTTAAATAAACTATCAAATAAATTCAAGTAATTATGTCAGATCTTTTTATAAAAATATTATCTGTGAGCTTTACTTTTTGTGTGCTTTTTATGGGTGGCTGTCTTTTTTACAATGAGGTTATTTACCCAGTAAACAAAATAACAGAAACATCACTTTTCGAAGAAGATGCACTTAAAATTATCGAGAATAAAGACGGTTGTGAGGAACTGAACCGTATTGTAAAAGACTATCACAAAACGGGTGAATGGGACATGGAAGCACTAAGAAAATTAACAGCTAAATTCAAATGACACCACTAGAAGTATTTACGTATGCATTCCTGTTTTTACTGGTTACTATCATTATCGTATGTACAACTGTAATGGTGGTATGCATTAACAACCACTATAAGAAAAAGGCAGATGATGCTTTTTATCTTCCCTCAGATGTTAAACAAAAAATAGACAATCTATAACATGAAAAAAACAATAGAACTCAACGACATGAAGTTTGATGCTAAACCCATCAACACTGTCTTAAATACAAGAGACCCCCGAGGGTTGTCTGACGACCTTATACTAAAAAAGGATGAATTTTTATACGGTACGGTTCACGTAGTGACACCTACTGACGGCCTCCTAGGTGTCTCCTTAAGGGAAAGTTTTCCTTTTGGGAGACCACCAGAAAATAAACCCTATTATCCAACCTTGAATTTTGTGTTGTCAGGTAAGGATAAAATCGAAAATCTTTTCTTTAGGAGCTTCCTGTTAGCGAATATCAAAAATCCACACAACACACTCCTTTTCAGTGGTCTAAAGCTGAAATTAATATCGGAATTCAACGAGGACTACGAGTACCTTTTTACTCCACCTGTGACAAACCCAACTCCTGACGTGCCACAGCACTAAGAACTAAAACCCGCCTAGATACTAAGCGGGTTTTTGTCTTTTAAAAACTTCTATTTTCTTTGAGTTTAATTAGCTTTACATTGAGATGTTCAACCGTTTTTTCAATCATTTTCCTTATTGCTCTTTCCTTGGATTTTTGTAGTCTTAACACTCTGCTAATTTTTCTATATTGCTTTATACGTCTTTTTAAAGTGTCAATCTCATTTTGCTTCTCTTCAATCTCTTGTGCTAATGTCCCATAGCATTTACTCCTAAATCCTGAGTTTAGTTCTATCCTAGGCGTTCTCACCATCTCCAATTCATCAGCCATGACAACATAATGATCGTCGCTAATTTTAACTATTTCAATTCTCTCCTTTGATGTAAATAATACTCCCATGGTTACTTGATTTATTTAAACACAACTATTACTAAAAATCCCCCTTCTGCTTTTATGAAGTATTTGGCATTGTATTTTTCAAGCACTTCTTCAATCTCTTGAATTTCCCACTTGTTTAAATTATGTAACTTTATTCTCAAACGTCCTGATTCGCAAACCGTGGTTTTTTTAATTTCCATGTAATCAATTTTACTAATCTCCTCGATTATTGCTTTCTGGTAATCTTTCATGATGTACTTGTTTTTAAGTGTTATTGAGCGGTTCTGCTCTTGAAAAAAAAAATATTTTTTTGGCTTTAAAACCAATTACATCACAAGGCTCTAGACTTTTTAAATAATTCAGCCAAATAAAAAATGTGGAGGGTCACGACCTTGGGAGGGATACCCATTTTTTTTTGGTCTGTGTTATTTGAAAATCTGTTTTTCGTGATTTGTATATGGCTTTAAAACCACAAAAAATGCCAAAGGCTATGCGATAGCGAGCTTGTGCCTTGACTGCTCTTAAAAGCTCTGAAAACTACCTTGATTTGCATATTGTATAAAAACTTCTTAGTTTTGGTTAACATTAACGCTCATTGAAATAGATTTTTCCCGAATTAAATTGTAAAAAAAAGAATCAAATGCAAACGTATCACGCTAATGCGACGACAAATGCGCATATTAGAAAAGCGATACAAGGCAGTACTTTGACAAATGAAAAATTGTCGAAAAAGTATTCCGTATCCTTATCAACTGTTAAAAAATGGAAAAAAAGAAGTTATCAACACGATAATTCTAGTGTACCCAAAAGTATTAACTATTCTTTAACACCCGTGCAACAGGCTTTAGTAGTCTCCGTCAGACGCTCAACGTGGTTACCTCTTGATGAACTTGCGCTCCTTCTTTTCCCTCAAAAATCGTATCAGTTTCGTAGTTCAATTTACAGAACCCTCAAGCGGAACAATGTAAACCGAGTACCTAAAGAACAAAAGGAAAAGGCTAAGAAATTCAAAGCCTATTCCCCTGGTTATTTACACATCGATGTTACATACTTGCCGAGAATAGAAGATAAAAGAAAGTATTTGTTTGTAGCCATAGATAGGGCTACGCGCATGGTATACTATCAAGTTTACAAAAACAAAAGCTCGAAGAACTCACAAGATTTTTTGCAAAAGTGTCTTAATTTTTATCCGTTCAAAATCACCCATGTCTTAACCGATAACGGTCTTGAGTTTACCAACCGTTTACTCAAGTCTAAAAAAGGCGATCCCTGTAAAAAGCTCTCTAGGTTCGAAGAACTTTGTAAGTTGCAGAGTATCGACCATCGAAAAACTAGACCTTTCACACCAAGGACTAACGGCATGGTTGAAAAAATGAATGACATTATAAAAACTCACACAATTAAAAGATTCTCGTACAAGAACGACAACCACCTCGACGACCACCTAACAAAGTTTTTTAAGGTATATAACACCCGTCGAAGTCATGGAGGGCTTAGGAGAGAATTGAAGCTAAACACGCCATTTGAAGCATTGAAAAAGTGGTACGAATTAGAACCCGAAATCTTCCACCGTACTCCCGAAATTCAATACAAATTAATCTACTCTATTAATTCGGTTTTTGGAATGCAACGTTGTGAAACATGACAATTATTCCTAGTTCCTCTCTTAATTAAATCTCTATAGTCAGTTTGATAAATAATTTCTTTCAGAACATCAGAAAAAACAAAATCATAATACTTATTAAAATTCTTTTTACTAATACTTAAGCTAATAAACTTTTCTGAATTTTTGTCATAGCTTATAGTATCACAATCATGTGAATACTTGAATATAACAGGATAAATACCGCGTATAGGATAATTCATGACTCCTGAAACGTATTCAGTATTTCCATTCTTTAAACTATCTTTAAATTCCTTCCAAAAGGTTTTAAGACTTTTTGAGTCGAATGAAACGTCATCTTTACTTTGCTCTCTGGATTTAATGGCACCATCTTTTTTCGCAATAGCAATCGTCTGTTTTGTACTTTCAAAACAAGAAACAGTCAAAATAAATAAAAATAATACTACTAAATTTTTCATTCTAATACTTAAAACTTCCAAGTGGCTGTACATTACCTACCTTTGGTATTACATATTTACTGTCTTGTTTTGCAACCATTATCACATGATAATATTTTATAACTGCTATAGCGGCAATAACTGGTTTTATGATTATTTTACCGTCTACCCAATTAGCCTTATAAAATGTGTTTCATGCTGGAGTTTGCCAATGACGAGATTTTCTCGGAACAGCTATTACAGCATCTCTTGCAAGTACATCTAATTCTGTGCTTGTATTCACTCTAACATATCCTGAATAACCATATTTATGATCATCCTTATATCTTTCTAATTTTCTAAAATAGTGTGCGGGCATAGCAATTTTTCACAGCGACTCAAATATACGGATTTTTAAAGAAACTTGACCTGTTTTTTCCTACGAACTGCGTAAAAAATACTACCTCACAGCCTCATGTAAAGTAGCTGTTATATTTATTACTGTTAGAAGGAAGTACTCATACCAGGAACGAAAACATTGGTGTGGAGATTTCTATTTTTTATTAATCATTAGTGCACGGGCTGTTGACTTACAGACACATTAAACTTAACAAGCTATACTTCTCAGTATATTTTTATTCATATTACCAACGGTGCTGGTTACAAACGAGTAAAGATCAAAATAATACTGAATTAAAACTTATTGACATGACTATGGCTAAGAAAAAGCTAAATTACATGACCTTATAGATATGGCCATAAGCTACCACAAAACCAAAAAAACTTAGGCTTCTTAAAGCAAAAAGCTACCGTTTGGAAGCTTTTAAACTGATTCATTTAAGTCATCTGAAAATGCAGAAGTGTAATATGTTTCAATATTGTATGGCTCTTTATCAATTACTTTTTCATTAGATAAGTCGAAAAATAATCTAAAAAAACAACTATCTAAAATAAATGGTGTTTGCGTAGATTGAAAAACATTTCCATAAGTAACATCAATTATAACATTGATAAAATCATCAAATATTTTCTTTTGAACACATACATCAATGATTTTAAAATCATTTCTTAAATCTACTAAAAAGGACTTTTCTTTATCCTCTAAACCATCGTCATCGTAGATATTATTTAATAGGTAAACATTTTCGTTTTGTTGTTCTCCAAAATGTATAATATACTTTTCTAAAAACTTTTTTAATCCTATTTTTTGGTTGTCATTATAAAGTTCATCTAACATAACTTCTATTTCTTTTTGCCTTTATCAAAATAATAAACATCTTGTCCTTTATATTTTGTCTTATTCCCATAAACACCATGTACTCCATTTTTGCCCAGTCAATTTTATTTCCCATTTATAAGTAACACCATTTATTGTTTTTCCTCCTCCACCTGTTAAAGGCTTGATATCCGATTGTCCTTTCGGATCGGTAGTCAACCACCTTCCAATCCTAGCATCCCATAAACGTAATTGAAACGCTTCTTTCCCTGTTTCAGGGTCCTTTTCACGTACTTGGTAAGTGCATTTATCTATTTTCTTAGCAAAAAACAACCTATTTAGTTTTTGATAAGAACAAAAACATCTTTCAAATTTTCCAAAATAGTGTGCGGGCATAGCAAGTTTCATAGCAACTCAAAAATACAAACTTCAGGGATTCTTAGCTTTTCCTTTCGTGAAAACTGTATCGAAAGCTACCTTACATACTAATGTAAAGTAGCTTTTCTATTTAATGTTTATTACTCATACTCGCCACACGAAAGGATTTGTGCGTTAGCACTAATCTTTATCGCTCCTTCGCGCAGCATCTGGGATTATCTCCATTTATAAGATCCCAATTCCGTCCATTTATTTTCTTTACACATGACTCTAATATCGTTAAAATCCTTCTTATTAATTTTTATCATAATATCTTCATTTAAACTATTAGAAAAGGCTTTAAAAAATATAAATCTTCTTCTTTTTTTTAAAAAATAGAGATTATTAATATCATAATTAAAAAGTTTTATTTTTAAATACTTTGTAAAAGTATTAGGTGCATTTAAATCTAGTTCGAATAAATTTAAAACACAAGTTTTAAAAACATTACCACTAAAAAAAATTAGCTCGTTATTTTTATAATCCAAACCGACTAACATCCTTCTAGATAATATCTCCTCGTATGAAATATTATCATAAAAAACCACTTTTGTTTTTCTATTCTTCTTTTTTAGTAGATAATAATTATTTTCAATCTTAAATAATGTAATACCTTTAATGGTATGATAAGGTAATTTTAACTCAGAAATTTTTAAATCATACTCTTGACCTTCATTCAATAAATATTCATTTAAAAATCTAACGGGTTCCTTATGACACCCAATATAATTAGAGTAATATAACCTGTAAGCTGAAATATTCTTATTTATAATTTTGACATTTATGGAATCAATTTTTTTACTCTGACCATAATTATAATTGATTCCTAAAAACAATAAAACTAAAAATACTCTCATAATTTTAAAAATGTGTTGGCTTCAAAGATTTTTTTCTATCACTGCTTGGCGTCATTTGTTCAAATTTATGTGCAGAAATTCCCGAAGGATTATTAAATAAATATCCTGCTCCAGACTGATTAAACCAATTTGAACCACTCGCTATCATACTCCATAAAAAAGCTTTTTCAGGGTTTTTAATAGAGTAATACGCATGTCCAATTTCATGTGAGTTGGTATAAAAATTTTTAGTTAAATCAATCCAAATTTCAATTTTACTTACCGAAACTTGGCCTTCTATCTTATTTAAAGTTTCTTCAAAACCACCTACTTCAATCTCCTTTCCTTTTACCTTAATCGTTGAACCTTGAAGTTCGTTAGAATAGAATCTCAATTGTGTAAAATCAACAATACCTTGATTGTTTCCATTCCCGAAGAAATGGAAAATAGGTACACTTTTTACTTTTAAATTATCAAAAAACGCGTTACCTTGATAATCAAAAACAGTTGTAGTTTTACCTTGTAGACTACCTCCCATAATAGGGGCATTTGTAAAATGCACCATTATATGAACACTAGATTTTTCCAAATCATTAAATCTAGCTGCTCCTATTATACTTTTCATTCTATTCTTCCAATTTTCGAATTGCGTATCAGTAATACCTTTTGCCTCTCACAAAAATTCCTCCGTCAAAATCTATTCCATTAACCGGACTATTACCCATCCCTAAATAAGGAGAATGGTATTGCCCAGCAGGGTCTGTCATTAACCACCTACCAATCTAGCATCCCATAATGGTAACTGAAAAGCTTCTTTCCCTGTCTCTGGGTCTTTTTTTCGTACTTGGTAAGTGCATTTATGTATTTTCTTAGTAAATAAGAACCTGTTTGGTTTTTGATAAGAATAGAAACAACTTCCAAATTTTTCAAAAATTTTGTGCGGGCATAGCAACTTTTCATAGCAGCTCAAAAATACGAATTTTCAGGGATTTTTAGCTTATTTCTTCCTGCAAACCACATAAAAAAACTACCTCAATTACAAGATTAAGATAGTTCTTATAACTTCTCATTTTGCCATTACAAATGGCTAATAATATGCTCGTTTCTTATTTAAATTCCTTTTAAAACTTGCCATTACACTAACGCTAAATGTCAAGATGCGGGGAGAATGAAGACGCTGATTTATTTAAAGCCCCTATTATGTTAGATAGACTTAAATAACTTACCTGGTAAAGACAAGGAATGTATACTTTATACTCTTGATTGTCTTTTACAAAACTTTAACGCTAAAAAAGCTTATTCTTCTTAAAACAAAAAAACTACCTCACAATCTAATGTAAAGTAGTTTTT
>NZ_CAZEQT010000006.1:786095-789246 GCF_964514025.1 Tenacibaculum litopenaei
TATTATTTGCTTACTCTTAGAGGGCACGGACTACAAGTCCGCGCTATCGGGGTTTTATATTTTTTGTTGTTTTGCTTACTCTTACTCGGCACTCGTTACAAACGAGCGCTAGCAGGGGTTTTATAGCCTCTATTCTTGAAAAGGTGACATAAAATCAATGTCCGTATCTAAAATTATACTCTCAAAATATGATTTATCGTTAAAATAAAATTTAAACTGTTTTCCATTTGGAAAATTTAAAATTATCGCTCCATCAACTAACTTACTTTCGTTTATCAATTTTTCAATAGTTTCAAATCTATATTCAAATAACAACTCTTTCTTTCTTTTAAGAATTTCTAAAAAAATAACTGACCTACAACTAGATAAATCATCCAAACATAATTTAAACTCTTGAAAATTCGATTTATTATACCCTAACTTCTCTCTATAATATCTCTCAGCCCCTATATAAAAGTCTCCAAAAAAGTAGTTAAACTCTTTCATATTTATAGTATCACTACTAAATAAGCTTTTATAAAATAAAATAACCTTATTCTTTTTTAAGCTTAATTTATCTTTTACATCAATATCGATTTTCAACTGTTTATGTTTTATCTGCTTGTTTCCAATATCTTTTTTTAAAGGATCTGACTTTTTAGCTTGACAAGAAATAAGCAAAACACAAATTAAAAAATAAAAAATTCTCATTTCATTAATTTATTTTGTCCATAATTCCGGATGATTACCATCTTAGCTATTATTCATAAAAAAATAAGCCCTACTCGATCCAGATGTATGAAATTTCAGGTGATTTTCTAAAATCTGCAAGTCTTCACCTGTACATGTTATTCCAATACAACCTCTTGTCCCAGGTAAATTCCCATCTGGATGTACTCTTAAATATTTCCTACCATATTTTGGCTCTAGTGTTATATTAACACTAAACCCAATACCATCTGCGCTAGTCATCGCACTATTCTTCCAATAATACTGCGAGGAAGTTTTTTTATGCTGAGTGTTTGCTCGTTCTCCATCTCTATAATGAAAATTACTTAACTCCCATTCACAGTTTGGAGTTGGATATAAACTAGTCGAACCTGATCTAGCAGACCAACTCAATAACTCTTCTCCTCCCATCATCATCTTAAATTGACCATCTACTCTTAATTTGTTGTTTACTTTATCACCTGTGAACTCAAAATAAATATCTCCACTGTCTATTATTTTTTGCTTATTACTAAAGGTAACAACAGCTTCTTCCAAAAAATTCATATGCTCCATAGTTGCTCCCTCATACTGACAATAACCATCAGGGCAAGGAATTTGATTTCCTTGGGCATCATAGCAAAAACCTCCATCTGGATCTATAAAATTTATTGGATTATTTCCCATAGCCATATATGGACTTTTGAACTGTCCATAAGGGTCAGTAGTCAACCACCTTCCAATTCTGGCATCCCATAAACGTAATTGAAACGCTTCTTTACCAGTTTCAGGGTCTTTTTCACGTTCTTGGTAAGTGCATTTATCTATTTTCTTAGTAAAAAACAACCTATTGGGCCTTTGATAAGAATAGAAACATCTCTCAAATTTTCTAAAATAGTGTGCGGGCATAGCAATTTTCATAGCAACTCAAAAATACGGTTTTTTAAAGAAACTTGACCTGTTTTTTTCTACGAACTACGTAAAAAAACTACCTCACAAATTAATGTAATGTAGTTCTTTAATATTATACAACCACGCTTACTCGTGAACGCTACTAGTTACAAACTAGCGAGAGCGGGAAAAACCCTTATAGTTTAGATTTTAAAAATAGATAACTTAAAGGGCGAATTGCCAAAAAGTGTAGTAAAATGGCAACTGTTTTCTTTTGTATACTTCCTTCTATGTATAAACAAAAAACCACCTTACAACTTAATGTAAAGTAGCTCTTTAATATACTTCTCGTTTTGCCATTGCAAATGGCTTATTAAACTATCGTTTCTTTTTAAAATTCCATTTATTTCTTGCCATTACGCTAACGCTAAATGTCAAGGTGCGGAGCTATTTCTTTACCAATCATGATTAGTTTCATTGATAAAATCATCTTTTGAATAATATTTATTAAGTTTCTTTCCACAATAAGGACAATAGTTAATAAAAGTAGACTGACCTTTATTTGTCAACTTTTCTTCATAATTTTCTGTAATAATAAAACTATACAATTCATTTTTTTTAATAGGAAAACCTCTTCTCTCACTTTCATTTATATATTGCTTGGTCAATTTAATTACCCTAATATTTAACCCCATATTTTTTTGGGCTTGGTGAGATACTTGAAATTTTTGACAACAATATTTCATTTTTCTTATTTAAAAGGGGGCCTATTTTATTTATTGCTTTCACCAAATCTTTAGAAGGAAATACATATTCAGTATTTGTAAGACCTGTTACTTTGTGTTTTCCTGTATAATGTGTTAGCTTTCCTAGTTGTTCTAATTTAAACAAAGCAAAACGGGTTACTTTATAACTGTGTACACTCATACCATTCTTAACATATGTAGCCGCTACAGTTGCATTATCCGTCAAAATTGCCGATTTAGTAGCTTCTCTTCCTGAAAGCCCCCTGTAAAGAGTTGTAGTAACATCAAATTCGCTAATTGGCTGGAATAACTTTACATAATCATCTACTGCTGTACTAGCTTGAGATGCTGACCTCGATGTTCCTTATACAAATCTAGGAATATTTGGGGCATTCGGAGACACAAATTTAAAAAAACTAGCAAAAGCTTCAAACCTAGTATCATAATCTTCATAAACATTTTGAATACCCATATCATTACTTAACTATCTATGAAACAACCTCTCTGTTTCCATTTCCATTGCTCTACTTACCAATATTGTTCTAGGAATACCAGTTATAGTAACATTATTCAGTTTTTCTTGAGAACCTGTTGTTCCCATTGATTGCCAAGTTTCCCAAGCACCTATTTGGGTACTAGAGTAAAAACGTCTTTTCCACCATCCACAACTAGAATCAGGTTGATCGCATCCGCCGTCAGGGTCATAATGTAAAGTAGGATTGTTACTCATCCCCATACAAGGAAAAGCATGCTACCCATAAGGATCCGTAGTCAACCACCTCCCAATTCGAGCATCCCATAATCGTAACTGAAAAGCTTCCTTCCCT
>NZ_CAZEQT010000006.1:789251-1119674 GCF_964514025.1 Tenacibaculum litopenaei
TCAGGGTCTTTTTCACGTTCTTGGTAAGTGCATTTATCTATTTTCTTAGTAAAAAACAACCTATTGGGCCTTTGATAAGAATAGAAACATCTTTCAAATTTTTTAAAATGGTGTGCGGGCATAGCAAGTTTCATAGCAACTCAAAAATACGGATTTTTAAAGAAACTTGACCTGTTTTTTTCTACGAACTGCGTAAAAAAACTACCTCACAAATTAATGTAAAGTAGCTTTATATTTATTGTTTTCTTACTCGTACTCGCCACACGAAAAGATTCATGTGGTAGCACTAGTCTTTATCGCTCATTCTTGCGGCATCAGGGGTAGCCTCACTCTTTATCGCTCATTCTCGCGGCATCTGGGACGGAGGGCATCAAATTATAATAATAAGTTTTAGATCCTTCCATACAAAAACTCCCTTTAACAATTTCTTCAAAAACTTTATCATCATATCTAAATTTTATTGAAGTTAAGATTCTTTTACTGTTCAAAAAGATAGTTGATTTAGGAGGTATTTTAATACTGATATTTTTATTTTTATGGCTATACTCTTGTAAAAAAAATAATTTTTCAACATCAAAATCTTCATTTTCTATAATTCTATCTGTTATTAATGAAACTAACTTTTTTGTGATTTTTTCATTCTTAAAGTTTAATGAAATATTTATTGTTATGGCATAATTATTATAATTTCTTATAATGACAGAAGTACCCCTGCTGCATGAAATAAAAAAAAACAATAAGATAAATCCTCCGTAAAAAAAACTCCTTGAATCCAGCAAAGTCATATATTAATATTTAAAATTCGTATGCATCTTTAGGTGCATATTTTTTTTAGCTCTTGATTTTCTAATTTCAGATGATAATGGACGAATAGTTGGAATATTCATTTTAAACATTTTACTATTCTCTATTAATTGAAACTCAATAGACGAAGTACTATTAGAATTACCAAAATATTCATCTGAAAGTTTATCTGCCCATGTTTCAATATAGAACCCGTCAATTTCCTCACCCCCAAACACCCCCATTTCATTTAAAGCACTAGGTATTCCTATGACTGGAAAATACGCCCATCCTAACTTCTGACTTTGAATATAATGACCATATTCGTGTCTAAACAAACTATTATTTCTATCGGCAGCAATATCTCCAGTACTACCTAAAATGTAAGTTCCTAATGTAACTCCCCAATACCCATATGGTGTATCACTTGATTTACCTACACTAAGGACAGTTGCACCAGCAGCATAACCAACATTGTCAACCCTATCAAACATATTAGTTAAATGTGATGATAAAAAACCTACAACAGTTTGAGGTAGTTGATATGTATTTCTAGAAACCACCTTTCCTATTTGTCCAATGGTACTTTTGTTTTTATCCGAAGTAAATAACCCACCCCATATTTTTGCAGAATTATTGAAATGTCTGTTTGCACTTTTCAAAAACCCTTCTCCATTAAACAATCCTTTAAAACCACCTATCAACCAATCATCAACTAAAAATAGTCCTCCATCAGGGTCAACACCATTCATTGGATTATTCCCCATTCCTAAATAAGGTGAAGAAAATTGCCCATACGGGTCAGTAGTCAAGCACCTACCAATCCTAGCATCCCATAATCGTAACTGAAAAGCTTCCTTCCCTGTTTCAGGGTCTTTTTCACGTACTTGGTAAGTGCATTTATCTATTTTCTTAGTAAAAAAGAACCTATTTGGTTTTTGATAAGAATAGAAACATCTTCCAAATTTTCTAAAATTTTGTGCGGGCATAGCAATTTTCATAGCAGCTTAAAAATACGAATTTTCAGGGATTTTTAGCTTGTTTTTGCCTGTAAACTGCATAAAAAAACTACCTCACAAATGAATGTAAGGTAGCTTTGATATTTATTATTGTTTTGCATACTCCTACTCGCCACACGAAAGGATTCGTGCGGTAGCACTACTCTTTTTCGCTCATTCTTACGATATCGGAGGTAATATTAAAAACCTAAAAAGTTTCTATTTCTGAATGCCCCCCATTCGCGAAGATTTCTATAAGACGCCACTATTTCCGTAATATAACTTTTTTGATTGAAAATAAGTTTAGCGAAATAAGAACCCGCTGCACTTCCTCCTCGTATATAAATAAATATATATTCTCCATCATTAGAACTATAAACTTCAATAGGTTGATAAAACAAAACACTCTTACATTGCGAAACTTCAAAAAATTTCTTATATACTATTTTTGGAATTTTAATACTTTTTCCATTAAATTCAATTTTTATACAATCTATTGCTAACACCGGAAGTCCATAGTATAAGGTATCCTGCTTATCACCTATTGAGCTCTGCTCTTCTGAATCGAGCTTTTTAAAATAGATTTTTACATCTATATTTAAATTAACATCTAATTTCTCAGAAAAATAAATATGTGACGAATCTTTACATTCAATTAAATCTATTTTTCTTAAAAGTCTTCTATCCGTTATATATTTTTTTTTTATTCCATTTTTTCTAAGGTATTGCAAAGCATAGTCAACACTTCTTTTATTCACATTTTTCTCACCTTTCAAAATTTCTGAAATAAAAACTTCTTTTTCTATGGATTCAATATGCTTATCAAAATCAATTTTATTCTGACCTAACAAATTACCGAATGAAAAACAAAAAATTAAAACCAATTTTTTCTTCATATTACTAATCTTTTGGAAATGATAATGTAGGAGTCGCCTCAAAACTAACCCATCCCTTTCTAATAGCTTGAGAAGATGGTTTCGGAATTGGACTTACGGGCATATTAAATCCAGAATTAAAAAAGAACCCCTGTCTATCTGTAGTGTTATATAAGTTTCTAATATCTTGCAAACCTTCTTGAGTAGCTTTAAACGTTTCATCATATTTACCTGGTCCAAAAGGCACATTATCTTCTCGGCATACTGCTTTACATCCCGAATTCCAGAGAGGGTCTCCAGGGTGTAAGTAAATAAAAGAGTTTTCAGGGTTATTGATCAAGTTCATAATATTAATTGTCTTCTCCCATCCTTTTTCGTTTTCATGATCACCCATTTGTTTAAAACGAGCTTTAAAAACTTTCTTATGATTTAACCCGTTCAATCCTAAATTTTCGTAGTCGTGATTAGTATACATATACAAAACTAATTTTTGCTTAAATCTTTTACCATTTTTAATTATCGTAAAATTTAATCTATAGGCACCGTATGTAGTTGTAGTACCATAACTATCTTTAACACCTCTTAAGCTTAATAATTTAGACCTATATACATTCAATGTATCTGCTCCATCTGGATCTATATATTTCAGAGGATTATTATACATACCTGTGTAAGGAGAGTCTCCTTTACCAGCTGGATCAGGGCTTAACCACCTCCCAATTCGAGCATCCCATAAACGTAATTGAAACGCTTCCTTTCCAGTTTCTTTAACTTTTTCACATTCTTGGTAAGTGCATTTATGTATTTTCTTAGTAAAAAACAACCTATTGGGCCTTTGATAAGAACAAAAACATCTTTCAAATTTTCTAGAATGGTGTGCGGGCATATCAAGTTTCATAGCAACTCAAAAATACGGATTTTCAGCTTGTTTTTGCCTGCAAACTACATAAAAAAACTACCTCACAATTTAATGTAAAGTAGTTTTTATATTTTTTGCTGTTTGAAGGAAGTACTCATACCAGGGACGAAAACATTGGTGTGGAGGTTGCTATTTCTTATTAGTTATTAGTGCACGAGCTGTTGACTTACTGACACATTAAACATAACAAACTGTACTTCTCAGCATATTTTTATTCATATCGTTAACAGTACTCGTTACAAACGAGTAAGGATGAAAATAATAACGAAATAAAACTTATTGACATGACTATGGCTAAGAAAAAGATAACCTTACAGATCTTATTGCTTCTTAAGAAAAATAGGGATATTCAAAAAATGAATACCCCTATAGTATTTTATAATACTGAGAAATCAACACTTGACCAACCCCTTGTTGTGACTAAATATTTCAATGTTAGTCCCCTTTTGTCGTGGTTTTAAATAGAGAGTGCCAAATACGATTTACTACACTGCCTTATTTTTTTTTAGAAAATTTAATATTTCATTTTTTGTTTGCTCTTTTTTCTTAGAGTTCTCGAATACAAATTGTTTATTATTCAAAATATATTCTAAAGTATAAAAACCATGATGATTTAATAGTACTGTACCATCAATAAATATTTTATCAGGAAAACTATAACCTAAATCAACTATCAAATATTTTAAAGCATAAAGATTATTTGTTGAAAGACAGTTAAAGACCACACCAGCCCTATAATCACTTGAATTATTGTAACTTAACAACACCCTCGCACTATTTGTTTTTTCTATAAGTAAATTCAAAATACTTATACCACACTTTATTCTATTCTCATCATTGTAATGAAGAATTGTTTCTATAATTGGGTCATGAGTAAAATAATTACATCTTTTGAAAAGTTCAGGAGTAACGTTTGCCCCATACTTTAGGAGATTTTTAATGTAAAATAAATTGCAATCTTGATTATATCTTATGGCTAATATCAAAGGTGGTTCACAATCTTTATCTTGAACATTAGGGTTAGCTTTTAACTTTAAAAGTTCTAAAAAAGATTTCTTTTTATCTTTAATAATGGCCAATGATAAAAGAGGTAAGTCATACTTCTTATCTTTAAAATTTATATTGACTCCTTTTTTTACTTCTCTCCTTATAGTTGATATTTCTTCTTTTTTTATTGCCTTTACAATATTTTCTACTGGAGTATTGTTGTAATTAGAGTACCGAAATGCTGGTTTTTCATATTTACAAGAATATAAAGTAATAATCACTAAACAAGAAATAACTCTTAATATCATAATTTAGAATGTTTAATAATGACTTGGACGACGCCCCATAACCTCTTTATAAGGAATTTTCGTATAGTTATTCCCATTTTTCTCTAGCCTATTTATCATAGTGCCTATAAAATGACCTGTTATGATATTAGAAAACCAGCCTCCATTTACAAAATGATCATTTCCTATTTTTTTGAACAATAAATCTACTGCAGGAGAAGCATTTTGGAAAATATGAAGAGGATCACTTTCATGAATGTAGTTATTTCTTTGAATCCCTGCACGATTTCCGGCTTTATTTATTTTTTTTACAGAAGCTTTAGACACCCATGCTGGATTAAAAGTTATAGAGGATCTATTTGTAGCTAATGAAGAATAATTTGCTAAACCACCTCCCAATGAGTGTCCTACAAAAGTTAACTCTTTCTGTTTATAAAAAACAGATAAAGCATTTGATACTTCCATAGCTTGCGAATATTGCTCTGAGTTTCCTAATGCTTGCTTAATATTATCATCCCAATCATCACCGTCTTCTGTTCCAGCAAACACATAAGCATATTCTGTTCTCCCATTTTTTAATTTTCTCTCATATAAATTACCTTTTAATCCAGATTTACTATTTCTATTAAAATCTATTTTTTTAGACAACTTCCACCCCCCAACTAAACTTATATTAGTGCCTCCATATACATGAGCCGCTAAAACAGCTGCTTCATAAGGGGTTGGATAGCCTCCGTCTGGGTCTACAAATATTATTGGGTTATTTGCCATCCCCTGATAAGGTGTATGATGTATACCCATTGGGTCAGGACTCAACCACCTTCCAATTCTTCCATCCCATAATCGAAGTTGAAATGCTTCTTTACCAGTTTCAGGGTCTTTTTCTTGTCCTTGATAAGAATAACGATATGGTTCTCCGTTTATAATCTGGCGGTTAGGCATTGGCATACCAAAGGGGTAGTAATCTGTTGCACTGGATTCTGCAGTGAGTACTGAGCCATCTTTCGCTTTTAGTACCGTTGCCCTCACATTGCCTAAGTGATCCGACAACTGGTATACTGAACTGCCGTTTTGTGGAAAATACACGCCTAATCGAGAAGCCCCGTATATCGGCTGCTCTACGCGTTCTTTTGTTACTATTCCAATTGCTGGAGTAATTATTGCCATACTCGAACCACTGGCATCCATTACATATACTGTTTGCTTTTCAATAGCTCCAGTATTCGTATTGTAGCTGATCTTCTTTACACGATGGCCGCGGTCATTATAGAAAAAAACAACTTTTAACTTGTTCTGGGCAAATACCTTACTGACTAAACCAGAGGCTGTGTATTCGTACTTTACACCATCAGCCTTATTTTCTATCAGTTGACCAATACTATTATAAACGTAATTCCCTGAATTCTGATCTTTTATATCTCCTACACCCGCGTACTTCACGTCGTCTACATATTCCAACCTATTGGAAACCCCGTTATAATACTTATAACTCAAGCGATCCATAGCATTGGAATTCTTTGCTCCTTGCATATTTCTATTCAAGGTTTTTAGATTTCCATTAGCGTCATAACTCAAACCATAGACTCTGTATTCTTGATTTATGTTCGCCGTAATTGCACCTGAATTACTAGCCGAACCAAAATTCGCTTCTAGAAGCCAATTATTCTTATTGTACGAAAATACCTGAGCTGCCTGACTTCCGTTTGCTATCAACTGCGATGACCAACGCGTAGCCTTGATGTTTCCGTTAAATTGATTCTTTCCATAAAAATCGCTAGTACTGGTAACCGGCGTTGGGGTATTCCCTCGCAAATAATCACCGTTATAGTAATCTATTGCAAAACCAAACAAATCCTTAGGCATCCCATTCAATCCATCTTTCCCTGGATCTAAATTACTGTCACGCGATGGGTGGTTGATTGCTTTTAGCTGACCATTCATGTTGTAAATATAATCAATTCCCTGAACATTTTCAGCTACTTCAACGCGCTTTAAAGCTCCTGTTTCATAATAGTGGTACTTCGCTTGCTCCGTGTATTTTATTCCATCAGTTGAAGTAGCTACTTTGACTAATTGCCCCGTGACATCATAGGTATATTGATGTTCAAAATATTCTGAAATTACATCACGTTGTGGTTTGTGGTATTTTTGATAGGTAACCTTTGTTACCTGTCCCTTGGCAAAATCATACTCATAATCAATACTTTTCACCCTCGGAAGCCCTGCTATTTTCTGAATCATCCATTTTACTCTACCGTAAATATCATACCCGTACCAGGTTGTCGAAGTGTTCGGGTTTTGCGTATAAGTTTTCGAGACACTTCCAGCTACGAATGTTTGTTTATACTTTTCTGCATTCAATCCGTACTCAGCCGAACTTAAAATAGTTTTCAATTCAGGATCTGCCTTATCATAAACTGTAAAATTTTGTTCTTTTCGGCTCCCTGCAAAAGATAACACATCCGGATTTAAACTATTGAAATCACCGGAGGCTACCCCACTTTCAACAGGACGTCCCAAAACGTCGTAATTTGTATAAGAAAATTCGTTATTCGCTTTTTGTTTTGAATTTTGAGAAAAACGGATTTGCCCATCTTTGCGATATTTAAACTGCGATTCCCCCTCATCAGGACTTGAAGTACTTAACAACTGCCCTAAACTATTGTAGTTGAAAGTAGTTGCAAGATTTTTACTCAAGGGTTGGGTTGATTTAATCAACCTATTTGCCTTGTCGTAATAATTTAACGAATAATCATAATAGTTTACATGGTACGCTATTGCCAGTGTATTTTTAGGGTCTAACAGTGCCAAGTTTTCTTTGTTTGCCCCAGTAAATGTCGCATAGGGGAATAACGGATTGTAACTAACCTGCCCCTCTAAGGACAATCGGTACATTCCGGATGCTAAATTAATACTTCTACTAGTACCTGCAACAACCACCGCTTCTGTAATAAGATCATAAATTTTATAACTGACACTCTTTCCTGTCAGTCCGATAATCGATACTTTACCTCCACAACCTACCGGAATGTGAAAGTCTACAAAACCTTGTTTTCCAACAGCTGAAATTACTGGTCTTTTTGCTCGATTAGGATCGTCTTCATTACCACTGCGAGCGGCCGCAATTACATTACCGTTCCCGTCTTTGAACACCACTGATTCAACACCGTGCACATCTCTTACCACTGTTTTTTCTCCTTTAATATAGAAAGGCCTACCTAAAGGACATTCATAGGCATAGTCATAATCCAATACTGTTGCCTTAGGTTTAATTTTAGTAAAATCGAGGTTTCCTGACGTACCTCCACCACTTTCTACTTCACTAGTATCCTCGCCTTCCTGACTCAATACTCGGAAATACCCTTTTTCAGCCTTATAATAGGGAAATGTAGAAGATACCCTTTTAGGAACGGACATATAATACACCTTACCTACCTCCAATACTATACCACGATCAATACCGAAATATTCCGCTTCTCGTTCCGAACAAGCCTTTTGTAAGGTATATCTATAACTCGTATTACTATTAGTTGGGTCACGATAAGGTTTTCCTGTAGGAAGCGGGTTTGCAGCTACAGGACGTTCTGGAAAATACTCTTTTCCAAATTCATAAAATACCTCTTGAGTCATTGGCATTCTAAAACTGTACGACTGAATCCATTCAGGAGAAGCCGATGCTGTTTTCTTCACCTTATTTCCTCCCAAAACTTTTAATACCGAACCTGGGGTCAAGGAACTATAAATAGCTTTTGAAAATGGATAATCAGTAATATCTTGATAAGGCTCCCTTGTGTTTCTATCACTGTAATACCAACCTAAAGTATTTTCCTGTTTTCCTATAATTGAAACAGCCGCATTGTCTTTTATATTTTCAATATCAGCTTTGGACACAACACTCCCTGAGTTCGTTTGTACAAAATTTCCCTTGTAGCCATACGCTGTTCCTACAGGGGCTGACAAGGTCGAAAACACAGGCCTATCAAAAGCGTCATATCGAGTCTCATTGACCCAAATTTGTCCTGTTTTTATATCTAAGGCATGACTTTGTGTACTCTTCCCTAAACTATTAAAATAAGAAACACCAGACGAGGTCATGTTTCCAGAAAAATCATATGATGTACTCGCCACCCAATTCAGATACTCATTACCGTTATAGGGGCTCCCTTTTACAATGCTTCCTTCAGAACTCTTAACAATTCTCGCCATAAAAGGCGTTCTTGAACCATTCACATAAAAGCCTGGCAACATCGATATTTCTTCTGTTGCTTCAACTGTTGTACTCACAGTGATTGGTTTATTGAGCGTACGTGATTTTGTTACGGTTTGCCCGTAACCTTGTATTCCTACTAAAATTAATAGGAATACAAAGATTTGATGTATTAGTTGCTTTTTCATATGCTTTTAATCATTACAACACCCGCAATTAGCAGCGTTATTTGTTTGATTTTTATAATTATACCTATATGTGCTAACCAATTTAAATCCACCTTTATTAGATCCTTGATCAACAACTTCTGTATAGGCTTTACACAACCTTCCTGCCCCATCATAACGAAACTCCGAAGCCAGATTGTTTTCATTTAAAATATAACGCAATTCATTCGTTACCTTGTCATAGACATAAGCGTTCATCGTAGATGCAATAGGATGCACTCTAAAATCATCGACTATTCCAGAGGTACTCAATCCTTCATTGGTCAAATACATGGTTAATGTTGAATTATCAGGCACGTTAACTGCGTAATTCATTAATGTCCAGTCTCCTGCCTTTACGGTAGTAGTAGGTAAAATAAATTGAGTTCCAAATTTTAAACGCACTGTTGTTTTATTGGCCGTTGCTCCACTTCCAGAAGTACTCGGTGTGAACAACCAATGAGACACTTTATAAGTACCAGGACGCATCTTTTTACCGGTCAAAACTGAATTGTCACGTGTATCAAATTGAAGCTTAAACGCCTTCGAGTTGGCAGTCACAACAGCAGCCTTCTTTCCGGTATGACTCGTTGTTGTAACAGATGTATTTTCAAAAGTAAACTCATCCTCTGATTTCAGTATAGCATTCCCCGAAGTATACTCCAACCCAGAATAATACAATTCCGTTTGCTTTGCATTCCCAGTAGCTATAACATCGCTAAAATTAGCAGCCATTTTGGTCGAAGCGTAATTACCGTTGATATCCTTTGTTTCAACAGGTAAGGAATAAGGGGTATACCTCGTTATTTCAGAAACACTTTGCCATTCCTTATTCGATTGAGGCTGACCTAATCCCCAGCTAAAATCGACACTGCTCAGTTCTCTTCCGTAGGTTCCAAGAGCATCTAAGCTACCTTTCCAGATGTAGTTTTTATGCTTTCTCCAAATTTGAGCACTCGAAGAACTCGGACGAGATTCTACTCCATTTTCATCTCTGTACGTCCAATCCTTATTCCAAGTAGTTACCTTAGCTTGGGTTGTTCTCCACGTCGACGATTCTCCTTCCTTTACTTTGACTGCCGTTGTATGCATGGCCTCCTGAGTGAGCATATTTTTGTTTGCGAGATTTACAGATTTAGACCCCATTTGATGATAAACACTATAGGCAGGCACTTTTGTTTCTTTAACCTCCGTTCCATCAGCCATTTTTTTCACAGTAGTTCTAAAACTTCCTAGATAAGGATCTGGGTTCGAATAGGAAATACTAGATGATCCATACGGAGTAATTGTTGTAATTTTGTTCAACACTTGCTCTTTTTCTGTCTTCGAAGACTTAGATAAAGCTCTTCCCTTTAACTGTATATCAACAAACTCGTTATCCTTATTGTAATGATACTTGTATATTGACTTCATTGAGGTAAACACTTCTTTGAGTTGACCTTGTTTTTGGATGTAGCTATTGGTTGTTTTATTCATTAAATGTCCTTTCGAGTTAAACTTTTCGATAGAAATTAACTGACCAATTTTACCGAGATTTTTTTCTAAGTGAATATCTTTAGCTTTTACGCCCGCCTTGTCAATGGCTGCATTTTTTACAGTAGCTTTAAACAGCACTTCTCCATCATTGTCAGTCATTGTGAAATTCGGATCAAAAATGGCAAAATTCGGTTGCAAAGTATAGTAATGGTAACGAGTGCTTTCCGCAGGTAATTCCTTCCCTGAAGCATCATACCCTCTAGCTTTCATCGTTACCCATTCATACATAACACCAGGACCTGGCAACTCGTTTTGATACGGTACAAAAGTGGTTCCATAAACCGGAAAGAACGAAGTAATTCCAGAGGATTGATTTAAGAATCCACCATTTTTCTTATCTGGTTTTCTATAATCATAAGTCGTCTCAAATTTGGCTCCTGCATCATCTTTCACTGTAATCTTTGTTACTTTTAGTCCTCCACCACTTTTACCTTGAGGTGCTCTGTTGGCAAGAAGCTTAAACAATAAACTAAATTTAGCTTCATCTTTAGCGCCCAATGCAACTTGGGTTCCTCTTGGTAAATCAACTTTTTGATGTTTGTATTGAGAAAAACCAGATAGTTCGTGAGCTTTGGAAATAAAACTTGGTACATTTACAATTTTTCGAAACGATGTTGCTCCCGGATTCCAATGCCAGTACCTGTATTTACTTTTGTCTATTTTTAAAGACACCTTGTTAGGTAATACATCCACTACCTCAAATTCATTAGCTTTAATATCCAAGTTAACCACAGTAGAATGAGAGCAATAACAACTCAGGAGCCACGGACGGTCTCCCAAGGACATCCAGAAATCGAGAAAGGCCATTTCATTCTTTCTGAAATAGTGGGTGAAATCGATTTGTTCTTTATTATTGTCATTATAGACCTCTAAAATCAAGTCGTCACTGCCAGCTTGTTTTTTCACTAGAAACTTCAGATTGTTATCCCAATACCTTCTCGAGAAAGCTTCAACATAGAAATCATCTTCCTCGTAATCAATAGCTATTTCACTCCCTTCAGGGGTTTTGATCTTATTTAAACTCCAAGTGTCGGCCAAAGTATTACCATCGATATCAGTCCCTTCAATGAATCCCCAACTATCAATCTTATTTCTTTTAAGCTCTTCATTTGTACTGCTAGGAATGTCATTCCTAGAAAATACAACTTCCTTATTTTTACTGTCATTTTTTACTTTATACGAAAATTCATAAGGAGGCATATAATCAAAAAGTTGATTCTCCTTGGCCCCAGCGACAGTGCCTCGTCCGTAAAATTTCAATTTGTTTAGGGTCAACCTTCCTTTTGTGGTGGCTGATGAATTAGGACTGTTCTTTGCTAAGGAATAATCATGCTCAAATTTTATTACTTTCAGTGCCTTGCTGTAATCGTAATTTTTCACATCATTAACATCTAATACATTTTTTACCTGATGTAAACTATGAGTTTGACTTGCCACAGGCAAAAACCTATTAAAATACCCCAAATGACGGTACCTATCTCCTGATAAAGATCGAGGTGAAATACCAGCTAAGCTAGTCCCCGTATCTTCTTTAATACCATTGTCTCCTGTATTTTTAGCAATGATTATCTGATTTAATTTTAGTAAGTATTCCTTTTCATACTTGGCTCTTTCCTGTCCATAGACCGTTTCATTCGCAAATGTTCCTTTTACATTGTGATCAATCTTAATTTTATCTAAATCTCCTTGCTTCATAAAAAATCCTAAAATCCCAGTATTCAGCATGGGTAATATCTCTTGACGGACTTTATCGTTTTCGGCATCTGTAAATACGTAATCTAAATCTGTCCCTAATCCATCTTTTCTGAGGTCTTTAACAAAATAAGCGATTTGATTTCTCGTCACAATTTTATCCAAATAATACAAATCTTTTCTTCCTTGCATAAAATGACCTGCGTCCGCCTTATCAATATTCTCTTCCTTGTGGGTAGCATATGAACGGTACTTTCTCGGAACCGTAATACTATTTACTTGGTTAGTCAAATCTGGTAATCCCGTACCAGCATATGGCGTTCTCCAAGCATAGGCATTTGACCATTGACCATGATCTAGTCGCACCCAATACCCTAAGTCACCTCTATCAGGAAAATTGTTCCCATTATCTATAAAATCAGGTCCGGTAATCGCTGTTAATAACCAATGCGTTGCATAAGGCGTTGCACTTCTTTTTGCTGTAGAGTTTAAACTACTTGGATTAATTGCGTCTTCACCAACATTAATATAACTGTGTTCTATTTTTTCATATTGATATACTGGTTGGGCAAAGTGATATGTCTTACCATCCGGAGCTGTAATCTTATATCCGCCAATACCATTGGGCTCATACCCTAAATCCGCAGTTCTTTTTAAAACCGCTTGTCCCTTATTGTACAATTTTGTAGTTAATAATAGTCCATTTGAACTTTGATCTAACTGTTTGTTTGTAAAAACCTCAACAAAACTTCCCGTTTTAAGTTTTTCATTTAAGGTACTTCCTTTTGCTGCAAAATCTGCTAATGTTAATCCATGTGTCTTTGAAGGATTATTTAGGTAACCCGAAGTATTCACAATATTGGAGATATGTCCTTTAAATGCAAAATTTAAATTTCCTTTATCAATGGCCTTTGAAGCTGCTAAGGTGGAATTTCCTCCAACCACTGCATTGTGATAAAAAACCTTCATTTTGGTTCTATGAGTATCTCTTTCTGAATTGGCTCCTTCAAACCCTTCACCAATTAACACATTGTTTTCAGCTACTACAGGGGCCAAACTTCCCGTAATTCCACTAGCATTCACTCCATAGTTATCGTAGCCTGCAAACGTAAAGTTTACTTTTTCTACTGCTGTACGGTAGTCTTTAATAAACTCTAATTCTGATCTGGGTAACTCTTGATCATAAATATCTCCATAAAAATTCCTTCTTTGATGATCCAATAATTGACCGTAGTAATTGTTATTATCTCTTGACTCTCCTAAATTGGTTTCAAACACATCAAACTGAGCATCCTTACTCTGATACAAACTACCAAAACCGTATCTATTTAAACCTTTCTTATACGATATTTTCTGTTTTTGATAGCCAAAACCAAAGCTGAAAATACCGATAGTAATTGGCAAATAAAATCCACTTGAAGCGATGCTTAAATCTCCTGCACTAAAACTTCCAATACTTCCTCCCATACCAGAACTCCTCTTACTAGTACCTGTATTAGAATTGCCTTTTCCGATAGAATAGCCAACGCCAACACCACTATTCGAAATGGAAACTCCCATACCTGCGGTTAATCCATTCGAAGTAATCCCTGCAGAAGCTCCTGCCGTTAATCCTCCGCCACTGGTATTTCCGCTTACCGATAAACTTCCTCCAAAAGATGTACCTTTCCCGCCTGACTCAGGCTTTCCAAAAACATCCTTAAACCCAAGACTTTCTCCGATAACATTAGAGTTCAATCCTACACTGTAATTTCCATCGGTATCTATAGACGCAGAAATAGGACCTATTGAGGCTGATACCGATCCTGACAGGGACTTGTTGGATCCCCAAGACAATCCCACACCAACTCCTGCTGCCTTTCCAAATCCCACTCCCACATTAATAGTGTAGGTTTCAGCTTCATAGTAATAATAGGTAAATTTCATACTTCTACCCATCTTCCAATCATCTGGTGTTGATACTACTCCTCGGGATATCGCACCCGTATTGATATTCCATCCTAACCCTACCCATGAGGCATCCATTTCCATGGGAACTCCAGCGTGATACGATAAACTGACGGGAAATCCATCAACCTCTAATAACGGTAATACATATGCCATATCTCCTGATGACAAATTCACCATATCTGTTGCATTTACAGGCTCAAAACCAGATGCCTCCGGCGCATTGGGCCCGTTGTTGTTCGCGTACAAAACCGAGTACGGAAACATAGAACTTAAAAAGTTCAGTAATAGAAAAACAGCAATTGTTTTTCTAGCTTGTTTGTTCTTAATCATAATCGTACAAATTCAACCCCCAGCAAAACTGGGCTGTTTGTTATTGAAAAGTTATTGTAGGTTCGTTTTTAATAGTTTTTGTAGCAATCTTAAATTTCACTTCCCCCGTATAGGTCCCTAAATCACCAATAGTAATCGTAAGCGACTCTGAATCCTTTATCTTTTTGTCTCTAGGGTACACAAAAAGCATGGACGTACTTCTGCTCATCCCATACATTCTGGGATATACGTAATCCAAAAGAGGAATCGTGTCCTTTTTAGAAGTTAGTAAGTGTACTTTACTCCCCATTCCGAAAGCTAAACGATTGACCATAGCACCAAACTCCTGCCTGTTTTTCGGGGTCGTACTTAACAGTTCTTGATCGTTTTTACTAATAGACAAAGCGAAATACAAAAATGCTCCGTACTTACTTCGCAGCTGACGAATTTCATCTTCTGTGGCAGAGGCACTCAATTCCTGATTCACCAATAAATCAGTAGGCTTATAGAGCAATGAAAACTCATAACCATTCACTTTTTTTTGCTGGAGATAGTGATTCTCAGGATCTCTGAGATACTCCAGCATAGCTTCTTTCGTGTCAAATGATTTTGATGTACAACCAACCAACACTACTAAAAGCATCAAAAATGCTCCTAGTTGCTTCATAGCAATGCAATTTTATATGTAGTTCGTAAATTACTTCCCTGAAAATTCCGCGTTTAATCCTTTCAAGACTTCTTCGGTAAGATCTGCTCCTTTAGAGGCATACATAATGTTTCCTCCTCCACTAGCTCCAAAAATAATTTGATACCCCTTTTCGGCACCAAACTCTTTGATGTAGTCATTGATATCATTAACAACTGTTTGAGTAGCTTTCTTGTCGCTTTCTTGAATTTTACGCTGAATAGATTGCTGGTAGTTGTTTATTTGTTGTTGCTTATTTGCTAACAACTGCTGTTTGAGTTCTAACTCCTTTTTGGTAAAATTAGCGCGCTCTTTTTCATACAATTTTAATTCCTTCTGCCAATCCGTTACCAAACTGTCGACATTAGACTTCAAAATCTTCGCTTTTTTCTCAAACTCTGCGCGAACCACTTTTGTGCGTTTGTAGCCGTCAATTAATTTATTGACATCCACATAAACGAGCTCGGATGATGATTGGGAATAGAATAAGGTGACCATAGAAATCACCACGGCAAGTGCCGCTAATGGTAGTGTTACATTTTTCATAGTATAGTTCTCAATTTAGGATGTTACTCCTTCTTCTTTTTCAAATCAAGTACAAATCTATCCATTTTACCGGATGCATTGATTTTATTGAGTTCAAAAATACAGCTGTTCAATTCAAAAAAACAGCTTCTGAAAAAAAATAGCGAAATTGAACGGAAAAAGCCGGCACATCACCTGCATTTTACAACCAACAAGTCTATCTATCGCAACACTTTATTACGCTCCCAAGAACGATTTCCACCTATTTTACACTGCTTGTCTTTTAGCGTACCAAGCTATATAACCATAGCACACCAATACGAGAATAAAAGCTGTTTGAAATCCAAAATAATCCGTACCGAGTCCGAATAGCGGTGGAATGATAGCTCCCCCCACAATCATAGTACACAACAAGCCCGAAGCCGCAGGCTTTAGGTCGTCAAGCCCACGAATTGACAAGGTAAAAATAGTAGGAAACATAATAGAATTAAATAATCCTACCGCCAAAATGGTCCACATAGCAAAAACTCCTGTATTGGAAATACTCAACAAAATCATCACCACAGCTACTAATGCAAAGGTCATTAATACCTTTGCAGGTTTAAAGACCTTGGTCAAATATGCCCCTACAAAGCGCCCAAGCATAGCCCCCGACCAGTAAAAAGTCACAAAAGTACCTACAATGGCCTTTACATCAACCAATTCGAGTTTTGTTTGTAGAAAGCTCTCTGATATACTTCGCAGCCAACCCGTTTCGCGTATCTGAGTATACAATTTCATATCGATAAAGTAATTGGTTAAATAGCTCCCTATCGCAACCTCAGCGCCTACATAGACAAAAATTCCGAAGGCCCCCAATACCAAGTTTTTATTTTGAAACAGCTGTCCGTAGTTTCCCGAAGGAACTTTTTCAAGTAGTTTGGGTAATTTCACAAATACAAAGACCAATGCCAATAAGGCTATAAAAGCGGCAATGGCTACAAAAGGACTTTGCACAGCACTGGCCTCTGCCTCCAAGTACGCTTCTTTAGCAACACTGTCCAAAGCTTCTATCTCAGCAGTCGATTTTACGCTATCACTCAAAATTAATGCTGCGCCTACTGCCGGTGCAATGGCTGTTCCAAGCGAATTGAAAGCCTGAGAGAGGTTTAGGCGACTGCTCGCTCCTTCCTCTGATCCTAAAACAGCAACATACGGATTTGCTGCGACTTGTAAAACCGTCATCCCAGCAGCAAGCACAAAATACGCGATAAAGAAAATCACAAACTCGCGGTATTCAGCAGCCGGATAAAACAGCAAACACCCAATACCCATAATGGCCAGCCCCATGACTATTCCTTTTTTATATCCTATTTTTGAAAGGATGAGCCCCGCAGGAATGGAGAGTAAAAAATACGCCATAAAAAAGGCAAATTGAACCATTCCTGCCTGAAAATAACTCAGGGTAAAAAGCTCTCGCAGCCTTGGAATCAATGAATCGACCAATACCGTAATAAATCCCCATAAAAAAAATAAGGAAGTTAAAAAATAAAAGGCCGTTTTGTATGAAGTGTTCGTAGGGTTAGTTGGGTGTGCGCTCATAATTATGCTTTTCTATTGAGGATAAAGTCTGATTTTATATTTTTATTTTCGTTGTTTTTATAGCGATTATAACTGAACCATTCGTGAATCGCATAGGCTCCAGTTTCACCTTTTTTATTCACCGCTATATAGCCAACTTGAAAGTTCTTAAAATCCGAATTTGGCTTGTTAACGATACGGGCAATTGCTTCTTCACAGGCTTCCTGTGGCGATTTTCCCTGTCGCATCAATTCGACTATTAAGAAACTACCCACTGTTTTTAATACTTCTTCTCCCAATCCTGTCGCAGCAGCACCTCCAACTTCATTATCTACAAATAGACCTCCTCCAATAATTGGTGAATCTCCAACTCTTCCCGCCATTTTATAAGCTAAGCCACTGGTGGTACAAGCACCGGAAATATTTCCCTTTTTATCGATCGCCAACATTCCGATGGTATCGTGATTTTCTATATTGATAATGGGTTTGTATTTCGCTGTTTGTCTCCATTTTTCCCAGGCTTTTTTTGAGGCTTCAGTAAGCAAGTTTTCCTTTTGAAACCCCTGACTCAAAGCAAATTGTTCGGCACCTTCTCCAACCAACATGACATGAGGTGTATTTTCCATAACTTTTCGGGCCACAGAAATGACGTGCTTGATATTTTTTACACAGAGTACCGCTCCATAATCTCCTTCCGAATTCATAATACAAGCATCAAGGGTTACATTGCCATCTCGATCTGGCAGGCCTCCTATTCCTACTGATTGTCCTTTTTCATTAGCTTCTTCAATTTTACACCCAGCTTCAACAGCATCCAAAGCGCTTCCTCCCGCTTCTAATACTTCGGCAGCAGTTGACACTGCCAAAGGCGTATTCCAAGTGGCAATTACCAGAGGTTTTACGGAAGCTTCAGTATCGGTTGTCAATACCTCTTCTTTTTGTGAAGTAGGATTTACACAAGCTACCAAATTACCTGTGGTTACCAGCCCTAGTGTTGAAATAGATGCCTTTTGTAGAAATTTTCGTCGTTTCATATGTTTTTCTTAAGGGATTATTCTCTTATTTGAATTTCATCGATGAACAACCAAGACTTTCCTTGGTGTTTATACCCCAAATGCCACTGGGAAAGTGTTCCTAATTTTTTTGCGATCACCTTCACATACCTCACCGCTGCATTCGAAGGAGTAAAGTACACATTTTTAATGGATACTGCTTCATGCGGTTCTGCTGAATTTAAGGTTATGGCAGTATCCAAAGGTGTAAATGTCACCCCATCTTTCGATCCTAAACACGTGACTTCTGTTGGTAAGAAAATCCAACTTCGCTGATCTTCTAAAAAATTAATTGCCACCTGCTGTATATTTTTAGTGCTTCCTAAATCGACAATAGCTTCCATATCCGTATCAAAGTACCCTTGCCAGGTTCCTGTTCTAAAATCCTTAGCTCCCAAAACTCCATCTATCAAGGCATTTTCACCACCTGCATTGTATTGATTAGCATAGGCATTTTTAAGGCTAATACTGCGGTTCGGATCAATCTTATACAACGCAGTTTTAATGGCTGCACTTCGCCACCCATCTTTTTCTGCCACCACAGTGAGTATGGTATTCTCTGAAACCTCAAAAGGTTTTTCATATACCGTAAACTCCCCTTTTCCTAATCGGTAGCGCACTATTGCTGTAGTATCTGCACAATTCAAAGTAATTTTAGTACTTCCTTTAAAAGCTACATCCCCATCTTCAATAAAGGGGGCAGGAACTATCAAATGTTCTTTAATGGCTGTAACGGGTTCTGTGCCTTCCGCTGTTCCCCATTCAGAAGGGGTAGTCCCCATAACAAATCGAAGTTCTCCTCCTTGAATAATTTCTTGATGTGTGAGATAGGAGCGTTGTAGTGCCTTTCCATTGAGAAACACCTGTTGGATGTATTTCGCAGCTTCGGAATACGGGGCTGCCACAATGCTAAACTTCTTACCACTTTCTAGATAAATTGTTGCTTTTTCTACCAAAGGTGCCCCGATAATATATTGATTAGCTCCGGGAGTCACCGGATAAAACCCTAGGCTACTAAATACATACCAAGCACTCATCTGTCCACAATCTTCATTACCTGAAATCCCATCTGGCGTATTGGTATATTGCTCTTGAAGTATTTGTCGCACACGCGCCTGCGTTTTGTGAGGTTTGTTGACAAAATTGTACAGGTAAGCCATGTGATGGCTAGGCTCATTTCCGTGGGCGTATTGTCCGATAAGACCGGTAATATCAACCTGATGACGTCCAGAAGTCTGGTCTTCTGCGCTAAACAACTTATCTAAATTAGCTTCTAACTGACGCTTCCCTCCCATCAGCTGCATCATCCCACTCACATCTTGAGGCACGTAAAAACTGTATTGCCAAGCATTGGCTTCGGTATAATTAAAGTTTACTTCATAAGGATCAAAAGGAGCGAACCAGGTATTCCTAAATCGTCCTCGCATAAATTGCGATTTCGGATCGTATACATTTTTGTAATACTGAGCGCGTTGTAGGTAGGTTTGGTATTCACGATCCTCACCCATAGCTTTTGCCATTTGGGCTATGGTCCAGTCGTCATAAGCGTATTCCAACGTTTTGGAAACCGATTCAGACTCTTCTTCAACGGGTATATACCCAAATTTCTTATAGGATGCCAAGCCCAGTTTATCGCGTGTTGCCGAATGTAACATTGCTCTAAATGCCTTTTCCGTATCGTAGTTTTGAATTCCCTTAAGATAAGCATCGGCAATCACAGGAACGGCGTGATAGCCAATCATACAACCGGTGTAATTCCCCGACAAGTCCCAAATCGGCATAATTCCCCCTTCGTCATACTTTGCCAAAAAGGTATTGATAAAATCGTTGGTGCGCTCCTGTTCAATAAGTGTGTACAGCGGATGCGTTGCTCTGTAGGTATCCCACAATGAAAATACCGTATAATAGTCAAAACTCGTGGTTTTATGAATCTTTAAATCCATCCCTCGGTAGTTCCCATCGACATCTTGGTATAGATTTGGCGCCAGCATACTGTGATACATCGCCGTGTAAAAATTGGTAAGCACAGTAGCATCCGGATGGTTGATAACGATTTTCTTCAATTGTCGTTCCCATGCTTCCTGAGTTTCTTCCTTGACAGTTTGGAATGATTTGTTGGCGAGTTCCGTCTTTAAGTTTAAGGCCGCTCCTGCTTCGTTTACTGCAGATATTCCTACGCGAACTTCCATGCTCGTCCCTTCATCAGCCTCGAACTCAAAAGCCGCCTTTACCTCCTTTCCTGAGGTTTTACTTTTGTAGTATGTCACCTTTTTGTACGGTCTGGAAAACTCAACAGCAAAAAATAACTGCTGCTGCTCAGCCCATGCTTTGGAATGTCTATGTCCTTGAATTTGCGTTTTAGAAAGCGTTTCTATGGCTGCACTTAGTACCTCATCACGATGCTCTAGATCTACAATTATTATTTGCTTGCTCCCCTTAGGAAAATCATAACGATGTATTCCCGAGCGTTCTTTTACCGTTAGTGCTGCTCGTATATCCGTATCTTTTAAATGTACTTCATAATATCCTGGTGTCGCAATCTCATCGTCGTGACTAAAGGCTGACTTATACCCTGGTTTCCCGTCAGCTCCATTGTTAAACAGCACAGCATTTGTGGGCATCAACAACAGATCTCCATAATCAGAAACACCTGTTCCGCTGAGATGGGTATGGCTAAACCCAAAGATCTCGCGATCTGAATAATGATAGCCAGAACAGCCGTCCCAACCATCAAGTCGCGTATCTGGTGACAATTGCATCATTCCAAAAGGTGCTACTGCCCCTGGATAGGTATGCCCATGCCCTCCGGTACCAATAAATGGATTTACATATTCAATTAACGGGCTGGATGTAGTGACTGGGTCAAGGGATTTTGAATTACACGAATACAGTGAAACCAATAGGACTATCGGTATAATTTTCAAATATTTAATCATAGTAATATACGCTATAGAAATTTGTCTAAATTAGCAAGATACCTGTTAATCAACAATTAAAAAATGAAGCATTTTCGACTAACAACATCATTTTTACTACTAACGACATTCATTACCCTATTAACATCATGTTTTCGGGGAGTTCCGAAACCACTACCCATAGCCATTATTCCCCAACCCCAATCAATTCAGCGAAGTACGGGAGTGTTCACCTTACATAAAACACTCCGAATTGACAGTTCCGAACCACTGCAAGAGGTTGCTGAATTTGCAAAAAAATCACTTGCTACTACAGGGATCAGCATCAGCTCCAAATCAACGGCACCAGCTGTGATTTTTGTACACGATACTACCCTCGTAAACGAGGAAGGCTATCGGTTACAAGTTTCCCAAAACAGCATTCATATTAGTGCAAAAGATGCCAAGGGAGCTTTTTACGGATTGCAAAGCTTAGTACAACTTTTACCTACTGACATTCCAAAAGATCCCATACATATTCCCTGCATGACCATCGATGATTATCCGCGCTTTTCCTATCGAGGCATGCATCTGGATGTGGGACGTCATTTTTTTCCTGTATCATTTATCAAACAATACATTGACATGTTAGCGCAGTTAAAAATGAATACTTTTCACTGGCATCTTACCGAAGATCAGGGCTGGAGAATCGAAATAAAAAAATACCCCAAACTTCAAAGCATTGCTTCACAGCGAAAAGAAACCCTCATCGGACATTACACCGATCAACCGCCACAATACGACCATACACCTTACGGAGGTTACTATACTCAAGAGGAAATCAAAGAAGTTGTTGCCTATGCTCAAGAACGCCAAGTAACCATCATCCCTGAAATTGAAATGCCAGGACACTCACAAGCAGCAATCGCTGCCTATCCAGAATTAGGATGTACAGGAAATCCTGTTTCCGTAGCTACCACCTGGGGAGTTTTTGATGACATTTATTGTCCTAAAGAACAAACATTTGAGTTTTTAGAAGCTGTAATTGACGAGGTCATCACGCTTTTTCCCGGTCCCTATATTCACATTGGAGGTGATGAAGCGCCAAAAACACGCTGGAAAAACTGCGCACATTGCCAAGAGCTTATCCAAAGAGAACAGTTAAAAGACGAACAGGGTTTACAGAGCTACTTTATTCAAAGAATGGAACGTTACATCAATAGCAAAGGAAAAAAGATTATTGGATGGGATGAAATTTTAGAAGGTGGACTCGCTCCTAATGCCACTGTTATGTCGTGGCGTGGAACCGCGGGGGCTGTGACTGCCGCCAAAGAAGGACATCATGTGATTTTGACGCCTACCTCTCATTGCTATTTTGATTACTACCAATCGCAAAACGAAACAGAACCTTTAGCCATTGGCGGGTATTTACCCTTAAAAAAAGTGTATGACTTTGAGCCCATTCCGGAAGCAATGACCGCTAAAGAAGCGTCCTATGTACTCGGAGCACAAGGCAATGTATGGACCGAATACATGAAAACTACGGACCAAGTAAACTACATGGTATTTCCGCGTGCACTTGCTTTAAGTGAAGTACTCTGGAGTGATAAAAAAATAAAGGATTACACCAATTTTATTCATCGATTGCAAAACTTCTTACCGAGGCTGGATAAAAAGGGCATTCGCTATGCCAATCATTTATACGAGATTAAGGGACGTAGTTTTTATCAGAACGACTCCGTGTACTTCGAACTAAAAACTACGCTTCCCAACAGCCGCATTCGATACACTGTTGACGGCAGCACACCAACGAAAAATTCAGCGAGCTACCTGGCACCTTTTTACCTAACCAAAAGCTGTACCATCAAAGCAGCGGTATTTGAGGAGGATCGTATGCTTGGTGAGCTGTATACAACTCACTTTAAAAAACACCTGGCTGTTGAACAACAACTACAAATTAGTCCTGCCCCCCACCCCAATTTTGATTCCGGAGGCTCCCGAGCTCTTATCAACGGTATTGTAGGACATCACAAACGATTTAACGACCCGGAATGGCTCGGATTTAACAGTGATTCCGTACGACTTACACTAAAATTAAACCATTCGCAAAAAATGAATACACTCAGGGTTCGGTTCCACAATGGAAAAACTAGTTGGATCTACGCTCCTAAAGACATTCGAATACAGTCGAAGACAGGATTCCAACGCGTTCAAAATATTCCAGAAAGCAAACGTCCATTTGTTGAAACTGCTATTGAATTGAACGGATTGGTCGCAGACGAATTGTATTTGACCATCTACAATTACGGAAAAATCCCTGATGGTAGGCCTGGTGCAGGTCATAACGCTTGGTTATTTATTAACGAACTCATACTCGAATAACGATGCTTTTAGAAATATGTGCTAATTCCATACAATCGGCTCTCAATGCAGATGCAGCCGGTGCCGATAGAATAGAACTCTGCAGTGAATTGTCTGTGGGCGGCATTACTCCAAGTCTCGGCCTTGTTGAAAATGTAATTAGGTCTGTAGCCATTCCGGTTTTTGTGTTGGTACGACCTCGAAGTGGTGATTTTTGTTATTCACCAGAAGAGTTTGAAATCATGAAACGCGATATCGACTTGTTTAAAGGAGCCGGCTGTAGTGGTATCGTCAGTGGTGTCCTGCAAGAAAATCATCGCATTGATGTGGCCAGAACTCAAGAGCTAATTAGCCTCAGTGCCCCACTTCCATTCACCTTCCACCGTGCCTTTGATTGCGTGCCCAATCCGATGACAGCCCTAGAACAACTTATAGGCTTGGGGGTACATAGAATTCTGAGCTCCGGGAGTGCCGCTACTGCAGAAGAAGGCATGGAGGTACTGCGAAGACTACAAGAACGAGCCATCACAAACCTCATCATCATGCCGGGAGGAGGTATTAATCCTCATAACGCCGGAAAATTTAAAACCGCTGGCTTTCGTGAAATTCACAGTTCCGCTTCGGCCCTGATTTCTAATCAACCTTTAAAATTTGACTTTGGTCCTCTGCAAACTCGTTCTGATATTCAAACCATCAAAGCACTAAAAAAAACGCTACAATGAAACTACTAATTAGCCTGCTCTTGAGTATGGGCATCCTTGCCAGTTGCCAACACCGAGTAGATACCCCGGTACATACACAACTTTCTCAAAACTGGGAGATCTCTTCAGATAGCATCAAAACGCTGCGTGCCACGGTTCCCGGAACGGTATATACCGATTTGCTCACAGCAGCCCTAATACCAGACCCCTTTGTTTTAACAAATGAGGCTAAAGTACAGTGGGTGGCCGAGCAAACTTGGACCTATCGTACAACTTTCGAACTAACAAAAGCTATACGCTCTAGAAAACATCACCTGCTCAATTTTGAAGGTATCGATACCTATGCTGATATTTACCTAAACGAACAATACATCGGTACTACCAACAACGCCTTCACCTCCTATATTTACGAGGTAGACAGCCTATTAAAAGCAAGCAATACGCTGCGTATTGTAGTCCATCCAATTCAACTTCAAGAAACAAAAGCAAAAGCGCTCTTATCATACCAACTACCGGAAAGCCCCAGAGTTTTCACCAGAAAAGCGCAGTTTCAATACGGTTGGGATTGGGGGCCTAAACTTCAAGCTGTCGGTATATGGAAGCCTGTATCTTTACAATCATGGAATGATGTACTTCTCCGCGATTGCTACCTCCAACAAGAGGCACTACAAAAAAACCTTGCACAACTCAAAGCACATCTGGAATTCACTTCTGATAGCGCCAAAACCCTAGTGATAAAAACCTCCATCGCAGGAGTACAAGAAGAACACACCCTCGAAATAATACCTGGCACCCATACTTATACTTTACCACTAACAATCAAAAACCCTGTGCTGTGGTATCCCCATACCATGGGAACTCCCCATCGATACCGCATTCATTTTGATATCTTTGACGAGCAGGTCCTAACACAATCATTCGAAAAAAAAATAGGATTGAGAACGCTTCAATTACACACGCCAAAAGACAGCCTCGGCGAACAATTTTACTTTTCGGTCAACGGTAAACCCATATACGCAAAAGGCGCCAACTACATACCTCAGCACAGCTTTCAAAACAACGTAAGCCCAAAACACTATGAAAAATTGCTCCAAGCTGCCGTTGATGCCAATATGAACATGCTACGGGTTTGGGGAGGTGGTATTTATGAAGAGGATGCTTTTTACGATTTGTGTGATGAAAAAGGCATCTTGGTTTGGCAAGACTTTATGTTTGCTTGTGCCATGTATCCAGGAGATAAGGCTTTCTTAAAAAATGTACAGCGAGAGGCAGAACAGCAAGTGAAACGTTTGCGAAACTACGCTTCTATAGCACTGTGGTGTGGTAATAACGAAAACTCAGAAGGGTGGCATCGTTGGGGTTGGCAAGATGGACGAAGTGCCGATGAAAAAAAAGCTATTTGGACTTCCTACCAACAGGTATTTGACAGTCTCCTACCTAAAACTGTCGCTCGTTTGCACCCGGGAACTTCTTATTGGGAGAGTTCTCCAAAATACGGACGTGGAAATCCTAAATACGAATTCGAAGGTGATGCTCATGACTGGTGGGTATGGCATGATGCCGCCCCCTTTGAGCATTTTGAAAAACGCATACCCAGGTTTATGAGCGAATTTGGATTTCAATCCTACCCCAGTCCTGCCGTTATAAACTACATCAATCAAGATACGATACTCCGCCTAAAGGGTCCAGCCATTCGGAGCCATCAAAAACACCAACGCGGTTTTCAATTACTATCGGAATACCGTCAACGAGATTTTCCCTATCCCAAATCGGCTATCGACACGCTCTATTTAAGTCAGTTGGTACAAGCACGTGGAATTGCTATCGGAATCGAAGCACACCGGAGAGCAAAGCCCTACAATATGGGAAGTCTTTACTGGCAGCTCAATGATTGCTGGCCTGCCATCTCTTGGTCGAGTATTGATTATTTTGGTCATTGGAAGGCCTTACATTATCAAGCTAAACGCTCTTTTGCAAATATTCTAATCTCCGGTCAACACGTGAAAAACACCTACCGCATTTACATAGTAAATGACAGTGCTGAACAACTGGAAGACGAGCTAACAATAGAAATTTTAGATTTTGATGGACATCAAAAAGCGAGCTATCAACAACGTGTTCGCATTCCTCCAAATTCGAGTACGCATTGTTTTACAGTAGCGCTCGATTCATTTGATCACCGTCGACAATTTATTAAGAGTTCGTTCAGAACACTCCGACGCAATCACTATCTGAATACGCCCAAAAACCTTCAATTGTCAAAAGTAAAAATCGAAAAGCAACTATCGAAAACAGCTACGGGATGGCAAGTTGAACTCAAGAGTTCTAGCCTTGCTAAAGCGGTCTACTTATACACAAACACTGAAGGTCATTTCAGTGATAACTTCTTCGACCTTACCCCTGGGGTATCCAAAATAATTCAATTCAAATGTTCAGAAAACACAACTCCAAACATTCGTATAAAAACACTGAACGAGTTACTTTAACAAAGCTTTAACGAAACAGCATTAAACCTTTTAAACTTTGTTACGTCCAAGCAATCTATAATACAAGTTCATGAATAATACTACACTCCTAAAATTCGTACTACTACTCTTTATAAGTACTACGGCCATAGCTCAAAAACCCTCAGGATATGGAAAACCTCCAATGGTCAGCCTATCAGGAACCATACTGGAGCAAAACTCAAAACAACCCTTGGAATATGCAACGGTTGTTTTAACGCATTTAAAAAATAAAAAAGTAACTGGAGGAGTTACCGATATAAAAGGGAACTTCAACATACGCGTACCCAAGGGGTCCTATGCAGTGAAAATCGAATTTATCGGATTTAAAACCAAGGCACTCCCCAATCAAAATCTAACAAAAAATGCTAATCTCGGTACGCTTTTACTCAGTGAAGATGCAGAAACCCTCGAAGAAGTAGAGATTATTGCTGAAAAGTCAACCGTAGAAATACGTTTGGATAAAAAAATCTACAATGTAGGTAAGGACATGACCATCAAAGGAGGAAATGCCAGTGATGTGCTCGATAATGTTCCTTCGGTAAATGTTGAAGCTGACGGTGCTGTAAGCCTTCGCGGAAACGAAAATGTACGTATCCTTATCGACGGAAAACCTTCTGCCTTGGTAGGTCTAAGCGGTGCCGATGCGCTTCGAAACCTTCCTGCAGACGCCATCGAAAAAGTAGAGGTGATTACCTCGCCATCGGCGCGTTACGATGCAGAAGGAACCGCAGGAATACTAAACATTATCTTGAGAAAAGGAAAAATTACAGGTTTCAACGGATCCCTGAATCTCACTGCAGGGACTCCCGATTTATTAAGTATTGCTCCCAACCTCAACTACAGGACTAAGAAATTTAACCTCTTTTCTAACTTAGGATACTCGTACCGTAAAGGTCCGGGGAACTCCCAAAGTTTCTTTACGAATTATAAAGATGGAGTCATTACAGGCTATCGCGATGAAAACAGAAAATTCGATAGAAAGAACAACAATTTTAATGGATCACTCGGGCTCGAGTACTTTATTGATAAAAACAGTTCTATTACAGGAAGTTTTTTCTATAGAAAATCAAAAGGTAACGATATTGCTACCAACCTAACTACCGTTTTTGATGCCAATCGTATTACGCAATCTACTGAAAATCGAATAGAAACAGAAGACCAAGACAATGTCAACAAGCAGTTTTCATTAAACTATACAAATAATTTTGATGGCAACGGTGAAAAATTAGTTGTCGATCTTCAATACGGCGACAGCGAAGAAGTAGAATTGGCACCCATCCGCGTCAATGGGAATTTAAGCGAGCAAAATTCACAGGTAACGAATTCTAAAGATCGTTTGTTACAAATAGACTACGTACTTCCTATAGGCGAGGACAGTCAACTAGAACTCGGACACAAGGCTACTTTGCAAGATTTGTATTCTGACTTTCAGGTTCGCGATGCCAGTGGTAATCCATTTACCTATGATCCTTCCAATGCCATCGATTTTAAACAAAATATTTATGCTTTCTACGCTCAATACGGTAGTAAAGTTGACAAGTTTTCATACCTCCTTGGATTGAGAACTGAAATTACAGATATCGACCTAACGGTACTGACTACCAACCAGAAGTCTGACAAAAACTACACTGAGTGGTTTCCAACCATCAACTTAGGATATGAACTTAATGATACAGACAACCTTACCTTAGGCTATAGTAGAAGACTACGAAGACCTCGCTATTGGTTCCTGAATCCTTTTGAATCGCGTAGTTCCAGTACTAATGTGTTTAGAGGAAACCCTGATATTAACCCGATGTTTACCAGTTCGTTTGACTTCGGATACACTACTAAGATTAGTAAATTAACGCTTAACACCTCTTTGTACTATCAATACTCAACCGATATCATGCAACGAGTATCGGTCATTGAAGACAGAAATGGAACCAATGTATTTATAAGTCAACCTGTAAATTTAAGTGATGAAAATCGCTATGGTTTTGAGCTTACCACCAATTATTCACCGGCAAAATGGGCACGTTTATCGGCAACCTTTAACTATTTTAAATTTAAAACCGACGCTTTTAACTACACCTATACAGCTGCTAATGGAAGTCAGGTGGTTACTCCTTTACCCGAAGTTAACAACAGCAGTTGGTTTACGCGTTTTAACGCACGAATTACGCTTCCGGCAAAAATTCAATGGCAAACTCGTTTGATGTACCGCGGTCCACAAGAAAGTGCACAAACCGACAGAAAATCAATGTTTGCAGCTAATATTTCACTGAGTAAAGATTTGTTTAATGACAAAGCTTCACTGGTATTGAACGTTCGCGATTTATTCAATTCTCGAAGAAGAGAAACTGTTACCTATAACGGCGACCGAAGCAACCCTACGGCTATTGTAGACGGAGCCTTTCAATGGCGTGAACGTCAAATATCACTGAGTTTCACCTATCGCTTTAATCAAAAGAAAAAGCGTCAACGTCCCGGAGGAAGTTACGATGGTGGCGGAGAAGAATTCGGCGGCTAGTAGGGTAAATACCCTAAAAGCTGTTTTATACACGTAATACATCTTATAAAAAAAGAATTACAAAAGAGTACTTAATTTGTTTGTATAAACCTCTCTGTTTTCAGAGGGGTTTATTTTTTTATTACCAACACTTTACAAATAATCGAGCGTCCCATACAGGTAGTCGAAGCTTATCTTCTAGTTAACGAAACATTGACTGAAATAGTTCAAAGCAGTTGTACTTTTGAAGTGTAAACAAGAACAAAAAATAAAAAATATATAATTCGTTAGCAGTTTAGTTTGTTTTTCCCAAGACCCAAAAAAGTACCTTCCAAAAGGTACTTTTTTATTTCTATCAACTATTTTCTAAACTGATTTAATCAAGGTCTCTCCTCAAAATTTATTAGTGATACCGTCACATTTCCCTTTTTAAAACACCGAATATCTCAAAACGATGGTTTGCGCCCTTGTATATCGCACTCTTTAATGATTCGGTTAAATTCTTGCTGCCACAAGTGTCGTTGCATATACTTGTTTACATTTATTCTGATTATGAAACGAAGAAACTTTAAAAAGAATCTTACATCGACGAAAACACTAGCTGATACAGTGTCAACTAAAATAAATACTAACGAAAAAAGTCGATTTCACAAGTATGGAAACTCCTTACTTTAAGTATCGATAATTACTGTTTTGTTTATATCCTTAATGGTACCTTGTTGAAAATTAAAAATTATATATTATGTTAAAGAACATTTCCACATTGGGTTCGCCCTTGAACAAGTCAGAACAACAACGTATTCAAGGAGGCGACAAAGGTTGTAAAGGTTGCTATGATGCTAATGGTATTTGTATTCCATTCGAACACATGTTAGTTATTCCACATTCTTGTTGGTAAATCATAGTATGTTAAAGCGAACTTCGGTTCGCTTTTTCTTTATTCTCTTTTCTCTTTAAACACCATTCCATACTTTCTTAAGTAACAGCCGCTCAGGATACTGAACGCACTAGTACTACCGATAAACGTCAACTTTATGCCACTTATCGAAACTCACTCCTCGAACACCGTTTTCTCTCGTACTTTTGAAGTGTACTTATGATTTTCAACACATTAAAATATATAGTTCGTTAGCAGTTTGTTTATTTTTCCCTAAAACAAAAAAGTATCTCTTTGAGATACTTTTTTTATTGATGCTATTTTACTGTTGGACTTAAATCCCATACTACTGCTCCTTTTGAATGGCTCTTAAAGGACGGAAAGACTTTACCATGGATAGCATCAATCCCATTTGTTTTTTAATATCTTCATTTGTGAAGCACTAAGGGTACACCTATAATAGGTATCACCTTCACCCCCATCTATTAGTATATAAATTTGCTCGACTTCACCATATACCCCAGTATCCGATTTTAAGTGAAGATAATAAGCCGGTTTCGAAAATAATGTTGTTTTTCCCTGCCCTACAAGCTTTAAGTATTTAGAAGTCTTTTCAAATTCTGCCAGTTGATTTTCTATAACTCCTTTAAATGTTTTATAAGTTTCTGGGTATCGTAACACTTGTATATACAAAACATCAAAAACTCCTTGCGCATTCACAGGGGACGTTATATAATAGTTGGCCAACGTCTCCTGTCTTAAATTATCTTCAATACGTTGATTCCATCCTATTGGAATACCCATGGAAAATTTTCCATTAGAAAGTTTCGCCGCTATCAATTTAGTGGAAACGTCTTAACTTGCATAGTCATCAAAATTAGGTTGTTTTTCTGAACAAGCATGGCATACAAAACACAACAATAGCAACTTAAATAGTTTCTTTTTCATATTTCTAAAGTTTTAGCGGCTTTTTGCGTAAAGATAGCATTTAATTTCGCTGACAACGCCTATTAGAAACCTACTATACACCTCAACCTTATCCTTCTACCTTTCAACAATAGATACGTGCGCACTGACGATTCCTACATAGCAACACCAAGAGTCTCTCCTATCTTTGAAGTATCAATTCGATACAACAAAAAAAATATATAGATAGATTGGTTTACTGATTGGTTAGTTAGTTGAAAAGCATCCGCGGGGGGATGCTTTTTTATTACCTCAATTTTCCGCTGTATTTTTTACACTAGCAATCCTCGATCTTGTTTGACTTCCTCTGCAGACTTCTGACTTCCAAAACCTTAAACAATCCCCTCCTTTTGCTCCACAACTGAACTACGACACCAATCAACGATAGTTATTGGCGAACTGACGATTACTAACCATCAACTCTAGGAGTCTCCTCTATCTTTGAAGTATCAATTCGATACATCAAAAAAAATATATAGATAGATTGGTTTAATGATTGGTTAGTTAGTTGAAAAGCATCCGCGGGGGGATGCTTTTTTGTTACCTCAATTTTCCGCTGTACTTTTTACACTAGCAATCCTCAACATTTTTTGACCTCCTCAGCAGGCTTCTGACTTCCAAAACCTTAAACAATCCCCTCCTTTTGCCCCACAACTGAACTACGACACCAATCAACGATAGTTATTAGCGACTTGACGATTCCTACCCATCAACACTGAGAGTATCCTCTATCTTTGAAGTATCAATTCGATACAACAAAAAAATATATAGATAGATTGGTTTAATGATTGGTTAATTAGTTGAAAAGCATCCGCGGGGGGATGCTTTTTTGTTACCTCAATTTTCCGCTGTACTTTTTACACTAGCAATCCTCAACATTTTTTGATTTCCTCAGCAGGTTTCTGACTTCCAAAACCTTAAACAATCCCCTCCTTTTGCCCCACAACTGTACTACGACACCAATCAACGATAGTTATTGGCGAACTGACGATTACTAACCATCAACTCTAGGAGTCTCCCCTATCTTTGAAGTATCAATTCGATACAACAAAAAAAATATATAGATAGATTGGTTTAATGATTGGTTAGTTAATTTAAAAGCATCCGCGGGGGGATGCTTTTTTGTTACCTCAATTTTCCGCTGTACTTTTTACACTAGCAATCCTCAACATTTTTTGATTTCCTCAGTAGGTTTCTGACTTCCAAAACCTTAAACAATCTCTTCCTTTTGCCCCACAACTGTACTACGACACCAATCAACGATAGTTACTGGCGAACTGACGATTCCTACCCATCAACACTGAGAGTCTCCCCTATCTTTGAAGTATCAATTCGATACAACAAAAAAAATATATAGATAGATTGGTTTAATGATTGGTTAATTAGTTGAAAAGCATCCACGGGGGGATGCTTTTTTATTGTCTCAATTTTTTCACGATGCTTAACTGCTTTTGTAGAATTGACGGACTCCAATCATGCCCAGCCCCTTTCACTATATACAACTCCTTATCCGGAGCTTCTATCCTTTCAAACCAAGGTTTTAGTACGTCAATTGATGTTAAAATATCAAACTCGCCTGACACAAAATACAAAGGGACCTTAAAAGAGGGATTCATTTTTGAAAAGTCGATATGCATGGCCAAAGGCCGTATTCCTAGTTTCTCATGTCCAGAAAAATATAAAAAAGAATAATCATCTCCCATAAATCGGTGTTTTTGATCCTTGGGAGTATCATAATCGGGATTCATACTCCAAAAATGTGCTGTTACAGGTTGAACACTTCGACGCTCCCAATGCCTTAGCAAACGTAAAAACTGTCCTAATTGCTTAGGGCTGCTATACGGTGGTGGACCTAACTCTTTCAATTTTTCTGCTACCTCCTTAGCTTGGGTTTGTTCCGTTTCTTTCAATAAGTACCTGTATGCATAATCGTAATTCTTAGGAAAAGATACCACTTGTGCACAAGCGACATAAGCACTAAATAAGCTGGGGGACTCCTGAACCATCCTCAAACCTAATAAGGAGCCCCATGAGCCTCCGAGAACAATTAGCTGTTTTTTATCTAAGTAACGCGTTATATATTTTGTCAGTTCAAGTCCATCTTTCAGCATTTGTTTAAAAACCAATGGCTCTTTCAAAAAATAATCTTCTGCTAGAGTGTCAGGAGCGTTCTTTCCGAAGGTTTTACCAGCTCCTCTTTGATCCCAATTCACTATCACAAAATCCTGATACCATTTCTTAAACAAACTATCGGAATACGGACTTAACACCGAACCGGGGCCTCCATGAAGCACCAGAATAACGGGATTAGCCCTATTTTCACCACGAATACTTATCCAATGGTCTTTTCCAGCTATGCGAACAAAACGACTCTCATCTATTGATTGATTGTTACCATAAACAGTATAAATACAGCTAATGCTAATAAAAAAGATGATAAGGCTCACTATTTTCATGTCTCTAATTTTTCTAAAGACTTCCACTAATGGCTATTGTGACACCCCACTTCACACATGAAACAAAAACCTTTTGAACTCCATAAAAAAACAACTCAACTACAGCAAAACGCCAGTAATCGTATTCAAAGACTACAGCGAACAAATCCGTGCTACCTTTAACCCTATACACACGATATACAACATAAAAAATATAATTTCATAAGTAGTTTGTTTGTTTTTCCTTAAGTCAGAAGTAGCTCTACAGAGCTACTTCTTATTTTTTTGAATTTCACCAATAGGAGTTATAGCACCTTATTAACTTCATGATGCCCATGGCATAAAACCACCCACAAAAAAACCGCAATAAATTGAAAATATATCAGTTAACCCTACTTTTTTTATCACTTATTCTTCACTTTAATCAAACATAACCTCTATTTTTAATCAACTATAAAAATTTAATCATGTTAAAGAATCTATCAAACTTAGGAAGTGTCCTAGACAAAAAAGAACAACAATCAATTAACGGAGGCGGTAGATGCCAAACCTTATGCTATTCTCAACACGGGGGAGCTTGGTCAGCTAACAATCCTCACTGTTGGGACTGTCCTATTCCACACATGCTTTAAAAGCAAAAAACACTTCCAGTAAAGCTTACTTTACTGGATTTTTTATTTCTCGTAGAAGGCTAAAAGCTCATGATGATTTTTTGAAAAGATGAATAACGGTGAAATGACAAAAACTATAGATGAAATGTTATTTTATCATTTTCTTTAACATTTTAATTAAATTTCTGTTACACAACCATTTATTTTTTGTACATTGTTCCTGAAAGCACATAGCTTTTGTTTAAATAAGGGGATAAAATTCCTATTCTTTTGATCCTAAGGATAGGAATTTTAATTTCACTATTTAAAAATCAACTAATCCTCCACATCGTTATTTTTTCCCAAAGCACTAATTTTTTAATTAGGGTTATTACAATTTGAATTGTTTTATTAAAAACTAAATTTGCTGATTATGATTTTGGGAATACTTGGACTTATCGTTGCTTTTTTAATTTATGTTGATTTTACGAATCCAAAATGGATTCGAAGATTGTAGTGTCAAAAATATAAGTCCCCCGACTTTAAAAGACCTATTTAAAACGCGTAGTTCAATACGAAATTACCCGAACAAAAAGCCCTAATTTTTGTCACAACCAAAGTGAGTCATTAAGGCTTAGACACTTACGAAGCCCCCCTACTTTTTTAGCACAATTACCACCGAGAGTTCTGATAGTATTTTAACATTTCTCATCAATACCAAATCTGCTTGAGCCCTTGTAAAGTCTAGACTCATTAACACTTTATTCTTCTTTTTTTGGTTTTTTTTAAGTTTTCTTTAATACTATTTACACCAAAGTACCGTACATTTGTCGCGCAAATATATGATTAGAATAAATGAAGGGGTTCTAAAAATATAAATGCGTAATTGTTTGATAATAACCTCTGGCTTGCCAGAGGTTTTTTTATAGATCTTACCAAGCCTTCAACCTTCACCATCCTTCATACTGTCTGTTTACTTCATTCTGGTCAATGAGTAGGAGCAGGCACTTCTGTACGGCAGTTAGTGACACCCCACTCCATAAAACTAAACAACTAACTTACAGCACAGTAAATTTCACTTTTTAGTATTTCTGAACTCTTTTCAATAGGTACTCTAATCTTACACCTGTAAAGGCGTTCTATTATCCGGAACTAACTACGGATTTCTTTTTCCTCATTCCAATAATAACTATCCGGATAAGCACGTTCTCCAAAAATCGACGTTCCCACACGGACTATCGTTGCTCCTTCTTCTATAGCTATTTCTAAATCACCACTCATGCCCATCGATAATTCGTCCATAGTCACATTCGGAATTTGCAGATGCCGAACTTCCTGTTGCACGTTTTTAAGTACTTTAAAGCATTTTCTTACCTTCTGCTCGTCGGCACTAAAGAGTCCTATGGTCATCAGTCCTTTGATTTTTATATTCTTTAACACTGCTACCTCCTTTATTAACTCAATGGCCTTTTCCGGAGCCACACCAAATTTGCTTGTTTCATAAGATGTATTTACCTGAATGAGTACCTCTATACTACGATTTTCATATTCTAATCGTCGTTGTAATTTTTGTGCCAACGACAATCGATCTATAGATTGGATGCAGGAAACCCATTTGAGTACATCTTTAATTTTATTAGACTGCAAATGCCCTATAAAATGAGCTTCTTTTACTGTATTTACCAAACTTGGTCCCTTTTCCTTGAGTTCTTGAACCTTATTTTCACCTATCAGGGTCTCTCCCAACTCCAAAACCGCTTTTATACGGGGTATATCCACTGTTTTGGTGGCTAATAGTAATCGAACTTCTGAAGGATTTCTATTCGCTCGAGCACAGGCTCGTGCTATGCGACTTCTTACTTCCGTTAAACGCAGCGCTATTTCTTGTGTGTTCTTCATAACTTTCTATTAATTATAAAACCACTACAAAGTTAGTAGTCCTAACCAAAATAATCAACAAAAAAATACCCTTTAACAGTTATTACAATCGAGGTATAACACCCAGAAATACTACCTTAACAATAATGCGTTAATCGACTGAGACTAAAACTTATTCACAGAATAATCTCTCTTAGTAAACCCGCAAACTATTCTGTAAGAATCGCTATTTTTTCAGTGAGTACTTTTCACCTATTCCACCATAAGAAAAAACTATATCAAAGCGTTTTATATGACGGTAATTAAGTGTTTTTTTGCCATATCAATTATAGCTATAGTTGATTTTTAAGGGGATAATAAAAGTTGCTGTTCGATACACCGAACAGCACTTTATTTTTAACGATTAATAGCTGCCTTCGATCTTTAAAATCGGACTTGAACTTGGGCCGAGCTTCAAAAAACTCCCAAAGCGATCTACCTGAGTGACACACAAAAGGAAATCATAGCTTTCTCAGCCATTAGTCATCTGTATCGAAGGCTATAAGACGCTGCCATAATCCCTTCTTATACTCAGGGTCATCTTCTGCTCTAAAGAAGTCGTACAACATATAGGCGTATCCTTTATTCCCCCAATTGTTACCCCATGAATTCACAAACTTAAACGCTTTTTTCTCATCATCATACCCAACGACCAATACGGCATGGCCACAAGCGGCTGGATCGACCTTTTCATAGTCGTAAATAAAAACGTCATTTGTTTGTAGTATGTTCCCAAATTTCACATTAAACCAATCAATCGAGATCATGACCGGAGTTTTTTTATGCAGTAAGGACTTCATGAGCTTAATCATGGTATACTTAGAATCAGTCAACGTATCTGGAATTTCTAAGTAGTAATAGTCTTTTATTTTAATTTTCGCTGCTTTGCGCACTTCGTCCATGGTAGGCTTTCGCTCACAGTCAACAAAAACATACGGAAAATCTTTCCAAGTGAGTACTCCTTGGGTTTTCATTAATTCCAAGCAGGCTTCAAAAGATGAAGGTTCTTTACATGAGCCTCTGACCTTCGTTTGATTGTATATATAAGAGGGACTCATCACGTGCGAAAAAGATGAATACTCGTACTTGTGTTGGATTTTTTCTTGGTAACTTTTCAAATAGTATACCGACGACCAGGCAACACAACTCCCCTGAGGTCCTTGACTTCTTACTGGCGGCATGTCCGAAGATAAATCAACCAATGGCGGTAAGCTATCCGGTAAATTTTGAATCGGGTACATTTTAGTAGGCGGTATATCTTTCATTTGCGTGACACAAGTCCCCCCTACCAAATGATGATCTCCCAAATAGGGTTCTGGTCCAAAATCATCATCATTCACCTCGTCATCTGGAGGTGTAGGAGCTGTTTCAGAAAGCGGGTTCACTGCATAAAATGGGTCAGCACAACTGCTAAAAAGAACTAGACAAACAATGCTAACAAGGAATACACTTTTAGTTTTCATGGCTTCAATTTTTAATTTTAAGTTTTCACTTAAAAATATAAAAAACTGACCAAACAACTCATTAACAGTTGATTAAATTTAAAAAAATAAAGTTTAGTCACCTGCGCTGTTCAAAAATGCTAAGCTCAGTTTTACAAAATGTTCTTTATAGGCTCCATCGTGCGCATAATGCCCTGCTCCAGGAACAATCCACAACTGGCTATCGGGCAAATTTTTATGCAATTCAACTACTGAGGAAATAGGAATTTGTTCTGCTCTATCACCCAAAACGAGCAAAACGCTCGCGGTAATTGCATTAACCTCTTTAGTCGTCAAACAGATTTCATAGTTGGCTAGATTTTCAATAACTGCTTTAACTTGCTCCTCTCCTCCCGCATGAAACGTCCTTATCCATTCGAAAGAGGCAATATTTTTATATTGAAACGTTGCCAATACCTCTGGATAGTCTTTTGCTCTCCAATTGGCATTCGCTCCAATTACTACCATAGATTTCAGCAAATCAGGTCGGGTACTTCCCAAACTTAGTAAAACATCACCACCAAAACTCAATCCTATTCCAGCCACACGCTGTAAATCGAGTTCATCGAGTAACAGTCCGACCTCCTCAGCAACTTCTCGTACGTTCAGTGGCTTTGTAAAACTCGCTGATCTACCATGACCGTGAAGATCGATCAAAATTACGCTAAACTGAGATGCGTACTCACGCACAAACTCTTGCCATGCTATTGATGATTGCGTATATCCATGGAGCATTATTAAAGGAGGACCTTCTCCGTAAATTTCATAATATATTTCCGTATCGCGAATAGGAATTCGCTTTGCAATTTTTGGGTTTAAAATTTTCATATCTTTTTTTATCAAAGAATAATTCTTACTCGTAAAACTAGGTATTTAACCCAGGTAGTAGTAGCATTTTTTCATAAAAAAAGAGAAGTATTTTAAACAAATACTTCTCTTAATACTTTTATAGATCTTGTGACATTAAACGCTCACGATATTGTGCCTTCATCATTGTTTCACGTTTAATCACTGAGGCTTTTTTAAACTCTTGACGCCCTCTGATTTCACGAATCAATTTGGTGTCTCTGTGTTTTTTACGATATCTTTTTATCGCTCTATCAATGTTCTCCCCTTCTTTAATCTTAATTATCAACATACTTATTATTTTTGGTGAAATCCGCAGACCTCGGTTTATTTTAATTCCTAATACCTCTTCTCAAAGGCCGAACATACGCTCTTCCTCTACGAGTTACGAGTACTCTTAAATACACAAATTGAATATAGAAATTGACGTAGGAAAGTTACTACAGGCAACGCATTTTTGCTTATATGCGTTTACGAACTTGCTATCGAAAAAGTAATAGTCGGAAAATCTGTATACATAAAAATTAACGAAAATCGGTATCAATCTAGCAATGACTTGCTGAAATTCCGTTCTCGATTCCGGCCAAAGGTAGGTGAATCCTCAGTAATAATCAAAGAATATCCCTAAAAACTTGGAATTACCCTATAAATCAACCAACGACTAATATACAAAAAATGTCAATTACCGAAGCAATTGACATTTAGAAAAGTGAAACAAACAACCTATCAACTGCAGGTATAAAAACAATTGATACGATTTTTTTACGCAAAGTTATAAGGGGTACTCAATAGCTATTTTAGTGGTACTAATGCAAAGGTATCCACGTTTAAATTCCCACTTAACAACTCATTTAAATGTGATTCAATAACAAAAAGCCCTTGATTTTCTACCGAGGTTACAGTAGTTGGAAAGCTTCCGGTAGCGGTGCTGTACTCCTGTACTACCTTTACATTTTGCACGGTTCCATTCAAAACAGAAAGCGTTGATACAAATACTTCTGCATTGCTATTACTCACAGCTGCAAGCAATCCGGTATCAGTCAATTCCAAACCGTCTATAAACGAACCCGGTGCTATAATGCTCTTGTATTGGGTTCCATTATTTTTTGTGGGAATGACGTACAAATAATCAGAATTCGTATGGCTTACAATCAGCTCGTCGGTCTGTTCGTAGTATACAATTCCGTTCAATCCGAAGGTATTTGGTGGCGTAGTTGCTTTTGGTATCGAAACAAGTAAACTCGCGGAATAATCAGGGGCAACTTTATAGACATTGGCAGGACCTAATGAGCTCGTAACATAAATATTTCCTTGAGCATCCACTGCTATATCATTGGCAAAACTCCCTGCATTCGGAACAATTTTACTGAGTGATATTACGCGTTCTTTCTTACCGGTTGTCAAGTTATATATGGCAATACTCGCCAGTTTACCAGCCGTATCTGGAAATGATTTTTTTGAAACACCTGCATCGGCAACTCCAACAATAAGTCTATTTCTAGCTTCGTCTGTATACACCCCAGTAGCCGCAACTAACTCAAAGCTATCAATAAATACAGAAAATTCACCAGTAACCGGGTTCAACTTTCCTATTTGTCCCTTGTAAAAAGAGCTGATCAGAAATACATTGTTTTGATGATCGTAGTCAAGTCCCTCAGGAAAATAACTGGCGTCTTTAATTTGCAAATCTGATTTGAATGTCAGCTGTTGTGGTGTAACTGGAGTTTCCATTTCTTCACTTGTGCAAGCGAAACACACTAAGGCAAATGCAGCCATTGCCGCTAATTTTATACTTTTCATTTTATTTGTTTTGATTATTTAAAAATTTTACTGTGCCGAGTATCCATTCTTTTTCTCTGCACGGAGCAAAAACATCGATATCTTCGGTGTCTTCCAACACAAAGAATTCGTGATGTACATTGGGCGGGATGACCAAAAACTCTCCTGAACTGAGGAGTTTCTCTTTACCTCCTACCACTATCTTTACCAAACCTTTACGGATATAGGTTATTTGCTCTTGTGGATGGCTATGCTTCGGGATATGCGCCCCTTTTTTCAAATGATATATTGCCAATGTTCCGGCATTCGAAGGCACTACCTTACGCGATATTTTCTCGCCAAACACTTCGGTTTTTAAGGCACTCCACGCATATTTTTGAATCAAATTTTGGTCGGGATACACTGCCTTAAAAGCTTTGATTTCATATTTATGGTCCTTAGGGTTATCTCCTTCTAATTCGCGAGTGGGAACGTTTAAAAAATAGATCGTTCCAGCAACTTCCGTGACAGCGGTAACAAAATTTATTCCCTGCTGTTCAGAAGCTTTTATATAAGCCGATGCAAAATCGTCCGTACTTATCAACTCATGTACCCCCCTACCACTGGTGTTTTGGCCTAGGTAAAGCCTACCGGACGCACTCAAAAGAAGTCCATCAGCACCTAGGAGTGTTGACGACAGTTTTACTTCCTTAATTTTTCTGGATACAAGGGATATTTTAATCAATGTCCCTGCAGTACTGTTAGCGGCTAACAAGTATCCATTCGGATGGAATACAATGCCTTTCAAGCCCTTCCCAAAACTTAAGCGCTTCGGAAGACGTACGAATACAAAGGGACTCCCCCCTACAGGAATTTTATAAATGACTGGAGACTTAGCATCGGTCACATAGATATTACCGCTGGAGTCAATAGCCATGTCATGCAAGCGATGTGGGCCGTGGTAATAACTTTCCAAATCGTAGTGACGCAGTAATTCTTTCGTCGCGATATTAAAAACCATCAATCTGGCTAAGCGCTGGACGCCCTTTTTTGGGGTCTTTGCAACCGGTTCCAAATCTCCTACAGTAACATAGAGTTTTCCGTTTTGTACCTTAAGAGCTGTTATCGCATAAAATGAGGGATGCTTTAAAAAAGTACGATAGGTTCCTTTCCAATCCACCAAGCCAATTTCACCTCTGGTTAGTGAGCTTACTAAAAAAGCGGCCTCCTTGTCACAATACGCCAACCCTTTAGGATGTAGCGGATCACTTGTTAAAAATTTGAGATTTCTCTGGGCAAAACTAGCAGTGGTAATAAGGCAATAGCAGACCAGTACACACCAATTTCTCATACGTCTCATACGCTATTTATGAATGTGATTTGCCGGAATCTTCAACAAAAAATACGGAGGTTTTCCCAGATCCTTACTCCCAGTAAAAGCTGGTGTTTTGTACAACTGATTCACTGCTAAAATCAATTAACAAAACACAAATACCTAAAAACAAGAAGCTTACGACATATAAAAAAACAAAAGTGAAATATAAGTGAAATTCTTCTAATTATTACAACCCTATTTATGCCCTAAAAATAAAGTGTAATTCCTTCACGAAATTACTAAAAACTCTAGCAAGGTTCAATCCAAATCTCGCATAATTTTGCATCATGTACGCAAAATATTTTTCCTTACTCATAAAAACTCAGGGTGTACCACATTTAGATGGTGACCAATGGCGAAGACTCCAAAATATCGGCGCTGTAGAGTATCATATTCAAAGAATAAATGATATGGGGGTGAAACACTCCCTATTCAAAGAGGTCATGAAAGAACAGTCCAAATTAGATAGACTAACGAAGAAACTTCCTCCGGAAGAGTTAATACGTGAGATGATCGAGCTTTCTAGATAAAAATTTCATAACAATAATGAATTGACCAAAAGGTATTTTAAAGAAAGTGCTATTGATAGCATAAAGCGACTCCTTTAAATAGCTGGAAAAGTTTCTTGATAGTATTATAATCCGAAAATAGAAAAGTACTCGTTTTTAATTCAAAAAGTACATTTTTTTGAAAAAAAATAGTTGTTGTATAGTTTTTCTAATTGGCGTAATCACATGTTTATAATGACATTTAAACACTGTTTAAAGATTGTTAAGACTCAGGGATAACCCTGAGTTTTTTTATGGTAAAAGTAGGTATATTCAAATCCGAAATGTATTCTTAAATTTGAATATCAGTGATTTGAGTCAAGATATTTTATTTGTAAGATTACGTAATCACGTAATAATCTATAAAAAGTTGTTCCTATCATTGTAAAAATTAACCAAAACAAAATATTATGAAAAAATTATTTTTATGTCTCGCAATTGTATTTTTCGCTAGTTGTTCGGATAATGATCAAGTTAAAGACAATTTAGACTTGAGTAATTTAGATTTATCCGAGGTCAACTTTGGATTCGACAAAGACATCGTAGTGGATTTAAATGTAAACGATAGCGATGCAATTGCAAAGCTAAGTAATCAACTAATCGATGAAGCTGACCAACTGATCGATAACAGCCCAAAAAAGGTTGTTGTTTTCAATCTTACTTTGGATAACACTACCAAAAAAGTCACAATTTCAGATGTTACGACACATGACTTTACAAAAGTGAAACGTGGTGATCCGATTGAAGATTTGATCGGTTCTTGTCCTGATGGATGGACTCATGAAGGGAACTGTAGTAGTGCGAGTTGTGTAAAACAGAAAGTTGCAGCGGTATTGTTAAAAGTCAAAGGGTCTGGAGATTGTCAAAGAGTCGAGGTCTCGAGAGGAATGTTTAGTGCAACCGTATGCTCACAAAGTTGTGATTAATCATAAAAAGAACTTATTTATATGTAAAAAGAGGGGTATATCCCTCTTTTTTTTGAATACAATTAACCTTAAGTATGTATAGTCTGAGTAGAAAGTCAGAACAATCGCTTCTTGAACCCAATCGATGCTCTTTTTTGAGTATCGAAACCAAGTTCTATAATATCGCCTTGTTTGTTTTGAACTCCTACGTTTACTTCAAACGAGGCCTTATCAAATTGTGTTGACGTGGTGACTTTACCCCCTAAAAATACACCAAACTTTGGAGTTACCGTTTTTGTAACTGTCTTCTTATAAAACGAGACCTTTCTGGGTGCCAGAACATAGTTGAATTTAATTTTCTCAAGAGAACCTTTTGTTTCTGCTTTTACAGTCGCCGTAAGAACGGAATCTTTAAAAACCTCTTCATACTTACGAATTTTAGAAGCGAATAGTAACTCTCGTAATATTGTAACACTATCGGCTTTCTCACCATACTTTTTTTCAAGTTCTTTAATAATCTCTTTGTACTTCTCATCATTTGAGATAACCTTGTATTGAGTTATTACTTTTTCTCTAGGTTCATGAACAGTAAAACTATTCTGAGCCCCTGGTAATTCTTTATAGACAATAATGCTGTCGACTCTAACTTTTGCAGACTTGTCAGAAAAAGAGTTTCCCCCTCCTCCGAAAAAAATCAGAAGGAGGAGAAAAACTATTACCCCGACATAAACTAAATCCTTATTCATTACTGATCAATTATCATTAACTCAAATTCAACCGGTGCAACCTCTAATAACTGCTTCATGGCATTCTTACTGTTAATAACATCACGATAACCATCTTTATCAATATCCTTGAATCCCGTTCCGAGCAATATACATCCTCGAGTATCTCGATAAAAATTACCAAAATGTATCAAAATGTAATCTCTTCCCTCAACTCCTAATAAAATATAATGCTCACCATACTTCTTAGAAGTTCTTCGTTTACACAGGTATTTTCCAGCATTAATCCTACTGATAGAACGGGCATTCCCCCTATCTGGAAGTTCTAGTGTTTTCAAAGACAAAACTACCTCCCCATCATTAATAAACACAACCTCTCCTAAGGTTTGCCTCTCTTCTTCTTTTAATCTACTCAGTGTCGCTATCATCATCATTCAATTCTTTTCTTTGTTTCTCGGTTTTGAGCTCCTCCTGCTCGACTTGCTCTTGCCCTTTTTGAACGGCTTGAATATTAAGCCTATGCTGTTTCCACTCCTTGCTTACAGCTCCTAGAACTCTCACCACTCCATAAATAGAGCCAATGACAACCGTAACTTTACTTGGAGGTTTACTAAGCAAGGAATGAAAGAAATCTTCACTTGTAAAACTCCCCTCAAGCAATACAAGGGAGCTCAACCCGAAGGAATAGCCAAAGACCCAATTCAAAACTATTATGGCTTTGTCGGTAACTATCGTTAATATCGATGTCATGATTTTTCGGGGTTTATAGGTTAAGATTTCTTTTCACTGACAGTTAATGGCTCTAAATGAATCATCGATTGCTTAACATAAACGGCCTCGTCTAAGCTAAATACACCAGCTCTCTGTGCTTTTTCCGCTACACTAAACAAAATTCTTAAAGATTCCTGTTGATCCTTGTTTAACTCTACTACATTCGTTTTTTTATTAACTTCCATCTTCATTTATCTTGATTATTAAATTTTCGTTGCGTTTATTTTTAGCCATTCACTTGAAGATATCCTTATGTACATTGCTTCAGAACCCGGATTTTTATTGACTAAAATTGTCTTAATAGGATTTTTTGAAGAAGGATAATGTACGTTTAACGCAGCGCTATTTAAAGCACCGCCTAACGTAACAACATGAATATTTGGGATGTTTCCAACGTAAGCAAAACCACTATCATTGTTGAGTTGGCTTGTTTTTGTTGGAATTTTAGAGAGTATCCAATCTTTCCTTACCACTTTATTTCCTGGACCACTGTCCATTTGTGCCATTGATTCCAGAATCAAGATTGGATTCCTTGCCTGAATGGTATCTTCAAAGAATACTGGTGCCTCAAACTTAACTTCCTCGGAAACGGAACCCGCTTGGAATTTCAAATACCTATCATCATGATGATGGTTCAATAATGAATACCTCCCATCAATGTTTACTGAGCTCGTTTTCGAATCGTTCAAAACGGCCGTAAAAGTACCATTTGCGGCATTAAAATTCAATCCATTGAGAAATACGTCAGCGCTATTGCCTAAATCAGTAAAAGGCGCAGTCAAAGTTGTTCCGTCAATCTTGGTTAAGGTTAGTATCTTATTCCTATCTCCTGTAATCGAAATAGATAAAATATCTCTATTGAGAAAGCTCTGAAGGTTCGTGATTTTACTAATAGGCAATTCCGGAATAAAACCTAGACCAATCTTCACGTTTGAATCAAGTCCTAAATAGCCATTCGCAACATTTTTCTCGGATTTTAATTGTAACCCGTTTAGCGAAGACTGTAAATTTGTGATCTTACTTATTGGCAACTCAGGAATAAAAACTTCATTAATTTTTTTATTGGCACCTAGCCCTAAATATCCATTAGCGATATTCCGTTCTGAACGTAATTGAAACTTGCTTAAATCTGGACTTTGCAACGGAAATTTAACTGCTTTTTTCTTCTTTGGAGAGTATACTGGAATTAACATTCCGTTCTCATACCCATCATTGTCTTCTAACAAATTAATAGGCTTTGACTTTTTACTTTGATTTTGTAAATAGTCATGTATTTCTTTTATCTTTTCTTCAACTCCTTTCGACATAACTCACTGCATTACACAAATATAATCAATTATTTAAAACCAATCTAAATAAGTGATTTAATTTATTATCATTCAACATTTTCTTAACTTTATAGTATGTTATTTTGGTTGGTCTTAGCGTACTTATTTATCCGTGGCGGAATGTTTATTTCTAAAGCTTTCGTCAACAATTTCCCTGTTGATTCATATAGAGAAAGTGAATCCAACATCACAATAAATAACTACCCTACCGAACAACATCTTCATATTACTGAGAATCAATTACAGGAATTCACTAATAAGAAATAAACCCATCTGACTCGCCAAGTATCAAACTTGGAATATCAATAGCATAACTACTGTCCGGTTTCACAAAAGAATTCACATTATAGCCACTGCCAGCCTTTATCAATTTGGCTTTCAATGTGTATAGATTACTGACTCCTTGCCTTTCCGATTCTGGTTTTTCGGCAACCTTATAACTAACACCGTTAATAATTAAATTACTATGGTATGTAGCTAATTCCACTTTCTTTTTCAATTCTTTTGTTAAAGGCAAAAACTCAAAAGTATCTCCCTCATAATACTCAGCACTAATTAAACTCACTTGACTATCTCCTTTGTGGATTTCAGAATCGGAAATTGAAGTATCAATGATGTTGGCGATGGGAATTCTCAACACATGGTTTATCCCAGTCTCATAGAATACATCATCATTTTTATCATTAAAATATCGTATTTCAACACATTCAGCATGTACTTTCTTAATCTCTAATAACTCAGATACCCATTCCTTCTTTGGCAATTTTGGGTCCTCAAGAACAACCTTTACTCTCAAGTTTTTGTTTTCATAATCAGAACAATCTAACTTAAACTCATAGAGATTAAATGGCCTTAAATCGTAAATACTTTTCACCTTTGTTACTATGGGAGAACCTTTGTAACTGTAGTCTACTTCAACCACTTCTGCCCTTTTAATTTCATCAAAAAGAACACTCTTTATTTCCAATGCTCCAACCTTATCCAACTGAATAACGCTTCCAACTCGATACCAAGATGGACGAGAACCATTAAGCTCGTAACTCCCTATTACAGTGCCACTATCATATCCGTATTTACTTCCCGAAGTAAAATAGATACCGGCCTTCCCATTTGGCCTCTGGTACACAACACAATCTCTATAATCCTTTAGACCTAAATACTCTCTTGGCTTGGTAACTGACAAGGGCTGTTCACCTGCAGAACTCAACACAAAAGCCTTAACAGTATCATAATTGGTCCTAAGCTGTGTCGTTAGAACGTCATTGGTTTGAAATCGCTGAATTTCATAATGTGATATTGCATCATTACTTTCGTTAGATAGCGTATTTTCATCGGTCTTGAAGACCTTAATTCCGTCCCAAACCTCTCTTTGCGCGTATCGTATAGAATTCGCTTTAGGAATATGATAGTACGGTGATTTACTCACTAACTCCTTTACTTCAAACTGTTTGGTAACTTGGCATCCGAACTGATCTCTTACATACCCCCAATATTTGCCATCGGCAACATTGTCAAAAACGTTATTGGAATAGAAATCGACACCGTTAATTGAATACTCTAGAACTAGGCCTGTAGTTCCGTTTAAAGAACTATAATTTACTGTTACAGATTTACCTAAAACTGAAACACCTAAGTTCATTTCAAGCAATCTAGGTGGTGTTTTAATAACTGTGCTAACAATTTGGTTTAGTACAGTACTCCTCGCTGTAAAAGTGAATGTTTCTCCTCGTAAAAAACTAAAAACGACAGGGGTAACTGAATTGTCCTTTACAAATGGGGATGTTATTTTATCTACCAGATGACTCGTTGAAATAGTTACGTTCACTTCTGTGCACACATTACTACCACGAGAAATAGTGGCACTATTGAGAACTAGAGTAGGAATATTACTATTCTGATTAGTCTTCTTAAAAACGACTCCTGAATTCATGCTACTTTCATTCTTGAATATCAGATTATCAACATTAGATTGAATTATAACCTTTCCGGGCTCCACAGATTCAGTAAGAACCTCCAAAACATCAAGCCCCTTAATCCCCTGAGCATAATTCAATGCGTCATAATTTGGGCGCTTAAACGGCTGAAAACTTTCATGAATAACATCGTTCGGTGTACCTAACTGGTTATGATGCGGATCTATCCATGTTACTGAAAAGTCCTTTATTTTACCATCTAATTCAGTTTGAAACTCAATTCTATCATTTAGGTTCATTTTGGGTAATGTTACCTCCAATATACTTCTTGCCATTCTCCTACATTTATTTATTTGCTAACAACACCTTCCAAGTGCCTTTACCTGATTCCTTGACCTCGAACATATACCCATAGCGGTAGATGTCTTCAGAAACTTTAAATTTTACTATTCCATAAAACACATATCTCTCCTCTCCATCTATCACTACTTTACTTCGAAGTTTTTTACTCAATGAGAAATCTACCTTGTGAGTGAACTTAGCCCAATAGGGTTGAAATTTAGCACGTCCATAACTCTTTACTTGCTTAGCTCCTCCCTCATGTAATAAAGAGCTACCTTTCTCTTGGGATTTCAAATTAACGTTGCAATTCGCACTAGTATAGCGAATATAGCTCTCTGGATAGCTGAATAAACTACTCGCTAAGAAAAGACTTCTTCTATCTCTCATTCGCCCGGGTGTAAACCTCAAATTCGTGGCTGTATTCGGGTCATAAATCCCCTCTGGCTCTAACTCAAAGTCATCCTGCCATTTTCTTTCCAAAAGAATATAATCTGAACCTTTTTTTGTGTCTAAGAAAAATGAATCTAGATCATACTGAGTATCTGCCTGTGGATGAGTTTTCTTATGTTTTCTTCTGGCAAACTCAACAGCTGAAGAATCAGCACGAACTTTAGACAACAATGTGTAATCCTTTTCGATATTATCGAGCTCATTTGTATACGAAACTTTTCCGTTGTACTCACCGATTCCCGTAGCTTCTTCATAACCATCCCCTCCCTTTTCGTATCCAAATGTGTAGCCTGAGTACACAAAATCAATGGCTGGAGAAATTTCCAAATCTTCAACAATGTTCGGTAATTCAACAGTAACACTAGGCATGTAAAAAAAATCTAGCCCCTCAATACGAACTCGCTCTTTGAAACCTATCTTTTCTATCATAGTCCCAATACCACACGTAGCGTTCAAACTTGTTTTCAAATCTTTAAAAGATAACGACGCTCGCTTATCGTCTTTTGCCGAATTAAACCCTCGAATTGCAAGTCCATTCGTTACCGCCATCCCTCCAAATATGCCGTCCTTTTTATAACCATACTCTTTTCTACCAAACAATTCAGAATAAAATATTTTAGGTTTACCAGTGATGATTTCAATTTGTTTTTCAAGAATATCATGTATGTAGATACACGGAGCTTTAGTCGTCTCTACTTCGGAATCCTCAGAAATAACAACTGAACCATCAGCATTATAAAAGTCATGTTGGAAGAACCCGGGATCGTCACCGAAAAGTCCGCCTCCTCCGAAGACTCCTCCTGTTACACAAATTAATGCCATACTATCGCCTTTTTCTAACAAAAGACTCTCGTTAAGCGAGAATGCTACCTTCCTCTTATTATGATTTAATGGAGCGGGGTCAACATATAACTCGATATCCCTTTTAGTGTTAAACTCTAAACCTCCTTTATAGATTCTAAATGTGATCTTCAAATACTCTGCGCCTTTAGGATCATCAATTAATACAGGGTTAATCCAGCAGGACATATCTATGATTACTTTCAATTTCTTTCTCCTATCACTATTTAGATAGAAAACTTGAGTTGAATCTGGTTTATTAGTTGATTTATCAAACTCACTTATGCTAGGGGTAACAATATGCTCTTTATCTGAATTACTCTCTATTTTAAACGGAAAATGAGCTATTGCCATTCTTGTATTTCCTCGAGTCTTGATACGAGTTTTTGTTACTGAACTTCCAGCTTTAATTGTACTCTTCAAAAATATTTTCCTTCCCTCTAAAGCGATAGTTTGCTTCAAAACAGGATTAATATTATTTCCGTACAAGTCAATTACTCTGTTGTATTCTAAATTCTGCCCTCCTTTTGACTTTACCACTTTTGCAATTCCCCCCTCTTCAATTTTTACTGATAAAACCCCCTTCTTATCCTTAAATTTAATCAAGTCTAAAAAGTAGACATCTTGGTAAAAGTCAAAGGAATTTGTAGGATTTTCCTTAACTATTGTGTAACGTATTTTAGCTTTTTCTCCGTATAATTTAATCGTCTGAAGAATATACTCCCGTCCTAACCCAAAAAACCTTACATCTTTGGCATTCTTAGATATAAATTCGTTGTCATCTTTACTCCTGGTAATTTGCTTGTCAGCACTTTTCCAACCTTTAGGCTCTTCAATTAATTTCGGTTTCGAATCCCCTTCATACTGCAAATAATGTTGCTCTATATCTCTATTTAATGTTATCAAGCTCATAACTAAAACTTTGTGTATTCTTGTGGTATTTCGACGTTAATATTGTTAACAGTTTTGGCGCCGAGCAGACTTGAATTGATAGCTCCAACTATATCTCTTTTGAAATTATGATTATTGTTTTCAATAGCCTTAGCTATAACAGTTTCATCCATTTTGTGAACTGTAACCTTCTCTTGGTAATTCCTTGCTTTTCTTGCCTGATTATTTAAGCCAGAAATTGTCAATTTGTCAAAAATATTCTGATAATAAGCAACCTTACTTCCTTTTGAATAGTACGTATCTACATCCTTATGAACGATATCATCGGCTTCCAAATATGTCAAAGTTGGAATGTTGGGAGTTAAATATGCCCTTCCATCTTTCTTTTCAATTACTTCATGGACAAAACCATCTCCTACCTCGGCAATTTCATTTTTACCCTTGCCACGACCTGTTTTGTACTTTGGTATTGGTTGAGCTAGAATTGTCGCCATTTGTGCCGCCCCCATAGCCCCAACAATCCAAGCCAAAGGGATACCAAAGAAACCCGCTTCCCCTATTGTTTTAGTAATGGCTTGAGCTGTATTTATACTAGCTTGAGCAAATGCACTTGCTTTATTGAAAATTGCTTTCTTTCTTTGCTCAGACCTTTTCTTTTTCTCTAACTTATCCCTCTCTAAATCCCTTTTCTTTTCAATATTTTCACGCTTTTGGCCTGTGACATATTCATTTTCCAGAATCTTATTGTACTTGGTGTCATGAGCGGAAATCTCATCATCAATTTTCTGAATATTTGAATCAAATAAAGCCCCGGAAAGGTCACTTAGTACTGAATTTAGTTGTGAGGAAATCTGAGCTATTTTATTAACCTTCTCCTTGGTCTTTTGTATCTCAGTTTTATTCTTTTCCAAGAAATCTGTTAGAGATAAATCTGAAATCTGCCTCTTTATTTCCGCAAGCTTTGCCTCATTTTTGGCTCTTTCAACAGCACTAAGCTTATCAGAAGTTAAAAGCTTTTTAATAGCTCCTTCTTGCGTATTTAAGGCATCTAGTGCGTACTTTTTCTTTATTCCCGCTATCCTTCGTTCACGCTCCTCAACAGCATTTTCGTGATTGGCATAAACCCCTTCCTTCTTCTCAAAAGCTTTATTTTCGTTTTCAAGCTCATTCTGGAGTTCCTTTTCTTTCTCGAACTTTTTCTTTTCTGCTAGATCAACAATTCTTTTGAACTCAATTTCGTCCTCCTTATCCTCCTTATTCTTAGTAATAGCCTTCTTCTTAGCTTCGTACTGTTTAATTATAAGCAACTCTTCATTTCCTAATTTGTCAAGGAACGCCTTTTTCTCTTCGCCATCTTTTAAATACTGAACGACCTCTTCTCTAGTAAATCCCTTTCTAATGGCAAGCTTATTAACAGCCGTCTCAAATGCGAGTTCTTCTTCTAACTTACTTGACTTCTTCAACGCTAAAAGTCGCTCCTTTTCCGACTTCTTGGTGTTTTCGATAATTTCCTTTTGAAAGGAAATATCCTGAGCTATTAAAAACTTCTTCAAGTTGAAAGTCCCATTCAATCGTTTCACCCTCTCAGATTCCAACTTCCTTTCCAAATCATCGGTCTTCTTAATGCCTTTGGTTACACCTGTAATTTGCTTTAATTCTCTTTTATAAGCAGCTATTTTTTTACGGGTCTCCTTGATTTCATCAGCTTTCTTTTTAGTTAGATTTTCATATCCATTTTTTGTTAGACTTTTTAATCTCGCTTCCTGCTCTTTTATTTGAGCTGTTAATTTTCGAACAATAAGAACTTCATCAGCTTTACTTTTCGCCTCTTTAATACTAGCTGTTTTTTGCTTTTGCCTTGCGTTTTTAACACCTGTTATCGACGCTATTAAATCTTCATTTTTCTCAATACTTATAGTTGTTTCAGCAATTTCTTTCTTTATACTTGCTTTTTTTTCACCAAAGGCCAACTTTTGCCTCTCAGTTAATTTAGTTTCTACTATCCTGATTTTGTTCATTTTACTCATCGTAGTAGTCACTTTATACAACTCACCGTTTACCTTTTTATAAGCACTACTTAAACTCTTGACACTAACCACATTCCCATTTTCCTTAGACAGCTCATTAAAGGCCGATAGTTCTTTTTTTAGATTCTTCAACGAGTTTTGCAATTCATCATTCTGTATTTTTGCCTTCAGAGTAGTATTTGAGTTTTGAAGCTTAATGAACTCTCTAACCTTTTTACCGTTAATCTCTACGGAATCCCCTAAATCATTGATTCCAGAAACCACGCCAGGGATATCTGTTGCAAGCTTGTTTACTATTTTATTGAATTCTTTTTGCTCCTGGACATTTAGATTCGTTTTTGATTTTAGCACATCATAGCGGTCTATCATTTCTTCCAACTCATTGTTTGCCTTACTGGTTTTCTCTGCTTGTTCTAAAAACTCATCATTCCCCTTATTTAATTCTTGTGCAACCTGTGCTGAACTTCTACTTAACTTATCGAACAACGCAACTAACCCTGTGATGGCAAACAAAGCAATTCCCAAGGCATTCGCTCTTAAAACTTTATTTAGCTTTCCAAAGGCTAATGCAGTTTTACTAACCCCTTTTGCAGAAGCCAAAGACGCAGTCCTTGACAATATGAATTGATGATTCATTAAACTCGTTTGGACCCGAGATAAATAAACCATTAATCTGTATACTATATATGCAGAGGTAACAACCTTTAAAGAGTTTAGAATTTGAGAAAGGTTACTTGAAAGGTACTTTATTGCATTAGACAGTTTTCCAGAATAATTCGATGATTCGTTCAACTGAAGAATATATCCCTCCCATGCTGATTTCAACAACTGTAGTGACCCATCAAGAGTATTCAATTCCTTTTCAGCCATGGTTTTAGCAGTACCACCAGCATTTTGTAATTCAACATCTAATTCTTTAGCCTTTTCTATATTTTTCGCCAATACTGAGGCGGAAACAGCAGCTTTTTTTCCAAATTGATCATTGGCTTCTGTTAATCGGTCTTGACTCTTCTTAATTTCTTCAATGATTTCAGAATATTTTAAACCTTTTCCAGCACTATCTATAAAAATATTTCTAAGTGAAGTTGAAGAGGAAGATACATCAATACCTGCATCAGATAATTTTCCCATCAAAGCGACTAGTCTTGTGAATCGAATTCCTGCTTCATTAGCCGCTCCTGCAACAATTGGAATCCCTGTTTTAAGCTTTTCGAAATTCAATGCACTTTTAGCCGTTGCCAAAGACATGATATCTAAAACCTTCGGCGCATCTGTAGTGCTTAATTCATCAAATGTCTTTATAACTGCACCTGTTAACTCTGCGGTTTCATCTAACTTGGCATTCATCGCTATCGAGCCCTCTATAGATGGTTCTGTTAAAGCTATAATTTCCTTTTGCTTAAAACCTAATCGAGCATAAGCTATCTGTAATTGAGTAACTTCATTTGCTGTTTTGACGGTCTCGCTCCCTAATCTTACAGCATCGTCTGTCAACGCCTTTATTTCTTTACGTTCGACCTGCAGAACAGAAGCCAAGGTTGCATTTGCCTTTTCAAAATCTTTGACTATCCTAAGGGCATCTTTCATCACTTGAACATAGAGAAAAGCACCTCCAACCAGACCTAAAGCAGAAGCCATATTTTTTGCTGCAGCACTTGCCGATTGCATGGCCTTTCCGTAGTTACCTACATTCCTTTGAAATTGTCCGACATTGGCGTCAACTCGCTTCAATGCTGAATCTAATTTGACTATTTGATCACGTAGCCTTTTGGCATTTTTAGACGTCTCTCCTTCAACTAAAGCAACATCCTTGTATCTTCTTCTTAGTTTTGTTAATCGGACAGATAACTTATCATATTCAGAAGACAACTTTGAAGACAAAACAGCTGATTCCCGCTTACCCCTATTTAATAATCTTTGTTCGTATCGCTCCTTTTCTGTAAGCCTAATTCCTGATCTTTGGACCTGTTGCTTCTTTTTAGATAGATCAATTTGCTTCTTTTCCGTGTCTATTTTTGATTGCTCTAGTTTATGCAGAGCTGTTTTGGCTAGAGTTACCTTCTTGGATAACTCCTCTTCTTTTTTCAAAGTATTGAGTAAATCTTTTCGGTTTGGTGCATTTTTCAATTTCTTAGCCACCTCCAACTGAGCTAAAGCCGATTCCTTCATTGCTTCAAAAACCTTTTTAGTTCTCTCAATCTCCTCGATACCCGGCTTTAAACTTTCGGCTATTCTTTCTCCAATTGTGAAAATACGCTCATCAATTGTTTCTTTAAATTCTATCTTCCCCTTTGCCATTCTCCAACATCTTCATCTTCTGATTACCCAACTTCAACAACGCACAATACTGCGTCATGGTAATAGTATTCGTATCTATAAATCCTGCACCGGTAATTATTCCATAACTCAGTATAACTTCATCTATATTACCTTTTTCTAATCCTTCCGGTTCCTCCTGAGAAACCAATAACTCTAATTCGTTCTGGTACTTTTTCAGCCTAACTAACTCAGACCCGTTGTTCGATAATATTCTTTGTAAATCGATATTATAATCTCCTGCAGAAAAACAATAACCTTCCGCCTCTAACGCTTCAATAAGTTCACTATCTTTTCTTGAAAGGTCCATAAAAAGAGTATCGAGCACTAGGTCAATTGCTTCCTTTTTTCGGATGGTAGATTCAATCTTACGTATCAATTCGAAAACCCTCTTCTTCTGGTTATTTTGAGTTAATTCTTCAAACTCATGCTCAATATCCTCAAACCTTTTCTGTAAAGTTTCTGAATCTAAATCATTTTCATCAGTAATGAGTTCATACTTCCCAGATTCAGAAATCTGAAAATAAAGCTTAATCGGTATTGTATCTGCTGTATATATCACCCTATCAATTTCTCTCTAAAATACCTTGTAAAAAAAGGCAGTAGTCTAGTTTCTAAGACCTTTTGTATGTCTTTTTCTTGAAGACCAAAAATGTTTTCCGACATCAAATTTTGAAGAACCTCCTTTCTTTTTGAATCTTTGGTGTCGAAAAACACACTATCTTTTTCTACCTTGGCAAATAATCCGTCTAAAAAATCCCCGGAATCCAATAAGTCGAAAGGTTCTCCCCTCTTCTTTCTACCATCTGTCAATATTTCGGTCATGGGTGAGTAAAAACCAATTGGGTTTCCAAAAACATCTTCACTTTCATCATGTAGAGTAGCTCTGTTGTAAGCCGCCAATTCCTCCTCTAAAGACCTAATGAATTTGTATAGATCATTTCTAATTTTCTTCCGAGTGAGCTTCTTTGCTCTTTGTTGAAACTCAAATATATTTGCCATTGCAGACGCAATCTTAATTAGTTAGTGGCAACCTCAATTTTCAACAGGTCTACTACTTCAAACATAATATTTGGCTTTATATCCACACCTAACATTCCCACAGTAAAACCACTAGCGAAACCTGTTCCTTTGATTTCGTATGTTCCGTTTGAAGGCTCAAAGGTTATCCCATTTGGACGAAGATTCTTTCCAGAAGTATTGTTAAGGAATATTTTCTTTGTGTCTAAATCTTTAACCAAAGCTCCTTCCGAGTAGGCTTTAAAAACGATGGAAGTTGCACTAGCATGAATTTGCTTTAATTCAACATCGAAGATTCCTTCTAAATCTTCTTTGGTTAGATTGCTTTTAGTTACAACCGCTCTCTCTACATCCGTTTTTGAATCAAAAACAATTTCCCCTTTTACGTATGGAACTTTCTCTTTGGTAGCACGTAAACGAGTCACATTGATTGAAGTAATTTTTCTTCCTCGTACCTTTACTCCATCTGTATCGTAGACACCTGAATAATCGCCATCCTGGTTATATTCAAACAACTCGTTATACTCACTCTCCTCATAGGATTGCAACGCATTGAATGCTGGAATTGAAATGTAACATTCGAAAGTGATTTTTTCGACTCCATTTTCAATTACTTTCGAAAATGAACCGCTTTCAAATTTCTTGTCTTCAGTACTTGCATCGGCCAACTCGTGCACTTCAAATAACGGCACTAAGCTTTTAGCTCCAATTGCTTCTCGAAATTTATCTCTATTCTCAAAGTCTGCCACTGATGCAAAAGCAAATCCATTTGACAACACAGGAATTCTTAACTTACTTTCAAGGGCTTGTCTCTTAAAACCCGTATTCTTGTACTTTTTTTTATCTTTTTCGTACAAATTGATATATGTACCCATAATTTTAATTTTTGAAATAATGATTATTGTGAATTGAGTAATTCAAATCAAAGGTGAAGCTCATAAAATGATAAGGTTGCATGTCTATCAAGGATGTTTCGTACCCTTTTAACACACTTTGTCCCTTTACAACTCTCAAATCTTCTAATCCTTTACATTTTAAGAGTTCCAAAACTTTAATTCTAGCCTCTTCGTCCAAACGATGTTTTCTTTCCTTGTAAACCTTTTCTAAATTCAATAAAAAGACGACGGTGACCTCAGTTTCTAATTGACTAAATCTTTCAATCGTTTTTTCGGAATCTATGAAAAAGAATCTTCCATTTGATTTTGATTCATTAATCACTAGTGCATCGATATATTCCCTTTCTTTGGAAAAGAGAGTTAATCTATTACCTATTAATTCCGCTCTTCCAAATGCCTCTAAGTTCCATTCTTTAATACCAGAATACAGGTAATTCTGAATTTCTTGGATTCTTAAGTCTATACCGACCGGGTTATCCAATTCATGCAAGTTCTGATCAACTACCATCTGTCTACTCCATTTATTTTAGGTTTAAGCAACACCTTTGGAAAAAGAATAGCTTTAAGCGCTTTTACAGACTGTAAATACTGATACTTTAACCCAACAGATGTAACCTTTCCATTGTCATTCTTAGTGCCTTCTAGCTCAATTTTAAGCTTCTGGTAGGATTTCTCCTTTTGCCTTGCATTGATATTTACTCGTTGGGTGGTAACTGACAACTGAAGTACCTGGACCGCCATTGCCAGCATTAATGATTTGTCAAAACCTGACTGATACTTAGTAATCATATCATCATATTTTTTGCTGTAATCAGCCTTCAAGTTACTATCAAAGACATCCTCTAATACTCGATTAACGGCCTTCAACACCATTCTTCTCAAATACAGGTTAAATTCTACTTTGGTAATTTCTGGAATTGGCTGACTGTAAAAAATATCTTCAAGAGTAACCAATTCATGCCCGTCCTGATAAGCTTTTTCGTTCTCTTTGGCTTGTAAATCTGACTCAAGAATGGTAGCAAGCTCCCCGAAAGGAGCGCGCCACTTTATTCTTCGAACTAAAAGGTTTATGGAATCACTTGTGTACATAAAAACTCTTATGCTCCTAGTTTTTTACGCAACTCTGCTTCCTGTTCATCAGATAATTCGTTTATCTTCTTGATTAGCGTCTCATCTTTGATGTTAGACTTTACAGTTACGCCAAGTTCCTTAACAGCGTTGACAACTGAGGTTTTCACTAATTCTTTGTCCCAAATGGTAATCTTTGTGTCACCTTCCACCTCTCCGGAAGTAACCTCTTGAGCCTCTTCTGTATTTATATAAAAGAATGAATCAACATTCTGAAGAACAGGAATTACCAATGCTTGACCTGCAGTCTTCTCGCTGACTGGATCAGTAGTTCCTGATTTACTAATTAAAATATATTTGTTAGGCTTAGCATAGGATACTCCTTGTTGAGGAAAAGCTTCCTCCGCCAATGTACTATAAACCAAAGAACCTACTTTAATTCCTTTGGTCATAACTATCATGTTTGGAGTCCACCCCTGCGTAGTTGTGTTTTTACCATCCTTTTGATGAACAAATGTACGATCCACAACTCTCAATTCTAATTTCAATTTTTTCTTTATTACCACAGCTAAATGCTCTTCATCCAAAACCGGAATACTATTGCCTACAAAATTCATATTAAAAGCATGTTGCTCTCTAATCTGCTTGTTTTGACACATTAATTCAACGGTATCTGAATTCATCCAAATATGAGTAGGTATTTCTCCTTTTGCTTTGGCTCCCTTCAATACTCTTCGTAAATCATCAATTGGCCTTGCGTCTTCAGAACTCCATTTAATAGAAGATCCAAATTGATTTGATCGGGGAATATTATAATCAATTCTAATACCATGTCCCACATTGGTTTCATCCTTGATCAAGGTATAACCTGAAGATAAACCTAATAAAAACGCCTCTTCAATAGTTTCTTTAATACCAAAAATACAGGACTCAACATCAGCAAATAGTTTTGTTGCTAACTGTTTTATCATCCCGGGCATACTCTTTAATATCCTGAGATTATTCATCTGCTTTTCATTCAAAACAAATTTCAAACCTATTTTAGGAATATCCCCAGTGGCGTTTTGAATCGCTCCTCTTGATTTCAATGGTAATGGAGAATCAAACGAAACTACGTCAGCCGTCACGCGACTATAATTACCCGAGATTGAATCATAGGTCATATCAACAGAATAATCCTCTGTGAGCATTTGCTCATGAAGATATTTTGGTTCCTCTTTTGACCCATTTACCTTTTCATAATATGCTTTTGATACTTTTTTAAAGTACTTCTTAATAATATCTTTAAAATGTGATACACTTGTCATTAGTCAATCTGATTTTGGATACCTAATTTTTGAAGAACCGCCAATGACTCTGCATTGAACTTATATTTCAAGGTATTGTTATTAATAATTCCTAGAGTCATTACACCAACTGATGGTTTGGCTTTACTTGTAGTTGAAACTACAACTCCCACTAGTTTTTCATGTAATGATCCATCTACTGGTTGAGGCTTAAACACTCCTCTTTCTTTTATTACTCCATGGCCTGCATAGATATAATTATCTGGAAAACCTGTCGTATCTAATACAGTTCCTCCTTCCTTACCATGGATATACTTTTTGATAGCAATACTATCATTACCTCCACGGAACATTTCTTTCTTTGTGCTTAGATCTAACTCCATTCTAATTTTAATTTATAATATCCAAAATATCATCATCCGATACCTCCTCATCTCCAATTGGGTTGGGAAGACCTTTATCTCCGATCTCCTTACTCACAATATCTTGACGAAATTTTGTGGTCTCTTCTAGAGCAGATTTAATTTGCTCATCAATAGAGGTCTCTGAATTGATATCAATCATTCGATTAAACCACTTTTCGTCTTTAAATTCAGTCGGAATTTCAGAATCTTTCCAAAGCTTTTTTGCTTCAGATAACTTTGCATCAACCAATGTTTTGGACTCTACAGCCTCAACTTTGGCAATGATCGTTTTAGCCCACTCAGGAACAACGTCGTCATCCTCTTCATCCGGCTTTTGCTCCTTTTTAGTGTTTTTCTTGTAAGTTTCAATGCCCTTTGTCATTCTGCGGTCAAAATCACTTTTGGCTTCGGGATTGTCCTTTAGAAAATCATCTAATGTCTTAGGCTTATCGGTTTTGTGAAGTTTTTCTAGCTCGGCTACAACACCTTCAATATCACTTTCCTTCTCAATCGAAATGAAATTTACTAGCTCCTTGGTTAGACCTTTCGCTGAAAGTGCTAGCTCAAGTTTCTTTCTTAATTCTTCATTCATGATAATGTTAAATATTTAGATAATAATTATTTAGTACTAAATTACTCCTGCTTTACCTAACGGAGAAGCTTTTTGCATACCTATTCCGATAGGGTTAGTAAAATTCTGCTTTAATAGTTCGTAGATGCGTTTTTCGCTAATAAACAGATGGTAATTTGATAATTCCTTGACTGCTTGTGAAATTTTTATCTCTGGATCATTCTCTGGCAACCATACTTCTAGAAAGTACCTGATATACTCAATTCTAGCCCCTAACAACTTAACATCTCTCTTCATACCCTGCGTCTTAAATTCTTTTTTGGCTGATATAGCCCTAACGAAATAATCTTTATTCCCCTTCATCTGGTTTCTTTTCAGCTTCAATCTTTTTCATTTCCTCATCGGTATTAGCTTTCCCTAGGAGATCAATTGCCGTTTCTCTGGACATAATATTCCCTGTTACTGCAGTTGTAAGTGTAGTAACCAATCCTGCTAAATCACTTGGAAGTATGCTTGAAAACTGAACATCGTAGTGGAGCCCCTCAGAAGCTTTTTTTAAGCTCATATTTACCTTAGTGGTAATTCCAGAAATAATAACATTGATAATTCTTTGAATATCTGTTCTATTGTCGCCTTCATTCATTTTAGCCTTAAGAATAGATCCTAAGAACATTAATTCTAATGCGACTCCCGACACATTACCAATACCTTTAAGGTTGTTGAAACTTAGATTAGGAGTATCTGAAAGCGAGTAAATAAGGTTTTCTAAAGTTTTTTGCTCGAGCTCAACCGATTTGGGCGCATTGTCATGGGGCAAGAACTTTGCATCTCCATACATTGGTTTGTCATCTTCATCGTACCCTAATGGAGCATTAAGCATTTTACCGTCTGAATCTCTATCCGGCATTCCTTGAACCTCTCCTTTGGTAAACAACAATGGAGAACCAGAATAGTTATTTGAAGCTCCTAATTTTGAAACAGAAGTTTCGTATCTATCAATTAACTCCTTCACATCATCGTATTCAGGTTGACTTTGACTAAAATAGATTACAGGAATTTTAGAAAAACTATGAGAGTCTCTTGACTCCAAAACCCATGAGTTGGTCTTTTTGTACTTGTAAACTATAGTTTCATCAAAAGCCCACAAGTTTTCGACATCTTTACCGTTTATCTTGGTTTTAAAGGACCAAACAAACAATACCATATCTCCAAACTCATCGAACACAGGCCAAAAAGAACCTGACTTGTAGTTAAGCACCTTACATTTGATTTTATTCTCAGTACCTGCAATTTTCTTCACTTGAAACACCAATGCGGATTGTGTCTCGCTCCTTTGATACTCTTTTATTTTCTGTAATTTAGAATCCAGACGGCATTCTTTCCAAACATCTTCTACGGCTTCCGTCAATTCATTAACTTCTGAAGGCTTTAAAACAACTGGATTCCCAAATTCAAAAGCAACACTCGTTCGAACAATTTTTTTATTGAATGAGATTGGTATTCGAATTGCTTTAACTGTTCTATCCCTCCCTTTCTCATCTTTAACAGTCTTGTCTTTTTGTGTAAAACCAATTTGCGTATCTCGAATAGTTCTGTCTTTTTTGAAGTATTCTTTATGAAAGTTTTCTAAAAGCTCTTTATCCTTTTTCGCACTTGAAATCTTCTTCAATAAATCATCAGTTAAGCCTCCTGATTTAAATTTGTCTAATAGTTCCTTCATCATCATTAAATATTAATTCCTAACTCGCCTAAACTTCTAGCTTTTGTTCTTCTGGACTTCTTCTTCTTTCTTCCGGTGTATTTGTTGTATTGTTCTTTGTAGTATTCACATAAGAAATAGTCATCTGTATCGGTTAAGTGCCCGTATTTCTCGTAAGTTATTTTTGTAACTGGGTGTTTCGTTTTTTCCTTATGCTTTGTCCCGTCAGAGGCTTCCTTAACGCTCTCGTAATCATCTATAGTCTTTGGGCATTTAGACGAGACGTAATACGATACTCCTGGTATATTGAACGCGAAAATGTCATTGATAAATTCCCCGCGATCATGTGGATTTGGGTTTTTGGTAGGCAATCTCCTAGTGTACGAGTAATCATGGTCCTCCAAATAGTCCTCAACAATAGTGAAGAAATTCTGACCTTTCTCTAACTTGGCGTCAGCCTTTAATGAAGTCCTGTCTCCGTAGATAAATATCTTCTTGTTATGATCTCTGTATTTCTTTACAAAAGCCTTAAGGGCGTGTCTTAAAGTGTTTCTTGGATGCTCAAGGCAGATTTCATCTATTTTCCATGTGGCCAGACCTTCGCCTTGATATACTGACAGCGAAACATAAGGATTCGTGTTTTCATCAAAGGAAATATGTAATGGTAATTCTAAACTATATTCATTATCCTGAACATTATTCTCCGCTTTGAAAGATTTATAGAATTCTCCACCGCGATTAAGCTTACCCCAATTACCTAAAGCGTAAATTGAAAAGAAATTGTAATCAGTCTTCTTGTCTAGTTCAAAATCGGCTATTGTTTGAATATCCTCAAAACCAAACTTTCCACATGGTGAACCAACAACCCAAAAGTTATTTAAATATGTGGATTTAATTACAACGAAGTTTGGAGGATAAACCTTTCCTTTTACCTTTACTTCCCCTCCTTCCCACTTCTCAGTTACATGAGTGTACTTCTCATCAATATTGAGTCGTAAAATTCCATTGTGGTCCACCAGAGAATTAGAAAGCTCATTTCTCTCTTCGTTGTCGAATACTTTCTTCTTTATCCAATGCTCCTTGTCAATTGGATTAAACATGCAGATAATCTGCTGTCCTGCCATTCCTCTTAATCGCTTCCTTATCTGCTTGAAATCAGCAAAATCGAATTCTGAGACTTCTTCCAATACAACTCTCTTAAAAGATGAGATTCCTTTTATCTTTTCGGGATCATCCAGACCTTTAAATACTATTTGTGCACCATTGATACACTTTATCTTCTTCGCTTGAATTATAAAGAAATGCTCAAGGTTCAAAGAATATATGATGTTCTTGAAATCCTTGTAAATAGTTTCGTCTATTGTCGCGGACACCTTCCGAAAGACTAAAGTATCTGACCCCTCAATTAAGGACGCAATTATTATAATGGCCTGAGCTACTGAATATGACTTTGCAGAACTAGAGCCTCCATAACACCAAATAAATCTTCGATTTATGTTTCTCAACTCTTTCTCCAGATGATGGAAGTTTGGATTAAATAACTTCCAATTGAACTTCAACTTTACTCTCGGCATCTCCTATCTCTCCTCTATACTTCTTCTTCCTACTCCTCTTCTTCTCCTCCTACGTAAAAAGTGGTAACATCTGCCTTTACCTCTTTCTTATCTGTCATTCCGTTCAGCCTTTGAGTAATACTTGGGTTATAGACATTGAGCAACCCTCCAACAACCTGGTCCTCGCGTATTTCATTTTTTATACGCAAACAGACTGGAATGAAGTCCTTGTATAATCCATCTTGATTTTTGAAATATTGAACAATACACCCGTATGGCTCATAACAAAAAGTTTTGAAGCCTTCCATTGTCTTTGGTACCTTCAACTCTACATCTCTTCTTGCCCCTTCCTTTCCTGCAAAGTAAACTTTTATCCATTCCTTGGATTGTCTCCTTAAATCGTCTTTGTATTGCTCAAAAGCTCTGTACAGATCCTCTGGTCTTTTAAATATCCGTGTAGGGTGAATATTTCCATTCTTCTCTCCTTTCGCCATCTTCCTTCTTTCCCCTTTTAAATAGTTCTACATCGATACTTTCAATTGCTTGTCTTCGGATGCCTGAAGAACGGCCGCACCAATTAAACTGTAATCAGTTGTCTCCTTCATCTCTCCCTCGATATTGACAAACACTTTACATTCTTGGATAAGTATATTGTCCATAGTACATCAATACTTGAATTTGTTAATGAATAAAAATCTGTAAATAAAAAATCGGTGCTCTAGAACGAGCTAAAAATCTATGTGCCTAAAGAGGTTAGGTCTTAAATCGCTATGTACAAATATACGAAAAACAAAGGAGAATTGAAAAAAAACATCCCAAAAACCATGAAAACCCTCATTATAAAAACATCAATTTTATCGAAAAAAATCACAAACGAAAATATCTAGAAAAATGCAATAAAGGTGTTTTTCCTTTTCTTAAAACTTCTGAAAAACCTAATTTTATAAATAGTGTTACAGAACCAACTATATCAAAGCTCAACTATTCATATGTAACTCAAAAATGATATAGTTGGTTTTTAAGCTATTCTTGAATAATATAAAATATTTAATTCCCAGAAAGTATTATCATTCTAATCCATTTATTTATCTCAAAAAAAATACGAGACAATTTTATCAAAAAAAAACGTCTCGCATATCACTAAAAACTAACCTGAATTTAACTAAAAATAGTAAAAATAACACTATTTCTCCCTTTTTTTCGACTATTAACTCAATTGTAAAGTTAAAATGACAATATCCTAAGTTCATCTGTAATAGACTCATACAACCATTTTAACTACTATTTAGAAAAAACAGAATTCTTCCTAAATTATAAATTTCCTCAAAAATTTGTAAGGATTAAATTAATCGAAGACTAAAAGAACAACTTTGCTACAATATCAGTTTAGTGCAAAGAAGTTTAAGGGGATAAAAGACTGTCAAATTTGACAGTCTTATTTTTTTAGTTAAAATCCATTTATTTCAAATTTATTCAGTGAATAGGATAATTTTAAACTTCGTGGTTAAAGGAACTTTGTTCTTGTGAAGAACCAAATTTAATTTTATTAGATTAGATGAAAAATATCTTTAAAAGAATCACACAGTTATATAGATTATAACATAATACTTTGATTTATCTGCCCCTGATTTAATCATAAATTTTATCAATGAATTTTGAATTTAACAATCTTGCTACTGCCATATAATTAGGTTTAAATCTAATTTTATCACCAACCTTATATTTCACCTGACCTGAAGCCTTTCTATTTGTTCCAACATCAATAACTAACATATCTGAGGTAATACCAACAAAAGACAAATCCTTATCCTCGACTTCAATATCTTTTTTATCCACATCTAATAATCCAAAATCTAGTATGGCCTTATATGAAGTTTCCTGTACATTGTTTTCATCAAACTCTACAGTATGCCCTATATTAGCATCACTAATAATGCCATCTGGTACAAGATGTTTTTCTTTCAATTCAATGATATTTGCATAAAACTCAAAAGTATCTGTATTTAAATCTTTGAATTTCTCTCCACTCAATGGACTAATTCCGAAAAAAATAGCCTCTCCGATTCTAAAATGATTAATATCCTTTGGTATGACTCTATTTTCTACTAAAGGAAGAGTAATCGATGTTCCTCCAGAAATATATTTCAAGTTCTTTTGGAATTTTGCTGAAATAAGCTCTTTATAAAGAGATAATTGCAACAGCTTATCATAGGAAGGCTCTACCCCATACATACAACCTAGGTTAGAACCAATTCCTATTACCTCAATATTTGAAAGGTTAAAAACTTTTCTATAGAATTCTAAAATATCTTCTCTATTCACACCCTCTCTTAACTCGCCTAGTTCAATCATAATAATAATCTTATGTATGATTCCTAGGCGCTTTGCAGAACAATTTAAAGCCTCAATTGTAGACAATGAACTATTTAAAGAGATGTCTGCATACTTAACTATTTCATCTGAATAAATTACAGCAGGTGGTTTTATATATATTGTTTTAATATTTGGATTTACTTCTCTCAAGTTTCTCAAACTAGTTAACCTTGAATCTCCTACTGAATGAATTTTACTAATCAATTTTTTTGTCAATATTTTTTTCAAAAACACCTTATCTCCAGAAAAGACTTTGGTAACTAAACTCCATTCAATATTATTGCTTTTAAAATAGCTATTTAGATAATTTATATTCTCCCTAATTCTATCTGTATGAATTACTAATTCTGCCATATTATTTTCGTTTACAAATGGGGTTATACAACTACACATCTATTTATTCATAAATTATTGTCCAGAATCTCCGTATAATCATCTAATCCCAATATTTTATTGACATTCTTTCTATATCTTGAAATTTTTTAATCGATACAATTAAAGCTTTAGAGTATTTCATCTCTTAGCCATACTGATCTAGATTTTCAAACTAAAAGTTTAAATATCAATTAATTTAAATCACAATAATTAAATTTTGTGAAATTTTATACTATGAATTTATTTCTCCATGCCTTTTACTGTTTTATCTTCCTCATTTTCTCCATAATACGATCATCGTTTTAAACGCATCTCCAAGTATGGATTTGTAAAACCCAATTTTTCGTATAAAAATTTTGCCGGATTATCCTTTTCAACATGTAAAGCAATATCTCCTTTACAATTTTCTATAGCATACTGCATTAACTTTTTTCCTATACCTTTTCCTCGACAGCTTTTATGAGTAGCTATGTATACAAGAATATTTTCTGGTATATACTCACCCATTCCTGTTTTATTAATAACCACAGCTCCTATCAACTTTTTCCCTTCCTCTAGAGTAAAAATATAACCACCTTGTCCAGAATTCTCTTGAGCTGAATACTCAATTGCTTTCTGAATCGCCTGTTTGGGATCACCATACTTCTCTAAATGGATAAATAGAAAGTCAGCTACTCTTTCAGCTTCTTCTGTGGTTATTCTATTAACCGTATCGTAAATTTTATATTCCATCATTTATATAATTATGTTTATTATGAAAAAGCATTTACAATTAACCTACTTACAGAAGTAACAACCAACTATGATAAGTAACAGAAAATAGCATTGACCTATAAATAGGTAAATGCATTCTTTAATTAAAAACAAACGCTTATGACCATCTAACCGTTAACATATTAACCATTTTGTTCGAAACAAAAAACAGCGTATCATTAACGTCTGATGAGTTGAATTAATAGAAAAATTTGTTACTTTATGGAAAGTAATAAATCAACTATCGAAACTTTATTAAGAAAGTGTAGGTGGGATGAATTTGTCAGACTGATTTCGGAAAACAAGGAAATTAAAGCTAAAAATCCGTTTATTTTTTTTGTCTTTAAGTTTTTTTATCATAGATACTGCAAAACTAAACATTAATAATGTAAGTAAAAAACTTTTGCACAAATAGTTAATAAAGAAGGTTTCAAAGTGTGTCTATGTCTGAACAGATTACCTTCCTTAATCAGAAGGGTGACTTTTTGGTGATTTCAGATTCTGTCATCTAATTTCTATCAATGATTTAAAAGTTTTTGATAGTAATACGTGAATAACCTTGTACCATTTGTAACTTAATCCCAATTTTAATAGACATTTTTGAAATTTTATTTGTATTCAGTGATTTCATCCAGCCCTCTAACTTTTATGGTTATCCCTCATATCATATTTAGGGTTTTTACCTATTTCAAAATAAAATTAAATTTCTTAATTTAGTCTCTGTAGTAGTAAGTAGTCCTGTGAATTAATTCACAGTTCAATTTTTTTTTTCATTTTCAAAGTAGTGGTTAGCTATGTTGAAAAACAAAAAATCACATACTTCAAAACATATACACCACAACATAGCTAACCTTTTTCTGAACTAACTCCATTGTCAGAATTGAACTAAAAAATTCTAAGAACTGAATACTTAGATTTGTATAATATTACTTTCATATTGTTAAATTTTTGTTATTATCAAAATAATAATACATTTGCTTTTTTATTAACAAAATTTAACAAATTAAGTCATGAAAAAAGTATTAGTGGTTATTGCTATGTTAGCAATAGGATTTACGGCAAACGCTCAAAAAAATGTAATTAAAGCAAACCCATTAGGATTAGCTTTCGGTGTAGGTGATTTCTCTTATGAAAGAGTTGTATCTGATAGCCAATCTTTCGAAATCGGTTTATCATTTGCTTCTGCAAAGGTTACTTCAGGAAATGAGGTAGTAAGCTCAAGTGCAATTGGAGGAGAAGGAAAGTATAAATTTTATTTTTCTTCTGAAAAAGACGCTCCAAGAGGATGGTATGCTGCACCTTTCGTAAGTTATGCTGTTTCTTCTGCAAGTAATTCCGCTGGTACCGATATCGGGTTCTCAACTTTCTCAGGAGGTGCTTTAGCTGGATACCAATGGGTATTTGGTGGAGGAGATTCAGGATTTGCTTTAGATTTAAATTTCGGAGCACAGTACATGTCCGTTTCTGCTACGGAAAGTACTTCTGTAAACATCCAAGGATTTTTACCGCGTTTAGGTCTTTCTATCGGTTATGCTTGGTAAAAATTGACATAAAAACAAAGGAAAAGGGATCGTTTACGGTCTCTTTTTTTTATTCTTTTTTTAAAACAATATTTCTCACTTCTATAATTTAAAAAATTAACTAACTACGTAAATAAAAAATGAGTTAAGACATAAAAAATACTTAACTCATTTTAGATATTACTACTTACAAGAGTAGTGGAACTAAGGGGATTTTAGTTTTTAATTTGATTCGCAAAAATATAAATTTCCTATGAAATCATCTTCAGAACCTTCAATATATTTCACCTGTGTAAAAACTTGCGTGTTTTTCCTATATCCCCATAAATTAAAAATCATTAACTTTCTAAGGAAAATGGATTCTAACTAACTATATCAAATTAATACTCACTTTTTACTATGTAACTTAAAAATGATATAGTTAGTTTTAAACTGTTTTCATATACAAAAACTATATTTATGCATTAATAATTTATTTCAAAAATGAGACGAGACAATTTCATCAAATAAACGTCTTAACTTTCACTAAAAACTAACCTGATTATTAATAATAAGTAATAAAAACGGTACTAATTCCATTTATTTTCGACCATTAACTTTTTTGTATAGTTAATATACAATAACATAAATTGAACTCCCATTAACTTCTCCAATATCTCTGACTAATTTTTTTTAAAAAACAGTTTTTTTCCTAATTAAACATATTTCAAAAACCTGTAAGGATTAACTTAATTAACTGCTGCATAAAAACTTTGTTACAAATTCAACTTAGTTCAAAGAAATTTATGGGATTAAAGACTGTTTTTTTCGACAGTCTCTATTTTTTCAAATTATTAATCCATAAATATCAAAATTCTACACTTGAAAAAGACAACTAAATATTCGGTAATTTAAAATATAATTTACTAATAATATATTACACAAAATGATAGACAAGTAAATCCATTATACAATCTTGATAAAAACTTACCCTGTACTGCAACAAAAAAAGAGCCTCAAAAGAAGGCCCTTACATTGAATCTAATTTTAATAGTCTATCATTTTATGTATCCAAATCAAACGTAATTTATTTGTTTTTCTATATTTAACACCATTGATATCTTTTATCGCGAAAACAACTCTGAAACGAATTTTATCACTAATCAAAGTCTAAAGAAAGAGAGTTTGGAAAAAACAATTTAATAAAAATTACTAAACTCTCTTTCTCTTTTCTTCTTCTCCTTCCCTTTTCCTCATTTTCAAGTTTGATACTCCAAATTTCATGGATATTTTTGAGTAAATAGTAACATTTCGTTAGATCGACAGAATATAACGTTCAACGACGTTTTGATGCTGATAAATCAAATTTAAACACTCTAAGACAAATCCAATCTATTTTATCAAGCCAAAGTTCAATACATTTTAGTTTAAACAACTAAACGACAGATATCGAAATTCTATCTATTCGAATATTATTTTCAACTAAAAAACTAATGTTAATCCCACAAGCATATCTAAATTCGTCTCAAATACCTAAACTCTTATTTTATTCACTTAAAACAGTTGACATCCATGAAATATAAGGAAGCCCTGAAAACCAAAAAAACGATTCCATTCAACCTAGAATTTAATGGAATTATATACTATACAACAATAGTACCTTTTGAGGAGGATGATTTTTTTGACTTTTTAAAACATCTCCTAGAACAAAATAATCTTTCAGATAAAAAAGTAGTTAATTATTCTAAGAACAATAAATACAAAATTGCTTTCCTACATCTTTCTAAACCAATGATATTAAGATTCAATTATCAATAATTGTGATTAAAAAAAATTGATCTCCTCCCCAATTTAAGTACTGGTAGAAATTAGAAAATCAGCGCTATTTGATCTCCTCTCATTAAATCGGACAGTATAGGATTAGAGAGTTTAAAGTAAAAAAATATTTAAATTTAACTAAATATATTACTTATGAAACAATCAAAATTTTGTGAATCACAGATTGTTTTCGCCATAAAACAGTCAGAAACAGGAACACGCATATCAGATATTTGTCGAAAGACGGACATTTCAGAAACTTCTTTTTACAACTGGAAAAAGAAATACATAATTACTTTTTATAAAAGATATACTCATCAGCATAATCATGAAAACTTATCATTTTCGAGCTCTCATCAAAGTTTATTACTATACTGCTTGTATTTAATGAAATAGAAGTAGAAGAAATCTTATGATATGGGTACAGAGACATATCCGACGGAGATGTTGAAATATATTTTAATATAATTTGATTATCTTGAAAAACAGAAATCTTGTACTTAACCGTAAACTGAATATTATTGTACTGTTCTAAAGAAGTTACAGAATAATCCTTACTAATTTTAAGTTTGTTTCTAATTGTTCGATCATGAATTGAGTGGCCAGGATGATTATGATCATATGAATTAAAATTCCATTCTCCAATAAAAATTCTACTTCCTTTTATCGGTTGTACTATTTGAAAATAATCAGAATCTGAATTTGACTTAAACTTATAATTTTTCCCGAAATTACTTACACTACCATCCTCTGTGTAAATATCAATAAAATAGTCTTGAAAATTAACATTATTTGATAGAGAAAACCTACCTCCATTATCAAAATTTCCTGAGAAAAATGGTGCCCTATCATTTAAATAATCATCTTCACTGAGGTAAATCACAACTTTTAAATCACTTACATTTATACTACCGTTGATGACATTATTTACATCATCAATCTTTAAATTTATATAGTGGTTTGAAACACTTTCATCACCTGAAGAACAACCTAATAATTGTATACATATAAATAATAAAATAATTTTTTTCATACGGTATTTAATTTTAAAACTTCAAAAATATATTTTTTTTCGTGGTAACAATTATAATTGCTTCCTTATTTAAAACTTCAATATATCTATAGCAAATTGAGATAATAATCTTATGCAATTAGTTAAGCATGTCTTTTGATTAGGCAACTGCTCATCTACCAAAAACCACCTATAATCTAAATAATTAAGCCACTTAACGATTAAACAAATTCTATCACAAAATATTCATTAGTTTTGAATAAGCATGGTTAAGTAAATGAAAGAAACTTATCGCACAAAATCTTTTATTTTTTTTCAGTTTTGAGATAAGTTTCTTTCTTCAAAAAATAAGTCCCCCCGACTTTCCCCGGATTAAATAATTCAACAATAATCGTAAAGAGTCAATTAACTTTGACTCTTTTTATATACATTTCAAAAAATAACAAGGTCATATTTATTTTCTTTCATAAATTCCTTCTAGAATCAATAATATATCCCAAATTAATTTATACCATCTAATATTGCGAGCAGATCAGAATTTAACTTTTTTTCATATATTAGGTGTCATCATATATGATCAATTTCTGTTTAAAATTCAATTGACTCTAACAATCAATCAAAAAAGGCCTCGGAATCGAGGCCCTTTTATTAGGGGAAAATTTTCAAGGGGAATTATATCAATTATCTGATGAAAAAATTACTGAAAAACACTTTTAATAAATCTAATCAATAACATTCAATAACTATATTCACATCTCAGAATAATTTAATCAAAAATACTTTTTTCGAATATAGTTTAAATCGAATAATAGACTAAACAACGAATTATATCGTTCAATTACATAATTCTTTAGATAAAACCTTATTAAGGATTGTATAACTTATAAATTTCAAAGAAATATACTTTTTAACTATAGTTAACAACCTTCTAACGACATACTCACTTGGCGTCATCGAAAAAAAGTAATTTTTCAGAGTGTAATCATTAAATTCATGATGGTTGGAATTATGAAAGAAATCTATTTTTCAAAAGACTCGTAACAATATGAACGAATAGATTTCTTTCTTTAAAAAAGAAAACTCCCCCGATCCCTGTTTATTCCCTTGTTTTTATATATGAGCCAAATTATTTTGGCTCTTTTTAGTTTCTTAACTCAGAAAAACAAAACATTCGGAGCCACTCATTGCTATCGCTACCACAAAACGTATTTACCTGAATCATCAATTAAACTTCACAAAAGATTCCTCAGTACTTGTGGCCTAAACTCAGCCTTACATTTACCCTGAAAACTACTTCTTTCATCGAAACTACAATACTCGATTGAACATTTCAATTACTTTTGTTTAGGAAGGTTTAAGAAAAGGAACTCATTTTACATACCTACAACCTTTTTTATCATAATAGTAAATTTGAGTTTCTTTCCTTCTATTTGTTAGACATATGGCAAGGCTAACTATCAAATTAACTTTACCTACAAAAATTAACCATTTACCATTACTTCTTTACCATTAGACTAAAATACATTCAATTGAAAATTATTCATTTATAATTTTGAATGATGAATATATTTTTGAACTAGATCATGAATAAAATTAATCAAATAAAAAGAGACTTTTTAGAGTATTTTCAAGTAGTTCTATACAACAAAATCAATCATTCGAAACTACATAATTCCCGTCATTTAGTCATAGGAGAATTATTAAAGCAATATAATTCAGCTTCAAATCTTGATCAATTAATAATCATCCTTTTTAATAAGTATCTTAAAGAAAATAATCTATCATATCAGATAAACAGAAAAAATCTACTCACTGATTTAAATCATGAAATACAAAGCATAATTATTAACATAATTTTCATTTAACAACCTTTTCATAGTTTAATATTTCATTATTCTTAAAATTACTAGTTTCCATTGCTATCAAACCACCAAACCCACCCCGCTTTTTAACAACTACTTAATACAATATCATCTTTAATCATCGACACTTATATACTTGTCAACTAAAAGATTAAGCTATTTAACGATAAATCTATTTCAGCCTCCAAATTATTAGTAATTTTGAGTACACGGTTTTTTGAAAGAAACTTATTGTTACAATTTTATTAAAATCACAATTCGGTCTACAATAAGTTTCTTTCTTTTTTATACTATTAAAACTGTTCCTACACCCAGTTACCATTCAAAATTATTTTTATCAATAAACCTTTATTTATGATTACTCCAGAATCGTAAACAACTATTACATATATTTTTGTTCTTATTTTTTTGGTTATATTAACAATAATTACAGATTTCAATATTTTATAATAAAAAGCCCCCCCTGTAGACCAATTGTAAAAAAAGAATTACACTGATTAAAAAAAATATTACTTCCTTCTCTTTCTATTTGTTTCAAGCCATTCCAACAAAGTTTCGGAATTCTCAAAAATCTCCACTTTTTGTTCTCCATCCTCCCAGAAAACAACTTGGGTAGTGTATTTATCTACTACATTGATGGATACTAATTCATAATCACCAATTAGTTTCGTTAATTGATCAAGTGCGTTTTGTAAAATCATTTTTTCTTTTGGTTTTTGTGTCCTTATAGGACTGGTTAGTTTAGATTTTTCTTTAATTTTTTTTCAAAGCAACTATGATCTTGTAAGAATGCTCTGATTTATTTTTTACAAAAATAAGTTACTTTTATTTGCAAAACAAGATGAATTGCAAATAAAAGCAACCTATATTTGTATTTATGTGTTACTTTTGTGTTATGGCATTAAAAGCAAATAGATTTTTCACTGTTTCAAAACCAAACAAAGGCGTGATTCTTTGGGATACCACCTTAAGACCTCTTTGCGTAAAATTGAAAGAATATGATCCAGAGGCATTAAGCTTCTCTTCATTAACAAGAAAAATGAAAGGTGAAGATGAATTCAAATTTATATTCACCACTCGCTCAGGGGTAACCTACATAATTCAGAAGCTTGTTAGATAAGCGAAACTACTTCTCTGCGTTGTAAAACACTTTGTAGTATTTCATCTTTTTCTCCTCATCATATCCCTGTTCTAGGTATTCCGATGGAGCGTCCGGTGCATCGACATCAATTTTTATCTGGATATTAGTATCGAGCTTGATGTCAGTTTTTAGTTTACTTTTCTCCTTTTTTAATACTGCATCCGATACTTCGAAATTATTCCTAATTAAGACATCGTTGAGTTTTTCAAAGTGCTTTTTGTAGTCTTCAAATAGACTTTTGTGTTTGTCTTCTTCAAAAACACCGTCTTTAAAATCGTGGTAGTCTACACTCTCGTGTTCCTTAAAATAGTCAACGGTATTGGCTAAAAAAGTACTTTGTTCTTGCTTTCCAAATTCAGGTTTGATAACCTCTTCAGAAAATTCTTTACAAAGCTCCAGATAGTTCTTAGTGTGAAGATTTCTATCGTTGGCGTAATTAACACCTAAAAAGTTCTTGATCCAATACTGAGCATCGTAATTGTTATTATCTATTGAAAGAACAACCCTTCCCTCGGCATCCGTGGTATTAAGAATAAGACATCCCTTGTCTAACTTTGAGGTTGATATCCCCTTCTGGACAACCATATCAAAATTATCATTGTCTAAAAAAGTTTGTAGAAAACTAACTTTGCTTTCTATTTTGAAAATCCCAATAGCCTCGGTAAGTACGTCTTTATATTCAATTCCTTCAAGGTAGACTACAATGACATCTCCCGTTTTGATATTGGCCGAGTTAGACTGTTCGTAGAGGTGGTTTACAATTTTCTTTGATCCTTCAATAAAAGATTCCTCGTCTTCAAAAACACCATCAGTATATTTGTTTAATTCATTCAGACGAATATCCGAATTGTGGTTAAAACGATAACTCTGAGTTACGCTCCCGAACGGCTTGAGTAAAAAAGGAATTAAGAGCTCATAGCTTTCCTCATCGAACCTCACTACTTCCTCCGAAAAGGCATTTTGACCACTGTTGTACTTATTACCCACCTTGTGAATAATACATTTTGAGATTTCTGCTCGTGTTCTTTTAATCATTTTATTTGATGTTTATTTAATATTAACCGGTTCCTGAAAAGAAACCAATTGGCTTGTTATTCTTTATGATATCCGAGTAACGGATGGTTATTGTTTTCTGAATTTTAGATAGTGGCTAATTTTGTAGTGATTCAAATATTCACTTACAATCCCTACTGCCGGATCAAAAACCTTTTTTTCATCGATCTTGATTACGAAGTGCCCCGAGGTATCGGGCTTCTCCATGCGCATTATACTATTGCTTGGAACTTCAGAAATTTCGAAAGGTCCTGTGGCCATGAGAGTACTATACCCGTTCCCCTCTAAATATCTCTTCAAATCTGGATTTAGATTTGTGTAGTAAATCTTTCCCAAAGACTTACAGACCTCCTCAACTGTTTTGCCTAATATCATCGCCAAACAAGTCTGACCGCATTGAGATGATCTAAAAGGTTGAGCGATGAATTTTATTTGTTGTGTAATCATTTATACTTTGTTTACGCGGAGGGAATGCTATTACTTTAAGTTTTCTCTATGTAATGAGTAAGCAAAGAGTACAGCAAGTATTCCCTCTGATAAAAATGCTATTACTCCAACAACTTGATCTAAATTTATTTCACCCATAAATTTAAATTTTGTGAATTCCGAAATTATCGTCTTTGATCGCTTCTTCCGTGGCTTCTACAACCTCTTGTAGCATTGCAATATTTTCGTCTGTCCAAAACTCTGACTCAAAATCGTAACCGTGCTCCTCGGCTAATTTTTCTTTTACTTGTTCAATTAATTCATTATTCATAATTTCTACTGTTTAATTTGTTATTAGTCCAGTTATCATTGTAATGATAAACACACCAAATAACAATTCTGATTTTGTCATTTCTGAAACTAATTTTTCTGGCTCAGGTATAATACTTTTATCACTACATGAAACGAAAACTATTAATACTAGAATCGCACTAACTATAGCTATCTTTTGCTTTTTACTTGGTTTCATTTATCTACAATTATTTTGATTTCAAATAGTCCTTAATAACCGCCCCAACAAAAAAGTATAGGGCGATTAATAACGGTACTCCTACTAATAATAAGACTGTATATTTCATTACTTATTAGCTTCTAAAATTGGAAGTCCAGCCTCAGTTGGTATATATATTCGCTCTCCCTTACCTTCATTAAGCCCTTGAATCATTAAATATTTCAAATACTCATCATTTCCTTTTAAAGATTGCCCTATAATCCTATTTGCTTCAGCAACTCCTTTTGCACGTTCAATTTCGACCTGAGCTTGTGCTTTTGCGATTTTTACTTGCGCTTCAGCTTTTAAACTTGCAGCTTCATTTTCTGCTTTGGCTTCTTCAATCATCGCTTTTTTACTGGATTCAGCTTCGAGTAAAATTTGACGACCTTTACTTTCAGCATCTTTTTCAGCCTGGTCCCTATTAAATTGCCAGCATGAGGTTAATGTAATTGACATTAATGCGATTAATAAATAATTTACTTTTTTCATGGTATTTCTAATTTTGCGTTAATATTTGCGTTTTCTGGAATAGGTCAAAACCTACAGTTTTAATTATCTCTAAGTTGTTCAAGTTCGTTTGTTATATTATCCCATTCGTCAGTATCTATAACAACTTTACCGTACTCAGCTTCCAAACAATTTATTATGGGAATTAATCCATGAAAATCATTTTCTTCTATAAACTTTTCTAATTTCTCTTTTACTTCTTGGTTTCTTGTTTTTTCTATAATACCACTCATAATATTTTACTTTTTTATACGACCACTTAAATTAGGCTGATCGATTAACCTACTGTTTTTAAATTATTTCCTCTTGGTACCTATAGCCTGAAAAATGAATTAAAGCTAGAGGTTGTAAAATATTTGCTCCCTTAAACCAATCTTTAAAGTCTGAATACTCTAATCCGTCATTTTGTGCTAATACGGCTTGTGAAAAAGTTGTAATTCTATGACCACTTTTACTGACAACTGAGCTTAAATCTCTTCGATACTTTTCTAATCCTATTCCATCAGTATTAACAAAATTGAATACTTCTTTTTGTGATGATCTATATGGTTTACCAGTCCAAACCCTAATTGAAAGACAAGCGTTACCTTTGTTAATCTCATCAAAACGTTTCTCCCATAAACTGTAATTCTGCCTTAAAGTGTGCTTTTTAGTTTTATCTTTTATAGACTGAATAAAATTTGTTGGCTCTCCAGATTTTTTATGCTTTTTAGGAAAATTCTCTGATATAATTAGCACGTATGTTTTCATAATTTCTACAGTTTAATATTCCTCGTATGAGATTATTATTGCTTCTTCTGAATCTAAAACTTCTCCTCCTTCTTCTTCTCTCCATTCTACTGTAGTTTCTTTTAAGCTTAACACAGGAGAATTAAAAATCTCATCTGGAAGGTTTACAAAAACAGACCTGTTTTCGTCATACTTGCTTAGTTCTTCAATTAGTTTTTTTACTGTCATAATTTTATTTTTTGCGTAGCTGAAATGCAACAGATTTTTAGTTGTTGGTAATTCAGGAATCTCTCTCCAAAATGTAACAGAATCGGGATGTAAAATTGCTGGAACAGCAAAATAGACACCTTTCAAATTATGGTAGCCTGATAAAGACTTAGGACCACCTACCTGTGTTTCTTGTTCTAAAAAACCAACAGTCGCTATATCAACGTAAGGTTTTTCACCTTTTCTCCATTTCCTGTAATCTCTAACTATTAAAACTTTTGTGTTTGGTTCAGGAAGCTTGTCCTTTGTGCTAATCCATTTATTATTATCATTCATTATTCCTACTGTTTTAAAATACTCCTTGTAAATTCTCAAACATTACATACAATTCTTCTGTTGTATATAAGTTAACTTCGTTTTCTTCAATTGTTAACTCGAACTCTGGATGCTCTTTGTTCAACTCCCAGTTTAAATCTGTTCCGGTTGGAATAAACCAATTATTGTTTATCCAATCTGCAAACTCTATTGCGCGTGGTGCGTTTATCATATCTCTTTTATTACACTAATTTTAATTTTTGTTCTAACAAATACATTCGTTCTATTAACTCTGAATGTTCCTCTGGACTATTCGACACATAATTCGGGCAATTGTCGTTTATCCACCAGAATAGCCTCCACCAATTTTTTGAATATCTCATACTACAGTTTTAAGGTTTCTTCAAATATTAAAGCGCAAACGGCCTCCTTATCCTCTTGACTTGGCTTAAAACTCCCCATTAAAGCTCTAGCATAAATGAATGCTTTTTCTTTCCAAGTTCCTTTTACATCATCCTGCAGTTCAAATTGACCTCCTTCAAAAAACAGCTCATTAAATTTCGCTCTTCCTTTCGTTAATGTTCTTTTGTTGGCCTCTTCAACTAGTTCGGGTATAGTATCAAAGGTGGGAAAAGCCATATCCACACCTGTAACATCCGGGTAAATAACATTTGATAAATCCATTTTTTATTTGTTCAGGTTGTTAATTTTCGTTTTACTATAAATGAGTTAGAATGTGAACTTTGAACATTACCCCATCCTTTAGAGCAGTAGAAGGCTTAATCCACCATTCGCATTCTCCATACAATTGTAATACCCTTTGAATTTTATTGATCTGTTTTAAATAAAATTCATCTTTATCGATGTAAATGATATCTCCTTCAATACGAAGAAGCATTTCTCCTTCATCTACAATCTTACCGAGCTTTTCAATTAAATCTGAGTAAGTCATTTTTGTTTTCATAATTTGCTTGAATTAGGCGTAAGGAGGGTGTCATAAAACCCCTTACGCGGTTAAATGTAATTTGTAATTGTTTTGTGAATTTTGTTTTATTTATCGCACTTTCCGACGTGTGCGTTTAGAGCATTTTTGGTCTTGAATTGACGTTCGCATTTGGGACATTGCAAGCTCATGAGTTCGCTAATCTCTTGCTCCTTTTCGGTGATCTCCCGCTCTATTTCGCTTCGCATTCGCTCTTTTTCGCTAATGACTCGCTCCAGTTCGGTAATGGTTCGCTCATGGGAAGCTTTCTCTTTGCTGTATCTGGTTACAAATACGCTAATGAGGTTGAAACCTACATAGGCCATGAAGCAACTTAGAAAAACTATCACAAAGATTTCACTCGGGCTTTCCTTTTCAAATACACCAAATACTAAGAGAAGAACTACGGCATCCATGGTCGCTATTACGTAAGGAACCCATTTGTTTATTTCGTTGACTGAAACGATAAGTAAACCTGTACTTAATGCTGAACCGATGATGAATGATGTCGGAAATCTTAAATATTCATGTGCTATTACGCTTTGAAGAATATCCGAAAACAAGAACCCTAATTTTACAGCATAGCCGAAAATGTAAGCCAACACGGATACCGAAACAGTTCTTAAACTGGTCATTTTATCCTCTAGGGTTAATCTTTGATTTGAATTTGTGATTTTCATTTTTCTTTGTTTTTCTTCTTGAACTTCTTTAGGTCTGATTTGATTCTTTTAGCGTAATACAGGTACTTTTCTCTGATATCCTCATTAATTCCTTTGGAGTTGAAATACATGGTTGAATAAGTGTACTTGGAACCGTTATTGTTGACTTGGATTTGCATTCCATTTCCGCTTACAACGGGAAAGATTTTCACACCATTTTTCAAACATAAACTCATCGCTTCCGATATATTTTCAAATAGCTTCATAATCAAAAGGCGTCTTTGGGGTCAATACCTTGGATGAACTGAGGACTTTCTTCTGGTGGAATTTCTCGGACAGTTTCCCGATCCTGTTCCCTTTGAACATCTGAATGGAGATCAGAAAACAAAGTGTACTCTCCTTCGAATTTCATTCGGACTCTGCTTAAACTTCCGTTACGGTTTTTCGCTATAATACATTCAGCTTGTCCCGCGCATGGTGTGTAATCATCGTCGTCGTCCCATTCTGTCAATCCGTAATACTCTGGGCGGTAAAGAAAGCTTACTACATCAGCATCCTGTTCGATAGCTCCAGATTCACGTAAATCTGAGAGTAAAGGGCGCTTACTTCCGCCACGAGTTTCAACTAATCGAGATAACTGAGAAAGTGCTATTACGGGAAGTTCCAGTTCCTTGGCTACTTTCTTCAAGCCTCTGGAAATTTTAGAAATCTCTTGTTCACGGTTTCCGCTTCCCTTTGAAGACATCAACTGCAGATAATCGACAAAAATTATCTTAACTCCCTTTTTGTTTTTTAGCCTTTTTGCTTTGATTTGAAATTGCTCAATTGACAGGTCGGCCGTGTCATCGACTTCAATAGGCAAACTTTCAAGAACTCTTTGATGCTGGACGAAAATAGCGTCACCCTCAGGCGAAAGACCTTCTTTATTGAATTTCTTTATTGGAATTCTTGTTTCCATCGAAACCATTCTTGAAACCAAGGTTTCCTTACTCATTTCCAAGCAAAAAAAAGCGGTTGGAATATTATTCTTGGCAGTTTGAAGCGCGGATTTTAAAGCGAAAGCCGTTTTTCCCATCCCGGGACGAGCCGCCAAAATGATGAGTTCTCCATTTCTCCATCCTCCCGATACCGAAGTCAATAACGCAATTGGAGTTGGAAGACCTGGAGTTATCTCGTTGCGGTATATTTTCTTAGCCTTATCTCTAACTTCTTCCAATACACTTCCAAAACTCACCTCTCTCGGTTTAATGGTTGAGTCACTTAGGGTATTCAGCTTGTTGTAAGCCTTATCAATGAGCTCTAACGCATCAACTCCTTCTTCGTAAGCCTTTCTGTTTAAATCATTCGAAACTGCTATAATTTCCCTTTGAATGAACTTCTGCAAAAGAATTTTTGAATGAAAATCGACATGGGCTCCCGTGGCTACTTTTTGAGTTAATTCGATAATTTTCAAATCACCTCCCGCCTTTTCATGATCTCCTTTAGCCTTCAAATATTGGCTTATTGTAAGCATATCAACTCTCTCTGAATCGATATAAACCTCACGAATAGCATTGAAAATCAACTGGTGTTCCCGCTTGTAAAAAACCTTGGTTGTCAAAACCTCAATTGTCTCCTCAATTGCCGATCTATCTACTAGCATTGCTCCTAATACCGCCTCCTCAAGCTCTAATGCCTGTGGCAATAAAATCACTGTTTCTGGTTGTTCCTGACTCATCGTGCTAAGGGAATTCTTTGGTTAATATTCATGACTTTTGCTTCTGATTGATGCTCAAAACGCTTACGCGCCCAGCTTCTAAAATGGGTTTGAAAATCCTCCTTTTTCTTTGAAAAATGCCCGCGTTGTTCAAGCTCCGAAACGAATTCCGTTAATTTGGTTTTCAATTCGCTTAAATCCCGAATTTTGTTTTGCTTGTTGGAAATTACCGCATTGCAAAGCCTCTCGTTCTGGAGATATTCGGTTTTTAAGGTTTCAATTGGAAAAAGAGAATCTGAAATCGAAGTCGATGTCGACGACGAATCTTTGACTTCTTCTTCATCTTCTTTAGTTTTATTTCTTTTTATTTCCTTTTGTTTTATTGTATTACTATCGTTATACGTTAGTATTAAATCCGTATTACCATCGTGTTTAATAGGTTTTTCATCAGTATCTTTTTTTTGTTTTTCCCATCGCTTTTTTACTGCCTGTCGTGCTTTCTCTGATTTACTTTGAACAATCTTCATATTGCGTTGCATTCTCTCGGAATAGAAGTGCTTACCGTCTTCGGTAAAAACAAATAGCCCAAAATCTTCAACAACAGATTTAACTAAGTCTGCACTCACACGAAAATCAAAGGCTAAAACATTATAATCTTTGATGCTCATATTTTCTTTGCATTCTCTTAATCGTTCCAAAATCATAAAATACACTCCATACCCTTCAGTCTTATGCCTCATTCGAATGGCAAGAATCTTCTCATCGTTTCGAGCATTGCTATCATGACTGAAATAATACGCTTCTTTTGTATTTGATTTCATTATTCATCTTTGAATTAAACTTGACAGTTGCGTACGATGTGCTGTCGCCGTTTAAGTTGTTACTTATTTCTAGCTCTAACCGCTCTAACTCCCTTTTTAGTAAGGGAATTTTGACTTCTTCAATACTTCCACTATCAACTACCTGAGAAATGAATAATTCTAAGTTTTTTTGATACTCCTGGAGCATCGTCATTTCTTCTATAGTTGTTGATAATGTCATACCCTTTCAGCCTTCTGAGCTACAATATTGTTGTAACAGTTAGAATGTTTGTCTTGCTTAAAATCTGAGTAGCAATTTGCTTTAATCTCGTCACCGAAACGCAATGCCTTTGCCACATCAGCCATGTGTTTTCTAAATTCTAGTACGAACTTCTTGTTCTCTGATTCATTTATCGTCCCATTGATCAAGGTTACGTCCAATACTACTAGAGCTTTTTTAAAAGGAGCTTTGCTCTTATCTATCACCTCACTTACAATTCCTACTACTTCCATTTACTCTTTTTAAAAAATGCCCTGATATCGCTCAGGGCGGGCGAGAAACAACTAACTAAAAACAAAACTTAAAATTTGTGGATAGGCAGGACTCGAACCTGCATTTGTCATAGACCAATTATGAATGTCCGTCACGATTGGAACCAATTCCACTGACTAGAGTGGAGCGTCTACCAATTCCGCCACTATCCTTGTAAATACCCAAAACCTCATTAATTCCTTCTCTCGTAAACTCCTCTCCGTTTTGAATACCTCTTATTATTCTCCTTGCCTTCGAAATAGCCTCTTTAAGCTCTTCTTTTGACAATTTGATGATCTTATATCTGCTTGATAAAGTTTCAACGTAATCAGCATAATTTTGACCGTATCGAGTAATTAAACCGTTGTAATACCCTTCTGGATTTCCTCCCAAATCAACATTGCACTCTTTGCATTGCTTATGAATGTTGTCAAGATGGAATCTCAATGTTGAATTACTCCCAACGCTCTTTTTATGCCCTCCATGGGCCTCTCTTGTGAACTTCCCCGTATTACCATGCCCACAACTTATACAACCATGCTTTTCATCTAATAATCGAGCGATACCGTTAACCAATATCTGGAGCTCTTTTTCAAATGCAGACTTTGTCTTTACTTTATTCTCTTTGATCTCGCGAGTCTTATTCGCTACTTTCCTTTTCTGTAAATCCTTCTTACCTTCTTCAGTAGATAAATTCCATTTGACAATACATGAAGCACAAAGCCCGTATCTTCGATACATTACAACTTCACCACACCCTTCAAAATCTTTGGCGTTGTTGATCCCTTTACATGCTTTAGGCTTTGTGCTAATCATATTATGCTACTTTTTGAATAGATTTTAATTCAACTAACTTCTTTTGATTCTCAGGAATACTCATTAAAACAGTATCCATGTACTCTCTGGCTAACTTTACCATTTCCTTTAATTGGCTATTTCTTACAGAGCAATAAGCATGATGAAATACTTTTACTCTCATTTCTTCGGGTATCTCAACGAATACACCTTTAAACCAATCCAATTGCACTTGTAATGAAGACTCTTGACAAAAGGCTTCTAGGCCCTTCTCTGTGAAGATGTGGTTACATACTGTTTCAACGACTAAATCTCTTCCAATATCGTCCTTGATATTTCCTTCTTGGTCATACACGTTGTGCTTCCAATCAAGGCGCTTTAATTCATCGTTTAACAATCTTGTAGGGGTGTCGACCAAAACGTAAACCAACTCAGCTTCCTTTAATTCCCATAAATCCATGTAACAATCCAATTGCCATTCATAGGCCTTATTCTTAATTGCTGTATCTGTCAAAGGAAAACTCTCGTAAGACCAAGAAGTCTTCATATCGCGAATTTTAGACTGGGCATTATCACACTCCCCATTGAAAAAATCGTTTTGTTTACGAACCTTGTTTTTGATTAAGAGCTTGTCAATTACATTTGAATAAGTAGTAAATGACTTGTCTTCCTTTTGAATCCCCTTATCCAGATACTTTGCTTTAATCTTTGAGCTTCTCTTTGTTAAATGCTCATACACTAGTTGCTCAAGATATTTTTTTGCTCCATCGGTTAAAGTACATTTTGCGTTCTTTTTCTCGATGAGAGAACCTAAGGTTCCAAGCTGAGTAACCGTCAAAGGTTTCGCTTCTGGATTATTATATCTTTCAAGTAAAGAGTCATGGGTTGCCTGCTGTCTAGGAGTCAAAGGTTTTGGAACACCTCCCATGATATTAACTATTGAGTGTGGACGGAATTTATAATTTTCGAACATAATTACTGCTGTGTTTCTTGGTTAAAAAGAATTCTGTTTTCTGCCTCGGTGATCTGGGCATCAAATAACCCTAATTGCTCTTTGTCAAGTGAGTTTTTAACTTCTTCAAGCTTCTCCATTGAATTGGCTCGCTGGATAAATCCTTCTATCCTGCTATTTTCCTCCTCAACACTTTCCGCTTCAATGTCAATAGTCTCTGGGTTATCTGTGTATTCGATTTTACCTTCTCCTTTGATAATAGCTTGGTCATATTTAACAGCCTCCTGCATCTGGATACTCAAAGGAGCGTATTTTGATAATAATAGCTTGATAACTGTTTTTATAGCCATAGCCTCGAACATTTGCTTCCAATTAGAAAAGCTCTTATTGTAGGATTTAGAGTACTTCTGACCGTGTTTCTTCAAATCATCAACACTCATGTATAATGATTTCTCAAATCCGTTATTTAACTTCATGTAAGCTACATAACCGACAACATTCGACTTTTCTCTTTCCGAATCCTGAATCCAATTGAATTCTATTTCGCCGGTCAGTCTATCAATATTTTGAATCTCTCCTTCTCTAACGTCGGTTGCATTTATCGTTTTAAATTGACCACTTCTCATTGCCAATTGAATAAACCCTTTATAACCCAGTTGGAATTGCGCTTCTTGAGTCTTGGTTTTGTTATTTCGATAAGGCAATACATATGCGAATCCAAGATTGTTATCCAAAGGCAAACCAAGTGAAGTTGCCTTAATAGCGGAATACATTACCGTGTTGGGAGCGCAATCTTGAAGAGAAGCGTTATTACTCACTAGAGAAACACAGTTAGTTACAAAGGTTTCCTTTCTGCTTCCTAAAACCTGCGATAAATAGTCGCTTGTTTTGTCGTTTGTCAAATAGCGATTAAATGCTACAAGACCGTTCGGTTTTTTTTCCATAATTTTGTTTTTTAAGTTAGTTTGACTTCAATTTAATTTCTAATGATTTGGAGTTCAAACCCCCGTTTTGGCGAACGGGGATTTTTTTTATTTCGGAATCCCGAAACCTACATGAACCCTCCTGTTTGTTTTTAAACAATCCGAAAAGATTGAATAATGATAAGTGCACCTCTTTTTAGCTATTTCATAAGCCTCTAACTCAGTGTGAACGTCAGTTCCTAACACTAGTTCAGTTACCTTATTCTTAATCCTTTTGGAAACTTCTACTCCCTTTTCCGTGAAGTAATTTGCTTTTGTGTTCATTTTGTTTTTTAGGTTATTAATTTGCTTTTAGACTACTTAACTACTCCGTTCTTCTCCCAAAATTTATTGAAGGATGAAATCGAAATCATTACACTAGAGTTTTTTCGATTACCTCTTTTAGAAAACTTGATATCTCCAGTCTCCAAAAGTTTAATTATGAAACTTCTCGATGTTCCAGTATCCTCAGCTATCTTTTTGGCAGTTGCCCAATCTATCGGTGTCGTCATAGTTAATTTTCTTTTTAAAATGGGAGGCGATCATTGGGAACGCCTCCCAGAACATGAGAAAAACACGAATTACAAACAACAAACTACTCTTACCTTGAATGGTCCCCTAAACTCAGTAAGAGCTCAACAACAAATCCGTTTCTCTTTAATTTTTTCTTTAATGGAGGAAGTAGTAAACCTCCCTTATCTTTTTTGCGTGTCTTTTAAAAAAATCACTACTTTTTGAAGTTCTATTCTGCTAATATTCCGTTTTGAATCTTGATATACTTTTGCATGAACTCTATTACCTTGTCTTCCTTATCCTCTGGCACTGACCAGAATCCCGCTCCACAAAACCAATGAGTTCTTAGTGTATTTGGTTTGCGATTGAAAAATTTTGATGCTTTCAACATGAAATCCTTTTTGTTTTCGATCTCTAACCACAATCGTTTTATGTTTTCTATTTTCTCCATTAAGCTACTTTGGCCAAATCAGCCTTTAATAATTGAACACCTAGTTTCTCCTCCATTTCGATTAAAGCGCTTCTTAAAGCTGTCTTGTAATCAGTCTTATCTTCGTAGTAGTACTCAACCACTGTGTAATCACTCTGTGAAAACCATCCGTCTAAAATGAATTCCTGCAATAGTAATTTCAACTTCTTTTCTCCCGTAAAAGAATGGGTAGATAATTGAGAAGTAATTCGATACCTATTTCCGTTTGGTAAAATCCCTGTGAAGTTGTTGGCTTTAAGTTTCATTTGTATAATGTTTTAAGTTAGTTTCAGTTCCTTAGATTAAGATGCTAGCAAGTTGACTATCTCCATTTCATCATTCCTCAACACTTCAAGTCTCTTATCAAGTTTCAGTTTCAATTCTGAATAAAATTGATAAGTCTTGCTAACATCTGATCTTTCATAATCACTGAGCCTCAACGCCTTCAAATTCCTTGCTATCCTAACCAACTTTAATGGATACTTAGCTTCTCTCTCAGTTAAATACTCTACATCAACAGCAACCGATAAAAACATGAAATCAGAAGATTTGAAATTGAAGCGGTAAAGATTTGTAGTGTCAACATTCTTTACGGCCTCGATTAAATCATCTAAAGACTGTACAAACGAAGTTTCTCCGGCAATCGTAATTTTTAAACCTTGACTTGCAACTCTCATGTTTAACCTTTTGAGCTCCTCTAGTTTTGAAATAATTGCAATTGCCTTCATAATTTTTTATATCTTTGTTGTTGTTGATGATACAAATATATAACTTTTGTTATATGTAAACAATATTTTATTATACTTTTTTTATATTTTTTATGTCTGAAGTTGGTCAAAGGTTAAAAACCCTTATAAAATCAAGTGGTTACACAAATAAGAAATTCGCTGAATTGGCGGAAGTTGCACCTAACTATATAAGTATCCTTATAAGAAAAGGGGAAATATCAGATAAATTTAAATATAGTATAACTAAAATTATACCTAATGCCAACATAGATTGGTTGGAAACAGGTGAAGGATCTCCTTTACTTGAAGAAAATGAAGGTCAAACGTTATTTGAGCAAGGAAATAGCACCAACACAATCAAAGTAGGAAACATTGAAGTAAACGTCGATGAGTTTGCTTTGGCAGCAGCTCAAAACATGGATTTATTAAAGGAAAAGCCTGTATTCTACAACACTTTCGTAATCGAAGCGATCAAATTAATTAAAGAAGCTCAAAAAGGAGATGGAACTATCGACGTTTCAAAACTTGTAGGAAGAAGTTAAATTGAGTTTGCTAACCTTTATAAACACGCCTCCAGAAATTGCTGTTTTTTGAAAAGACAAAACTCTTTTACGATATAGAATAAGACCTTCGTAATCGTTCAATGATTTTAATATTTACTTTTAAATTTTTGACATAAAAAACCACTTCAAGAGAAGTGGTTGTAGAAATTATTATTTAACGGTCTCGTGTAAACGTAGTATGGGCGCATAGATCATATTGCCGTTTTACACAATATTAGCTACTGCCTTCTTTCTAATAATTGAAAAGTTGAATTTCATTTGATTTAATTATTTCATCTATTTCGTTAATTTTGTCTTCATCAATTATTTCAGCACTATCAATCAAGTCATTAATATCTTGATTTAGCCAATCTGAATTCCATATTTTTACTGACCTATCATTTACTTTTTTACAAAGCGTCTCTTCATATTCTTCACGTCTATCTATTTTAATTGTAACTCTTTGTAACCAAATTTTGATATGACCAGTATTTGGAATTTTTGAAAACTTGACTCGAATTTTATGTAAAATTTCATCCCGTTCATTATCATCTTCAATCAGAGATAACAATTTACTCAAAATACCACAAGCAATCGGATAAGTCCTTGGGTTTCTATATGCAATATCAATCAATATGCTGATAATAACTTTCACATTTTCCTTGATTTCATCTAATTCTTTAATTCTATTGAAGAACTTGTCTAATGACTTTCTTAAACTTCCAGAATTAGGGAATTTCTCCGCAAGTCGATGAATTAAAAGTAAATGTCCTTGTAATCCTTTAGCACCGTTTTTCTCTGAAATCCAATATAGTTTATCTGGCTTTATTGAATCAGTTATGAGGTCGTTTGAAGGAAAAGTTTTATTCCCACTCAAACTCATTCCTAAACCAATTAATATTTCAGTTAAAAACTTAGCTATTTTGTCTGCGTCTTGTGGATTATTTGTGAAAACCCTGTAATCATCTCTATATCTTAAAATCACGTAATCACTAATTCCAGCCTTATCAATCTTCTCAGTCAATTCTAAATCAGCATAGCCAAGTATCATTTCTGCTATAAAGTCCATTAAAATACTCCCTTGAGGAATTCCATTTGTCTGTCCATAAGACATATCTCTAATATATTTATCTATAGTATTTCCAACATAATCTTCACTACGGTTCTGTTTTGCAATCGGTTTCGTGTGAAGAGCCCAAGGAATAGAATGCGTATAAATTGAACCATAGCAATTACTAATATCTGTATGAAGAACATAATCATATTGAAGAGCAAGTTCGAGTGATTCTTGCTCGATTTTTTGCCACCAGTTTGTAATTGCTGCCGCATTATCAGACAAATACTCTTCTTGTGATTCTAATGGTATACTTTGACATCTAATTTTTTTATTCTCTTGGAACTCCTTAAATCTTTTAACTATTAAATTCCAATTATCTTCTTTTGTTATTTCATGCACGATAGCTACATACAATGCAGGATGAATTAGTTGAAATGGTCTCCATGCATATTTGCCGTCTTTATTATTTAAAAGTAAATGGTTTACTCCTTCGAGTTCACTTGGATAAGGTCTTTTCGGTCTGCCATTAGCAGGACTAACATTTTTGTAAAAATCTTCAATCTTTCTACCTTCAATTTCAGTCGAAATTGATTTCAATAAGTTTTGAAAAGTGAAATAGCTTGGCAAGTCGAAGTTAAAATAACTCTCTTCTTTAAGGAAAAATTTCCTTGCTTTTTCATGGCCGAATTCTAATATATTCATTGATTCCTTTTTTAATTAATTTATGTAACTGTCGAGGCACAAAATTAATTCCCATGTACGCAATCTATTTACGTATTTGGATTTTCTTTTTTCACAGCCTGTAGCGAACTTGTTTATACACGCATAAAATACGTCGTTATACAACTTATTCAGCTTGTAATCAACGTATTTACATATCATTATACTTTATAAGTTCGTAAATATAAAGATGTAAGAGTTATTACAATTACGGAAAACCGTAATCGAAGCGATCAAATTAATTAAAGAAGCTCAAAAAGGAGATGGAACTATCGACGTTTCCAAACTTGTAGGAAGAAGGTAAATTGAGTTTGGCTGACCTTTATAAACACGCCTCCAGAAATTGCTATTTTTTGAAAAAGCAAAACTCTTTTACCGTATGGAATAAGACCTTCGTTATCGTACAATGATTTTAATACTTGCTTACTTAAATTTTGAACATAAAAAAATACCTTTGTTAAGGTGTTTTAGGTTAATAACTTAATCATTTCTCTGATTACTTTGTCTTTTTTAGCAAAAGACTCATTTTCAAGTTTGTATTTAGTAACCAAATTTTTAATTATCGAAGATGTGATTCTAGAGCATATCATTAACACAGTAGAAAATCCTTCAAGACTTTCGTTTTGGTTTTTAAAAGCTGAGTTTAATTGTCTAATACTTATATATTCTGAATGAATATGATTTGAATAGAGAGAATGAGTTTTTGATAAATCACCTATTTTCATTAAATGATATACTTCGACTGGTTTAATTAATCTGGCATATTTAGGTTTAATATATTTATTTTTTTGTCCTCGTGAAGCTAATTTAAATTCCTCAAGACTGCGCAGTTTTCTTAATTCCTTTGCCAACTCATTTCTCATTTTTGATATTTGAGGATGAGTTTTGGGATGATGTCTTGTTAAAAGAATTTGTTGATTTAATCCTTGTATTTTATAAATGCAGATTCTTAATTCTTGAGAAATTCCAATATCTATAAAGAAGAGATAGCTCAAATTCACATATGTTTCAATTTGTAATCTAGCAATTGAATACACAGCAGTTATGTCGTTATATAATATATTAGTCTTTTTTATGCTAATGTTAGCACCTTTTGAAAGATTATAAATACTCAAATTATGATTTATTATTTGAATTATAAGTTTCTCAAAAAGTCCAGCGTCTGGGAATTTTGTGTTAGTGTCATACAAATCTTGAGTACAATCTGCAAGTAAAGAATTCAAGTCATAAAGAATAATTCTTCGATTTTTCACAGATGTATTATTTAGCTGTTCAAATGCTTGAATAAATTCCTTCATGTATTTTTAGAATGTTTGCTAACGGTCTAGTATAAGAATAGTAGCGGATTAAAATGCACTAACTTTTCGATTAAACACAGACCTTTTTTATATTTAATTACTTTCGTTTTAACGATTAAACCGCTATGCACTATATACATTGTTGGCAGCTGGTGTTTCTATTCTAATGATATTTTATCGCTTTTGGCCTTTAAGTTTTTTTTGATAGTCCTTATTTTAGTAAAAGGCTTCTTGTCAAGCGCTTTCGATATTTCAATCTTTTGAAGATGTTTCTGTTTTAATTTATTGAATTGACTGTCACTGATTGTAGGTGTATCATTCATGATAGCTTTATAATCTTCAATTACCTCATTTGACCGCTCTAGAGCAATATTAATATCTAATGAGTCTATTTCAGTGTTACAAAAATTACTTGCTGTCCGAATCCAAGTTCCCCATTGCTTAACTGCAATCCCTCTTTCAAGTATTTTATTTTGAAACGAAAAAGTTGATGGAATTAATCCAATAATAAAAATGCTTGCAGATGCAATCCCAATCCAAAATTGAGTTTCATCACTTATTTTGGCAAATATTAACATTGCAACAATAGCTGAACCTATTGAAACGTAACCAAGAATAATTCTTGATAAAACTGAATAGCAATCTTTAATATGCCCATGCATTGACCGATTCTGGTCTGCTTTACGATGCAGATTCCAAATTTCTTTTTTGATACTTTCTTTCTTATCCATTATTTAATTGTAATCTAACCTATCAATTCCATGACTACCTGTACTATATCTTTTAGTTACATTTTTTTGCAGCTCAGGAAAATTTGGATTTATTGAACTTGACACCCAACCAATTTTCAAATTTTGTTGTTGAAAAGATGCTTTCTCCTCATTTGTTTTTGAGTTCCATAACGAAGTATAACTTAGCAGGACATGTAACCTTTCTCCATCTCCTTTTTCCCAATCGTTACCTCCTGGTCTATCATTAATTTCTCTTTCTGTTACACCAATTTTAAACTGTTTTACTTTGTATGAGGTGTACTTGGGTTTATCCAGTATTAAAGAGATTTCATCGAGAAAACCATTTGATAACATCACTCTAATATCGTGTAGAATTTCTTCACAATACTCCAATGTCCACAATTCTGTCTTACGAGTAATAATTTTAAAATCTGTTGCTATTGATTTATATAGTTTTTTTACATCAGTTTCTGTCATAACTTCTATTCATTAATATTAAATTCACTTCCAAATATTTCTTTCCATAAATCAATTGTCGGTGTTATATATTCTTCCTCATCAGCTAGCAAAATTGTATCAAAAGCAATGTTTGCTTTTTCTCTTATATCTTCCCAATCATTATTACTGACATATTTAGTCACATTGTTTTCATTAAATGTTGGGTCGGCAATATAAATACAACTATTATCCGCTTTATAATTTCCATAAGGAGCATTAAACGTGATTATTGGAAATGTTTTTTGCCCAATGAATTTATAAAATCTAAGCAATGATTCTTCAATTGTGGTTTCTACATCTTCTGTTAAATCCAAATGAGCTACAATCAACTCAATAGCAAAAGAAGAAAGTTTAATTTCTTGAAAGTTTTTCCACTTTTTTAATATTCTAACGATTGTTGAGAAATTGCTATTTGTCTCTTTTCTTTCGGAAATGAATTTCAATTGATTTTTAGGTGACGTAAAAAATCTATTATTATTTATATCTGGCTGTTGCACATAATCCTCTACATCAGTCTCTCTAACAGGAACAATATCTACATTTAGTCCAGAAGCAATGAATTCAAGGCCTGCAGTTTTAGGATTATCCCAAAAGTCTTCGTCATTTTTATTCGGGTATATCAATTTTAAGATGGGAATCATTAACTGATTTATTTCTTGAAATGTTCCATAATTTGAAATATCAACGTTCAAGAAAAAAACCAAATCAATGTCAACTGGATTATCATCCATTTTCTTGATAATAGTTCCTTTGCGCCATGAACCAGCCTGAAGAACTTTTAAGACATTAGTATCTGTAAGTTCATTTATCTTTGACTGAATTGAACTTATTAAGTTATCTATTTGAGACTGATACTTTTTTTTATCCTCATTAGAAAACTTTATTCGTTCCTTAAAATTTATTAATTGAGTATTGTTCAGTTTCATATATATAATGTTTCAAATTTGTAGAACGTTCTTTTCACTTGCTGCCAACGGACTTGTGTATGAAACGTAGCGTGTAAAAAGACACTAACTTTTCGAATTAACACAGAGCCGAATTTTTATATTTTGTTTTTAATTTTTTTATTCTAAAAGCCAAATTAAAAATTTGGCGGTCTTTGTAAATGGACACAATCCTTTTGGTTTAGCACTTACTAGCTATGTTTTATACACCGTGTTAGCTACTGTTTGCTTGTATATATTTTGTTTAAAAAAGTCCGAATAGTTTTTACAAAAAACCTTATTGATTCATCATCTGTAAATTCAATTCTATAATATTCTCCTTGCTCAATAACATTCAATTGTTTTATCTCTTTTATAGAGTTTATTCTTGTCTTAGTTTCCGACTTGTTCAGTCTATAATTTGATGAGTGTACAAACACATTTCTCAAGTGATTAAGTTTAGTTATTTCATTCCACTCACTATTAATCTCTTCAAAGTCAATTTCGATAACTTTTTCGAGGTATCTTTTGAACTTAAAAATTCCTTTACCAGATATATCGTCAATTTTAATTCGTTTGTTTTTTTCTGCAACTTCACATAAGCGTAATAAGGATTGTTCTAAAAATGAATAAATAGATACTATGATTGAGCTGTAATAAAGCTGTAAATTCTTTTGTTTTATATAAATTTCAATTGGGTCATAATTCAAGTCTTTAGCCAAATCAGGTGTGTCGTTATACTCTTTTAAGTATTTTTTCACTTTTTCATTTATTTGCTGATTTGTCAAATCTAAAAACTCAATAAATGAATCCAATTCAAAATCAATTTCAGAGTAGTGAAAATCCTCTGTTATGAATATTGTCCTTATCGGTCTTCCTAATCCCATTTTTGTAATTGTAGCTAACTTGTTTATATACGCATAAAATACGTCGTTATACAGCTTATTTAACTTGTAATCGATGTATCTGTATATCGTTATATTTTATAAGTTCGTAAATATAAAGACGTAAGAGTTACGAGAGTTACGGAAAACCGTAATCGAAGCGATCAAATTAATTAAAGAAGCTCAAAAAGGAGATGGAACTATTGACGTTTCCAAACTTGTAGGAAGAAGTTAAATTGAGTTTGCTAACCGTTATAAACAAACCTCCAGAAATTGCTGTTTTTTTGAAAAAATAAAACCCTTTTGCTTTATGAATAAGACATACGTAATCGTACTAATATCGTGTATTATAAATTTTATTAGTAGTATCATTATACTTGGCCTCAACTTTAAAGAAAGTCTTATTAATGCACTAATATCAGGTGCAGGGCTATTTCTAGTTATAAAACTTACTCGGTACTACCAAAGTATATACAACGAAAACTAATGTACTACAATATCAAGGACAACGATTTCCAATACTTAGCAACCGCACTATTATCAACACAAAAAAACACCTTGATTAAGGTGTTTTGTGTACGAAACATAGCCATAAAATACATTATGTTTCGGTTTTATCACTAATTCAAATTTTTACATTTTGTTTTATCTTTTCATTTTAAAGCCAAATCAACGATTTGGCGGTGTTTGTAAATGGCACAGAACTTTCGTAAACCACTGAACGCCCTATTTGCTATATACAGTGTTGTGTGTAGTTATTTTTCTACAATTAAACTATTTTCAGATTCTAATTCCATCATACTCATTTCTCCCCCTAAATAATAGGAAGGGATATTACCCTTAATTCCTAATCTATACATTCCAATTCCAGAGAGCCTTTTTTCCTCCCGTCCATTTGGGATTAATCTAAATCGCGAAAAATATAGTTTTTCAGGCTTCACATATTCACGTTGAATATCAAAACATTGGAACATTAATTCCTTTCCTAAAAAACTTCCTTCAATATTTTTTAGTAAAGTTGACTTCTTTTGAGATTGCTGTTGACTTGTAGGAAATATAACAACTTCAGGGCTATTCAATCCGTCTAATTTTTCAATATTTATATCAGATTTTTTCAAGAATTCATTTAGGTCTGATACATTCTCAAAGTTCTTATTACTCCAAAATAATCCAGAAAAACAATTTAGTCGCAGGGGTAAGTCAGGTCTGTGAATTTTACTTTCCTTTTCTGTTAATTCCAAATGTTTTATAAATGTTGAATTGTTTTCAAAGTATTCCTTTGTTGTTCGATAATAGCTTAGAGTTCTGTTTTTTGCATAAACGAAACTGTCATCTTGATTAATAGTTTGATAAAAAACTTCTTTTTCGTCAAACATCATAACTCGAATTCGATGGTCTGTGAAGTTATATAAATCTCCTATTTTCATTATTTTCTATTCGTTTCGGATAATTACACAAAACTTGTTTATATACGCATAAAATATGTCGTTATACAGCTTGTTTAGTTTGTAATCGATGTATTTGTATATCGTTATATTTAATTAGTTCGTAAATATAAAAATGTAAGAGTTATTACAATTACGGAAAACCGTAACAAAAGTAGGGAAAAACTATAATTTTAAACGAATAGAAAATTGGTAATAAATAAAAAAGCGCCCTATTACAGGCACTATCTTTTATGAGTTAACAAAAGCTTTGGACCAATTCAAAATCCACACTCATTACCTCTACTCTTCCCATTGATGATATTTCACATTTATTAGTATCAATGAGCTCATTTTGTCTCTTTACTTCTTCATTCGTTCGTTCTTCTAAATCTTTTGCTATTTCTTCCTTATTCTTTACTTCATCCGATAAATACCCAGATCGTTTTATCTTCTCTCTATACGACATCTTCTCACTCATTATCTAACGCATTTTTAAGTAGTTCAATTGATTTATCTTTATAAAGAAGTTTCTTTTCTTCTTTGATCATGTCATTTTCTTGAACATCCAAAAGAATAAAGTCAAACAAGTCCCTTATTAGCGACTTTAATTTTTCTTCGGAGAAAAGTATTGCATTCTGAATCAAGGCAAACAATCTGCCTGAAAGCACGCATAAACCTAGCATGCTTAAATAATAAAACAAGGGGTGAAAATCTTTTATTCCAAATGAAGTAAGAAGTAATTTCTTTGGCAAAAAGATTAAAATGAGAAAATAACATCCAACGTAAATAGCTCCGTAAGCAATGCCTTTACCAATCTTTTTAAATTCATTATTTATTTGATTTGAGAAAAACAGTAAAAGTAGTCCTAAACAGAGGAAACAGAGCCTTGTCCCTAGTGAGTTTAGAAAAGAAGACATAAATCGATACCCGAATATGCCTTCCGTATCTCTAATACCATAGACAATATGCCAAAATGGAGCTGTTAAGCCCACAACAGACAATGTCGTTAAATAAATACTATTCTTGGTCGTCAGGAACCCCGTTACAATTCCTGTCATTTTCTGGGCAATCCTTCTCAGGATCGATCTTAAATTCTGTGCGATTCTGTGCCTGTCCATTTCTTTCAATTTCTTCTAATGAGTTGTCTGTACAACTACAAAATGAACCAATACTAACCACGGCTAACACCACTAACAATTTTTTCATAATCTACCTTATTTTAAATTTAAAAAGGTAAAGTTACGGCATTAATGTAGCTTTAGTAATTAGGTTTACTTTTAGTTATTAATTATTATTTAACAATTCGATACTCTGCTCAACAGGGGCGTTGAACAGCAATTTTTTTAATAAGACACTCTACAAATTTATAGGATTTTTTGTTCTCTACAACTTATCGAGCCAGTTTTTTCATTTAAATCTACTTATCGTTTGCTATTTCCTTCAAGATTTTGAAGGTTTCGTCAAGCTTCTCAGGTCTAGAATTTCTGAGAGCAACCTTGGCTATATCATACATTTGCATACGAAGCTTGTAAATTCTATCCTGCTTATACTTAGTTATAAAATGAATTGCTAGAAACATCAATGTTGCAGATAATATCGTTACAAACACATAACTAGCTTTGGTTAAGTCTTGAAAACTTTGGAAAATCCAAAAAAAATAGTTGAAACAAACAGATAACATAAAAGTATGCACAAGCTTAGCTCCAACATTAAATCGCTCCCTCATAAACGATTTAATGAGGTTATATATAGCATAAAAGAATACACAAGAAATCAATCCAAACCGTTCTAAAAAATGCTGAAAAGAACTAAAAACAAGGAACTTATTATTTTCAATCTTTTTTACAAACAAACTATGAGCCTCCTTCTTATCAGAATTGGCTATCTTATAATTTTCATATTCCTGAGTTCCTAAAGCTAATTTTTTAACCTTATTTAAGGCAATAGTATTCCTTCTCTTGGCCTCTTCATACTTCTTTTCTGCGAGTAATATATCTTCCCCGTAAGGTTCTATAAACTTGTGTAAGTAAAATGAGGTTGCACAAAAAATTAACACTATGTAAGTCAACACTTTCCTAATCGTCGTCTGAATCCGATGTCTGGGGCGTCCCTCCTCCTCCTGGGTTAATGTCTCCTCCTTTGTCGATTGCTTGTTTTGCTTCCAATAACGCTTCATGCTCTGCTGTATTATCTGTACAAGAAATAAAAACTAAACTAACAGCAAACAATAGTAATACTAACTTTTTCATCATTATAAGGTATAAATTCAACCTATAAAGATACGAAAGCATACTAGTTCACAGCTGTAATTAGCTACTTCTTGCCTCCTGTTAATAATTTGATTAGCTCTAAATTGTCGTTTAATCCTAACTTCTCCCGAACTCTCCTGAAATAAGTCTTTACTGAACTTAAACTAATTCCTTTTTCATAAGCTATCTCTTTATAACTATAAAATTCGATCATAGGCAAAAGCTCTAGCTCTCTATCTGATAACTGTTGAGCCAACATCTTATCCTTCAAATATTTACTTTCTTCTGTAATTGAAGAAATAGAAGGAAAATAATTACCTCCTTGAGATATATTTATAATTGCTTTTCCCAAGTCATCATGACACCCTGCCTTGGTTAAAAAACCTTTCACATTATACCTAGACTTCATTTCTTCAATGAACTCATTACTATAATGTGCAGAAGAAACCAATACTTTAATTTCAATTTTATTTTTTTTCAAATACTCCAGGACTTGAATCCCATCAAAACGAGGCATTTCTAAATCCAAAATCAAAATATCAAACGAATGATCCTTACAATACTTAACCAAATCAACTCCGGTAGTAAATACCTTGGATATGGTTACATCATCCATTAAGTTTATAAGGGCCATATAACCTTTAACAACGACATCGTGATCCTCTGCTATTACCACTTTCAATTTACTCATGCCACAAAACTATTACTTAAAAAACTTCTTCTTGTAAACCAATTAGGTATAGGGACCATTTTTCTTAAAGATCAATAAGAACAACAAAATAACATCTTACTGATAAATCGACATTAACAAACACCAAAACCATATAAAACAAAGTATTAACCTCATAATTCTATCGCATAATAAATACAAAAGAAATTGATTATATCGAGTAATACAGTTGTAGCTCTATTTGGGGGCTATGTGTGTGAATAGGACAATTTGTTTTTTTTTTAATGATATATTTTTGTAAGATTATAATTTATCCTTAACGCAGATGCAAATATTCAATAATATTAAAGACAATCAATCTATAAATGAGGAACCCCCTATCTCAAAGAAGGGGTCAAAGATGAATATAGTAATGATATGTAAAAAATATATTATATATGTAATTGTTGTTTTATGCGCGACTTCATTTTATACACACCAGTTCTTTCCAGAATCGAGTGAGCGATTCACTGTAGCCAAAAATGATCATAAAAAAGCTAAAAAAGAAAGATCTAGAATTATCTTGAAAATTATAGATAAGTCAAAAGACACTGCATTGTACAATGAATTTCAACTACAAAACAAAATCACTAATTCTCTTTGGGACAATTACTTAAATATTAAAAAAGAAGAAAAATTATTTGGTTTTAAGTCCGCAAGATACTTTGTGGAAAGGTTTGGATTAATGTTATGCATTTTTATATACGCTTTATATAATCTTGTTACGTCATTTCTAAAAGAACCAACGAATGCAGGAGTAAAAATTATCCATACATTTATTATTTCAGTTTGCTTTAATTATTTTTATTGGATTTTCCAGAGTTTTCAAGACTTAAGTAAAACTACTTATGTTTTCATGACCTTGTTTTCAGCAATTTTGGTCTCATTAGGAGTATACTTTATTACAAAGTATAAAAAGACAACCATTCAAAAACTAGAAGTAAACAACAAAGAAGCTCAAAACACTATTGAATTACTAGAAAAAGAAGTATTAATCAAACAAGAAGAACAAAGAGCTGAGGAAAGACAAAGAATTTCAGAAGAATTGCACGATGGGGTTTTAGGCAAGTTATTCGGAACACGTATGGGGCTTGGGTTTTTAGATTTATCTAAAAGTGAAAGTAAAGAAAAGTATCAAAGCTTTTTAGATGAACTACAAGAAATTGAAAAAGAGATCAGGGAGGTATCACACAAATTAAATACTAATCTGAATGGGTTAGATATTGGTTTTCTACAGATTGTAAAGCAATTATTTATTGATCGAAGTAAATTGCATGGTTTTAGTTACTCCATTCATTCGGATAAAAGTATCGACTGGAATATTGTTAATGAAATCGACAAAGTAAATCTATATCGCATAATACAAGAGTCTTTACAAAACACTATTAAACATGCTAGAGCCAAAAATGTCAATCTTTTCCTTAATAGAGAGAATAAAGGTGTTCTTATTAAAATCGAAGATGATGGTTACGGTTTTGACACCTCTAAGAGTAAAAAAGGAATTGGTCTTAAGAATATTCAATCAAGAGTAAAAAGGTTAAATGGTAATTTCAAAATAAGTTCAGAATTAAATAAAGGTACTGTATTGAATATTCAAATTCCAATTAGAGAAAAACTCACCAAAGTAGGATAAACAAAAATACTACAACCCAAAATTCAGCTAGCACATTGCAATGAAACGGTAATAATCATATTACACACTAAAAATATACTAAAACACGAAAAACTCACTTTGTAATTAATCTTGAAAGGCATATGCAACCACCACTTTAATTTCCTCCATGGTGCGAAGATATTTTAACTTTAATGTAGCCAAAACCCTGAGTCAAATATTAAAGTTTAATTTATTTGATACAAACGGCCTATAATAAACCAGAAAAATCAACACATAAAACACACAAAAACAACACATAAACCAGAAACAAACACCACCACAAAACTAACTACTCACCCCAAAAAAATCACAACATTTTCACAAAAAAATTGAACGGTTTTGAGACCAAAAAAAAATATTCACCAACTTTACGGGAAACCATAAATAGCTCCAAAATTTTCAAAATAAATTAGTAGGTTAACTAAAAACTCACCTTTTCATCATGAAAAAGACCTTACTTCTATTTTGTTTAACACTTACCTCAATTGTTTCTTTATCTCAAGATAAAAAGTACGATACACTAAAAAAATCTTACTACATTCAAACTGTTTACACACCTCCTTACGACGGTAAAATAAAATTATTCACAGACTTAAGGTCTGAAAAAGCAGTTAAGTTTATTAAAAAAAATGACACTATAAAGTTTTATGGAATGCATAGATTTGATAAATATGGTAATGGATTGATCGTATATGATTACCACAAAACTTTCATCAATGATTCGTTATATTACTTCAATTTACTTTCAAGGATAACAATGGAGTATATAAAAGATGCGAACTTGATTCAAGAATACACTAAAAAAGAAAAGTCCAGACTGGATAGTATTAGTAGAATTGAAAAAATGGAAGCTGAAGCTTTAAGAAAAAAATCTATAATTAATGAGTGTCATTATTATAAGAATGAAAGAGATGAATTCACAGGGGTTTATAATAAATATACTGACACTTATAACCTCGACGATTTCAGTACTTCTGCTTATGGTGAGGTTAGAATCGAATTGAGAAAAATTGATAACTCTAAGTTCATTTGGTTTCACTTAAACCAAGATTTAGGATGTGCTGTATCATATAGGAATAGAAGATCTTTTGTAAAAGTTAAATTAAAGAACAACCAAATAGTGTCATTCTATCACTTTGGAGATACAGACTGCGGAGATTTCTCAATTGTAGCAAAACTCACAAACTCTGATATATCTAAATTAAAAAAATCTCCGATCAAAAGCATTAGGTTTAGTGGTACAAAATACTATCATGATGTAAAGATGGTTACCTGGGATACTTTCTTTATTGATAAATTAGATTGTATCAAGTAAAAACTATAGTTTTTCCCTTTTTTGATTACGGTTTTCCGTAATTCTCATAACTCTTTCATCTTTATATTTACGAACTAATTAAATATAACGATATACAAATACATCGATTACAAACTAAACAAGCTGTATAACGACGTATTTTATGCGTATATAAATAAGTTGTGCATAATAATACCACTCAACCGAAACCAATGTAATTAATGAATGAAATCTATAGAAGAAAAAGAGTACGAAGAAAGAGTTAAGCGAAGAGTTCTGATTTTAAAAGAACAGCTTGAAAATGGGAACATTCATATTTCGGAGCATCTCGCCGATGATTTCGAAAAAAGCTTACTAAAGGTTCGTTTAGATAAAAACGGTGAACCTGACTTAGATACTGTCGACGGCAGAATTAGGTCAATGGCTCTTATGGCTGAATATATGGACCATAGGCAAAAAATGAAAAGTGCAATTTCTCTTCAACAAATTCAAGAAGGTTACTTTAATAGAATGGAAGGTAATTTCAATCATTTTTATAAAATTATGATTGAAAAAAATGTTTCACCACATCAAGTCGCAAATGTGATAGCATATGGGAAACAATCAATAGACCATTTAGATGAAGTTATAAAACCAATATTAGAAGACCTTGAAAAGTTTTGGGAGTTAGTTGCAGAGTCAGGTTATTTGCATCTCGAAGACGATTATAATTCAATTAAAGCTGTATTTGGAGGAGATTTATTTCCATCTAATGATGAAAACATAGCCTCAAAATGTGGAATTTATACAGATACAATAATTCTTCCTTGCCCATTTATAAGGTCAAGGCATATGTTTGAAGTTTGGGATAAACAACAAAGAGTTTATTATCTTATAAAACACGCTTTAAATATTTTACAATATAAAGAACTTGCATTAAATGAACTTGATAAACCAATAGTTGCAATACTTCCAGATAAGGAAATGATGGATGAATTCGCCTATGAAAACATCTCAAAACTTGGCAAGAAAGACGCACTTTATCATGCTCAAAAAGTTTTCGGTAGAGAATTCAAAAGTATGGAAGAACTTATCGAATTCGGAAAAAGTTTAGACACCATTGAAAAAGTCACTAAGGAAATAAAAGACCCAAAACGTGTATTATTTGACACAGAATTTAAAGATTCTTTAGAACTACAAATAAAACATCAAACCGAAAGTGATTCATCCAAAGCCCTTAGAACTAATAATCCTGGAATTATAGTTTCAATGATGGGATTTGGAAGAATGAGTGTATGCAATGAACTCTTAATGAAATCCTCAAAAGTTGGCGGAATACCTCTCATTGATGCACCAACCTCGTGGGAATATTTTAAATGGAAATTAGAATATGATTCTGAAAGAACCTATCCTGAAAAAGATTACACTAAACTTCATATCGTAAAAGGCTTAAATGGTCTTGATAATTCTAAACTACAATGGATTGGAAAAATACCACCCAAAGGTCTAATAGAATTACGAAAAAATGGTGCAATTAATGAAATTAGAGAAATATTACTAAAAGGAATTGATGAATTAGTAAACGCCAATCAATTTGATTTTACAAGTACATCTCATAAAGTGTTTAACAACTTGAATTTTGCTTTTAATCAACATCAGGAAAACATAAAAAAACTAACAAATAAGAAGTGGAAAATAGCGGGAAAAGATTTTGGTTCTTGGTTAGTTATGGGTTCTGTTGAGATTGCTTCTGCTTGTACAGGAAATATGATTTTTGGTTTACCATCTGCTGTACTTAGCCAAGTATTAGATGCACCAAAGCTTAAAGATTTACCAAAAACAGTTGAAAATATAAAGCAAACAGAACGAGAAAAAGAACAACTTAAAAAATCACCATTAGGTTTGATGTTTAAGTATAGTAAGTAAAAAATTACTATGCACAACAAGGTGTATAAAACATAGCTAATAAGTGCTTAACCGAAAGGTTTATGTACATTAGAATGTCCGCCAAATTTTTAATTTGGCTTTTAAAAAGAGAGAAATTAAAAACAAAATATAAAAATTCGGCTCTGTGTTAACCCGAAAAGTTAGCGTCTTTTTAAACGCTACGTTTCATACACAAGTCCGTTGTGTGTAATTACAACTGAAAAACCAAATAACATTTCTAAAAAATAGAATTAAAATTTATAAAACTATGATAACTACCAAGGATTTATATCGATTAGGTTATTCCAAAAAACCTGAAAATATAGTTATGCACGACGGCTCTACAGATTTTAGGCACGATGATTTTGAAAACCGAAGCTATCTTGTGAATTTAAATGGTGGAGTTATAACAGTAGCTTTTCCCGTAAACAAACCTGGTAACCCAATAAATACTGATGACATCGCTGCATTTACTGAATGGCATAATAATTATACACAATAATGGATTACAAACTGATTGTTTCAATTTATGCTGCTGTTATTTCAACAGTAGTATTCGTTTGGCGTTTGTATGAATTTTACTCTGACCGAAAAAGTAAATTGAATATAAAAATTAGACAAAACACAAAAATATCTGTTTCTAATAATTTAAAATTTGGAGAATCTCAAATATATTTAACAACTACAATCATTAACATTGGTAAGCCAAAACGAATGATAGAACAGCCAATATTTATGAGCAATAAAAAAGTTGGTGATCAAAAATATTTTAACTTTTTAAGTTTTGCCAATGTGGTAAAATACCCAATAGCTTTGGACTCTGGAGAAAAATTCGAATATGAAGTTACAAATGATGTTATTGAGGACTTAAAGGAAAAAGGAATTTCAAAGATTAAGGCAGTTGTAAGAGATACGCACGGAAAAAGTCATTATTCGAAATGGTATGAAATATAAAAACTACACACAACAATGTATAAACGAAATTACGGCGGATTCGACTACGTCCGAATCAACTTGGAATTGCTAAAGCCTGTACTAAACCGAAAATTAACGCATATAAACCCGTAACTGCCGGCTATACGAGACCGTTACCCAACATGAATTAGAAATCAAAAGAAATAAAGACATCTAAGAATTATGATTAACGTAAAAGACTTCGGAGCCCAAGGCAATGGAACAACTGATGACACAACAAGTGTTCAAAATGCTATTGAAAAACTTGAAGAAAACAAGGGAGGCTTGTTATATTTTCCTAAAGGTACATACATCTTGTCAAAACAGCTAAAAATTCAAAATGTATCTATTCGTATCACAGGAGATGGTAAATCAATGACCTTTTTAAAATGGATTAAACTTGATGGAGGCATCTTTTTTGAAGAAACAGTTTCTAAAATTGATTATGAATTAAATACTTTTTCAATGGAGCATATTTCCCTTATAACAACTCAAGCTCCAACGCCACAACAAACCCATACTGCAATTACACTTAAATTTAACCCTTTATTGATTGCATATCAACGTTATAATATTCAAAATGTACAAATCGCGGGAAATTCCACTTACTTGAGAACAGATAATTATTCAATGTGGAAAACAGGAATACATTCAATCAATGGATGGGGGGCAAACATTAATAATGTTGAAATTTTTGGTTCTGAAGGTCGTTTGAAAACTCACAGCGCTGAGACAAAACAATACAAGGGCATTCTTTTTGAAGGAACAGCACACGGTGGATTAACAAGAACCTTTGTCTCCAATACTTATATAAACTTTACAGGTCAAGGAATATCTTGTGAAAGTAGCGAAGGTCACTATATTTCAAATTTTGAATTTGTTGGTGTTTGGGTAGGAATTAATGCAACCAGTAATTTTGTTGTTGAAGTTACAAATGGACATATCGATTTTGCTGAATTCGGGATTAACGCTAAAGAGGTTAGTGCATTAAAAGTGAACAACTGTACTCTATTAAAAAGCGCTTGGGTCACACCCTCTATACCTGGCAACGGAATTACACTAACCGCATGTACAGATTCAACTATAATAGGGAACTCAATTATTAATAATGATACAAACTCTAAAGGTAATGGAATTATAACTGCTGATTCAAACATGTTATTAGTCACAAACAATAACGTGAGGGGATTTAGAGATTTTAGTTTTTGCTTGATTGGGACTCGTAATCAAAACACTTCGTTTATTGGAAACATAAGCATGCAAGGAACCGGTGGAGGTCAATTTTATGGCTCTCCAGATATTAATGAATATAACATATAATAATTAACCATTCAGTATTCAGCGAATCTCGGTTTTATATTGGAACGTTGGGTAACACGGTATATAGCAAATAGGGTGTTCAGTGGTTTACGAAAGTTCGGTGTTATTAACAAACACCGCCAAATCGTTGATTTGGCTTTTAAGAATGAATAAGTTAAAAACAAGATACAACGTTTTGGCGGTGTGCAAACTTGAAAGCTTATCACTTCTACTACCCTACTTGCCATATACTAAACGTTGGATTGAATTCAGCCTTTGGCTGACCAAAGTTACTACGTGCTTCGCACTCTCGTCCCTTTGGAAATCCAATCCAACGACCTGCTAAACCAAATTGCACAAGGGCTATTAACCAATGACACAGCCAAAGACTGGCATCGAGCAAAACTCCATCCAACATGTACTAAACAGGCAATTTGGTCACGTTCTATTTGTCTTTAAAATTTTATATCGTAACTTGGTTACATAACAATTTTAAACCCAGAACGTAACTGCGTTTAGCAGGTCGTTGTGGCACATTCTTTTAAAATTCATCAAATCTTACAAGATGTACTTACCTGTACGGATACTTTGATGTAGCCAAAACCCTGAGTCATATGTTAAAGTTTAATCCATTCCAGAATTACCATCCTTATTTTGGAGAACAATCAAAGTTAAATAAACAGAAAAGCGCGAACATAAGTTTGCGCTTTTTTATTAAAACTATTATAAATTTGATACACTTCTCTCGCGTCTAATTAGGGCTTCCATAAACTTCCTAGACACTATTGAAGAACTTATACAGTGAAATTATTTCTTGTATTTGATTTCATAACGTCATACGAACATCTAAACTAACGAATTCGAACCGAATAGAAAACCCACTATAATGTACTTAAGTAGGCTTCGAACCAAAACTAATTTTAAACGTTATTATAATATGTTATTTTACTTAGTATCTCACCAAAATATTATACCCCAAAGTAAAAGGAAGTGTTCTCCAACTATCTAAACTTGCATCTTTTTGCTTTATACCTGATGTACCTAATCGACTAGAAATCCTAAACTGCCCATCTCCATAATTATCAACCCATTCAAGCGTAACAATAATATCATCACTTACAACAAGTTTATATTTTTCCAAATCCACTGTAAGAGAACCACTTTTATCAAAAAAATTAACATAAATATTTTCTCTATTTATTTTCTCATTTGGAAGACCGTTTTTAATTGTATAAAAATTAAGTCTTAACTTAATAGATTTATATGTATTCAATGCAACATTCGCCTTAAATTTCAAAATATGTGTGTGCTTCCTAGAGATATTTATTCTTCTTCCTAGTTCGCTTCCAAGATTGGAAGAAAACCCCATTGTCATCGAAGTTGATTTGGTCTCACTTCCTAATGTTTTTTCTTTCCACTCCTTTTTAGAAACAATGATTACTTCATCTAAAACTTCAATATTCTCCTCCATTTTCAAATTTGGATTATTATTGAGTTTTTCTACCAAATTTTTAACACTAAAAATCAAAGGCTTATAACCCAAAGCACTAAATTTCACTGTATCAGTTTCCTGAATATGCTTTATATTTAGTGAAAAACTCCCATTAGATTTAGATACAGTTCCGATTCCTTTTTTTAAAACCCCAATATTTACATAAGAAAGGGATTCATTTGTATTTTTATCTAAAAGGACCCCATTGATAATTGAATTTTGAGAATACCCGATCTTTAATAAAAGAATAAAAATTAAAGTAATTGTATTTTGCATAATGTGTAAATTTATTCGAGAGCAAAATTATTCAGCTATCACCAACACTAATCTTAAATAAAAACTATTTTTTCCCTAATAATATCTTAAAAATTAAGGTGCTACTTAATAACCAATTCGAATTGATCATTCCCCTAATCTTAGGACAGTAAAAATCACATATAGAAATACGATGAAGTCTTTCTATATCAATAAAATTGAACTCAATGAAAATTAAACTTTTTTAAGCCTCATTTTTACACTCTTCCCTCTCTTCTAAAAGAAACACACTATCAACAACCTTTCTATGGTATTCATCTATTTTTTCCTGCGGGAATACGTCCATATAAATATCCGTTGTTGAGCGTGTTGAGTGCCTTCAAATTCTTGCAAACATAAAAATGGAATCTCTAGCTGTTTCGCCACGTTAATAAAGGAAGAACGAGCCGACATTATTGGCATTTTAATATCCAATACAATTACATCAACATCGCTTTTAGGTAACCATTTAAGCAACTCAATACCGTTTTTTACGACACCAACAACACGCAGACCATCGCCTTCAAGAAACATTCTATATGACTCTGATAATAAATCATGATCCTCTGCAATCACCACTTTAATTTCCTTCATGTCGCGAAGATATTTTAACATTTTAACTTTGATGTAGCCAAAACCCCGAGTCAAATGTTAAAATTTAATCCATTCCAGAATTACCACTCCATTTTTGAGCTTAACGATCAAAGTTACATAAGCAAAAAAGCACAAACTTATGTTCGTGCTCTTTTATGAATAATATGGTAATAGTATTCGATCATTTAATTCTTGCTAACAACAAAAAACCTAAATTCCTTGAATCTAAATATGACAGTTTAAATCTAATAAACCCTTATTATCCAAAATATTATAGGGTTTATTAAATAGAGCTCGATTAGGCTGGTCCCTATTAGCAAGTAAATTAGTCCCTTTCTTCAGTAAGTTTTGTTCAAAATTAAATATAGAATTAAACTGAGCTGACTCGAATGATAGAGTATCAATAAATGTACAACACCTAAAGTTCACTTCATCTAAAAAATATGTAGAAGAAAAGTCTACAATATCTTTAAAGTTACAATACTCAAAAGAGACTCTTTTCTCAAAGTTTGTTCCATGAAATATCACTGGATTATTAAACGTACAATTTTTAAAAGTAATATTATAATCAAAATTAATAGTTCCTGCAATTACCTCACAATCAAAATCAATACTTTCAAGCAATACATCTTTGGATATTTTTGACTTTTTGAATATGGATTTTTGAGTTTTATCCGGAAAAACCATTGATTCACCTTGAATAGTAAGGTTCGTAACTATTCTTTCTTTTATTATTTTTTTTATAGATTCTTTTGTATTTAGATAATTCATCTTAATTTTTAATTATGGTTTCCACATATCCGATATTTGCACAATTCCATTAATATGCTTATACATATTAACCCTTAATGTTTCACCTTTTACAATTACAGTAAAAGTTTTCCCCCTACCAACTTGTAGAGCTCCCACTAGACCTAGCTCATTTACTTTTTTTAATGTTTCTAATATAGCTTCCTTTTTACCTCCCGTCTTACTAATTAAAGACTCTAACTTGTGATGAGAGGCAAATATTTTACTCAATGTGTTGGGTTCAGTAATAATTTTTTTTTACAAGTAAGCCACTGACTTACTTTATACTAATTACAAAAACGTCTCCCTTTACGGGAAATCAAAAATAGTTTCGAAAATTTTCATAATAAATTCACAGGTTAATAAAAATTTCATCTATTCTTGACTTTAACCTCCTACCACTAGACCGAACATATTAGAATTAGAAAATGTTTAATAACAAATTTTATGCTAAATAGAACCATAAACGACCTCCTTTAAGATACGTAATTAACCCCTAACACAAAACAATACTCAAATTTCCTTCATGCCTAATTTATTTTACAATTTCACCTTTGATGCAACCCAAAACCTTGATCATCTGTTAAAATTGAATCCACTCCAGAATTACCACTCCATTTTTGAGCTTAACGATCAAGGTTACATAAACAGAAAAGCACAAAACTTATGTTCGCGCTTTTTTATTAAAACTATTATAAATTTGATACTCTTCGCTCCTAGCAAATTATGGAATCCCCCACCTCGAAACCATCTTAATTCTATGTGAGTTGGCTATAAAAAACAAGTTAAATAAACCATAAAATCAACACGTTAACTAGGTCAATCAAATTGTATTTATATTTTTACTTAAATTTAAAAGCAAAAATTATGAAAAACTTAAAAGAAATTATTTTACTTCCAATTTTCGGGATTTTATTACTATCCTGTTCTAATGACAAAGATTTAAAAATAGAAGGAAATATTTCCGTCAAAGAAAAATCTATAAGTAGATTAAAAAATTTAGATATTGAAGTAAAGAATTTTTCCCTAAAAAATAAACAACTAAAAAAGGGAAGTAAATTCGATGAAAAATTAAACAAACATCTTTCTCTAAAATACTTTAATACGAACAAAATGGATCCTTCTGAAGGTAATGGAAATTCTACCCCCCCCGTCCCTACAACGAGAATTCCTCTATTTAGATTTTATAAAAATTCAGATCATTTTTATACCACTACCTATACGGAAGGCATAAATGCTGGTTATAGTTACGAAGGAATTCTTGGTTTTTTAGATAATTATTGGCACGACGGAAGTCCTTATATGTTACTAAGATGGTATAATTATAGGAATTTTGATAGAGTATTACCTTTAGGTGCCGTATCACTTTTTAACCATGTTGAAATTTTAAGAAACACCTACGATAGATATTATGATCGACAAGGAAAATTGGAATATTTTATAACAGGCGTAGTTAATGGTATTACGGTTTCCAAAATTCCTGACAATTCCAGTATCAACAATCCTAGGAGTGATGGCCAATGGAGGTACGAAGCTATTCTTGGGTCTACGTTTCCTAGTGGTATTGCTATTCATGTTTATTACAACAAAGCATTGAACGACCACTTATATACCAATAACTTTAATGAACTAAAAAATGGGGCTCATGGTTATGTATACGAGGGAATTGCCTTCTATCTTAAATAGATAGTAAATGGTATTAACAACCTCTTAAATATCAGTAAACTTGAATATATTCTTATGAGAAGCATACAATTTGTGTGCTTCTCTACTCTTTTTCAGGTTTAAGGAATACATTTTCATCTATTTAATTTCCAAACGAGAATCTAATGATTTAGCGAAAAATATCAATAACTTACGCACAAATTATTTAAGCTAAAAATACCGTTTCTAGCATCAAGTTATAAACAGAATCCATGCAAAGTTACCTCGAACAGATATATTTTCAGAAAATAATCAAATAGAACTGCGTGATGATTCAATTTATAAACTCTACTTCGTAATTTAGCTGTCCTAATCTTTTGGGAAATGATAATCTTAAAGCCCTATATGTACCTATGAAAATTTTTGAACTAACTATTGACAGCAATATACATTGGGAATGGAAAGTTGTACTGAGTAAAAAAACAGACCACCTTTTTAAGGTGATTGAAAGTATTGAAAACGACGAAGAAATATTATTTAATAACGATACAAAAATACAGATGCTTCTTGTAAATATTCAAAAAGACATAAAAAAAAGAAAAGAAGCCCCATTTCAATCTGACATCCTATACTGGACAGATGACTTAGTTCTAGATACATATTCACCTTATAAAGGAATAATTATAAGTAAGAAATTAAAGAACATTCTTCTAAGCTATGTTCTACCTCCCTATAATTTGTACCCAATTGATATAATAAATTCAGAAAACCTAGAAATTAATACTGATTATTTTTTATTCCATACAAAAGACAGAATAATTGACATTACCCTATTCAATGAATCAGAATACACCTACTACAAAAAAAGGAAAGAAATAAAGCGGAGTATTGGTGATTTCAATAGTTATGAAGAGTTTAATCTTCATTACCATAAATCTTTTGATGATGAAAATATAAAAATAAAAATGACCAAAAGAGTTGTATCAACTAAAAATGATATAATCCCCAACTCTTTAAATCATCTTTATGTAAAAGATACTTTTTATAAAGAAAGTAAAAATTTAATGGGAGTTATTTTTAAAGAAGCATCCAATATTGTCATAAAATAAATTCATAAATCCCCTTGAAAAAAAAGCAATTTTAAATCAGTTCTAAGTTGAATACAATAAAGATTAAGTTCCTCACCTTTAAAGGGTACTTATAATTGGTAAGTGTGAGTCGCCCTAATCTTAGGACAGTAAAAATAACATATAGAGATATGATGAAGTATTTCTATATCAATAAAACTGAACTCAATGAAAATTAAGCTTTTTTAAGCCTCATTTTTACACTCTTCCCTCTCTTCTAAAAGCAACACACTATCAATAACCATTCTATGGTATTCATCTATTTTTTCCTGCGGGAATACGTCCATATAAATATCCGTTGTTGAGCGTGTTGAGTGCCCCACAAATTCTTGCAAATATAAAAATGGAATTTCTAGCTGTTTAGCCACGTTAATAAAGGAATAACGAGCCGACATAGTGGTCATAACAAAATCTAATTCCATCTCCTCTCCAACCAATTTTAAATTGCGATTCACAGTACTTAATTTTGACAGGTACAATATATGATCTTTTTTGTTCAAATCTTTGTCTGAACCATTTTTCAGAATTGGGAATACAAAATCATTTTTAGGGTTCAAATATTTATCTATGATCGCTCTAGCCTCTGGAAATATTCTAACCTTTTGCCTCCTTTTTGTTTTCGTTTTCAACTTTTCCCTAGTAAAAACTAAATAATCTCCTTTAACATCTTTCGGAGACAGGACTGCAATATCAATAAGATTGATACCTCTCATATAAAAACAAAACTTCCAGAAATCTATAGTAGTGTTCTTTAAGCTTCTTCCGTTCACATTACTTGAATCCATCCTTAGTAGTTTAGCTACCTGTTCATTAGATAGATTCCTATTCAATGTATCCCCTTTTATTGACTTATCAAATAGAAAAGATTTAAAAGGGTTCGATTTAGGCATAAATTTATCACTCTCAACAGCAACATCGTATACTCTTTTAATAAATTTCAAATAACGATTAGCGGATTTTACACCTTCATCATCTAAGTATCTTTTATACCTCTTAAGCAAGTCGTAATCGATATCCTTAAACCTAATATCCTTATTTCCTAAAAACACATAAAACTTATTTTTTTTAGCCTCATGTCCCCTCATCGTTGAAGGTCCCACAGTCATATCACGGAGAAATTCGTCAAGAAACTCAAAAAACATCAATACAGCAGAATCTTTTCCTGAGAATACACTTACAATTTTTTTTGCAGTCCAACCATTATCGATACCATCAAATAACAACCCTTCCATTTCCAAAAGTTTCTTTTGACAAATTATTGAAGCTCTTCTATTTTTTGGCAAATTGGTTTTGGCATTCCATTCTTCCAAACTACAACTCATTCCAAGGGTTGTAATTGCCTTTTTCGTATCTTTCAATACTTGAATGATGATTGGATGGGTCCCATCCTTTAGCGTTTGGGAAGTTTTAAGTTTTAATTTTACCGACCCCATAATGATATCTGATTTGAGTGAAATATAAGTGAAATAAAACGTGTTAAATATACATATATATACTCAGGAATAGTACTTTTATTTCACTATAAATAAACAAAACACCCACAAATCACTCACAATCATAACTTTAACACTTAATTAACTGATTCACTGCTACAAACAGTGATCCGTCAGGACCAATAGCAACATTGTCTGGCCAATCGAAACGCTTGTCTCTTACCAGAGGTTTAAGCCTTCCATTCTGTTGTAAAACATCAATTCCCCCAGCTTCGAGATTTGTTATATAATGGTTTCCTTGAGCATCGGTGGCTATACCGTCTGACAGAGGCTTTTTTCCTACCACATGAAAATAGGCTGATTTCAACTGTTGCTTAGCTTGCAAATGTTTGGTTGCGACACTGTAGAGTTTAGTTCCGTTCATGGCTCCAAAAAACAAAGTTTTCTTATCGTCACTCAACGTAATAGGATTGATGGCCACTCTTGCTGGCTTCCCTCCAAATTGAATTTGCTTACCGTCAATGATTAAATCTACATCCTCTGCGTTAAACAGTGGGTGTTGCAATCTTTTCAATTCTTTGGTCTTGGTATTTAATACCAGAATCCCCGGATTGGCGATATCAGCAAGATATACCCAACCTCCTGAAGCATCCACCGCTAAGTCCTGAATAAAACTTCCTTTAGGCGCTAATTCTTTCGGGAAATCAAACTTAAAAACCACTTTTTCTGTGGCAATATCGATGGCCCATAATCTCGTTTTTCCTAGGTGCAGCCCCATATCAATTACCCATAAAACCCCATTCTTATCAACGCGAAGTCCTAAAGGGGTATCAAAAGACTCAGGCATCGCTTTTTCCTGCTTATTTTGCATGGCTGCTGTTGGAAAGGGACGATAACGATTTTTTCCGAGTATCTCAACGAGTTGCACCTTTTCTCCTCCTAGAGGATGAACGGTCATAAAAATGCGATTCGATTTACTTACAGCAACATTTCCCGGCCGGATTGCCAGTTCTGCAACGACCTCTACTTGCTTTGTAACCTGTGCCTGTGCGCTTAGCACAACAAACACGAGAGCGTAAAAAAATTTATGTTTAATTTTCATAATAAGATATTTATAGCTGCAAAATTATAGGCCACATCTGTGACTTCTACTGAATAAAAAAGGGATATCATTGAACAAATTGGGGAGAAAAAGCAGCCTGTTATTATCATAAAAAAAGCTCCGATAAATCGGAGCTCTTACCACAGATGAAAACGGTATTTCATCGTAACATAAACAAGGGGAAATGACTATATAAATTTTAATTCCATCTTCACATCTGACGTTAGGTACCTTCCTTGTGTAAAAGAAATTTTCTGGAAACCCAAACTTTCGTAGAGTTCAATCGCCGTTTGTAATTTTGAATTGCTGTGCAGTATTACACATTTGGCTCCTTGCGATTTTGCACTAGCCAGCGCATGGGCGATGAGTAGTTTCCCAAATCCTCTTCCGCGATATTTTTCTAAAACTCCCAATTTCAATATTTCGAAACAACCGGGTTCTACTTGTTCAACGCTCACAGTTCCGACGCAAGATTCCTGGAAACACAACATGTAAATACGGCCTCCTCTCTTAATAAAAGAACTGGGATTTTGTAACAATACTTCATCTTCTTTCTCCAAAAGATTGTTTGCTAACAGCCATTCATAAGATATTTTTTTAAACGCTTCAAAATACTCCTCACAGTACTCTACTATTTTCATAAAAAGAAATTTTACTGCAAAAATACCGTAGCCTTGCAGTGGTGACTTGAACAATTCTTTGAACTTCTTGTACAAAACGAGGTTTTGGAATGACACTGTATTTAATTGTAGTATTTTAGCGTCAATGCCGAGCTATGCAAGGCTTTTTATTTACCTTTTACCATTAATTTATCCCTCCCCATGAACAGTCTAAAAAACATTTTTTTTGAACAGTTGACCCTTGACGAATGGACTCAAAGGCCCAATTCAAACTATTTCGAGCTGGTCTACGTCGTAGACGGTGCCGGCAAGCAATGCATTAACTACAACAATTTTGAATTTGAAAAAGGCAATTTATTTTTATTGCCCCCATTGAAGTGTCATACCTTTAAACTAGCTCGAAAAACGAGTTTTGTGTTCTTAAAATATCCGCAGGCGTTTTTTCTACCGCAAAACTCACAATCCGGAAACTTTGAAGCATGGTACAAAGAGCTTTCCTATATACTACTCAACTACCGACAAAAACCGGGAGATATAATTGCTGAGCCACGCGACAAAAATGCTATTCTTCAGCTCATTTCCTTAATTTCCAACGAGCAGCAACACCACGCAGAACAGCAACTGAACTTAATTCGTTCATATATGGTAAGCATTTTGCATATCGTAATGAGAAATCTGCCCTTAATCAACAAAGAAATTAGTTTTAACGACACCAAAATTCAAGATATCTTACACTATATTCAAGAGCATATTGCTCGACCGACGGCCTTAAAAACGGAAGTCATTGCAAATCACTTCCACTTATCCCCCAATTACGTAAGCGAATATTTTAAAAAAGCGGTGGGATGCAGCCTCAAAGAGCACGTAACCAAATCACGACTTAAACTCGTTGAGATTCGCTTGTTAAATTCTCAATTAACAATGAATGAAATTGCAGATGAGCTCGGGTTTTCAGATGCGAGTCATTTGGCGCGAACTTTTAAAAAAAATACGGGGATGACTCTTTTAGAATTCAAAAACCGAGGCGATTACTGCCTGTTAAAGGTTGTATAATAAACTCACGCACTTACTTGGCAGCGAGTAACCTTCTCATGAGTCGTACCCATACACTCCACGTAGATCGTTTCTGAGTGCCTGTCAAGTAATTTTCTGCTTTATCAAAAGCATCCTCGAGCAATGCATCGTGTAAAGGTCGAATAACCAGAAACCACAAAACACCTCCTTTAAAATTAACTTTCATACGTATACGATGCCTAAACAATACCCTATTGTCATCCAGTTCGCGAACTACAAAACTATGCGTTCCGATAAATCCTTTCGGCTTTCTAAACTCAAACACGATTTCTCCTTCCGGATTATACGACACTATCGTATAACGAATGGGACCATGCCCTCCCTTGGCAGCAACTTTTTTAACCGGTTTAAAACTCATACGAGGCCAACGTTCGTTCGGCCATAATAAATCGTTCAACGTCGCCAAGGAGTTGAAAACGCCCAAGGCTTTCTCTAGGGAAGTAGGCATACACCTTTCATGCGTATTTTCTATATTCACAAGTACTTTTTAACTCAAAAATACGTCAAAATACTGCTATTTACAATCTCGAAGTTTAAAAATAAACATTTCTAAACTATTTGTTTATTTTTTTAAAACAAAGAAACTTACTCATTAAAAATCATACCTTTATACACTATTATTACAGAAAGAATACTTCAACTAACTTTCTATAATAGTAAAATAAGGGGAAGGATCAATTAAACTTTTAACAGCTTTAATCGATTCACAGAAAGAAAGAGGTTATTGGGGAATAGACTTCTTTCTTTCTTTTCTTGACAGGTCAGAAAACAAGGTAAAAACACCTAGAAAATGCACTTCCAATTTGGCCTTAAACTATCACTTTCTTTTTAATGCAAACGAAGACTTACCCAGTTTTGCCACCTTCCTTTAAACTCTTAAAAAAATGTAAAAATCGAGGTCCCAAATCATAAAATTCACCTATTTACGGTTTCCCGTAAAATCAACTCCAGGCATTGTAGTACTATTGCAGCACAAATCAAATTAAAACTATCAAATTATTCTAAAATAACTAAATTCTCAACCCTTTTAGTTTTATCTCTTATCCCCTAAACAGACACCTCCTTTTAATGACCCCCGAGTCTATTTCAAAGGAGGTGTACTTCTTCTAAGCACTGAGTTTTTTTACTTTGATTCTCTTTTTGCAACAGCTCCATCGAGTAGTTCCATTAAAGCCTGTTGTAAACCAGTATCCTCTATTTGAGTGTTCAAAGGAATTTGATTGGTAAACCTACCGAGTACCTTACCTTTAGGAGCTCCCAAAATAGCTCCGTTTACACCCACAATTCCCAATAAACACTGTGCAAACTTCTCTCCTCCACGTTGTGGTGACTGCGCAACCCCAAGGTACTTCATGATGGTAAACAGCAATCGGAATACACTTCTTTTTAAAGGTGGTAATTGCGCAATACTCACTGAGCCTGCTGTCATTCCGGGGGAAAACCAAATAAAGCTGCGCTCTTTGTTTTCCTTTTTTGACATGTATCGAATCCATAATGCTCCAACAAACTTAGACACCCCAAGTGCGTTCATCGGATCGTAGTTCGGTAAAGCATTACTTTCCAAACACAGATAATTCTGAAAACTTCGGACCGTATCAAATTGAGGTTTGCGAATCATTCCGAAAATCCCTCTCGCACCTTCTCCACCGGCAAAAACGATTCGTGCCCCTTTAGAAACTAAACCTAAAGTATCCAACGTACGATACACAAAATGACCTCCTATAATATTTTGGAACACAGTTTTCTCAAAACGTTTAGACCGATAGTTCACTCCTTGATAATCTGAATCAAACACAGCAAAACCTGCTGCCAAAAAAATCATATCAAAAGGACGTTCGTTTCGCAATCTGTGTAGGGCTGTTTCCATTTTACTCGGATTCAACATATCCACCCCACTGAGGAGCGTTAATACTCCTTCATCCTGTAACTGGGTGGCTGCTAAAATTTCTCTACGAGCCTTTTCTCCCTTGAGTTCACTGCGAACGGCCATCACCACCTCTGTTACTCCTTTCTGTAATAATTGAATTATTGTTTGCTTAGCCAAGGCGCCATTCGCTCCTGTGACAAAAGCTCTTTTACCCTTCTGTCTCATCTCTTACTGTCTAAAATAATTCAAAAATTTCTGATTTCTAAAAGCCATCCACAAGGATATCAAGGCCACTACAATTCCGATATAGGCCTTAGCCGGCAGCGCAATTATTATATTTAACAAAAACAGAAAGCGACTGTGCTGCAGTTTTTTGTTTAAAAAAGCAGTCACTAAAAAAATAAAAGAAACACTATAAGCCAGCCCTGTATAAAGCATCCAAGCAGGTGGTATTCCCGGTACCGTAATTTCTTTAGTTTTTACAACTCCATAAAAAATGAAAGGGAGCACGGCCATTAAGGCATTTACTATAAATACCATTCTCAAAACGAATGGTTTTTCTGACTTTAATTGCATAAGATTTAGATTAAAATTCTCAAACAAAATTAGTCTGTATCCATCCAGTAGAACCGTCAAATAAGTCCGTAATTACGTCAATTTAGCCCATGGCTTTTATAAGCGGTTGGAGTCATGCCATACTCCTTTTTAAAAGATCTAGAAAACACATCAACACTTGAAAAACCACAATCAAAAGCGATATCTGCTATTCTTTTTTCGTCCACTCTTAAAAGTCGGGCTGCCTTTTCCAAGCGCCTACTTTTAATATAAGCAGCAGGTGAATTAGAAAACACTTCTTTGAACTTTCGTTTAAAACTCGATAAAGACAAATTACATATGTGCGCCAGCTCTTCTATACTCAAATCCTCGTAGATGTGTGCTTTTACAATCTTCTTAAAATCATATGCCAACGGATTAAACATATCATGCAATAAACTTCTGATATTATTACTATCCATTTTGTACAACATGGACAGCAACTCTCTTACTTTAAGCACCATAAATTCTTCATCTATTAAGCTAGGCGAATCAAAATATGGCAATAAACTGTCAATATACGCTTTTACGAAGCTGTTTTTAAACAAAGGAGCGACGGCAATTGCTTGCTCATTGGAGTCCGAATTCATAAAATCAGGGAGCTCCCCTCCGTAAACGTGCCGAATTAAATCGGGGTACAAATGAACGGCTACCGCTTCATTTTTACTTACATCTGCATTTTTATGCCAATGATTGAAATAATGACCGCATTTGATCATCAATCCGTCATCGGTTTCTAAGGAATACTTTTTATCAGAACGGTACAGGGTCGCTTTCCCTTTTACCGTATATAACAAACAAGCCTCACTATTCAGCGCTTCAACAATTCTGATTGGAGGAGTAAACTCCACGCGTTCAAAAACAACTTTTCCCAATAAGTCAAAATGCTGGTGTTTGTGAATCATAATAAATAGTTTCGCTCTTTTTAATAGTCTATTTCCGTATACTTACAAATATAGTAAAAGAGAATCTCGTTAGTATTTCAACTGCTCCTTACTTCAATTTTAGCAAGTTTTAACAGATGATGTCAAGTTCCTGACTGCATTTAACAAAGCCTTTAAAAACATTAACAGTTACCCCCTCTTTTTGGTACAACTCTTGGGCATTTCTATACCTAATCTAAATTACATTAGCAATGAGAAAAATTACATTATTTTTACTTGTAAGCTCAGTTCTCGGACTGCAAGCACAGCAACTAGATGTCACAAAACTGACCTATGAAGACTATCAATCCGATTTGACTTTTTTAAATAAACTCATCTCACAAGAACATCCAGCACCGTATAAAGTAGTATCGAAATCCGCACAAGAAAAAAAGCAAAAAGACGCCTTGAAGCAGCTCAAAAAAACAACAGATTACGTGCATTTTATTCGTTGCTTGACACGCATTGGAGATGGACACTTGTCATATGAACTTCCGGAGGAATTCACCTTTAATGCCATTGAACATTCTCAATTTTTCCCGTATCCAGTATTTGTTAAAGACGGAAGAATGTTTATCAATATCAAGGGGGCTACACTACCCTACGGAACCGAAATTACAGCGATAAACAACCGTAAAATCAAAGACTTACTCACCAATATTAACGAACATGTGCACGGCGATTTTTACAATACAACGCTTACCGAAGAAAAACTGACTCAAGCCTTTCCATTGTACTTCGCCAACATATTTGACAATCGCGTAAAGTCTTTTAGCATTGATTATATTACTCGCGATACTAAAAAACAAAAACGCTTTAAAACACCTGCAGTTGATTACTATACGTATTACAGAAACTCTAAACTAAGCATACTCCCTATAAACAAATTAGAACTTGAACAACCCATACACCCCCATTATTATCCTGAAAAAAAATTAGCGGTACTTACTGTTAATACTTTTGATTTATCAGAAAGTCAGGCCTATGAAAAATTCAGTGACTTTTTCAAACGCGTAAACAAAGAAGCCTATAAAGAAATCGCCATTGATTTGAGAAACAACGGAGGTGGAAATCCAAGTATTGCTGCACTTTTGTATTCTTTTATCAGCAATAAAAAATTCCAAAATATTTTCAATTACCGCACGGCAGCGATAACACTTACCAAAGAAAATATGGTAAATGACTATGGTAATCCATTGAGTTACGACGACATTAAGGGCTTTGAAAACTTCCTGTATCAGCGCTTTAACAAAGACGAAGACGGAACGTATGTAGGAAACGAGCGTTTAAAAGAAGGAGTACTTGAAACCTTTCCTCCAGACAAAGACACGTTTTCAGGATCTGTCAACCTATTGGTATCGGGTAAAACTTTTTCTGCCGCAGTATACTTTGCGAAACTCTTTAAAGAACACCAACGAGGAAAAATCATCGGACAAGAGACCGGAGGGAATGAATACAATACTTTTGCTGGCTACTTTGTCCATTACAAACTACCCAAAACTAAAATCATCGTACGCATTCCTAAAACCGAGTTATTTTTTGGCAAAGCTGAGACTCCCAAATCGACACACGGAATAGTTCCTGACCTCAAACTCAGTATTCAGGACTACCTAAAATACGCTCTTAAGGAGCAAGACCCTGAAACACAATACTTACTAGAACGATAATTCAACCAGAGGAGCTTAAATGCTCCTCTTTTTTTTACCAATTTTAGCGATTATCAAGCCATTTATACAGCCCAGCTTATCAATGTTACAATTCAGCTCTTTCTTAACATGTTTGAGAAATTGAATCAGAGATTTTTCCTTAAATTGCAGGTGTCTGTGACTCAGGGGTACTACCTAGAGACTTCAGGGAAACCACTTAGTAAAAGTTAAGGAGTATCCCGTATTGAATTTTCTAAAACAAAACATAAATTTGTATACCCTACTGATTTGCAGAACACTATTGGTGCAATCATTAGTAAACAATCGAGATTAACGCTATTACCCCTACTATGCGAAAACTTTATGTACTACTACTTCTGGCAATGAGCTTAGCTTGTTCTAATTCTACAGAAACCAAGGATCCATTGGACTTATCCATGCTTGATTTTTCGGACGTAGATTTTGGATTTACGAATGAAAAAACCATCAGCATCAAATTGGATATGAGCAATCCGAAAGCCGTCCAAAAAGTATGCCGACAAATACTCGTGGAAAGTAAAGAACTCCTAGATAACACTCCCCAAAGTTATTTGTCTTTTACCTTGAGTAAACACCCGAATAAAGGTTTATTACGAATCAGAAATATTGCCAAAAGTGAATTTATATCCACTGCAAAATCCAGTCGTGATGATATTTCTTTTACCTGTCCAGAAAAAAATCCAACCTGTATTCAAGCAGATGAAAAACTGGCAGACGCACTGCACCGTATGATCGATAACGCTACGGATACCAAATGTCTTCATCTGAAGGTTTTCAAAGCCACGTTAAAAGTGCACTATTGCACCGTTCGCTGTTAAAAATTTTACGAAAAAACACGAAACTAGCAATAAACTAAATGACAAGAACTTACCTTTAATTGATGGTAATATTTTACTACTTTATGTTTAAATTTAACATCAACAGAACGTTAAGTATTTGTTAGGAATCAAAATATTTTTATACCTTTACGAAAACCAAAAACTGACTACCGTGTTCAAAAAAATAGTAATTGATGAATTTCAATTTGGTACTTTTAAATCACTACAAGGTGATTTTAACCTCCCTATTTTTACTCAAATCATTCAACTTACCACTAATAAATACGCCATAAGTTTTGGACATAGCTCCAAAAATGAAGAGCAGAACCATTCTGAAGAGTTTATCAACCACCTCATCGCTAATAATTTCGAGTTTACGGAAGCTGAACTTTAAGTTCTAAATACGTAAAGAGGCCCTAAAAAAACACAAACAACTCATAATCTTAGGATTAGAACTTTTGTTTTTGTATTTTCGAAGGCACCCTTCATCATATAGTTGCAAGTGTTCACTTGTGATAACTACTTTAATACAAAGTTTTACTATGATGAAAACCTCTTTAAAAATGGGGCTTAGTATGGGTATTTTCCTTATATGCATACCAAGTCTCAGCCAACAATCTTATTTTGTACATCAGAACAACGGTAGTGATACTAACAGCGGAACAACTCCATCCATGCCCTACCAATCAGTAGCCAAAGCTCTTCAACAGCTTTCTCCTGGTGATACGCTTTTTATTATGGGTTCCTATAAAAATAAGAGTTACGCTACAAATTATCAGTACCAAAGTTCTACTGACTCCCAACTCTGGCATGCTGAAAATACCATAAAGATCAACAATCTCCACGGTACTCCCACGCAGAAAATACACATCCGATCTTTTGATAAGAATGCGATACTACACGGTGATGGGGCCAATATCCTACGCATATCCAACGCCTCCTATCTACAAATTGAAGGGTTGACTATTCGTGGTGAAGTCACCTCCATTCCTTTAGCGACAGCCAATAAACTTCAATTTGTTTACCTAGATGCTGATAAAGTAGGAGATGTTAAACACCCAAAACTAAACGAATTGAAGTTTCGAAACGAAGAGTGTATTCAAAACTGTACCCCTAATCAAGTGGTCGATGGAGAAATCTACTCGGATATCAGCTCTCTTACCATCGTTCGTCCATCCTATATTGATACTCGTGGCTTATACCTGAGCCAAGCACATCACATTACCCTCATCGGAAACACTATTTCACACATGCCAGGCGGTGGCCTTCGGGTGGCAGAATGTGAAGACATCCACATTGAAAACAACGAAATTTCACATTGCTCAAAACGATCGTATTCAGGCACTCATGGTTTGGTAGTTACCAAAACCGTAAGTAGCAGAACTGACAGTGATTATCGCATTAAAATACTTCGTAATACCGTTCATCACAACTATAACGAACAGTATTCATGGGCTCCCAGCAAACGCATAATTACCCCACATATCGATGAAGGAAAAGGAATATCATTACAGCGAAATGAAACTACCTACCAAGCCAATGGAGACATCAAAATTAACTGGGAACACGGGCGGATACTAGTCGCAAATAATATTGCTTACTTTAATGGATTCAGTGGTATTCACAGTAATGACGGGAATCGCATAGATATCGTGAACAACACCGCATATTTCAACTCGTATACCAAGTCTATTACCGAAAACCTAAGCTCCAGCCCTAACGGTGGTAATATTGGCATAAGTGCAGTTGGTGGGCGCGACATTAAGCTGATTAACAATATTGTTATTATTGACAAAAATTTGAGTAAATCTGCCCTTGCATCCAATCTTACTAGTAACCATAAATTGGTTGTGAAGAACAATTTAATTTTTGGTTCAGATTTACAAGGAAATACAGGCACCATTGATGAAGACGCCTCTATTGTTGCGTTGCAAGAAGAAAGTATCATGGCTGATCCACTTTTTACCAATCCTAGCACGGGAAATTTTGAATTACAAAAAAATTCACCAGCAATCAATGCGGCAAGTACCGTGGAAGCACCGAAAGTAGATTATTACAACAAATTGCGAAGTGATAACGCTCCAGATATCGGTGCGGTTGAATACTTTTCGACCTTAGCTGCCGTTGATGTTCAGAACACGACTCCTTTTTTCCCTAACCCTGTAGAAAAAAGCCTTTTTTTCGACGCTCGAATTAAAATTCCTCGCGGAACCTTGTTATTCAACATGCAAGGTCAAGACCTCACGCATCGGATTCAAATACACGAGCACAGTATCGATTTCTCATACCTACCAACCGGATGTTATATACTCGTCATAAACAACAAAGCCTATAAAATCTTTAAACGTTCATCTAACTGATATTACTCCAAATTCCAGACTTCTTCTGAAACTGAGTAAAGGTTTTTAGCAAACTTTCGTTGAGCGGGTTTTGTAAACCAGGGTCCTCATTCAATACTGAAATCGCTGCTTGACGTGCCAAATGCAAAATAGGAGAATCTTTAACTACATCTGCAATTTTCAAATTGAGTACGCCACTTTGCTGCGTTCCCATAATATTTCCAGGCCCTCTTAATTTTAAATCTACTTCCGCAATTTTAAAACCATCGGTAGTATCCACCATTGTTTGTAGCCTTGTTTTTCCATCACTCGACAGCTTGTAACTCGACAATAAAATACAATAACTCTGCTCGGCTCCACGTCCTACTCGTCCTCTTAGCTGATGCAGCTGGCTCAATCCAAATCGCTCTGCACTTTCAATTACCATTACGGAAGCATTCGGTACATTCACCCCTACCTCTATCACGGTGGTTGCCACCATTATTTGAGTATCTCCTTTCGCAAAGCGTTCCATTTCATAGTCTTTATCCGCTGGTTTCATCTGACCGTGAACGATGCTAATCTGATACTTAGGTGATGGAAACTCTCGAGAGATACTTTCGTAACCGTCCATCAAATCTTTATAATCCATCGCTTCGGACTCTTGAATGAGCGGATACACGACATATACTTGCCTACCTTTGGCTATTTCGTCTTTTAAAAATTTAAATACCCCCAATCGATGACTGTCATAACGATGCACGGTTTTGATATCCTTTCTCCCCGGAGGAAGTTCATCAATTACAGAAACATCTAAATCTCCGTATACAGACATGGCCAAAGTTCTCGGAATCGGTGTTGCCGTCATTACCAAGATATGGGGAGGTACTGGATTCCCATCGATAACTTCAGCTCCCTTTTTCCACAGTTTTGAACGTTGCGCCACTCCAAAACGATGCTGCTCATCGATAATAGCGATTCCTAGATTTTTAAAAACCACCTTGTCCTCTAAAATAGCATGGGTACCGATAAGTATTTTCAAACTGCCATCTTCTAGGGCACTGTGTATTTCACGGCGTCTTTTTGTTTTCGTTGACCCCGTTAACAAAGCGACCTCTATATCTGTATGTTCTAACAAGGCTACCATACCGTTGTAGTGTTGGGTTGCCAAGATTTCTGTCGGTGCCATAATGGTCGCTTGATAACCATTGTCAATGGCCAACAACATCGTCAGCAAGGCGACAATAGTTTTTCCGGATCCCACGTCCCCTTGTAATAAGCGATTCATATGAGCTCCAGTTCCAACATCTTTTCGAATCTCTTTTAACACCCTCTTTTGAGCGTTGGTCAAATTAAACGGCAAATGATTTTCATAAAAATCTGAAAACACCGTCCCGACCTGACCGAACACGTATCCTTTTATCTTTGCTTTGCGAATCAATTTCTTTTGCAGAAGCTGCAATTGAATATAGAAGAGCTCTTCAAACTTCAAACGGTGTTGCGCCTGAGCGAGCAGCTCTTGGTTCTTCGGGAAATGTATGTTCAGCAATGCTTCTCTTTTCCCTATCAGTTGTTGTTCCGCTAGCAGGTAGGTCGGCAACGATTCTTCAATCCCATTAAAAAACTGCTGAAAGAGGTGTTGCATCATTCCGCGCATGACCTTATGGCTGATTCCTTTGTTTGCCAATTTCTCCGTAGAAGGATATACTGGCTGCATTGCGGTTTGCAACTTACTTTTATAGGCCTGAACGGTTTCCATTTCAGGATGTGGCATACTTGCGGAATTGTTATACCAATTTAACTTTCCATACACCACATAAGGAGTATTGGGCTTCAACGAATCTTTTATCCACTTAGCTCCTTTAAACCACACCAGTTCTATACTTCCCGTAGCATCGGTAAAAGTAGCTACTAAGCGACTTCCTCGCTTCTGTTTTACGGTTTTGATCCCTGATATTTTCCCTACTATTTGTACTTCAGACGAGTTGGGTTGAAGTTGACTAATAGTATAAAACTGAGTTTTATCTATGTAGCGAAAGGGAAATAAGTGCAGCAAATCACGGCACGTACGAATGCCTAATTCAGCATACAACAACTCGGCGCGAGCGACACTCACTCCTTTTATATAAGTAACGGGACTATTCAAATTCATACCGACAAAAACGATCTACTTTTGGCTGCTACTACTCAAATACTCGGTAGTTGGGAAAGCGTATTATTTACTTTAAATTAAACCTTACAAGCTGGTCAAACATCAAAAATCTACCTATTCGGTTAGACTTTTTTAAAATCCCAAAAAAGCTCAGGACTCAGAACCAATTCAAAACAAGTTAATTACCTAAAAAAACTATTCTGAGAAACTCGTATTTTTACTTGAAACGAAAATACAAAAAACCACCAAAATCAACTATCTTTGCAATCTTAAATTCGTCAGATGAGATTACATAGAAATTTAGTTTTCGCGGTTATAGATAGCTTACGCGATATTTTTAATGAAGAAGTATATGCAGATAAAGCAGTTGAGAAAGCTTTAAAGAGAGATAAACGTTGGGGGGCTCGAGACCGTAAATTTGTAGCCGAAACCATCTATGAAATAGTTCGTTGGAAGCGCTTATATTCAGAAATCGCCAATGTAAAAGCACCTTTTTCACGTCCAGATTTATGGCGAATGTTTGCCGTTTGGTGTGTATTAAAGGGGATTCAACTACCAGATTGGAACCAGATTGAACCTACACCATCGAGAAGAATCAAAGGTCGTTTTGACGAGTTATCAAAAATCAGAAAGTTTAGAGAAGCCATTCCGGATTGGATTGACGAGATTGGTTTGGAAGAATTAGGAGAAGAAGTTTGGACCAAAGAAATCGCTGCATTGAACAAGCAAGCAGAGGTTATTTTGCGTACCAACACCCTAAGAACAAGTAAGGAGGCTTTGCGTAAATCACTTGCCAAAGAAGAAATTGATACTGAATTTATAAAAGGATACAACGTAGCCTTAAAATTAGTGGAACGCGCTAATGTATTCAAAACTCAAGCGTTTAAAAATGGGCTTTTTGAAGTACAGGATGCCTCTTCGCAATTGGTTGCTGAGTACCTTCAGGTAGCTCCAGGTATGAAAGTAATCGACACTTGCGCTGGTGCTGGGGGTAAAACCTTACACTTAGCATCATTGATGGAAAACAAAGGGCAGATTATTGCCATGGATATCTATGAAAGTAAATTAAAAAAGCTGAAAGTTAGAGCGAGAAGAAATGGTGTTCACAATATCGACACCCGCGTCATTGACTCGACTAAAGTGATCAAAAAACTACACGATAAAGCAGACAGAGTATTGATTGATGCTCCTTGTTCAGGTTTGGGTGTAATTCGCAGAAATCCTGATAGCAAATGGAAGCTTCAGCCCGAATTTTTGACTAAAATTAAAGAAGTACAACAAGAGGTACTCCAAAAATATTCAAAGATGGTAAAACCTGGAGGAAAGTTAGTGTACGCTACTTGCTCTGTGTTACCTTCTGAAAATCAAGAACAAGTTAACACTTTTTTGGCCTCTGAAGCCGGAAAAGATTTTACCTTTGTCTCGGATAACAAAGTGCTAGCTCATCAATCTGGATTTGACGGGTTTTACATGGCTTTGTTAGCTAAGAAATAACCCTTAAAAGCAATTAGATGATAAAAAAATTACTTTTTTTAAGTGTAACCGCTTTGTGCTGGTCACTCAATGCACAGCAGAGTTACTACAATGACGTAGACCTGACAAAATCAGGAATTGCACTGAAAGATGCGCTTGCAACCAAAATTGCAAGTACACATACGAGAAACCTCAGTTATACTCCCGGTGTATGGGAAGCGTGTAAAGCCACCGATTTAAATCCGAGTAATTCATCACAAGTACTGTTGGTTTACGGATACAGCAGTTCTGGAACGACTGCCAGAACGCGCGGTGTCAATGACAACGGAGGAAATTCGGGTGATTGGAATAGAGAGCACGTGTATCCTAAAAGTTTAGGGACTCCTAACTTAGGATCGTCAGGACCTGGTGCAGATGCGCATCATTTACGCCCTTCTGATGTGAGTTATAACAGCCAGCGCGGTAATAAAAAATTCGCAACAGGTAGTGGTAATTCAGGAAATGTTACCGGAGGTTGGTACCCTGGTGATGAATGGAAAGGCGATGTAGCCCGTATGATGATGTATATGTATTTGCGTTACGGAAATCAGTGTTTACCCAAAAACGTAGCTATTGGTACAGCCAATACCGTTGACAGTAATATGATCGATTTGTTACTTAAGTGGAATGCCGAAGATCCAGTTTCTAATATCGAAGATGCCAGAAATACGTACCACGGAAATTCATCAAACACCTATGCACAAGGAAATCGCAACCCTTTTATTGACAACCCAAACCTAGCTACTCAAATTTGGGGAGGTCCGGTTGCAGAAAACAGATGGGCTACTGCCAGTACTAAAGATCACAAATTAAGTAGTGTTGAAGTGTATCCTAATCCTTCAGCAATTAAAAAAATCTTTGTAAAAATTCCTGCATCAGTTACCGTTTCCAATATTACTTTGTATTCGGTACTCGGTAAGAAAGTGCTTTCCGTTACTCCTGCTTTTGGTCAAGAAACCCTAACTCTTGATAATTTAGCAAAAGGAATATACCTTTTAACGCTTTCAAATCAACAAGCAAGTACGACAAAAAAAATAGTTATTCTATAAAACTGAAAAAGGCTCAAGATACATCTTGAGCCTTTCTTCAATCAACTATTAAAAACTAACTAATCACCAATTGTTGTGCTTAGTAATCAATTAAAAGACGACTGGGTTCTTCTTTAGTTACAGCGCTGATAGCCCTTTAACAGTTTTTTAAGAGCATTCCTTACTTTCTTCACTTACTTTAACTAAAAATCCCACACGTTATAAAAACGTGCAGGATTACTACAATGAAAACTCCTAATTGCTAGTTTTCCAATTTAATGAACTTTTTCGTTTGCACGTCAGTCGACGTTTTTACGACAACGGTGTACACACCTCCATTTAAATGCGCTATCGATATTTGTTTCGGAGTCACTTCGCTGTATGCTAACTCCATCACCTTTCTTCCATTTATATCCGCAATAAGGATACGCAATGCTCCACTTCCCTGTATACCTTTTATTTGTAGCACATCACTTACCGGATTCGGATACAGTTCAAGATTCAGCGTAGCTTTATGATCGTTAGCTGTGCTTTTGCTCGACTGTTGCAGTCCGTCTAAATACGCGCGATGACTCGTTGAAAAACCACTACCTGCGGCGACGTCCCAGTTAATTGACCAAGTCATCAAGCCTCTGAAGTTAGGATACGCAGCTTTTGTTGTATAGGTACGCCCTGCATAGGTCTTTCCTTTTATCAAATAATCCAATGCTTGCTGCACTACTGCCTCTGAAGTATAACCACTACCAGCAGCCTTGCTACTCGACGGCAAACCTATGGCCACCTGATCGGCTCGCAATCCAGGAAAGGTCAATCCTGTTTGAGCAACCTTGAACCCAGTAATCAACATTTCTGCCATAGCCACATGAAAATCTGCTGTTGCAGGTTGATAAATTTTCCCATCTGCACCAAACATAGAACCAGTATTATAATGTTGCACGTGAATGTAGTCCATATCATTACGTAACGCGTGAATTACGGGTAAGTACGCACCGTACACTCCAGCATAAGTACCATAGGCACCTTGTACATAGGCAGTTTCAGGAGCCATACTCAATACGAAATTAGAGGCGCCTACCGCTGCTTTTAATTCCCGTGTAGCCTGAATAAGGTTTTTTATTTTCGGGGTAGTCGGATTTCTAAAATCACTATCTCCTCCTGCAAGTGACAGTGAACTTCCTTCTAAATCGATGTCCATACCGTCGAAACCATAGGTCTGAATAATCGTTTTCATAGAGTTCACAAAAACTTCCTTCTCTTCAGTTGTCCTAAGTTCTACTTTAGCATTTGCCCCTCCTATTGAAATCAAGACCTTTTTTCCCTTTGATTTTAAAAGAGCCACATCATTGATAAATTCCTGTGTATTTCCCTGGTAAATTTCAAAGGGGTTAAATTGCATGTCTGCTGTACTTCCTGCTTTAGGCTCCGCAAAAGCCACACAAATAACATCCCAAGCGTCTGAGACCTCTCGCAGTTTTGGAATGGTTGAGTTATTATTGAAATTATGCCAATAGCCTACCAGAATTTTCCCTGGTATCTGTGGAGTTCCCCCCGTTGATTTCTTTCTGACAAAAACTTCTGCCGACGTCGTTTCGCTTCCTTTATTATCCGTCGCTACCGCTTTAAAAACATAACTAGCTTCGTCAGCATTTGTTAAACTATAGGTATAAGGAGCACTTGTCAATACAGCTAATTCTTTAGTACCTTGATACAGAACTACCTTTGCTACAGATTCATCATCCGCGGCACTGATAGTGATATCTATCGTACTTCCTCCATCATAAGTAGCGCCATTTTTAGGGGCTGTAATCGTCACAGTAGGAGGTTCATTACCTCCGCTACAAGCACCCAATTTCTCCCATGCATCTTGCCAATGTGCCCCTTTACCAGGTGCATAAGCCCAAGCTGCATTCGAAGAACACCAACCCGCAATCTTACATTTATAGCTATTGCCTTCATTAGCTACTTCTTGATCTTTACTATACGCTGTTCCTGCGCTGTAATTCGGGAGTCCGTTACAGCTGCTTGAACCACCTCCGGGAACCGTGAACGAGACCTCCGAAGATCTCTTTTTCGCTCCTTTATTATCTTCAGCCTCTGCTGTTAGGGAGTACGATCCGGCTGCAATATTTTTAATTTCAAAGGTATAAGGTGCCTTTGTCTTCTCTCCCAGTTTTGTCGCACCATTAAAAAGCACCACCTTTACCACTTGTCCATCGCTATCACTGGCGTCACAGTTCACTGTCACCGTTGTCCCCTGTTGTATGGTCGCATTGTTAGCCGGACTCGTAATTGCTATCTGAGGTGCCTGATTATCTGGATTTGATCCGCCACAACTCCCGAGTTTTTCCCAAACTTGAAATGTACCACTATTGGTTGTTGGGTTTTCATTTTGTGTCCACCATTTTGCTTTGTACAATTGGTTATCTTTTTTTACTGTATTCCCTTTTTGGTAAGCTGTTGATGCATCCCAATTAGCCACCCCGCTACAAGGCCCTGAAGTTTCGACAACTGTCACCTTCAGCAATCCAGAGGTTCCCGTTGAACCCTTATCATCCGTAGCGATGGCTTTTAGCGTTGTTTCCCCTACAGCAACTGGTGTCCAGCTCCATTGAAAAGGACTTTGCGTCACCTCTCCCAGCTGTGTATCATTGGCCCAGAAACTTACTTTTTGTATAGTACCATCACTATCCGTAGCCTCCGCAGTCAATAGCACAGCCACGTTTTTAGTTAACGATGCATCCGATTTAGGATTGGTAATTGTGACCACCGGCGGAGCATTTGCTCCGGTGTCCTTAACGATTACAATAACTTCCTCCGAGGTAGTTACTGCATTTTTATCGTCTGTGGCCTTTGCCGTTAGCGTATAGGTCCCAACAGCCAGGTTACTGATATCGAAACTATAAGGACTACTCGTTTTCATCCCTATTGAAGTACCATTATTAAACAGCTCTACAGCAGTAACAGTCCCATCGACGTCCGACGCCGCTACCGTCACTGCAATATTTTGTCCGACTGGATGCGTACTGGTAGTCGCAGGACTCGTAATTTGCACTTTAGGGGCTTGATTTACCGTACCACCACCTTGTGCAAATACCTCATTCATCTTATTTACTAAAGGGGACTTTACCTGTGACCAACGTTTTAATTTTGTACCGAAAGAGGTTACTGACCCTCCTAATTCCAAGTCACCATACACTGTCCAAACGATAGTTCCTCCTAGCTTTTCTTCATTAATAAACTGTGCTTTAATCGCAATAGACTCTTCGTCATCATAACTCAAAAAATAATTTCCCTTAACCAAGTAAGGTACTTTTGCCTGTGCATCCCACTTTCGAGTCCAACCGCTATTGGCTTGTAGGGCTTTTTGTTTAATAAAAAAGTAATTTGGAGTTCCGTCATATACATTCTTCGGCCAATTGGTATAATCGGCACAGGTAGTTATAGGACCATCAGGTTGCACGGTCTCTGCTCTTTTTACCGTTGGTGCATTCAAATCGGCATTTCCTTTAGTAATTACTCCTCTACCGTAAAAAGGGGCACCGAAACAAATTTTAGCGGTAGGCACTCCTTTTTCTTTTAACTTATCTAAGGTTGATTTCCAATTAAAAAACGAAACTTCGGCGTTGTCATAGGCATACACTGGTGCATTATGACCAGCCTTATTTGACCATCCTCCGTTCATATCGTAAGTCATCATATTGAAATAATCCATGTCTTTTGCAAGTGCTCCCCAATTAAAGTCATTTAACTTTCTCGGGTCAGCCGACATAGCTGCTGTGATCAATTTAGTAGGGCCAATGGCCTGACGCAGTTCTTTGACTAGGAGTTCAAAATTAGCAAAATCGGCCTGAGTTCCCGTAAAGTTCATCCCCGCATACGGGCCTGGGTACTCCCAGTCCAAATCGATTCCATCAAAACCGGTAGCGATTAATTTTTTACAATCGTCAATAAACTTGGCGCGCTTTACTGGATCCGCTGCCATTTCAGGAAAGTGCTTACACATACTCCATCCTCCTATTGAGGCCATTACCTTGACACCTTTTTGTTTGGCCAGCGCCAACAATCCAGGAGCTCCATTTTCCTTGTGCAATGGAACGGGTAAGTTACCGCTTAACCCCCAAGTTGGCTGCTCCCAGGTAGTTCCGTTCAAAGCCACCTTGAACCCCTGAGCTTCCGCTCTTTTCTTGGCAGCTTCATTGATGTACTGGATGGGATCTATTTCTCCAAACAAGATATGAAGGTCCCAACTCGAATATATGTCTGTGAAAAAAATATCTTTGGGTTCTTGTACACTGCCTTGTTGGTGAATACTTTTATTCCGATGATCTCCGCTGTGTAACGAGCCGTCTTTAGCGACTCCAAAGAATGAATAATTCAGAATAGTGTACTTGCTATAATCGATATTGAGATGCGTTAGTGCTCCTTGAGCTGGAACTCCAGCCTTAGCGGTTTTCCAAGCATCCCAATTGGTGATATAACCAATAACTTGTTTATTGTGGTTGGCTGTAGTTGCCGTTCCTCCCGTATTTACTTGGGTAAAACCTACGTAGGATGTAGACAAAAATGCGATAAGTATTGCCTTTAGGATAAAATTGAAGGGTTTCATAAAATTGATATTTAGTTTCCATTCAAATTGGCAATTAAGTAGAATCATTAAAAATAAAATCGACCAACAACATCAAAAAGACAATTGAAAACACTTTTTTCTACACTAGGAGATTTTCAATAGCTCAAAATATTTTTTGAATTACCGTACAATCAACGTAAATTTAAGTAACTAAACCAATCGTAATCATGACAAAAACTGAAACAAAACCCCCGTTGTACTTTTGGGTAATTGCAATTGTATCACTGTTCTGGAATGCTATGGGGGTCAATGCCTACATACAGCAAGTATATAAAACAGCCACCTTTACTTCCATGTATACCGCTGAACAGCTCAAACTGATCGAAGCTACCCCTACTTGGGCCATGGCAGCATTTGCGATTGCTGTGTTTGCTGGTTTCTTGGGCTGTGTGAGTTTGGTGCTGCGCAAAAGATTTGCTCAGCAACTATTTCTACTTTCCATGGTAGGCATCGTAGTTCAAATGTACTACAACCTCTTTGTGAGTAATAGTTTAGAAATATTCGGCCCCGTGGCAGCCATCATGCCGCTCACGGTTGTTGCCATCGGTTTATTGCTGTACTATTTTTCGAAAACAAGTATTCAAAAATCTTGGCTGCGCTAAACTAAGAAGCTTTCGTAAAGAGATCTTTGGTTATTTTAGGCAACTCGTATTCTTTGACTACAGCAACTGTCCTAATTAAAATAATAACCAAAGCAGAAGTTATAAACTGAAGGTCTTCATGTACCTCAGCATAGCCTAATAACAAATACACTACGCCCCCTGATAAACAGGCCGAGGCGTAGATTTCTTTTTTAAAAATCAACGGAACTTTTCGCGTGAGCACATCTCTGATAACGCCTCCAAATACAGCAGAAACCATTCCCATTACTAATGCTACAAAAGGGTGCAAATCGTAATTCAACCCTTTTTGAAGTCCCAATAAGGTAAACACACTAATTCCGATAGTATCAAACAAAAACATCGTTCGACGCAGCGGGGCGATTTTGCTTCGGAAAAGGAAGGTAAAGACCACCGCGGTTAAAATTGTCCAAATGTAGTTAATATCCCCAATCCAATTAATCGGATGTGCATTGATGAGCACGTCTCGCATCATCCCACCACCAACAGCCGTTACAAAGGCTATTATGATAACACCAAATACATCAAACTCTTTTTTCATGGCAACCAGTGCGCCACTGATAGCAAAAGCAAAAGTTCCGATAATATCGATACTATAAATGATATCCATTTTAAAAGCTAAACTCTTTAAACGTTATTTGTAAAGTTCTTGACAACCTGTCGAGTACTCCTCGGTCTTTATTCGTCGCCAACACTATAGAAACCCCTTTTGATCCTGCTCGAGCCGTACGACCACTTCGGTGTGTATACACGGTATCTTGTTCTGGCAATTGATAATGAAATACAAAATCTAACTTACTTACATCGATTCCTCTCGACGAAACATCAGTAGAAATCAAGGTTTGAATACTGCCTTTTTTAAACATACGCATCACCTTATCGCGTTCTCGTTGCTGCATACCACCTTCTAGAGCTTCCACTGAAAGGCCTCGCTCTTTTAAGGCTGTAGCTATGCGCTGCGCTCCCGCCTTGGTCCTGGCATAAACGATACCGCGTTGTTTTTGATGCTTTTGCAAATAACGCGTCAAGACTGCCGTCTTCTTTGCCGATGGCGTAGTAATATAAAGATGACTGATATTTTTATTTACCTCCAAAGGTTTGCTAATTCGCACCTGCTTAGCCTCTGGTTGTAGGTACTTTTTTATAATTCCCGAAACAGCTTCGGGCATCGTCGCTGAGAAAAGCCAGGTGTGCTTAGTTTTCGGCGTATAGCGCAGAATGCGTTGTAGGTCTTCTTTGAAGCCCATACTCAACATCTCATCTGCTTCGTCCAAAACGAGTACATCGAGCTGCTTTAAATTTATTGCTCCTTGCTCTATAAGATCGATTAACCTTCCTGGTGTCGCGACAACCACATGCGTGGTACGTTGCAAATTCGCGATTTGTTTTGCTATTTTCTCTCCACCAAAAACAGCTTCCATAAAAATGCGTTCAGGCACGTACTTGGTATATTTAAATAACTGGTGTTTTACCTGCTGTGCCAACTCGCGTGTTGGAGTCAAAATTAGCGCTTGTATCTCTTTTTTATCCGTATCAATACGATTGAGCAATGGCAGTCCAAAGGCGGCTGTTTTCCCCGTCCCCGTTTGTGCTAGCCCCACCAAATCGGCAGCATTATTTAACAAATACGGAATAATTGCTTCTTGGATTTCTGTGGGCTCTTGAATCCCTAATTCAGTTAAGCCTTTTACATATGAGGCTGCGACTCCTAACTCCTTAAATTTACTCATGTTCTAACTGTTTTTTGAAGGTACCAATAATGCCAATACATCCGCTGTAACTCTGCGAGGTTTTTTAGTGGCTAAATCAATGAGGCAAAAAGTAGTTTGCGAACTTACTAACAAAACAGAATCCCTGTAAATTTCTACATGACGAACTGATTTTACACCTCCAGTTTCGCCAATCCATGTTTTTACTAGTAAATCATCGTGGACAACAGCTTGTTGCTTGTAATTTATTTCGTGTTTCACCACAAACCAGGCATAATCCAATGCTCCTTTCCCTTCGGTTAAGAGATTCCAATGCGCATCGGCAATATCCTGAATCCACTGCACATACACCACGTTGTTTACGTGATTATATACGTCGATATGCTCAGGTTTCACCTGTACTTTATGCTCAAAATAATTCATGGGGCAAACTTAATTCATTGATGTTAATTATTACTTAAAAGTAACTTAATATTTGTGTCAATCTTCAAAAAATTGAGATATTGCTTCGATTAGCAAAAATCCCCCCTTGACTTGACACAGAAATTCGGAACAGAAAACATCAGTAAACTCTTACTAAAACAGGCCATTCCGGCGTCCGTTGGAATATTGGTCATGTCTTTAAATATGATTGTCGACACCATTTTTGTCGGACAGTGGATAGGCGTCATGGCCATTGCCGCCATTACGGTGGTACTACCCATTGCTTTTTTCATTTCCTCCATCGGTATGGGAATTGGAATCGGTGGTAGCTCGGTCATTTCAAGAGCTTTAGGAAAAGGAGACCGCGCAGTGGCAACGACTGTCTTTGGCAATCAAATTAGCTTAACACTCCTCCTTTCATTTTCCTTTGTATTCCTCGGTACGTTCTTTTGTTTCCCGCTCTTGCAAATATTCGGAGCTAAAGGTGCTATTAGCGCTCCTGCAACCGACTATTTCCACACCATTATATGGGGCGTTCCGCTACTGGCTTTTGCCATGATGGGTAACCCGTTGATACGCGCTATGGGGAAACCCAACTTCGCTATGTATACACTGATATTACCGGCAATATCAAACATAATATTAGATATTCTATTTATTAAAATATACCCTTTAGGAATGATGGGAGCCGGTTTAGCCACTGCTATTTCTTACGGTGTTAGCGGCGGGTTTGTCATCTTTTTCTTTATCTCTAAACACAACGAATTACGCATCACCTTCCGAGATTTGTTATTGCGAAAGCACCTCGTTCGCCAAATCGTGGCTTTGGGTGGCATTACCGTTATCCGACAAGGGACGATTAGCCTTTTAATAATCATCTTAAACTACAGCCTTTTTCGCTATGGTGGAGAAACGGCCATTGCTGTTTACGGTATTATTAACAGGGTTATGATGTTCGCTTTATTTCCTGTATTAGGGGTAACTCAAGGGTTTCTTCCTATCGCCGGTTACAACTACGGAGCGCAGGATGCTCAAAGAGTGAAGGAAACGATAAATACTTCCATACGATTTGGTACCGTCATAGCCAGTATCATATTTATAGGGATTATGTTGTTTCCGAACCAGCTAGTAAGCGTATTTACCGATGATCAAAACCTGTTAAAAGCCACACCAGAGGCGCTTATTATCGCCTTTTTGGCTACGCCTGTCATCACCACGCAGCTCATTGGAGCAGCCTATTTTCAGGCAGTAGGAAAGGCTTTTCCGGCCCTAGTACTCACCTTGTTAAAACAGGGCGTATTCTTAATTCCGCTGGTGTATTTATTACCTAAATATTACGGTGTTATGGGAGTATGGATTTCTTTTCCCATCGCCGATATTTTAGCTACGGGAATTACCTATGCCTATCTAAAAAGAGAAATAAAAATGCACCTGCACTTTTAAACGGTTTTACAAAAGCGACTCTCCATTTAAATTGGTGGTCAGTACATCACTCATATAGTCAAAAAACGGACGTAGCGCCACAAACGAAGCGGCTACTTCATCAGAAAACGTTGCCGAAAGCACTTCTTGATCACTAAAGCGACGAACCGCAACAAAGCCTTTTTTTCGAATTAAATCGATATCTGGATGGGTTTTATCAAATCCTTTAGGAGCCGTTTTCAGCTCATTACCTTCTAAAACACCCCCGAAATGTTGCACAAAAGAACTGCTTGCCAAAATGGTACGCAACTCTTCCGCATCAATTTCCAGTTCTTTACGTATGCGTAATAAATCGTCCTTGTTAGGTTCCCAAAATCCACCAGCCAACATGGTTTCTCCAGGACTTACATGTAAGTAATAGCCTCCTCGAAGGGCGGCACCCAATCTCGAAAACGAACCTGCAAAATGTGTTTTGTAAGGCGTTTTATCTTTACTAAAACGCACATCTCTATAAATTCTAAACAGTTTCTGCTTTTCAATTTCATCGTGCTGTTCAAGTCCCAGCTTTACAGTATTGAAAAAATCTTTTGCTGCTGCCAACGCTTCTGTATACGCTGGTTTTTGATCGGCAAACCACTCTCGATTATTATTTTCTCTTAACTCTTTTAAAAACTGAAAACTCGTTGAATTAAATTGCATAGACTCCTTTATAATTTGGCTTAAAGGTACAAAAAAACTCTATCGAAAAGCTTCGATAGAGTTTTGAGTATGATCGTTTTTTTTCTACTTCTTAAACATTAAATCGGAAGTGCATTACATCACCATCTTTAACGATGTATTCCTTACCTTCTACGCGCATCTTTCCAGCTTCTTTTACTTTTGCTTCCGATCCAAAAGAAACGTAATCATCATAAGCGATAACTTCTGCTCTAATAAATCCTTTTTCGAAATCCGTATGAATTACTCCTGCTGCCTGAGGTGCTGTTGCTCCTACCAAAACAGTCCAAGCACGAACTTCTTTTACACCTGCAGTAAAATAGGTTTGTAAATTTAACAACGAATAAGCCGAACGAATTAATCGAGACACTCCTGGCTCCTCTAATCCTATATCTCCAAGGAACATCTGGCGCTCTTCGTAATCTTCTAATTCTGCGATGTCTGCTTCAGTAGCTACAGCTAATACAATAATTTCAGCATCTTCATCTTTCACTGCTTCACGCACTTTAGCTACGTATTCATTTCCGTCTTTAGCTGAGGCTTCGTCTACATTACACACGTACAATACAGGCTTTGCTGTAATGAACTGCATTGAACTTACCAACTCTTCTTCCTTTTCAGTGAATTCTAAAGTACGTACAGACTTTCCTTCTAACAAGGCTTTTTGGATGGTTTCTAAAACTTCCAACTCTTTTTGAGCCTCTTTATTTCCTGTCTTTGCCGCTCTCTTCACTTTATCCAAACGCTTTTCCACGGCCTCCAGATCTTTAAGTTGCAACTCAATATCAATGGTTTCCTTATCACGGATAGGGTCAACAGAACCATCAACATGCACAATATTGTCATTTTCAAAACAACGAAGTACGTGCAAAATAGCATCAGTTTCACGAATATTAGCTAAGAACTGGTTTCCTAATCCTTCTCCTTTACTCGCTCCTCGCACCAATCCTGCGATATCTACGATTTCAACAGTAGCAGGTACTACTTTTTCAGGATTTACCAACTCCTCTAACTTCTCAATTCTCGGATCTGGTACGTTTACCACTCCTAAATTCGGTTCAATAGTACAAAATGGAAAATTCGCACTCTGTGCCTTTGCATTCGATAAACAATTAAACAATGTTGATTTTCCAACATTAGGTAATCCTACAATTCCTGCTTTCATTATTTTCTAAGTATTGATCTTTTTTTGCGATTGCAAATATAGTATTATTTATAGGACTTTAAACGCCGATTACAACGAGAAAATCACACTAATTTTAACAAATTATTATGAATTAATTATTTTTTTACTACTTTTAGCCTAGAATAACTGATGTACAATGAGGAACTTATCGGATGAAATACTATGGAAATCACTTAAAGAGGGCGACATTTCGGCCTTTTCAGTGCTTTTTGAGAAGTTTTATCCAAGTTTACACAACTACGGTTTAAAAATTTCTAAAGACCAAGATTTAACGGAAGATGCCTTACAGGATTTTTTTGTGTACATCTATGAGCACAAAGAAAACTTGAGTGACCTTAACACCATTGCACCTTATTTATTTTCTTCCTTTAGACGTTTTATCATCAAAAAAATAAACCGCAACCAAAAATACGCTATTGTCCGTAACTTGGACAAAGATATGGTTGACATCAATTTTACACCAGAAGAGTTCATAACCTACCAAGAATCAACTACTTTTAGGGATAAAAACCTAGCCAAACTCATTAACCAACTACCCAAAAGACAACGTGAAGTTATCTATCTAAAGTTTCACTGTGACCTCAAAGCCAAGGAAATTGCTGAAACGATGGACATCAATTATCAAAGTGTCATTAACACGCTCCACAAGGCGATAAAAAACTTACGTGAAGAAATGGCTATTTTACAATTATTAAATTCATAAATTTGCGTAAGAAAAAAGAGTATATTTGCAATATATTTTTCTTATATCTGTAAATACCTTAGCTTACAAAGTTTTGATGACCAAAAAAACCTATAATAGTATTCATGATTTTTTAAATGACGATTCTTTTAAGAATTGGGCATTTAACAGTCAATTGTCGGATGTTTCATTTTGGGATTTTTGGCTCAAAAACAATCCTTTAAAGAGAGATATCGCCTACGAAGCCAGAGACATATTACTCGGTATCAATTTTAAAAAAGATACCGTTGGCGAAGAAAAATTACAAGTTGAATGGACTAAGCTCGAAGCAAAGCTAAAGACTGTTCAAAAGAAAGAAGCCAAGAAGAAAAAGGGGATTTTCCAAAATCCAAGTATTATGAAGTTCGCAGTTGCCGCTTCTATACTGCTAGCAATATCGTTTGGAGTACTAACCTATACCGGGCTTAACAATGCACTCGTTACTCATGAAACGGCTTTTGGTGAAACCCTAAACATCAAATTACCCGACGGGACTGAAGTCGCTTTGAATTCAAATTCTGAAATCACCTATCACAAAAACGACGTTCGAAATATATGGATGAAAGGAGAAGCTTTTTTTAAGGTGAACAAACTCCCTAGTAAAGAAGCTAAGTTTTTCGTCAACACCAAAGACCTTACCGTCGAAGTTTACGGAACAGAATTTAATGTCAATACACGCAGAGAAAAAACGAAAGTCTATTTAGACGAGGGAAATATTTGGTTGACACTCAATAATGGAAATTCAAAAAAAATGTTTCCAGGGGACTATATCGAATACTCTTCAGATGAAAAGAAAATTCTCATTGATAAGCACATTGTAAGTAAAGAGCAACACCTGTCGTGGACGCAAGGAACGCTGTTGTTTAATAACCTTACCTTACACCAAGCTTTAGAGAAAATATCGGACACCTACGGAGTAAATTTTGATTTTAAGGTTCCTACTAGTAAAGACATTCGTATCACGGGTGCTGTGCCTACATCAAATTTAACAATTTGCTTAAATGCGATAAAAAAATCTGCAAACATCAACATTAAAAAAGAAAATGGTAAATTAGTGGTTTATAAGAACTAAACACTAATCCCAATTTAATGATAAAGCAGTTCGTAGGTCTACGTATTCTTCTCGTTTTCATTACCTGCACTTGCTGCTTATTCCAGTCGTATGCTCAACAACAGCAGTTGGTAAAACTCATAGACGCACTCGATATTATCAGTGAAAAGCACCGAGTGTATTTTACCTACAATCCACTTAGCGTAAAAGGTGTCCAAATTGATATCCGCCCTTTCCGAAAACTCGACTTAAACAAATCGGTCGACTTACTCAAAAAAGTTACCCCATTTTCCGTTGATTACCTCGGAAACAACTATTACGTTATTTACACCCCTAAAAAAGTAGGGATTACCACAGGCATCCTAACAAAAAAAATCAATCGCGGCATCGACCATACTCCTCACAATCCTATAAAGATGCGCGGAATTGTATTGGACGAATTTTACCAGCCCATCAGAAAGGTAAATATCATTGAAAAAAACACGCAAAACGGAACCATTAGCTTACCCGATGGTAGTTTTGTATTGCATTTACAAAAAAACAATCCCATTCAGTTTACGCACATCGGTTTTGAGCCAGTTACCATAGCTCCTAATGATCGTTTTGTCCAAGTCATGATGACCTCTGGAATTCAACTAAACGAAGTACTAATTGTGGGGTCGAGAAATAATAAACGACGTACAGTAGACTCTCCGGTAGCAACGGACGTCATCGATATTGCAACGGTAAAAGCCAAGAGTGAGTTTATCAACATCAACCAATTTCTTCAAAACGAAATCCCTTCGTTTAACGCGACCAAACAATCAGGATCGGACGGTGCTGACCATATAGTTCCGGCCACCTATCGCGGTCTTGGCCCCGACCAAACTCTTGTACTGATTAACGGAAAACGCAGACATCAAGCCTCGTTGATTAACTTGTACGGAACACGAGGTAGAGGTAATTCCGGAACCGATTTAAACGCCATACCAGCCATGGCTATCAAACGCATAGAAGTTCTCAAAGACGGAGCTTCGGCTCAATACGGTTCCGATGCGATTGCAGGTGTTATCAATGTCGTCCTAAAAGACCGTGCTGCAGACAATCAGATTGAAACATTTTTTGGATTTAACAACGCCGGAAACAACTCAAATCCCCAACGACAAGGAGTAGATGGATTGACCTATAAAACCGGGATGCACTACGGAACGCCATTGAGTACAGATGGCTTTGTAAGCGTATCGGCTGAATTTACTTCTAGAGACCATACCTTTCGACAAGGAACCTCTGTCAGGAACAACTACGGAGATGCCCGCATGATGAACAGTAACGTCTTTGTCAATGCAGAAGCTAAAGTTTCGGAACAGATGAAATTCTATGCCAATGCTGGATATCACTTTAAAAACACGCAAGCTTATGCTTTTACAAGACGCGCATCAAGTGAACGAAATGTAGAAGCTATATACCCAAATGGTTTTAACCCTCTGATTACCTCTAATATTACAGATCAATCACTAACCGCTGGGTTAAAAGGAAGTTATAAATCTTGGAATGTAGACTTCAGCAATACTTATGGTAAGAACTACTTTCATTATTATATCAAAGAAACGCTCAATGCTACACTGCTTCAAAACTCTCCTAAAGAATTTGACGCCGGGGGTCATAGCTTAAGTCAAAACACAACGAATATCGATCTCAATCGAAACTTTTCATCGTTGTTCAACGGCTTTAACCTCGCTTTAGGTATTGAAAACAGAATTGAGCATTACGAAATTTTTGCAGGAGAACCGGCTTCGTATTTGAGTTATGACACCAATGGAAATCCAATAACCAATCAAACGCCAAGCTCTTTGATACCTACGCATAACGGTATCATTAGACCTGGAGGTTCGCAAGGCTTTCCAGGGTACTCCCCAAACAATGAAGTAGCCAGAAGCCGAACTAGTTTTGGACTTTACATCGATAGTGAATTTGACTTTACCTCTAACTGGTTGCTCGCCACCGCATTGCGTTTTGAGCACTATAGTGATTTTGGTAGTACGGTGAATACTAAACTCGCGACCAGACTAAAAATTAACCCTTGTACCACATTACGAGCTTCTTTTAGTACCGGATTCAGGGCGCCATCCTTAGCACAAATTTACTACAACTTACAATTCACAAACTACATAGACAACAAACCTGTAGAGTCAGTACTCATCGCTAATAACAATCCCCTCACCCAATTTTTTGGCATAAAGCGATTGAAGGAAGAAAAGGCTGTCAATTACAGTCTTGGTATACAACATAAATTTGACAACACGCTTCAACTTTCACTGGATTCATACTATATATTCATCAAAGACAGAATTATACTCAGTGGTAATTTTGACGCTACGGCGATCACACCTAATGTGCAAAACGTACAATTTTTTGCCAACGGGGTAAATACGGCTAGTTACGGATTGGATTTTCGACTCAATTGGCATAAAAGTTTCGACAAAAACACACTTAACATGAGCTTTTTAGGAAACTTAAACAAGATGGAGATTACCCAAATTAATACCAAAGGACTAGACTCTGAAACCTTTTTTGGTATCAGAGAACGTTATTTCTTAAAAGCCTCTGCCCCCAATTACAAATTAATTTTAAATGGTACTTGGGATACTCCAAAATATACCATCAGTGCAAATATTACCAATTACAGTAGTGTAAAACTCATCGATTGGCAAATCAACAAACCCTTAGACAATTTTAACTTCTCTCCATTGATGCGTTACCGTGCTTCACTGGACGCTTACAAGCCTAAATTCACGTTGGATCTGCACGGAACTCTAAAATTTTCTGACCGTTATCAATTGCAATTAGGAACCACAAATTTATTCAACACCTACCCCACGGAACAAGGCGAAAACACAGACAGTGGTGGACGTTGGGATGCTGTACAAATGGGGAGTAACGGATCGTTTTACTACAGTAAATTTTTAATAAACTTTTAACTTTTTTAAAAAAAACAGGGTATAAAAAAAAGTTTTAAACCTTAATAAAAACGTAAGGCAATTGTTAATATAATACAAATCAAACAATTTTCTTCCAAAATTATTAACTAAAACTTTATTTATGAAACAAATTTTCACCCTACTTCTAGCCTTGTGCTTTTGTAGTTTTGGTTGGTCTCAAATGAAGATTACCGGAACTGTAAAAGATGCGAATAACGAAGTACTCCCAGGAGCAAACATCTTGGAAAAAGGGACACAAAACGGAACCAACTCAGACTTTGATGGTAAATTTAGCTTAACCGTTAAAGAAGGCGCTATCCTAGTGATTAGCTTTTCTGGTTTTGAGACTCAAGAAATTGCTGTCGATGGCAAAAAGATCTTTAACATCACCTTAAAAGAAGGACTTCAGCTAGACGAAGTTGTCGTTACTGGATCGAGAACTCCTGCCAGAAGTAATACCTCTAGCCCCTTACCAGTTGATATTGTAGGAGTGAAAGAGTTACAGGCCACTGGTCAGACTACTTTTGACAAGGCTCTGCAATATAAAATTCCATCGTTCAACACGGTAAACACACCTGTTAATGATGCTACTTCCTTATTAGACCCTTATGAAATCAGAAATATGGGACCTAGTAGAACCTTAATTCTCATTAACGGAAAGAGAAAAAACCTAAGTGCGCTGCTCTACACGCAAACCTCTCCAGGTCGCGGTGAAACAGGAGCTGACATATCAGGAATCCCAACAGACGCTATTAAAACCATTCAAATTCTACGTGATGGAGCCTCTGCTCAATACGGATCTGACGCCATTGCCGGGGTAATGAATATCATTTTAAAGGACGACTACAAGAACGGATCTGCTACTTTTCGCTCGGGAATCACGGGTGAAGGTGATGGAGAAATGTTAGGAGTAAGTGTCAATAACGGTACACAAATTGGTGATGACAAAGGATTTATCAACTACACAGTTGACTTTTCTAAGACGGCTTTAGCAAACAGACCAGGTACTGTTGATGCAGAAGGAGAATTTGCTGACTTTGGTGGAACTCGTCCAGGAGAAACTTTAGCCGACATCAGATCTTTTCTAAGCCGACGTCCAGATGCCGGAAACATCAATGGATCGCCAGAAACAACCGCTGCTAAATTCTTAGTTAACGGTGCTTTAGATTTCAAAAAAGAAAGTGAACTGTATTTTAACGCTGCCTACGTTTACAAAAAGGTAAACAGTTTTGCCAACTATCGTACTCCGTATTGGAGAGATATTCAAGACTATCCTTATTTAGCGAACTTATTCCCAGGAAGCCATCCTAGTAACCCAGGAGGCTACGACGGGTATGTTCCAACTTTTGAAGGTGACCTCAACGATTACAATGCCACGTTAGGCTTTAAATCTAAATTAAACGGATGGAATGTAGATGTAAGTGCCACTTTTGGTGGTAACATGCAAACCTACTCGGTAAACAATTCACATAATCCCTCAAGCATCCCCACGACAGCTACTTGGACTGATGCCAACAACAACGGAGTCGTAGATCCAGGTGAGTTGTCGAGTCAGGGGAACAAATACCGTGAAAACAGCCCTATTAGCTTTGACCCAGGAGGAACATCATTTAGTCATATTGTAGGAAACATCGATATCTCTAAAGTACTTTCAGACCACGTATCTATTGCTTTTGGTAGTGAGTTTAGAACAGAAAATTTTGAAATTATTGAAGGAGCCCTAGCTTCTTACGAAGGAAACGGTGCAGACTCATTTGCTGGTAACCGACCAGAAAATTCAGGTAAATTTAATCGTTACAACCTCGGTGGATACTTTGACGTAGCCTGGGATATCAACAAAGATTTCCTAATCAACGGAACGGTACGTGCTGAAAACTATTCTGATTTTGGTAGTACTTTTGTTTGGAAAGCGAGTTCGCGTTACAAATTTGCAGATGATAAATATACCTTAAGAGGATCTGTATCAACAGGATTCAGAGCCCCTACGTTACATCAAATATACACCCAAAAAACGCAGTTTAGCTTTGTTCCTGGTTCAGGAATCCAACGCGGTGGTTTTGTAAACAACGTATCTCCACAGGCACGTTTACTCGGAATCCCTAAGTTAAAGGCCGAAGAATCGACAAACTTTACGGTAGGTATTGGTGGTAAGCCCTTTAAAAACTTCTCTTTTACAATTGATTACTACCACATTGCTGTAGACGATCGTATTGTGTTGAGTACCGAAATTGGAAGAACCTCTGGAGGCGGAACGGCTCTAGATCAAATTTTAAATGCCAACAACTTAAGTGATTTAAGTTTCTTTGTAAATGCAATTGATACCAAAACAGCTGGTTTAGATTTTGTATTTAGCTATAAAAACTGGGAAATTGGGCCAGGAAAAGTTGGGCTAAACTTATCTGGTAACTACACCATTACCAATGAACGTGACGGTGCGGTTAAAAACCCAAAAATCGTTGCTGATGCTGGTCAATCTGTAGTGAACGCAACTCAAGAAGCGTTGTTTTTTACCTCTCGACCAAGAACAAAATGGATTTTAGGTGCAACTTATGATATCGGTAAATTCGGTTTCTCATTAAACAACACCTATTTTGGTAAAACTACCTTTAAGCAACAAGGGTTAGACAGCAACCTAAGAACCGAATTCACTCCAAAAATCGTAACAGATTTAGGAGTTAACTACAACGTAGATAAAAATTGGACAGTTTCGTTCAATGCCAATAACATACTAAACGTATTACCAGAATGGAGCTTTAAAGCAGAAAATGCTGCTGGACAAGCCATCTTAAACGATCCTGCTCAGGTAAAAACCCAGTCAAACTTGATTACGTTTAACCAACGTTATTCACAAATGACCTATGATGGGTACCACTTTAGTCAATTGGGATCTATGTTTAACCTTTCGGTGAACTACAGATTTTAGAATTTAATTGTTTTCATTATATATTTTCTGAAATATATACACAACCTCAGAGCTTTGATTCCCCTTCTCTGAGGTTTTTCTTTGCTTGTATTTTCCTCGTAAAACAGCAATAGCCTCCCTACTACTTCTAAATAGTACCCGATACTATTCCAATACCCTCATAGCTTACCACCTTCAAGTACCCTCCACGAGCTCCATCAAACTAACTACAAACACTTTTAACTAGTTGACACACCCAAGTTGCTACCTGAGTAGCAAGCACAAAAAGTTGCCTCTCACCTACTGGTAACGGCATTAAAATAGAGAACAAAAAGGTATTAGCAAACTTGTATATGCGACTGTAGTTACAACCGACTCGTGTGCTATAGATCCGGAAAGTGATCTCCGCTGCTACTAAAACAATTCGGGCTTGGCGCCTTTTACATCCTTGTAAAAATCGTGAAATACTTTAAAATCAGCCTCCATATCATCGGTCGGGTAAAACGGCTCTGATACAGCCATTTGTTTGCGACCAAAATCCAAGGTAAACATGATTATAGGAACACCTGCTCCTTTGGCGATATAGTAAAATCCTGTTTTCCACTTATCTACTTTTTGACGTGTTCCTTCGGGCGATAATGCCAGACGAAATTCCTCATTTTTATTAAACACATCGACGATGGCATCTACTTTATTCGAACTTTTGGTTCGATCGACAGGAGAACCACCTAACCAACGAAAAATAAAACCGAATGGCGGTTTAAACAAGGCCTTCTTCCCGATAAAATTGATCTTCACACCCCAAGTATTACGACCCAAAATCGCAATAGGAAAATCCTTCCAACTGGTGTGAGGGGCACCAATTACAACATACTTCTTTAAATCCTTTGGAAATTCTCCAACGAGCTTCCACCCTAAAATTTTGGTATAAATAAACTTAGAAATCATTTCTTACAAATAAACTTCAATGATACGGTTTTCAGTAATAATAACAAATATTTTTAGCATAACTTGCCCTATATTTGCGTAACTACTAAATTAACTATTTTTAATGAACACCACAATTATCGTACTTATCACTGCGATTACTGCTCTTGTATTAGGATATATTATAGGGCAACTCTCTGGAAAACTATCCTTAAAAAAAGCGACTGATGATCTTGACAATCAACTGCGAAATTTACAAGCGCAACTCGATAAAGAGTTATTGATCAATCAAGAAAAAGAGCGCAGCTTCCAAGAACAGAAAAAGGAGTTTAGCCAACGCCTCGAAGCCTTTAACAAAGAAAATCAAGCTTTGAGGAGAGAAAAAGAGTTTGGAGCTATTACTCTAGCTCAAAAAACGGAAGAGCTCAAAAATTTACAAATAAAGCTCAATGAGAATAAAGAAGAGGTAAACCAACTTCAAGAAAAGTTTAGTAAGGAATTCGAGAATTTGGCAAATAAGATACTCGATGAAAAATCGACCAAGTTTACAGAACAAAACAAAGAAAACCTTAAAAACATACTGAATCCGCTACAGGATAAAATTCAGACCTTTGAAAAAAAGGTCGAAGACAGTCAAAAAGAGAGTATTTCAATGCACTCTGCCCTCAAAGAGCAATTGCTAGGCTTAAAAGAACTGAATGCTCAAATGAGTAAAGAGACGCTAAACCTCACGAAAGCGTTAAAAGGAGATAGCAAAACCCAAGGAAACTGGGGAGAATTGGTATTAGAACGCGTACTTGAAAAATCTGGACTGGAAAAAGATCGCGAATATTTTGTTCAGCAATCGTTCACCAATGACGAAGGCAAGCGAATTCTTCCCGACGTCGTAATCCACCTTCCTGATAATAAAAAAATGGTCGTGGATTCAAAAGTTTCACTAACGGCCTATGAACAATACGTAAACAGCGATAACGATCAAGATAAAGAACGCTTTGTAAAAGAACATCTGAATTCCTTAAAGCGTCACGTCGAGCAACTTTCTGAAAAGAAATACGAAGACATTTACAAAATCACCTCACCCGATTTTGTCCTGTTATTCGTTCCTATTGAACCGGCTTTTGCCGTTGCCTTAAACCAAGACAACACACTCTACAACAAAGCTTTTGAGCGAAATATCGTTATCGTTACTCCAACTACCTTGCTCGCTACTTTGCGAACCATCGATACGATGTGGAACAACGAAAAACAACAGCGAAATGCTCTTGAAATTGCGCGTCAAGCAGGTGCTCTTTACGACAAATTTGAAGGACTCTTAAAAGACCTGATCAATATCGGTAAAAAAATAGATGCCACTAAAACAGACTACAGTGCGGCCATGAACAAACTCGTTGAAGGTCGTGGTAACCTCATTACCAGTGTTGAAAAACTAAAGAAGATGGGAGCCAAAGCAAAAAAGGCACTGCCTGAAAAGATCATTCAACGTGCAAACGAAGAAGAATAAGCTAAAAATACCACAGCTACCAAGCCCGATATCTATCGGGCTTTTTTTATGCAAATATCACAAAACTTCCCATTTATTACATCCACCACTTTGTAGCTGTTCTTTTCCTATACTTTTATAAGTAATACGGGGTCATTAGTAGCCGAAATTACACTTAGTGCCCCCTCACTCAAACAGCAGTTTTTCATGCCAAAAGAATACTCTAATTCAAACGTCTACCAACAAGCAAAACTTCGAATTCACGAAGTTTTCAAAAAGTTCCCCAAGGTTTACCTCGCTTTCAGCGGTGGAAAAGACAGTACTGTCATGCTTGATATAGCCATCAGAATTGCTAAAAAACTAGGCAGAGTTCCCTTAGATGTACTCTTTATTGACTTGGAAGCTCAGTACCAATGTACTATTCAGCACATTGAAGCGGTTGCCCTCAACGATCCGGCTATACGATTACATTGGGTTTGCCTGCCCTTAAACTTGCGCAATTCAGTCAGTGTTTTCCAACCGCACTGGCGATGCTGGGATCCTGAGGAGAAAAATAACTGGGTCCGACCAATGCCAAAACATAAAGCGGTGATTAGCTCGGTAGATCACTATCCTTTTTTCAAATTTGGTATGGAGTTCGAAGATTTTGTTTACAAATGGGGACAGTGGTTCGCCGGCAAGAAATCCTGTTCTTGCTTATTAGGGATTCGAGCCAATGAAAGCCTTCACCGATTCATCTCCGTAAAACGCCCCGGATGGAAAGGAAAAAACTGGCTCAGTCGAAGTAGTGATTACTTAATTTTCTCCTACCCCATTTACGATTGGACTACAGAAGACATATGGAAATATACCGGAAAGTTTGACATTCCTTACAACGCTTTGTACGATGCACTGTATCGCTGTGGACTTTCCTTACACCTCATGCGTGTGTGTCAGCCCTACGGTGACAGTCAGCGTTTAGGCCTAAAATTTTATCAATTAATAGAACCTGAAACATGGAATAAGCTACTGCTCAGAGTTGCAGGAGCAAATTTTGGCGCCATGTACAGTAAAACGGCCTTATTGGGCCGCAGAAAAGTGCAGCTTCCTCCAAATACTACATGGAAAAAATACTGTAGTATACTACTGCATTCGATGCCTGAGATCTCAAAAAAACACTACCACCAAAAAATTACCATATTCTTGCAATGGTGGAGTACTCGAGGGTTTCCAATCCAATTGATTCCAGATCAAGCTAATCTACAGTTAGAAAACACCGGAAAAATTCCATCCTGGAGACGCATCTGTAAATGTCTTATTAAAAATGATTGGTGGTGCACCAGTCTCGGTTTTAACCAAACGAAAACAACCTATGAAAAACTCTACAAAAAACCTGAATCAAAATAAAGTTATCCAGCTACTCAAAACGGTTCACGAACTAACCTCTATATCCAACCTCGAGCGCTGCCGCTTGGAGGCGCAAATTAAAAATTTCTGTACACCGCTGAATACAGAACCCATTGCTGCTGTCTTATGGGTTCCCTATCAGCAAATAAAGGCCAACAATTACAACCCCAACAAAATGGCTTCGGTAGAAAAAAAACTCTTACTACAGTCCATGCTACAACACGGATTGACAGCTCCCTTAGTGGTCACTAAAAATACAGATGGTTACTTTCAACTCATCGATGGCTACCACCGATTTCAATTGATTAAGAAGAATAAAACACTTTTGGAACGATTACAGAAATGTGTCCCCGTCGTTCAATTAGATATCGATTTAAGTGAACAAATCGTAGCTAGTATTCGACACAATAGAGCCCGCGGTAAACATCAAATAACCGAAATGAGTTATGCTGTTCAAACCTTGTATGCCAACGGTTGGACTACGGAAAAAATCATGAGTGCACTCGGTATGGATGCTGATGAAGTACTGCGCCTAAGTCAGTTCAGTGGTCTCGGTGAGCTCTTTAAAAATAAAGCGTTTTCAAAATCTTGGAAGTAACTTTACCCTAAATATGCCCTAGCATAAAAAAAGGTTTGAACACAGACGTGTTCAAACCTTTTTTAACTATATTTTACGGTATACTTCTTACATTACAAAAAGTCTTCTGTGATGCATTAAATCGTATACTTTCTCTCCTACGGCTTCTAAAGCTTCGTCATTATCAGCATTGTTAATGGCCTCGTCAATCAAATCAACGATACTTTGCATATCCTCTTCAACAAGTCCTCTCGTAGTAACTGCAGCAGTCCCTACGCGAATTCCTGATGTGATAAATGGTGATTGCGTATCAAACGGAACCATGTTTTTATTTACCGTAATTTCAGCTTTACCTAAGGCTAATTCAGCATCCTTTCCAGTAATTCCTTTATTTCTCAAATCGATCAACATCATGTGATTGTCCGTACCATTTGAAATGATGTGATATCCTTTGGCTACAAATGCAGCTGCCATCGCACGTGCATTTTCACGAACTTGAATTTGGTACTCTAAAAACTCATCGGTCAAAGCCTCTCCAAACGCAACAGCTTTGGCTGCGATTACGTGCTCTAAAGGTCCTCCTTGATTTCCAGGGAACACCGCAGAGTTTAACAAAGTCGACATCTTCTTAGGCTTACCGCTCTTTAAAGTTAAACCGAATGGATTGTCGAAATCTTGTCCCATCATAATCATTCCTCCTCTTGGACCTCTCAAAGTTTTGTGGGTTGTAGTTGTAACAATATGACAATGAGGTAACGGATCTGATAAAATTCCCTTAGCTATCAATCCCGCTGGGTGCGAAATATCGGCCATCAAAATAGCTCCAACGCTATCTGCAATTTCTCTAAATCGAGCGAAATCAATATCACGAGAATACGCAGAAGCTCCAGCAATGATCAACTTAGGTTGGTGTTCTTTCGCCTGAGCTTCGAGATGATCGTAATCGATTAATCCCGTCTCTTTTTTCACGCCGTAAAATACAGGATTGTACAATTTCCCTGAAAAATTAACTGGTGATCCATGGGTTAAATGTCCTCCATGAGAAAGGTCAAACCCTAAAATCGTATCACCTGGCTTTAAACAAGCAGCAAAAACCGCCGTATTCGCCTGACTTCCAGAGTGAGGCTGCACATTTACGTACGCCGCTCCAAATAATTCCTTCGCTCTATCGATAGCTATTTGCTCTACAATATCAACTACTTCACAGCCTCCGTAATACCTTTTTCCAGGATATCCTTCAGCGTATTTGTTCGTTAATACAGACCCTTGTGCTTCCATTACTTGTTCACTTACAAAGTTCTCAGAAGCAATCAACTCTAAACCGTTTAGCTGTCTCTTTTTTTCCTCAGCTATCAGGTCAAATATCTGGTGATCTTTTTGCATTGTTGTGTTTTGTTAAAAATTGTTGCCAAATGTAATGATTTTATCAGGATTTTTGTTGCTTAATTCCAGTATTTTCATCGACGCAACACCTATTAATACTATATTAATCAAATCTGAGATTATTTTTCTTTTTTTTAAATTAGGGACTAGTCTAACTTGAAAAAAATATGTAGGTTTGATAAAAAATAAAACAATACAATTACATGGAAATAACTGCCAATAATCCAAATAGAAAATCCTGGTTAACCGTCTCGGAAAACTCTGATTTCCCTATTCAAAACATTCCTTTTGGTGTGTTCTTAACCAAGGATGACATCATTACCATTGGAACGCGAATCGGAGATTATGCCATTGACTTGGGGGCGTTACACCAATTAGGGTACTTTGAGGGAATCCCTTTAACAGACGATATATTTTTACAAGATACTTTAAATGATTTCATCGCTGACGGACGTAAAACTTGGCGTTTGGTTCGCAATAGAATCGCCGATATTTTTGACGTTAAAAACGGAAAATTACGCGACAATGCAAGCCATAAAGACAAGATCATTTTCCGCATGGACGAAATTGAAATGCAATTACCTGTTAGCGTAGGTGATTACACCGATTTTTACGCGAGCAAGGAGCACGCTACCAATGTAGGATCTTTATTTAGAGACCCTGAAAATGCCTTGTTACCGAACTGGCTTCACATCCCTATCGGATACCACGGTAGAAGCTCTTCAATCGTTCCTTCAGGAACCCCTATCCGTCGTCCTATTGGACAATCAAGACCTGCAGAAGGGAGCACTACTCCTGGTTTTGGGCCTTCTAAACTTTTGGACTTCGAATTAGAGATGGCATTTATCACAACGGTAGCCAACGATTTAGGAGACCGCATTCCTATCGAAGAAGCTGAAGACTACATCTTTGGATTAGTATTATTTAACGACTGGTCTGCCCGTGATATTCAAGCTTGGGAGTACGTGCCATTAGGACCGTTTTTAGGAAAGAATTTCGCCTCTACAATATCTCCTTGGATCGTTACCTTAGACGCTCTTGAGCCATTTAGAGTAGACAATCCAAAACAAGTACACGAACCTTTACCGTACTTACGCAAAGAAGGAAATAAAGACAGTTACGATATCAACTTGCAAATGGCTATTCAGCCAGAAGGTGTTGAAGAAACAGTGGTTTGTAATTCTAACTTTAAGTACATGTACTGGACTATGGTACAACAATTAACCCACCACACCGTAAACGGATGTCCTGTAAACTCTGGAGACATGATGGGAAGTGGTACTATCTCTGGACCTACTAAAGACAGTTTTGGTTCAATGTTAGAACTTACTTGGAGAGGTCAAAATCCACTTACTATGAAAGATGGAAGTACACGTAAATTCATCAATGATAACGATACTGTTATTATGCGCGGTTACGCTCAAAATGACAAGGTTCGCATTGGATTTGGTGAGTGTACAGGAAAAATATTACCTGCTATCGAAGACTAAGAAAACTTCGAGCGAGTCAACAACTAAAAAAAGCTGCACAGTAGATACTGTGCAGCTTTTTTTAGTTGTCTATATTTTTTACTCTTCCTCTGGTGGTGGATGTCCGTGAATTTGTTCGTACACCTCATCAAAATTCGAACGTAAATACGTATTTAATTTCTTGCGATAGTCATCTTGTAACCAATCGATAAAATTGTGTGTGCTCTTACAAATACACTTTGAATACCTGTAAATACGGTCATCGATATCTCCTCCGAGTTTCTTTGCTAAAATCAAGGCATCGAAAACATCTTCACTGTTTTCTACACACAACTTTGCATGGTGCTCAATAGATTTCTCAAGTACCTTTTTAGAAGATTGCCCAGCCTGAATGGTTTGTACATACACTTTTTTTACATCGAAGTACAAATCTTCTGAATTGGCAAATTCCTTTTTAATCTCAGCAGGTAACTCGTATTTAAACTCGCTTTCAATTTCTTCATCGGTCAATAAATTATCCAAATAGAAATTAGGCGCTCTAAACATTTTTTGCCAATCCAAATCGGCACCCCAAGGTCCGAAACGATGGAAATTATTCCCTAAGTCGATCACGTTAAAATCAGACTTTCCTGGTAAGATACGCGATCCACGTCCGATCATCTGATAGTATAAGGTTAACGATTTAGTAGCTCTGTTCAGAATAATAGAACTCACAGAAGGCTCATCAAAACCGGTAGTCAAAATACTTACTGAAGTAATGATGGCATTTGGAGTTTCGTGGAACCATTTAAGAATGAGGTCACGCTCTTTTTTAGTATTGGTATTGTCTAAGTGCGCAATCGGATATCCCGCTCTCTTAAACGTATCAAAAACGTGTAACGAAGTATTAATACCATTGTTAAAAATCAACGTTTTCGTTCCCTTAGCACGCTCTTCATACGCCTGCAATAACTTAGAAAGCATGTCAGAATTCGTATACAGATCTTCCGATGACTTCACGGTATAATCACCGTTGGCACCTACTTCTAAGGACGTTAATCCTACATTGTATGAAAATACTCTCGCTTTTGCCAAGTATTCGTTTTCTATCAAGGCCGCAATACTCTCTCCTACGATTAGCTCATCGTAGTTGTTCTTCATAGGTAACTTGATGTTCGAACTCAATGGCGTTGCAGTTACCCCCAAAATAAACGAATTGCTAAAGAATTTGAAGAGCTTTGTAAACGAGTTGTAGTGGGCCTCATCAATAATCACTAAACCTACGTCAGAAATATCCAACATATCGTCGTTTAATCGATTATTTAAGGTTTCTACCATGGCTACAAAACAATCAAAATCTCCTTGATCATCTAACGAAGCCTTACTGTCTACAATTTTATTCTCTACACCAAACTCACTCAGCATCTTCGCCGTTTGCTTACACAGCTCAATACGGTGTGTCATTATCAAAACTTTTTTCTGATAATGCTTGAGGTACTGCCTTGTTATTTCCGAGAAAATTACAGTCTTTCCTCCACCAGTTGGCAACTGGTATAACAAGTGATAATTATTAGGGGCATTTTCAAAACTCTTAAAAATTTTGTGTAACGCTTCCTTTTGGTAATCATATAAATTTTTACCTTTTTTTTGTTGGGTCGTCGTCGTTTCTTTACTCAATTTTGTGCTATTTTGAAGTGTGCAAAAATACGACGAATTAAAGGAAATTCCTTGTTTTTTGCGTTCTTTTTTAAAAGTTTTTTAAATGGATGTTAGCAATTTCGTAATGAGAGGCATGCGCCACAACGGTACCGTTTTTAATAACCAACAACTGTGGTGATTGATGCAAAACTTGAAAGGTGTACCCGACTTCATCAGAAATATTGCGATAGCTCAGCAAATCGAGATAATACACTTTGAAGTCCTTTAAGTCTTCGTCAAAACTCTTTACAAAGCGCTGGATAACCATACTACTAATACCACAACGCGTGGAATGCTTAAAGATGGCAATAGGCTCTTTTTTTGACTGCTGCTGAATTTGTTTTAACTGCTCTAAATTAGTCAAAGGAATCCAATTTATATAACTCTGTACCTCTTCTCCCTTGCTTTCTGTCGATTTTCCAAATAACTTATTAAGTAGTCCCATGTTTAAAATTTAATGCTCAGTCGTTAAATATACGCTTACCTTTCATTTGGAAGCTAGTAAAGCATCCCTCCTACTCGAACTGCTCATTCGCGTTGAACAACTGAAATTCGAAACCAAATTTGCAAAAAAGTCATTAAAAAACACACAAAACAGACAAAAAGACAGTAAAAACACCGCTAAAAGCGTCATTTTGACACTAAAAACAATGCTATTTGAAATGGTATTGAATTTGACAGTTTATAAGCAAAAAAACAACGATTATGAATTTTAATAACTTTACCATAAAATCTCAAGAAACCTTACAGCAAGCCCAACAGCTTGCACAAGGTTTGGGTCACAGCCAAATTGAGAACGAACATATATTTAAAGCACTCTTTTTAGTTGATGAAAATGTGTTGCCCTTTCTTTTAAAGAAACACCAAATCAATCTCGACTTACTTCAAAACATCCTAGACAAGCAACTCGAAAGCATACCTAAAGTAAGCGGTGCCGATATTATGTTATCGAGAGAAGCCGGAAAAACGCTAAACGAAGCTTCCTTGATCGCAAAAAAAATGAACGATGAATACGTTTCCATCGAACACCTGATTTTAGCTATCTTTAAGTCGAAAAGCCAAATAGCTCAAGTACTTAAAGATCAAGGATTGGCTGAAAAATCATTAAAAGCCGCTATTGAAGAACTGCGCAAAGGAGATCGCGTTACTTCACAAAGTGCAGAAGACACCTACAACTCGCTTAATAAATACGCGAAGAACCTCAATCAGCTTGCGCAGGACGGAAAACTAGATCCTGTCATCGGACGTGATGAAGAGATTCGAAGACTCTTGCAAATACTGTCGAGAAGAACTAAAAACAACCCCATTTTAGTAGGAGAACCGGGAACTGGAAAAACAGCTATTGCAGAAGGCTTGGCCCATCGAATCATTCGAGGTGACGTTCCGGAAAACTTGAAAGACAAGCAAATTTTCTCTTTAGACATGGGAGCACTAATAGCCGGTGCAAAGTTTAAGGGAGAATTTGAAGAACGCCTAAAATCTGTTGTGAAAGAAGTTACTGGAGCCAATGGAGATATCGTATTATTCATCGATGAAATTCACACACTCGTCGGTGCTGGAGGAGGACAAGGAGCCATGGATGCCGCGAATATATTGAAACCTGCCCTTGCCCGTGGTGAACTCCGTGCCATTGGAGCGACCACCTTAGATGAGTATCAAAAGTACTTTGAGAAAGACAAAGCCTTAGAACGTCGTTTTCAGAAGGTATTGGTCGATGAGCCTGATACGGAAAGTGCTATTTCTATACTTCGAGGTATCAAAGACAAATACGAAACACACCACAAGGTGCGCATAAAAGACGAAGCCATCATAGGTGCCGTAGCCTTATCACAACGCTATATCACCAACAGATTTTTACCGGATAAAGCCATCGACCTCATGGATGAAGCCGCGTCAAAACTCCGTATGGAAATAAACTCGAAACCCGAAGAACTGGACGTGCTTGACCGCAAAATCATGCAGTTAGAAATTGAAATTGAAGCGATAAAACGCGAAAATGACGACCAGAAACTCAAAAGCCTCAATGCTGACTTAGCCAATTTAAAGGAAGACAGGAACGAGATCAATGCAAAATGGCAATCTGAAAAAAGTGTTGTTGACAAAGTACAGCAATTAAAAACCGAGATAGAACAATTTAAAATTGAAGCCGAAAAGGCAGAGCGCAATGGCGATTACGGAACCGTTGCTGAATTGAGATACGGTAAAATTAAAGCTGCTCAAGAGGCCTTGGAAACTCAACAAGCGCTGTTAGCAGAACAAAGTGAAAACGCACTCATCAAGGAAGAAGTCAATTACGATGATATTGCGGAGGTAGTAGCGAAATGGACCGGAATCCCCGTGACGAAAATGCTGCAATCAGAACGCGAAAAACTACTGGCTTTAGAAAACGAACTACACAAACGCGTCGTTGGTCAGGAAGAAGCCATTGAAGCTGTTTCCGATGCTGTTCGTCGCTCGAGAGCCGGGCTTCAAAACCCGAATAAACCTATAGGTTCCTTTTTATTCTTAGGAACTACCGGTGTTGGTAAAACAGAGCTCGCGAAGGCCTTAGCATCCTATTTATTTGATGATGAAAACGCCATGACGCGTATTGACATGAGCGAATACCAAGAGCGTCATTCCGTGAGTCGACTCGTGGGAGCTCCTCCGGGATATGTAGGTTATGACGAGGGTGGACAGCTTACAGAAGCTGTAAGAAGAAAACCGTATTCGGTAGTTTTACTAGATGAGATTGAGAAGGCCCATCCAGATACTTTTAATACCCTATTACAAGTACTCGATGAAGGGAGGCTTACCGATAACAAAGGTCGTGTCGCGGATTTTAAAAACACCATTATCATCATGACTTCCAATATGGGGAGCCATATCATCCAAGAAAAATTCGATACGATGAAAGGAGAGATTGACACGGCAATGGAACTCGCAAAGTCTGAAATATTGAGTTTATTAAAACAACAGGTTCGTCCTGAATTTTTAAACAGAATTGACGACATTATTACCTTTACCCCGCTCACACAAGCGAACATCGAAAAAATTGTTGCGCTTCAGTTGGAGCAGGTCAAAAAAATGGTAGCAGCACAGCAAATAACCATCGACGCTACAGACGAAGCCATTCGATACCTCGCCCACAAAGGGTATCAACCGGAATTTGGCGCACGTCCTGTAAAACGAGTTATTCAAAAAGAAGTCCTCAATCAGTTATCAAAAGAAATCCTATCTGGGAAAGTCACCACCGATAGCATAATCTTACTCGATGCTTTTGACGAGCAACTGGTATTTAGAAATCAATCCGATTTGGTGAATCAATAAAAAAAGCTGCGAATGCAGCTTTTTTTTATAATTAAATTGCCGTTAGCGCAAATTCAGCTACAGCATGATCGTTTTCAACGGTGCTACCGCTAACTCCGATGGCCCCGATAACAGTTCCGTCGTTATCTTTAATAGGTAAACCTCCTGGGAAAGTAATCAATCCTCCGTTCGAATGTTCGATATTAAACAAGGCTCCTCCTGGTTGTGATAGTTCTCCAATAGCTCCTGTAGGCATATCGAAGTAACGTGCAGTTTTCGCCTTTTTTTGTGCAATATCAATCGACCCTAACCAAGCGTCATCCATCTTAGCAAAAGCAACTAAATTAGCTCCTGCGTCGACAATAGCTATGTTCATTTTCACTCCTAATTCCGTAGATTTTTCACGTGCTGCAACGAGCATTTTTTCCGCTTGTTCTAATGTAATATTCATAAGTATATCTTTTTATTTCTGGTACAAAATTACAGGAGTTGTCTCGTAATTTTTTAGCTATTTAGGGCAGATACTTATGAATACGGGTCACCCTCTTAAGATCGAGCTATTTTGGACGGGCTCACCCCAAATTTAGTTTTAAATGCACTGCTGAAATTTGATAAGCTGGTATACCCAAACTTCCAATAGACCTCTGCTAGGGGTTCTTGTCCGGAATGCAGTAAAAATTTTGCGTGATCCAATCGTTTATTTCGCAACCACTTTCCCGGTGACTCTTTGTAGAGTTGCTTAAACTGCCTTTTGAACGTCGATAAACTTCTGTTAGACAAAAAGGCCAACTCCTCTACGGAAAGCGAACTGTACGTATTGGCTTGTACCACAGCCGCTACATCTTGATTTTGAACGCTGCTCAGCAAACCTGCTAAATACGCTTCAAAAGGAGTACCGTACTTCTCTAATAAATACAATAGTAATTCTTCAAACTTAAGCGACAGAAACCTTTCTTGAAAGCGCTTTAACGCTGGGACCTGCCCTAAAGAAACGACAAAGGCGTCGATATAGGCATCATTTTCAATGATAAACGAACTCCTCGCACTAATAGTAGCAGAGACGCCACCGTATTCTTGTAATACGCGTCGCAGTGCAACATCTGAAAAAAACAAAAGCTTGCAATAGTAGGTAGCCTCAGCATCTAAGGTTTCTGACCATAAGCAGTGTCCTTGTTTAAGCATAAGCGATTGACTTGCATCGACCTGAAAAGATTTAGTAGACAGGTGTACCTGTTTGGTTCCTCTTTGCAAAAAACTAAACATATGCCTACTGAGCTGTACCTTATCTTTTACAATTGCAGACTGCATGTGCAAATCGTACACCATCAATTCCGGTACATCAGCGCCTTCTGCAATATATACTTCAGGAATAGAGGCTATGTTTACAAAGGAATCTTGCGTCATTTCCTACAAAAAACCTTGTTCTTTCATCCAATTATCAGAATAAATCTTATTCATATATCGCGATCCGTGGTCTGGAAAGATGACCACAACAACACTGTTTTCATCAAAGTAACCTTTAGCAGCGTATTGTAAAGTTCCCTGAATAGCGGCTCCAGAAGTATAGCCTGCGAAAATACCTTCTGACTTTACCAATGCTCTCGCCATTAATGCTGACTCTTTATCCGCAACTTTTTCATAGACGTCAACCACGTCAAAATCCGTTGAAGTAGGAATTAAGTTTTTCCCCAAGCCTTCTATTTTATAAGGACTAATTTCATCGGCATCAAACTCACCAGTCTCGTGATACTTCTTAATCACCGACCCCATGGCATCGATACCTAATATTTTTATTGCTGGATTTTTTTCTTTTAAAAATCTCGCTGTTCCCGAAATCGTCCCCCCGGTTCCACTAGCAGCTACTACATGGGTCACACGACCTCCGGTTTGCTCCCAAATTTCAGGTCCAGTACTTTTGTAATGCGCTTCTATATTGAGTTCATTAAAATACTGATTGATATAAATAGACCCTGGATTTTCACGGTGTAAACGCTTCGCCACTTCATAATACGATCTCGGATCATCAGCTCTTACATTAGCAGGGCATACGTGAACCTCTGCTCCCATAGCTCTTAGCATATCAATTTTATCTTGTGACGACTTATCACTCACAGCCAAAATACATCGATACCCTTTTACTATACTTATCATAGCCAATGAAAAACCTGTATTTCCCGATGTTGTCTCAACAATAATATCCCCTTTCTTTACAATACCTTTCTTCTCCGCAGTTTCAATAATATGCAGTGCAATACGGTCTTTGGCCGAATGCCCTGGATTAAAAGCTTCTACTTTTGCGTAGTAGGTACCGGGTAAGTTTTCTGTAATTTTATGAAGTTGTACTAAAGGGGTTTCTCCTACAAGTTCTAATACGGATTGGGTAATACCGGGATGTCTCATTCTTAATAAATATAAAAGGCGTCATTACGAGTAGTGCGCTTTATCAAACTTATACTCGTAATGACGCCCTACTTAATTTCGTGGGCAAAAATATAACTATTTTTCTAACTGACCTTCTAACATCAAAAAGAACGCGTATTCTTCTGCTGTTTCTTTCAGTGCTTCAAAGCGACCTGAAGCCCCACCATGTCCTGCATCCATATTTGTATGCAAAAACAACATATTGTCATCCGTTTTGTATTCTCTTAATTTAGCTACCCATTTTGCAGGCTCCCAATACTGCACTTGACTGTCGTGCAACCCTGTTGTCACCAACATATTAGGATACGCTTTTTTCTCAATTTGATCATATGGCGAATACGATTTAATATATTCGTAATATTCCTTATCGTTAGGATTCCCCCATTCATCGTATTCTCCTGTAGTCAAGGGAATGCTATCGTCGAGCATGGTTGAAATCACATCAACAAATGGTACCGCTGCAATCACTCCATTGTAAAGTTCTGGATTCATATTAATTACTGCTCCCATCAACAATCCTCCTGCTGAACCTCCCATTGCATACAAATGAGCTGGAGAAGTATAGCCTTGATCAATTAAATACTTAGAGCAATCTATAAAATCTGTAAAAGTATTTTTCTTGTTCAACATCTTTCCGTCTTCATACCATTCTCTTCCCAAGTATTGGCTTCCTCGAATATGTGCTAGTGCATAAACAAATCCTCGATCCAACAAACTCAAACGCGTCGTTGAAAATCCGTCAGATATGGTATATCCATACGACCCATAGGCGTACTGTAATACTGGAGTGTCTTTGGTCAACTTGGTATCTTTGTGGTGTACTATAGAAAGTGCAATTTTTTTACCGTCTCTTGCAGGCACCCACAAACGCTTACTTACGTAATTTGCCTTGTCAAATTTACCTCCTAAAACTTCCTGCTCTTTTTTAACCTCTTTGGTTTTATCCGTCATATTAAAATCGATTACAGAGCTCGGTGTTGTCATCGAATTGTACGAATAACGAATCACGTCTGTATCGAATTCAGGATTTGAATACACTCCTGCTGAGTAGGTTTCCTCATCGAATGGCAAATAATAATCGGCTTTTCCATCCCAACGCTTGATACGGATTTTATTCAAACCTTCCGTACGCTCTTCGAGTACTAAATAATCTTTAAAGATCGAAAAATCTTCAAAAAAGGTATCTTCTCGATGTGGAATTACATCTACCCAATTCTCTTTAGTAGTCTTGTCTTCTGGAGTTTTCATCAACTTAAAATTGACTGCTCCATCTTTATTTGTCTTGATATAAAAATGATCTCCGTAGTGCGCAATATCGTACTCTAAATCTCGCTCTCTAGGCTGAATTACATGTAACGCTGCATTCGGGTTATCCGCTGGTAATACCTGATACTCGGAAGACACCGTTGAATACGAACCTACAACAATATACTTTTGAGATTTAGTTTTGGTTACAAACACGCCAAAAGTATCGTCTTTTTCCTCAAAAACTAATTGATCTTCGGAAGCTGGCGTTCCTAAAACATGCTTAAAAATCTGAGAACTTCTCAAGGTTACTGGGTCCTTTTTGGCATAAAACAAGGTTTTATTATCGTTGGCCCAAACAGATCCTCCTGTAGTATTTTCTATCTTGTCTGCGTATACCTCACCTGTCGTTAGGTTTTTTACCTGTATGGTGTATTGTCTTCTACTTACCGTGTCTACAGCAAATGCCACCAAAGCATTATCCTTAGACACATTAAGACCCCCTAACTGAAAATACTCATGTCCTTCCGCCTCTTTGTTCACATCGAACATTACTTCTTCTGCAGCTTCTAAACTTCCCTTTTTACGACTGTAAATAGGGTATTGTCCTCCTACCTCATAACGAGTAATGTAATAGTAATTATTTTTGTAGTACGGTACCGACTCATCATCTTCTTTGATTCGTCCTTTCATTTCCTCAAAAAGATCTTTTTGGAAATCTTTGGTCGCTGCTGTTTGCTCCTCGTAATAGGCATTTTCAGCATTCAGGTAATCGTATACTTTTTGCGTTTGTTCGTCTTTATTCTCGGCATTTTTTTGCTCGTCCGACAAGCGCATCCAAAAATAATTATCTATTCTTTTATCTCCGTGTTTCTCTAATACAGTTGCTTGTTTTTCAGCAACAGGGGCTTTGGTATCTATTTTCATTCTCTCATTTTTGCAGGCTGCAAAAATAAGACTAAAAGCCATAGTAGGCAGCATTATTTTTTTCATTTTTTTAAAGTATGGTTAAGATTTCAGTGAAAATACTACTTTTGTACCTTTAAATTCGTTAAAATTAAAATAAATGTTCGGAGATATCTCAGGAATGATGGGTAAGTTAAAAGAAGCCCAAGAAAAAGTAGAAGAGACTAAAAAGAGACTAGATACGGTGCTTATTGACGAAGCTGGTGCAGACGGTGCTGTAAAGGTAACCGTAACTGCGAATCGCGAAATCAAAGCCATCCGCATAGACGACAGTTTACTGGAAGACAAAGAAGAGTTAGAAGACTACCTCATTTTAACACTGAACAAAGCGCTTTCAAGAGCTAGCGCCATCAATGAACAGGAGCTTGCCATCGCAGCCAAAAGCGGCATGCCAAACATCCCTGGAATGGACCTCTTTAAATAGTTCGTATGCAAGGCAAAGCTGAAGAGTACATGCTCCCCTGCCTCAATAAAAAATTATTGGGCGTTGAATGCCCTGGTTGTGGAATGCAACGCGCTACGGTACTCGTTTCAAAAGGCGAATTTCAAAAGGCGTTTACCACATTTCCACCAGTGTATACCACCTTGCTCTTTTTATTGGCGGCTGTGGTTCATTTGTGGATCCGGAAAAAGAAATCAGCTAGACTCTTACTCATTTTAGCTGTAATCAATGGACTCTTTGTAGCGATTGCCTACATTGTAAAAATGACTAAATAATAAATTCATATCTCATGCACGAATTCGAAGAAAAAAAACTCCCCAATGCCACAGCAGTGCTCATCCTAGGAATATTCTCTATCCTAAGTTGCTGTTGTTATGGACTCCCGGGAGTAATTATGAGTATTGTCGGGATTATTCTCTACAATAAAGACAAAAAACTGTACAATGAAAGTCCTGGTATCTATACCAACTACAACAGCCTTCACACGGGGTTTATACTTTCAATTATAGGAATAGTCCTCAACGTACTGAGCCTCATTTACATCATTGCCGTGATTATTATGTTTGGAACAGGTGTATTTGACGATCCAGAACAGCTCCGTGAGTTCTTTGAACAAGCGAGCTAAAAAAAACACCTTGTGAATCACAAGGTGTTTTTTTTTAGGAGTACCCGACTCCCCTTCAATAAGTTATCAAAAGAACAGTTCATTTGTTAACATCCCTTGTGCATTCGGCATAAAAAATCCTATTTTCGCAGGCCTTCAAATCGAAAGAATTTGAAATGTATTAGGGAATAGCAAGCACCATATGAACGACGAAAAAAACTGGCTGTTATACTATAAAAACAGTCTTTTTGACAGCGAAAACCTCGCGGTAGATATCGCGAGAATCAAACATTTGTACCGACAAAACTCTTCTGACCTCAGCGCACCACAACTGAGCGAAAAACACGCTACAGAATTGGTAGACAACGAAGAAAGGCGCATCAATAGACTTCGAGGGGTTACTAAAAAAGACAGTACACACTGGTATGAAATTACCGATACGGAAATACTTATTGCTCCCTTTTATCTAGAACACGATTCGGAAAACACCAAGTTTAAACAACGTATCATCCACCCATTTTGGATCAAAGCTCGCATTGACAGGAAAGGACAATTGTCGGCTCCAAAAGACTTGTTTCCTCTCATTGTTCGCAATTACCTAGCGCCCATCGCCGATGTTAAAAACGACTTTATCTTTTCGAGTATTGACGCAGTTTCTGAAGCACAACTCATAGAAACTCCAGAGCCAGAGTACGAAGATGAAACAGTTGGATGGGACAGTTATTGGAGCTATGTAAACGAGGTGTTCCAAACCATTTGTTACAGCTCCGTATACCACTACAAAACAGCAAAGTATTTTACCCGCTACAAACTGACCTATTTCGCTGTAAGTTCAAAAATATCAACAGCCAAAAGCATCTTATTCCTCTATGATAATTTGCTGGATGCCGCACCTGAATTACCACTGTTATCAAAACTTATCACTCCAGAAGACCGACTCCGAAAAGATCCGGTGACGGACGAAGGTTTCTTATACTACAATCACCTTCACTTAGGGCAAATGTCTAATGAGTTTCCGCTATCAATTAGTCAGCGCAAAACGCTACTGTCTTATCTCACTGGTGAAGAGAGTCCTATTATGGCCGTTAACGGTCCTCCAGGTACTGGAAAAACTACCTTATTACAAAGTTTGGTTGCTACAGAAGTAGTCAAAGCAGCCATTCGAGGAGAAGATGCTCCTGTCATACTCGCTTGCTCTAACAACAACCAAGCAGTGACGAACATCATCGACAGTTTTATTAATTCGGTAAGCACTTTAGAAGCGCTATCAAAACGCTGGATACCGGACTTTAACGGCTATGCTACCTACCTACCCTCAGGATCAAAAGGAGACAAAGCCCTTAAAGACATCAATTACTTAAAAGGGAACTTATTCAAGCACGAAGGAACCCTTTGCGAACTAGAAAATCACAACTACCTCTACGAAGCTGAGCAGTACTTTCTGGAACGGTACAACAGTTATTTCGACATCGACGAAACATCTTTAGAAGATGCCTGTGTGCATCTACAGGAGGAAATTATTGCGATAGAAGACCAACTCATTGACAGCGTCAAATATTCCAATGATTTTTTGACGGGATTAAAAACGCTAAACAACCTTCTGTATCACCCAGAAGACCAGTTGCCAAATGCTCCTATCGACATACGAACCTTACACAATATAAGAACCAGCTTAAACGAATTAAAAGCGGCCAAAAAATCACCTGATTTTCTGGAGCGCGTTGCTAGCTATTTTTGTTCCAACTCAGGGAAGCCAACGGCAACTACCAAATTCCGCATCAACGAAGAAACTTTGGCTGATGCAGATGCCTGCTTTTCATATATCAAACAACAGCTGGCCAATATAAACCTCCTACAACAAGCCGACCACAAATTAAAAAACTGGAAAAGCGAACACGAAATTGAAGGGCATCCTTTTTCCTCGGAAACACTTATGTGGGAGTACGAATACGAAAAAATACAGGAGCGTGATTTTGCTCCGCGCTTTTTCTACGATGAAATTGACTTAAAACTCCGTCATACTGCTTTTTTATTGGCGACCCATTACTGGGAGGCACGGTGGATACTAGAAACCATGGACGCTCTAGACGGAAGCTCAGAACGCGGAACAGGAGAAAAGGCGGTGACCACCAAATGGAAGCGTCGCGCCATGCTCACCCCTTGTTTTGTCGCTACCTTTTATACAGCGCCATCACATTTTGTTTACAGCCAGTTTCGAGGTGAAAGTGAAGAAGGCAAACCCCTGTTTGACTATTTACCGCTGTACAATTTCATCGATTTGCTAATCATCGATGAAGCAGGACAGGTTACTCCAGAAGTTAGTATTCCTTTATTTTCACTCGCACAACAAGCTTTTGTAGTGGGTGATTTAAAACAAATTGAACCTATTTGGGCCATCCCCCCACGCATTGACTTGGGAAATCTGAGTACCGTAGACCTACTCGAAGACGAACACACCTTTGACGAATTAAGCAGACTCGGCTTTTTAGCTTCCAACGGTAGTATCATGAAAATGACACAAAATGCCTGCGAATACGCAACTCCTCTGGACGACAAGCTTGAAAACGGTTTAATACTACTAGAGCACCGAAGGTGTAATGATGAAATCATCGGTTTTTGTAACGAATTGGCCTATGGAGGCATCCTAAAACCCATGAAAGGGACAGCGCGTGACGACCAAGCCTTTCCATCCATGATTGCATATCACGTTAACGGAATCAGTGAACGAAAATACAATAGCCGCTGTAACCTTGAAGAGGTAAAAGCCATCGTTTTATGGCTACAACAAAACAAAGAAGTGATTCAAAAAGCCTACGGAGTAGCAGCAATTGAAGAAGTTTTAGGAATCATTACCCCTTTCGCCAGCCAAAAGGGAGAACTCGCTAAAGCACTCACTGAAGCCGGTTACAACATCAACAATATCAAATTGGGTACTGTACACGCCTTACAAGGGGCAGAACGCAGTATTATTTTGTTTAGCTCCGTGTACAGCAATGAAGATGAAGGCACGATGTTCTTTGACAGAGACAACAAGCCCAACATGCTAAATGTCGCTGTTTCTCGTGCCAAAGACAGCTTTATCTTATTTGGAGATACTCGTGTTTTTGACGCCAATCAAAACACTCCTTCAGGCCTACTCAGAAAACACCTCAACGTATACGAACTGACCAACTAAAAAAGCAGCACCTTTTAAAGGTACTGCTTTTACACTATAACTGTTACTCAGCTTATTTTTTATATTCTGAAATTGTTCTCTTAATAATATCGATACAATCTCTTAACTGCTCTTCATTCATTACTAATGGCGGAGCAAAACGAATAATATTACCGTGTGTTGGTTTTGCCAACAAACCGTTGTCACGTAACTTCATACAGATGTTCCAAGCAGTATCGCTATCTTCTGTATCATTGATGACAACAGCATTTAACAATCCTTTCCCGCGTACCAAAGTAACTAATTCATTCTCTTCAGCGAAATTCCCTAACTCTTCGCGGAAAATTTTACCTAAACGCTCTGCATTATCTGCTAACTTCTCTTCTTTTACAACCTCTAAAGCTGCCATCGCTACTGCTGCTGCGATTGGGTTTCCTCCAAAAGTTGAACCGTGGTTTCCAGGACGAATAACGCCCATGATGTCATCATTAGCTAATACTGCTGATACAGGGTATGCACCTCCACTCAATGCTTTTCCTAAGATTAAAATATCAGGTTGCACTTCCTCGTGTTGTACTGCTAATAACTTTCCTGTTCTCGCAATTCCAGTTTGCACCTCATCCGCAATAAACAATACATTGTACTTTTCACACAACGCTTTTGCCGCTGCTAAATACCCTTCTGACGGTACGTAAACCCCAGCTTCTCCTTGAATTGGCTCAGCCATGAATCCAGCTACGTTTTTGCTCGATGCTAACGCCTCTTCTAAAGCCTGTAAGTTATCGTACTCTACCTTGATAAATCCATTGGTAAACGGCCCGAAGTTCTTTCTTGCAACAGGGTCATTTGAAAAAGAGATGATCGTTGTTGTTCTTCCGTGGAAATTGTTTTCACAAACGATAATTTCTGCTTCGTTTTCGGCGATTCCCTTTACTTCATAAGCCCATTTTCTACAAATCTTTAACGCCGTCTCTACTGCTTCAGCACCAGTATTCATCGGTAATAATTTGTCAAATCCAAAATATTCGGTAGCAAATTGCTCATAGCGCCCTAACATATCGTTGTAAAACGCTCTTGACGTCAATGTTAAGGTCTGTGCTTGATTCACCATTGCTCCAACAATTTTAGGATGACAATGCCCTTGGTTTACAGCTGAGTATGCAGATAAAAAATCGTAATACTTTTTTCCTTCAACATCCCAAACAAACACTCCTTCTCCTTTACTCAATACCACTGGTAATGGGTGGTAGTTATGAGCTCCGTACTTGTTTTCTAAATCGATTGCTTGCTGTGAAGTTAATTGTTCTAAAACAGCCATTTCTTTAATTTTTTTTAAAATTCATAAAATAACCATTCCTACTATACCTTTATTCTTTCGAAGAACTCGAAAAAGCAGCGTGGGAGAGAAATCATCCCTAGAGCCCGCAAATTACTAAATATTCGTTGTTTCTTAAAATCTTAGTCGGACAATTTTGAAGATAATGACAGTATTTGTAACTCTAATCGCTTGATTTCTCTTAAAATAGCATTTTTATCCATTTGCAACCACGCAAAAACCTTTAACATACTGACACCCAACATAAAAATCACCGCTCCCCCAACCCATTTGAGTAGTTCTTTTAACTCTTCGGCCTGAAAAAACTTCCAAACGCAATAGACAAATAAACCAAAAAACACCAGGGTCATGATATTCATGGCAAACATAATCCATCTGTTTTTACCATCAAACAGCCCCCAAACCATTTGCCATATCGATTGCTCTTCCAATTCTTGATAAAATTTAGCTTCTTCTTGCGTCAAGGTTTCCTTGATTAACGCATCTATTTCTTCTGTTGTTTTCATATTATGTAACTTTTACGTTTTTTTTAATCTTTTCTCTCGCGTGAAACAATCTAGATTTCACGGTCCCTTCTGATATTCCCAGCAGGCTAGCCATCGTTTTCAATGAATACTTGTCGACATAAAACAAACGAAGAACCTGCCGGTGTTCTTCCGAAAGTGTTTTGTATACTTTAAGTACAGCCCGATATCGCTCTTCCTTCCCAATGCGTTCCGCTTCGTTTACTTCCCAGTTGAAACCAGTCCTCAACAGGGCTTGCTGCCTAGCCCTCAGTCGGAGTTGTCGCCTCAACTCATCGATACTCTTATTTTTCACAATCCGTGCCCCCCAAGCCTTGAATTTCACTGTTGCACTTATCGTGGGCAAACTGGCTATTATCACTTTCCAAGCTTCCTGAGCCACGTCTTTAGCCAAATCGGCATCCTTTAAAATTTCATAGGCCAATGCACACCATAGTTTATGATACCGCTTTACCAAGGGCACTAGAGCCTTTGAATCTCCTTTTTGAAACTTTCGAATCAGTGCTTCCTCTGATATGTTTTGCTTATTTTTCATGGTATTTTCTACACACAGAACGTTAAAACTACAGAAAGGTTCACTAATTTCTTAGAAAAAAATTAAAATCAGACTTGGTACGCATCCATACAAAATTTCTTTTCTAATTTTGCATTCGATAAATTAAACGAGAGATGCCAAGAAGAGAACGCAACAAATTTGTGAAGCGAGGAGAAACTATTGAAATTCTCATCGAAGACTACGCCTTCGGTGGAAAGGGAATTGGACGCATTAAAAACGAGCACGGAGAATTCGTCGTGTTTGTTCCGAACACATTGCCAGGACAATTTGTAAAAGCCCGTGTAGATAAATCAAAAAAGAAGTATGCTGAATGCAAACTTTTAGAGGTACTTACACCTTCTGATCAAGAAGTAGACATGCCTTATCAAGAAATCCCAGGAGCTCCCTACATCAAACTCCCAATAGAAAAACAACACGAGTACAAATACCAAAGTACCATGGATTTGTTTCGAAAAATTGGAAAGGTTAGTGACATCGAAGACTATTTCGACGAGTTCGTAAGCTCACCGAGCACGTTCCACTACAGAAATAAAATGGAATACAGCTTCTCTGCTATTGGGTACGATGCCGAGAAAAAATCAGACGTCGATGAATTCACGTTAGGCTTTAAGAGACGTGGTACTTGGTGGATGGGTGAAAACTTAAACACCGACAGCGGTCTTTTTGACGAAGCGCTAGAAGCAAACCTACACAAGATCAGGAACTATTGTGAAAACACGACATTAGCACCTTGGCACGCTCCGAGAAAAGAAGGTTTTTTCCGCTATTTTGTGGTGCGAAAATCATACAAAACCAATCAACTTTTGTTTAACCTGGTAACTACCTCTAACGGATTAAAACAATTTGACTTGGATGCTTTTGCTCAGTATTTGGTTTCTTTATTTGGAGATCGCGTTGCTGGTTTTCTCCATACTATCAATGATGAAATAGGTGATCGTACGATTGCTACTAGCGGAAGCATCGAATTGATTTACGGTAAAGAAAAAATTGTAGAGCAATTACTCGATTTAAATTTTGAAATCAGCATGAAAAGCTTTTTTCAAACCAACCCAAAATCTGCAGAAAAACTGTACAGTAAAGTTGTAGACTACGCTTTAGAAAATAAAGAAGCAATTGACAATACCGTTGTCATGGATTTGTTTTGCGGTACAGGAACCATCGGTCAGATTATTGCTTCACGCGCTACAAACACCCAAATTATCGGTGTAGATATTGTGGCTGCAGCCATTAAAGATGCTCGCAAAAATGCGAAGCGTAACAATATAACTGGCGTTGAATTTTTTGCTGCCGACGTAGGAAAATTTTTACAGGAGCACCCGAAATACCGCAACAAAATCCGCACGATTATCTTAGATCCTGCCCGAGCTGGTATCGCTCCAAAAACACTTAAAAAAATCATAAATTTAAATGCTGACCGCATGGTTTATGTATCTTGTAACCCTGCAACCCAGGCTCGTGATACAGAAGAGCTCATGGCGGCAGGATATCAAATCAAAAAAATAAGTTTAGTAGATCAGTTTCCACACACGGCACACATAGAAACAGTTGTACTATTCGAAAAGTAAGTTCTACATGAAAAAAATATTCTACCTCGGCATTCTAGCACTGCTCGGACTCACCAGTTGTGAGAAAGATGATTTTTGTACGTCTTCTCCGGTAACTCCTAACCTAGTACTTCGATTTTATGACAATAGTGACCAAACAAAAACCAAAAACGTTTCGCGTTTATCGATTATTGCTCAAGGAAAAACAGACAGTCTGGTCATTAACCAGAGTTTGGACTCTATAGCCATTCCCTTAAACAGTGCAGCGACGACCACGGTATACACTTTAAAAATCAACGAGGTAGACGGAAAGGTTGCCAACAATCAAATCAGCACCCTCACCATCAACTACAAAGCCCAGGAGGAATACGTTTCTCGTTCCTGCGGTTACCGCTATATTTTTAACAATGTTACGGTAACTGCCCCTTCGGGTACTTGGATTCAATCACTTACACCAACCGATGTAAACACCATCGACAATCAATCACGAGCTCATGTTAAAATATATCATTAGTATCACCGTCTTTTTGAGTATTATTTCGTCGAGTTTTGCTCAAAAAAAAGAGCAAAACAGCACTCCAAAAGACAGCACGCAATACAAAACAGCCTATGGAATTCGACTTGGAGTTGACCTGAGCAAACCCACCTTGTCTTTTGTCGATAAAAGTTACAGCGGTTTGGAAATCGTGGGAGATTATCGCATTAGCAAAAGCTGGTATGTAGCTGCTGAAATGGGGTATGAAAAAGAGACTTCTTTTGAAGATTTTCTGACCTCGAGTTCGAAGGGAAGTTTTATGAGAGTCGGAGTAAATTACAATGCCTACAAGAATTGGCTCGACATGACCAATGAAATTTTTGTAGGATTTCGTTATGGTTTGGCGCTCTTTGAACACAGTTTAGACAGCTACACCCCTAACGTAACAACAGGCTCAACCAATACCCCTATTTACTTTCCAAGTATACCAGTTACCACACCCAGAGCAGAATCAGGACTTATGGCACACTGGACTGAATTTCAGCTAGGTATCAAAGTAGAAACCTTAAAGAACTTGTACGTGAGCGGTGGATTTTCGTATAAAATTATGTTGAGCGTAGATGACCAGAGCAACTTTAAAACCTTGTATGCACCAGGATTTAACCGTGTATTTGAAACGAATACTGGTTTTGGATTCTTCTATACGCTCTCGTATATGATCCCAATTGTTAATAAGTAATTTTCCTTCATACGCTTGATTTCACTACCTTTACAGCGTAAAAAATAAAACTTATTAACAATGAATAAAATTCCAAGTGTAAATTTACAAGACTTTTTATCTGGAGATGAAGCTCGTAAACAAAAGTTCATCAACGAGATAGGGAATGCTTATGAAAATATCGGATTTGTCGCTTTGAAAGGTCACTTCCTTGACGACAAATTAGTTGACGATTTATACGAAGAGATCAAAAACTTCTTTGAACTGCCTTTAGATGTGAAGCAGAAGTACGAAATTCCTGGAATTGGAGGACAGAGAGGTTATGTTTCATTTGGAAAGGAATCTGCAAAAGGAAAGAAAGAAGGTGATTTAAAAGAGTTTTGGCATTTTGGACAATACGTTGAAGACGATCCAGCATTAGAGGCGGAATATCCAAAAAACGTTTCTGTTAATGAATTACCTAAATTCAATGAAGTAGGAAAGCAGGCTTATAGAATGTTAGAAAAGACTGCGCAATACGTATTGCGTTCACTCGCATTGCACTTGGGCTTAGAAGAGACTTACTTCGATGCATATATCAAAAATGGAAATAGTATTTTACGTCCTATCCACTACCCTCCAATTCAGGAAGAGCCTAAAGGTGCAGTTCGTGCAGCGGCTCACGGTGATATCAACTTAATTACCTTGTTAATGGGAGCTCACGGAAAAGGATTACAAGTTCAAAACCACGAAGGAGAGTGGATTGACGCTATCGCTCAGCCTGATGAATTAATGATTAATGTTGGTGACATGCTATCACGTCACAGTAACAATAAATTAAAGTCAACTATTCACCGCGTGGTAAATCCTCCGAAAGAATTATGGGGAACTTCAAGGTACTCTATTCCTTTCTTTATGCACCCAATTTCAGAAATGAAGTTAGATGTATTAGACAATTGTGTGGACGAGAATAACCCAAAACAATTCGAAGACATCACCGCTGGAGAATTCTTAAACGAGCGTTTACGCGAACTGGGATTAATCAAGTAAGATGGATTTACAAGATCAATTAAAAAACCTTTTTCCGGAACATCAATTTGAAGAGCAACCGGAAGAAACCAAGCCAGACATCTGGATGCAGGACGATCCTATACTGTGTAAATACGAAAAACGCAAAGGAAAACCCGTAACGATTTTAGCTGGTTATACAGGAGCTACAAGCGATTTCAAAAAGCTAGCTAAGGAAATCAAAACACATTTGGGTGTTGGTGGTAGTTTTAAAGACGATCAGATTATCATTCAAGGAGATTACCGAGACAACATCATGGAACTCCTAAAAGATAAAGGCTTTCGCGTAAAGCGCGTGGGCGGATAAAACAAAAATGCCGAGAAAATTTTCTCGGCATTTTTGTTTTTATATTTTTTTCTCTTAATATTACAAAATGTTAAAAATGAGCACACTAGTACTTTTTACCAGAATTGCTCGTTTATACTGTAACTGTTAAGAACTATTACTAATCCCCAGAAATATGGCATCTTTAAAATTACACATCACTAATGGTGACTGCACCACAAATCTCCTAAAAAAACTCAACTTCTCAGGCACCATTGTCACTTGGAGAGAAATGCTCTGCGAAGGAAAAACCATCATGGACGTCGGAAGTGAAAGCTTTTGGAAAACGCGCTATGACTTTTTTAGTCAAGCTTACAAAACGCCCAAACAAACGTTTATAGATTTAACGGTAAAAGAATACCGGAAATTGTGTAATCAAAAAGAACAAGATGAAATTGTACTGTGGTTTGAATACGATCTGTTTTGTCAGATTAACATGCTGGCCGTTATCAGTTGGTTAAAACGCTACCGAAAAAACAGGCAGATTTCTTTGGTATGTAGTGGTTCATTGACGACTCGTGAAGGTCTTTTTGGACTGGCAGAATTGAGCGATGAAGAGCTACAAAACCATTATGACAATCGAAAAACACTCAGTCAAGACGATATTGAATTTGCAGATTATATGTGGCAATTGTACTGCTCCGATAGTCCGCTGCGTCTAGAAACGGCACTTCAACTGAATAAGAACTCTGCCTTTACCTATCTTCACGAGGCAATCATTGCCCATTTACAGCGCTTTCCGTCTATTAAAAATGGTTTGAATAAACTAGAAAATCAAATTCTTCAACTGGCTACCCAAGAAAATTTCACTTCAGAACACCAATTCGTCGGTGGCATTTTACGAAATCAAGGCAACTACGGATTCGGTGATAGTCAATACTTTAACAAACTCACCCAGCTAAAAGGACTCTTTGATAAATTCAATCCGGTAACACTGAGTGAAAAAGGAAAAGCCGTTTTGGAAAACCAATTAAACTACTATGCACAAATACGTTCTGATTTTTCGTATCTTGGCGGTTCGAAAAAATACAGCTACTTGTACTTAACAGATACAAACAAGCTTCTCAAAATTACATCGTAAATGAATATTAAACACTCTGAACTCATTTTAAATGCCGACGGAAGTATTTATCACCTTAACTTAAGACCAGAACACATTTCTAACGATATTATCTTTGTTGGAGATCAATATAGAGTTGACAAAGTAACTAAACATTTTGACCATATAGAATTCACTACTCAAAAAAGAGAATTCAAAACTACCACTGGTACCTATAAAGGAAAACGACTAACCGTTATTTCAACAGGTATCGGTCCTGATAATATTGACATCGTACTTAACGAACTTGACGCTTTAGTCAACATTGACCTAACTACGAGAACTGTTAAAGAAACACATACGCAGTTATCAATTACGAGAATTGGAACTTCCGGATCGCTACAAGCTGACATTCCTGTCGATTCATTTTTATTGAGTTCTCACGCGCTCGATTTAAACGGGATGATGCACTCGTATCAAATTGACAGTATTGCGAACCCAGATTTGGAAGAGGCCTTTATAGCACATACGCAATGGCATCCTCACAAGTCTCGTCCTATCGTCATTTCGAACGATGCGAGTTTAGGAGCACAATTGTCATCTGAAAAAGTAGTTCAAGGAATCACAGCTACTGCCGGTGGATTTTACGGACCACAAGGACGTGTATTACGCCTCGAATTGCAAGACGCTGACCTCAATGCTAAAATTGACAGCTTTGCTCACGGAGCACACCGAATTACCAATTTAGAGATGGAGACTTCTGCCATTTACGGACTAGCGAAACTACTAGGTCACCGCGCGGCCTCGATGAATGCTATCATTGCAAATAGAGCCAACGGAACCTTTAGTGAAAATCCAGGTCAGACAGTAGAAGATTTAATTCGTTATACACTTGATAAATTAGCAGAATAGATGCTGAACTTAAAAGTTGGTGGTGTACCAGAGCACTTTAACTATCCTTGGTACATTACTTTAAAAAACAAATCATACACCAAAGAAAACATCAATCTCCGCTGGAAAGATTTTCCCGGCGGAACTGGTGCTATGTGCAAAGCTTTGCGCTCTGGTGAGATCGATATCGCCATTGTCCTTACCGAAGGAATCATCAAAGATATCATCAACGGTAACCCGTCAAAAATAACGCAAACCTTTGTCAAAAGCCCACTTATTTGGGGGATTCACGTCGGTGCTAAATCAAAGTTTCAGCACATCGACGATCTGGAGAAGGCGACTATTGCGATTAGCAGGTACGGTTCCGGATCGCATTTGATGGCTATAGTAAATGCTCATAACAGAGGTTGGAACCTTGACGAGCTCAAATTTAAGGTAGTCGGCGATTTACAAGGAGGTATTGCTGCCCTAACCGACGGCAGCGCAGATTATTTTATGTGGGAACACTTTACCACCAAACCCCTCGTAGATAACGGTACTTTTAGACGACTTGGTGATTGCCCTACTCCATGGCCTTGTTTTGTGGTGGCCGTTAGAGATGAAGTGCTCGAATCGAACTTTGAAGAAGTACAAAAAGTGTTGAATATCATCAACGCTTGTACTCGAGATTTTAAATCGATTCCCCAAATTGACCAAACGCTTTCCGTTCGCTACGAACAGCAATTGAACGACATTCAAGAATGGCTATCGATTACTGAATGGAACGACGGAACCCCGATGACAGAAGAATTAATTTCAAGCGTGCAAAATAAAATGATTGCACTCAACGTTATAGATTCGAAAGAAGATTCTGATAAATTAATCAGAAATATGTATATTTGATTCCTTTAAATTATTAAATAATGAAAAAAGTAGTATTTATTGCAATTTGTACAGTTAGTTTATTAGGTTTTTCTTCTTGTGGAAGTACAAGCCCTTGTGGTTTAGCACAACAAACCAAACAAACGAAACAACAGTCACAACAACAAGAAGTTATTGTTGCTGAAACAACAGTAGCTGAATAGTTGTTTACTCAATTCAAATTCAATAAATCCGCTTTTGAGCGGATTTTTTTATTCCTTCAACTTTTCTAACAGATGATATAAGGCGACATATTTTTATTCTCAAAAAAATGCGAATTTAGAGGTAATAAGAGAGCTGTTCTCTCAAAAAACACGAGTACTAACCTTAAATTCTAACTATCATGGGAAAAGGAGCTTTTATCCACATCACCAACAAAACCAAACAAGGACAACTCATGCGCGTTTCAGTAACAGCGCATCACTGTATGAACGCCACAGGAAATTGGGACGATTTGTTGCCCTACAATTCCAGTGCTGATAATTATATCGAAGCGAAAGCTTCGGGAAGTTGCGCTTTTAGCACCAGTGAATTTGGTCTTAAATTTAGCATATTGGACACGACAACGGGAAATTTCGATACGATAGGAACGATCATGTTGAAAGAAAAGAACAACACCTGGCGTATATCCAATAACAGCCCGAATGTACACCTCGCTAGAGAATACAAAGACAAGCAATTTCACTTTTGGTTTGATATCTCTGAACCGATGACTTTAGAGACAGCCCAAAATGGTGACGCTGCAGCTGCTCAGAACAATTCCTAAGCTGGAATAAAAACCGAGCTTACAAAGTCATAAGCACTACAAAGGGCTTATGGCTTTGTTCTAATCGCAACATTCTACTAATTTTTCTTCTTTAACATGGGGACGAACTTAAAATCGCCCAGTTCGTATTTTTCAAACTCTTTAGGGCTTTTTCGGATGAACAAGGTCATTATTTGCGCTCCCTCGCCTACAGGAATCAATAATTTCCCTCCTACTTTAACCTGCGCTAGCAAAGCTTTGGGTACATAAGGAGCACCTGCCGTAACGATTACCTTGTCAAAAGGAGCTTCTTCTGGAAGTCCTTTGTAACCATCACCAAAAACAAATCGCTTAGGGCGATATCCAATTTTAGGTAAAAAGAGCTTGGTTCTTCTAAACAACTCATGCTGACGTTCAATAGTAAACACCTCTGCTTGCAACTCCAATAACACCGCTGTTTGATACCCTGATCCCGTACCTATTTCCAAGACCTTTTCACCCGGACTAATTTCCAACACTTGACTTTGAAAAGCCACGGTATACGGATGAGAAATGGTTTGATCTGCTGCTATAGGAAATGCCTTGTCTTGATAAGCGTGCTCTTCAAAACTACTATCGATAAATAAATGTCTGGGAATTTTACGCACTGCAGCGAGTACGCGATCATCTGTAATCCCCTTCGCTTCCAATACGTTGGCCAATTGATTTCTAAGCCCTTGATGTTTGGTTGTATCTCTCACTAAATTGCCTAATTTCAGTGGCTCAAAAATAGGAATAAATATCTTTAAAAGTGTATCTTTGTTAGCGTTGATTTTTAAAAATCTATAGCGCATTAATAACACTTTCACTACCGGGACACTGCGGCGTAGCCTTTCGAACCCCACGGTACTTCTCGGTAACTAAAACAATTTACTATATGTTAAAAGCTGGAGTTTTAGGAGCAGGTCACCTCGGAAAAATACACCTGCGTTTATTACAACAATCGGAGAAATACGAATTGGTTGGATTTTACGACCCGTTTACAGAAAACGCTCAAAAAGTTGCCGACGAATTTGGCTATACCTTATTTGATTCCGTAGCATCTTTGATCGATGCCGTTGATGTTGTTGATATCGTTACTCCTACTCTTTCTCATTTTGACTGTGCTCAAGAAGCTATCAAAAAAGGGAAGCATATATTTATCGAAAAACCGATAACGAATACCTTGCAAGAAGCTGAAGCAATCAGAACTTTGGCTAGCCAATACCACGTTCGTGGACAAGTAGGACATGTGGAGCGTTTTAACCCTGCTTTTACAGCAGTTAAAGACCTTATCGACTCTCCGATGTTCATCGAAACACATCGTTTGGCAGAATTTAACCCGAGAGGTACAGACGTTCCTGTAGTATTAGACTTGATGATCCACGATATCGATATCATTCTATCGGTAGTACCATCAAAGGTTAAATCCGTAAATGCTAGCGGGGTTTCAGTTATTTCGGAGACTCCGGATATTGCCAATGCCCGAATCGAATTTGAAAACGGCTGTGTTGCCAATCTTACCGCAAGTCGTATTTCTATGAAGAACATGCGTAAGTCTCGATTTTTCCAGAAAGACGCCTATATCTCTGTCGACTTTTTAGAAAAGAAATCAGAGGTGGTAAAAATGAAAGACGCTCCTGAAAAACCTGGTGAATTTGCCATGATTTTACAAAATGCCGAAGGTGTTAAAAAACAAATCTATTTCGAAAATCCGAAAGTGACTGCCAACAATGCAATTTTGGACGAGTTAGAATCTTTTGCAGACGCTATTCACAACAATACGACCCCTATCGTTTCACTGCGTCAAGGAACGGAAGCACTGCGCGTTGCACATCAAATAATTGATTGTTTCAAAAAGTAAAACATACACAAAAAATAAACACACTAAATACTACATTTATGAAAAATATCGCTGTTATCGGAGCTGGAACTATGGGGAATGGTATTGCCCATACTTTTGCACAATTCGGATATCAAGTACAATTAATAGACATCTCACAAGCTGCTTTAGACAGAGGTCTTGCTACCATTACTAAGAATTTAGACAGAATGGTTGCCAAAGAAAAAATCACTGAGACTGATAAAAACACGACACTAGCAAACATCACTACCTTTACCTCTGTTCAAGAAGGTGTTCAAAACGTCGGTTTGATCGTGGAAGCTGCTACCGAGAATGTAGACTTAAAATTAAAAATATTCAAAGATTTAGATGCTGCGTGCGGACCTGATACTATATTGGCTACCAACACCTCATCAATTTCTATTACGCAAATAGCAGCGGCGACTTCTCGTCCTGAAAAGGTTATTGGTATGCACTTCATGAACCCAGTGCCAATTATGAAATTGGTTGAAATTATTCGCGGGTACAACACTACTGATGAAGTGATGGAAGTAATTGTAGACCTTACCAAAAAAATCAATAAAGTTCCTGTTGAAGTAAATGACTATCCAGGATTCGTGGCAAATAGAATATTAATGCCTATGATCAATGAATCTATCGAAACACTTTACAACGGTGTTGCAGGTGTTGCCGAGATCGATACAGTGATGAAATTAGGTATGGCACACCCAATGGGACCTTTACAATTAGCCGATTTTATTGGATTGGACGTTTGCTTATCTATCTTAAATGTTATGTACGACGGATTTAAAAATCCAAAATACGCACCTTGTCCACTATTAGTAAATATGGTGATGGCAGGAAAGTTAGGAGTAAAGTCAGGAGAAGGCTTCTACGATTACAGTGAAAGCAGAAAGGCTGAAAAAGTTGCGAAAATGTTCTCATAATCACTTTTAGTATGATTGCACAACGTTTACAAGCACTTAGACAATACATGGCATCTAATCAATTAGATGCCTTTATTATACCCTCTACTGACCCGCATCAATCGGAGTACGTGGCAGACCATTGGAAGTTACGCACCTATTTTTCTGGATTTACAGGATCAGCAGGTACCTTAGTCGTAACGCAAGAAATCGCCGCGCTGTGGACAGATTCTCGTTATTTTCTTCAGTTTGAAGATGAGTGTAAAGACACACCTGTTACGCTCTTTAAGCAATCCATTCCGCACGCACCTGAACACGTAGCTTGGCTAACTGAATTGCTGGCTGCGAACAGCAGTATAGGTTTGGATTACCGTCAGTTTTCTAAGGCGCAGATCACTTACCTACAAAGCTTTACTGCTCAAAAGAATCAACAAATCACAAATTGTCCACACTTTGCAAAAACACTTTGGACAGACCGACCTGCGTTGCCAAACTTTGCCGTAGACATTCATCCTTTAGAGTTCAGTGGTGAAACCACTGCTTCTAAACTACAGAAAGTACAGGAAGTTCTCAAAGAAAAAAATGCAGACTACTACCTATTTTCTTCTTTAGACGAGATTGCTTGGCTCTTTAACATACGATCAAGGGATGTCGATTTTACACCCCTAGTAACGGCTTACGCACTGGTAGGCGTAACAACGACTGTACTATTCTGCAACACAGATCGTTTTAACCAAGGAGCTTTAAAGGCTTTTCAAAAGTTGGGAATCGAAGTACAGAATTACGATGCTATCGCTACTTATCTGCCAAGTTTGGACGCGAATACAACGGTACTTACCGATGCTGCGAGCCTGAACTACGCTTGTTTTGAAGCTATCCAAGGACGTTTCGCTTTTGAAAACTCATTGGTAAAAGAATTGAAAGCCATCAAAAATGAGGTTGAAATTCAAGGTGCTAAAAACTGTATGATCAAAGACGGAGTTGCCTTGACCAAATTTTTCATATGGTTAGAAAAAACGTTGAAAAAACAAACCCTATCGGAATACGAAATCGGTCGAAAACTCAACAGCTTCAGACAGCAACAAGAATACTATACCGGAGAGTCTTTTGCCGCCATCGTTGGATATAAAGGTAACGGTGCCATCATTCATTATACCGCTCCTTCAGAAGGATCGGCAATTGTTAGTAATGAAGGTATTTTACTCGTCGATAGTGGAGGTCAATACCAAGACGGAACTACAGATATCACCAGAACTATCTGGTTAGGAGGTACTCCAACTGAAAAAATCATCACCGCCTACACAGGTGTATTAAAAGGATATATAGAGCTCGAGCAAATAGAATTTCCGCTGGGAACAACTGGAGCACAACTCGATGCTTTTGCCCGAGTTCACTTGTGGAAGCAAGGAATGAACTATCCACATGGAACCGGACACGGAATCGGAAGTTTTGGGATGGTACACGAACCTGCTCAAGGTTTTGCGACAGGAGCTACGACTGCAAGAGGTACCACTCCACACTTAGCAAAGCAATTGACCACTATAGAACCTGGATGCTACGTTGCCAATGAATTTGGAATTCGTACAGAAAACATCGTAGTCTCAAAAGAAGTCAATCAAACAAGTTTTGGCACCTTCTTAGGTTTCGAGGCATTGACGCTTTGTTATATCGATACTCAATTAATAGATACCACTGCACTTACCACTGCAGAAATTAACTGGTTAAACAAGTACCACGAACACGTGTTGACTCAACTCACGCCCCATTTAAATGAGGAAGAGACCAGTTGGTTACGACAAAAATGTAAAAGTTTATAAAAAAATGCCCTAGCTCACTAGCCTAGGGCATTTTTTATTTGGCTTTAAATCGAAGCACAACTTCTGTATTGGTCAACCTCGACTCTTTTAAAACAACTAACTGGTAAAGAGCAGACGTCGGGTTCATTCTTTGAAATTCTTCAGCCGTTAACAGATGTTGGGTATAGAATTTTCGATACTGTTGAACGCGTTTCTTTCTTGGGTAATTTACCTCGATCAACCTTTCGCAAACAGCAATAATTTTACTCGCCAACAAAGCCCTTTCTAATCTGCTTAGGTTCTTTGCTGCTCCAACGTACTTACTCAATAAGGCTAACTCCAATGCTCGAAATTCACCGGGTGCTAGCAAGCTTTTATAGTTTTTTAAATCTTCATAGGCCTGACGATGGTCTCCTTTGCTAAACCTATGTAGCACAACTTGATTCACGTAGTTGTCTTTCTGTTGTTTTGTGAGCCGTTCGGGGGTCTTTAAATCCTTCTTTAAAGCATTTATACTGCGGTCTTCTGGTGTTAATAGTAGTTTTTTATTCACCATTGCCGTTTGGGGATTTGAATAAACGACCTTCTGATCAAGTACAAATGAGAATCTAATTTTAGTTTTAAAACTGCCTTTAAATCTGGATTGCTCATAACTTTCTCGCGTACAGTAATTGCTAGGGATGGTCAAAGAACGCAAACCAGTTCCACACCAATAAGCATACTTACTTTCTTGATCATAGGGTTTCCAACTACCGTTATTGTCCTGAATCTCTTTGTTAAAACGTATTTTCCCAGAATATCCGCCAAAAACTACGAGCGTATCGCTAGTACAATTCACTAGAGTTACCTGAATATCACCATTCTTTTCTGTAGCTGCTTTTATAATAACGTTAGAACCCGCAGCACATTGGGGCGCCTTACACTGTGCTACTTCCTGGCTAAAAAGAGATTGAGCCACACAAAAAGTTAAACAAATTTGTACAAATTTTCTCATCGTTTTTTAGTTAACGATTTCAAAAATCAGACCAAAATCATCCTATAAAACCTTGATAAACTTCCATTCTTTCTAAAATCCTCTGATGTAAATATTCATTTGCTTCTCCCAGCGTCGTAGCTATCTCTTTTGCTTCATGCAAATAATTTTGCTTTTTCTCTTCCGTCCAATGAGGTGGCGGTTCTTGAAGGTTGGTAATTCTATCGGCCAATTTTACGATGCTTACCTCTTTGCGTTGCTGGCGGATTCTCTGCAAACTATCACGCATTTGTAGGGGTTTCGAAATTAGCTCTTCATTTTTCGTCAATGCCAGTACGCCAGAAGCTACAGCATTTCCAAAAGTCTTTTGCAAGCATTCATAACTGGTATCCGTATCTTCTAACACATCGTGCAGCAGGGCTACTTGAACCGCATAAACTAGGTTAAAATCTGGATTGGCTTTATGGGCTACTAACACTTCCATAGCTACATTTGACAAATGCACTACGTAGTTGGATGAGCTGCCGGGTACGAGTTGATTTTTATGTTGTGTTCCCGCAAAAGCGATGGCTTTTTGATAAACTTCTTGTATGTTCATAGAATAAAAAAAGAGATCAGCAGATCTCTTAATTTTTGTTACTTATTCAAAACAGACTTCTAACATGAAGTATCTGCTATTATTCTCCATTGTCCGTCAATTTTTTTGAAGATAATCATAAAAACTCCGTTGGCAGCTCCCATGGTTCTCGTCAAATGATATTCCCCCATTACCGAATAGGCTCCTGGGGTTATTTCAGAAACATCGTGGATGGTAAATTTCAAAGTTCCGGAATACTCCTTAGTCGGATATCCTTTTTTATAATTACTCAAGGTTTTTTCCCAACCGGTAGTCACTCCATTACTACCAAAAAACTTCAAGGAATCACTTTTCCAATACCCTTGCATAAAGCCTTCTAAATCATGATTAGACCAAGCTTTTTCTTGAGCTTTCATCACGGCTAAAATTTCACTTTTATCCTTTTCATAATCTACGACAGGGGTTTCTGTCGTTTGGCAACCAAGCAAAAAAATGCTGAGGAGCACTACTCCAATAATTCTTTTCATCATATATGACAATTGCGTTTCTGACACTCTAAAATACTAATAAAATAGTAGCTACGCTACTTACTACAGGATTCCTTTTCAACTTTAATACACGATCTTAACTTCTCGGCGGCCATTTCGGCTGTGATATCGCGTTGTGGCATCCCAAACATTTCATAGCCTACCATAAATTTTTTCACAGTAGCACTGCGTAATAATGGAGGGTAAAAACTCATATGCCAATGCCAGTAATCATGAGTTTCTCCATTAGTAGGTGCTTGATGTATACCACTAGAATAAGGAAATGAACAGTTAAACAAACGATCGTAGGCCTTGGTAATTACCTGAATTGCCTCTGCAAAATACCAGCGGTCTTCCTCAGACATTTCTGTAATCGCTTCCTGCTGTTTTTTCGGTACAATCATCGTTTCGTAAGGCCATACTGCCCAGAAGGGTATTAAAACAACACAAAAATCATTCTCGTATAAGATGCGTTCTTGCAGGGTCATTTCACTTTCTAAATAGGCTTGCAATAAGCTTTCCTTCCGAGCTCCATAATAGTCTTTTTGAGTTTTTTCTTTTTTAACCACCTCATTTGGCAAACTTGATTGTGCCCATATTTGACCATGAGGGTGTGGGTTACTACAGCCCATAACGGCTCCTTTATTCTCAAAAATTTGGATGTAATTAATATCGGAATGCGCTCCTAAAGTTTCGTATTCAGTTTGCCATAAAGCGACCACTGCTGAAATTTCCGCTACTTGCATCGTTGCCAATGTTTTTGAATGATCTTCACTAAAACAAACAACTCTACAGATCCCTTTTTCTACTTGAGTTTGAAACAATCCTTCCCGAACTCCTTCGGTTTCACAATCCATATTCAATGCAGCAAAATCGTTCGTAAAAACATAAGTTCCCTTATACAATGGGTTTTTTGTCCCATTTGCTCGCTTATTTCCGGCACATAAATAACAACTAGGATCGTAATAAGTAGCTTCGGGGATCGCCGGAGTTTCTTTTTGCCCTTGCCATGGTCGTTTGGCGCGATGTGGTGAAACTAACACCCATTCATCCGTAAGGATGTTTCGCCTTTTGTGTGATTTTTCTGGTAACAACATATTCTAATTTTGCAATTTATTTATTATCGAGTAAGCGAGTCCCTTCACAGAGTTGCACGGTGTAAGCTGAAAGTGCTACCTGAAAACGTTTTTGATACGCTTGAGACAATGCAACGATAAAATCTTCCTTTACTTCCTTATGTACTAGGTTAAGCGTACAACCTCCAAAACCAGCCCCCATCATTCGAGCTCCGAGTACACCATTAAATTTCTCCGCCTCCTCAACGAGAAAATCCAATTCGTCACAACTCACTTCGTACTTTTCAGACAGTCCTTTGTGGGTGGCAAACATGAGTTGACCAAAGCCTTCGTAGTCTTTGGCCAATAAGGCTTGAGCCGCTTGTGCTGTCCGAGCATTTTCTTCAACCACATATTCGGCTTTTTGCACAAAATTCGACGGTAATTCTCCTTGCACCCTTTCCAACATATCAAGTGATACATCGCGCAGCGAAGCGGTTCCCAATGCAGCCGCTACCGACTCACAGGCCTCTCTTCGTTGATTGTAAGCACTATCACCCAAGCTGTGTTTCACATGCGTATTCAAGAGTACAAAAGTGTAGGTTGGTAAATTCAATGAAAAATACTGCGCTTGCAAGGATTTACAATCCAATAACATGGCCTGATTTCTCTTTCCGAACATCGAAGCATATTGATCCATGATTCCACATTTTACACCTACAAAATTATGCTCGGCTCTTTGTGAAATTCGAATGAGTTCTCGTTTAGGGATCCCTAAGTCGAATAAGAGATTAAGCCCTAGTGCCAAAGCATTTTCTAATGCCGCTGACGATGATAATCCAGCTCCAAAAGGTATGGTCCCTGCAAACACCACTTTAAAATTACTGTTAATTCGACGTTGTTTTTGAACTTCAGCAACTACGCCCAACAAGTAGTTTTCCCAACCTCCTAATTCACTAGGTTCTACCTGGTCAACCGAAAAGCGATAGGTTTCATTCTTGTCCAATGCCACCAAAGCGCTAGTCGCTTCGTCGGTTTTCCCCAAAGCCATTACAATACCTTTATCAATAGCAGCAGGAAATACAAAACCTTGATTGTAATCTGTATGTTCTCCCAGTAAATTAATTCTGCCCGGCGAAAATACGAGCATAGGACTCGATTTAAAACGCTGTTTAAATTGTTGCTTTACAATATTTTTTAAGGTTTCATTCATAACTATGAGAAATAGATATAGATACACACTACGATTACACAAATTACTGCTCCAAAGGTATAGGCCATGTTCCAAGGTTTGGAATCTACCTTTTTAACATCCTTTAATTCGAAGGCTTCCTTCCTAGGATACCACTTTCCTATCAACAGCATTATCAGTGCATTCAAAACAAAAAGTATAGCCATTACGTGTAAAAAATGAGGGTAATTATCCTCTCCTACTACATAAGGTTTAAGAATAAATTGACTTAAAATGTACAATAAAGACCCTGAAACGATCCCTATTTTGGCAGCGATTGCAGGAACTCTTTTCGTAAAATACCCCACCACTATCACTGTTAGTATGGGAATTGAGTAAATTCCGTTTGCTTCCTGCAAATAGGAAAAAATTGAACCTGCATACAACAGCAACGGTGCAACACACATGGCAACAATTGCCAACACTACCCCAAACTTCTTCCCGGCTTTTACCATTTGTGCTTCACTGGCATCCTTGCGGATATGAGATTTGTAAATATCTACGCCAAACAAGGTCACTGAAGAATTCAAAGCAGAATTAAAGGACGATAATATAGCTCCGAATAAGGTAGCGGCGAAAAACCCTACCCACCCCGGAGGAAGTACTTTTTTTACCAACTCCGGGTACGCCTCATCTCCATTGGTCAAGGAATCACCAAATAGGTAAAACGCTATGATACCAGGAAGCACCACAATTAAGGGACCTATAATTTTAATCGCTGCGGCATACATCAATCCCTTTTGTCCTTCCTTCAAATTCTTAGCTCCGAGCGCTCGCTGGATGATGGCCTGGTTGGTACCCCAATAAAAAAGCTGCACCAGCATCATTCCAGTAAAAATCGTTGAAAAAGGGACCGATGCTTTGTGGTCACCGATACTGTTAAATTTTTCAGGAACCTCTGTTAACAATACTTCCATTCCGGTAATAATACTGTTGTTTCCTATGAGTAATAGACCAAAAACCGGAATCAGCAAGCCTCCGACAAGCAACCCAATAGCGTTAATTGTATCAGAAATTGCCACGGCACGTAATCCGCCAAAAATGGCGTAAATACTACCAATGATTCCTATTGCCCATACCGTTATCCAGAGTCCTACAGTTTTAGATACCCCCAAAATTCCCGGCACATCGAACATCGAATTTAATGCCAGCGCCCCAGTGTAGAGCACTATGGGGAGCAATACAATCATGTATCCTGATAAAAACAAGGCTGATGCCAATGTTTTGGTGGTTTTATCATAACGAGATGCTAAAAATTGAGGCACGGTAGTTATTCCTTGCTTTAAATACCTCGGCAATAACACTATAGCCGTTACCACCATTGCTATGGCTGCCAAAGTCTCCCAGGCCATCACGAGAATCCCTTCTTTAAATGCCGCTCCGTTAAGACCAACGATCTGTTCTGTTGATAGATTGGTCAAGAGCAGAGAACCTGCAATCACCCAAGCTGTTAAACTTCTTCCTCCTAAGAAGTATCCGTCGGAGGTTTTTTCGTTAGTTCCCTTGCTTTTTATATAAGAAACAAGAGCCACAAGTGCGGTAAACGCAATAAAAGTTATGAACTGCATAGTTTAATGTTTTTTAGGTTCAATTGTAAATGTATAGCGGTACTTACGATTCGCTGGCAGGGTATATTCGGGATGAACACGTCGTCCCCAAGAAGTATCACCTCCTACTCCCATTTGTCCGTAATCAATATTCCATTGCACGCAATTGTCAATGCGAATATCTGCTCCGTGCTTTTTTGTAACAGGTACCAAGCCAGATGCCGAGCTCGCAGCTTCTTCTGTGCTAAAATCCAATGCCTTCATCAAAAACGGCCATGCACTCGTATTAAAGTACCCTTCGTTTTTTGAAACAAGTATGGTTAATTCATCCGACTTTACAGCAGCCCAACGAACATTCGTTTTATTTCCTGTTTCTTGCGGTCGTGCATAGCGATGAAAATCATCGACTATAGTCATTTCATAGGTTCCTGTTTTCTGTCCTAACTTTCTATCCCAATACGATTCATCAGGTCCTTTACCGTACCAAGCTAGTTTCTTGAACTTGTCGGAAAGAGTCAAATACATCCCCAACCTAGGGATAGCAGGAAGCTTAGCTTTTAAGGGTGAATAATCCCATCGAACAGTCAGTGCACCTGAATTGTTAAGGGTAAACACCCCCACTAATTGAGCTGAAGAGCTCGGTATGCGGTATTGTACCTGAAATTCTACCCCCGATTTTGTTATGCTGGGAGTTCCTTTCAGTAGTGCTGTATATTGATAACTGGCTTCTTGCCATATCCTTGCCCATTTATCCATACCATTCCCTAAATCATTATCAGTTGGAGGTCTCCAGAAATTAGGTTTGATGGCCGCAGCAGTAATTTGTACTCCTTGAAAAGACCAGTCCTCAATTTCACCAGTTGTATCGTCGATACTGAGTGTAACCGCCTCGTTATGCATCGTATAGATTGTTGCCTTATGGTCAAGTTTCAATGTTTCTCCATCAGTGAGTTTAGGCTGAACAACCTTCTTCCCTTTGTGAATCAAAAATTCCTCCCAAGCCCATTCGTGATTCTCTGGAATTAGTGCAGTGGCTTGCGTTTGATGCATTCCTACCCTGAGTAGGTATTCTCCATTATCAAAGGACTGTGGTATCGATTTCAACAACACCACTGTCGATTGCTGTGGTGCTAGTTCAGGCATTTCAAATTCTTCAGAGAGCATAACTTCTCCATTTTTAAGAACTTTATAATTCAATTTTACTCGATGCAACGCTTTAAAGAAATGCTTATTCTCAATTTCTAATTTTCCTTTTCCTTTGTACTTAAATTGAACTGGTTGGTATACTTTTTTAACTTCTGAGAGGTGCGGATGCGGATTGCGATACGGGTCAACCAATCCATTGTTTAAAAAATTCCCGTCCGTTGGTAAATCCGGATGATAATCGTGTCCATAGGCCAAATAGGGATTTCCACGGTCATCCTTGTATTCTAAACTTTGATCTACCCAGTCCCAAATATAACCACCTTGCAAGTTTGGATATCGCTCAATGATTGTCCAATAATCTTGTAAATTCCCAACGGAATTCCCCATGGCGTGGGCATACTCAATCATGATCGCTGGCTTCTTTGCTCCCGATTTCCCATGCTCTTCGAGCGTTTCCGGTTTCGGATACATAGGACAATAGACATCCGTGTACGCTTCATGTCCTGCCGGTTCGTATTGAACTATGCGATGATGGTCTTGTTCTTTTAACCAGCTGTAGGTCTTTTTAAAAATTGCTCCTTCACCTGCCTCATTTCCCAGTGACCAAGCATAAATACTCGGATGATTTCGATCTCGGAAGTACATGCGTTGCGTGCGCATCAAATGAGCTGGTAACCACGACAATTCATTTCCTATTTGCGTGGTTTTATCTATGGCTAAGGGATGACTTTCTATATTTGCCTCATCGATTACGTATAATCCGTAGCGATCACAGAGCGACAACCAATACGGATCATTCGGATAATGCGATGAACGCACTGCATTGATATTGTTTCTTTTCATCAAGGTAATATCTCGTTCCATAGATGCACGAGAAACTACATGCCCTGTATACGGGTCTGTCTCATGCCTATCAACCCCTCTAAAATAAACTGCTTTTCCGTTAATTAGTAGTTGACTATTTTTGATCTCTACACTTTTAAAACCTACGGTAAACCTCAAATACTCGGGTGTTTTGCTGTCTGATTTTAAGGCTTCATTTTTAATCTCCAGCTCGTATAATTTCGGAATCTCTGCTGACCACGGTTGTACCTTGTTAACCAAGTCATCAACAGAAATACTTTTCTCTGCATTTCCGGGAATGGTAACTTGAACCCCGTGTTCAAACAGCGTAGTATTCCCATCTTTTAGAGTAAGTGTCAGGTTTCTATTTACGGGTTCAGCGGTCGTGTTTTTTAAAGTTACCCTTGCGTTAAAAACCCCATCCACATACGAATTCGTCAAACTCGAGGTAAGTCCGACATCCTCTACAAATACTTTGGGTCTCGTATACAAATACACTTCGCGCTCAATACCACTCATTCTCAACATATCTTGACTTTCGAGATAGCTGGCATCAGACCAGCGAAACAGTTGTAAGGCCAAGGTGTTTTTTCCTGTTTGGACTAAGTCAGTAATATCAAACTCAGCGGGAGTTTTAGATCCTTGGGAATACCCCGCGTATTGTCCGTTTACATAGACGTACATCGCCGACTTGGCTCCTGCAAAATGAAGTATTACACGCCCCTGTCTAAAGTCTTCTTTCAGGTCGATGGTTTTTCTGTAGGTCCCTACTGGATTGTATTCCTTTGGTGCTTCCGGCCACTTTGTGGTAAATGGAAATCGCTCGTCGAGATAAATAGGATGCCCATATCCTTCAACCTCCCAATTGCTGGGAACCGGTATGGTTTTCCAATCACTGTCATCAAAGGCGACATTATGAAAATTTTTTGGTCGTTTTTTGGGACTCTTTACCCAATGAAACTTCCAATTGCCATTCAAACTCATAAACCGCTCAGACTGTTCTTTTTTGTCTAGGTTTTGCGCTTCAAAAGCAAAAAAACTCGCTCTTGGCGGAAGTTTGTGTTCTTCAAAAATTTCATGATTAAAATGATTGCGTTGCTCAGGGACTTCCGGCATCGGTGATTGACACCTTGAAAAAAGAAGCCCGCAAGCAGCAGCTAAAACAATGTTTGTAATTTTCATAAGCTATGCTGTTTTTTAGCGATTCATAACATCTTCTCGCAATATTTTTCTCAAATAATACAATAACTCATCCGCATTGGATTGTGAAAACACTAACGGAGGTTTAATTTTAAGCACATTGTAATCTGGTCCATCCGTACTCATTAAAATTTTGTGCTCTTTCATGCGATTGGCTAGATAGGCGGCTTCTTCTGCCAAAGGATGCTTTTGTTTATTGACCAGCTCGATTCCTAAAAAGAGACCTTGTCCTCTAACCTCTCCGATAATTGGAAACTCTGAGCTTAACGCTGTCAGAGCTCTTTTCAAATACCCACCTACTTCAGCAGCGTTATCTTTTAAACCTTCAGTTCGTACTGCTTTTAATACAGCAGTTCCTATGGCACAGGATACAGGGTTTCCTCCGAAGGTATTAAAGTACTCCATGCCATTGGCAAAACTTTCTGCGACTTCTTGAGTACAGGCAACGGCGGCTAAGGGATGTCCATTTCCTAATGGCTTTCCTATGGTCACAATATCAGGAGTCACCCCGTGTAACTGAAAGCCCCAATAAGTAGTTCCCATACGTCCACAACCGGTTTGAACCTCATCGGAAATACACAAACCACCCGCTTTTCTGACATGTTGATATGCTTGGCCTAAAAAACCTTCTGGCAATTCTATTTGTCCTCCGCACGAAATAATTGGTTCAATAATAAAGGCACCGACACCGCGTCCTTTGGCTGCTATATTTTTTACTTGATTGGCTACTTCTTCCGCGTACTTTTCGGCGGCATCCGCCCCGGTATACACCCCTCTAAACGTATCTGGCAAAGGAATGATATGCGTATGTTCAGGGGCTCCTGCTCCCCCTTTCCCATCAAACTTGTACGAAGAAATATCGATACAAGTATTGGCATTTCCGTGATATCCTACTTCTGAAGCAATAATATCTCGTTGCCCTGTATGCGTTTTCACCATTCTGATGGCGAGTTCGTTCGCCTCTGACCCTGAATTGACAAAATGCAGTACATTGAGTTCAGGAGGTAAGGTAGCGAGGAGTTCTTTAGCCAATTCATTAATATTCGGATGCAAATACCTTGAGTTTGTATTTAAAACAGCCATTTGCTCCTGCCCTGCCTTCACTACGTTAGGGTGTTCGTGCCCGACATGGGCTACATTATTTACCGTATCTATATATTTATTTGCAAATTGATCTATCAAATAAACTCCTTGTCCTCGCACCATTTTAATAGGCACCTTATACTGTAGGCTCAGGCCTTTTCCTAAGTGATTTTTTCGATAGGTTAACAAGTCTGTATTCGTTGCCCTAACAGGAGGTGCTAATCCTGGATTTTTAAATAGTAAATTCGGGTCTGGGCAAATTGAGCTCCATACTGGAAGTTCGGAATAAAAGGCAACTCCGGGGAAATCATCGACATACCCGAGTGTGCTCAGCAGTACCTGAAAGTGCAAGTGTGGAGACCAAGATCCGTTTTCATCAGAGTTCCCAAGCCAACCAATAAGATCTCCTTTTGCCAATTGCTGTCCTACTGCAATACGGGTCAAACTAGAGCGCGATAAATGTCCGTACAAGGTATAGAACTCCCACGAATCAACGCGGTGTTTTAAAATAACGAGACCTCCGTATTCCTTGAAACTATTATTATCAGCTACCGTAACTACTTCTGCATCGAACAATGTGTGAACCGGAGTCTCTGCAGGAAGCCAAAAGTCGACGCCTAGATGGATACTTCTCGATTCTCTTCCTTCATTACCGATTCTGTCAAAGGCTGTTGAAGTGTATAAATTTCTCGCCTCCAAATATCCTCCTGCCAATACTTTTTGAGGCATCTCCTTTTGCAATTGTGCCAACTTAAAATCGAATAAACTCAAATCATCACTTTCAGTATAATTTCCTAACCACAAGCTCTCAACACTTAAATCTAGTTCAAAAACACTATCACTAGTAAGCGAAGGAAAGAGTTCCCTGATACTAATAGTTTGTGTTTTTGCCCAAGCTCGAAACTCATTCGCATTCGGATGGGCCGGGTATTCACAGGTAGCTCTAAAGAAATACTCTGCAAACTCCGGAGCAAACGCTTTCCATTTTCGCAGTACTTCCCACGCGGGCTTTTCCGAGATTAACAGGTACGTATTGTCAGGCTCTTTCAATTTGTTCATTGCCGATTTAGTCACCGAAATTACCAAGCGCATAGCCACAGCCCAATACAAATGCTTCAACTCCTCTTCTGAAAAACCATACTCATCGTGATAGGCCTTTACTATGGGAGCCGACGCCTGTAACGGATTCTCAAAGCCCATAACTGCATAGGCAATTGCAATAGCAACGTCGTTGATTACCTGCGTATATATAGCATCTCCAAAATCGATAATGGCCGTTACCTTTTCACTCGGAATACGCGCTTCAACGACCACGTTATTATCATTAGCATCGTTGTGGACTACCGATTTTGGCAACTTGTTATAGTGCTCCCAATTGCTTTGAAATCCTCCTTGAAAATAGGCGATTACTTCCCAATCTTCTTGGCTAAACAGCTCCAAATGTTCTTGCGTCCACAAGCCTTGGGCGACATCCCATTCAAAAGCGCGATGGGCCTGTGGATGATCAAATCCTTTCAATGCCATCATTACCCGCGCTGCCTCGGTTCCAAGGCTTCCCAACAAACCATTACTAACAGGATTTACCTCACTCCACATTCTCCCTGCAACCCAGGTCAAAACTCGAACGAGTCGTTCTTCGCCCTGTTCATCCTTAATACGAACCAGGGAATTCCCTTTTTTATCTCTCAAAATTCTCGGGCTCGTTTCTAGCTGTGTTCCAACATGTCGAAGTAAGGCTTGTTGGTACTCGATATACGCCACATCTGCATCTGGGCGAGATACTTTTACTATGTAGGAGGGGCTACCCGATACATCAATTCTAAAATTGAAGTCCAATTCTCCAGGAAGCTCTTTTGCAATTCCTGTAATTCCGTAATTTGACGCCAAGATTTCCTCTGCTTGCGCCGTGGTTATTTTAATTGCTGCGTAATCCATTATTCTTCTTTTTGTAGCATCATGAGTACGTGTGCTGCACTCCAACTAAAGTTCTTTGCATTTAATCCCGCTCCGGTAATCGGGTGGTAGTTTTCTCTGATAGAAGGACCTTTTTCCAGCATTCCGTTTGCCCCGTTTAACAGTTTAACGAGCGCGGCATCGGCTTCTTGTTCAAAACCGTAATTGCGCAATCCGCGTATGGCAAAAAAAGCTTGATCTAACCAATTGGGTCCTCTCCAATATCCCTTTAAGGGGTTGAATTTTTTGTGATCAGCGCTCATGGTTTGAAACGGCACACGCGTATAAAATTTATCTGGATTCAACATTTTCAACTTGACCTTTGCCGCTTGATCCTCCGTTGCAACCTTTGCCCAAAGCGGTAACCAGCCTTCACTTCCTTCTCCTTTGATAAACTTCTTTCCATCGAGTGTCGTATCGTAAAACCAGCCTTCCTCTGCATCGAAAAATTGAGTTCTAATTTGATTTTTTAATACTTGTGCTTCGGCAAACAACCTAGAAACCTCTGACTCTTTTCCTAAGGCTTCTGCCAGTTCAAGTAAGTACATTTTCTCCGCGTATAAAAAAGCGTTTAAATCCACTGATTCCTGATTCATCGAATAGGCCTTTTCCGAATTTCTCAACATTTCTGTCCCATCAAATCGTATGGCATTGTCCATACCGCTTTCCCATTTTGCCGCGACCAAACTTCCATCTGTTGATCCGTATTCACAAAGTCCATCAGCATCGTGGTCTCTATCCGCATACCACCATTGATGGTACTTCAACAATTTAGGATACATTTGTTCCAAAAAGCTCTTATCTCCATCCCGTTTGTAGACTTCGTACACGGCCCAAGCTGCCAGTGGAGGCTTGGTATCGCGATAATTGTGTTTTTCTATAGTGGTATCACGGAATAAACAATCTGGAATAAATCCATTTTCTTCCTGAAAATCGAACATCAACGCTATTTGTTCTTTGGCCAATCGGGTATCGTAATAGGCCAATCCAACCGCGTGCTTCCACGAATCCCAAGCCCAAAAACCGTGAAACCATTTGTAATGATAACTTGGAAACAGGCCTTCATGTTTTATTTCTCCGGCAGGAACACGCCAATTATTTTGCAAGGTGAGTACTGCTTTTTGTACCAAAGATTGATAAATAGTATCGGTAAATTCAGTGCGGAGGTTGTTGACCAATGTACGTTGAATCGCCGCCTTTTCTTCCACTCTTTCGGTGAGAAGTCTGTTAAAATTCAAAGGACTTAAGTCAAGGGGTAACTCAGGGCTATTCCCAAACTCAAACTGCTGCGCAATCACGTATTGCAATCGCTGCCCAACGGGTAAATTTACTGAGACAACTGCCTTGTAACTCGTACTGTCAGCTGACAGCTCAAACGCTGAAGGAAAGCGAAGTTTCCCTACTGCTTTTGAATGTTTCGAAAACACATGGAGTTCATTATCCGCTGTTTCCAAATGGATTCCGGCTGCTACTATTGGACTATTCCCTACTACCAACTCTTCCGAAAAATCCTTCTCAGAAGTGTTCTCTAAAGTCAAACAAATGAGAGAACTTCCCGAATTGGCATATAGGAGTTTTAAACTTGCTCGAATACCTGAGGCCAGCAAAAAATCTTGTTCCAAGTGGCTCGCATACGATTTTTGACGTATGTTATACGGCCCTTGTACTGTTTCTGTGTTAGGAAATGAAAAACTCACAAAGGATGTTGCCAACCAAACGCCATTTTCTTGGGTCATTAAAAACGGGCCTGAAAAACCAAAAGATTCGCCGGCCTCTTTGTGAAAGCTACTTGCAAACCATGCTCCCTGATCTGAAAACATCAATCCAGATTTATCAAATTTATCCTTGGGAGTAACCCGATAATCCAACACATTTTCCAATGTCGGTGTTTTTTGCGAGCGTTCTTCGGTTGGTTTCGGTGCACACCCCATTCCTAATATTAGGAAGAGTGCACTATACACTACAATTTTATTCATCTTTTACACGAATTTGCCACTGGATATGAAACACTTCATCGGGGGCTAAGGTTTGCAATCCAATATGATTATTAAAACTATTTGCTGGGGCCGTCACTGGCTCTATGGCGATGTTATTACTCTTTTCTGGAGTGTATACCTGAAAATAGGAATTAGGATATGACGATGATACTTCTAAAGTATGCGATGGTGTTGTATACTTAACTTCTGGCGCATTCATCACAAAACAATGATCAAAGCGCTGCTCACTTATTAAAATACGCTTTGGCAAGCTGTTCTCCGCTATGGCTATAGGAACCATATTATCATCGTGTACTACTTCTTTGTCGGCATCAATTTCCAAAATACTCAACGCCCTGTTGTCAGAAGTAAAATAAGGGTGCCATCCGATAGAAAACGGGAAGCTCACCTCATCGGTATTCACTACTTCTACGGCTAGTGCTAAACGATCTGAAAACAAGGTATATGTTAAACGTACCTCAAACACGAATGGAAACCCCGATAATTTAGTGTGCTGCTCATAACGCAGCACCAAACGAGTGTTTGCTGTGCCCGTCACTAATGACTCCACGTAAAAGGTCTTATCGTACAACAATCCGTGTATAGCATCGGATTGGTTTACCGAATTTTTCTTCAAATACAGTTCTCGATTGTCAAAGGTATACCTCCCATCGACAATCCTGTTGGCAAACGGAAACAATACCGCAGATGCATAGGATAACTCGTAGGGAATTTCCTCAGAAAAATCTCCTATCACCTCGCGTCCTGCGAGGTGCAAAGATGTTAAAGCGCCCCCCTTTACAACGGAAACTCGCGCAGTAGCATTCTCGAAAGAAAACACTACTTCATCCTTCATTTTTGTGGTTTTGTCCAAAGTGTTCGTATTATAATGAATTTCTAATAATTAAGCTGTTCGGATTCTCTATCTGTTCTCGTGAACCGGTTAATAACATTTTGGCTAACTGACGCCCCATTTCTCTAAAATCAGTTGAAATTGTCGTTATTCCATCTTCTACAATCTCCTTAAGCAAGGTATCGTTATAACAAATAATCCCGACGTCTCTTCCTATTTTCATTTTTCGTTCTTTGATCTTTTTAATGATTCGGATGAGGTTTCGATCGTCCGGAATAATAATGGCATCCCCTTGACTTAAATCGAAATCTTCAATATCCGCTACCTCTATACCCGACACCCGATTCATACTGCAGAATTTTTCAAAGCCTCTCAAAAATCCATCAGGCTGTTTATCATCCTCAAACAAAAAAACGAGGCGATCGTACTTCTTAATCAATTCCAACCCAGCCATGAGCCCTTGAAACATATCTTTCTCAAATGGCTGAAATACCGCTGGGTAATTTTTCAACTCTTCACTCACTTGGTCAAGTAAAAAAACCTTATCTCCAGGAATTTTCTCCAATACGTGCGCAATACCGCGCAACTTCGCTGGCATGATCACATAAAAATTATACTTTCCTATATTGTCGTAAATCAATTTCTTAAACACCTCATAATTGAAATGATGGAAATATATATCCACCTCTATATTTTCACCGAGACTCTCCAAAAAGGCATTGTATAAATCTTCCTTAAAGGCATTCAATTCATCAAATAACAGAAACACCTTTTGAGTGATGTGGACACTCTCACTGTTTACGTAATATCCTTTCCCTGGAATCGACTGGATAATTCCGCGAACCTTTAAATCGTTATAGGCGAGCAAAACCGTATCTCTCGACAACCCAAACTTATTTCGAATACTATTTATGGAAGGTAGTTTATCTCCCAATTTTAGTTGTTTAAAAGTGATGGCTTTCTCAATAGAACTAATGATTTGCTTGTACTTAGGTACGCCTATTTCTTTCCTTACTTCAATGATACTCATATCACAAATATAGGATTTCTTTTTAAAAAACAAACTGGTAGGTACTAGTTGCTTTTTTGTTTATAGTTCATTTATATTAGCCCGGGGGTCCACTATTAAAAAGCTGAAAAAGAAAGAGAAAAACTCACCATTTACAAGGGGGTATTACAAAAATTCACCATTTAATCCACGATTAACGACATGAAACAAAAACAACACAGAACAAATCAAAAAATCGCAAAAAAGGCAAAATCCACCCTACTGGTCTGTTTTTTAGCGTTTTTAACTCAATTCACATTCGGACAAGGACGGACGTTGAAAGGAACGATTCGCGCAAATGACGGAGAACCACTACCAGGTGCTACCGTAATTATCAAAGGAACGACCAAAGGAACTGAGGCTGATTTGGATGGAAATTTCACCATTCAAATTACTGAAAACCAAATACTCTTATTTGAATATATTGGTTTTAAACCAAAAGAAATCACTTATGTTGGCCAAGCGAGTTTAAACGTAACACTTATAGAGGATGCACAAGTATTGGAAGAGGTTGTCCTTATCGGATATGGTAGCCAGAAAAAGAGTGATGTTACAGGAGCCGTAGGACAAGTCAAAGCCAAAGAATTAACGAAGGTAGTAACGACCAACCCCACCGATGCCCTGCAAGGGCGTGTAGCTGGAGTTACCGTTACTTCGTCATCAGGAACTCCAGGGGGTGTTGCTGATATTCTTATTAGAGGGGTAGGAAGTTTTGGTAGCAACCGCCCACTATTTATCGTCGATGGCGTTCAAGCTGACCCCTATTTTATCGATTCGAACAATATCGAATCTATCGAAGTTTTAAAAGATGCCGCTTCAGCTGCTATCTACGGAACGCGCGCTGCCAATGGAGTTGTGATCATCACTACTAAAAAAGGGAAAAAAGGACGCATCCGCGTAGACATTGAACAATCGTACAGTTTTAACACCCAACGAAAAAAACTTGAGTTACTCGATGCCAATGGCTACGTAAACGTGCACAGGCAAATGTACGAAAATGCAGGAGCGACTCTTAAAAACTACATCACGAATCCTCCGGCCGTCAATACCAACTGGATCAATGAAACTCATAGAGACGGGGAATTGCACTTGTTAAATGCTCGCATCAGTGGCGCATCTGACAACTTGAATTTCACTCTAGGAGGTAATTACGCAAACGAAACAGGATTGTTAATTGGTTCTGGATTTCAAAAACGCGGTATTTTTGCCAACGCCAACTTCACCGCTGACAAGCTTCAGATCACAGGAGCTTTAAACTACGCGGAAACCTACAGAGAAAACTACCAGTTTTCACTGCGTGAAACTTTTCAAATATCACCACTCATCCCTGTAAGAGATGCCAGTAAACCTTCGGGATTTGGTTATAGAAATGGTGACTTACCTGATCACAGAAATCCAGTAGGTGATGATTTTTTCCGCCAAGGACATACGAAATTAAAATACTTTATAGGAAATGTCGGCCTCAAATACGAGCTTCTACCGAACTTAAAAGTTGGTGCTAATTACAGTATCTCAAACCTTGCGAATTTCACCTATCGATACCACAAACCATTTCGAGTGAGAGACAACGATGACAACGAACAAAACAAATATCACTTTATTTCGGAGTACAACAGCGATTTTAGGAGACTCAATCAAGAATACACCCTCAACTACAAGTTCGATATTGGCCAGCACAATGTTGAATTACTTGCGGGATACCAACGAATCAGTGAACCATTTCAAGAAAATTACGTCCAAGCAGAAGGTTGGAAACTTTCTGAAACGGATTTAGACGGCAATGGTGATTTAGACGACAAAGAGCCAGTAGCGCTGTTGGATGAAAATTTCAACACCTTGAATGCATTTCGCGATGCCAAAGCGACTTTTTCAGGAAGTGGAACTCGTGCTGCCTATAGCCTCGTATCGCAATTTGGACGTCTTAACTACGCCTACGCAGATAAATACTTGGTACAAGCAAGTATTCGTAGAGACGGAAGTTCAAAATTTGGAAAAAACAACCAATACGGAGTATTCCCTTCATTCGCTTTAGGATGGAAAATTACCGAAGAACAATTTATGCGCGATCAACAGTGGTTTGATTTCTTAAAACTGCGCTATAGCTGGGGGCAAGCAGGAAACGACAGTGCACTCGGTTATTACTCTTACCAAGCCTTAATTACTCAAGGATCTAACCAGAACAACGGAGGATATATTTTTGGAAATCCTCAAACAGCTTATACTGGGGGAATTGCACGTGATTTAGAAAATCCAGATTTAAAATGGGAAACGAGTATTTCATCAAATATTGGATTGGACTACGCTATGTTAAATAATAAACTGAAGGGATCTATTAACTACTACCACACGAGAACGAAAGACTTACTCATTGTCAAAGAAGTTGCCCCTTCGAGTGGGGTTCGCAACCCCGTTGTTAACGTCGGTGAATTTGTGAACAAAGGAATCGAATTTGAATTGGGGTATACCCATAGTTTTGGCGAGTTAAACTTTTCGTCTTTTGCAACCTTCACTACCCTGAACAGTGAAGTTACAAAGCTCGGAAGAACTGACCAAGTTCTCAAAGGAGCTGGATTATTGTTTGGAGCAGATCACTTTGTTAACCAAACTCAGGTAGGTTACGAACCTGGAGCCTACTTTTTACCAGTAGCAGACGGCATTTTCCAATCACAAGCTGAAATTGACGCACACGATCCTGCAGGAACCCTACAACCCAATGCTAAACCGGGAGATATTCGCTTTATAGACCAAAACGGTGATGGTGTACTCGATAATGAAGATGCTATCTATCAAGGGAGTGCTTTACCTGCCTACGAATACAGTTTAAACTTATCTGCTGACTATAGAGGGATTGATTTCAACATCTTCTTTCAAGGGGTTGGAGGAAACAAAATCTACAACGGAAATCGCTTCCAATCTATAGGAATGGATACCGGAAGGAACTTTGAAACGAGTACGTTGAACGCTTGGACCCCAAGCAATACGCAAACCGACATACCAAGAGCCGTTTTAGGAGACCCCAATGGGAATAACCGTGCTTCTACCCGTTTTTTAGAAGACGGAAGCTATTTGCGAATCAAGACCATCCAACTAGGATATACACTTCCTAAAAACGTAATTGAAAAGCTCAACATGCACAAGCTCCGCTTTTTCGTTACCGGACAAAACTTGTTTACGTTTACTAATTACAGTGGTTTAGATCCAGAAGTTGCGGGATCTATCTTATCGAGAGGTATCGACCGAACCTTGTATCCACAATACAAATCTGTCATCCTCGGTGTTCAACTTCAATTTTAACCAAAACATCTACTATCATGAAAAAAATTATCAGTATACTCGTTTTAGGACTCGGTTTGATTGCTTGTAATGACAACGAGTTTTTAGAACAACAATCACCAGATCAGCTAACCTCTGAATCGTATTGGAGGAACGTTGAAGACGCACAAGCAGGATTGACAGCTACCTATGCAGAATTAGAATCGAGAAGTAATTTCTGGAATGGTTGGCAAGAAGGAAGACCCGTGGTTGAATACTTTCGTTCAGACTATTCCTTACCAGGACCAGACGCTTCTAACTACGCACACTGGATGTCTATTTTCAATTTTAATTACAACAACGGTCATACCTTTGTGAATGTTTTGTGGACCACAAATTACAAAGGAATCAATTTTGCGAACCAGGTAATCACCAAAGTGGGTGCCATGACTGCCGATCAAATTTCGGATGCTGACAAACGTCAAATTATAGGAGAGGCTACTTTTTTACGTGGCTATTACCATTTTAAACTCCTTACCCTTTACAAGAATATCATTGTAAGAAAGGAAATCATTTCTGACCAAACGCTCGACAAAGCACTGGCTTCACGAAGAGAAGCTTGGCAGGCTGTCATCGATGATTTTAAAACGGCCAGTGGCATGTTGAAAACAAAAGGCAACACGGAAGCTGGACGCGCCACGATTGGGGCGGCACAAGCCTACCTCGGTAAAGCCTATCTATACAAAGCTGGAGATCCTAGTGCATCGGACGCAAGCGATTATCAAAATGCCATCGACGCCTTTAAACCTGTAATCAACGGTACTACTGGAGCTTACAACCTCGTTAGTAACTATTCAAGTCTGTTCAACGGCGAGAACGAAAACAACCCGGAGTCAATTTTCGAATTACAGTTCAAAACTGGAGATGCAACCTCTTGGAATGCTACCCGATTACACGCTTTTATAGGAGACTGGTCTATTGGTGGATGGGGAGGTATTGAAGCGACAAAAGCTCTAGAAACCACTATGAAGTCTGAAGGTATGATTGCCACGAACGGATTGTACGACAACCGCCTTTATGGAAGTATTTACTTTAGAGATCCCTATTTCAACGACAGCGCCACCCCACGCATGCAAGGATATACCTGGGATCAATTAATGAACTGGCAATATGGAAATACCAACGCAAACAAGGTGTACTACAGAAAATGGCTACCGAATTACGTATGGAATAATTCTTACATCGGTCTCAATGTAACTTTGATGCGCTATGCTGACGTATTGCTTATGTATGCCGAAGCATTAAATGAAACTGGAGCGACAGCGCAGGCCATTCCGATCATCAATCAAGTGAGAGCTACTCATGGATTAATGCCTGCTATTACAGTGAGTTCGCAAACAGATGTTAAAAAGCAACTGATTCACGAACGAACTATGGAACTCACCTTGGAATCTGTTCGTTTCTTTGATTTAAGACGTTGGGGCATGCTAGATCAGGCTATGCAAGCCGCAGGAAGAACTAATTTCAAAGCATCAGAACACGCGTACTTACCTGTTCCGCTATCTGAAATCAACAACAACAATAACATTAACTAACGTAAGAGGGTATTTAAATTTGTTAGTTAAAAAAGGAGGATGCCTTATGGTATCCTCCTTTTCCTTTCTTTCGTAGTACTTTGCCCCCAAGCACTAACGCAAAATGAACCCGTTTTTCATCGGGTCTGCAGGGTCTATCACAAAACAGTGTTTCCCCGTAATGTGTGCGGTACCCGTAACCTCTGGAATCACCGCTGTAAACGGACCGTAATCTTCTTCTCGAACTACAGCTCCTTTAAATACTGATCCAGTAATACTTTCGATGCGCATCGAGTCTCCGATACGAAGTTCTTTTCTTTGATGATGAATAGCCATTCGACCTGAAACTCCTGAACCAGTAGGACAACGATCTACCTCTCCTTCCGCGAAAATGCATACATTTCTGCTATCAGCACCCGATGCTTGTTTCGTATTGTCGATAAAAATTGTCCCGTATAAGAAACTTAAATCTCCTTCAAACGGATGCACCACATCCTCGTCTTGCGACATTACGGCCTGTTTAATATCCATCCCTGTTTGTATCAAAGTTCTATAAGAGGCTTCTGTTAGATCGAAATTAAAATTGTGCTTCGCCAAATCTACATAGGCATAAAATGCACCTCCATAAGCTAAATCATAACGCACGGTACCTAGGCCAGGTACGGTAACCTGCCTGTCAAGCCCCACAACAAAACTCGGTACACAGTGAAATCGCACTCCTTGTACCTCTCCTTTTTCCACGTCGACATACGATAGTATTCTCCCGCATGGCGCATCAATTTTTAAGGTATTTTCTCCTTCTTTTACATCAATCCACTCCTGCTGAACAGCCAGCGTAGAAATGGCAATGATGGCATGCCCACACATGGTAGAGTAGCCTTCGTTATGCAAAAACAAAATTCCGAAATCCCCTTCGTCATCATTGGCTGGCACCAAAATACAACCGTACATGTCAGCGTGTCCTCTCGGTTCGAACATCAAAGCCGTTCTCAAGTGATCCCAGTTTTCCTTACAGTAGTTTCTGTATTCCAATACCGAATTTCCTTTCAGTTCTGGAAATCCATTTAAAATTACTCGCAATGGCTCCCCGCCAGTATGCATATCTATCGTTTCTATCTGTAGCCAACTGTCGGGAAAGGTTGTCGACTTAGCATTCCTAATTCTCTGATAGGTTTTATTTTTCATTTGTGTACTTTCCATAATAATAAGCTGCTGCCGACACGTCTTCAAGCGCGTGACCGACAGATTTAAATAAGGTTATTTCCGCAGTTGTTTCTCGTCCCTGATGTCCTTTGCCGCAAAGTTCAAAAAGATCCGCTAGCACCTCTTCTCTTTGCAAAACTCCAGTTGACAACGGCAGCACGATATCTCCGCTTTCTTTGAGTCCTCCTTGAAAAGTATCGACAAAAACACGGGCTTTTTGCACCGCCTCATCGTCCGCTTCTCTCATGTCCTTTTTATAGGCCCCTACCAAATCAATATGCTGTCCAGATACCAAATCACAACCAAATACCAAGGGAAGTTTTGATAAGGTTGCACAGGAAATAATGGCCACTTCTGAAACTAATGAGCGGTATTCTGTTACCGCTTCCACCCTGATATGTTTAGGTAAGCAAAGGGTGTCAACTACCTTTTGTGCCTTTGCTAATGATCTACCCCAAACATAAACTTTCGTAATTGGACGTACGGCACAGTGCGCCGTAATCAAATTAGCACTCAGTGCGCCCGTACCTAACATCAATAAGGAATCGGCATCTTTTCTCGACAAAAAACTCGAGGCTAACGCAGAAGCTGCGGCGGTTCTTTTGGCCGTCAAACTCTTAGCCTCTAATAGGGCTTTAATACTTCCAGTAGTTGCATCTAGGTAGATATAAGTACCTTGAATAGCTGGTAAATCAAATTGACCATTGGCCGGACTCACGGTTACAATTTTCACCCCAGCATCTTCACTCGGATTCCATGCTGGCATTAACAATAATGTTGAATCTTCTCCTACTTCTGGATTTGGAAAATCGTGATGATGACGCATTGGAACGGTTGTCACATTCTTTCTAAACGCTTCTTTCAAACACTGAATCAAGGACTTAAAGTCGGTTGTTTTTTCTATAAATTCTTCGGGAATTTGAACTATTTCATTCATACGATAAAATTAACCAATAATCCCTAAACTAATTCAATACTACCCGATAACGAATAATATACTATTAGCTATGGATAATTTAATCCTATTCGTTCTCTAGCAGAGCCTGTATTTTTAGACTCTAAAATTCACTGATTTATGAAATTACTGTCGCGTGCGCTACTCTTATTGCTATGTATCAGTTTCGGTGTTTCTTGCAAGAAAAACACCGACAACTCCAAACCAATCACTATTAAAGACGAAATTCAAAACCTATTTCCGAATGCTCAAATTGACAGCATCCCGAGCAAAGGTCATTTTAAAAACTCCTTCCGAATTCAATACGATAGCCCTTTAGATCCTAAGCATCCCGAGTCCGGAAGTTTTAAACACACACTATACCTTTCTCATGTCGATGTGAATGCGCCTACCGTATTGGTTACTGACGGATATGCATCGTATCCGAGAAAAACGGAGTTAAGTACCTTACTAGAGTCAAATCAAGTAATCGTAGAGTACCGCATGTACGGAAGTTCACGTCCAAACCCAATACCTTGGACCTATTTAACAAATGACAACGCTGTAGAAGATTATCATTTTATCGTAGAAAAACTAAAAAAGATATACCGTGGCAAATGGCTGAGTACCGGAATTAGCAAAGGAGGAGAAACTACGATGATTTACAAAAGCAAGTACCCTAATGACGTAGACGTTGCCGTTCCTTATGTCGCCCCTCTAATCAACGGCGTAGAAGATCCACGCCCCAATACGCATATTAACAGCGTTGGTGAGGCGAGCTGTCGTCAGCGAATTCGAGACATTCAAAGAGCTATTTTACGCGACAAAAAACAAGCGTTACTAAGCTTCCATAAAATTGCGACAACAGAAAAGTTGTCCTTCACGGAAGTGAGGCCAGCAGAGGCCTTAGAATATGCTGTACTAGAATTTCCGTTCTCCTTTTGGCAATGGAATGGCAATTGCACTGCCTTACCCCAAAAAGGTGCTACGACCGAAACTTTAGTTAACTTCGTACACGAAGTGGTAGGTATTGGATTTTACAGCGATGCTGGTTATGAGCGTTATTTACCCTCTTTTTATCAGCATCTGAGAGAATTAGGGTACTACGGTTTTGACCTCACTCCTGTTGCTGATTTGTTAACTGAAGTCACGAGTAGTTCAAACAGCAGGTTTGCTCCAAAAAACGCAGCACTCAATTACAATCCAAACTATATTAAAAAGGTTCGTGACTACGTAGAACAACGCGGAAATCACATCCTCTATATTTACGGGGGCTTAGACCCATGGGGAGCTTGTGCCCCAGTTCCCAATGCGCAACTCAACGCCTTAAAAATGGTACTGCCGACAGGAACCCATAAAACAAGAATCAAAGATTTTAGCCCAGAAGCACAAGACAGTATTTATGCTACTTTACAATCTTGGCTGGGCAAAGACATCAAAATACACCCACTCTACAAAAAACAAACACGATAGAAATGATAGGAATTGGCGGATCAACGGCAGCGGAAGAGCTTGCCAAAATTAGTCCATGGACAACGGGTATTACCCCGATTCAAAAAGAGGAATTTGCGGAACGACTCAAGAAGGCGACGGCCTTACTAAAACAATCAGGAGCAGCGGCCATGTACTTGCATGCTGGTACCAACTTATACTACTTTACAGGTATGCATTGGCATCCCAGCGAGCGGATGGTAGGTGCCCTATTATTCGCAGATGGCCAACTGGAATACATTGCTCCATCCTTCGAAAAAGGAACCTTACTCGACTTTATGGTACTCGAAGGTACGGTTCACTGTTGGGAAGAACACGAAAGTCCATACCAGCTATTTATTCAACTATTAGGTCAACACAACTCCGTTTCTGGTACTGTGTTGCTCGACGAGACAACTCCTTTTTTTGTCAGTAATGGATTGCAACTCGAAGGAGCGGCATACACCTTTAAGGATGCCAAACCAGTGACCGCAGGCTGTCGTATGTACAAATCAGACAATGAACTGGCTATCATACAGCGCGCCATGGATATTACCTTGGCAGTCCAACAAGCGGCGGCTCGAATCTTAAGAATCGGTATCAGTACCGCTGAGGTCGTTGCATTTATCGATGCTGCTCACAAAAAATACGGCATTCCAAGCGGTTCGTATTTTTGCATAGTATTGTTCGGAAAAGACAGTTCTTTTCCACACGGAGTAAAATCTCCAAAAACCCTAGAAGAAAATGAAGTCGTACTTATCGACACCGGCTGTCAACTCCATGACTACATTTCTGACATTACACGAACCTACGTATTTGGGACTCCCAATGAAGCACAAAGGCGCATTTGGCAAATAGAAAAGCAAACACAACAAGCTGCTTTTGATGCCGCTCAGCTCGGGGCTCCCTGTTCGAATATTGACAAAGCTGCCAGAAGCGTCTTGGAGGCACACCAATTGGGACCAGAATACCAGCTCCCAGGACTCCCCCATCGAACAGGACACGGAATAGGCCTCGACATTCACGAATGGCCTTATATCGTTAGAAACGACCAAACCCCTCTCGCGGCAGGCATGTGTTTTAGCAATGAGCCTATGATATGCGTCCCGAATGAATTTGGTATACGACACGAAGATCACATATACATGACGGAAACAGGACCGAAATGGTTTACAGAACCGATGTACAGTATTGAAAATCCGTTTGGGATTTTAGAAAATGAAAAAGCTCAGTAAAACTGAGCTTTTTTTATATTAAAATAAAGATTTGATTATTTTTTCTAAGCTAATACCTTCGGCTTCTGCTTTGTAATTTTTTACAATTCTATGCGATAAAATCGGGATGGCCACTGCTTGTACGTCTTCCATATCTGGAGAGTACTTCCCGTTCACCGCTGCATGTGCTTTTGCGGCCAAAATTAGATTTTGAGAGGCTCTAGGCCCAGCTCCCCAATCTAAGTATTTCGTAACCATTTCAGTAGCTCGTTCCGAGTTTGGACGCGTTTTACCAACAAGTCCCACGGCGTATTCTACCACGTTATCGGCCACGGGTATTTTACGAATTAGCTGCTGAATAGCCATGATTTCTTTTGCTGAAAATATAGAGTTAACCTCTTGCTTAGCTATGGAAGTCGTGTTTTTCACCACGGCTACTTCCTCTTCAAAACTAGGATAGCCAAGGTTAATAGAAAACATAAATCGGTCTAACTGTGCTTCCGGAAGCGGATACGTTCCTTCTTGCTCAATAGGATTTTGCGTTGCCAAAACATAAAAAGGCAGTGCCAACGGATAATGTGTTCCAGCCACTGTTACCGAGCGTTCTTGCATTGCTTCGAGCAAGGCTGCTTGCGTTTTTGGCGGTGTTCTATTAATCTCATCAGCCAGAATTATGTTTGAAAAAATAGGTCCTTTTATAAACTTAAACTGACGCTTTTCGTCTAGTATTTCACTTCCTAAAATATCAGAAGGCATCAAGTCAGGTGTAAACTGTATGCGTTTAAAATCTAACCCCAATGCTTTTGAAATGGTATTTACCAATAAGGTTTTCGCCAATCCAGGAACTCCGATAAGCAAGGAATGCCCACCACAAAATACAGATAACAACGTAAAATTAACGGCTTCTTGCTGACCGATAATCACCTTACCTATTTCTTTTTGTAATTGCGCGTATTTCGTAACCAGTCCATCGACTGCTGCAACATCTGACATATACTAATGTATTAAAATAAAAAATCCGTTTTTTTGCAGTCTAAAACTACAATAAAAACGGATTTATTTAGCAATAAATAATTATTTATTTTCTTTCTTCCAGTTCTTTTTAAACGTACAGCTCTTATAAGCATTAGCCATCTTTATGTACGTTTCACCAATTTTGTCTTTGGTCCATTTTTCCAACTCTTCCTCTTTCTTTTTTTCCAAAGCGAACTTTTGCATACGTACATAATCATCGATGATATCTGCCTTATGTGTATCGGTACGCTTCTTCATAAAGATCACTTTGTACATTTTTTCTCCTCCTCGAGTTTCGTCATAAAATACGTCAGATAGCTGTCCTTCTTTCAATTCACTGATACGACCAAATAAATCTGGCGGCATACGAGTTAATTCAAAGGTAGGTTCTCCGGTATATGGGTTCATTAACAATCCTCCATTCAAACGGGTATCTTTGTCTTCTGAGTATTTTTTAGCAGCCTCTTCGAAGGTTATTTTACCTTCTTTCACTTCCGCTACTATTTTTTCAATTTCTTCTTTGGTTTTCTTTAATTTTTCATCAGAAATTTCAGGTTGCATTAAAATGTGCGACACTTCACGTCCTTTACCTCTAATCTTGTGCAATTTAATAAGGTGGTATCCAAAAATAGTTTTGATAGGTTCAGACATCTGTCCTTCCTCTAAATTAAAAACGGCTTCCTTAAACTCTTTGATAAAAGGTGTTTCTTTAGTGATTATTCCTAAATTTCCTTTGTTCTGAGCAGAAGATGGATCTTCCGAGTGGATAATTGCCTTTAAATCAAAACTCGCTCCATTTAAAATTTGCTGTTTGATATCGTTTAGCTTATTTACAACGCGGTCATTTTCTTCTTTCGTTGCTTCAGCATACAATACTATCTGAGCCAATTCCACTTCTGCAGGAATTTCTGGTAACTCGTCTTTATCTCGCAACCCGTTAAAATACACACGTACTTCTTCAGGAGTCACGTCTAATTTCTCTGTTACTTTTTGCTGTTCTTTTTCGATCAGTACATTTTCTTTCTGTACGCGCTCCAATTCTCGTCTCAATTCTTGAGTATTCGCAAACCCGTATGCCGCTGCGGCCTTTTCAGGAGATCCGTATTCATTTTCGAAAAAAGACAGACTTCGATTCACACGTCCATCAATTTCACCTTGGCTTACGGTAATACTATCGACAACAGCGTGATGCGCTAATAATTTTTGTTGCATTAACTCTTCCAACATCTCGCAGTCCGAAATAGTAACCTTACCTTCCGAACGCAATTCCAACTCTTGTTTAAACTTTGCAATGTCAGAATCTAATACTATGTTTTTCCCTACTACCACAGCAACTCCATCGACTTTCGTCGCCTGTGCATGCCCTGTTAATGTAGCCCCCATCAAGGTTAAAATAAGACTAGTATTCCTTAAAGTTTTTGTTTTGAATAGCATCATTTATCAGCGTTTTTTCAATCTCTCTTATTAATTCTAATTTCCTCTTGTGTAAAATAATCTGTCGAATCTGACCTTCCACCTCACTCAGCGGTGCCACTTGATTCTTCTGTAAAATATTATTTACAGCGACCAAATATACTCCTAAACTATCTTCTTTCTGTATGAATTTTGATATTTTTAACAGATTTTCTTTGGATTCGTTAGCAAAAGGTAAAATTTTGCTTTTTAAACTGCGAACCGACACCCAAGTACTGTCGTGCAAACGATATGACTTTAGGCTCAACAAAAATTTTTCCAAGCTCTCTCGGTCTTCAACGTCGTCTGATTTAAACAACTTTACAATCTCTTCACGTTCTAAGTGATCCTTATCAAAATACAGATAATCGTATTGCAACAGGCCTTCACTTAACTTAAAATTGTCTTTGTGTGATAGGTAGTAAGTTTGTAATTCCGATTCGCTAACTACCGTATCTAATTTTTGCTTGATCAGCTTTTCTTTGTATCCGTTGATGTATAAACTGGCCTTGTAGTCATTGACCAATTTCTCGATTTCCAAACTATTGACCTCTGTAATATTTTCCTCAGCCTTGATTAAAAACAATTGTTTTTTTGCCCAATTGTTAATGAGTCCTTTGACAAAGACTAGACTGTCTTGCTTGGATATATTTTTAGGTACTAAATTAGCGATATCCCTTTTGTACAAATGTTTATTGTATACAGAAGCGATCGGTTTTTCTTCTTGTGTTCGTTGTTTCTTTAATGTAATTAAATCACATGCCCCTAGCACAGTTAGTAGCAGCAGTGATATTGTCCAAATACTTCGTTTCACTTTCCCCCTTGTTTATGTCCCTTATTGATTGTATATTTTTTTAAGTTTCTTTAATTCTCTTCCTTTTATTTTGATACTGTTGCTCGCTCGCAAGTCTTTGATCCAATCTTCCTCTAGCTGCTTTTGATAATCACTGATTACCGTTCCCTTCACCTCGTCCAACTTCTTCTGAGCATACTTCTCTTTGTTGGCCGTGAAATACTTTTGAAGTCCGAGTGTGTCGTTTGACGATTTCTTCCAAATTTTCTGTTGCATTAATTCAAAAAGCAACAATCCTTCTTTGTATTCGGTTAAAGTATTTCGAAAATCAGGTTCTTTATTAATGAGATCATCCTTAAAATAACGAACGAGTTCACTATTTTTAAATTGTTCAAATGCCTCTTTCACATCAACACCTTTGCGATACTTTATTTGATCAAAGAATTTCGCTTGTCCTATTTTTTTTCCTTCAATTGCGATGATCCAATCGTTTAATGGTGCTTGTGACAATTCTCCTATAGACTTGGTTAAAAAAGGTTTGAGTCCGGCTTTATGCACCTTAAGCTTGTAATCTTTTTTCAAACGGTCCACCACGGCCGTATAGGATACGTTTAGGCGATCAGAGCGTTTTACCTTTTTCTCCAAAGCGCGCTTTTCTTCTTGAAAACTCGCTACGGGGTGTTCCTTGATCAGTTGCACAATATGCCAACCGTATTTAGTTTTAAAGGGTTTACTTATCGGATTCGAAGGGCTTAAACCTAACACAGCCTGTTCAAAAGGCTCCACCATACTTCCCGTTCCGAACTTAGGCAACTTCCCTCCTTGCCCAGCAGTTCCAGTATCTTCTGAATACTTCAAGGCTACAGCAGCGAAATCAGCACCTGCAGCCAATTCCTTTGCTGCTTTATCAATCTTGGCTTTACCAGCAGCTTCTAGGTCTCGAACCAAAATATGAGCTGCTTCGAATTGTCCTTTTGACTTTCTCTTGCCCGTTACTTTTACTATGTGATATCCAAAACGAGTTTTAAAAGGTTGTGATAAGGCTCCAAGCTTCGTTTTGTAGGCATTGTCTTCAAAAGCATATACCATTTTAAAGGCGGAAAAGTATCCCAAATCTCCTCCGTTGAATTTTACCGATGGGTCTTGTGACACTTCTTTTGCCACCTTTACAAAATCTTCACCTGCTTCAATTCTTTTGCGTGCCTCCATAATTTTCGCGTAGGCTGCAAGGGTATCCCCTTTTTTCATACGCACTAAAATATGACTGGCTCTAATTTCGTTAATCGTGCGCTCATACGCCTCTTTAATGAGTGCATCAACCGTAGCTTGATCTTGTAAATACGGCGTCATTAACTGCTGCTTATACCCTTCCAATTCCCGTTTGTACGAGGGTAAAGTATCCAATTGCAACGCATAGGCCTGATTGACCTTGAGCTTATAATTGATATACAAGTCCAGATACTTATCGATATTCTTTGCATCTTCATCAACTACCAGGTCTAAATTTTTTTCATACACCCGCTTAAACTCTTCGACACTTACGGGCTTATCATTAATTTTAAATAACTCCTTGTTACTTTGAGCAACACCTGATACTATTGAACTGAGCGCAATAGCGATAAATACAACTTGTTTTTTCATTTATAAATTTTTTACAACGATATAATGCCTTCGATAGCCTCTGCCTTTTGGTAATAAGCAATCACTTCATCGGCACTCGCAACGGTTATATGTATAGAGACACTGATATACTTACCAGTTCTCGATTTTTTTGTTTCAATTACAGGACCTCCTTGATCAAACAAAGCTTTTACTTCTGATTCTTGGTCTCCATTAGTTGGAACTATAAATTTATACAAATATTTTGTAGGAAATGTAGAGGTATCTTCTAATTGTGCTTTTAACTTCGTATAAAATGCTTTTCTATCTGACATAATTAATTCTTAAACTTCAATTTATAAATTCTCGCGAATGTTAAGAGCACAAAATTACACTATTTATTAAATTTATAAATTGAATCTGTTATTTTTGCACGATGCAACAGAAAATAGTTCTTATAGGAGGCCCTGGAACGGGAAAATCTTCGATTTTGAATGAATTTATTCGAAGAGGTTATGAGTGTATGCCGGAAATTTCGAGAGAAGTTACCCTAAAAGCACAAGAAGAAGGTATCGATCAACTATTCTTAGAGAAACCCTTATTGTTTAGTCAATTACTACTGGAAGGAAGAGAGTTACAGTATCAAAACTCGCTCAAATCTGACAATAAATACATCTTTTTTGACCGTGGTGTCCCAGATGTGCACGCGTACATGAACTACTTGGGAACCGACTACCCAGAAGATTTTTTACAGAAGAGTAAAGCTTGTAAATACGATAAAGTATTTATGCTCGCTCCTTGGGAAGAGATTTACCAATCGGATAACGAACGTTATGAAACTTTCGAACAAGCCGTTAAAATTTCGTCATTTTTACACGAAGCCTACAGCGAAATAGGCTATGATATTATCGATGTTCCTTTCGGGACTGTTGACGAGCGTTGCGATTTTATTTTAGCATCGTTAGCTCAAAATGTCTAATGAAAGTTTACATATATTAAAACACTATTGGGGGTACCCCTCTTTTCGTACCCCCCAACAAGCTATCATTGATAGTGTGCTGGCTAGGAAAGACACCTTAGCTTTGCTTCCTACGGGTGGAGGTAAATCGCTTTGTTTTCAAGTTCCAGCTCTGCAGTTACCCGGAGTTTGCTTAGTCATTTCTCCATTGATTGCCCTGATGCAAGATCAGGTTCAAAACCTGACAAATCGCGGAATCAAAGCTGCCACTATTGAAGCAGGGAGCACTCAAGATGAGCTCATCCGATTTTTTGACAATATCCGCTTTGGAAATTACAAATTTCTCTACATGGCACCAGAGCGCCTACAATCGCGTTTTATCCAGGAAAAAATTAAACAACTTCCTGTAAATCTCATTGCCATTGACGAAGCCCATTGTATTTCGGAATGGGGACATGATTTTAGACCGTCCTATTTACAAACAGCCATCCTGAGAGAACTGCTTCCGAAAACTCCCGTCATTGCCTTAACGGCCACAGCAACGCCACTAGTACTCAAAGATATTGAGCACTATTTGCAGTTAGAAGAACCCGCTGTATTTAAAAAGTCTTTTCGCAGAGAAAATCTCGCCTACCAACTGTTTCCTACCGAAGACAAACTGGACAAACTCGTACAGATTTTCAAAAAAATTAAGGAACCGTGTATCGTGTACGTGAGTTCGCGTCAAAGAACTAAAGAAATCTCTAGTTTTTTAAACGCGCAAGGCTTTGCGAGTACGTATTATCACGGTGGAATGCGCAGCGAAGAAAAAAATACTGCCTTTACTGCCTGGATGGAAGAAACGCATCCGATTATGGTTGCGACCAATGCTTTTGGCATGGGAATCGACAAACCCAATGTTCGGGTGGTTGTACATTTAAACCTCCCCTCTTCCCTTGAAAATTACATTCAAGAGGCTGGACGTGCTGGTAGAGATGGTCATAAAGCCTTTGCGGTATTGCTCAGCAATGAAAAAGACTTGCAGCAATTACGAGATTTTCACGAACACCAAACGCCAAACATCGACGAAATTAAACTGGTACACCAAAAATTGTATCAACACTTTCGCATTGCGAAGGGAGAACTCTTAGAAACTCCCGTTGAATTTGATTTTGCCGGTTTTTGTAGCAAATACAAATTTCCAAAGGCCAAAGCCTACAGCGCTATTCTTTTATTGGCCTCTAACGGTTTGATAGAACTTGGCAATTACTTTGCCAGGAAATCAACACTTCAATTCTCAGTATCCAGCAAACGCATCGTTGCCTATTCAAGAAACCACCCTAACGACCAGGCTTTTATTCAAACAGTATTGAGAATTTACGGCGGTGTATTTGAGCAAGAAACGACGATTGATGAGTTTTTTATTGCCAAGAAAAGCGGACTGACCTCCACACAAGTAAAGCAGGGACTTACCCGTTTAGCCAGCCATGAGCTCATACAGTACCAACCGAGTTCACAGCATGCCCGACTTCATTTTTTAGTTCCTCGAGAGGACGATTTAAGCATTAATAGAATTTCGAAGCACATTAAGAGCTTTCTCAAACAAAAGAAAAAGAAATTACAAGAAGTACTGCGCTATGCACAAAACAAAGAGCGCTGCCGAGCTCAATTACTTTTGGAATACTTCGATGAATCGCCAGAAACGGCATGTGGCATCTGTGATATTTGCTTACAACGAAAGAAAAATACTCCAGCACTCGGACCGCAAATTTTACATATTATCAAGCAGCACAACGGAATCAGTGCACGTGAAATCTGTCAGCTAATATCAGCAGAAGAAGCGGACATTTTAATACATTTGCGAAAATTATTGGCTAGTGAACAAATTAGCCTAATCGACACTAAATTTTACAGTATATGATGAGAGATTTGCGTATCGTTTTTATGGGTACTCCAGACTTTGCAGTTTGCATTTTAGAACACTTAGTAGAAAACAACTATAATGTAGTGGGGGTGATCACGGCACCTGACCGACCAGCTGGACGCGGAAGAAAGCTGAATCAGTCGGCAGTAAAAAAGTACGCAGTAAGCAAAAACCTACCTTTATTACAACCTACGAATCTCAAAAATGAGGAATTCCAAAACGAGCTCAAGGCTTGGAATGGGAACCTACAAATAGTCGTTGCCTTCCGTATGTTGCCAGCAAGTGTTTGGCAATTGCCTGAATACGGTACCTTTAACCTACACGCTTCATTACTTCCGGAGTATCGCGGTGCAGCGCCTATTAACTGGGCTATTATGAATGGAGAAACTCGAACGGGAGTTACCACCTTCTTTATTGATGAAAAAATTGATACGGGTGAAATTATATTACAAAAAGAAACTGAAATCCACCCAGATGAGACGGTAGGTGCACTGCACGATCGACTCATGCACCTAGGAGCAGGACTGGTAAAAGAAACGGTTGATTTAATTGCTCAAGGTCCAGTAACTACACAAAAACAACCCGAACGCGAAGAAAAATCGGCTTACAAACTATATCCGCACAACTGTAAAATTGATTGGTCAAAATCATTAGACGCCATTTACAATCACATTCGCGGGCTCAATCCCTACCCGGCTGCCTGGACAACTATAAAGAACGGAGAAGAAGAAATTAGTGCTAAACTGTATAAGGTGGCCAAGGAATACCAAGAGCACTCGCTGGAGGTAGGTACGCTTGTCACCGATAAATCGTCAATCAAAATCGCTGTTAATCAAGGATTTTTAGTTATTCACGAACTCAAACTTTCTGGAAAAAAATTAATGGATGCCAAAAGTTTACTCAATGGATTTCAATTTTCAGCCGATGCAATGGCCTTCTAGCCCTTTGTTTATAAGGAATTAGGGTTTTTAACAAATAAACAAGCTAGGTTATTAACAATTGATAGTATTTTATTAACAAAAATTCATTTTTTTTGGCTCAAATGTTGCACAATCCCGCATTCCGTCTATATTTGTTGAGCTATTTAGCAATAAATATTAATTAATTTTTAAAATCCATTAAAATTATGAACAAATCAGATTTAATCGATGCTATGGCTGCTGACGCAGGAATTTCAAAAGCTTCTGCAAAAGCTGCATTAGAATCATTCACTAACAACGTTACTAATACATTAAAAGATGGTGGTAAAGTTGCTTTAGTTGGATGGGGAACTTGGTCTGTATCAGAAAGAGCTGCTAGAACTGGAAGAAATCCACAAACTGGAAAAGAAATTCAAATCGCTGCTAAAAAAGTTGTAAAGTTTAAAGCTGGAGCTGGATTAAGCGATACTGTAAACTAAGAATATACACAATTCATATAAAAACAGCACTCAGAATTCTGAGTGCTGTTTTTCTTTTATAGAAAGTGTCACAGATAATAACTTCCAGGGTCTTTAGTATAAATAACCATAACACTCATGAATATGAAATCACTTTTTAGCTTAGTTTTAGTTGCATTTTGCAGCATTACTGTACTCTCACAAAATACGGTAACTGCCGATGAAATACTTCAAAAAGTAAAAGATGGATCGAGCGTTACCTATCAAAATGTTACCATTGAGGGCGTGCTTGATTTTACATTTATGGAAGAAGCACTTAAAAAACTTCCAAGCGGGAAATCTTGGTGGAAGAAAAACAAGACCAATACTGTAGAAAAACAAATTTCTAGCACCATCCGCTTTAAGAATTGTATTTTCCAAGACGATGTGCTCGCTTATATTCCACATGAACCTAGCTCTTATACTTTTGTGGCAAATTTTAGAAATCCAGTAGAATTCAGTAATTGTTCTTTTAAAGGAAAGGCTATGTTTAAGTATTCAGACTTCGATTCGGAGGCCAACTTTAGCAATTCTCAGTTTCTCTCTGACACGACCTTTAAATACAGCGATTTCGAGTCAGATGTAAACTTCAACAATACTATTTTCGAGGAGTCATCTACTTTTAAATACAGTAATTTCCAGGAGTTTGCTAATTTTAAAGGCGCAATTTTTAAAGAAACAGCCACCTTTAAGTACGCCGAGTTCCACAATGGTGTATCGTTTAACAGTACAGACTTCAAAGAAGACCTCAATTTCAAGTACACCAAAATATCAGGAGATTTTGACGATGCTAATATGAAAGTAGGTTTTGGTATGAATACCAAATACGCACGTATCAATGGAGATAAATTCAACCAATCAAAAGACTATTAACCCACAAACAATATGCATCGAATCACAGTACTAATCATGGTCCTTATGACCATGATTTTTTGTTCATCTACGGCACAAAACTCCTTGGTACAAGCATTTAAACTAAGCGACCAAACACTGGAGTCTGCCATCGAGAAAAACGGCATCATTGGCGTCAATTACGCAATTTTGATCAACGGAAAAACTGTACATCAAAAAAGCTACGGTCTCGCTCAAATTCCGTTGGCTGTCCCCTTGAAAATCACGCATAGGTTTCCAGTAGCTTCCATTTCCAAACTCTTTAGCAGCATTGCGCTCATCCATTTACTCGATACCCATAAAATATCAATTCAAACCCCTATCGGTAACGTTTTACAAGGCAATCAAATACTTCCAGAGAAATGGAAATCAATCCGTATCGCCTCGTTACTTTCACATACCTCTGGAATTCCTGACCAAATAGATTACCAGATCTACTTGGCTCCACCCTCTGACGAGTACGTACTCCAGGCGTTAAAAGAAAAAGCCTTTGACAATCCTCCAAGAACAAAATCTAAGTACAATGCCACTGGTTTTTTACTCGTTCGGTTACTTATTGAGCGCTTATCCGGACAATCGTTCGAAAATTTTATGAACTCGCAATACTTAAAGCCCTCAGGCCTGTCATCAGCGGTCTACGGAGGATTTAAAAAAGTCTTGCCTGACCGAGTTACTTGCTACCAAACGGTAGCGGATCATTTAGAAATGTTTCCATTAAACTACTCTCCCGTAATGTACGCAGGTGCTGGGCTCAATATCAACCTTCCTGACTTGTGTTCTTGGTTTGAACAACTACTCGCAGAAAAATACGTCGCCAGGTCAACATTAAACAACCTTTGGAATCCCGTACTGCTCAACGACGGGAATGCCGGTAACTTTGGACTGGGATGGGAAGCGAAGATCATTGATGAGTCCATACGTATCAACGGACATGGCGGCGCTGGTATCGCTTCGATTAAACACTATTGGGGAAAGGGGCTAAAGCAAGAAATCACCGTAATAATTTTGACGAATGGTGCTAAAAATTGGCAGCTACGTCCTCATCAAATCAATGCGCAAATAGCGCAAGTGCTCCTAGAAAATTTACCCTAAAAAAAAAGTCCGATGTGTTATCGGACTTTTTATTTTATACATCAAATTCATTCTTCGTTTTCTTTTTACTTCCCTCGTACAACTCGTACTTCACAAATCGACAATCGAGGTCTCCATTTTTCAGAGGGATACGTTTGGACGTTCTCAATCCTACGTGTTTTAGCGCCTGCATATCCGAGGTGATTAACCAGGCCGTAGAATTGGAATAATTGTGTTTTAATGTAGTTCCAATTTTTTCGTAAAACTCGTTCACATCAATATTCAAACGCTCTCCATACGGTGGATTAAATAGAATGGTAGTTTTACCGAAAACCTCTTTTTTAGAATTAAAGAAATTTACGTGGTGTACCCCAATAAATTCCTCCAAATTGGCATTGATAATATTTTGTTGCGCCTTACGTACTGCCGAAGGTGCTTTGTCAAATCCCATGATTTTAAAATGAGAACTGCGAATTTTCTTTAACAGTGAATCTTGAATAACAAAATACAAGTCCTCATCATAATCGTTCCAATTTTCAAAACCGAAGTGTTTTCTGTTAATATTCGCTGGGATTTGATTGGCAATCATGGCCGCCTCGATCAATATCGTCCCTGAACCACACATCGGATCAATAAAGTTCTCCTCTCCCTTATAGCCGGACAACATCAACAATCCCGCAGCTAACACCTCGTTAATAGGTGCGATATTTGTCGCGCTACGATATCCTCGTTTATGCAGAGAATCACCAGACGAATCTAAGGATATCGTCAACCACTCTTTGTGGATATGAATGTGAATTTTCACATCGGGATATTTTAAATCGACGTTAGGACGTTTTTTAAATTTATGTACAAAATAATCAGCAATGGCATCTTTAGATTTCAAACTGATATAATGAGAGTTTGATGTAAAATTCTTAGAATTTACTACCGATCCGATTGCAAAAGTTCCATCCACATCTAAAAAACGCTCCCATTTTACGCGTTGAATGGCTTCGTAGAGATCTTCCTCATCAAAAACTTTACTCCTTTTAATTGGTTTCAATATTCTAATTGCGGTGCGCAAGGCGATATTTGCCTTGTACATAAATCCTTTATCTCCACGGAAACCGACACTGCGAACTCCTTCTTTCACCTCTTTCGCTCCTAGGTTTCTGAGTTCATCGGCCAATACTCCTTCTAATCCAGCCATCGTAATGGCGGTCATTTTAAAATCTTTCTCCATATCTGAAAATTACGCTACAAAAATACTGTTAATTTATGGAGTAAGGAATTTTTATTCTTTATCTAATTTTACCGTAAGATTTACGTATTTTTGCAGACTCTATACTTATGGAAACAACAGAAAATTGGTTTACCTCTTGGTTTAACACACCGTATTATCACATACTTTACAAACATCGCAATGATGAAGATGCGCAGTTTTTTATGCGTAATATTACCTCGTACCTAGCATTAGCGCCAACGAGTCATATCGCAGACGTACCTTGTGGAAAAGGGCGTCATTCGGTATATTTAAACTCACTGGGCTATACGGTAAGTGGAGGTGATTTGAGTCCTAACAGCATTGCACATGCCAAGCAATTTGAAAATGACCATTTGCATTTTGAAGTTTGGGATATGCGAAAAACCATAGAACACCGCTATGATGCCATTTTTAACCTCTTTACCAGTTTTGGCTATTTCGAAGATGATACCGACGACATTCGCGTACTTGAAAACTTTAAAAATGGGCTCAAAAGCAACGGAGTTCTCGTCGTTGATTTTCTCAATGTTGTCAAGGTAAAAAATGAATTGGTTAGTTCAGAAGTCAAAGAAATCGACGGAATTCAATTTCGTATTACACGTAGTATAAAAGAAGGGTTTATCGTCAAAACAATTGCTTTTGAAGCCGAGGGAAAACAGCATGCCTACGAAGAGCGCGTCAAATTTTTAGATCTCGAAAAAATGAAGTTTTACTTTGAGCAAGCCGGTTTAACCATCACCAAAATATTTGGAAATTACGCCTTAGACAGCTTTGACCCAACTACCTCCGATCGTTTAATTATCGTAGCCGAATGAGTTCATTTATCTTAATCATATCCGTTTTATTAGGAGCCCTAATCGTCGTGTTTGGCAAACCCAATAATCACATCGTTCGATTATTGCTTGCCTTTAGTGGTGCTTATTTACTGTCGGTAACAGTATTGCATTTGCTACCTGAAGTTTATACCGAAAGTAGCAACCCGAATACCATAGGAACCCTCATTTTAATCGGAATACTAATACAGTCTGTGCTAGAATCTTTTTCTAAAGGGGCAGAACACGGTCATGTACACCTCGATTCTGACAAGCATAAGTTTCCGTGGTTACTATTTGTTAGTCTGTGTTTACACGCCTTTACAGAAGGATTACCAATACACGAACACAGTGATCATCAGCACAACTTACTTTGGGCCATTTTTATCCATAAAATTCCAATTACCATAGTATTGACCTCATTTTTACTGAAGGCAGATTACCCTAAAAAAATGATTATTTTATTTTTGGGCCTCTTTTCTTTAATGAGTCCATTGGGAATTTACCTCTCTGAACGCATTGAGCTTTTACATGAAATTCACGAAGAAGTTAGTGCGCTTACCATCGGAATCTTCTTACACATTTCAACCATTATTTTGTTTGAAAGTACCGAAAACCACAAGTTTAATATTAAAAAATTTGCCGCTATTTTATTGGGAATTATTTTAACCATTTTCACTATGTAAACTGGCTGCAACAAGTTCATTAGTTTGTACTTGTTTTGTCATTTACAGCAGGAAAGCTAAGTTTTAGAGCATATAGCGTCCAAAAACACCAAAAAAAAGCGAGGAAGTACTTCCTCGCTTTTTTTTGGTCTTATTCTTTACTCAGTTTCTTCCTCTCGATGTACTAAATCCATCGAAAAGGCCGGCAAACAAATCGCGAGGTACTCACAGGGCTCCTCAAAAGGGTTTGCGTATTGCACACGGGTATCTTTTTCAATCTTTATCGATTGCCCCGCTTCTAACACTACGACATCACCAGCAATCGTAAATTGCTTTTTCCCTTTAATGATATAGGTATATTCGTCAAACTCTGGCGTCTGAAAAGGCTCGCTCCACCCTGCTGGCGCTATCATATGAGCAATGCTCAAAGCACCTGCGTGGGATGCGTTTCCGAAATGTTCTTCTATGAGTTTCCCGTCCGTAGTTGGCACTACAAAAGGAGTTTTTTGAATGGTATATTTTTTAGAATCCATAGTTAAAATAAAAGTCGAAACTGAGTTTCGACTTTTTGTTTTTATAATTTTGTTACGCAAAGCACGCTCAGGGCTTATGCTAGTTTATTAGTTAAACCACACAGTTAATGACTTTATTTTTGCCAAATCAGGAATTTGATCGATGGTCACTTTTTGTGTGCTAAAATCCTTCAATCCTAATTCTTCGTTATCAATCGTAATCGTAGCATTTAGATCGTCAATAAACAACGTAGCTGATGAAAAGGTCGACTCTACCTTGCTTATTTTATTATTGATATTGATATCTTGAAAATTTGATTTAATAGTCAGTCCTGACTTTGTATTGTAGCGGTTGTCAAAAACCTCAATACTCTTAATAGTAGAGGTAGAATCAAGTTGTTCTTTAGGCGTAATCGTCAATAAATGATTTCCTCCTTTTTCGTAGATCAAATATTGATCATCATCCTGAAAAAGATTGTCCCCTTTAGCTCCCTCGCTCAATACTTTTACTATAGAATCATTCGAGAAAATTTTCTCCAATTCCTGAATTTGAGTTTTTACGGTTAACGGCCCTACTTTTCCTTTCGCGATGGAGAATTTATTATCACTACATTGGATAAAAGCCAAAGAAATCAATACTACTGCTAAAGGTTTGTATAGTTTTATCATGTATGCTGTTTTGATTAAAACGGTTGTTAGTTTATAAAAATTATATATTAAATTACTTTTTTCAAAATTCCAAAAACGCTGCGTATAAAGGTCGCACTTGTCAATACCTTAACAATCGGGTTCATGCGCGTACTCGTCGTTCTTCGCGTTGTTGAACGTCGTTTTGTTTTTGCTCTTTCTCTTTCAGCTTCTTCTGCTGTTTTTTCTTTTTCGATACGCGCAATTTTCTCATTGAGCAATTCGTAAGCGCTCTCTCGATCAACTACTTCGTTATATTTTTTTGCTAAAGTAGAATTCTCAATTAAAGTAGCAAGTTCATTTTTTGTTAAAATATCCATCCTACTCATCGGAGCGCGTAACAGTGTTCTTACCAACGGGGTTGGGATACCTTTTTCATTTAAAATAGACACGACGGCTTCTCCAATACCTAGGGAGGTTAATACCTTTTCCGTATCGTAATAAACAGAATCAGGATAATTTTGAGCTGCCAATTTCAATGCCTTACGATCCTTCGCCGTAAAAGCGCGGAGTGCGTGCTGTATTTTCATTCCCAGTTGAGCTAGTACGTCTTCTGGAATGTCTTTCGGGTTTTGAGTTACAAAATACAATCCCACTCCCTTAGAACGAATTAACTTCACTATACTTTCTATTTGGCTCAACAATGCTTTCGACGCTTCGTCAAATACCAAGTGGGCTTCGTCTATAAAAATGACGAGTTCAGGTCGTCCTGAATCTCCTTGTTCCGGAAATGTATCGTAGACCTCAGCCAGTAATTGCAGCATAAAAGTCGAAAACAATTTAGGTTTGTCTTGAATATCGGTTAAACGCAATACCGAAATCACACCGCGTCCCTGCTCGTCAATACGAGTTAAGTCGTCTACTTCAAAAGACTTCTCTCCAAAAAATACGCCTCCACCTTGCTGTTCTATTTGTATAATTTTACGAAGAATGGCTCCAGTACTTGCCGTTGAAATGCGTCCGTACTCAGCGGTAATTTCTTCTTTCCCTTCATTGGTGATGAACTGAAGCATCTTTTTAAAGTCTTTCAGATCCAATAAAGGCATTTGATGGTCATCACAGTACTTAAAAATAATAGCCACAATTCCCGACTGCGTTTCAGAGAGTTCCAAAATTCTAGATAGCAATACCGGACCGAACTCTGTTACCGTTGCTCTCAAACGAACACCGTCTTGTTCGGACAAGGTCAATACCTCCACAGGAAATTTCTTCGCAGCAAAGGGAATTCCTATTTTTTCGTGACGTTCATCAATTTTTGGATGCCCCGGACTCGGCTGAGCCAAGCCACTTAAATCTCCTTTAACATCCATGAGCAGCACGGGAATTCCTTTTTCCGACATATTTTCTGCCAGTACCTGCAGGGTTTTGGTCTTACCGGTTCCGGTAGCCCCTGCAATTAACCCGTGACGATTCATCGTTTTTAACGGAATATTTACCAGTGCGTCGGTAATGGTTTCCTCACCGAGCATCCCTGCTCCGAGCGTTATATATTCTCCCTTACACGCATATCCTTCCGTAATGTGGTTAAAAAAAGCCGCTGTCTTACTCATAAATTAGAAGATTCAATAATAAAAAACACGTAAAAATAGCAAAAATGATTAATTAATTTTGAATGTTACCTATCTTTGCAGCCTTATGTTGAAAAAAGAGATACAAGAGTTGATTGATAAAGGTGAAATGCTTCCGCTTATGGAGGAGTTTTATACCATACAAGGAGAAGGAGCCCATACCGGTACAGCGGCCTATTTTATTAGAATAGGCGGTTGCGATGTGGGGTGTCACTGGTGCGATGTCAAAGAGAGTTGGGATGCCAATTTGCACCCACCCACGGCCACCGATTTAATTGTTGCCAATGCTGAAAAATACGGAAAAACCGTAGTGATCACAGGAGGAGAGCCTTTAATGTGGAGTTTAGATTACATTACGACTTCCTTAAATGACAAAGGGATAAAAACTCATATTGAAACTTCTGGAGCGTATGAATTATCAGGTTCATGGGATTGGTTTTGCCTGTCTCCGAAAAAGACCAAGCTCCCTACCCCCTCTTCGTACCGAGCAGCAGATGAACTCAAAATGATCATTCACAATAAAAACGATTTTAAGTTCGCTGAAGAACAAGCTGCCCAAGTTGGAGATAACTGTCAGCTATTTTTGCAACCCGAGTGGAGTAAAAAAGAAAAAATGACTCCCTTGATCATTGATTATGTCATGGAACATCCTAAATGGCGCATCTCATTACAAACACACAAATACTTAAACATACCATAAAAACACCTCTGGGTGTTTTTTTTTGCCTCATGCTAGCGCTGCGTTGCCTTGATCAAACCTACCGTTTACTCAAGAGAACTTTTTTGCTGAAAAGAAACTGGATAGTTTTACCATCAAAACACCAATAGTATGATGAAAAAACACCTAGAGATTAGCAACCCTTGCCGAGAAGATTTCGACTCATTTACCCCCACGAAACAAGGAGGCTACTGTACCTCCTGCTCACAAGAAGTTATTGACTTTAGCGCCTTTACAAACGAAGAACTCGACAGCTACTTTGAACGGAACAATACGGATCAACTCTGTGGGCGATTTAAACAAACGCAATTACAGAGATTTCAAACAGATACCCCAAGGTCATACCAAAGTCTCATCGCTGGTGTTGGGTTGGTATTAGGAGCTACTTTACTTCCGCTAAAAGGAACTGCACAAGAGTCAAAAACACTCCCTAATAACACTATCAATGAACTTGAACAACAATCAGAACTTCAGGTAAACGGTACTGTTGTACTCGACAATGACCCAATGCCCGGAGTAACCGTACTTTTAAAGGGCAGTACACTGGGTACTGAAACGGATTTTGATGGAAACTTTACATTTCCAAAGGCCCTTCATGAAGGTGACATCCTAGAGTTTAGCCTTATCGGGCTTAAAACCAAACAAGTGGTTATCAAGAAAGGAAAAACCTCAACGCTATTTTTGAAAGTTACACTCAAAAACGATGAAGTTATGCTACTAGGGAAAGTAGCAGTCAAGCAAAAATTCTCACCGCTAAAAAACAGGTAATTCATGCATCGAATTTCTTTGATATTCATCTTATTTTATTCGGTTTGCTACGGTCAGATCACCGACTTTGATACCGTAAACTTTGATGCATCCAATCGGAATGCTGATCGCGCTCATGGGGCAAAACTCAACAACCTTCCGCATTTGGTGCATCAACTCACCCATGGACTTCCTTCAGAAGTCACAAAATTTAACGCTATCTACCGTTGGATTTGTCATAATATCGCGAGTGATTTAACGCTTCACTCAACGATCCAAAGCTATCGTCAGAAATACCAACGGACCCCAGTGCTCCTCCAACAAAAAAACAGGGAATTCAATAAGATTGTCTTCAAAAAGTTAGTTAGCGAAAAAAAGACCATCTGCACAGGCTATGCCTATCTTTTAAAAAAAATGGCGAATAGTATCGGTATCCCTTGTGTTATTGTTCACGGTTATGCACGCAGTGTCGATGCAAACAGTACACAGCTCAACCGACCAAACCACAGTTGGAACGCTGTAAAACTCGCAGGAAAATGGTACTTGTGCGACCCTACCTGGTCAAGCGGATATTTTGTAGGTAATGACCAATTCATAGCGGATTACAATCCGGGCTACTTTTTAACGGACCCCAAAAAATTTGCACAAAATCACGATCCTATCCATAAAAAATGGCTTCTTTTAGCTGAGCCACTCTCTCGCGATTTTACTGCATTACCCTTTGTTTACGACCCTGCCTTTAAACTAGGCATCCACCCTATCACTCCAAACAAACTCTACAATCGCTATCGTCCCGGTAAACGAATTTTATTTAAAATCAGCGCTACAAATCATCTAAACACAGCTGACCTTAAAATAACCATAGACAGCCAAGGAGTTTCAAAAACCCTGAATCCCGAACGCATTAGCAAGCGTAAAAACATCCTTAGTTTCGAAGTAACTCCTCCTGTAAATACTTCTTTTGAACTGCACATTAGCTACCAAAATGAACTCTTAACAACCTATGCCTTTAGTCCCAGCGCCGTGGAGTAAAACTGAGCATTTTTGATATATTTGAGCTATCAAATAATAACATCATGAAAAAAACGCTACTGAGTATCGTTTCGGCAGCTCTATTGTTTTCTGCTTTTAAAAACAGTACATCAAAGGAAACAACTACTGAAGTTACTCCTCCTAAATTTTCTCAACTCTTAAAAGACTACAGTGAGGGAAAACGTCAATTAAAACCGTTGGATGCGACAGCGGCGGGAGACCATCGCTACGATGACCAATTTCCAAACACCTTGACGGATGCATATCAAAAAAAGTTCCGTGATTTTTATACGAGCTTTAAAAATCAGGTTCATAAAATTGCTGATAGCACCCTGACAGAAAGTGAAAAAATGAGCAAGGAGGTATTGCTATGGGACTGTGATATGCAGCTTGCGCAAGCGAGTTTCAAAAATGACCTCTACCTCCCTATTAATCAGATGTGGACGATTAATTTAAACATGGGGCAGCTCGCCAGTGGTAGTGCCTCACAACCATTTACCACCGTCAAAGAATACCAAAACTGGTTGAGGCGTTTAGAACAATACAACGATTGGTTACGCACTGCCAAGGAGCGTATGAAACAGGGAATAAAAGAAGGGTACGTATTGCCTACCGCTCTGATAAAAAAGGTGATTCCTCAATTTAAGGTCCTAAGTGCCACAGAAACGACCACTTCAGAAGAGCTGTTAAACACACATTTGTTTTTTAGCCCGATCCGCAATTTCCCTGAGAGCTTTACTCAAGAAGAAAAGGAACAACTAACGAAAGCCTACACCGCTTTCATCGAAGGACAATTGGTGCCTTCTTTTACGGAGCTCTATAACTTTTTCAACACGGAGTACCTAGCTGCTGGGCGAACTAGTAGTGGTATTGATGGCATTCCTAACGGAAAAGCTTATTACCAACACGCAATAAAGAACTACACAACTACGGAAATGACTGCCGAAGAAATTCACGAGTTAGGACTTCGTGAAGTTGCGAGAATTTTGGCAGCAATGGAAAAAATAAAAACAGAGGTAGGCTTTAAAGGCAGTTTAAAGGACTTCTTTAATTTTGTTCGCAGTAATAAAGACTTAATGCCGTATAAGACTCCTGAAGAGATTATTGCTAATTTCAACGCTATCCACCTCAAAATGAAACCGCAGCTAGAAAAGCTTTTTGGAAACAAACCCAAAACTCCTTTTATCGTAAAGCAAACGGAAAAGTTTAGGGAGGCTTCTGCAAGTGCAGAGTACAACCCCGGGGCCTTGGACGGTAGCCGCCCAGGAGTTTTCTACACCCCAATTCCTGACGCTACGAAATACAATGTTTTTTCTGACGAAGCCCTGTTTTTACACGAAGCTATTCCCGGTCACCATTACCAAATATCACTCACCCAAGAAAACCAAGACCTCCCTGACTTCAGAAAGACGCTTTGGTATAGCGCCTATGGTGAAGGATGGGCTTTGTATACCGAGAATTTAGGAACTGAACTCGGTTTGTACACGGACCCTTACCAGTATTTTGGTATGTTAGGTATGGAAATGCACCGCGCTATTCGATTGGTAGTTGATACGGGGATGCACGCCAAAGGATGGTCACGTGAAAAAGCGATTCAATACTCTTTGGACAATGAAGCAGAATCAGAAGCGAGTATCATTTCTGAAATTGAACGCTATATGGCAAATCCAGGGCAAGCCTTATCCTACAAAATTGGTCAATTAAAAATTCGTGAACTGCGCAAAAAAGCGACCGCTGCTTTAGGAGAACAATTTGATATTCGAGAATTCCACGATCAGATACTGGAAACTGGGTGTATTCCACTCGCCTTACTCGAAGCTAAGATCAACCGTTGGATCGCTTCAAAAAAAGCCTAAATCCAAGAAACTCATAAAACCGTTAAGCCTCGCGTTTAGCGGTTTTTTTTATCTTAGAGCAACCAAACAAAAAAGTATGCGCTATTTATTTACTTATATAGTATGCGTTTTAAGTCTGATTGCTTCAGCACAAAACGATACCGAAATCTACGTTTTTTCCTGTGATCTTCTCTCAGCAACTCCCTTGAGTGAAGCAAATAATATCAGTCGCAACAAAGGCTATGATAATCAGCCTTATTTTTGCAGCGATAGCCTTATAGTTTATGCGGGCACACTAAAAAATCAGACAGAAATTTATAGCTACCAACTGAACACTGAGCAAAAGAAACGACTCAGCTATACAGTTTCAGGAAGTGAATACTCTCCTCAAAACATTCCTAATTCGGCTATGTTATCCGCAGTTCGATTGGACACCGATGGCAAACAAGGCCTGTATGCCTACAACCCTAAAAACGGCGATTCAAAAGCAATACTTCCAGGTGAAGTAATTGCCTATCCCTATTGGATAGGTCCTACCATGCTCATGGCTTCCGTTATTGAAAATGACCAACTCCACTTATACTTGTTTGATCTTGTAAAAAAAACCAAACGGCTAATCGCGGAACAAAGTGGTCGTTTTATTCAGCGAATCCCAAACAGTGATCGCATTAGCTACACCAAACAAGCTGGGACTAATTGGGAATTATGGGCTTGGGACCCGAGTAATGCTCAGTCAAAAAAACTCTTTGATTTAGGCACGAGCCAAGACGGATGTTGGCTTCCCAATGGGCTTTTCCTTTGCAGTCAGAATAACAACATCATTCAAATCGATCCTAAAAGTCATCAAGCTCGAAATTTTTATACGTTTACAAATCCGAATACCCGGGTGTCAAGACTCGCTTGCAGCCCTTCAGGAAAGAAAATTGCAGTGGTCACCTCACTAATTGAGGAATAATTGATACAGAGACATGTATTACTCTCGGTTTAAACGATCGGTAAAAAAGTGTTTCAAATAATAAAACTGAACCCAAATAAGTAGGGCTGTAAAAAAGGCAATATATACGGTTTTGTGAGATAGTCTCGGTATTTGCCAAGAAACATTGAGGTACTTTCCGACATAGGCTCCGAATACTTCTGAAATTTCTGGACTTGAGTACATGATCAATGTCAAAACCATAGCAGCAGCAAAGCCCGACAAGGCGAACCATCCTTTAGTACTAATTAGAGGTTCTGAAATACTCAGCGGTTGCACAGGTGCTACCGTTTCTTCAATTTCTCTCATGACATTAGCCGTAAAATCAACAGAAGGCTCAGACTGTTCAATTTCACGAATATAGTTCGCTATAAAAGCGTCGATTTCCCTATCGTTTTCTTTTCTGTCCATAATGATTAATTACTTCTGGTTCAACTTGCGATTGCACGATTGCCAATAAGCGTTTTCTGGCACGGTGCAATTTAACTTTCACATTTGCTTCGGAGAGTTCCGTTGTGGCAACTATCTCCTTCAAACTTAATTCTTCGTAATAGAACATCCAAATTACAGCGCGTTCCTCTTCAGGCAAAGATAGCAAACAACGATTTAACAAGGCCGCGCGTTCTTTTCTTTCAATGGTTGTCAATATCTGTTCGGTACCCTGTAAAGAATGCGCTCCAGACTCTTCTATCGGTTCTGATCGATAGCGCTCTTTCGAAGCACTTAACACATCCAAACAACAGCGATAGGTTATTTTATACAACCATGTCGAAAACTTCGCATCTCCTTTGTACGACTTTAAATTCTTAAACGCCTTAATAAATGCATCTTGGGCAACTTCCTCTGCACGTTCTTGCTGTTTTACCATCTTTAAAGCCAAACTAAACACTAAATTCTTATGCCTATCAACGAGTACCGAAAAGGCATTCCTGTCTCCGCGTAAGGTTTGTTCTATGTAGTATTGGTCGTTAATAATAGTCATTGTGTTGCTTAGACTTCCCCGTATGATAAAAGGTTACAGCTATTCCAAAAAAAAATTATTTTTGTTCTGTTGTAACCTTTTTTTATTCCGACAGGTCATACCATCGAAACAGGTTAAAATTAATCAATTAAAATAAATTTTATGGAAGTAGCATTAGTATTCATGTTTTTGTTCTCAGTAATCTTCGGAATTTTCTATTTATTCTATTCAACCAGAAATAAAGAGCGATTGGCACTCATTGAAAAAGGTGTTGACGCTAAAATCTTTATGCAAGGCGAGAAAAAACGCTCCACGTTGACAGGTAGAGTCATCGTACTGAATTTATCACTCTTACTCATGGGAATTGGATTGGGAATCTTTTTTGCGTTGCTCTTAAATAATTATACGAGTTTACAAGAAGAAGCACTGTATCCGGCAATGATTTTTGCCATGGGAGGTTTGGGACTCTTTTTAGGTTCCCACCTAACCAAGAACCTAGACACGAAATAAACCGCATTAGTCCTCAGGGTCCAACCTCCTCTTGTAGGAGGTTTTTTCATTGTATAAATCTGTGTATCTTTAAAGCACCAAACTACTACTAGATGAGTTCAAATCACGATAGCAAACACTTTAAAGCATTACTCAACAAATTACAACAAGAAAGCTGGCAATTAGAACTCATTATTTCTGGTTTTGCCATTTTCGGGCTCTTCTCAGCCTATCCGGAAATCAACGTAGCCCGAATTATAGCTAGCGAAGAAAACCAAATTTATCGCTATGTACTGCTCTCCCTAGCCAAAATAGCCTGTTCTATTTTACTATTCAACCTAATCATTCACGTTGTTTTACGGGGTTTGTGGATTGGTGCCTTAGGCCTCCGCTACGTATCTGGTGACATTGATTTCGACACGCTCAACTACCACGAACGCTTTGACAAACACCTGCGAAAGCGCATCGTTTCGTTTGACAAATACGTCGCCAACTTGGAAAACTACTGTAGCATTATGTTTGCTTCATCATTCTTGCTCATCTTTTACGTGCTCTCTCTGGTATTAGTAGGATTGAGTTTTGTGGGAATTGCTTTTTTCTTGATGAGCAACGAACAACTTCCCGAAGTACCGAGAATCACGATCGGAGTCCTCCTCTTTATTTTTTTAAGCATTGGGTCAATCCTAGTCTTTATCGATTTTATTACCCAAGGATATTTAAAAAAGAAACGCGTGTTAAGTAAAATTTACTTTCCTTTCTACTCAGTATTTAAATACTTAACGCTTTCTTTTCTGTACCGACCGTTAGTGTATAACTTTTTAGATAACAAGTTCACCAAACGTCTGAGTTTTCTGCTAGTTCCAATGTACTTGGTCATTTTGATTATCAATACTGCAAAATATCAAAACTCTAACTATCTGGACAAGGTTGAAAAGCACTCTTCTTTGTATTTGGACTACAAGAAATACGAAGATCAGCTTCTCAAGAGAACTGATTTTGTTCAAAAAGCGAGTATTCAGTCCAAGGTGATCAGTAGTCCATACCTCAAATTATTCAAGCCCTACAACAAAAATTTCGAGGAACGCATATACAAATACGCGCCTCATTTGAAACCCAAAGAAGATGCTCGGGGGTTAAAAACCAAGTTCCAGATGAACAACCGAGTCTTTTTATCTCGAAAAAAGAGAGACAGCATAGTACAAAAATTAATAACTGTAGTCAACGAAATGCATACGGTAAAAATTGATTCTGTAAGCTATCCTGTTGAGTTTTTAATGAGCAGGAACAAACAGCACCAAATGGGAATGGAAAGTATCATCCCAATAAAATCGCTATCAGAAGGAAAACACGTACTCCAATTAATACGAAAACGAAAAAGAAAAAATGATACGATTCACCTAATCGATACCAAAATTCCATTTTGGTATTATCCAAATTAAGACTTATGAAACTCTACAGCTTCCTATTCCTTTGTTTCTTTTATTCAGCCTACGCACAACAAGAGGCACAATACTATCAAATTATCAATGCGATAAGCAGTGACCGACTAAAAGATGACGTTACGACTTTAGCCAATTTCGGCACGCGACACACTTTGAGCGATACGCTATCTACCCAAAGAGGTATCGGAGCTGCCCGACGCTGGATAAAAAAACAATTCGACAAAATTTCTGAAGATTGTCAGGACTGTTTAGAAGTGTTCTATCAAAAAAACCTAGTAAAAAAAGGCAGTAATAGTCGCATTCCCTTTGACGTCTCTGTAGTGAATGTCGTTGCCGTTCAACGAGGCACAACCTTCCCGAACAACTACGTCATTATGAGTGGAGATATCGACTCGCGAATTTCAGATCCCAACAACTATACCGACGATGCTCCGGGTGCCAATGACAACGCAACTGGGATGGCAGGAGCCATTGAAGCCGCGAGAGTATTGAGTAAGTACCGCTTTGAAAACAGTATCGTATACGTGGGCTTATCAGGTGAAGAACAAGGCTTATTTGGTGGTAAAGGTTTGGCAGCCTTCGCCAAAGAAAAAGGCTGGAATATCATCGGACTCATCAACAACGATATGATTGGAAATATCCGAGGAGTCGACGGTGTAATTGACAATCGTAGCTTTCGTATTTTTTCGGAGCCAACACCTCCCACAGAAACCGAGCAACAGCGACGTGCCCGCAGGTATTACGGCGGTGAAGTTGACGGTAATTCACGTCAACTTGCACGCTATGTGCACAAAACAGTACAACGCTATATGCCAGAAATGCGTCCGATGATGGTGTACCGTCTCGATCGTTTTGGAAGAGGAGGTCATCACAGACCGTTTAACGATCAAGGATTTGCTGCAATACGCATTATGGAAACTCACGAAAACTACACACAACAGCACCAAGATATTCGCACCGAAAATGGGATTCGATACGGTGATCGTCTCGAGTTTGTCAATTTTAAATACACGCAAAAACTTACCGCTGTCAACGCCATAAGCCTAGCCGCCCTGGCCAACGCGCCCACAGCACCTAAAAACGTAGCCATTGGTGGTATGGTGGCTCCAGCAGCAACATTTCGTTGGGACAAAGTGCCTGGTGCACTGGGATACAAAATTTACTGGCGAAACACTACCTCTCCTACTTGGGATTACAGCAGAAGTGTTGGTAATGTAAATTCCTTTACGCTCGAAGGAATTGTCGTTGATAATTTTTTCTTTGGAGTAGCAGCCATCGGTAAAGACGGCAGTGAGAGTATGGTTAGTTTTCCGTCGAAAATTATGCGATAACTCCTCTTATTTATCATGTCTCCAAATAAGAGTTTTCGTATTTTTACCTTATGGAAACAATACTCATTACAGGAGGAACTGGACTTATAGGAAAAGCGCTTAACGAATGCTTAACCGCTGCTAATTACAAGGTACATATTTTAACAAGAACGCCTAAAAACGAAGGAGAATTCGCTTGGGATTTAAAAGCCAATACCATTGACAAACGCGCATTTGAAGGTGTTAGTTACATTATTCATTTAGCCGGTGCTGGCATTGCCGATAAAAAATGGACTGCCAATCGAAAAAAAGAACTCGTAGACAGTCGTGTTCATTCGACAAAACTTTTGTACCAATACGTACGAGACTTAGAAATCCCGTTAAAAAAATTCATCAGTGCCTCGGGAATTGGATATTACGGTTCGGTCACAGGCAATCGTGTTTTTCAAGAGTCTGATGCTCCTGGCAATGATTTCATCGCCAATCTTTGTGTAGCGTGGGAACAAGCGGGACATCAATTTGACAATCTCTCCATCCCTGTGAGCATATTCAGGACGGGAGTTGTTTTGAGTAAAGGTGGTGGCGCTCTTAAAAAAATGAATACTCCCCTAGTTTTAAATGCTCTGGGTTCAGGTAAGCAAGCGCTGCCTTGGATTCACATTGACGATTTATGTGGTTTATACCTAGAGGCTGTTCGAAACGAAACTCTTGTGGGAGTTTTCAACGCCGTAGCTCCAGAAAAGCACAGCAATCACTCGTTTATGCAAGCTCTGGCCCGCACACTTAAAAAGCCTTTGTTGCCACTGAATGTTCCTGGCTTTGTACTAAAACTCCTACTAGGAGAATTAGCGAGTATTGTTTTGGAAGGAAGTAGCATCTCTGCGGAAAAAACACAGAAACACTACCCTTTTAAGTACCCAAAACTTTTCACAGCTTTGGATAATTTATATCGCAAGAATTAATTAGAATTTTTCGCGGCTTCGATAAGTTCAATTACCTTTTCTGAAACAGGTTTTGAGGAAAGGTAATTCTGTCCAGTTACCAAACGTCCATCAACGAGGACATAAGGCTTGTTTCTATCGCCATAAACAAACGTTCCTCCGTGTTGTTCAATAGTCTTACCTATCAAGAAAGGCAGTGTTTTGTAATAGGCTTTCTTCGGATTTTCAAAAGCATCTGGATAACCATTTACGCGTTTTCCAGCAACGAGATAAGCTCCTGACGATTTCTTTAAATGAACGATTCCTGCTGTTCCGTGACAAACGGAAGAAATTACGCCGTTGTGCTCTTCGTAAATTTGCATGATTTTAGCTCCCAATTGCTCGTCCTGTGGAACGTCAAACATGGCGCTTCCCCCACCAATATACTGAACGGCTGCATAGGCTGATACATCCAAATCTTCTGGACGCTTACTGTTTTTTAACTTTTGCATCATCGTTGCATTGTACAAGTACTGTTTAATAATGGTATCAGAAGTATTGATATAAGCCAAAGGAATAGCTCCTCCCTTCGGACTTACAAAATCTACCTCATAACCTGCACGAACAAATACGTCATATGCATTCACTATTTCTGAAAAACTATTCCCTGTAGGAAGCGTTGAACCTTTGTAAAAATGAGCATTGGAAACGACGAATAGTATTTTCTTTTTTTCAGGCTCCGGCAAACGAGTGGCGGTTTTACTTATAATTTTCCATTCTCCAGCTATTTTCTTCAGCAGAAACAAATCGATATACTCCATATTTGACTTTGAAAACTCAATCGACACTTTTGCTCTTGCGATGTCTTCCACAACGGCAATATCCAATAGCTTCCCTCTCCTTCCGTTAAACTGATTTGCTTTTGCCGGATTAAATAATGACATATAATCCTTAACACTCATTTTTCGAAAGCCGTCACGCATGGTCAAATACAAGGTCGCCTGCGGATAAAATGCGCTTTCCAATTTTTCGAGCTGGGTATAGGAACTTCCATCAATGTAATTTTGAATTGTTTTGGCCACCAGTTCCTTCTCTTTCGCATTCTCGGAAATTTGACCGAAAGCTAATTGCCCCATTAAGAATACGATGCTCAATAATAATTTTTTCATCAGTTACAGTTTTGAATTTTACACAAAACTGCAGTATCAAAGGCATATTTGATTCACAGGTTATAATTCAGGCGTCCTAATTTACAAATCAGCACCCTCAGACTCCTTATTTTCAATGCGATACTGATTGGGTGTCTGTCCAGTAATTTTTTTAAATGAAGCGTAAAAATTAGACTTTGAAGAAAATCCAGACTCATATCCGATTACCTCAAGCGTGTAATTTGGATGTGCTTTAATAAGGTTTTTGGCATGTGAAATGCGTTTGGTGTTGATGTAATTTACAAAGCTCTGTTCCAAATTGTCATTGAGAAACTGCGATAATTTATGTGCGGGAACTCCTACTAATTTTGCCAAATCAGAAAGTTTTAAGCTAGGATTTGTAAATACCTCCTCAGCTGCCAGTACCTTGTCTAGTTTCTCGTGTAAAGCACAGGCTTCGGCAGCGACAATTTTTTTGCTTTGATACTTCTCTTTGGGCTCTCTAAAAATCTCTTTTGCATTTTTTCTACTCATAATAAACAGGACCAAGGCGTACAAAACAAACGAAAAAGCCAGCGTACTGGTAATATACCAATAGAAATATCCCAAGATATAACAGCATAAGATTAATAGGTTTCCAGCCCACACAAAAGCAAGCCAGTATTCGAGTACAGTACTGTTTGGGTCACGCTTTACTAACTTTCTCAAAACGCCGCGTAGTACAAAAGCAGTTCGCAGCACATAAAAAGCCCAAAAGGTATAAATTCCCTGGATAAAATAATTTCCCCATAGCGCTGGGTACCTATCATACGGATACATCATTCCGATAATAGCTATGAGCATAGCTTGGATTAAAAAGTGTATTTTCCATGCTTTCGGTATCCTTTCATAGCCCTTCAAGGTCGCTAAGATGTAATGGTAGAGAGAAATACCTATCAGGAAACAGGCCGATAGCCCGACTTGCAATACGAGTAAATTGCGATCCTCACGAGCCACGAAAAGCATGTAAACAGATTTTCCTATTCGGATACTCATCACCAATAGCAATACTCCCAGCAAGGTATTTTGTACCCTTTTTTGCTTTGCAAAAATGAGGAAATAACAACTGATCAACAACCCATTGAACACGCCAAGGGCACTAAAAAAAAATAATAAAGCGCTCGATAATTTCACTATAGCAAGATGCTTTAATTATGAGATAAAAACAAAAAAAGCTCAGATAAAAATCTGAGCTTTTTTAAAAGTATCTTTTGCAAGCTACTAGTTCTTTGTACACGTATACTCAATCTTTGTAGATAAGTCTTGTCCTTGAACTTTAAGCGCTAAATCTAAGTTAGAACTAGAAGGCACTCCTGTCGCTCTGTCAATATGCATTGTTCCTGTAATTTTTCCTGTTGCCATTCCGTCAACAGTACCCGAAATTGTCAAGTCTATTTGCTTTGCAGTAATTGACTTAACGGTATATACATAGTTGAAATTCATTCCTTTTTTCGATTTCTTATCAGACCATGAATCTCCTACCTTTACGGCTTCTGCTGGATACTCAATATTGGTTGATTGGTTGGTGAAATCGTCTACACCTGGTACTTGAGGCTCTACCTTAGTGCTCAACACTTTTCCTCGGTTGTTAGCTTTCATAGTAATCGTAGCAGACAACATTGGCTTCATTTGATTGTGCATCATTTTACCGGTATCACTAAGTTCTTCTTCTTTCTTTGAAGAATCGTACGAAATAGCCATAGCACCTTGTTTCATGTCCATCGTCATCTTTGTGATCTTTGCCTCCATGTCATACTCATTACCAGACACTGCTGTAACGGTTTGATCCATATGAATATTCATATCGTTGGTCATAACACCAAGTCCCATTACCTGAGCTGTTTTTACTTTTATGGTATACGAATCTCCTTTCTTGTAATTGGTACGCAATTTTACCTTTTCTTGTGCAAAAGTAATGCTCGTTACAAAAAGTAACAAAGCCATAATTTTTTTAGTCATTTTCTGTCGATTTTTTCGTTTTTGCGAATATACACAATTAAAAATTCATAATTTTCTTATATCTGATTTTGATTCTATTTTTTTTTTACTCAAATTTGAGTACCTATACAGCTAATTATGAGCATTTCAACTTCAAAAAACAAACAACTTACCCTTACTTATGATACCAATGAGCTATCAGAAGAAACACTACTAAGCCTATACAAGAAATTGCTCTTACCAAGAATGATCGAAGAAAAGATGCTCCTGTTACTTCGGCAAGGTAAAATTTCAAAATGGTTTAGTGGTATTGGACAAGAAGCCATTGCTATTGGCGTAACTGCGGCCCTTGCCGCTGATGAATACATACTTCCTATGCACAGGAACTTAGGAGTTTTTACGAGTAGAAATATTCCTTTATACCGCTTGTTTTCACAATGGCAAGGAAAAGCTAATGGTTTTACCAAAGGCAGGGATCGCAGTTTTCACTTCGGAAGCCAGGCCTATCACTTGGTTGGAATGATTTCTCATTTAGGGCCTCAGTTAGGAATTGCCAACGGAATAGCCTTGGCCCATAAGTTACAAGATGAAGCTAAAGTGTGTGCCGTGTTTTGCGGTGATGGCGCTACGAGTGAAGGAGATTTTCACGAAGCTTTAAACGTCGCTTCTGTTTGGCAGTTACCTGTACTCTTTTGTATTGAGAACAATGGATACGGACTTTCCACCCCTACTAATGAACAATTCCATTGCGAACACCTCGCTGACCGCGGTAAAGGTTATAACATGGAATCTCATATTATCGACGGAAACAACATCATCGAAGTTTACCAGAAAATTTCTGAACTCAGTGCTTCCATACGTCAACACCCGCGCCCAGTATTGGTAGAATTCAAAACCTTTCGCATGCGAGGACACGAAGAAGCCAGTGGTACCAAATACGTACCGCAAGAACTGATGGATGCATGGGCTCTGAAAGATCCAGTGGACAATTTCCGCCAATTTTTGTTAGAAGAAGGAATTTTAGACGTCGAAGCTGACGAACAAATACAGCTTACCTATAAAAATTTAATCCAAGAACACTTACAAAAAACCTTTGCTGAACCGGCTATTACTTCCACTGTAGCAGAGGAATTACAAGATGTCTTTAAAAAGCATCTTCCTATAAATACTCCCATTACAAAACAGACAAAAAACATCCGTCATGTAGATGCCATTGCCGAAGGTTTGTACCAGGCTATGGAAAAACATCCTTCCCTAGTCATTATGGGACAAGACATCGCTGAATACGGAGGTGTTTTTAAAATAACAGAGGGGTTTGTCGAAGCTTTCGGTAAGGAACGCGTCCGAAATACTCCTATTTGTGAATCCATCATCGTTTCAATCGCCTATGGGTTGGCTGTTAAAAATACCAAGGCAGTCGTTGAAATGCAATTTGCTGATTTTGTGTCTACCGGATTTAATCCGATTGTCAATTTGTTAGCCAAATCCCATTATCGTTGGGGACAGGCCGCAGATGTTGTAATTCGTATGCCTTGTGGAGCAGGTGTTGGGGCAGGACCTTTTCATTCTCAATCCAACGAAGCTTGGTTTACAAAAACTCCTGGTCTGAAAGTTTTGTATCCAGCATTTCCTAAAGACGCTAAAGGGCTTTTGATTGCCGCTGTAAACGATCCTAACCCTGTCATGTTTTTCGAACACAAAGCCTTGTATCGAAGTATTTACCAGGAGGTACCTACCGATTATTACGAGCTGCCTATAGGAAAAGCAGGCGTTCTCAAAGAGGGTGATGACGTGACCATTGTTACTTTTGGAGCCAGTGTCCATTGGGCTCTGGACTGCTTACACGAATTGGATACCGTCAGTGCCGACCTCATTGATTTGAGAACTTTACAGCCCCTAGACACGGCAACGATTTACGAATCAGTCAAAAAAACAGGGAAAGTACTTATTTTACAAGAAGATTCAACTTTTGGAAGTCTTTCTAGTGAAATCTCTGCACTCATCACAGAAAATTGTTTTGAGCACTTAGACGGCCCCGTGCGTCGCGTTGCTAGCTTGGATACTCCAATACCTTTTGCCAAGGCATTAGAGGCCAACTACCTGCCTAAAGAACGACTCAAAACTGTCTTGAAAGAACTCCTAGCCTATTAAAATAAAAAGAGCCGACATTGTGTCGGCTCTTTTTATAAAATCTAGCTATGCTTTTTAGATATCTTGGTTAACATCCCAAGCTTCTAATATTTCCTTAAAGGTTTTGATAAACATCCCTCCTAAAGCACCGTTTACAACACGGTGATCGTACGAATGAGAGACGATCATTTTATGGCGAATTCCGATAAAATCTCCTTCTGGTGTTTCAATCACAGATGGTTTTTTAACGATAGCACCAAGTGCTAAAATCGCTACTTGAGGTTGGTTAATGATAGGAGTCCCCATCATACTTCCAAAGCTTCCTACATTAGTTACCGTGTAGGTACCTCCCTGAATTTCATCTGGCTTCAATTTATTTGCTCTTGCTCTCGTTGCTAAATCATTCACTTGTTTGGTCATTCCAACCAAGTTTAACTGATCTGCATTCTTAATAACAGGAACAATTAAGTTTCCGTCAGGTAAGGCTGCTGCCATTCCCAAATTGATATTTCCTCTTTTAATAATGGTATCACCATCAACAGAGATATTAATCAACGGATGTTTTTTAATCGTCTGTGCAACCGCTTGCATAAAGATTGGAGTAAAGGTCAATTTCTCACCTTCACGCTTTAAATACGCGTCTTTTACTTTGTTTCTCCACTTTACAATATTGGTTACGTCTATTTCAATGAATGACTGAACATGGGCTGATGTTTGCACAGAATCTACCATGTGCTTCGCAATCAATTTACCCATTCTACTCATTTCTATTACCTCGTCTTGACCTCCTAAAGTAACTGGTGTCGCAACTGGTTTAGCCGCTGCAGGTGCTGCAGGTGCTTTCTTCTCCGCTGGTTTTGCTGGCGCCGGAGTGCTTACTTTAGCTGTCCCTCTCGACTCAATATACGCTAAGATATCAGCTTTCGTTACGCGACCTTCTTTTCCTGATCCTGCAACCGTTTCTAATTCCTCTAATGAAATTCCTTCGGTTTGAGCAATACTCTTTACCAATGGTGAGTAAAAACGCGTTCCGTTATAATCTTGAACCTCTTCCGTTTTACTGGCCACTACTTCCTGAATGGTTTCTTCCAATTCTGCTACTGCTTCTGCTACAGGTGCTGCAGTACTGTCAGTACTTGCTGTCTCTCCTCCTTCAGTTTCTATAATCGCTATAGTATCTCCTACTTGAACCACAGCGTCTTTCTCAAACAAAATTTCCACCAAGGTTCCCTCTACTTCACTAGGTACTTCGCTATCCACTTTATCCGTAGCAACTTCTACCACAGTATCGTCAATATCAATAGTTTCTCCTACTTCTTTTAACCAAGAAGTAATGGTTGCTTCAGCAACACTTTCGCCCATTTTAGGCAACTTCAATTCGTATCTAGCCATAGTATCTGATTTTAATGCTTGCGAAGTTACTAAAAACTAATGATTTTTTCGAGTTTTTCGCAAAAAATCATTGGTACAATTCTGAATCCTTTTTACATTATTCACAAAAAAACACCTCTAACAAGGTGTTTTTTATAAAATACTATCAATAAATAGCTTTATTTTGAATATTCCACATTCTAATTTCAAAAGCCGTATTCAGCTATTCTCCGTGGCAACAACTAATTGACCGTCATGGCAATACCGAAGCTACGCAGACAACCAATCTTTGGGTGTCGCCAATACTTTTAGTAATGCTGCTTCTTGTGAATCCTCTTCAGGATGCTGGTTGTACTGCCATTGTACTTTTGGAGGCAAACTCATTAAAATACTCTCAATACGTCCATTGGTTTTTAACCCGAACAGGGTACCTCTATCGTGTACTAAATTAAACTCGACATAGCGTCCTCTTCGAACCTCTTGCCAAGTGCGTTGTTCCGCTGTATAGGGTAACTCCTTTCTTCTTTCAACAATAGGCACGTATGAGTTCAGGAAACTATTCCCTACTTCCGTCACAAAGTTAAAGCGGTCTTGCATACTAAATTCCGGTGTTTCTTTTAAATAATCAAAGAACAACCCTCCTAGTCCCCTAGCTTCATTTCTGTGAGCATTCCAAAAGTAATTATCACATTGCTTTTTAAACTGAGCATAAAAATCAGGATGGTGAGGATCACATGCTTGCTTACACACTTGATGGAAATGTACTGCGTCTTCCTCGAAGAGATAATAAGGAGTTAAATCTTGTCCTCCGCCAAACCATTGGGTAACGATTTCACCAGCTTCGTTATACATTTCAAAATAACGCCAATTCGCGTGTACCGTTGGAACCATAGGATTTACTGGATGGATTACCAAACTCAAACCACAGGCGTAAAACTCACCGTGTGCTACTCCGAATTGTTTTCTTAGTACCTCAGGTAGTTCACCGTGAACAGCAGAAATATTCACGCCACCTTTTTCAAAAACGGCTCCGTTTTCAATCACACGAGTTCTACCTCCACCTCCTTCTTTACGCTCCCAAAGATCTTCTTGAAAACGGGCTTTCCCATCGATTCCTTCTAAGGTCGATGTAATGGTATCTTGTAAATTTTGAATATATGCGTAAAACTGTTCTTTCATGTCATTTCATTTGTAAGGCAAAAATAACCAAACTTAGGTGTTTTCTGCCTTAATTTTAGGAAGAGTTGTCAACGTTGCAGCAGTAACCGAGAGCGGTAATACCAGTAAGGCACCGATAAAAGGAACCAATAAAAATAAAATAAATACGAGTCCATTACCTATGGCCATCCCTTTATTTCTCTTCACAAATTGTATACTCTCTTTATATTGGTAATGGCGTTCTAGCGTAAAATCCATATTACCAAAGCCTGCGTAATAGGCTTGTACTAAAAACAGTGCTACGGTCATAAATATACCGATTACAGGGATTAAACTCAACAATAACAACACTAAGGTCAGTAAAATTTCACGGGTAAGGTTACGCATGCTCAAACGCACACCTCGTAGCAAGAGCGAAGAAAAACTAGCTTCGGTTTTTACCTCGGTAGATTTTGGATAGTAATGTGCCTCGATTTTTTCAGAGACTGGCGACATAAACGGCGCCGAAAAAGCGAGTACCAGGTGTTTGTACAACAATAGGCCGATAATCACAATGAGGAGTCCGCTCACGACTGTGCTTATGGTAGTAACGGTTTCTTTTCCGAATTCCCAGGGCCATGCGGTTGCCAAATAGGCTCCTAAATCGTCAGCCCAACCGTAAACGACGGAGAAAACCGACAATGCAATACACAAACTAATGATAATGGGGATTGCGAAATACTTCCACAATTTAAGTTCAGACAACACGGAAAAAGCTTTTCCGTAGGCACTGAGGCCTTCTAGCATAGATGTAAACATACATAGAATTTTTAGCCCCATAAAAGTACAAACCTCTTTCTAAATATAGAAAGAGGTTTGTTAGTATTTTGTTAAGTATTTATTTGACCTATTGTAAAACAGGCTTTACAAATTCTTCCAATTGTTTCTCGTTCATTTCATTAACCTGTTCCCAAGTCAATTTTTTAGACGGGCTTGCTGCCCCTCTCTTAAAGTTCAAAATCTGCTTGTCTTTCGAGATTAAGTAGGCTGTTGGGTAGTCTAACATATGGATAAACCCATTTACTTCGATCGTCGATTTATCAGCGTGTTCTGCTTCCGAAGCAACTAACTTAATTCTTTTGTCAAGCTTTTCTGCCATCTTTGCAACATTCTCCTTCGTATCCCAAAAAATCATTACAAACTGCATTTGTCCATCGTACTTTTCAACCATTTTGTTCAGTGCAGGAATTTCTCCCCAACAAGGTGCACACCACGTTGCCGCGGCAATCAACAAAATTGGTTTATCCACTTTATCAGTGCTAATCACTTCGCCATCAACTGTCGTAAAATCGTAATTTGCGATATACTTACCCTTAACACAGTTGTTTACGATATCATTGAGCATCGCTGCATCTTTGTTGGAATTAACAATACAATTATTCACTGCATCCTTATAATATTCCTTTGATTGCGAGTAACCCAGTTGAACTGTCAGCACTAGTAATACAAGTAATAATTTTTTCATAATTAATTATTTAAGGGGGTGATATTTAAACTTTATATTCCTTCACCGCATCCACAAATGCCTTGGCATTATCTAGTGGAATATTGGGTAAAATTCCATGCCCCAAGTTAACAATATATTTGTCTTTACCAAACTCATTTATCATTTGGTTTACCATTTTTTTAATTTCAGCGGGTGGAGAAAGCAATCTCGATGGGTCAAAATTTCCTTGTAAAGTAATATTTCCTCCCGTTAAGTAACGTGCATTTCTCGGTGAACACGTCCAGTCTACTCCCAATGCAGAAGCATTTGATTTGGCCATCACATCTAATGCAAACCAACATCCTTTACCAAAGGCGATAACCGGTACTTCGTCTTTGAGCGCTTCGATGATTTGATTGATGTACTGCCAAGAAAATTCTTGATAATCGGCAGGAGCTAGCATTCCTCCCCAAGAATCAAAAACCTGAACAGCATTGACACCTGCTTTTACCTTTGCTTTTAAATACGCAATAGTGGTCTGTGTTATCTTAGTAAGCAATTCGTGTGCCAAAACGGGTTGGGTAAAACAGAACTCCTTAGCTTTGTCAAAATTCTTAGACCCTTGACCTTGCACCATATAGCACAAAATAGTCCACGGAGACCCTGCAAATCCTATTAACGGAATTTTGTCGTTTAATTTTTCTTTGGTCGCTTTAATAGCGTCCATAACGTAGCCCAATTCTTCGTGTACATCTGGAATAATTACCTGATCTAAACTTTTTCTGTCGCGGATTGGGTTGGGAAGGTAAGGTCCAAAATTAGGCTTCATCTCCACTTCAACGTTCATCGCTTGAGGTACTACCAAGATATCTGAAAACAAGATAGCCGCATCCATTCCATACCTGCGAATAGGTTGAACGGTAATTTCTGATGCCAGCTCTGGAGTTCTACATCTCGTAAAGAAATCATATTTCTTACGAATTTCCATGAATTCTGGTAAATATCTCCCCGCTTGACGCATCATCCATACTGGAGGACGCTCCACTGTTTCCCCTTTTAAGGCTCTTAAAAATAAATCGTTTTTAATCATTTCGTTCATCTCCGTCATTACGAATATACTAAAGTAATTTTTAATGCAAATCAATTGCTAAAAGTACTCAGTCGTAATAACTCATTTAAATTACATATTAGCTACTACTTTCATTGCATTATCAATTGCTTTCGAAATGCGTTTCAAATCGTTCTCTGTGATGGCAGAAGACAAGAACCACGCTTCAAATTGCGAAGGTGGCAAAAACACGCCTCCTTTGATCATCTCCCAGAAAAAGGCAGCAAACTTCGATGTATCAGAGGTTTGCGCCAATTCAAAATTCGTTACTTTTTCTTTGGTAAAGAACGGATTGATCATAGAACCAAAGCGATTCACAGTCAAATCTACTCCGTATTTTTTAGCGGATTCTAATAAAAATACTTCGATAATTTTTGCAATTTCATCGAATTTTTCAAATGGATTTTGCTTTTTTAAGGTAGTCAAGGTAGCGATTCCGGCTGCCATAGCAATCGGATTTCCACTGAGAGTCCCCGCTTGGTACATACCACCTAAAGGCGCCACCATTTCCATAATTTCATTGCGTGCACCGTAAGCTCCTACTGGGAAACCTCCTCCAATTACCTTACCTAAACAGGTAATATCGGCTTCTACATCAAATAGCTCCTGGGCACCACCAAAGGTCGAACGGAATCCAGTCATTACCTCATCGACAATTAACAACGCTCCTTGTGCGTTTACGAATTCCTTTAATTCTTTAAGGAAATTGTTTTGCGGAGTTACCACTCCCATATTTCCTGCTACAGGCTCTAAAATAACCCCTGCAATGTCATCGTGTGCTTCGAAATGCGCTTTTACACTATCGAGGTCATTGTAGTTTGCTATTAAAGTATTTTTTACCGCGCCTTCTGGCACTCCTTTACTTCCCGGCAAACTCAAGGTTGCCAATCCTGACCCAGCTGCAACTAACAAGGCATCTTGATGTCCGTGATAACAACCAGAGAATTTGATAATCTTATCGCGTCCTGTAAAAGCTCTGGCCAAACGAATTCCACTCAACACCGCTTCCGTTCCTGAGTTTACAAAACGAACTTTGTCCATGCCTGGAAAAGCATCACAAACAATTTTTGCCAATTTAATTTCGTCGTTGGTTGAAGCACCAAATGAATATCCATTTTTAAGTGCTTTCTTCACAGCTTTTTCAACTTTCTTATGGCGATGCCCTAAAATCATAGGTCCGTATGAAAGTACGAGATCTACGTAATCATTACCATCTACATCTTCTATCTTACTCCCCTTTGCTCTTTTTATAAACAGTGGATTTCCACCTACAGAAGCAAATGCTCTCACAGGTGAATTTACAGACCCTACCAAATTAGTAAGTCCTTTTTGATATAATTTTTTCGACTTAGAAAAATCCATTTCTTTATTTTTTAGTGAATTCTCTCGAATTCCATACGTTAGTACTTCGTTGTTTCTCCTTACTGCTTGGCCAAGATACGCGCTGCCTCTTTAGCAAAATAGGTAATGATAATATCAGCTCCTGCACGTTTCATTGACAAAAGTGTTTCCATCATAACGCGATCACCGTCAATCCATCCTTTTTCAGCCGCTGCTTTGATCATGGCGTATTCACCACTTACATTGTAACAAGCGATAGGACGATCGAAATTATTTTTTAGATCCCTGATGATATCTAAGTAAGACAACGCCGGTTTTACCATGAGTATATCAGCTCCTTCCTGGTCGTCGAAAGTGGCTTCACGCATTCCTTCATCTCGGTTAGCTGGGTCCATCTGATAGGTACGTCGATCTCCAAAAGACGGCGTAGAATCCACTGCTTCCCTAAAAGGACCGTAATAAGCAGAAGCGTATTTTACAGAATAGCCCATAATTGGTAAATTAGGAAAACCGCTTTGATCAAGTGCTTCACGCATCATGGCAATAGTACCGTCCATCATTCCTGAAGGCGCTACCATATCCGCTCCGGCTTTCGCATGAGAAATGGTCTGTTTCGCCAAGTTTACTAAGGTAGCATCATTATCCACATCGTGATCGCAAATTACGCCACAATGACCGTGAGAAGTGTACTCGCAGAAACAAACGTCTGTAATGACGTACAAACTCGGATAGTTCTTTTTGATATACCGAATCGCCTGCTGCATAATTCCGTTGTCATTCCAGGTTTCTGTACCGGTATCATCTTTTTCTGCTGGTACTCCAAACAACAATACTGCGGGTAGGTTTAAGGCTACTACTTCTTGCAATTCCTTATCAATCGTATCCAAAGAATAGCGTTTGATACCGGGCATAGAAGGGATTTCTTCTTCGATCCCTGTTCCTTCTTCTATAAACAAAGGATAAATGAAATCATTTATCGATAACTGTGTTTCACGAACAAGTCTGCGTATATTTTCAGTTTTTCTTAATCTACGGGTTCTGAACATCTGTTTTGTATAAAATTAAAAAGATAAAAAAGGAATCCTCTTTTATCTTTTTAGTATGACTATTTTTTATTCTTCCTTTTTAAATTGTAGTGCAGCTAATTCGAGTACACTTTCTACGGTAGGCATCTTTGCCACTTCCACCTGCTCAAAGTGTTTTCTCGCTTCTACTGCAGTGGACTCACCGATACAAAGTGCTTTGATATTCGCCGCATTCTTCTCCATAAAACTAGTTACACCTGACGGGCTGTAAAACAGTACCAAATCTACTTTGTCTTCCAAAACTACAGGACTGTGCATCGTTTTGTAAGCTTCTACTTCATGAACTTCAATACCATTGTCTCGCAGGCTTACTGGAAGCGTATCCATGCGTAAGTTGCTACAGAAGTAAGTTACTTCCTCTCCGTTTAAGGTAGCTACCAAATGCGCCGCGAGTTTTTTAGCGTTTCTTTCAACGTGTGCAACCGGTCCTATTTTTTGTTCTATTAACTTTTTTGTTCTCCTTCCTACACAGTAGATATGCTCAAACTGCAACTCCTCTTTCCCAAAGCTATTGACAAGAGCTTCTACAGCATTCTGACTTGTAATAATCACGTGTTTAAGCGGTGATTTCACAACTTTAGGAGCAATTCGATTAAAGCGGATTTTAATAAAATCACTGTCCTGAACGCCTACGTGGGTCGGAATTAATTTCTTTTGATTTTCTGATAAGGTCTTGGTAGAGTAAATCGTGAATTCTTTATCGATTCCTTCGTCTTCCAACATGATAAACTTTCCTCCTTTATCGATAATTTGATTGGCACAATCTTTGGCTAAGTATTTGTGCCCTCCCATCTTTACCTTCTTCGTTACCTCAATTTTCTTCTGACCATCACGGCTCAAAAGCACTCCTTTAAACACGATTTGGGTATTCACTTCATCAATCATCGCTAACGCTCCGATTGGTGCGGTACACCCTCCTTCGAGGCGATTTAAAAACTCGCGTTCAATACCGGTACACAATTCCGTATCTCTATCGTTGATTTGCTCACAGGCATCTTTGCAATATTCGTCGTCTTCCAAGGCTGTTACCATGATAGCTCCTTGTGCAGGTGCAGGGATCATCCAAGAAAGAGAAACCGCTCCTTTAGGGCGTTTTCCGATACGTTCCAACCCGGCGGCAGCAAAAATGGCCCCGTTCCAATCGTTGTTATCTAGCTTTTCCAATCGGGTATTCACATTTCCTCGCAAATCTTCAACGCGGTGTCCTGGATACCTATTTAACCATTGTGCCTTTCGTCGTAAACTTCCGGTAGCAATGGTTCCTGTAGGCTGCCCCATAAACTCTTCCGTATCTTTTAACACCAAGATATCGTGAAAATTCGCTCTTTTCAATACCGCGGCCTGTACAATGCCTTTCGGAAGTACCGTAGGTACGTCTTTCATGGAGTGAACTGCGATATCAATATCACCATTTAACATGGCTATATCGAGGTTTTTCGTGAAAATCCCTGTAATTCCTAATTCATACAACGGCTGATCTAAGATAATATCGCCCGTTGATTTGATTGGTACGATTTCTGTCTCATATCCTAGTTCTTCTAACTGCTTTCGTACTTTGTTTGCTTGCCAAAGGGCTAACTCGCTCTCACGAGTACCTATTCTAATGATCTTCTGCATCTACTGTTTGTATGTTGGTTCCAAACACTCTTGACATCACTTCAATACTTTGATTTACTGAAGTTTTTTCATCTTTTAAATGTTTGACAAATTGGGTGGTAATTTTTTGAATGAATCTCGAAGTTATTTCTTCCGCCTGTTCTTCGTTAAAATTGGCTATTTTTTTCTTGTGAAATTTTATTTCGTCTTGTTGCATGGCCATCAAGGTTTGCTTTAACGCATTGATCGCTGGTGTAAAACGACGGTGATTTAACCATTCGTTAAACTCCTCTTTATGCTCTTCAATTATCCCTTCCGCCACAGGTACTTCTCGCTTACGCACCGCTAAGGTTTCATCGGTAATTTTCGAAAGTTCATCGACATTTACCACGGTTACATTTTCCATCTCTGCCACTTCTTTACTGACATTGGCAGGCATGGATAGGTCGAGAATCAACAAGTTCTTTTTGGAAGTGATATGGTCCGCAGTCACCGTTGGCTTGTCAGCTCCTGTCGACACTACTAACACATCAGTTTGTTCGATTTCAGTGGCTAACTCCTCAAAAACTGCTTTTTTGATAAAAGTGTGTTCTTTTACAAAGGCATCGGTCTTTTCTACAGTTCGGTTAATCAAGCTCACTTGTCTGTTTTTAGTATATTCAGCTAAGTTTTGACAAGTGTGTTTTCCCATTTTACCCAAACCGAAAACCAGAATATTCTTTTCGTTGTAGTCCGGCATATTTTTAATCAAATACTGTACGGCTGCATACGATACTGAAGTAGTACCTGAACTCAACTTTGTTTCGTTTTTAACGCGTTTGCTGGCTTGCATCACAGCATTGAGCAATCGTTCTAAGTAAGCATTGGTTGTTCCGGCTTCTTTCGCCTGCTTAAAAGCCTGTCGTAACTGTCCTACAATTTCGTAATCACCGAGAATTTGACTATCCAAGCCCGTTCCCATTCGAAACAAATGCTCAATGGCATCTTGGTTTTTGTTTACATACGATACGCGTGCAAACTCTTCGACACTCCCTTCCGAATGATTGCACAACATGCTAATCAACTGAAACGGGTGTTCGGCAAATCCGGTAATTTCTGTTCTATTGCAAGTAGACAACACAAAGAGCTCTCCCAATCCTCTTTCCTTTGCTTCTTGAAGTAACGCGAGCTGTCCTTCTTTTGACAAGGAAAACTTTCCACGTGTTTCGGCGTCAGCTTTTACATAACTAACTCCTATATTGTAAAATTTCGTAGGTCTATTATCTGTATACATTCAAATCTTCTTCCAAAAAATCAGTCAAAAATATAAAGATTCTCTCGTTAAAAATATCGCTAGAAGAACTTTTAATGTCGTTTGAAGATTTTTGTAGTTTTTATCGAGCTAAACCACCTAAAAATGTGTAATTTTGCTAAAACCCTACTAGTAGAAGCGTTTTAATATAGAATGATTCTAAATAAACCTAGTTCCGTAAAAATACTTGTTCATGTCAAAAAATGTCGCAGAAAGTTCTTTTAGAGAAATCTCCTTGGAGAAGGGATTTTACGTTTTAAAATTTCAAAACAACAGCGATCAAAGTGAGCGCTTTCATCGCGATATTGACAACAGCTACATTCAACTACATTACTGTGTAAAAGGCAATTGCAAGTTTTTTTTCAATAACAACAGTTATACATTTAACGTACTAGACAAGCACTCCATTTTTTTATACAACCCGCAGCAGCACTTACCAATTAATTTGGAAATATTACCGAAGACTTCCTTAATATCTGTTTTAATCACTATTGAGAAGTTCCATTCGTTGTTTTCAAGTGAAGCGAGTTATATACCCTTTTTGAGTGACAATAATAAAAACAAAAAATACTACGATAATACCGCGATAAAAGACAATGTTCTTTTGGTCTTGCAACAAATTTTTGCCGCCAAAAGTCACAGTTCAAACAAGGACCTATATATTAAAGGAAAAACCTACGAGCTGTTGAGCTTGCATTTTGATAGCGGAGAAAATACCGAAGACGAATACTGTCCATTCCTAATTGATGATCGCGAAGTATTAAAGATACGCAGAGCAAAAGACATCATCATTTCGAAAATGAGCGAACCACCAACATTGCAGGAACTAGCCAATGAAGTTGGGCTTAATTTAAAAAAGCTCAAAGAAGGATTTAAACAAATTTACGGTGACACCGTTTACAGTTTTCTCTTCGACTACAAAATGGAATTCGCGCGACAATTGCTGGAAAGTAATAAGTACAATGTCAACGAAGTTGGGCTTCAAGTCGGGTACAGTACTTCTAGTCATTTTATCGCAGCATTCAAAAAGAAGTTTGGTACTACCCCAAAACAATACATTATCAGTCTAAATCAATAAGATTACAGTTGCTCTTTTTATGAAACAACTCACCCATTACGACATCGACAACCGCGAACAAAAGTTCCCTATTACCATAGTTTGTGACACTATTCGAACTCCTGAAAATATCGGCATGTGTTTTAGGATTGCCGAGAGCTACGGAGTCGACAAAATCTATTTGCACGAGAGTTCTCCGACACTGACCAACAGGACGGTTAAAAAGACTGCTCGCAACACTCTGGATCAAATTAACCATGAACGCTACAATGACTTCAGCGGACTCATTGCCGAGCTCAAATCGACTGGGCATACTATAATAGGTATAGAAATTACTGATGAAAGCATTGAATTAAGAAATTTTGATTTTCGTGCACACGAAAAAATAGTTTTACTTTTGGGCAGCGAAAGGCAGGGGTTACACGAAGTGTCCTTAGCGGACTACACAGTATCCATCCCTATGTACGGTAGGAACTCGTCTATGAATGTCATTCACAGTCTTGCCATCACATTGTACGAAGTAAGCAATCAACTCATTATAAAACCACATCCAAAACCCATTGATTAATATGAAAGGAGTATTATTGGTAAATTTAGGGTCACCTGATAGCACCCAACCTAAAGATGTAAAGAAATATTTAGGGGAGTTTTTAATGGATGAACGCGTAATCGATTTACCCTTATGGTTACGTACCTTTATTGTCAAAGGAATTATCTTAAATACCCGACCTAAAAAATCGGCAGCCGCCTACCAAAAAATTTGGTGGAAAGAAGGATCTCCCTTAATCGTATTATCAGAACGATTACAGGCCAAAGTTCAAGAACAATCAGAAATTCCTGTAGGCCTTGCCATGCGCTATGGTAGTCCTTCCATTCAACAAGGACTTACAGATTTATACGAACGTGGTGTTCGAGAGGTATTACTCGTTCCGCTGTATCCTCAGTTTGCCATGGCAACCACCGAAACTATCGTAGTTTTGGCAGAAGAACTTAGAAAAAAGCACTTCCCCGATATGAAAATCACTGATGTTCCGGCCTTTTACAACCAGCCAGAATACATTAGCGCTTTGTCAAACAGCATTCAGGATTATTTAAGCGATAAGGACTACGATCACCTATTGTTTTCGTATCACGGGGTTCCCGAACGTCATATTCGCAAATCGGATATCACTAAATCTCACTGTAAAATTGATGGAAGCTGTTGCAATACACCGTCCAAAGCGCATGAGTTTTGTTATCGTCATCAATGCTACCAAACTACCAAAAACGTGATTGAAAAACTGGGCTTAGACAAAGATAAGGTAAGTACTTCTTTTCAATCTCGATTAGGAGTTGACCCTTGGTTACAGCCTTACACGGATAGAACCATTGTTAACAAAGCAGAAAAAGAGGGCATCAAGAAACTCGCTATCGTGACTCCGGCCTTTGTTTCTGATTGTTTAGAGACCCTCGAAGAAATTGCCATGGAAGGTAAACACGAATTTTTAGAAGCCGGTGGAGAAGAATTCCACACCGTGCCTTGTATTAATGACAATGACGAATGGGTTGGTGTCATCGCCAAATGGATACGAGAATTTAACAATTAAAAACCTGTATTATGGACTTACTGCACATTGATTTTGAATATGTCAAGGCACTACATATCATATTTGTAGTTACCTGGTTTGCAGGGTTATTTTATATTGTACGTCTTTTTATATATCACGCAGAAGCAGAAAAAAAAGAAGCACAGGTAAAAGAGATTCTCCAAAAACAATATCAACTCATGGAAAAGCGTCTCTGGTACATTATTACCTGGCCAAGTGCAATTCTCGCCAGTCTATTTGCTTTTTGGATGCTTATTAAGAGTCCTTACTACTTAGAGCAACCATGGATGCACGTAAAACTATCGTTCGTATTAGCCTTGTATTTTTATCACGGAGCCTGTCATGCAATCTACAAACAGTTGCAGCACAACATTATCAAATATTCCGCGTTTAAACTACGACTATGGAATGAAGTAGCTACCATATTACTTTTTGCCATCGTTTTTCTGGTAGTTCTCAAAAACAGCATTAGCTGGATTTGGGGCGTGATTGGGATTTTATTGTTCTCCATCATTTTAATGCTTTGTGTAAAGCTCTATAAGAGAATACGAGCTAAAAAAAGCTGGGATGCTCATGAGAAAAAACTACTAGACGAAGAAAAAACTGAAGAATAATACACATAATCAGGAAAAACACGCTCGAACACTACAGTGTTTTTCCTGATTTTCAATATTTTACCAACAAAAACATTGCCATCTAGTTTGATTTTTAGTATCTTAAGGTCTCAAAAGAAAACTATATGTATAAGATGAAGAAAAATTTACTCAGGAGCTTTGTGAGTAGCACCTCCTCCTGATACCACAGGCACTAATAACGTATTCTAAAACAGTGAAAACCTAACCAACACAACTCTAACCCAGAGTTGAAGTTCATACTACTCCCCCCCAACCCAATGAACAAGGCTTACACCTTCCGGATAGTACAAACTGAGGTACAACACTACATTAAAAGATACTGACCGAGAAAACACTAAAAGTGTTTCAGGACTCAAGTTGCGCTTTGCAACTTTAAAAAAGGTATCAATGGTATTAATTGACAGCACTCAACCCGGAACTGTCTTTGATTAATATCTGTGATAAAATTTGCAAAAGAGAACAAAAAGAATTAGAAATTATGATGACCTACCACATCGACAATTCTTTCAACAAACTGCGGCGTATCACAACCGCGTAAATCACTAATGTTACAGCAATTAGCTGTTTAACCCTTCTTACCCTTCTAACTCATATCGTAAAAGTATTTTTTTACGAAAGGATACTTACTGCTGAAAAAAGCAGGGAAGGCACTCAATGGTACACTATTTTTGTACCAAGGCGAACACTCATTCTCACAATGAGGTACTGGGAGATTAATGCACTAAAATAAATCCATCACTATGAATACGGTATCACACAACAGTACTTAGGTCCATTGATTACACACTACTTTAATTGACTAACCAACTTTAACAGATCTTATCTAAAACCCAAAAAAATAGTATGTAAGAAATTTAAAAGAAACTTAAAATTTTAAACCAATGAGCCCCCCCCACATTCTCTTTGCAGTTCTATTAAGCATTTTAGTGAGCTGCTCAGGTAACGAGCATGAGTTACCAGAAAATAACGAACCTATAATTGGAACTTGGAAACTTGAAAAAGTAATGAATAACGGAGCTGATGTACAAGAAGCTTGCATGGATAACAACAAGCTCATTGCGCTTGAAAACGGTAACATCAGTCTAGAAACCTACAGAACCTCTAGCCCTAACTCACCGTGTATCCTCGTTATGAACAGTGCCAAATGGGAAAAAACTGGAACCAATAGTTACCAGATTATCTATGACAATAGTAAAGAAGTTGCCTACATTACAAATGATAGAATTGTGATTCGAAGCAGCTATATAGAAACCTTAAAAACCGGCGTCGAAGTCACTGTGACTCTCGAAACCTTTTATACAAAATCCGATTAGCAAACGCCAACTTTTGTCCCCCGAAACAACTTGTTTGCTTTTTGTGGTCCCCCGAGCATTAAATCTATCAAATGCTCATAAAGTCAATACGTTAATAACCGCATCAGGGAAAACCCTGATATAGGATTAGGGTTATTAGGTATTGCCCATAATTTCAGTTTGGACTATATTTGGGGGCACCCTCAAATAATATTTCAAACAATTACGCATTCAACTACGGGCAACCGTAGTTGTTTTTTTTTATAAAAAAGCAGTATGCCTTTAAAGACACACTGCTCTCGTTATTATTTGGTTGGATACAACTGAATATCGTCAATCCCAACACTTCCAGCACCTCCACCAGCGATGACAACGGCATACTTTCCTTTTGGAAATGCTACATCCAATACCTGATCATGCACCACCCATCCGGCTTTATTTACTTTTGGAGTTACTTTGACTAAGTATTTCTTTGTAGGGTTCTCCTCTCCTTCTTTCGTCAAGTACACATCTAAGAAATAACCTGTCCAACCGGTTAAATCTCCAGGCTTGTAATACTTAAACCTCAATTTTAATTCTCCTTTACCATAGTTCTTTTTGAACTCAAAATCTCCGAATGATTTCCCTTCAGAAACACCTCCACAACGTCCCATATCATAACCTACGAACGTAGTTTTGTTGGCCGAAAAATCATAGCCTTTCCACTTTTTAAACTCCCCAGCTTTTCCGCGATGCATACGCCCACATCCTGAATCACCAGCTTTTAATTCACTCATATTCTTAATGGGTTGTTTTGTCACTTTTCCGGCAGCGTCTTTAACTGGAAGATAGAATTGTTTCGCCTTCTCAAAATCAAAAGTTACGATCGCTTTTGTCGTAGTATTGTTACCATTATCCGGAATTTTAATCTGATCATCGTTTGAACACGAAGACAACAACAAACCACTCAATAACAGGGTACTAATTATTATTTTTTTCATCTCTCTAATTATTTTCAATGTTTACACAACTAATACTAGCTTGTTTATTTTTACCCTATGAAACCCCTTAAAAAATCAATACCACATCAAAAAACCCCTCCTATATCAAACTGATAAAGAAAGGGTTACCTACAATGTTTTTTTTTGAAATTATTTTTTTATCATAATTTTTCCAGTGTAGACTTTTTGATTTGATGTCACTTTAAGTGTATAGTGCCCTGGAAGTATTTTTTTGAGAGCTAACGAATAAGGCTGGCCAGCACTAAAACGAAAAGACTTCGTCAGTATTACACGTCCTGCGTAATCCGAAACCGTAAGCGTGTTTAATACGGAAGAGGCAACTCCTGGGTTTGCAATACTAACAAAACTACTCGCTGGGTTTGGATACACCTGAAAATTTGAAGCTAAGGTCGCTTTTAAAGTAGGACGAGCGACTGTAGTGCGATTCACAGTTTCGGGATTCCCTTGTTCGTACTCGCTTGTCAACTCAGTAGCAGTTAGGGCTTTGTTATAAATTTTCAACTCATCTATATGCAATACATCCGTCCATTCGTTCTCTAACAACTTTGAAATTCTCCAATAGCCATCACCTTTCACTTTTTGAAGTACATTACTGGTCCCCACAGCTTTGCCATTGATATAAAATGACAGCAATGTTCCTTTTTTAACGATCGCCAAATGATACCATGCGTTTGCGTGCATTGCATTCCATAAATTGGTTTGAACAACCCTATTTATTCGCGTTTGAATTTGAGCAAATCGCGTGGGTATGTGCATCGCTAGCGTTGAACCATCTTCGTAGTAACCTGAACTTAAATCAAAACTGTAGTGCCCTGATTTATTAAACCAAACAGAAAATGTAGTATTCCCATAGAAGTCAAAAACGGTACCTTTCCCAGAAGCCGACATCAAATTGAAAAAGCTACTCCCCTTGATGGCTGCATAGGTACTTTTCGCTCCTTTTTTATAAGTCAAACCTCCACCGCCAGGGATAGTGAGTTTCAGTTTTGCTCCTTTTACAGCTCCGATATTTTCCAAAGAGTTTTCAAAATTAAAGTGATACGGCAGCTCGGCTTTTCCGTGATCAAATACAATTCTTTGATTTCCTACGTTGTACACAGGACTGCGATATCCTGACAGTTTATTTACTATATAATAATACCCAGCGTTCGGAACTTCTGTTAAAAACGATGATCCTCCGTCATTTGAATACGCGGTAACATCACTGACCTTTTTCCAAATTTTCCCTGCGATATCATATCCCCAAATTTCAATGGGCTTTTGACGTATCCAAGTTTTTCCCCAAGCCAATTCTAAGCGATAACCGTTCGGTGTTTTAACGCTCTCAATCAACGTAGGAGGTTTGCAACGTTGTAACACTCCGTCTAATAAGATGGCAAAAACATCTCTTGACGATTTTGCTCCATACTCTACACCATCTACATTAAACGCAAACCCCTTATCCGTCTTCAACAACATATCTTGTAGCATAGAAATTCCTGGTCTCCCATTTTTTTCTTCTCTTGATACGCTGTGATTCCAAGCCTCTCCATCTTTTCTTAGGCTAAAAGTATTTCCGCTGAGAAATGCATCCTTCTCGCTAAATCCTAAAGAATTCACTGAAATCGCATTGGTTTTGCGCAAATACTCGGTTAAAAAGTTTAATACGCGGACATTTTCACCTCCTACACCAATTTTTTGAAAAGACTTATACGGATAACTTATTTCATCAGAGATATTATTGTACTGAGTATCTCCCATGGTTCTATCTCCCTTGTTCGAATAGAGAATACTGCTTCCATTTGGCGCAGCTGTAGTACCCCCCACCTGAGGGGAAATCACTATAATTCTCCCCAATTTGCGCAATTCTTCCAAACTAGCCGTCGCCATGGTCAACCCAGCTTTGGCTAACTCATTTGGTGTAATCATATCTGCTCCAAAGGTAGTCTCAAATACTTTGTTTAAATCTCTATGAAGTTCACTTTTATCAAAATCAGAAAAATTATAAATATTCTTAAGGTGAAAAATAAAAAGATCATTAGTACCTAATAGGCTTTTCATACCTTTAATATCATCTTTAAAATGTGTGGATTCTGCCACACATAAACTTCCGTGGTCCGCTTCAAAGTAGAAGCTTCCTGAACTCTTTACAGCCGTCAATCGAACATCACCATAACGCACTCCTCCTTTAATTTGTTCTGCTACTGTAGCCCCCTGAGGAGCACAAGGCCCTGTACCTTTATCAAAGGTAAAATGATGAGACCCACCCATTAAAAACATGTTTAGCGGTATTTTTTTGATATATTCCCAATGTCGGGTCATATAATCAGCTCCCAATTGCTGACGACGAGGGGTTTTAGTATGTTTTTTAAAATCTAATATTGTTCCTACACTCGATTTGTGAGCCGGGGCTGAATACTGTGCTTGAAGGCTTAGCCCTCCTATAATGAAAGCACAGGCGAATGCTTGTAATTTACTTATCATTCTTTGTGTTTTTAGTAATTCTTGTGTTTAAAACCAAGAGCTCAATAGCTCCTTTAAAATTCTGATAGTATAGCCGCAATTCGAATTGTTAGTCAAAAGTACCATTCCCAATCATTGGCCATACATCGCACTAGTCCGAGTTTCAGATTTGAGACTTCATCACCCGGTAAAAAACACCTAAAACACTATTAACAAACCACTTAACAACACCTCTCTTCAGGTTTCAAAATCTGACTTTGAGACTTTTGACTTGCCATTTCCAATAAGCCCTAGTTTCTTTTTATTTTTTTTAACATTTTATTTTGTAAGAGTCGATAAGAATCTCGTCTAAACTGCTGGAATAGATTATCATGAAGGGGGTAATCTTCTATTTCGTAATATAGAAAAGGAGTTCGTAAGAGCTCCTTTTTCCATTTACAGACATATCAACAAACGAAAAAAGGAGGCAATACTGCCTCCTTTCTTCATCAAATACACACAAAACACCTATCGGATAACCAATTTCTTAGTCATCGTCTTGGTACTTGTTGATAATCGGTAGAAATATACACCAGAAGCCAGTGGTCTATCACTTTCTTCTTTCTTAAAGTTAATAGTATGTAATTCCTTCCCTTTTACCCAGCCTTTTACAAAAGAATGTACTTGCTGTCCCATTACATTGAATAAGGCTAACTCTACGTATTCGTCTTTTGCTACTTGGAAGGTAATTTTAGTTGCATCTGTCATTGGATTCGGTTCATTTTGACCTAAACTATACACTGCATCCATTCCGTCAACCAAGTCTTCTGATTTGAGGGTATGTTTCAGTACAAAAGGATTTTCAACCGTTCCTACATGCGCCGAACGCTCAAATTCTAGTGTATTGTCTAAGCTTACAATATGCTCTCCATCGTATAATTTAAAACTAATCGCTCCTTTAGCAAATCCTCCAATTCCGACAAAGTAGTGATAAGCACCATCGATCAACATCGGTTTCGCAATTCCACTGATGTTACCATCTACATAAGCGGCAATCAGGTGTTCTTGTGCTACATCGAGTTCTTCAGAATCTAAGGTCGCAACCATATACATAAAGTTCGGATACGCATTGCGATCGACTCTCCAATTTAACTTGGCTGCTCTTTCAAGGTAGTCTTCTTCAGCAATTGCTGCATTAGCTCCTCTAGCAACTGGTGCCGGAGTATTGGCAATACCACTGTAGTTTAACACTCCTGCTCTTGACGCTCGGTAAATATATCCCAAGTTCGGTGTCATATGAGTCAAACTTCCTTTCCAACCATCGGCGGTATACTCTGCTTGTAAACCGCGACGTTCAATACGGTCACCAATACTAACGGTCGTTGAATTCAGAGAACGGAGCGCTATTGGCAAGGTCTGTAAATCCGTTGGGAAATACGGAATTGCAGTATCTGCATTCGCTAGTACAGGGATATCGGTATCTATAGGAACGTGAATTCCTTCAATGCTAATTAACTTCGACGCTCTTGTTCTTACTAAATACGCTTTACGCGTGTCTAACTGATTCGTAGCCCCATTGCTAAGAATAAAGCTTCCATTTGCTGCAACTGTTGCCAATAAACTAGTGGTTTCGAGGTCATAAATCTCATCTCCAGCAGTCAATCCTTTGATCGATTGTAGTGATAAATTCATTGACGTACTGTTGTCACGTAAATTAAAACTCAACTCTTGGAATCCAGCGGCCAGCACTATACGCTTAGAAATTTTACTTCCTACCGTCATGCTGACAGGAGCACTTGCTGATCCGATGCGAGCGCGGAAATTATAACTATAGGTTTCCTCAATTCCTTGGTATTCGGTACATGTCGAAGCATCCCATACCCTAAAGGCCAAGGCACCTGACTCTCCGTTATTTCCAAAAACACTTAAGTTTACGAATCCACCGGTACTCACTGTTGTTTGACCACGGAATTCACCATTTAGGTAGGCAGCAACAACATCACCTGTATCCAATGACTTTTCTCCATTGATAAACAAGTTTCCGCTAATACTCATGCTTCCAAAGTAATCGTTAGAATTAAAGTTTCCTGCAAAATCAGGAGCCTCACAGGTTACCTCTACTTCTATATGGAACGCTTCTACTCCTATTGGCACATCTTGGTTATTCACTCGTTGAATCACTTCAATATACACATCTGTTTCATGAATACCAGGATTCAAATACGGAGCCACTACGAAATCTAAATCTCGCTCCACAAAACCAGTTGCTAAATCTTGGAAACTATTTTCCTCGATTACCGTTCCATTTTTATGAACAGACAACCATGAAGGCAACTGTTTAAAGCGATATTTCACCGGTGTTCCTCCTTGTGAATTATCAAGGTCTACCGTTGTTATTTGCGTACTTGTACCTTGAACTTGAGTCACGCGAACATTGTTTTGACTCCAACGGATGGTATTTTTATTGACTACAAACGACCAGGCTTTCCCTAAGGTTTTGTTTCCTGATGGGTCTTCCAAACGCCTATTGAGCACCATTGCCGTGAGCTGAGCCCCTTCGACAAACGAAGCATCGAATACCGGAGTAAGATGGACTTGAGTATCGTTATGAGAAGTGGTTACTGTGAACTGTAAATTCTTGGCCATTTTAGTTATATCTAACGGCGCTGCATGGGCGCTTCCAGTAACAAAACTCAATCCTGAATGCGTAGTTCCGATGGCGTTACCAGTATAATCTCTAATAGCTTCATCCGGAGCACCATTGGCTCCTTCCAAGGCATTATCATCAAATACAAAATAAGCTACCAAATTCAGTTCATTCCCAATTAACTGCTCGTCCATTTTAGCAACGATGTCAGTAGGCCTTCTTTGGATAGTCCATATTCGTACTTCATCTAATTTTCCTACATACGAGTTTCCGCCTTCATTTTTAGCGATTTCTATCGGATCCGTATTGGTTGTTAATGCTGTGATACTTCCTGACCCAACCGATACTCCGTTGTAATAAATAGTTGCAGTTTGGTTACCATCGTAGGTTACCGCTACATGCGTCCAGTTAAACGGTTGTAAAGATTGTGGGCTCACTACTGTATTGTTCAACACAATGTTACCTTGTGCATTCAATCCGACATTGAAATTTGTTCCTTTCTCAATGATAGGAACCACTGTCGAACCAGTAGGTAACGAACTTGGGTTCACCCACATTTCAATGGTAAATGGCTCTCCAGCATCTAAATTAAACGCTTCCTGATGTGGTACCGTCACCTCATCATTTACATTATCGAATTCGGCAGAGATTAAATCTCTTGGTACTCCTCCTAAAATTCCACGTAAGGAGAAACTACTATTAACTGCGGTTAATGGATTGATTGCTCTGTTAAACTCTAAGGTGATTTCACCTTCTGTCAACACGCCACCATTTACAGGGTTGGTACCGATAATTGTCGGTGCTAAACGGGCAATTCTTCCGGTAACAAAAGGCGTTGGGTTCTTTCTGCTCGCCGGTAAATTAGCTCCTCCATCGGCACAAACAGGTGCAATTCTGAAACGGTATTCTCCGTCAGACAGGCCTGAAACATCGGCAGTATAGTTAATAAAACCAGTTGCTGAGTCCATGTTTTCCTTTAACTCTGCAAGTGTTAGCTTTTTCAACTCATAAGCTTCATTGTTTCCTGGCAGGGCATACTCCAAGGCTACTGAGAAATCATCATCAACCAAGTTATTCGCCACTTCTGGTATTCGGAATCTAAAAGCTAATTGGTCTTTACTATTGTTATTCACCACCCAATCGTTTGCTGGTAAATCAGCTTCAATTTCACTTACACAAGCTCCAGTAAAGTGAGCTGTTACGAAAATTTCTTGGAAAGGTACTACTCCAACTTCATTGTATTCATCTACTCGATAACTACGGTATCCATCACCCGCTTGTTCACAGGCAGAGTAAATACGAATTCCTATATTTTCATAGGAGATATCTTCTGGAGCATCCATACCTCTGGTGATACGCAATTGCGCCTGTACTTCTCGTTGAACACCCGTAGGTGAATTTCCATCCAAACCAAAATTAATAGTTGACGCAGTTGTAGGCTCAAAAATTGGAGATTCGTTTAAGAATACCTGGGCTCCTTTACTATTCGAAGCACCATTCATACCTACTATATAAACTTTACGTGTTGCATCATTGGCTACCTGTGTATTTCTCAAGGTCAAATTGTACAATATTGATCCATCACCGGTACCGTGCTTCACCGCATTATCAACAGTAATTTCTACCCCTTCTCTCGGTGCTGTTCCCGATTCAAACGGACATCCACTTTGTCCGGCAACAGTATAGAAAATAGGTGTATCATACATTTTATCACGTGCGATACGAACGCTAAATTGATCACCAACATCACCGTCTGATAAGGTAAAGGTATCTACTCTGGCATTGCTATTTGTTGAACCACTACTCGCTTCAACCACGCCTAAGGTTTTGATATCCGTACTAACGCTCAATGCTACTCCTGCAATGCTAAATCTAGTCCCCAAGGTCGTTCCTCCTCCAAAAGTAGAACCTCCTGAGTTTTGACTACCGGTCTCAACATTTCTGGTCAAAGTATAGGTCGTCGAATTACCACCACTAAAAGATACTTGAGTATCAAGTTTAGTTACCGAATTCCCTAAATCAGAACCAACTGTACTCAAAGAAGAAGTGGTACTATCAAATGAATTAGTTTGCTCGTTCATATATGTCAGTTGCTCCGCTCTAGTTTTACGCTGAACAATTTCTTTCCATCGCTGAATTTGATACACGTAATTCAACACCTCTTTATCCAATCCTGGTGCATTGGTATCGATATTAAATCCATCGATGGTTGTCTGATAATCCAACGAACTTCTATTGGCAAGCTCCTCCGCTGTCGGTGGATTCAACGCATCAAATTTAGTTATCAATAAAGCTTGTAAATTTCTAATAATACGATCTTCAATATCCTGACGTGTATATACGAACGGTGTAGGCTGGTCTGCAGTCATTACCTTTTTATCGTAATCAACAACAGGCTGACAGTCATCGTTCACTATTAGGGTTTTACCCGTTCCAAAGGTCAGTACTAACGAATTTCCGATAAATACATCCGCATCCGCTCCTACGATATCTTCACCTGAAGAGGTGCTAATAGACTTATCTAACGAAACGCTATAGCCATTTTGTTCAGAATGACGGTAGGTAAAATTAGCATCGATATTCCCTGAAAAACTCGACTCTTGCTCCACTACAGTATAAATAATACCTTGTCCTACTCCGACTCCTAAAGGTGCCGCAATAGCCAAAGAAACCATTTGCGTTTCAATATCAGAACCTGCTGTAATAGAGGTTGCTGTTGAAAAATCTAATCCTCCTCCCACTGATTTGCTGAAAGAATAGGTCGCTCCTCTCGATAATGTCGAAGAACTAGCATCTCCTGGCGGATCATACAAAACAAACCCAACTGTAGGATCGGTTAAAGTAAAGTCTTGATTTCCTCGTTGCGCTCCTGTAATATACGCTGATTTCGATACGGAAATATTACGATTGTTATGACTAACCGCAATGGCTACATTACGCAGGTAATCCCCGATAAAGTTGGGATTTCCAGCGAAGGTTAAAAAGGATTGTTTACCAAACTTATCAGTACTACCTTCTGTTGGAGCAATGATCATTTCTCCGTTCAAATTAATAGTTGCTCCTTCTACTGGACAGCGACCTCCATCATAGGTTTCAAATACTGAAACAGATGCCAAGATACTCTGACCTGCTTCTAGCTTGTAAATAGATTGATCTGAGCCACAAGTAGGATTGATTTTATGAGCTTCTAATTCACTCATAGATTCAAAAGACTCCAACTGATCTTTGGTTACTGCATAGAGTTCTAACGAAGCTTCCAGTGAATTTCTGTATTCAAAATCGTAGCTCTTGTTTCCGTTACGCAAATCAATAATTGACGATTGTACGGAATCTGTTGAACCTTCTCTAGTTAACTCTACTCTATATTGACCAGGTAATAAATCATTTACGGTAAATACATTTCTTTCCGCATTAAAATTTGCCGCAACAATAGTGCGTTCATACTTTGGAAATTGAACATCAGTACGTACAATTTTCCCTGTCCAATTCCCTACATTATAGTTACACGGAATTACAATATTTCCAACAAATGATCGTCTCGTAGTATTTTCAAAATTAATATTCCCGGTTGGTTCTATTAAATTAAACAAGTACTCCGAGTTCTTTGCTGGGTTTACTAATGCCGCTGCATCTCCGGTTTCAAAAGCCTTATAATCAAATGCAAACTGACGAATATAATTAGAACTTGATTGATTGTTAAAATAGGCATCGCCTAAGAGCTCAAAGTAGTTATTTTCTCTTGACGAATCGACTTCTGCCAAGTTCATAGCACGCATTCCTTTCAAGTGTTCAAAACTGTAAGACAGTTTTAGTGCTGCTTTATCTTTGGCAACAATGGAACCTCGTTTCACATTATACAATTCGTTTGGCGTATAATACGCGTTGCGGTACTCTACCCAATCTAAATTAGCAAAGCTACTTCCTGTAACTGTTCCATCGGCTACTTTAACTCCACCTAAATACAGTTTATCACTTATGGCTTGTTCGCTATAAGGAGCGGTTTGATTGTCGTCTTCGACACGCAATCCGATTACGTTATTCTCTACATCTCTGGTAATCGCAAAAAAGACGTACGCTCCAGAATTCATCAAACGCTTAGATAAGAGGTCTACTCCTGAAGAAACCAAGACTAAATTAGAATTTTCACGTAACTCTAAACTAAGTTCCCCCCATTGTAAAATGGCTTGAACCTCCGGAATGGCAGTACTCTCTCCCGATGCGGTTGCTTCAGTTTCCACGTCAGGCTTCACAAATCCAGACAAGGTAAATCCCTGACCAACAACTTCCTCAACACTCGATTTGGTTACCGCGTATCCGTTACCTTTGAAATCTAAGCTCACACGATCTACATCGATACTAGCATCCTCAAATTGTGGTTGTCCTACCTCAATTCTATGTCCTCCAGGCGCTCCAGATATACGGAAAACTCCTTGGTTATTCGTTCTGACCAATGCACCAGGTTCTGTACTTGTTACTTCGGTACCATCTAATTTAATTCCTGTACTTTGTATCGTAGGGAATTCTACTTTTTCAGCCTGGCCCGGTAGCGTTGTTAAGTACACTACTTTCCCTGATATATCATAAGCTGATATATTGGTAAAACTGATAGCTCCTGGTTCTTCAGGGTTTAAACTTCTTTCTATGTTCGTAATCTCTGCTTCTGGCGAAAACTCATTATTCGGCTTAGAAGGTCTAATTCGATACGCTAAATAATTCACAGGGGTTCCCTGACTTTGACGCCCCGAATTTAAACTGGTAAAACGATACCTACCTTCATGATCCGTATAAACCGCATACGTCAATGGAACGTTGGTAGTTTGCCCTTCCTCTTGAACCTTTCTATACGGTTGCGCTACTGTTTTTAAGGAACTCAATGAAACTCCTCTAAATCGCCCTAATGACATGGCTGACTGATTGTAGATGTTATGCGCATCACGCATATCAAAACGATAATACGCCATTAAATCACTCGCTGTAGTAGCTCCTAAAAAGTACTTCCAATTTTTATAAATTTCTGTTGCATTTCGTTTAGTACTCCAAATACGCACCTCATCGAGTTGATAGTTGCTCTCTGCCCTTGCATTAAACGAAAAAGAAGAAGATTTCCCCAAACCAACAACAAAAGGTAACTGCGTTGTAGCATTGGCTACCACCGGATTTTCTTTATTGGTCGGTTGCTTTACACCTCCATCTACAAATAAGGCTCCTCCTGTTGGACTGAAGGTCACAGCGTAATGATGCCATTCCGTATCAGTCGGTTTCGCAGTTTGCAAATACGTTAAGGTACTTTCTTGATTTTGCGGATTACGTGAAACTACCTGAATAGTTGATTCACTAATTCTAATTTCTCCATCACTTAACTTAAAAATCGTATTTGTTCCCGATCCTGCTACAGGGGTTCTGTACCAGAATTCAATAGTTCCAAAACCTTCTGCTATCTCGAATAAGCTAACATCATTGATTTTAACAGGACTGCTTGATGGTAAAAACTCCAATGCGGCTCCCGGAATACTTCCTGTAGCAGTTTCTGCTTCCAATAAAGCATCTTGCGTTGCAATTTCAGTCGCTGTTTTCACTTCTCCATGGGCTACACCGTTCGCAAATACAAAACCGTTATCTACTCCTGGTTTGCTTCCAACCACACCATCAGCAATCACCTGATATTCGTACAACTCATTTGGTAACACTCCTGCATCTTCATAGGTTAAATAGGATGAAATAGGATTGTTCGATGTCGGTTGCATCGTAGCGATATCTGTAAATAACGATGAGGGATCTGCTAAATTCCTTCGAGAGATTACATAATTGGTAGCGTTCGCCAAATGAGGCCAACGAAGTTTAACTATCGCTCCTGAAGCATTGCGTCCTTCACCATCAGAAGCATAGAGCATGACATCGGTTAAGTTGTAAATTGGATGATCTGCATTCGACGTTAATTCTGCCAACACAAACTCCTCTTCATGCATGTTAAACAGACTACTTGTCACACGACCTTCGGTAGGATGATCGCCTCCTAAGGAACTACTGATCATATTGTTCCATTTCGTCTGCATCAACGGTAGATTAGATACTTTCTCTGTTGAAAAATTATCATTTCCGTATACGACTACCAGTCCGTTGTTACCGAGTCGTTCCAAATTTTGTGCATTGTCATTGGCAAAGGTACGTCCCATACCTTCTAAAATTTGATCGGCGTTACGGACTCTATTCCATGCGCGATACTCAGCAATACTCAACTGATCGTCTTCCGTCACCATCATATATAATTGCTCAGGGGTAAAATCAGTTGTTGGGTAAGCTAAATTCGCTTGTTGAACACCGTCAACATATACGCGCAAACTCTGTGCTTCTTTATTGATTGTAAAGGCTATATGACGCCAATGATTGTTCCAAAAACCATCAGCTCCAGCCAAGGAAATCACCTCATTAGCTGCACCCGTAGTAATCACCAACTGACCATCAATCCCCTCCAATGAAAAAGCTTGAGCTCCTTTGGTTAAGGTCGACAGTTTCCAGGTTCCATTCCCTCCAAGTGTCATTCCCGATTTAGTATGGGCTTTCATCACCCAAAATTCGACGGTCGCTTGTCCGTTAAGCCCAGCATTTAGCAATTGACTCGTTAGTTTATTTTGCGTATCAAAATGCGTCGTGTACTGATTGTCTCCTTTTAAAATTAAAACAGGAGGTCTCGACTGACTAAATGTGCTTCTTGCCGCAAACAAAATACAGCAACACATTATCAATTTTTGTAGGTATATTTTTAAATTCATTTACTGTGTATTAAAAAACATTACTCATTTTTTCCAATTGAAAAGAAAACCGTTGGTCTAGCGCAGTATCTACGGCTCTGCTTGACAGCTCCAATTCGTTTGATGGCAACACTTTAACTGCCAAACGACTTCCAACTGCAGACTGCAAAGCGACATACTTAGTGTCCGACTCCTTATTAAGAATCAACTCCCAAGTATAGGGTTCGAGGTCTGCACCTGGTGCTATTTTTAAAAACTTTAGGCTATTTGATGAGGCGTCATACTGTAAAAAATACTCTGGGGCCTTAGCCGAAGCTATCAAAACACGTCCCTTTTCAGTACCGATTCTTTTTAAAATACACGCTTGAAGATACCCGGTTGTCTCTGAAAACTCTTCTGATTGGAGTTCCTTTAATTCGACCTCATGTGATGACAACTTGTGCATTAAGGCCATTTTTAGATTTGAACTTTGCGATAAATGCACAAACCTAAACAACTGTGTTTGTTGCTGTGCCTTTACAGACAGCCCCCATAAAAGGACAAAAAACAGCAACGCTATGTTCACCTTTTTCATACTTAATTTTTAGTATTCAACATTTTTTCCAAAGCCGCTAATCGTTTACTCAACGATTCGATTTTTTGCTCTTGCTCAATGGTATACAAGGTTAACTCTTCTACCTTCTCGACCAATTTTATATTAATTTGTCCGACGTCCATTCCGTTGGCTACCACCTCTTTTTCCGATGGCATGTTGGGTAAGTGCTTGTATTTTTTGACAAATTCCGCCACTTTCAGTAACGGCATACGTTTGTATTCTTTTGAAAACACGTAATCCGGAAAAGTACTTACGTTTAATCGCACTTGATCAAGCGTTAACCGACCGTCTTGTAAACGCGCCATTTCTTGATTTGAACCGTCTTTAAAAGAAATGTAATCATCTCCTGAATTGCTAATATCTGGACGTAGGGTCAATGCGCCTGTCGACTGAATGGTATTACCTCCTTTTAAAGTTAAAACTCCATCATGTATTCTTGCCATTTCTTGATTAGTACTGTTTCGGAAAGAGACGATATCATTCCCTGTATTGTCAACATCAGGGTGTAATATTACCATTCCATTACTTTGAAATTGCCCACCATCCACACGTATATCTTTGCTAATTACGTGAAATCCTACAGCAGGATTAGAGGTACCAAGACCTATTCTGGTCGAAAACTCCGCATTTCCTTCTACATTTAGAGCTCCCTTTATGGTGGCATCTTTTTTTAGGATGGCTGTTTCATTTGATACGAATGGTTCATAAGCCGTTACGTAGTTTGGGCTTAATTGAAACAATTTACTCCCTGCGGTATAAAACTGTATTCCTTCATACGTCCCGTGAAGTCCGTTACTATTATCGATATCGGCTTTAATTTGAATCGCTCGATTATCTTCTATGATTCGCTGTGCTTGGGTTGACATGGACCACAGCCCAGCAAGCGCTACTAAACCTATTTTAATTGTTTTCATAATCGTATATAAATTTGGGTTATTTTCGAACTTATAAATCCCTAGTTCCGAGCAACAAAACCAACTCATCCATCGTTAAAATACGAGCATACAAACCCTTGGCTCATTGTTTTAATGAACCCGCATGTACCGATATTTATAAGTATGCGCTCGGCTACTATTAATTGATAGTACCTAAAATTTAGTGGGATTTTTCTCGCTTCAACTCAGCGATTTCCTTTTTTAACTGAATCAAATACAAGGTTAACTCTTCTACCTTTTCTACGAGTTTAAGATTGATTTCTCCAACACTCATCCCGGAAGTAATAACTTCTTGCTCTGAAGGCATGTTAGGAAGGTGTTTGTTTTTTTCGATAAACTTTTCGAGGTCTTCTAAGGGCATTAGTGCATAGTTAGTATCAAACACATAATCTGGAAAAGTACTTACGTTTAATCGTACTTGATCAAGTGTTAGCACTCCGTTCTGCAAACGTGCCATTTCTTCATTACTTCCCGTTCTGAACGAAACAACATCGTCGCCAGTTCCATCGTTTCCTGGTCGTAATTTTAAAGGCCCATTCGAGCTAATAATTCCCCCTGTAGTGGCATTGAACGATCGTAGAAATAAATCTCCATCATCTAGTTTAGCCATTTCTCTGTTAGTACTCGTTCTGAACGAAACGACATCGTCTCCTGAATTATCTACATCTGGACGGAACACAAGTGCCCCCCAACTTTGAATACTACCATTGTCAATTCTGAAATCCTTGTTTTGTAAGTGCAATCCGGTTACAGGATTCGAAGTACCAATCCCCACGCGGTTATTGAAGTAGGCTTTGGCATCAGCTTCCATTACTCCTCTAAACTGAGTACCTCCTGAAAAAACAGCATTACCTCCGACATCCAATGATTGATTTAACGCTAGGTTCGTATAAAATCGGCCTCCATTATGAAACAGTCCCAGAAGCTGTTGATTTCTGGTGAAAAATCGTATTCCTTCATGACCTCCTTGCACATCGGTATCCGCTTTGATATCGATAGCCCTAACCGTTTGAATAACATGTTGTGCTCGTAGGGATCCTGTCATACCTAATGCCAAAGCAAGGGTGATTACTATTCTATTTTTTTTCTTCATAAAATAACTATTTAATTATTGTGGTTTTACGGGTTTACTACTGAAAGAGGCTTGGCTCGTTTCTTGATTCTATATCTCGATAACTCAAAAAAAATCTGGGTAGCTTACATCTCAATCACTACCCAGATGATAAACAAAAAACAACTCATCACGTAATGTGATAAACCTGTACTTTTAAGAACTACATTCGCTTTTTATTTTTTCACATTTAATCAAAATATACGAGTACAAATGTAGCTACAACACCCAAAAAACCGCTAAAAAACAACTACTTACAAGTTCTGAATCACGAAATACACACCTAATTACAATCCTGATTTTGGCAATCTGTACGAATGCTAATTAACTCCTCTTATTTTTTAGCTCAAACGTCGCTTCCGTTAAACCTATGATTCGTTTTTATTCTAGAGCACCCTTATGCAACCGTATACTACCAACAAGGAACAACTAAAGAAACCCAATAGATATACTATCAACCGATTCAAGTTCAAAGGCCTGAAATACTGAAGAGAAAATAACTGATAAATTACTGGAAACAACAGCAGGTAATTATCCGCAGGCTTGCGAAGTACGAAAGAAAGTCCGAGTATCCACAATACAAAAAACAACTGCAACTGTATGACTTTTTCGCGCTTTTCGGAAACCCGTACCCACTCCATAAGCCCAATTCCCAAAGCTTTGAATAATTTAATACAGACGAACAACACGAGTACACTCCATACACTCCACGATTCTTCTCGATTACTTATAAAATGGGTTTCCCACCAAAACGGATTAAAAAAAACAGTTCCATCTTTACACCAAGGTAAACACCAGATTAGCAACACTAACCCTCCGGAAAGTCTAAGTAAAGTACTCCCTCGGCCTCCTTGAAATTTTAGTTCTTCTCGCTGAACTGCAAACCAAACGAACATCGGAGGTAATACGAACAAGCACACTAATACACCATCCAAAAAAAAGCCTAAAAGCAATGCAGTTACTAAAGTTGGAATCATTTTCTTTCCCGTTCGAACAAATTGCTGGAAGAACTGGAGAAAAAATGGAAGTAAACAAGTCCATATACTATTCGTATTCGCTATCGCTGATTGAATTAAAAAATCTGGGATGGCTAGAAATACGATGGCACTCAAAAAAAAGGCTCGTTTATCGAGCTTAAATACAATTTTATACTGGATTAGTAAGAGTCCTATTACACAAAAGTAGGGCAATTGAAAGGCAACAAAGTTAAAGGGAATGTAATTTCGAATACCTCGATACATCCAGCACAATAAATGATCTGCCGTTCCTGATTCTTTGCATCCTTCAAAAGTGTTGATTAAACTAACTTCAAGTGACGTATCAAACAGTCCTATTACATAATAGGTAACAAAACGCAATAACACCATGGCTATCAGTGCGTTTTTCAGAAATAACAGTTCTGCCTCTTTTGAATTTTTATCCATTTACTTTCTTATAATACCCACTTAAGCGTCGTACATTGAATTGCTCTTTGATCATTGATGATAACGGGAACTTTGGTTTGCAAGGTGATTGCCAGCTTTTAACCGGAATTTCTCTTACTAAATACTTGAGTGAATCACTTCCGTAGAGCTCTGATAAACGGAATAATAGTTCCATACGATATACCGAAGGTCGGTACCAAGGATGTTGAAATAATTGTTTCACCAAAGGAAGCCTAATGATAATGCAAGGACTGGAAGGGTCAAAAAAACGCAGCCCTGTTTTCCGGCATAGCCAATAAGCTCGAATTGCTTGAAGTACACTATGAGGTTCTTTTTCCGGATAGCTACTATCGATTTTAGGTACACGGGCTCCTAACACAACGTGAACTTTCGATGAAATACAGGTGCTCAAGCGCAACGTTTCGTCAAGTGATATGGATAATTCCGGTTCCAGCAATGCAATTTTTTCTACCGAAAATAATACCTCAGCTTGCAATACCCCCATTCGCACGGCTGCGCCGCTATCGCCCAGTTTTTTATCTTGAAAAATATAAATGCGTTGTTCGAAGCACCTTCGTAATTCTTCTACCAACCCAAATCCACTAGCTTTGCCGTAGCCTACTACAACTAGTGCAACATTTTTTTGTTTTCTTAAAAACCTCTTGATCTGTTCACTCTTCAAACGTTTGCCCAAATCATCACAAGGAATTACAATTACCAACTCAATACTATTCATTCTAAGCACCCTAAAACCTACTCCAATTTTTTAACTGATTTCCTTTAATTTCTTTTGTGGTATTCCTCTATATGGCGCTGCATCCAATCTTCGCCATAATCATTTGAAGGATCTCTTACGATGGTATGCGGATGCGTATTCCAATCAAATCCCGTTCGCTGATCTGCGAAATCAATCAAAATGGAAGGTCCATTGACTCTAAAGAAAATTTTTTCGCTGCCGTCGGTAGGTCCCATCCACATAAAATACAGGGTGTTCATTCCGTCCTTTTCAATTTTCTCCAACCATGATTCGGCAGTTTCAAAATCGGCATTTCGAACGTACTCCTCTATGAGTACCCAAAGTAATTTTTGTTGTTTTCCATTCAATTCGTCTGCTCTAATTCCTCTATTTTCTATAGGGGTATCTTTTTTTCCTGGTCCTTGAAAATCGATTGGCCCAAACTTATTTGACGGATACTCTTCCTGAATTACCACTCGTTTGAGTTGCTCTTTATCCAAATTTTTTAATAAGGTCAAAGCTCTGTTTCGCTCCTTGGGCAAAAAGGTATACCCAGCGTGCTTCCCATGGCTGATATACTTTGGATCGGAACCGTAAAACATAGGCACAAAAGTGGTGCTACCATCAATAACGGTGAAATTAGCCGCCAAATGATGCCCAGTTAACATATAACCCCAACGGGTGTCTTTGAGTGGATTCCCATAAAACGACACATAATACCCAATGGCTCCTAGGCTCTGATTTTTTCCATAAAATTTTTCACTGGTCAACTCTCTATTTTCACCTTCGAGCTTTAGTTCATCATCTCCTTGAATAGCCGCCCAAATTTTGTAATAGCCTTGAGAGCTAGTCGATGCAATTAACAATTGATGAAACAACACTCGTTGTGCAATACTCAACCTCCCAATTGGTAATCCATTTCTGGCTTGGCTATGGGTAGGTGCATTGGTCCAATAGGTTCTTTTACTATCATCCTCAAAATCATACACCAACTCTTTCATTTGTTCAGGACTTAAACTTTTTATAAACTCCCTTGCTGCTTCACGCATTTGTTTGGTTGCAATAGCATGCTCCGTGCCGTGCTCTTCGTGATGTTCATGTTGCCCAGCTCCTTTTCCATGTCGGTGCTTTTGTTGGGACCACGCCCCTTGAAGGGATATCAATAACAGTCCAATAACTACGAGAACGTTTTTCATAATTTTATAATTTCAAAGGATTAATGGTACACACCCACCTCAACTTAAACGAATAGCGTTTGAAGTTAGGACGTGGGTACTTCAAATATTTTATTGGTTAACAATCGAACGAGTGTCGACATGATCAAGGCAAAAGGATAGGCAACTAAAAAAGCTTTTAGCCATGTTTCCAGCCACGTGTCCCAGTTAGGTAATTCCAAATTATTCATGAGTATGCTCATATAAAACGACATAAACAGGGACATAAAGAGTGCCATTAACAAGGTAAATGTTAGCTGGTAATAATATTTACTAATTTTTAGTTTTCTCATTTACTAGGTGTTATCACGAAAGGATTAAAACGCAAACAGTACGTTATTTCACGGAAATTAAACACACGCGATACCGATGTATTCACAATTTTGAGGAGAAACACGAATTCCGTGCTTTTAGTACTGTCTGCGATAAAAGTATATCCTCTCAACTTTTAATTTTAAACTTCTAATTTTAACTCTTGAACTCGGGTACAGAATTCTGTACCCGAACATTCAAAAATCAAGGATATACATCCCACTCTGCCATCGGCATATCTAAGCTTTTACTTTAACCTGCTTTACTTATTCCCTTTTCACCAACTCAAAGAAAATTCTTAGTTATCACACTCTTGAAAAAAATCTGCATCTGACAAAACAGGATCCCAAAACAACCTTACATTATTTTGATGCTCTGACTGTCGCTTATTTCGAAAACTAAATTGTTTTGGAGTTTGTTCCTCCTTTCGAAGATTTACCATCTCCGTTTCAGAAACTGACTCCTGATTTTTTCCTGAGCTTACCATGAGCAGCATGAAAAATATTCCAAAGGGCACATTAAAATAATTTAGATATGTTTTTATGCAATCATATTGTTTTCGCATATCTAGAAGGGTTTTTATTTTGTGCGACGACAAAAGTAATTGCGGATTCGGAAAAGACGAAAATTTAGAGGTTCAGGAAACGAATCCTGAACTAAATCAAATAAAAAAAGAAAATCAAAACACTAATAAATAAACACTTAACTCAAATCACACTTTTTAAAGTAACGAGACCTGAAATACGAATTCAGTACTATTTAGCGCTACTATTCTACCTATTTTGTACTATTTGCACTAAGTATCCTAGTAAAAAAAGATGGTTTTTTACTCAACAAAAAACAAAGACCTCAGCATTACACTACTGACTTTCTGTACTGGCTAGGAGTCATTCCTTTCATTTTTTTAAAGGTGGTATTAAAAGAAGATTTTGAACTAAAACCTACCTCAAAAGCGATAGCAAGAAGTGTGTAATTTTGATAACGTTCTTCATTGAGGACCTTCATAAATTCATTCACACGACAGGTATTAAGATAATCTTGGAAGCCAATTTTCATGTACATATTGAGAACTTCTGATACTTGTTGTCGTTGTACCCCTAACTCTTTGGCCACCATTTGAACCGTTAGTTTTTGATTTTTGAACCAGTGTTCCTCTTCAATCAAGTGTTCAATAGCCACCTTTAAACGCAAAGCGCTTTCTGTATCCAAACTAGACGATTTGTAGGCTTTTTTATCTGGGTTGGGAAGTATGGATTTGGGTGCTGTAATCAGCTTGTACAACACAAAATAAAACAGGCACATGGACACCAAAATATTTCCAAATTTATCGAGGTCAAAAGGACACTCATTGGTTCCGGTGATAAAATAACTCAACTCATCAATAATAAAAATTACAGTAAGGGGAATTACAAAAAAAAGCAACCATTTTTCTTTGTGCTTTTCAATGATGAAGAAAATAGTATAAAATAACATTGCTACAAACGACAACTCAACAACATCATGCAAGCCCTTCACCACAGTTAAGGCCGTCCCTTCTAAATAGGGTTTTGTAAAATGGAGTAAACAATTTAAACCATAAGGAATAAAAAACAACCAATCTCTCTTTTTAAATACTTCTGTCGCTGCCTCAAAGTATTTGACAAATAACACGAAAAGGGTTATTAGCAAGGTTTCATGAAAAAAGAACCAATCTGTATGTATACGAAATAAATTGTGGTCATCATCGCCAAAAGAGTACAAAATAATCGAAAAAACGCTGGCTACGAGTAGCCAAAAATTTACTTTTCGAAATTTTTTTCGTGATTTCAACAACACAAAAAGGAGGAAGATTCCCTGAGCAAGTGTTATGATATGAATAACCTTTAGCATGAACTGTTATTTTGGCAAAAATAAAAAAGGAAAGAGAATTCCACCAATTTTCTCCAAATAATACTTCCCAGAGTACATTCAATTTTCACCCAACCTCGAACCCATCTAACTCACTCATTATATGGATCCAAACAATACATCCTATCAAAAACACCATCTAATTCAAAAAATTGATTGGCAATAAACGTGTAAGTTTTGAGTATATAATAAGACTTCCTATCTAAACATAAGAAAAACAAAAAGAAATGTGGAACCTATTTTATATCCTAAAAATCATCAAGATTGTGTACATAGTTCAGTGTATACAAAACTTTCATTACGCTTACATATTTCTTACCAAAAGCAAGCGAAATTTGTATTTAGCATTTTTCCTAATTTCACTTACGGTAAAGACTATTGAAGGTGTTTTTGTTGAGTTTGTACCCAATTTGATTGATCATAACTATTTTATTTTTACCCACTTTTTCAATTACCTATCTTTCCCTTTATTGTATTTGTACATCGTAAAAATTAAAAAGGGCACTGTTAATAAATGGAGTCATTTAGTATTGATTCCAAGTATCCTTGAATTCACGTATTTGCTTGGGCTGTATTTTGCAAACGGATTAGACATACAGACCTTAACTACTTCCCTTTTGTTTAAGGGCTATATTTCGTTTGTGTTTTATTTCAATTTACTTTTCAGCACACTCATCATCTTTCTTCTTTTTCAAATTGGCATTAAGAGAAAAGATGCATCACTTTATCAGCTTCAAAAAGTATTTGTGACGTTCTTGGTGTTGTTTATCACCATCAAAATACTCTCATTAGTACTCCCTTATTACCATTGTAAAATGCTCCTTTCTTTACTGACTTTGTTCTTGACTACCAATCTTATCTGGTATGAGCTCAGTACAGGCCCTAAAAAAACGAGTGCTGTTACTAAAACTGTTGGGCTTAAAAAAGAATGTACGGATGCACAGCAGCACGAGGCTCACGAGTTAATTCAATGTATTGAAACATTTTTAGAGACCTCAAAAATCTACAAAAACATGAGTTTGACGATCTATGATATTTCTAAAGAAATGAAATTGAGTCAGAAAAAAATTTCCAAAGCCATCAACAGCGTGTACGGTATCAATTTTAATACCTATGTTAACGAATACAGGGTCAAGGAATCGAAAAAATTATTGCTGTCAGCACAGTTTAAAACCTATACCATTGAAGCTATTTCAAAAGAAGTGGGCTTTAAATCAAAAAGCGCCTTCTATCGCGCCTTTAAAACTATAGAACAAACAACGCCACTTGCCTACAAAAAGTTACATTCAGACGATAAAAACACTACAAAAGTTGTGAATGCGATTGGATAAAACAACTGCTGTAAACAGTATAAAAGAATGGCTCATTAAAAAAATCCGCTATATGGTACTATAGCGGATTTTTTTAAGCTTAGGCAGTTCTTAAAAAACGAGTCGTACTGTTAAATCAAACTCATCGCGAATTGCTTTGTCTTTAAGGTTATTAAAAAAGCTCGCTGAACCGTATCGAACTCCGAACTTTGTTCTATCGATTTTCAAACTAGTTTCCGCACTGGTTGCGTCTACTTTCATATCAAATTTCAGTTCCTTAGTGATTCCTTTAAGTGTCAACTTCGCAAGAACGTGGTACGTCTCTTTTTTTATCGACTGCACCTCAGTAAACACCAACGTCGCCTCAGGATACTTCGAAACTCCAAAAAAATCATCCGACTTTAAATGTCCTTCTAACTTTTCTTTATAGCTTCCTTTTAAATCCGTTACCGCAATACTCGTCATGTTGATTTTAAACGTACCTCCGGTTAATTTTCCTCGTTTAAAGTCCAACATACCTGAAGTCAATTTTATGCTTCCACTGTGCTCGCCTCCAATTTTATAGCCTTTCCAAGTAATCGTACTTTCGCTAACCTTAACCGTTTTACTTCCTGTATAAAGCGTTGAAAATGAAAAAATACCCAAGGCCATCATACAAACTGCAATTACTTTCAAAAAATTTTTCATGATACTATTATATTTGTTGTTAAATTATAGTTACAAAGGTCTTCAAGCTTTGCGTCACAAAAAATAACCTGCTTTATAAAAGTTTATTAATCTAGATTAACCTTTTAGGTGCTTTGAGCCAATTGACTTTTTATTTTGCTCAAAAATTCTTTGGTAATTCCCAAGTAAGAAGCAATCATATACTGTGGTACTCGCCTTGTAATTTCAGGGTACTGGTTTACAAAATTAACATAGCGTTCTTTAGCTTCCAGGCTGTAATTTTGGATAAGTCGCTTTTGCGAAGCGACATAGGCACGTTCTACAATCATTCGAAACAGACGTTCCATTTTAGGCACCTCTTGGTACAACTCCTCCAAATTAGCACAACTAAACTGAACTACACGAGTTGCCTCTATACACTGTACGTTATAATCAGCAGGGCTTTGCGTAATAAAACTCCCTAAATCAGCAGTCCACCAATTTTCAATAGCAAAGGAAACAATGTGCTCCTGCCCATCACCATCTGCATAAAAAGTTCTCGTACAACCCGAAATGATAAAACTAACGCTATTACACAGGTCACCTTGTTGCACCAAATATTGGTTTTTTAAATAGGTTCGTTGTACTGATTTTGACCACAATACATCAAGTTCTGCCTGCTCAAAATCAACATACTGCTTTACATAGGCTCCGAAAACGTCACTATTGCTCATAAACTCGAATGATTTCGCCATTTCCTCGTCCCTTAACACTGCGTACATAGGCATTCACCGCTTTGTTCATCGGTACCGGATTGTGCCCCGGAAAGTAGCCTTTATACTTGTCATAAGCTGCTGCTACCATACCTAATGACACGACATTCAAACGTATTCCTCGTTTTAATTCCAAGGCTGTGGCCCTCGCAAAACTGTGAATTCCTCCATTCACCATGGCAGCACTTGCCGTTTTCAATACAGGATCGTCTGCTAAAATACCCGTCGACAAGGTAATAACACCTCCTGGGTTTAAACTAGCGGCAGCAAGTCGGGTCAAATTAACTTGTCCCATCAATTTACTTTTTATTCCAATGTAGTAGTCTTCTTCCGAAAGCTCAGAAAAGTCGGCCCATCGTGCTTCACCAGCAATACAAATAACTGCGTCGATGTTTGAAACTGATTGAAACAATTTCTCCAAGGAAGCTGTGTCAGCAATATCGACCTGTATGTCTCCAGAGTTCCTACCTGCAACAATGACCTCATCCGTAGTTTTGAAATACTCTGAAACATACGAACCTATCGTTCCGTTACCTCCTATAATTACTATTTTCATAATGTTGTATCTAAGTTATACTGCAAGATACTACTTTTACAGGCAGCACCTGAAGGTGCCTGATTCTTAAAAAAGAAGACAAAAAAAAAAAAACAGCACTCTGGCTGTTTTCTTAAGTGTTAGGAACCTTTACCAACTAATTTTTCTAGTACTTTCAACTTTTCTATAAGTAGCAAAACCAAGTATGAAAAAATCACCATCAATACCGCACTGAACATCAATTTTAGAAAAGCTTTAATGGTCCAATCCAAAGCTACTTTTACACGCTGAAAAAAACTGATTGTCACTTCTTTTCCTTCTTGAAGCGAAAACTGCACAGTACAGAATTCATTTTCATCATCAAAATCACCGAGACTCACTCCTAAATCCTGTAATTGTTGTTCAATATCCAAAATTCTATTTTCCAGTCCCATGTATTCCTCAATCTTACCTCCTTTCGATTTCAATTCGATCAAAGAGGTTCTGATTTTCTCGAGTGAATGCTTTTTTGCATTTAACTCTTTGTATTCATTGGTTTTGTCCTTTTTTGTTATTTGTTTTTCGTCAACCTTACCAATCTTTATCAACTCAGCATACAAGGCATCAAAATTTTCAGGAGGTACCCCAATAACCAGACTCAGACTGCGATATCCTTTATTACCACTTTTTTGTTCAAACTGAATAAGTGCCTCCAACTCTTGAATTTTAGCACGAGACTGTTGCTCTTCTTTTTCAAAATCAGTCGACTTCGTACTAATTTGTGCTATTTTTTCATACTTCTGATCTACTTTCATCACTCCTTGATTCGTTGAAGCTTTTACCTCGTATTTTTTAGAAGCAAAATTTCTATTTGTCATGGTAAAACTATTGATGTTAGTCAAGTAAGGAGACGTATCTTCTAACTTCTTAGTATAACCATAGGCGAGTCGAAAAATAAACAATGCCACAAAAAGCAAGGATATATACCCTAACAACTTTTTGAGTTTCTTTTTAAAATTTGATTTCATAAGTTTCGTTTTTACAATTTTTAAAGTACCTATCTAACGTACATTCAATGACTTTATTCTCATGACAGCCGCACTTTAGCTATTAATTTTTCTAGCGGTACATTTGCGTGCTGCCATAAGCCCAAAGTATAAAAAATAGCTGAAGGGGAATGCGAAACCACAAATAAGACCATCCTGGTCCTGAAGAGGTTCCCAATCGGTAATCAACGCTATTTGCTGCTGCTACAATATTCGCTGGTAACAGCACTATCAGAAAGATAATAAGTATACATCCAGCAAACATTCTTGTTTTTGGTATTACCAGGGTAACGGCCAACACTATTTCGAGTACACCTGTCAAATACACCACAGTGGTTTTTAGAGGAATTACCTTTGGAACCATTAAAGCCATTCCTTTGGTATATACAAAATGGGCGGTTCCAGTGAATACTAACATTACGGACATCGCTATACTCGCTGCTAGCTTGAAATGGTATTGCTGGGTTATAATTTTAATACTTACAAGTGCCAAAACAAAGGTCACTAACAAAATTACTAATGGAATCATCTCTTTTATATTTTAATGAATTCCAAAAATCTCCAATCGCAAAATGGTAATCAATGAACTTGGGTTACGAAATTCGCTTTCTAATTCTGCTCAAGGCCTGAGGGGTTACTCCTATATAGGAAGCTAAATACTTTAAGGGTATATGTTTTATCAGCTCTGGACGCTCTGTAAACAAGGCCAGATAACGTTCTTCTGGTGATTTCGTGAGGAAGGCCATTTCCCTATTTGATTTAATGAGGTATTGTTGTTCTGCCATCATTCGTCCAATCACTGTTCCTCCTTGAGTATTATCGTACATCGATTGAAGTTGTTCTTTGGAAATTCGCAAGAAGGAGGCTGGAGTAAGCGTTTGAATACTATACGCCGATGGGAGTCCTGTCAAAAATGAATCGTACCCCGTAACAAATTGATGATGGAAGGAAAAACCGAAGGTAACCTCCTGAAAAGGCTGAGGCACGTAATAACGTACGATTCCTTTTAGCATGAAATACAAATATTGTTCTGATTTTCCTTGGGTGAGTATCTCTTGTTTTTTAGCAAAACTGCAAGCTTCTAATCGGGAGGAGAAATAGTTCCAATCTGTTTCAGAAAGTGGATATAAAAATTCTATATACTTACGAAGTTCTTCCATAATGAGCCTTTTCTTTGACTGCTGCTAAAGTTACTGAAAACGCATCACAACCACCTCCTGTTTTGACTTGCTATCAACTTATACTCCTTATAAAAACAGTACCTCTATGGCTGTTTTAATTTTCAATTTCTAACTGCGTTTCGACGTGAATTTTTTTCGATGAATTTTGATCTCTTAACACTACATTTAAAGAACAGGGGTTGTAAATTGCTCCTTGAGTAAAATTTAACTTTAGAGAAATTTGTTCCTGCAATTCTTTGGGGTCTACTCCTGTACTTTCATAGGGTTGAAATAGGTTCTCTTCAAACATAATCAAATTGCCATTCGCGTCTTTTAACTCAATTTCTAATGCAGGAAACACGGATGTTCCTTTAAGTTGTAGTCCGGAAATTCCATCCAATACTAATAACAAATCGTCGTGAATACTTACTGAATTTAAAGCTAATACTTCTTTCTTCGAAGCATTCCAGAGATAGATATTACTATACTTCAGTCCTTTATTTTCAATCTGAACTACTTCGTTTTTAACGATAGTAAAAGGCAGTTTCACCTCCAACATCCCTTTTCCTACCTTATCCCATACCTTCAGTACTGCCAGGAAGTTCTCATCTTTTTCATAATCAAACGTCGCTTTAAATCCTGCCGTCAGCTCCAAAGGCGTTTCGTGAATTCCGCGTTTGATATTTTTATAAACATCGGGAAGGTCGTACACTTTTTCATTTTTAGCATTTAAAATTTCCAGTGAACAGCCTGGATATTTTTTACCTCTGCGTTCCTCAAACCCTCGTACATTGCTCATCGTCAAGCTAACTTTTTCTCCATATACGAACGCTGTCCTCGCTTCTTGACTACCGTTGAGTACAATTTGTAGGGAGTCGCAGGTCATTCCATTTTCTTGCACTTCATACCCCATTTCAGCATCTATACGGTGTCCGTTATAACGCTTACAATTACTCATCATGCCGAGGCTCAACAACAAAAGAGCTACTCTCAAAACAAAACGTTTATTATACATAGAATTTTATACAATTGGATTCAAGGTCAAAGGTACTGTGTGCACCCATAGTATCAAAACTATTTGAAGAAATCAAAGAGTTTTCCAATGCCTTTTGGTCAGCTTAAACACCATAAGGTCACGATAGGTATTGACAGTTAATTGCTCCCCATTTTCTTCTAGCTCAGTATAGGTAAAACCAGCACGTATGGCAATGGCTATACTAGGAAAGTTTTCTTCGGCACATTTTATAACGATGCTATTCACGGAGGTTTCTTCAAAAGCCAAACGCACCAAATTGCGCACAGAGCGAATCATTAATCCTTGTTTTTGATATTGCGCTGCCAGCCAATAGCCCAATTCTACCCTGTTGGAATGCGCTGTATAATTTTTAAAACCAATTACCCCCGCAAATCGATTTTCTTTTCTGATTACAAAAGTAGTCTGTAATAGCTCATCAGCAGTCTGGACCGATTTTATAAAATTAACGGTGTCCTGCTTTTCCTTCGTATGAGGTACAAAAGGCAGCCATTGTTCGAGGTAGGTCCGTTGCGTATTAATCACAGCAAACACCTCCTCGGCATCGGAAATTTTTATGGGAGTCAAGCATACCCCTTTACTGATTTCTAGTTTCATTTTTACTTTCGATATTTCGTTCCCTTATCTTTATCAACAATGCTTTTACTTAACAGTGTTCTTGGAAAAGGTTTTGTACCTGTCACGGCCTTCGCAACTCCAGTTATTTTACTGCATACAAATAGCTCAGAACAGCATTGCGAATCCTTCCTCGTCTCTTTACTACCAAAACAGCGCGCAACACCAGTTCGAATCCTAAAGTTCAGAAGCCAAACCTCCAACAAACACCCTCGTTGTCAATAGGTTCTTATAATAAGGATGGCTTGTTGCCAATTTAAAATTGACATCCTGTATTTTGAAAGCCAACTCACTATCCATGGACATTCCGAGGTTATACAGTTCAAGATTTTCACGGATCTCCTTACAACCTTCCAAGAAATTGGGCATGGCTGCACCTGAAACTTGCGTGCTGGCTGTTGACAATACTACCAGCTCGTTATTGCGCAGTGCCTCTACCAAGGATATTTCAAAAAACTCCGTCACACAAACCGTTCTCCCGGCTACTATTTTTAGCGCTAAGCAGGTTACTTCCATACCAGCAAAGGCAAAACTAGGACTTTTCGTTACTGGACTTGTGGGGTATTCAAATTGGTAATGAATGTACTTATAAAAATTAGCTGGATCTCGAAAAACATCACTATCCAGCAACTTTTTCGTCGATCCATCCTGTTTCAATTTCGCTACTACTGGCAATTCTTTTAATTGCAAGCGGGTTCCTGGAACGACCATCTTTTTTGTTCAAAGATACACAATCTGCACAGGTACTATATGCTTCCTTAACGGTCTATTTTTGAATTCCTAATAAAGCCTTTACTCCCTTCGCGAAAGTACCTCTCCAATTTTGATAATTATGCCCTCCTTTAAATTCACTGTATTGTACGGGATAGCCTTTTAAGACCAAAATATCTCTAAATTGTCGGTTCATACCAAGCATAGACGCTCCTGACTCGTACAATCCGACTTCCATGTAAAAGCGTAGTGGCAATTTCTTTTGTTCTCTATACAGCCTGATCAGTTTCCCATCGGACTCTGGATAAATCCAATGATTTTCAGAAGTTTCTGCTTTTATCCAATAGGACCCCGATTGCGACAATACATTCCCTACAACATCAGCGTGTTGGTAAGCAATAAAGCTCGCTGCAAATCCTCCTCTGCTCGAACCTGCCAAAACAACCTTATCGGGTCCGGGAGCTATACTGTATTGCGAGCGAATTCCGGGTATGAGCTCTTTCGCTATAAAATTAGAAAACTTATCACTTATCATATCTTTCTTTCGCTTCCCCATAGATGCCACTAATACAGTAACTGTTGGCTTGATAACTCCTTCTGCATGCAGGTTATCCATAATTGTTGGTACGGGAACTCTGTCTTTTATTCTCGGAGCTACACCATAAGCTTCCCCATCAAATACTACCAATAAATGGTACTCCTTTTGTCGGTCAAAACCGGCGGGTAAGCACAGTTTAATTTTTCGATTCTCCTGTAGTATTTCGCTTGCTATGGTCATGGATTTCACCTCACCTTTTGGCACGCCCTTTCGAATCACTGTATAGGGCTGCTCCGGTGCTGCTGGCATGGTAACCAGACCGTCATAAGCGTGTTCTATACTTCTTTTTATAATATGCTCGGTAGGACCAAAATTCCTTTTCTCGAAGTAATTAAAGCCATAAGCAAATCGAGCGTCCACAGGTACTCTCTGGCTCACAAAATGCAATTTACTCGTTCCTAAAGGGTGAAAACGCAGTCCCAAAAAATCAGGTCCTCCACTTAACATTACATACTCTGTATGTTTACTAGGAACACAAAAATAGGTAACGAGCATTTCCTTATCATTACCAGGAATTTTTTCTATAAGGTGGTTTTGTCGCTGTTTTTTTAAAAAGTGATCAATAGCGTTCTTATCCGTTAAGTAGGATTCCCACAAGTTATACATGGCGGTTGACTGTAATTCTTTTCGCATCAAGCGTTTCCCGTTGGTGAGTGCTTCTAGTACCTCCAGTACTTTAAACTCGTAGCTACCTCCCGAAGCGGATTCTTCCAAGACACTAAACACAAAAGTATACCAACCTGTTTGAGTTGCACTAAAGTCAATTTTTTCAAGTCCTTGCATGCCATGTGAACTATCGTAGCGCGTGACTAACATGCTTTTATCATCTTCCACATCTATCGCAACATCTATTCCTCGTTCTTGTACCTCAGCCAAAAACCCCATCCCATTTTTTAAATGGATGCGATAACGATGTTGCTCGGCAGGTATGACTTTGCGAGTAAAGACATCACCTTTCTTCAATCCTGCTTTATGTTGCTGTGCAAAGACAGTTCCAAACATTAAAACACTCCCCCAAAAAACACAGACGTTTAATAACTTCAACCTATTTTTCATAACCCTAAGATTTTAATATACTAGTATACAACTACACTTGTCTTTGTTTAGTATTCCAAGCTGTAAAAAAGTAGGTAACTTAGATTACATTTCACTTCCTCAGTCATTCCTTTTGACTGGAAACACTACTTTGACACCTTTTGAAAAGCCTCCTTTTTATTTTTCGGAAATAGGTCCTGTTACAAATTCAATGAAATGCACACGCACTCTCAAAACCGTCATGAAAAACTAACTTACCAACTAACTAACTAACTAACTAACTAACTAACTAACTAACCAACAACCTATTAAACATTAAAAACACCATCCTCAATACTACAAAAAAACACCCTACATGGGTGCCTCTTTGTTGTATTTATCACTAGAAAATGAATCGGTGTCCGTTTACAAGTGTTTTCTCCATAATGCCCCTTTGTCACCGATCACAAAAATCACCTTTTTATGAATAGTAACATCAGTAAAAATGGTCCCTTTATTCAGTGTTTTTAAAGTCCAGTTTTTTCCACCATCGGTACTCAAGAGCACTGTGCCATCGCTATCTGTAAGTACTAGCCTATCAGCCTCTACATAAACGCTTCTTAAACTTGCTCCACTCGGAACTAGGGTATACAGCACCCTAAACGTTCGTCCTCCATCCTCACTTATTGACAAGTACCTGTTTGATACCGCATAAACCGTTGTCGCTGATATGGCTTGTACATCAAAAAAATCATCGAATATTTGTTTTCCTCCAGTAGGAACGGTCGTTCCTTTTGTTATCACATTCCAAGAAGCTCCACTATCATTCGTTTTTAACAACCTCCCCGAATACCAAGATGCCAAATACCCTGTGTTCCCTAAGAAAGATCCACGGCTATAAAACCCCGTTTTCGGTCGTATTTGGTGTGCTTTTGACCAGGTTGCGCCGTGATTTTTAGACAAGAAAACCGTGCCCTCAAAAGAAGAATTGCTTCCTCCTATCAAATTATTTTCTCCTGCGTAGTAACAATAATACGATGCTGTACTGGCACTCTTTACCCAAGAGCTACCCAAATCACTGGACACCAAACCATTGACCACACCTCTATTCTTACCGTTAAAACTAATACTAACCAAATCGTGATTTACTCCAGTAGTTAGCTTCTTCCAATCGACACCTCCATTAACCGTTTTATACAACAGCCCTTTGTTCCCTGCAATAAAACCGAGGTTTTCGTTTACAAAATACACTGTATTTAACTTTTCTCGAGTTCCTAGATCATACTTTTTCCACTCTTTCGAAATGGATGTTTGTGGTGCCGCTGCCCCTATCTGTGCAGGATCATTGCTACAAGCTCCAAGCATCAACATTAGACCACCCCAGATTACAGATTTACTCATACTTCTCATACTTTGACTTCTTTGGTTTATATATAATACTACTGTATTGCAACCTATTACCCTACACTAAATTACTTTTTTCACCCCACAAAAATTAGCGATACGCACGGAACAATCCCGATAAAATCGGCTAAAACCAACAGCGCTACCTTTTAATAATTACCAGTAAAAAATTAATTTTTTGCTACCATTTCTATACGATAAATAGTACTTTTAGCAAGTTCAATCCTCGACAAGGATTCACTGTTACGAAGGCAATTCCTGTTCAGCTTGCTCAGTTTGCTACCAAGCTCCAACGTTGCATTCGTCTGCTTAGTTTTTATAATAAATGCTAGCTATACTGCGAATTTCTTCTCTTGTATTGACGATGTAAAAGAAGCCATATGATTAAAGAAAAATACCACAGTAATTTAAAAATCTTATCAGAACTACCTTCGGGCTCCCCTATTAATCTGGTATTGAGTGGCGGAGCAGAAAAAGGTGTTGCTCATCTCGTTTTACTAGAAAAACTAGAAGAGCTCGGAATCCCTATTGCGCATATTTCTGCCTGTAGCGCAGGAAGTTTAGTTGCCGCCATGTATGCTTCAGGCATGCGTCCACAAGAAATTCTATATTTTTTTAAAACTACAGAACTCTTTAAATACTCGTGGATCACCCTTAAAAAACCAGGGATTTTTAATTCGTACAATTATTCGAATTTACTGGAGGGAAAAGTTGCTACCACTTTTGAAGCGCTCGATATTCCGATCACTATCAGTACCACAAATTTAAATAAAGGATGTACTCAGTATTTTAATAAAGGAGCTTTAATTAAACCAGTTTTGGCGTCTTGTGCTATTCCCGGACTTTTCAATCCAATTCGCATCGAAGGTGAGTTGTATTCAGATGGCGGTGTTTTAGACAATTTTCCCATCGATCCTTTTAAAGACTCCAAACTCCCCCTCATAGGAAGCTATGTCGATTATCCGTCAGAAAAAACCAATACCGAGCTTAACAGTACCTTTAAAGTGATCAGTCATGCCTCTAAATTACTGATGCTCTCCTCTGAAGAACACAAATTTTTCAGCACTACCTTGACCGTTTGCTTTCCTTTAGGTGAATTCAGTGGATTTACTATGAAAGAGGTACCTGAAATATACAACTCCGCCAAAGACTATCTTGAAAAATCATTGGCTTAACACATTTCTAATAAAACGGAAATTGAGCTGTTTTTACTTTGGGGACACTTGCTCCTAAATAAGGACAATTTAGAATTTTCTTACAAACTACTACAGTAATAAGTAAGCTTAGGGCACTGCTAATTAGATCGTTTTTTATAAAAACAGCAAGGTCAATGCGGCACAAAAAAACACTACTAGTACCATACAACCCGAAGCTGCTGTTCCTAATTCACCAACAATGCTCACTTTGTCTATTAAGGAAGTTTTCGGTGTCTCCTCAGTTGTGGACTTTACCTGAACTTCCGTTTTTACTTTTTGAGGATTCATCGGATAGCCGCAATGAGGACAGGCAGTTGCTTTATCACTAACTTCTTTGGAACATTCTTTACACGCAATTATGGCCATAGCTGTTTCAATTTACAAATTTTATGGAAAAATACTACACAGTTTATACATATGCAACTACTAACTCGCATTTGGGACTCACTTTTTTAAGTCTCAGCTAGCTTCCAACACCAAAATAAAAAAACTAAGACAAAAAAAGAGCAACTACGGGAGTTGCTCTATTATATTGTGTTGGAAATCACTTATTTTTTCGAGTCTAGTTTTTCCTCTAATTGTGCTACTCTTGTCAATAATGACTTCAGTACTGCATTTTGCTTTTTTAAGTTTTCTATTTCCTGAGCTTGCTTAGTGATCACTGTTTTTTGCTCTTGCAAGCTCTTAATTTTCTTTTCTTGTTGAATGGTATACAAGGTCAACTCTTCAATTTTACGGAGTAATTTTGAATCCATTTCTCCCAAGTAAATTCCGTTCTCTGCAACTTCCTTTTCACTTGGAATGTGCTCTAGATGTCCTTTTTCTTTGATATGCTGTTCTACAGCTTCCAAGCTTGGTAATTGGTAATCCTCATAAAAAACAAAATCTGCCCATCCGGTTTCTACTTTGATTTCTTTAGCGCGAATTTTTCCGTTCACTGCTAATTGATATCCTCCTAAATTTGTAGTCCCAACGGCCAATCCACCACCGTTGAAATACGAATCTCCTTTAGAGTTTAAATTGAATTTCTTAACTCCGTCATCGAATCCACCAATCGAAGCTCCTTGATTAGAAACACCTCCATTAATTTGAACCTTGTCACCGGCAAGTCCGTAATACCCAATATCAAGAACACCGGCATCTCCAGTTTCTGACATACTCATCAAACTTCCACCTCGATATTCATTAATTCTAAAAATATCCGTATCGTTGTCATTTTTTGGTTGTACTAACACCTTTCCGTCATTTACGTGTAAGCGGGCTGTTGGTGCCGCAATACCAACTCCAATGTTTCCTGAGCCCGTCTTTGCAACCAATCTAACTTCACTATTTGTCCTAATCACAGCATCACCCAACTGGCTACCAAACTCTACCGGGGTATTTGCATTATCAATAAACCTCAGATTCGATCCTTGTTGATTTGGTGATTCCATTATTCCTACTTCAAAAGAACTAGTATTTACAATGTGTAGTGTTTTCTTAGGGCTTGTAGTTCCAATCCCAACATTTCCTCCATTTTGACCGTAGAATAAGGTTTTTCCATCGTCAGATAACAGCTCTAAAGGCAAACCATTTTCAGCTTTTATTTGTCCTTTATTAGTAAAGGCTCGCATGGTAAATGCGGAATTCCCTTGGGTATTTGCAAGCATAAAGGCCAAACCATTACTATTATCAGTAGCTCTAAAAACTCCCAATCCAGTTACGTCTAACTTTCCATAAGGGATTCCCGTTCCAATACCGAAATTACCTCCTGGTAAAATCGTAAAGTAGGCTGTATTGTTTTGATCGCGTAGCTGGAACTTCCCTGTTCCTACATCCGAAAATTTTCCTAAAACAAAATCGTACCCAGAAGCTGAAGAAAATTTTAGACCTCCAAAAGATTGATTTGTTCCATTTGCTGCCGTATCTCTTAGTAACATCAATTGCCCATTGGTGCTGGGAGTAGTAAATACCGAAAATTGATTGTTAACTTTTACGGGCTGGTTAAATTCTTGAGCATAGGTGGTTAAACCCAACCCCATCATAGCAAGCGTTGCAATTTTAATTTTTGTTCTCATAATAATTTAATACATAATTTACACCTGCTTGCAAAGCAGGTAGTCTGTCAATAAAATTTTTAGTAAATGCAATTTTTTCAGGTACAAATAACGTCAATTCTCTTAAACTAAAAAAATTAAACATAAAAAAAGAGGAAACCTTTTGGTCCCCCCTTTTATTGATGAGTGTCCTCTTTAATCAACCCCTTACTTAATTAAAGATTGAACCCACCATCCCTAGTATTATCAAAACTAACTACCTCTTTATTTGTATCCAGCCTTTTAAAGGCTCTTGAGTTGCCCCTAGTTGCAAAGTGTAAAAATAAGTACCGCACTCTAAGGCATTGCGTCCATTGTTTACTGTTCCATCCCAAGTATTATCGTAGTTCTTTGCACTAAAGACTAGTATCCCTGATCTGTCGTAAATCGACAAGTAGCTCTCAGTATAGTCTGTAAGCCCCTGAATTAGCAACACATCGTTTATACCATCACCATTCGGAGAAAATAGGTTGTTTACCTTCACGGTTTTACCAGTAAGAGCTATGGGAATCGTTTTTGTCAATAATCGAGTTCCTTTGGTATATACATCTACTGTTAGGCTTACCCCCTTAGCATTATCTTGGTCCGCTTTCCAATAATAAACTCGTTCAACAATGAGCTCTTGACCCGCGTTTACAGCTTTAGGATTGCCCACGTAATGGACAGTGCTATCAACGGTATCCCTTTCAATGATTTGCAGTCCACTTATCCTTTGCGTCCCGTTATTTTTTAGCTTGATTAGGTAGTTCGTAACCCCTAAACTCTCTGATGTACTCAGCTTTTCTGACACAATAGTTAGCGATAAATTCAACGTTTTACTTCCCGGTGGCTTTACGGAAGTAGCTGTTATTGATGGAGGTATCTCAGAAAGCAAGACACTCTTAAACTCCTGAAAACACCTAGCCTGTACTCCTTTACAGCTCAGGAAATGCACTACCAATAAAACAGTTAAACGACTTTTCATTATCTCTGTACTTTTTGCATTGAAAGTATGCTATTCAAGTGCAAAGAAAAGAACGATTTTCAACTCCTCCTCCCCCAAAACGAGTAACGTAACTAGGTAGCTAACCATCGTAAGTAATTGACTAAAGAACGTTAAACCACCATCTCATACTACGTGCATTTGGTTTTGATTCCCAGCAAGCTATAAAGCAGGTTGACCTTTCTTACCGCCACAGAAATCATGCTCCCTTCTATCATCTCACAAGCGACTCCTGAAACCTTATGAATACGAGCAATTAAATTAACATTGATAATAAAAGACTTGTGAACTCTTAGAAAGTTAGCTCCTAAAATTTTTTCGTATTCTCCAATGTTTTTGGAACTGACAATATCCGTTGCATTCTTTAGTTTAAAAATGGTATAACAGCCCTGAGATTTACAATAAATAATCTCTGATTTTTCTATGAAGTCTATCGTTTTTAGTGACATCACTGGTAGTAATCTCGCTCTAAAATCAGCTAGAGACTTATCGAAATTTTGCGTATCTTTTGTTTCGGTGATTTCGTTAAACTCTCGATGTACGCGTTTTACAATTTTAGCGCAATCTGTGAAATCAATTGGCTTCAATAAATAATCGATAGCATTGTACTTAATAGCTTTTATTGCATACCCTTCAAAGGAGGTTACAAAAACTACCTTCACAGGGTAAGGCGTAATTTTGTCGAGAATATCAAATCCCGTTGTTTCATTATCCATTTGAACATCCAAAAACACCACCTCTGGTCTAAAGGTGTTGATTTTCTCGATAGCCTCGGAAATGGAATACGCCCGATACACTGTTTCGATGTACGCTGTACAGTAGCCTTCCAAATAATGTGCTAATAATTCTACGTTACTTTTCCTGTCGTCTATGACGATCGTGTTAATCCTTTTATCCATAATAGTTCATTCTTTTTCTAATGCTTAAAGGGAACGATCAATACTACGCGAGTTCCTGAAGAAGCTCCTCGTTCGTATTGAATTGAAAATAGCTTTTCTTGGCTATACAAAACATTGTATACTTCCATGCGCTCTCGCAAAATAGCAGTCGCCCACGATTGGTGTTGCTTAGTTTCGGTTTGATTTTCTACTCGACCTTTTCCACTGCACCCCACACCATTATCTGAAACCACAATTTGAAGTACTTTACCACATAGGCGAATGTCTATTGTAATCTCATTGCCTTCCTTGTTTCCTTTGAATCCGTGATGTATTGAATTCTCTACTAGTGGTTGTAACAATGCTGGAGGAATGTTAAAATACTTTATCCGTTCTTCACAATTAATATGTAAGGTAATGGTTTTGTCAAGGGTTTGACCTTCGATGTATACATAGGATTTTAAATACTGTAACTCACCTCCCAACGAAATGAAATCCATATTTGTACTGTCTAATTGATAGCGTAACAAGGTATAAAAACAACTTAAGTAGCGGCTCGCTTCTTCGATACCTTTAAGTACCATGACACCTTGGACACTGTTGATGATATTTGACAAAAAATGTGGATTCATTTGACTCTTTAAAGACTTCGATTCCAAGTTTCTCAGTTTCTTTTTTAACTGAAAAAGCACTCTTCGTTTTCTCAGTTTTATCCGCAAACGAATTACCATTAGTATCATGATTAATACTAGTATTATAACTCCCAACCATGGCTCCTTATAAAAGGGACGTGACACCACAATACGATACTTTAAAACATCCGTATGAAAAGCTCCTGAATTCACCCCGCGCACCCAAATTTCATGTACTCCTTTGGGTAAACTAAACAACCTTAAGACGCCTCTTTTCCCTAGGGTGTTCCACCTGGTATGCACTCCTTTTATCTTGTACTCATACTTTACCCGATCAAAATGACTTAAATCGTTAATCGCAAAATGAAAAACTAAACTACTGTGTTCATCATCGACTTCAATATCTTTTAGAGTTGCTAATTTTTCGGGTGAGTTTACACGAAAATTATCAACCGACAATTTTGTCAAATACAACTGAGAATCTTCTCGTTTCTTCTTTTCTTTTGCTCGTTGAGGATTTACTCGTATTCCTCCATTAACAGTACCGAAAAGCAACTCTCCATTAGAAAGTTTTAGGGAGGAATTTCTATTAAACTCACTGTTAGCTATCCCGTCTTCCTGATAATAACTCTGAACTATTTTTTTTCCATCAAACAGCACCAAACCATTAAAGGTTGACAACCAATACATGCCTTCATCATCTTGTAAAATCCCTACGATGTTGGTGTCCATGAAATGCGTATTGAACTGATCGGTTTCCGTTTCATTCGCTGCTACTACTTTTTGGATCCCTCCTGCGGTACCAACCCAAATAGCTCCGTCTCTATCTTCATAGACCACATTTACATAACTATTAATCAACGGAAATTTTGTTGATTTTGGCTTGTAGTGGGTGGTTCGACTCGCAGTCCTATCGACTTTAATTAGTCCTCTTCCTTGAGTCGCAATCCACAAATTTCCACGAGAATCTTTAAATAGATCTTCGATGACGGTATTTTTCAAAGACAAGCCACCCGGAAGCTCGTTGTAATCGCGAAGCGCTCCTGTTTTTAAATCTACCACAAACAGTCCTCGATCACTAGCCAGATACATTAATGCTTCTTGTTTATTGAAATATTCCGCATCGTAAAACTCGCCGATACACTTAGTATCTACTTTTTCGGAGAGCACAAATGAATATTCCTCTTTTTTCAAATCCAAGATAGCCAATTCACAATGATGTCCCAGGGCTAGTACCTGATTTGGCGACAGCTTTTTAAACGCGTAAATCCGATTCAAGAAGCTCGACTTTTCTTGAAGTTCTTCCTTGCTTTTAGCGAGCTTTAATTTTTGAAATTTTCCTTCCTTTGCTCGTTTTACAAACAGTCCCCTATAGCTAGCTAAAACTACGGATCCCTCAGCATCTTCAAACATATCACGACAGCTCGTATTCTCATTATTTACTAGAAAAGAATCAATAATCGGATCTGGAACAATTACCTTTACAATTTTACTCCCAGCATGAACCCATATGTTGTTGTAATAATCTATAAACAAATTAGTCACCTCCTCCTCCAACACATGTTGGGAAAGCTCAATCAACGCAAAGCCTTTACTTCGTTTTTCAAACTGAAAAACACTGAGGTTTAACCCATTGGCGACAACCAAACTAGCATTATGTCCAATCCCCTTTTGAAACAGCTGTATATTCTCGATATAAATCCGCTGCGTAAAAGGCAAATTAACAAGCTGACTATCGATTGCTTCGAGGTAGGTAATTTGGTACTTCTTATTTTTATACTGAAAACTCCCTGAGTAATTTTTTGGAAAAATACTTCCATTGGGAACGAGGATACTTTCTTGGTAGCTTCTCTGATTGGGTTTATTTGCCCTGTTAAAGGTATCCTGAACCAGTGTGACACGTTCTCCATCAAAGCGCCTTATTTGATTTTCTTTTCTAAAAATTATCGCATTACTGTCGGTGACATTTAAGATTTTTAACTGATTAAATTTGTTGTCATTACTAATCTCTTCCTTTCCCGAAGCTGATAAATTGAATTTCTCAAAGTCGTTGGTCTCAAAATCGTACCGAATAACAATATCTGTCTCCGTATCAATCCAAAGCCCTTTACCAAAATTGTAATTTAAGGAGCGTAACTTTAAGTATTCTTCACCATTTTTATAATAAAAGCTGTGCCAATCTGTTTGATTGGTCGTTAAATTGAGTATAAAAAGTCCTTTTTTAGCTAGGGCAAAAACGGTATTCTCTATCACTGAAATATCTACGATATCATTTTTTCCTATCGGAAAATTGACATTTAATGGATATACTATTTGATCTTGTCCGGTAAACTTCACCACCGAATTATTGGAAGAATACCACAAAAAACCATCCTGATCACAGGTAATAATTTTAGGGTTCGTTCTGCTTCCGTTACCGTTATGTACCGTAAAACTCGACAGTAAATCTTGTCCTCGTACAAATCCACTACAGCCTAGTATTACAATAAACGCCACAATTCCTTTACGTACTTCCATCAACCGCATATCACTTCAATTACCCTTAAAAATTCACTAGTTAAAAATTAGAAAAAGCTACTTTATCAAGAACAATGCCACATATCGTTGCTAGGGTAAAACATTTACCCCTTTTGTGATATCCATATGGTTTAAAAAATCTTGTTTGTAACTTTTCCCTACTCTTAACAGTTCAGAGTCACAAATCCCTACGTCGAGCTCACCATGACTTGAATACACCAACCTATTTACAAAAGATATATTCACGATGCAAGACCTGTGGATCCTGAACATTACGGTATTCCTAAATACCTGGCCAAGGCGACTAATCGTTTCTCTCACCAAATATTTCTTATTTTCAGCAGTGATGATTTCAATGTAGTTTCCAGAAGCTAAAATGTATTTTATTTCTTTCAGCTTTAGGAAAATTACCACGTTATCAATTTTAAAACTGATGCGTTTTTCTCCCTGTTCATTAAGACGTAACTGCAGTACGTTGGCAGTAAAATTTTGAGTCAGCTCTCGTTGCTGCCATCGCATGATCGCAAAGAGAATTCGACAAAACACCTCTGCCATCACAAGCTCACTAGCACAGTCTTCAATGTGGTAAAATTGCTCTCTGTGTTGCATTGTTTCCTCAAGTATTACCCCCTGTCGAGAACACAGCAAAAAAGTTGCTGGGCTTTTCATTAAATCACTTAGTAATTCTAACTCAGTTATTTCAATTGCTCTATCTATAAAAAGTAATTGTGGTGTGGTGTTGTCAAGCCATGTAGGCACCCCAGAAAGTGTTCCTTTTACTTCTGTCAACGTAAAAAATTCACATTTCGAAATTCGTTTCTTAAAATTAGTTGCGGCGGTACTTTCTCCCCCAATAAGTACTGTTTTTACAATCATTCGTTACACTATTTTTTAGTAGGTATCAGCCATTTCCTCTCAGAATGCACAGCATTTAAAAGGTATCGCTATTTAATTATAGGTAACTAGGGATGGTGAATTAAAAATTCACTCGCCGCAAATATAGACAAGAATATTTGTATCCAATCACAAACGCTGTATTTTCATGCTTCAGCATGTTAAAAACAATATTCCCTGCAGTAATCACAACATTCAAGGTCCTCGTCATATAAGTGAATCATCAACCAATTTCGTCGCTAGCTTTGTCCGTGTAACAGCTATTTATAGTTACTTGTTTAGTACGTAGTACCCCGACTTCAAGGACAGCAATTTCGCTGTCCTTTTTTACTTTTTACGGTATTAACTACTCCTCCGCGACCTATATCACTAGTTTAAACGAGTTCATCACAAGTAATACGTTATTAAAAACTTTAATAAGGAAAGTAACTGTCCTAGTTACTACTATTGCATCTCTATAAATTACAAGTAGCCTTAGTAACACAGCTTATTAAATGCTAGCGGTGTTTTACTACCTATATTCAGGTTTCCTTTATTTGGTTGACGTTTTAAATACCTGAATACACGGTAGTTCATCTTTCTCAATCGCTAGTTCAAAAGCCAGTGCATATGCACTGGCTTTTTTTATGGTCAGTATTTCAAATAAAAGTAACAATATCGATTCCGATTGGCTTTATCACCGAAATTACTACGCTAGTCATCCATCCCCCATAGCTCAGCACATGACTGTGCATCTCCTAAAAGCTTCTTTATACTTTCGCAACAAATAAAATTCAAACACTATGAAGACCATAACCTGCATGGGAGAAACACTCCACTTACAAAGTGTAACTCCTAAAATACATACACAGCTACCGAAAGTGTACTTGCTATCCTCTGACTTGAAAGAGGTAGCTCTATACGATGTACTCGTAAATGGGGCCTTACTCTATACTTTTCCGAGTGTAGATACCGAAGTTTGTGCTAGTTCCATTTTCAAACTCTCACAAGAAGCAGAAAAACTCAGTGTACCCTTAATCTGTATTTCTAGAGATTTACCTTTTGCTCAAGAACGTTACTTAACAACTCACGAATTAAAAAATGTCGTGATGTTATCAGATTTCAAAGAAGGGGTTTTTGGAAAACATTTTGGCGTGGAAATCGCCACCGGAAATCTAGCTGGTTTACACGCTCGATCGCTCTCAAAAGTCAATGCTGATGGTGTTGTTCGCTACTTGGAAATTAGCGATGAGCTCACACAAGAGCCGAACTATAAAAAAATCCCTCGTATCTAGGTAAGCGACACCTCTAGCAACGAATTTTCATATATTAATTTTTATAATTTAGTTTTTTGTAGTAGTGATTTGATTTCGCAATTCACGTCAGTAAGAGGTTAACGCATTAACCTCTTGCTTTTTATGCCATTTCACGAAGCAGTAGCTGCCAGATAGAAGATTCAAAAGAGGCTTTAAAAACGCCAAAATGACCAATGCGTTTCGTTTGGAAATCCTTCAGCTTAAGCTCGTATTCCTTCAGCTTTGCATTCTCGTATTTTTTAGCAAGCCATAAAACGGCAGTTTTCGGTGCAAAGTGATCGTCTTCAATAGCAAATACACTTACAGGATTCTCGATGGTCGAATAATACTTTTCTTCTATACTCGGGTCGTCCCAAAGGTAATTTTCCGACCTACACCAACGCATCCATTGTGCCGCCATATTTTTAGGCAAATTCTCCATACCGGTCAACTTTTTTGAAGGTAGATACCCAAAAAGTGGTAATAGTACCGGAAATAACACATACCAATTAAACCACATTTGAATTTTGCTTTTGCCTGACCAAAATTTCCAATATCCCGATTGCGAAGCGACCAATATAATTTTATCAAACTGTATTGACGATGGTGCCAATCCAATCAATTGCCCTCCTATACTATGGCCTAGTACCATTTTTTTAGCCTTCGGATACTTTTGCAACACAAATTGAAAAACAGCTTCAAGATCACGGTACCCCCAGCTAGCCGCATTCGACTTTACTTGTTGCAGTGGCAGTGATAAACTGCGACCAATACCGCTATAATCAAAGGTGATTACTGCTATACCTTGCGCTTGTACATACGTGGCAAAAGTTTTATAAAACTCTTGTTTCACACCTGTAGCAGAAGCTATTACCAAAACGCTATTGCAATCTTGCGCAGTGTACATGGTGGCATTTAATAGTCCGTTGGCAGAGGGAATTTCTATAAAGTCTGAATTCATTTCTATGAGGTTTGTGATATTACATTACTACTTAGGCATGTATTTGCTGTGATCAGATGGTTCCATAACATTCACCTTGGTAGCTTCGTTTTTTAACTCTTTTGCTACGCTTACTGCATCAATTTTTGGACGATCTTTTTGAATAATCGGTTTGCTTTTCATCGTTTCCCTCACAGGAAATTGCGATTTTTTTGCATCGCTATTCTTCGACAAATTCACAGATGCATTGGGGGCAGATTCTTTCATAATCTTTACTAAAACAGGTATAAGTACTCCGGATAGCAAGGCCAAGAAGAGGCCCACATCCACCCTAATTTGATCAGCAAGAATATAATCAATAGGATTACTAGTTTCGGCATCCACTGATGTGAGCACCCATAACTGTACTGTATTAAAAAGCACTGACAATACACTGCTCAATACTACTACGTACAATAGTATTCCTTTCAGATCTTTCGTTCTATCGCCTATAAAACTTCCTAATAAAGGAATGGTAAAAAGGACGAGTGAAAACTTCCCTATTTTCGTGTTTATTCCGCTCATAGCTCCTAACACCGGAAGAGATGACCACGGCATAAACGTAGCCAATACACCTAACGAAGCCAAGATTAACAAGGTCAATCGCTGTTTATTCATAACAATTTATAATTAAAACCTATTCTAGATTTATTTTCTAATTACAGCTTTTCAAAAATCTCTGCTGGTAAAAAGGATTTCGTTAGTTTCTGTTGCGCCTTATCTAAGGTTAAAAACTTCCAATCAGACTTGCCATCCTCAGAAGCACAACAAACTGATTTTACCACATTAATTTCAAAAAAACCTGTTTCTTCGTTGTACTTAACATTTTTAGTTCCAAACTTTTTATTGAAAGACACCTTTAACAATCCCATACGAACAGCCTTATCTTCTGCGGATTCATCGGTATCCTCTGGGTTCACTTTAATGCGCATGATATTAGAATAGGTCAAAATAGCATACCATTTTCCTTTGAGTTTTTCAATAGCTCCTAACGACAGAATTTTAGGATTTTCCAAGTGAATTTTCATTTTTGGATTGTTGTAAATCTGTTTCATCAGGGCTACCATTTGCGCTCTTGGAATAATTTCAAACAAATCTTGAATGATATAATCAAAAGATTTATCGAACTCCTGCGCCATGGTCAAGTTTATATAAGTATCGAAAGTATTTCGCAAATTCTCTTTAGCAGTTTGTCCCTGTAGCACAATACTACTCAGGAACATTATTACTATCATTAGTTTTTTCATGGTAATACTAGTTTAGTCTCGCGTCACAACTACCAAGATATGAAATTTATCGCGAGTTTTATAGCGACAAACAGAGGAAACGATGCATACTATGCTAGAAAAACAACAAAACGGACGAGTTACTAAGCCCAGTTCATATTGCTTATCAATAAGTTAGCGACACAATACCGCGGCATATTAACCTGTCTATACGCTTTGCTTAGTACTTCAACATTCCAAATAAAAAAATAACTACACCAATCCAGCCCATTAATCCCAAAAAAATGGACACTCCATCCAGTGTTTTAAAAAAAAACATCGCGTATACCGAAACTAAAAATTCTCTCATCTCCTTTTTACTATCCTTATTTTCTACAAAAATATTAAACCGTCAGCGCAAGCCCTTACGGTTTTCATCATTGCACGCTATTTTTATTCCTAAGTCCTGTGTGCTAGTTAGATTCGAGCACAAAACTTTAACAAGAGTACACCGATTCCTAAAACTACATAGATCCAATAGTTCTTATTTTCCTTTTTGACCTCAATAATGGGGATTTCTTCCGGCTGTGTTTCGTTCTCCTTAGGAGTCGTAGACGAGGCTTCTTGTTTAAAGCCTAGGTATTTCGATTTTTGAGATGGATGGTATCGTTCAATTTTTAGCAATCGCTCTTTCAATTCTTCATCCGCGAAATACAGTTGCTTTTGATACTTAGGATTTACATCTTTAAGTTTGTAATTGAGGTATAAAATATGTGCAATTATCTCATCAGTCGTCTTTTGTACTTTGGGCGATGCCTTTCCGCGATTGCAGCAATTAATAACGGTGATCGAGACCGCTTTTTTAAGAGCTGGAATATCTAACAACTCCAATTTGGCATCGACACGTGATTTATTAATTACCAAAAGATCGAGTGCTTCTTTTAAAAGACTATTCAGGTCTTCCTCTACAGCAGTAATTACTTCAGAGCTTGCTACATACTCCAAAGACCTCAACAAAGCATTCAACTTCACCTCGTTGGGAGCAGTTTCTGTATACCTTTTAAAGAGAACCCTAAAACTCGCTATGTACTGCGGTGCTATATAGTTTAAAAATTCTGGGGCGGCTTCGAGGTCACTAAAATTTGAAAATCCGATGATCTCTTGATCGCGTAGGAGTTTACTGAGATCTTTATGCGCCGCAATTTGCGCATCAAAATTTGCATGTGTCATTACTGAATTCTTTTTCTTTTGGGGTTGTATTCTCGTCGTAAGAACCATAAAAATTCCCCTGGCATTTTAAAAAACGAAGATACCAATAATTAATTTTACTTCGGTATCCCAGTACCTCAATTCTTTCAGCAAACAACTCGCTGTAATCGTATCGAGGCCATTTTTACGAGTACTGAAAAAGAAAAGCAGCCTATCGCTCAGATCAATATACTACTTTCTTTTACGCTACTAGAATCAGTAAGAAAAACACCATATTAAGGGTACTCTATTAAGAAAAAAAGCTTAGCAGACGCTAAGCTTTTGTATTGACTATCGATAAAAATGATTGCCTCGATAGGTGGTTTTTTGATTATTAAAGATTCCGGTAGACAGGGTTAAAAACGAAATATTTAATTCTTCTTCGCTTACATCATTCAAACGAAAATCCGTGTTTAACATACTGTCAGAAAAACGAAGTTTTAAAATACCTTCTTCTAATGACCAGTTCAAATCGAAGGATTCAGACCTAACTGTATACGTACCTGAAGTATCTTCATTAAACTTAAAGGTAATTCCTTTGCGTAGCTTATTAATAATAGCCTCTACTTCGGCCTCAGTATAATTCCCTGGATTTTCATTAAGCTCCGTTATTTCAAAACGATTAAAGGTCCATAGTTTAGCAGTTAATAAGGCTTTCTCATCTTTAGGAGGAGTATCATTATTGTCAATACAAGACACCAACAGAAAACTCAGTAACACCCCGAATAGTAATTTTTTTAACATATTTATTAAGTTTTTAGATTTACTGCTCCAAACCACCATCCTATTCTTGTTGAAACTTTAGACAAGCTCAACAACATATACGATTTGTAGATTGTTTAGGCATAGCAATTTAGAAGCATCGCAAGATAGTATTATTTTTTTATAATCACTTCTGAAACCTTTTGACTTGAATTTGAACACAAATCGAATCCGTTTCATTTACAAATTAAGATCTTTTACGAAAAATACCACAACTTATGACGGTAATCAGTGTCAATGCCTCAATAATTTGTAAAACACCTTACCCAATGGTGCTTTTTGCTCAGCTGCTCCCACATCTCCATTGGAACTATTCGTTCTAGGATAGGTTTTGTACAAGTATATCGTTTTTTCATCGATTTTCTTAAACACAAACACAGCACAATGAGGATTGACATCTTTGAATTCTTCAGCTATCAATACAACTTCGTCAATGATCTCTGGACCACAATAGATATCTGTTGAATAGTATATGCTTTTGTTTTTTAACTTCGAATATCCTTCCATACGCCCATCAGGGTGAATTGTAAATTTTGGACAAATTGTAGTATCCGTACTGTCTTTGAGCGTAAAATCACCCGTTAGTAAACTTTTTCTCATGTAATAATACAAGGGATTCGGGAACTGATATTCCTTTTCAAATTTCTCAGCAATTCGAACGTACGAAATTCGCTCTACAGCAACATCGCTATTTCCTCCTCGCTGCAATACAACAGCGTTCTCTTTAAGTATTAATTTGGTTGGAGACCAACGACCAAAATAAGGCCCCTGGTAAACATTAAACGCATTATTTTTATCTTGCTCTTTTAATTGGATACTAAAAAAACCTTGTTCATACAACGTATCCTTTCCTTGAACTACGTACTGTGATACCTCAGCTCGTAACAGGTGATCGTGCAGCATGGCCAGCCCCACCGATAATTTACCATTCGTTTCTTCTGACATATTAATCCGCAAACCTACGGGCCCCGTGGGAGCAAAAGCCTTTTTGGAGGCCAGCGCATTTTTTGTTTTCTCAAAAGACTCGTAATACGGTTTAGCAATCCAAATCCCCTGATAATCCTCTATGCGTTCTTTTTGTTGTGCAAACATTATACTGGATATTAAAAAAGCCAGTACTATCTGAATCTTCATTAGTACAGTTGAGCAATTTCTCATAGGTGTAGTTCAAACGGGTACTCTCCTAACAATAATCTTTGTGCTGAGTATCCTTATTGTTTTTTTAAATAATCATAGGTCAACTTTGCTATGCTAGCAATTATTTTCTCATTGGTGGTATCACTTTCTTTTGAGTTACTCACAAAAACGCTGATATAGGCATAAGAAGATGCTGAAAAAAACAATACGCCAATGTCATTTACAGCACCGGTAAGGCCTGCGGCATTTTTTCCTGAATGTCCCGTTTTATGAGCAAGTACCACCTGTTTCGGAAGCATTCCGCGGAGGCTAGTCTTCCCTGTATCGGTTGCTTTCATAGTCCGCCATAAAAAGCCATGACTCTCTTTACTCAGTAGGTGTTTTTTATTTTCAAAAAAGAGGGCTAACAATCGATTGGCTGCACTGGCGGTTGTCCAATTTTCAAACTGCCGCTGCCAGTTGGCTTGCATATCCTTTTCTGTATGCAGTATCGCTACCTCCTTAATTCCGAGTTGATGTATATAGGTTTGTACCGCCTTCGGACCACCCACAAGCTCAAAAAGTATATCGCACGCTAGATTATCGCTCTGCGCAACTGCATAGCTCAGAACTTCCGCTAAGGTCAGTGTAGTCCCTTGGAGATACTTCCTACATAGCGGACTGTATAAATGGCGGTAGTCTTTGACTTTGGCTTCTGATATGTTGATGCGTTTCTGTAAACTCAGTACACCTAAATCTACTTGATGTAATACTGCCAAGGCCACGTGAAACTTGTATACACTCTGCATAGGAACCCGAAGCTTGCTATGAATCATCAACGTATCCTTGGAGGGTAGTATCTGAATCGCTACCCCCACCGTAGCCGATTTATTGTGAAGCACTTGAACTATTTGCTCTCTCAGCTCTTCCATAGTTTGCCCATAAGAGCTTCCTCCCATAAGCAAACTCAACCAACACCAAAAAAAATATCGTTTACGCATCTGTTATGCTCTTTTTAACATTCATTATAAACCCTTTACGTATAACACCTCAACTTCCAAAAGTATTCCCTTTCACATAGCTCAACTACTTATTGCTACTGCAAGTCAGTCTGCTTCCAAAATCCTTTCGTTGCGGGTTGAATATCAGCAGGAATATAGGTTTTAATCATCGCTATCGCCTCTTTAGCAGTTCCTTTTCCTAACACATTCATTTCAGTATCGGCCACTACGTACTGGACATCCACCTGAGTGGTTGTCCCTACTTGACGTTCCTGCGTTTCAATATCGAAAAAATTCACCGCTGGGGTTACCGTAGGGAGATTTTGAGAATCGTAAGGATACCCCGTACAGCGACTCAACAACAACGTGTACAAGCTCATATACGGAAACAAGGTCTGCAACACTTCATCATCTGCAGCGAGTGCTATCAACGCTCCTAAGGGTTCGTTCTGTTCACTTTGCAATAAGCGATTCCAGGAAAATTCAATTTCTTTATTTTCATCAAAGGCTTCTGCAATAGCGGTAGGGTTAATTCCTTGAAACTTATTCGAAAAAACCGTACTCGTAACATCGCATGTCAACCAATCTGTAATGGCATCCACCATATCCAGCCAATGAGAACTCCTGCCTTCAGCTAACAGTATTCCCTGATTCCAAAAGTCAACTATAAATAGTTTTTCATCTCTTGCTAAACCGATTCCTACCTGCTTTTCGGCCTAAACCACACAAGCTCTCTCCGTGCCGTACTCTTCGATTTGGAATGCGTTGACCACTTCTAAATCAAGTATTCTGTTGAGCAGTTCTTTTCGAAATGCCTATGAACATTCTCCAATACGAGCTATTTCTGGGTATAATGTAGCAAACTTTTCATTCATATGAATAACTGTGATTACTATTGGTATTAAAAAAACGTAGTTTCGATAACCCCAGACACCTACACTAGGGTTTAGCTACAAAAATACTATTGCCTGCGTACTCCGTTTGATCTCCATCAATTACAGTAGCGCTTTTCTCGTGATACAACACTAGCTGGTCCGATTCTATAGCACGGATGGTAAAGGTTGTATTAAAACTGGGGCGTTCTCCAAAATCTAATTTTAATTGATTATTTACCAATTCCCATTTAATACTATAGCCGTAATAGCCATCAAAAAAATCGGCAGTATAATCTTTAGAAAAATTATAGCTAACCTTGTTTTTATACTGCGAAATTATCTGATCTTGAATTTTACTATCACTGTGATTTCCGGGGTTACTCGTTACTTTTAGTAATTGATAGCTATCAAAAACCCATCGCTTTGATGTTAACAGTTCGAAACTCCTCAATTCATCATCTGAAGAACAGTTAATAAATGAACAAATGACGAGTAAATACAGGAAATATTTTTTCATGAATAGCAAATTTTATTAGACTTCAAAGATGAGAAAACTCTGCTGAAAATAAAATTATTACTTCCCTTCTTTTGAAGGTATATTTTCCTCCTTCTTCCCCGTCTAAGCTAGCGCTCCAAAAGCGAGGACTGACAAACATGGTACAGTCAATTAAGAAGCGTCAAACGATTTGTAATCTAAATTTGATTATCCAGCCAGGGTGCTGACCAATGTAAACCAAAAATCTTAACAAATTTTTCGAAGTCCGATTTACTGTTGGCTCCGTAACGTAGCTCTAAATACGAATTCCCCATAAAGTTGTTTTGAAAACCTACTAATAATAAATCGTTTTCTACTGACTGACATCCTAGCATTTGAAAGGGATGTCGAGAAGCTAAATTTTTCATTGGTGCTATTTCACACTCATAAACCACTCTTAGTGTCCCAGCAGTGATGGCAGCATCAAGAGCTTCTTTGGTACAATATCCTTGTGCAAAATAAGGCTGATTAAAACAGCTTGTCACTAAAACCTCATTCGACAAAAAATCATCAACAGTGAAAGGGACTCTCTTCCATTCCTCATCAAACGGCCGGTACCATAGGTCCTGTTCTCCTTTCAACTGTATGGCCCAAGTATCTCCCGTTTGTATGTTACAATAAAACTCTAAATCACCGCGTTCATTTACGCTAAGATCACTAAACACATCACTAAACAATACTGAATTGATTCCTAAAGTTGCATAAAAATCAACAACTATTTTCGGGAACTCAATTCCTAAGGTCCTGCCAAGTGTTCTAAATTCCGACGCTACCCTCTCCTTACTCAAGGCTGGCACCTTGTTTATAGTACAAACTAACGCTAATAATTCTTCTGTTGTTCTATTCATAACATCACTATGCCTTAACATCACCCAAGCTGCAACAACGATTAGAAAATTTTGATAATTCCAATGCTGAACACCGGAAAGAGTTCCTAAACGTTGTTCCTTTAAAACGGACTAATTACCAAGCTAATTCACTTAGCACTAGTATCGCTTCTCTATTCCCCTTCGTTATTTAGTTTACTCATAAAAACTAACCTTCTCTCTTTCGCTTCTGCTGTTTATAAGATTGCAGTAACAATCAAATGCGAATCTAAGAATTTTCTTATCCTATAAGTAGGAGTTCGTTATTATAATTTCCAATGTCCTGAACTTACCTCAACGACCTTTCCCCCAATTTTTATCTCGTATTCATCCTCCGATCGTGTCCCTTCCAAATAGATATGCGACTTCCTATTCAACTGAAACCCCTGTTCCACCACAGCCGAAATTTGTAAAGCTTCGTATTTGAGGAGATAGGCTAAAAAGCAACCGTTAGCACTTCCTGTTGCCGCGTCTTCAACAAGTACTTCATTTTCTACACAAAACATTCTGGTATTGTAACTAGTTCCTTGCTCAAAGGTTTGGTCAGTTGCAAAGAATAAGGAAGTTGTCAGCCCTGTGTTACTATTGGTTTTATACTTTTTATGCTGCTTTAAAAACGCAATCACCTTTTGAGCATTGAGCTGCAATGCATTCATTTTCACTAGATTTACAATGGGTATCACGATATAGGGCAACCCTGTCGTTATCTCTTCTACAGGCTGCTGCATATCCAAATAATCTATTGGAATCCCTAATCCTTCAGCAACTTCCTCGTGCGTAAAGGTATTTATAAACTCAGGCGCTGCTTGTTGCATGACAAACAAACTATTGGTAATCGTGTTATCTGTCGATGTTAACTCAATTGGGATTTCGCCGTGTTTTACACGTAAAGTCATACGCGAACCAACCGTTGGTACCAGATACTTCGCAATAACAAATGCTGTCCCCAATGACGGATGTCCGGCAAAAGGCACCTCGTATTCTGGGGTAAAAATTCGAATGTCAAACACTTTGTTATCACGATTCTTTTTAATAAAAGTTATTTCGGGAAAGTTCAACTCTTTCGCTATTTGTAGCATTTCTGTGTCCGAAACTCGATTTTCATAATCTACAAATACGGCCAGTTGGTTCCCTCCGTATTTTTGTGAGGTAAAGACATCCACTAAATAATAGGCTATTTCCATTGTATGCTAGCTAAAAAACTGCCTTATTTCAACCATATACAGCAGTTCAATTAAAATTTTATGCTCTAAAAGTACGTTATTTTAGCAATAAATTATTGCTTCTGAACCCGACCTTTAAAAGAGCCTCATCTCCATTTGAATAATACAGTGCTTACACTTGTACTATCACTACCTTCTCACAACTTCCAATATCCGCTACCAGAACGAGTAGACAAATATGTAAAGAAAGCCCTCTACTAGGCAATCAACATCGACAAATTGTTTTTTAACGCTTATCCCCTACAAATATCAGGGTTTTCCCTAGGCAGCAAATAGTAAAACTGAGTATTGCTCCCCTGACATGAACAATGTATTTTTACCAAAGTCAAGGAGACGTCCTTAGACTTTCTTTTTCATAGCAATTTTCCCGTTCTTAGGAACGGGTTTTTTATTTTCGATTTCGAAATTAAGCGTAAAAAAGTTACTCTTAACTCAGTCTTTATCGGTTTTAAGTAGGTTCAAAAAGAATAAAGTCCTAATTAAAATAATGAACTCATCTACTTTGAAATAAGAGATTCGTTTTACTCAAAAAACGACTACCCTCTATTTAAGGAATTCTCAAAAGGTATGCGGTTCAAGATACTTCGTCCAAGGGTTACCTCATCTGCGAATTCCAACTCGTCCCCTACTGAAATTCCTCGAGCAATCGTCGATGTGATAATCTCATAGGGAGCTACCTGTTTGTAAATATAGAAATTGGTAGTATCACCTTCCATGGTTGAACTCAACGCAAAAATCAATTCTTTGACCTCGCCATTCTTGACTTTTTCTACCAGAGATTCTATCTGTAAGTTCTGAGGCCCAATTCCTTCCATAGGAGAAATTTTACCCCCCAATACGTGATAAACACCTCTAAACTGTGCTGTATTTTCGATAGCCATTACATCTCGAATATCTTCGACTACACAAATAACTTCTGCATTTCTGTTAGGATTCGCACAGATATCACAAAGCACCGTATCGGAAATATTGTGGCATTTACGGCAGGTTTTCACTTCGTTTCTCAAAACGCTTAAGGCTTCGGTTAAATACTTCGTATGCTCTTGGGGTTGCTTTAACAAATGTAACACCAACCGCAATGCCGTGCGTTTCCCTATCCCCGGCAACCTACTCACTTCATTCACCGCGTTTTCTAAAAGTTTTGAAGAAAAATCCATGCTGCAAAATTACAACTTTACACCGTAATTAGGGCTATGCTTTTTGGGGTTTCCGGATTATTTTTTTCAGCAAACTTTGACGATTTTGACTACCTTTGGTATTCGAAAAATTAAAACGAACAGATTCACAATGAATTCAGAAATACGCAACCTAGAACCTCAGGCAGTATGGAAACACTTTGCCGATTTAAATGCCGTTCCTCGTCCTTCAAAAAAAGAAGAACGCGTGATTCAATTTATGGTCGACTTTGGGAAGTCACTCAACCTACCTACCCAAGTAGATAAGGTAGGAAACGTTATCATCCGCAAACCGGCTACTGCAGGTATGGAAGACCGTAAAATTGTAGTGATGCAAAGTCACCTCGACATGGTTCATCAAAAAAATGCCGATACGGAATTTGATTTTGACGCCGAAGGAATTAAAATGTTCATCGATGGAGATTGGGTAAAAGCTGACGGAACTACCTTAGGTGCCGACAACGGCCTAGGAGTTGCTGCCATTATGGGAGTACTCGCGTCTACTGATATTCCGCACCCTGCTATTGAAGCCTTGTTTACCATTGATGAAGAAACTGGAATGACGGGAGCTATGGGACTTGAAGGTGGATTGTTAGAAGGAGATATTTTATTAAACCTCGACACCGAAGAAGATGATGAAATCGGTATGGGATGTGCAGGAGGTGTTGATGTAACCGCAACGAGAACCTATCAAGAAGAGGAGACTCCAGATAACACGACGGCTTTTGAAATCGCTATCACAGGACTCAACGGAGGACATTCGGGAATGGATATTCATAAAGGACTTGGGAATGCCAACAAAATTATGAATCGTTTATTGTTTGATGGATTTACCAATTACGGACTTCGCATTTCAGAAATCAACGGAGGAAGTTTGCGCAATGCCATTCCTCGTGAGAGTTTTGCTACTGTAGTTATCGACACCGTTTCAAAAGAGCCATTTTTATTTGAATTAAACGAACAAATTAACGCTATCAAAGCGGAGTTTGTTAGTTTAGAACCAGAACTCAATATTGACCTCAAAGAAGTAAGTACTCCTGAAAAGGTCATGGAATTAGGAGTTCAAGAAGGACTTATCAAGGCTGTTTATACGGCACTTAATGGTGTATACAGAATGAGTCCGGATATCGAAGGGCTTGTTGAAACTTCAAACAACATCGCTCGTATCATCGTAAAGGAAGGCGCTATCAAAATTGGCTGTCTTACGCGTTCTTCGTCAGAAACCAATAAATGGGACTTAGCGAATTCGTTACGCTCAGCTTTTGAGCTCGCTGGTTTTGACGTGGAATTTTCAGGATCTTACCCTGGATGGCTACCGAATATCAATAGTGAAATATTAAAAATTGTCACTGACTTATACGAAGAATTACACGAAGAAAAACCACATGTTGCTGCTTGTCATGCTGGATTGGAGTGTGGAATCTTAGGGCAAAACTATCCGAATATGGACATGGTTTCATTCGGACCTAATATTCGTGGAGCACATTCACCAGACGAACGCGCACAGATTTCGTCAACACAAAAATTCTGGAAGTTTTTATTGGAGATCCTAAAAAATACTCCAAAAAAATAAATATACAGCCCGGAGAACACACTCCGGGCTTTCTTTTCTATTCAATTTTGTAAACGCAAAGTAGTATTCATTTCTTGATTTTTTTAGTTACATTTACGAAATGAATTTTCTTGCTCACCTTTACCTTTCTGCTGACAATACTGAAATTATGATTGGAAATTTCATTGCCGATCACATTAAAGGTTCTAAATTCACACAGTACACTCCAGATATTCAGCGCGGCATACGGTTACATCGAGCTATCGACTCCTTTACGGACACTCACGATATTGTAAGGCAGAGCAAACGCCGATTAGACAAGCGCTACGGTCATTACAGCGGGGTTATTATCGACATCTTTTACGATCACTTTTTAGCCATTAATTGGCGTCAATACTCGGAGATTCCCTTGGAAACCTACGTACAATCTGTATACCGTTTATTAAACCAACACCTTGATATATTGCCAGTGAAAACACAGGAGATGCTCCCGTACATGATTAAATACAACTGGTTATACAACTATCAATTTGCGAAAGGAATCCAAGAAGTCCTCAATGGAATGAACCGCAGAACTCAGGGAAAATCAAAGATGAATTTGGCTTCTCAAGACCTCCTAGAACACTACGATGACTTTAATAAAGATTTCAAATTATTTTTCGAGCACCTACGAGAACACAGTATAAAAACACTTGAGGAACTTCGTTAACACGACAGTAAAACCGTCATTTTTTACTTAACTCTTACCGTCCATTACATGCAATATGTTCAAGCTATAACCTATTGCTAAGTTAGCTCTCACAAATTCATCGCTTATGAGAACTATCATTACTACTTTCTATACACTCCTCTTAATGTGTTACGCCATTCATGCTCAAACGATCAAAGGAACGGTAAAAGACGCTACTGGAGTCCCAGTTATCAATGCCTCGGTACTTCAAAAAGGAACCAGCATAGGTACGGCTACCGATTTTGATGGTTTATTTGTTTTGGAGGTAAAAAAACTGCCAACCGTCTTACAGATTTCCGCTGTCGGATTCAAGACCCAAGAAATCACTGTAACCAATAGCACCCCAATTCAAGTTACTTTAAAAGAAGGAATTTTATTAGATCAGGTAATCATTACAGGAAACCGTTCTAAACCGCGTACAGTATTGGATTCACCAGTACCTATCGACAATATTCAAGCCGGAGAACTCGTCAATACTGGGAAAACGACTTTTGATAGAATGTTGGTATTCAAAGTCCCCTCCTTTAACGCGCAAAACCAAGCTATTTCAGATGCCACTGCTCATTACGATCCCGCTGACTTAAGAGGGTTAGGCCCCAGTAGAACGCTGGTCTTAATCAATGGGAAGAGAAAAAACCAAAGTGCACAAGTATACCTAAACCGAACTCCAGGAAAAGGAGAAGTCGGAGTTGACTTAAAGAGTATTCCAACGGCAGCGATTGAACGAATTGAAGTATTGCGAGACGGAGCCTCTGCGCAATACGGTTCGGATGCCATTGCAGGAGTCCTAAATATTATCTTAAAGAAGAAAACTAAATATACCGAATTGAACGCCACTTCGGGAATCACTTCAAAGAATGATGGTTTTAACTTTTCATCCGACTTGAACACTTCCATTCCTCTGAGTGAAAACGGCTATGCCAATATTTCACTGGGGTATTTTAAACAGCAAATTACAAACAGAGCCGGGATTGTCAATGCGGACTCAGAAGGTGCTAAAAGACCCTATGAAAAAGAGTGGCTCAGCAAACACCCCAGTGCAAATATGACTGTCGGACAACCCGAGATGCAAAAAAAAGATTTCTATGTCAATCTCGAACAAGACTTAGCAGACGAAACAACATTTTACGGTTTTGGAGGCTATACAACACGTGCCGGTAAAAGTTTTGCTTACTACAGAGCTCCCTATTGGCGAAGAGATGTTGCAGACGCTTTATTTATAAGACCTCGTGTTGAAGATTACATAGGGTATCAACCTACCTTTGAAGTGGCCATTGAAGACTTTTCTAGTACTTTTGGGGTAAAAACCCACTTCCTGGATGACAAATGGTTAGCAGACTTAAGCTTCGGTTACGGCTCCAATGAAGTGCGTTATTTCGTCAACAACTCCGTCAATCGGGATTACCTTAAAGACCATGGATACTCTCCCAGGAGTTTCGCTCCCGGAGGATACAGTTTTAATAATCTCATTACCAATATAGATTTTTCAGGTCCTCTCAGTCCAAAAGTAAGTGCTGCCGTTGGTTTGGAATTCAAAAAAGAACGATTTAAAGGCTTTGAAGGAGATGCACTTTCCTATTACAAAGGAGGTTCCGACTCCTTTGCCGGACTGCGCCCTGAAGAAGCGGGGAAATGGTCGCGTCACAATACAGGACTTTACGCACAGTTAGATTATGACCTTTCCGACGAATTCATGATGGGACTCGCGGGTAGGTATGAAAATTTCTCAGATACAGGCTCTAACTTTTCTTGGAAATTCAATACCCGTTATAAAATAGCAAAGTCTGGAGCCATTAGAGCATCCTATAGCACCGGATTTCGAGCTCCCTCACTGCATCAACGCCACATTACGCTAAGTCAGTACATTATCGTAAAAGATGCTGCTCCCACACTGCAAGGAACTCTGGCCAACGATAATCCTATCGTAAAATCACTGGGGGTCCCTAGCTTAAAGCACGAACTTTCTAAAAACCTGTCGACTGGAATAACCTATAAATTTAATCCAAAATTTTCAGCTTCTGTTGATTTTTACCAAATCAGAATAAAAAATAGAATTTTATTTTCGTCACAGATATCTTTTGACGACGATAACACCACTACCAATGAAATAGAACAAATTCTGCTAGACAACAATGTGAAAGGTGTTCAGTTCTTTATCAATGCGGGAAACACCAAAACTACTGGTACAGACATCGTATTAAACTACGATAAAATTCCTCTGGGAACAGGAAAACTATCCGCAAATCTCGCTATGAACTTTAACAAGACTCAGATGACATCTATCGATTCTCCTGCCATATTTAAAAATAATGGCTACACTATTTACGACCGAAGAGAGCAAGGGTTGATTCTGCATTCAAGACCTAAATCTAAGTTCATTCTCAGTCTGAAATACGACCTTCAACGTTGGACCTTTACCCTAAACAATACGCGTTTTGGTGAAGTTACCATCATGTCTAATAGAGATCATCAAAATCCAAAATTCGACCAAACTTTGAGCGCTAAAATTGCAACAGACATGGGCTTGAGTTGTCAACTGAATAAAAACTTCAAAATTCACGGAGTCATCAACAACATTTTCAACGTCTACCCTGATCGTACCAATGTCAATACAGGAACTACCGGAAATGGTCGTTTTGCCTATGCAAATTCCGTGCAACAACTCGGTCAATTAGGAACGAATTTCTCCGTTGGATTGAATCTTAAATTCTGATCTGATTGAGAAGTTCACTCATTCGCAATGTTATCTACATAGAATGTTGTAATTTGGCATAAAATAGTAGGTCGTTTCACAGCCTACTATTTTATTTTTTATTCTTTATACGCAAAGCTTCATGAAAAAAATAGTATGTATTGCACTGAGCTTAGCCTTTTGTGCTTGTCAAACCAGAACAAAAAAAACAGGACTTATCGCCGATAATGCTATGGTCGTTTCTGCACGATCAGAAGCTTCAGAAATAGGAATCTCCATCTTAAAAAAAGGAGGTAACGCCTTTGATGCTATGGTAGCTACGGAACTGGCTCTAGCAGTATCTTACCCGTATGCTGGTAATATTGGTGGTGGTGGTTTTATGGTCTACCGCATGAACAACGGTGACATCGGTGCTCTAGATTATCGAGAAAAAGCACCCCTAGCCGCCCATAGAGATATGTACTTAGACAGCCTAGGCAACGTCATCCCAAACAAAAGTACTCTTGGAGCAACAGCTGTTGGTGTTCCTGGTACCATTGCAGGTGTTTTTGAAGCTCACAGAAAATTTGGAACTTTACCAATCGAAGATATCCTAACTCCTGTTATTAATTTGGCAAACAAAGGCGTTGTCGTGACTGAAAAACAATACAAACGCCTCAACAAACACCGTCCAAACTTTTTTAAAGCCAACACTGATACCATACTGCTTGCCAAACATTGGCAAATTGGTGACACCATCCAATACAAAGCGCTGGCCAATACACTGACTCGCATCAAAAAGCATGGACGCGATGAATTTTACAAAGGTGAAACAGCACAAAAGCTGGTGGATTTTCTTCAAAAAATGGGAGGCTATATCACCTTGGAAGACTTAGAAAAATACCAGGCTAAATGGAGAACACCAGTGAGTATTTCCTACGACGATTTGACTGTTGTTTCAATGGCTCCTCCTTCAAGTGGAGGAATTTGCCTAGGCCAAATACTGAAAAGTATTGCTCCCTATAACATTTCACAATACGGACATAACTCAATAAAGAGCATTCAATTAATCACCGAAGCAGAACGCAGAGCCTATGCGGATAGAAGCTTTTATTTAGGTGACCCCGATTTTGTAACGGTACCTACTTCCAAACTCCTCAACGATACATACATCGAGGAACGAATGAAGAATTTCTCTTTTGATAAGGCGACAAAATCAAGTGAAGTTGGCCACGGAAATATAGAAATTGTCGAAAGCGATGAAACAACGCACTACTCCATTGTCGACTCATTTGGAAATGCTGTTTCTGTCACCACTACCATAAATGGTGGTTATGGATCAAAGCTTTACACCAGTGAACTGGGCTTTTTCCTCAACAATGAAATGGATGATTTTAGCAGTAAACCCGGTGTACCCAATATGTTTGGACTTGTAGGTGCGAAAGCCAACGAAATCATGCCCGAAAAACGCATGTTGAGCTCTATGACCCCTACCATCATTGAAAAAAATGGCAAGCTTTGGATGGTTGTCGGAACTCCCGGCGGCTCTACAATTATCACCTCTGTACTACAAACCATACTCAACGTACACGAGTACAATATGAGCATGCAAGAAGCTGTAAACCAACCTCGATTTCACCACCAATGGCTACCAGATGTCATTCGTATGGAACCTGACGGTTTCGATGCCAATCTAAAAAAACAACTCACTGAAAAAGGCTATCACATCGATGAAAGTAATGCTCCTGTATTGGGCAAAGTAGACGCGATACTAGTGCTACCTAACGGAAAGTTAGAAGGAGGAGCTGATCATCGTGGTGACGATACTGCTAAAGGATTTTAAAAAAAGGCTTCGGCCTTTTTTTTATAGATAGGAATCCGCAACGAATCCGACTAAGTGACAAATTGGGTTATTATGAGATCACTTTTCTTCCTCCTTTACTTTTACTCTTTGGCTCTCCAAGCCCAAGAAATACAACTCCATACCTTAGACAGCATCCTAAACACAAAAACCGAAAAGGTTCAACGTATTCAAAACACCTGGCAATTTGAAATTGATCAAACGCTTTTGATATGCATCACGGATACCACTGCAAACAGAATGCGAATCATGTCGCCTATAGTCTCGATAAAACAAGTACTACCAGAACAAATAATTCATGCCATGACTGCCAATTTCCACACCGCACTTGACGTTCGATACGCCATTTCAGACGGTGTATTATGGTCCGTTTTTACACATCCCTGGCGTCCCTTAACGACTTCTCAATTTTCCGATGCCGTTGCTCAAGTACTACAGGCGAACAAAACTTTTGGGACGAGCTACTCGAGTACAACTATAGGTTTTCCTCCACCTAAAGTAAAAAAAGACACCACCAAACGCAAAGAAAGTAAACCTATCCTCAAAATATAATTTCTAGATACGCAGTGAAACCTTACTTTTGCAACATGCGAATTGATATTATTACTGTAGAACCCGATTTAATAAAAAGTCCTTTTGAAAATTCAATGATGAAAAGGGCGATAGAAAAAAACCTAGCCGAAGTACATTTCCACAATCTCCGTGAGTATGGTTTTGGCAACTACCGTCAAATAGACGATTACCAGTTTGGAGGTGGTGCAGGCATGGTACTGATGATAGAACCTATAGCTAAGTGTATAGAAAAACTAAAAGCCGAGCGTGAATACGATGAAGTTATTTATATGACTCCAGATGCTAAAACACTGAATCAAGCTACGGCAAATACCTTATCACTTAAAAAAAACATCATCATATTAACAGGGCATTACAAAGGCGTTGATCAACGCGTACGAGACCTGTTTGTCACTCGCGAAATTTCTATTGGCGATTACGTACTCACTGGTGGTGAACTCGCTGCTGCTGTGCTGTGTGATGCTGTCATTCGATTGTTACCTGGAGTTCTCGGTGATGAAACTTCTGCTCTTACAGACTCTTTTCAAGACAATTTATTAGCACCTCCTGTATATACGAGACCCGCGGACTACAACGGACTCAAAGTGCCAGAAATATTGCTTTCAGGGAATTTCCCAAAAATTGAAGAATGGAGAGCTGATCAGGCCTACAAACGAACAGAAATGATACGACCTGACCTATTAGAAGATTAATTTAACGACTGTAAAACGCAAGCCTTTGAAATCACTACAAGCCTTTGCGCAAAAGCATCCCGCTCTTGCCTTTATTTTAGCATTTCAACTTTTCAGATTTTTATTGCTCCCTTTTATGGGGCTCATGCCTCAGGATGCTTATTATCATTTTTATGGAGAAAACCTTTCGCTCTCCTATTTTGATCACCCTGGAATGATTGGCTATATACTAAGAGGCTTTACACTGGTTTTCGGTAAATTCGTTTTTGTCGTAAAATTAGCAGACTTCACCGTGACCTCGTTAACCATATGGAGTTTTTACCAATTAGCATTAAAATTCCTATCAAAACATCGGGCAGGACGTGCTTTAGTTTTGCTAGGTTCCACGCTCTTTATCTCGATTTTATCGTTCAATTCAACGCCTGATGTTCCGTTGCTACTCTTCTGGACCCTCAGTGTATTGAGCTTATACTGTGCTATTTTCGAAAACAAAAAAATATACTGGATATGGGCAGGAATTGCCATGGGCTTGGCTTTTGACAGTAAGTATACCGCTGTTTTATTGCAATTTGGGTTACTTAGTTTTTTACTGTTTTCAAATCGCTATCGCAAATTATTACTCAGCCCTTGGTTATGGATTTCACTACTGTTATCCGCTGCAGTTACCTTTCCGGTATGGTGGTGGAATTACCAGCATGATTTTGCATCCTTTTTATTCCAATCGTCTAATAGGACTTCCTCGATGTCAAAGTTTAAGCTGCATCCTAACTTTTTCTTTGGAGCTTTAGCACATCAGCTAGTATTATTACTTCCTATATTGTTTGGTCTCTTTTTGGTTTTCACTTGGAAGTATATTAAACGCGCTTTAACTAAACTTACTTTACCTCCGACGAAAACACTTTTCCTACTCGCCTTTTTCATCCCTACATTTGTGGGCTTTATGAGTTTAACCCCTATCTATTGGGTGAAACTAAATTGGCTCATGCCATCCTATATCACAGGAATTATTTTAGCGGGAATGTTTGTTCGAAAAAAACAACTCAAAATACAAGTAATCATTTCTGTAGTTCTGCATGTTTTAGTAGCAGCTCAAGTAGTGTTCTACCTCGTCCCTATCAAAAGCGATGATACCTGGGTAGGTTGGGAAGCATTGGCGACAGAAACCCAAGAATTACTAGACAAGAACCCGAATTCCTTTGTCTTTTCTGACGACAAATACAAAACCTCGGCGGCGCTAACCTTCTACCTCAAAGACAAAGTATACGCCCAAAATATATTGGGTAAACACGCATTGCATTTTGACTACCTCGGAGACGACTTATCAACATTAGCCGGAAAAAATGCATTGTTTATAGATTCTGACACGCGATTCAAAAACAGTGATAAATCGGATAAAACACCAGAACTACTTGAAAAATATTTTAAGAAAGTAGAACAACTCACTCCAATCATCATAGAAAAAAACGGTAAAAAGTTGCGAAAATTCTGGGTTTACCGCTGTACTCATTACTTACCTACTCCTTAATGAGTTGGTAGACAAAAACATTTTTCACGGTCCTTCCATTTCTCAACACTGGAAGGACTACTAAACACTCCATACGCTGGTAAAGATGACTATAAATCTCTGATGGCCTTCTAAAATTCCTGCTATCCGTAATGTACAGCACTCGTTGTAGATCGAGAGCTTCATACTCTTTATTAATCCAATAATACTTGTGAATATCGCGCAGATTCCCCAAACCATACACCTTCATTCCGAGGGGATGCGCCACATAATAATCGATATGCGCTGCCGGAAACCACTTGTCAGAAACAATAGGTAATTCTGTTAACTGCTCTTCCTTAAAAAATTGTTCCAACTTCCTTCCTACTTGCTTCCAACCGTACATATCCATTAACGCATCACGCCTACCAGCTAATTCTGGAGTTTCTACTTTAGGATCTGGCAAAAGCCAACCCGTATTGATAGTTATACTTGCCACGATAAGCAAGACGTAGAAAGTAGCCAATCCTATACCTAATTTTCTAATAGAAATAGCCTTACTTACGATATAAAAAGCTAACAACGGAATCAAGGTTAAATAAGCAACTCCAGACCAGTGCGGTAAGGTGGGACGAAACATTGACAAATACAGTGAAACCAAAACTAAAGGTAAGGCAAAACACATAAAAATTCTTGTATACTGATGGTTGAGCACCAATCGTTTTTTCCTTAACGCCAGCATTGTCAACAAAAGAATCACAAACACATACGGATTGCTATATAGTACTTGCCCCAACAATTCTCGTCCAAAAGTAGTCCCATTAAATTCAGCGCTCAAGAGCGACACGCGATCTCCATGAAATCGGTAACTGATAAAATCATTCTCAAAATTCCAATACCCCACAAGACCAATGGCAACAACCGGAAACAACAAACCCAAGTACACCGCAGCTTGTCGCAACCATTCCCGATTGTAAATCAACAAATAAGCAAACAGCCCCACTAGTAAAAATACGGCTTGGTACTTTGAATACATAGCACAGCCAGTAAAGAACAGACCAAGTACCATAAAGCGACGATTCGTTTTATTAGGCTCATAAGGAATCGATTTCATAAAAAAGTAGCAAGCCAATAACCAAAAGAGCACCAAGGGAGCATCCGGTAAAATAAAAATTCCGGCAATAATGCCTCCGTATATACTTAAGTTGTATAAAATCACAGCAACAAAACCAGTTTGCTCATCTCGTAGCATTGCTCCCATCAAAAATACCACATACATAGCTATGGTTGCTGGGATTACTGCCGCCAAACGTACAGCTAGCTCTGTCTCCCACCAAAGATTTCCGGTAAAAAACTGAATGAAGAGTCCCACAAATCCTGGGTGATCAAAATGGCTTAGCGCTGGATACTTGGCATATAACCAATAATAAACTTCATCGTTTCCGAACTCCAATGCATTAGCCAAAAACAAACGTACTACTGTACTTACACCTAATAAATACAAGGTATACCTGTGATATTTCTCCATTAATGTACGCTTGCTGTTGGTTTGGGATTAAAAAAGAAACTCATACTCATAAAAGCAATACAGCAACCTATAAAAGACCCCACAAAAACATCCAACAGAAAATGTTGAGATAAATACACTCTTGAAAGTCCGGCTATCATTGCGAGCGCCAACCAAACATATTGACTTTTACACTTTCTAAAATACAAGCATAAAATGGTAAACACAGCAAAGGCTGTTGTAGTATGCCCGGAAGGAAACGAGTGCCAAAAGGCCATTTTCACCCCTTGCACTAAATGCAGTTCTTCTCCTGACATAGCTCCTAAAGGCCTAGCTATTCCATAAAAAATCACCTTTTTCAACAAATGAGTTATTAACAAAGTAAGTACTCCACTCGTCAAAAAAACCAATGCCATTTTCCTGTTTATAAATAAAAACACCAAAACCAACACCCCGAACACAGCTCCATCACCAAGATGGGTACTGTACTTAAAAAACCAATCAAAAAAAGGATGGTGATAGCTATTCATCAATTTGTGCAAGCTAAACTTATTCATACTGACTATCAAAATGAAACTAGCCATAAAAAACACGGAATACAACACATAAGTTTGTACTCGAATGCTCTCTAACAAATACCGTAAATTGTGCAAAGCGCCAACAGTCCAGATTTGCCATTTGTATTTTTGTGGAATTTTAGTGGTAATATGTATCCCCATAACAGCGGTAATTTTAGAAAATAAAACTACCTGCACTATGTTTATACAAGCTTAGGGAAACTTTAAGTATACTTAAACAATCGACTACTACTTCACACAAAGACAACAATTTAATAAGCTATTCAAAAAACTATGATAACCTAAAAATAATTAGACTAGTAGCTTTTCTTTTCAGAAAAAAAAACTAAATTTGCACGCACAAAAATCAACCTCTGACGAAAATCGTGAATGTTGCTTTTCGTAAAACATAAAAAACAAAAAAATGGAATCTTTAGTAAAATTTGTACAAGACGAATTTGTAACAAAAAATGAATTACCTGAATTCGCTGCTGGTGATACAATCACTGTATACTACGAAATTAAGGAAGGGAACAAAACACGTACTCAGTTCTTTAAAGGTGTAGTAATCCAACGCAGAGGAAACGGATCTTCTGAAACTTTTACTATCAGAAAGATGTCTGGAACAGTTGGAGTTGAGCGTATCTTCCCAGTTAACTTGCCATCAATCCAAAAGATCGAAGTAACTAAAAGAGGTAAAGTTCGTAGAGCTCGTATCTTCTACTTTAGAGGTCTTACTGGTAAAAAAGCAAGAATCAAAGAAAGAAGAAACTAATAGCTTCAAAAGCATTTTAAAAAGCGCCGTAAAACGGCGCTTTTTTTATTAACAATTGTTGACAGCACACCCTACTTAAATTGTTGATAACAAAACACTTAAAACAAAAACACTTTTACCATTTCTCCGTATCTTTGAAAAAGCCAGTAAATACTTTGGTATTCATGTTAACGTTAAAGAGATGGCAGTCAACATACTATTTGGTACATTGAAAACATCCATTGCAAGAAGTAATAATAGTTATTGAATTAATTAAAAGTCGTTTACTGGAGGGAGATGTTCTCCTTGAAATTGAAAAGCTAATTTGTTCGTAGCAGCTCAATTTCTGAAAGCCATATTAGCCAATTTACCTAATATGGCTTTTGTTATTTCTAACAAAAAGACAAAATTCCTCTAAAATTTTACACTATCTTCAATTATAACACTCAATTTATAAGAATTATCTACTAAAAATTTCACCACTTATTCATAAATTTGCCTGACTTCAAAATATTTAATTAAAATTTACTTATGAATAATACGGCTAAAATCATGTATACAAAAACGGATGAAGCCCCAGCTTTGGCTACTCGTTCGTTTTTACCTATCGTAGAAGCATTTACTAAATCTTCAAACATCAGTATTGAAACTAAAGATATTTCTCTTGCAGGTCGTATTCTTGCTAATTTCCCTGAATACTTAACTGAAGAGCAACGCGTTGAAGATGCGTTGGCATTTTTAGGTGAATTGGCTAAAAAACCAGAAGCTAATATCATTAAATTACCGAATATCTCTGCTTCAGTACCTCAGTTAAAAGCGGCTATCAAGGAACTTCAAGGATTGGGATATGCCTTGCCTGACTACCCTGAAGAGGCAACATCTGAAGAAGAAAAAAGCGTATTAGCTCGTTACAATAAAATAAAAGGGTCAGCTGTAAATCCTGTTTTAAGAGAAGGTAACTCAGACAGGCGAGCTCCTAAAGCTGTAAAAAATTACGCGAAGAAAAATCCACACTCAATGGGAGCTTGGGATGCGAATTCAAAGACGCATGTAGCTACCATGACTGAAGGAGACTTCGCTCATAACGAAAAATCAACAACAGTAGCAGCTGCTACTGACGTACGCATTGTTCATACAGATGCTGACGGAAATACAACTACATTAAAAGAAAAAGTAAGTTTGCTTGCCGGTGAAGTTATCGATGCTTCGGTAATGAACAAACGCAAACTTGTAGCTTTCTTAGAAGCACAGGTTGCAGAGGCTAAAGAGCAAGGTGTCTTGTTTTCATTACACATGAAGGCAACGATGATGAAAGTTTCGGACCCAATCATTTTTGGACATGCCGTACGCGTATTCTTCAAAGACCTTTTTGAAAAGCACGGTGCTACTTTTGACAAAATTGGAGTGGATGTAAACAATGGTTTTGGAAATTTACTCGCGAACTTAGAAAGTTTAAGTCAAGAAGAAAAAGCAGCGATCTTAGCGGATATCGACGCGGTATACGCTAACAGTCCTGATTTAGCTATGGTTGACTCAGACAAGGGAATTACCAATTTACACGTACCTTCTGATGTTATTATCGATGCTTCTATGCCTGCCATGATCAGAACATCAGGGCAAATGTGGAACAAAGAAGGAAAAACTCAAGACACGAAAGCAGTAATTCCTGATAGTTCATATGCTGGACTTTACCAAGAAACGATTGACTTCTGTAAGCAAAATGGAGCATTTGACCCTACTACTATGGGAACCGTTCCTAACGTAGGATTGATGGCTCAAAAGGCCGAAGAGTACGGATCACACGATAAAACTTTTGAAATGACCGCAAACGGTAAAGTTCAAGTTATCGATGCTGCTGGAACCGTTTTACTAGAACACGAAGTAGAATCAGGTGATATCTGGAGAATGTGTCAAACCAAAGATGCCCCTATTCAAGACTGGGTTAAATTGGCTGTTACCAGAGCAAAAGCGACGCAAACTCCTGCAATTTTCTGGTTGGGAGCAAACAGAGCTCACGATGCTGAATTGATTAAAAAAGTTGAAAAGTACTTACAAAATCACGATACCGATGGATTAGAAATTAAAATCCTATCGCCAATCGAAGCAACTAAATACACCTTAGCTCGCGTTAAAGAAGGAAAAGATACTATTTCTGTTACTGGAAATGTATTACGTGACTACCTTACTGACCTCTTCCCTATTTTAGAATTAGGAACTTCTGCAAAGATGTTATCAATAGTTCCATTGATGAACGGTGGAGGATTGTTCGAAACAGGTGCTGGTGGATCTGCCCCTAAGCACGTACAACAATTAACTTCTGAAAACCACTTACGTTGGGATTCATTAGGAGAGTTCTTAGCACTTGCTGTATCATTAGAGCACTTGAGTACCACTACAGGTAACGCTAAAGCTAAAGTACTTGCTGATGCCTTAGATGATGCTACAGGACTACTTTTAGACAATAGAAAGAGCCCATCTAGAAAAGCCGGAGAGCTCGACAATAGAGGGTCACACTTCTATTTAGCACTTTACTGGGCTGAAGCTCTTGCAAATCAAGATACAGATGCTGAATTAAAAGCTGAATTCGGACCGATTGCTGAGGCTTTCAAAGCCAACGAGTCTGCTATTGTTGATGAGCTGAACCAAGTACAAGGTGGCGCTGCCAATATTGGTGGTTACTACGAACCAAACGATGAATTAGCTAACGCTATTATGCGTCCTAGTGCACTATTAAACGATTTATTAGCTAAGTTTTAATAGTTATACAACAATTAAAAGCAGGCTAAGGCCTGCTTTTTTTATACCCTTCCCCCTACTTATTTTTAATCATTTTGAATTACCCATTCATCCGTATAACTCGGTAATTCAACGATATTTGACCTTAAGTTTACGTACTATATTTGTACTTTTGACCCTATGAACTTTGAAAAGACTACAGAACGAGACTCTCTCTATCAAAACCTTGAAGACATGAGTGTTAACGAACTGGTTTCTAACATCAACAAGGAAGACCAAAAAGTTGCCCTTGCCGTAGAAAAAGAGCTAAACGCCATCACAAAGCTAATTGAGATTGTTGTACAGCAACTCAAATCTGGCGGTCGCTTATTTTACATTGGAGCCGGTACTAGTGGACGACTCGGTATTGTCGACGCCAGTGAATGTCCTCCAACTTTCGGTGTCCCACACGAATTGGTTGTAGGTATCATAGCTGGAGGAGATCAAGCCATTAGAAAAGCAGTGGAATTCGCCGAAGACTCGACAGACCAGGGATGGCGTGATTTGGAAGCACACGAGATAACGACGAATGATGTCGTAATTGGTATTGCTGCCTCAGGAACGACTCCTTATGTGATATCAGCCTTGGAAAAATGCAATGAAAAAGGCATCCCTACAGGTTGTATTACCTGCAATGCGGAAAGCCCACTTGCAAAAACAGCCAACTATCCAATCGCTGTTGTGGTTGGGCCGGAATTCGTCACGGGAAGCTCGAGAATGAAAGCAGGAACGGCACAAAAATTAGTACTGAATATGATATCCACCGCTACTATGATTCAGTTGGGCAAAGTAAAAGGTAATAAAATGGTAGATATGCAACTCTCTAACAACAAATTAGTAGAAAGGGGAATTAACATGTTAGTTTCAAACCTAAAAATCGACAAAGCACGTGCAGCAACCTTATTAAAAAAATACGGAAATGTGCGAGAAGCAATGGAAAACTACCGCAGTAATCAGTAATATATGGAGCAAAACTTAAAACGACTACTCATACTTTTAGGCTTGTTAATTTTTTCCCCCCTCGTATTAAACATAGCCTTCAAAGCATTAAGAATATTTAAAGACTACCCCAAAGTATTCCTTGCATATATTTTATTAATTGCAGGAATTTTATTAACTTTATATAGCGTATATTATGGTTTTCGAACCTTCAAAGGGATAGTTGACACACTTTTTAAAGAATAAGATTTGAGGATAATGAACAAAATTCAAAAATTATTGAATTGGGAATATTGGCCGTCGAGTATGTTTTACTTGCCAAATGTTCCTTACGCCTTCTATCTTGCTTATAAAGCAAAACACCCTGCTTTTTTTACGGCTGTTAACCCGAGTATCAAAAGCTCTGGAAACGGAACGGAAAGTAAGTACGCTACACTTCAATTAATCCCTCAAGCCTACAGACCAAAATCAGTACTAGTTTCCCCAAACACTAGTTTTGAAGAAGTTCTAGGGCAATTAGCAGATCAAAAAATAGAGTTTCCCTTAATCGCAAAACCCGATATTGGCTTTAGAGGCCTGTTGGTTCACAAAATCAAAACTACTTCTGAACTACAGCGCTATTTAACAAAATATCCAATCGCTACCATTATTCAAGAATTTATAGAGTATAAAAACGAATGTGGTATCTTCTACTATCGCAATCCCTTTGATAACTGTGGACAAATTACTTCAATTACCCTAAAGAAATTTCTTACGGTGATCGGTGATGGAACATCCACTGTAGAAGAACTGATTTTGAAAGACGAAAGAGCGAAATTGTATAGAACGTTAATTGAGGAAAACGAGGATATCGATCTGTCGTATATCCCGCGTTTAAATGAAGAAGTTTTTCTTTCGGTAATTGGAAATCACTGCAAGGGAACACAATTCATTAATGGAAGTCACCTCGTGTCTCAAACACTTCAAAACACTTTTGACAAACTCAATAAAAGTATTGATGGCTGGTATTATGGACGACTCGACATCAAATACAACAGTTTTGAAGAATTAGAACAGGGGCTAAATTTTAAAATCCTTGAAATTAACGGGATTATTGCTGAACCCACTCATATCTATGACAGCAATAACTATACTTATTTCAAAGCTCTTAAAGAAATCAGAAAACATTGGAAAAATTTATATCAAATAGCAATAACAAATCATAAAAAATTAAATACTCCGTATAAAAGTTCTATGGAGTTTGCAAAAGAGATTTTACATTTAAAAAACTATATATCAACTGTTAAAAACCTTAATTAAGTACTACTTTTGTGACTTAACTAAGGCAAATAACGTCTAATATATATATATAATCCTTACTCTCACTGAAAAAACACTGGTTTTCAGTGAATTAATATCGTTATATTATGAAGAGAATACTTACTATCCTAATTTTAGTCCTATCTTCCATCAGTCTTTACGCGCAGGTAAAGATTGGAGATAATCCGAATGTCATTAATAGCAATTCCGTTTTGGAACTCGAAAGCAATAACAAGGTTTTAGTTATTACTCGTGTTACCGATGCACAGATGAATGCTATTTTCCCACTTCAAGGTGCCCTAGTGTACAACACAGATGAAGATTGTGTGTATCAATACAACGGCATGGTTTGGGAAAGTCTTTGTGCGGCAACCAATACCCGTCAATTACTATTTAATGAAATTACAAAAGAATTGACCCTTGGAGATTGGGGAACCGTAAACTTGAGTTCGTTAATCAACGATGCGGATAGTGATCCGACGAACGAAATTCAAGTACTTACCTATGATAACGCAACCAATACCTTAAACTTACTTAACGGTGGTAGTGTAAATTTAGGAACAGTAATCAAAACAATTGAAACATTAACTACCATTGTAGAAAATACGGATGGGACATTTACCTATACTGCAGAAAATGGAGTTCCAACGGTAATTGATGTTAAAAATTTAGAAACGCTTACTCGAATTAGTTTAAATGCTGATAATACGAATATTGATTACGTGGATGAGGACGGTACTACTACCCAACTAAATTTGACGAATCTCGTTCGAAATATTGAAACCAAAACAACACTGGTTGATAATGCTAACGGAACCTTCACGTATACCTCGGAAGACGGTAGTACTCAAGTAATCTCAAAAGCAGATTTAACCGATAATGGTAACGGTACCTTTACGTTCACAAACAACGATGGTAGTGATGTTACCTTTACCCCTACCGCCAGTGGTACCACCTATAATAACGCAACTTCTGGATTAACAGCGACAACCGTTCAAGCTGCGATTGACGAATTAGTTGCTGCAAATAATAACGATAAAGATCAGGTTATAGGTAATGAGATTGTAAATGCTACAGACGCTACCCTTATTAGGAACGGTAGTGGTACTGAAGCTGATCCTTTTACGATTGATATTGCTAACGGAGGAGTTACGGCAAATGAAATTGCAAATGATGCAGTAACAGCGGCTAAAATAAATGCTGATGTAGCAGGTACTGGTTTAACACAAAACGGTGCGGGTGCCTTAGTAGTTGATCCGACTGCCTTTAACGGTGACGGTAACATTACCTCTTCTGACTTAACCGTTGGTGGTGATGCAAACGCTTTACTTGGAGATGTTACATTAGAGATCGCTACAGGTGCTGTTGGAACTACAGAATTAGCTGACAATGCAGTAACTACGGTTAAGATTAACGATAACGCTGTAACTACAGGAAAAATCAATGACGATGCGGTAACAGCTGCTAAAATAAACGCTGATGTTGCAGGTACTGGTTTAACACAAAACGGTGCGGGTGCCTTAGTAGTTGATCCGACTGCCTTTAATGGTGACGGTAACATTACTTCTTCTGACTTAACGGTTGGTGGTGATGCAAACGCTTTATTAGGAGATGTTACACTAGAGATCGCTACAGGTGCTGTTGGAACTACAGAATTAGCTGACAATGCAGTGACTACGGTTAAGATCAACGACAACGCTGTAACTACCGGTAAGATCAATGACGATGCAGTAACAGCTGCAAAAATAAACGCGGATGTTGCAGGTACTGGTTTAACACAAAACGGTGCGGGTGCTTTAGTTGTAGATCCGACTGCCTTTAACGGTGACGGTAACATTACTTCTTCTGACTTAACGGTTGGTGGTGATGCAAACGCTTTATTAGGAGATGTTACACTGGAAATTTCAGCAGGCGCTGTTGGTACTACTGAATTAGCTGACAACGCAGTGACTACGGTTAAGATTAACGATAACGCCGTAACTACAGGAAAAATCAATAACAACGCAGTAACTACCGCTAAGATCAATGACGATGCGGTAACAGCTGCTAAAATAAACGCTGATGTTGCGGGTACTGGTTTAACACAAAACGGTGCGGGTGCTTTAGTGGTAGATCCAACTGCCTTTAACGGTGACGGTAACATTACTTCTTCTGACTTAACGGTTGGTGGTGATGCTAACGCTTTACTCGGAGATGTTACTCTAGAAATCGCTGCAGGCGCTGTTGGTACTACTGAATTAGCTGACAACGCAGTAACTACGGTTAAGATCAACGATAACGCTGTAACTACCGGGAAAATTAATGACGATGCAGTAACAGCTGCAGGTGCTGTTGGAACTACAGAATTAGCTGACAATGCAGTGACTACTGTTAAAATAAACGATAACGCTGTAACTACTGGAAAGATCAATGACGATGCGGTAACAGCTGCTAAAATAAATGCTGATGTAGCAGGTACTGGTTTAACACAAAACGGCGCGGGTGCCTTAGTAGTTGATCCGACTGCCTTTAATGGTGACGGTAACATTACCTCTTCTGACTTAACGGTTGGTGGTGATGCAAACGCTTTACTTGGAGATGTTACACTAGAAATCGCTGCAGGTGCTGTTGGAACTACAGAATTAGCTGACAATGCAGTAACTACTGTTAAAATAAACGATAACGCTGTAACTACTGGAAAGATTAATAACAATGCGGTAACTACTGCGAAGATCAATGATGATGCAGTAACAGCTGCTAAAATAAATGCGGATGTTGCGGGTACTGGTTTAACACAAAACGGTGCGGGTGCTTTAGTTGTAGATCCGACTGCCTTTAACGGTGACGGTAACATTACTTCTTCTGACTTAACGGTTGGTGGTGATGCAAACGCTTTACTTGGAGATGTTACACTGGAAATCGCTGCAGGTGCTGTTGGAACTACAGAATTAGCTGACAACGCAGTGACTACGGTTAAGATCAACGATAACGCCGTAACTACAGGAAAAATCAATAACAACGCTGTAACTACTGGAAAGATTAATGACGATGCAGTAACAGCAGCTAAAATAAACGCGGATGTTGCAGGTACTGGTTTAACACAAAACGGGGCCGGTGCTTTAGTAGTTGATCCTACTGCCTTTAATGGTGACGGTAACATTACTTCTTCTGACTTAACGGTTGGTGGTGATGCAAACGCTTTGTTAGGAGATGTTACACTAGAAATCGCGGCAGGTGCTGTTGGTACTACAGAATTAGCTGACAACGCAGTAACTACTGTTAAGATCAACGATAACGCTGTAACTACCGCTAAGATCAATGACGATGCGGTAACAGCTGCTAAAATAAACGCGGATGTTGCAGGTACTGGTTTAACACAAAACGGTGCGGGCGCTTTAGTGGTAGACCCGACTGCCTTTAACGGTGACGGTAACATTACTTCTTCTGACTTAACGGTTGGTGGTGATGATAACGCTTTGTTAGGAGATGTTACACTGGAAATCGCGGCAGGTGCTGTTGGTACTACTGAATTAGCTGACAACGCAGTGACTACGGTTAAGATTAACGATAACGCCGTAACTACAGGAAAAATCAATAACAACGCTGTAACTACTGGAAAGATTAATGACGATGCAGTAACAGCTGCTAAAATAAATGCCGATGTTGCAGGTACCGGTTTAACACAAAACGGTGCAGGTGCTTTAGTGGTAGATCCGACTGCCTTTAACGGTGACGGTAACATTACTTCTTCTGACTTAACGGTTGGTGGTGATGCAAATGCTTTACTTGGAGATGTTACACTAGAAATCGCGGCAGGTGCTGTAGGAACTACAGAATTAGCTGACAATGCAGTAACTACAGTTAAGATCAACGACAACGCTGTAACTACCGGGAAAATTAATGACGATGCAGTAACAGCTGCTAAAATAAACGCGGATGTTGCAGGTACTGGTTTAACTCAAAACGGTGCCGGTGCCTTAGTAGTAGATCCAACTGCCTTTAACGGTGACGGTAACATTACCTCTTCTGACTTAACGGTTGGTGGTGATGCAAACGCTTTATTAGGAGATGTTACACTAGAAATCGCTGCAGGTGCTGTTGGTACTACTGAATTAGCTGACAACGCAGTGACTACTGTTAAGATCAACGATAACGCTGTAACTACCGGAAAGATTAATGACGATGCGGTAACAGCTGCTAAAATAAACGCGGATGTTGCGGGTACTGGTTTAACACAAAACGGTGCGGGTGCTTTAGTGGTAGATCCTACTGCCTTTAACGGTGACGGTAACATTACCTCTTCTGACTTAACGGTTGGTGGTGATACAAACGCTTTACTTGGAGATGTTACACTAGAAATCGCTGCAGGTGCTGTTGGAACTACAGAATTAGCTGACAACGCAGTGACTACTGTTAAGATCAATGATAACGCTGTAACTACTGGAAAGATTAATGACGATGCAGTAACAGCTGCTAAAATAAACGCGGATGTTGCAGGTACTGGTTTAACACAAAACGGTGCAGGTGCCCTAGTAGTTGATCCGACTGCCTTTAATGGTGACGGTAACATTACTTCTTCTGACTTAACA
>NZ_CAZEQT010000006.1:1119679-1123609 GCF_964514025.1 Tenacibaculum litopenaei
GGCGCTGTTGGTACTACTGAATTAGCTGACAACGCAGTGACTACGGTTAAGATTAACGATAACGCCGTAACTACAGGAAAAATCAATAACAATGCAGTAACTACTGCGAAGATTAATGACGATGCGGTAACAGCTGCTAAAATAAACGCTGATGTTGCAGGTACTGGTTTAACTCAAAACGGTGCCGGTGCCTTAGTAGTTGATCCGACTGCCTTTAACGGTGACGGTAACATTACCTCTTCTGATTTAACTGTTGGTGGTGATGCTAACGCATTATTAGGAGATGTTACACTAGAGATCGCGGCAGGTGCTGTTGGAACTACAGAATTAGCTGACAATGCAGTAACTACTGTTAAGATCAACGATAACGCTGTAACTACTGGAAAGATTAATGACGATGCGGTAACAGCTGCTAAAATAAACGCGGATGTTGCGGGTACTGGTTTAACACAAAACGGTACAGGTGCTTTAGTGGTAGACCCGACTGCCTTTAACGGTGACGGTAACATTACCTCTTCTGACTTAACTGTTGGTGGTGATGCAAACGCTTTATTAGGAGATGTTACACTGGAAATCTCAGCAGGCGCTGTTGGTACTACTGAATTAGCTGACAACGCAGTAACTACTGTTAAAATAAACGATAACGCTGTAACTACTGGAAAGATTAATGACGATGCAGTAACAGCTGCTAAAATAAACGCAGATGTTGCAGGTACTGGTTTAACACAAAACGGTGCGGGCGCTTTAGTTGTAGATCCGACTGCCTTTAACGGTGACGGTAACATTACTTCTTCTGACTTAACGGTTGGTGGTGATGCAAACGCTTTACTTGGAGATGTTACACTAGAGATCGCGGCAGGTGCTGTTGGTACTACTGAATTAGCTGACAACGCAGTGACTACGGTTAAGATCAACGATAACGCCGTAACTACAGGAAAAATCAATAACAACGCAGTAACTACCGCTAAGATCAATGACGATGCGGTAACAGCTGCTAAAATAAACGCGGATGTTGCGGGTACTGGTTTAACACAAAACGGTGCGGGTGCTTTAGTGGTAGATCCGACTGCCTTTAACGGTGACGGTAACATTACTTCTTCTGACTTAACGGTTGGTGGTGATGCAAACGCTTTACTTGGAGATGTTACACTAGAGATCGCTGCAGGTGCTGTTGGAACTACTGAATTAGCTGACAATGCAGTGACTACTGTGAAAATAAACGATAACGCTGTAACTACCGGAAAGATTAATGACGATGCAGTAACAGCTGCTAAAATAAACGCTGATGTTGCGGGTACTGGTTTAACACAAAATGGTGCCGGTGCCTTAGTAGTAGATCCGACTGCCTTTAACGGTGACGGTAACATTACCTCTTCTGACTTAACGGTTGGTGGTGATGCTAACGCTTTATTAGGAGATGTTACACTGGAAATCGCGGCAGGTGCTGTAGGAACAACTGAATTAGCTGACAATGCAGTGACTACTGTGAAGATTAATGACGATGCAGTAACAGCGGCTAAAATAAACGCGGATGTTGCAGGTACCGGTTTAACCCAAAACGGTGCGGGCGCTTTAGTAGTAGATCCGACTGCCTTTAACGGTGACGGTAACATTACTTCTTCTGACTTAACAGTTGGTGGTGATGCAAACGCTTTACTTGGAGATGTTACACTAGAAATCGCTGCAGGTGCTGTAGGAACAACAGAATTAGCTGACAATGCAGTAACTACTGTTAAGATCAACGATAACGCTGTAACTACCGCTAAGATCAATGACGATGCGGTAACAGCTGCTAAAATAAATGCCGATGTTGCAGGTACTGGTTTAACACAAAACGGTGCGGGCGCTTTAGTAGTAGATCCGACTGCCTTTAACGGTGACGGTAACATTACCTCTTCTGACTTAACCGTTGGTGGTGATGCAAACGCTTTACTTGGAGATGTTACACTAGAAATCGCTGCAGGCGCTGTTGGTACTACTGAATTAGCTGACAACGCAGTGACTACGGTTAAGATTAACGATAACGCTGTAACTACCGGAAAAATTAATAACAATGCGGTAACTACTGCGAAGATCAATGACGATGCGGTAACAGCTGCTAAAATTAACGCGGATGTTGCGGGTACTGGTTTAACACAAAACGGTGCGGGTGCTTTAGTAGTAGATCCGACTGCCTTTAACGGTGACGGTAACATTACTTCTTCTGACTTAACGGTTGGTGGTGATGCAAACGCTTTACTTGGAGATGTTACACTGGAAATCTCAGCAGGCGCTGTTGGAACTACAGAATTAGCTGACAATGCAGTGACTACGGTTAAGATCAACGACAACGCCGTAACTACCGGAAAAATTAATGCCAATGCAGTAACTACTGCGAAAATCAATGACGATGCAGTTACGGCTGCTAAAATAAACGCTGATGTTGCGGGTACTGGTTTAACACAAAACGGGGCTGGTGCTTTAGTAGTTGATCCGACTGCCTTTAACGGTGACGGTAACATTACTTCTTCTGACTTAACGGTTGGTGGTGATGCAAACGCTTTACTTGGAGATGTTACACTGGAAATCTCAGCAGGCGCTGTTGGTACTACTGAATTAGCTGACAACGCAGTAACTACGGTTAAGATCAACGACAACGCTGTAACTACCGGAAAAATTAATAACAATGCAGTAACTACTGCGAAGATTAATGACGATGCAGTAACAGCTGCTAAAATAAATGCTGATGTTGCGGGTACTGGTTTAACACAAAACGGTGCGGGTGCTTTAGTAGTTGATCCGACTGCCTTTAACGGTGATGGTAACATTACCTCTTCTGACTTAACCGTTGGTGGTGATGCAAACGCTTTACTAGGAGATGTTACACTGGAAATCTCAGCAGGTGCTGTTGGTACTACTGAATTAGCTGACAATGCAGTGACTACGGTTAAGATCAACGATAACGCTGTAACTACTGGAAAAATTAATACCAATGCAGTAACTACTGCGAAGATTAATGACGATGCAGTAACAGCTGCTAAAATAAATGCTGATGTTGCGGGTACTGGTTTAACACAAAACGGTGCGGGTGCTTTAGTAGTTGATCCGACTGCCTTTAACGGTGATGGTAACATTACCTCTTCTGACTTAACCGTTGGTGGTGATGCAAACGCTTTACTAGGAGATGTTACACTGGAAATCTCAGCAGGTGCTGTTGGTACTACTGAATTAGCTGACAATGCAGTAACTACAGTTAAGATCAACGATAACGCTGTAACTACCGGAAAAATCAATAACAACGCAGTAACTACCGCTAAGATCAATGACGATGCAGTAACAGCTGCTAAAATAAACGCCGATGTTGCGGGTACCGGTTTAACACAAAACGGTGCGGGTGCTTTAGTGGTAGATCCGACTGCCTTTAACGGTGACGGTAACATTACCTCTTCTGACTTAACTGTTGGTGGTGATGCAAACGCTTTACTAGGAGATGTTACACTGGAAATCTCAGCAGGTGCTGTTGGTACTACTGAATTAGCTGACAATGCAGTGACTACGGTTAAGATCAACGATAACGCTGTAACTACAGGAAAAATTAATGCCAATGCAGTAACTACTGCAAAGATTAATGACGATGCGGTAACAGCTGCTAAAATAAATGCGGATGTTGCGGGTACTGGTTTAACACAAAACGGTGCCGGTGCTTTAGTAGTTGATCCGACTGCCTTTAATGGTGACGGTAACATTACCTCTTCTGACTTAACAGTTGGTGGTGATGCAAACGCTTTACTTGGAGATGTTACACTAGAAATCGCGGCAGGTGCTGTTGGAACAACAGAATTAGCTGACAATGCAGTAACTACTGTTAAGATCAACGATAACGCTGTAACTACAGGAAAAATTAATGCCAATGCAGTAACTACTGCGAAGATTAATGACGATGCGGTAACG
>NZ_CAZEQT010000006.1:1123614-1169030 GCF_964514025.1 Tenacibaculum litopenaei
GATCCGACTGCCTTTAACGGTGACGGTAACATTACTTCTTCTGACTTAACGGTTGGTGGTGATGCAAACGCTTTATTAGGAGATGTTACACTGGAAATCTCAGCAGGCGCTGTTGGTACTACTGAATTAGCTGACAACGCAGTAACTACGGTTAAGATCAACGATAACGCTGTAACTACCGGAAAAATTAATGCCAATGCAGTAACTACTGCGAAGATTAATGACGATGCGGTAACAGCTGCTAAAATAAACGCGGATGTTGCAGGTACTGGTTTAACACAAAACGGTGCGGGTGCTTTAGTGGTAGATCCGACTGCCTTTAACGGTGACGGTAACATTACTTCTTCTGACTTAACTGTTGGTGGTGATGCTAACGCTTTATTAGGAGATGTTACGCTTGAAATCTCAGCAGGTGCTGTTGGAACAACAGAATTAGCTGACAATGCTGTGACCACGGTTAAGATCAACGATAACGCTGTAACTACCGGAAAAATTAATGCCAATGCAGTAACCACTGCGAAGATTAATGACGATGCGGTAACAGCTGCTAAAATAAATGCGGATGTTGCGGGTACTGGTTTAACACAAAACGGTGCGGGTGCTTTAGTAGTTGATCCGACTGCCTTCAACGGTGACGGTAACATTACCTCTTCTGACTTAACTGTTGGTGGTGATGCAAACGCTTTATTAGGAGATGTTACACTGGAAATCTCAGCAGGTGCTGTTGGAACAACAGAATTAGCTGACAACGCAGTAACTACGGTTAAGATCAACGATAACGCTGTAACTACCGGAAAAATTAATGCCAATGCAGTAACTACTGCGAAGATTAATGACGATGCGGTAACAGCTGCTAAAATAAATGCGGATGTTGCGGGTACTGGTTTAACACAAAACGGTGCGGGTGCTTTAGTAGTTGATCCGACTGCCTTTAACGGTGACGGTAACATTACTTCTTCTGACTTAACGGTTGGTGGTGATGCTAACGCTTTATTAGGAGATGTTACGCTGGAAATCTCAGCAGGTGCTGTTGGTACTACTGAATTAGCTGACAATGCAGTAACTACTGTAAAGATCAACGACAACGCTGTAACTACCGGAAAAATTAATGACAATGCAGTAACTACTGCGAAGATCAACGATGCCGCAGTTACTACGGTTAAAATTGCCTCAGGTGGTAACGACAAAGTATTAACCACTACTGATGCTGGAGTTGTACAATGGGAAGATAAAGGCCCTACTATTAAGGCAGCAGGAAAAGTAGCTATGACATACAATGCCGACGCTACTTCTACCTACAACAATCACAATGTAGTCAAGAGCTTTAACATTGCTAGCGTTACAAGAGATAGCGAAGGTGATTATCAAGTAACTTTTACAACCGCTATGAGCAGTGCTAATTACATTATTCAATTATCAATTAGAGATTGTGGTGGTAATTGTCCTGGAAACACCAATGCAAACTATGATGATCCAGGTATTACTTATTACGACCAAACTGCTACAGGATTTAAAGTTAACATCGGTGATAGTGACAATGGAACTAATCAAAAAGATGATATCGATTTAGAATTTATGTTTAGTGTTATTGATTTTTAATCATGAATAAACTACAGTATCTCATAATAACAACTATATTATATTCTTTCGCTGGATTTGCACAATTAGATGCGAATTCAGCGATGGGGATACCTCAAGTCAGTAACACCACTGAAATGCAAAATATTACTGGCGCTACTGAAGGATCGTTGGTATACAATATAGCTCAGAAGGGAATCTATGTTTACAACGGCACTAATTGGGTTTCCCCTAGTGGAAGTAATTGGCTTATATCTGGCAACAACGGAATTAGTTCTTCTAATTTTTTAGGAACTACTAATGACGTTAAGATGGAAATTCGCTCTAATAATTTGCCGATGCTCGAATTCGGAAGAAGAGAAACACTCAACCTTTACCAAAACTTTCCTGACTATACTGACAATGATCAACCTTTGGTCCACTTAAAAGGAAATGGGAATACTGCTGCCTTACAATTTGCTGCATCGGGAGCCTCATTTTACAAACCGATGTTTTTCACGACTACCAATGGGAGTTTTCGTTTAAAGGGAAGTTCAGGAAGAACCGATCTTTTTGAAATCGGCTCGGGAGGTCCAAGTAATGATGGAAGACTGGAGTTCATCATTGGTGATGATGGTGCAGAGCCCATTATATTTAAACGTTATGATTATCGAAATGGGAAATTTCACAAAGAACTTTTCCGTGTACAAGGAAGCAACAACACTGCCAATGCAAAAACGAGATTTGGAATCAACATCAATACAAATGAAGTGCCTGTTGACAGTGAATATGACGATTCACAATCGGGGTATAATATTGCTAATTCCACCTTGCAAGTACAGGGATCCGTTGCCACCGCAATTACACGCGTAACGGGTTCTGGGAATTATACACTTTCGGAAGATAACCATACCTTGATTATGCTCTCAAATCGAAGCCTCACATTGCCTACGGCCTCGAGTTGTACCGGTCGTGTGTACATTATAAAAAATAACTCAGGGAGTAGCCTTACTATATCTTCATACAACAATCAAAACAATAGCAGCAGCACCAGTATTACCAATAATAATACTGTATGGTTACAAAGTGACGGCGTAGTATGGCAACAAATAAATAATTAACTAACAGCTTTATGTTTAAACCCCTATTGTACATAACATTTCTATTGGCTGTATTCACAACGACCCTTGCTCAAATTGACGAGAATGCCCTCGTTAGTTTACCCAGAGCAACGACCACTGAGTTGAATGCTATTACCACTCCCCAATTGGGAAGCTTAGCTTATGACACAGATAAAAACCGCGTGGTACAATACACCAACGCTGGTTGGTCGGACTTTTTAACTGCGAGGAATGTTTATGTAGGCGCTTTTACTATTAACGCTGCAGGCAATCAAGACATTACTGGACTCCCCTTTCAACCTTCTCAAATTACCTTTGTTGCACATGCCAATGTCGAAAGTCTCAATATCAATAGTGATAATGGTACTGGTAATAACGATCGTGGAATTCCCAACTCTTTTGGAACCATGAATGGATTTGCCAGAGATGACAGCGGCACCATCGTACAACAAGTAATCTATGTTGGTGGGCATGGTAACTCAATTAATGATATTACACGATACGCGAGTAGCTCGAACTGTATAGGACTCAGATATGGTGATCAAAACGGTAATAGCCTTGGTCGCATTACTGCCTCTTTAAGCTCCTTTAATACAGATGGTTTTACAGTAAACGTTACTTATACCAATGGAACGGTTACTGCTAATAATGGAAATCCCATTGTCGATGTGCAACCCGATGATGTACTCGGTGAAGGGATTGTAGTACTGTTCACTGCTTATAGATAATTTTCATGAAAACCTCTACCCTGATAGTTCTAATCGTATTAAGTTTCAACTCAATTCTCAATGCACAAATAGATGCTAATTCTTTACTTTCCATTCCTACAGTGAGTAGTAATGCTGAGATGACAGGCATTTCTTCACCCTCATCAGGATCGCTCGTTTATCACAGCGGAGAAAACAAAATCTATATGTATGATGGCACAAGTTGGGCCGCCTTAAAAAAAGAAACGAATAGTTTTGGCGATATCAAATACGGAGTACAGTCAGCAGATCACAATGGTTGGTACTTACTCAACGGTCGCGCGACCAGTACACTCTCTGCAGCCGCGCAGACAAATGCTACTAACCTCGGCTTTACAACAAATCTTCCGAACGCTCAGGACAGAGTTTTAAAACACCCCTCAGCTACCGACAATATAGGTGATACCGGCGGACAAACAACCACTACCCTATCTCAAAATAACCTCCCCAATGTAAACTTTACAGGTTCCACATCTACTGACGGGAATCATACACATACCATTCCACGAACCACAGGAAGTGACCAGGTACGTCACAGCAGTGACGATACCCGAACTTTTTACAATTCCGGAGGAACTACCACTACCAGTACTAGCGGTAATCACAGTCATACCGTAACCGTTAACAGTGGTGGAACTGGACAATCGTTTGAGAGATACCAACCCTATTTAGTGGTCAACACATTTATTTACCTAGGACTATGAGAAAACTTTTACTACTAACTATTATTACCTTATTTCCCCTTACACTCTTCGCACAAATCGATGCGAATTCAGTAATAGGGCTTCCTGCAGCGACAGACAATACCGAAATGAATGGAATTTCAGGTGCTGCTGAAGGATCTTTTTTATACAATATAGCTCAAAAAAACATTTACTTTTATAACGGAACCGCCTGGGTAGCCGTTTCCTCATTAAGCTCAAACCTTTACACTGCCAACGGAGCACTTACAGGGGCAAGAACCTTGAATGGTTCAGGAAATGCACTTTCCTTTTCCAATTTAGCATCCTTCCAATTGAACACTACGGGAGCTACACAATTATTTGCAACTGGAAGTCTACAACTCGGATCTACAGGCAATACCACACAAATCACCAGTGCCCTCGGGTTAACACTTACCGCAACCAGCGGCGGAGTAACTATTAACGGAAACACAACGGTTAATAACAATCTCATAGTTGATGGGTCTTTTACCGATAGTACTGGAAGTACAGGTACTAATGGACAGGTTTTAAGTTCAACAGCTACTGGTACAGACTGGATAGATCCTAAATTAGCTACCGTAGAAAACAAAACCGCAAACTATACCTTAACCGCCGATGACAATGGTAAGGTTTTTACATTTAGCAGCGCCACTGATGTTACCTTAACAGTACCAAACGGACTCCCCGTAGGCTTTAACATCAGCATCTACCAAACAAATGCAGGACAAGTTACTATTGCCGGAGCGGGAGGTGTAACCATCCTCAACCGACTGTCGCGATTTAAAACAGCCGGACAACACGCTGGTGCGGGGCTTATTTGTACGAGTACCAATAATTTTCATCTGACAGGTGACTTAAAAAGGTAATTTATGAGAATTCGAATACTATTTTTTCTTTTTACCGTTTGCCTCGTTTGCAATGACTCGTGGAGTCAAATTGCAAGTTACAACCAATTCCCAACGCATAAACCATCGCATATTCTCGACGAAAAACTAACCAGCATCAGTTTTTCTTTTTCCATGCGTGTTTTAGAAAGTGACTACACGGGCCCCATTATCAGACTCCGCAGAGCGAGTGATAATGCAGAACAAGATTTTGGCTGGGCCGATAACGACATCGTAGATATTACTGCCATCAATGCATGGCGAGGTGCTAGTAATGTTTTTGTCCATACTTGGTACGATCAGAGTGGACTTGGCAGAGATGCCATCCAAACGAATACGAACAGACAACCGCGGTTTTATCCAGACGCCACTCGTCCTTATTTTCAAGGAGACGGTGTAGATGATCACTTGTTAATAGATACGCCAAACGGAGTACAAGACCTTACCAATGCGGGAGACGAAGGAACAGTACTCACCATTGCACGTGCTACAAACCGCAACCAACACTCCTTTGGAGTACTCATCAATTCCAACAGATGGTCAACACATATCAACTGGGGAAATCGAAATTTGTACTTCGATCCGGGAATCTGCTGTAACGGAACTAGAAATTTTTACAATGATTCTAATGTTAATACATGGGAATTGTATACTTTTATCAAAACGAATACCAATGCTATCGCAAGAGCAGGTGGTGTTCAACGATTTAATGGTGTGCACACAACGGGTAGGTGTACATTGACAACCGATTTTACTATTGGTTGGGCCAACGGTAATCAGGCCTGGGCTCATTCTAACACAAGTTTTATCGAGTTTATCATGTATCGTACCGACATTAGTGCAACAGAATATCAAGAAATAGAAGAAAACGCTATCACCTTTTGGGGTATTTAATACTCCCTTTGTAAGTTTCTGTCCCCCCTCCTTCTACTTCTCTATGATACGGTATGTGACATTTTGAACTTTTTTGGGTCAAAATGTTAGGATTCACGTATTAAAACTACTATTAGATAACAAAAACATAGTATCGGTAAACTGTACGAACTGATTTTTTTAAGTATCGATGAATTCCACTGAACGGAAGATAGCTTGCATCTATCTAAAACGACGCTAAAAGACTTCAATTTGGATGTAGTTTTACAATGTAATTAGTTCGCAACTAGTAATAATGACCGGAACATTTACTAAGCAAACCAGTTATATTGGACCATTATCAGTTATCATACTATAATTCAAATAGATACAAAAAATGTTAGTTGGCTATATCGATAAATTTTATATCTTTGTCGCCTTGAAAAAAACTAACCGAAATTAACTGAATGAACGATAAACCTATATGATTTAAAAGAAAAAAGACATATACGATTTTAATAAAAGAATAATAAAAAATAATTAAAAAATACGGGGGTATTATGAAAAATTTTTTATCTATTACGGTATTACTTATGCCTTTATTTTTGAATGCTCAATCAGCATTTCACAATTTTGGAAACGTTAAATTGCACACGAGTTCAGCGGTTGGATTCCACACCGACTTAATAAATGACGGAACATTAAACAATGACAACCAAGGGTTTGCAGGGTTTTACAGCGACAGCGAAATCAGAGCGATTTCTGGTAGTAACAGAGCTATCTTCAGCAAGGTTGAAATAGACGCAGTAAACGATGTAGAATTATATACGAGCTTAGGAGTAAGCAATGAATTAAACTTTATCAATGGTAAAGTGTTTACACCGAGAAACAACCAGAGTATCTCTTTAGATTACATTAACCACCAGTTATCAGTAGGTGAAGATGACAGCAGATATGTAGACGGTTATGTTACGGTTACAGGAACGGATGAGTTTATCTTTCCTATAGGACACGACAATAAGTTCAGACCTATGGTATTACCTGCGCAAAATGTAAACAATACCTTTAGAGGTGCTTACTACGCAGTAAATCCGAATACAGCTCCTAGTAATGTGTTCAGTCAAAACTTTGACACCAATGAAAAGCAATTGTTCATAAACACTATCAGCAATGTTGAATTTTGGGACTTAGATGGAGCTGCAGCAACAACTATTACATTAACATGGAATGCAGCGAGTAACGTGGCGGCAATTGCAGAAGACGTAAATTTATTACGTGTTGTTGGATGGAGCAAAACTGAAAACAAGTGGATTGATTTAGGTAGAACTGCTGTAAACGGTGACCTTAATGCAGGAACTGTAAGCTCTAAAACCTTTACTCCAGACGAGTATGAAGTTATCACTATAGGAGCTGAGTACGCAGACGGTGACTTAAGCGATGTAAACATTATCATTACTCCTAACGGAGATGACAAAAACGAAGCCTTAGTATTTGACGGTTTAGAACAATACAAAAACAATACGCTTTCAATCGTAAACAGATGGGGAAATCAAGTGTACGAAGCTACAGATTACAAAAATAACTGGAAAGGGACTTCTGAAGGAAGAGCAACAGTAAACAAAACAAATGACTTACCAGTAGGAACTTACTTCTACGTTTTAAAATTCGGAGATGACGGTTTGAGTAAAACGCAATTGGGATGGATTTACATTCACAGATAAGAAGTTACCCCTATTAAATAAAATATACCCCAAAAGAAAAGGATACTATTTACGCAATAGTATCCTTTTTTTATATCGGTGTAATTTTTACTTGTTTACTACTCTCGGTGTCGTCGGATTGTAACCGAAATCTGCATCGGGTAATTCAATTCCTAAGGAGTTAACTATAAAGCCTACACTGGCAAAATGGTGAATAGCATGACTGTGAGCCTGTATTAACGCACTAGAAAGCGTATAAGTCGCGGTAACTCTTCCCATGCCCAAATCGTCAGTAACTTCAATTAACTGATTCAAATCAAGTGTTTCTAACTCGTACAAGGCCTGAATAATCATCTCAAAATACTTAATTCCTTCCACAGTTTGCTCTTCTGCCAAGGTATTTCTCTTTCGATCTGAAAAATCAATATGCCCCTTCTCTACTCCATTCACTATACAACTAAAAACATCTAATACATGTCGCATATGCGCTCCAATACTCGAGTAATAAGGTGCCACCGTTTTATCGCTGTATTGTTCATTGGTTATATTCGTAAGTAGTGTAATTCCTCTTTGTAAATTCTTATCAATGGCGGCTATCATATAGCTAAAATTAAATTTTGAAGTGAGTCGTATAAATATAGGGTATTTTACGAGTACCTAACAGTAATTTTAACAAGCATTTTCAAACCACTAAAAACCAATCAATTAAAACCCGAAAAGTTTTCTACAAAAAAGGCACCTACAATTTTGGCACGCAATTTGAAAATAACTCAAACAACTGCGGAAGCCGAAAAGCATATAGAGTAAGCATAACCCTAAAATTAGCAATTATGAGAACAGGGATACTATTTTTTTTAGCAGCAATGTTATTTGCTCCACTACAAGCCAATACGAATACCAAATCAACTAGCAAAATTGGGGTTGTAAATCGCTATGACGATGTATTAAGTTTTGTTGAAAGAGGAATTAAATTTCACGTTTTCCTCAACGGAGATTTTGATTTTAACACCCATCACAGAACTACCAGATATGTCGATTACAACGGGAGAAGGACACGTGTATCAAATGGTGTGCGCATAGAGCGCGATCGCAATGGCCGTGTCAGACGTGTAGGTACCGTATATATCAACTACGATTTCAGAGGAAATGTAAAACGTATTGGTAGTGTATTTATGCAGTACAGGAGAGGTCAATTAACCAGAATCGGAAATATGAGAATTCGTTATGATCGCTGGGGGCACCCGAGCTTCCGAGGATATATCAAAAGAGGTGGGTATTACCAAGACATCGATCACTGCGACGATGATGTTAACATCGATATCGACATCAGTATCGGTGATGAATACGACTATGACGATGTGTACTTTTACCGAAGAGATTTCAGACGCAACTACCGTCAGTTCAAAGAAGACGACAACTTCTTTTACTACCGAGCCGTTCCGAATGCCAATATTGGACAAAAGGCACGTGTCCTTAAAAGACGTAAGAGTAAAAGAAACTCTGATAGAGATGATTTGTATTACAGAGCGAATCCTGAAACAAAACGATCTAGAAGAAATTAAAATAGCCAACTCAAAACAAAAACCTCCAGTTTGAACTGGAGGTTTTTATTTTAAAAAGAAAACCAAGTGGCTCGGGCCACTTGGTTTTTCTAACTAAGAATTTATCGTTGTTGACAGCTGTTATTTGGCTACGTTTACCGCTCTTGTTTCACGGATAACGGTTACCTTCACCTGTCCTGGATAGGTCATATCATTTTGAATTTTTTGAGAAATATTAAATGATAGTTCCGCAGCTTTTGCGTCGTTTACTTTGGTACTTTCAACGAGTACACGCAACTCTCTACCCGCTTGGATTGCATAAGCTTTTTGTACTCCTGTAAATCCAAATGCGATATCCTCTAAATCTTTTAAACGCTGGATATAGCTATCCAACACTTGTCGTCTGGCACCTGGACGAGCTCCTGAAATCGCATCACATACCTGTACTATCGGTGCGATCATACTCTTCATTTCAATTTCGTCGTGGTGAGCTCCAATGGCATTGCAAACATCTGCTTTCTCTCCGTATTTCTCTGCCCATTGCATTCCTAATAATGCGTGTGGTAATTCGCTTTCTGTTTCTGGCACCTTACCAATATCGTGTAACAATCCTGCTCGTTTCGCTGCTTTTGCATTCAAGCCTAATTCAGCAGCCATAATACCACATAAATTAGCAACTTCTCTCGAGTGTTGTAATAAGTTTTGTCCATAAGAAGAGCGGTACTTCATACGACCTACGGTTTTTACCAATTCAGGATGTAATCCGTGAATTCCAAGGTCAATAACAGTTCTCTTTCCTACTTCTATAATTTCTTGTTTGATTTGTTTCTCAGTCTTTCGAACGATTTCTTCAATTCTCGCAGGGTGGATTCGACCATCAGTAACGAGCTTGTGCATCGACAATCTTGCGATTTCACGACGAACAGGGTCAAAACACGAAAGGATGATGGCTTCTGGAGTATCATCTACGATGATTTCAACCCCAGTAGCGGCTTCCAATGCACGGATGTTTCTACCTTCTCTACCGATAATTCTACCTTTTACGTCGTCAGACTCCAAGTTAAATACAGAAACACAATTTTCTACTGCCTGCTCTACTCCTACGCGTTGAATGGTATTCAATACTACTTTTCGCGCTTCTTGTTGGGCAGTCATTTTAGCTTCTTCAACGGTATCTTGAATAAAACTCATCGCATCTGACTTCGCCTCTTCTTTTAACGACGCTACTAACTCGGTCTTCGCCTCATCTGCTGAAAGCCCAGAAATTTGCTCTAGCATATCTACGTGACGCTTGTGTAACTTTTCAATTTCAGACTCTTTTTTATCTAAAAAATCCAATTTGTAATTGTAGTCAGCCTGTTTCTTTTCGAGTTGCTTGTTCAGCTTTTTGTTACGATCCAACTCCGAAGATACTTGACTTTCTTTATCGCGAATGCGCTTTTCAACATCTCCCACTTTCTTTTCACGAGAAAGAATTACCTTTTCGTGTTCTGACTTCAATTCAATAAATTTTTCTTTCGCTTGAAAGATCTTATCTTTTTTTATCGCATTGGCTTCTACCCTTGCTTCTTTTATAATATTCTTAGCCTCCTTCTTGGTCTCTTCGATCAATTTGTTCGCCTTTGTCTTCTCCAGCATTTTCGCTATCAGAAATCCAATAGTCAGACCAATAATACTAGCTAATGCAATATATGCTAATTCCATATGATTAATTTGTGTGTATAAAAAAACCTACATCAATAAGGTTTTATAAACTCCTAAAAACAGGTTTAGGACTAACTGGTTGCTCAAGGATCCCGCAAGCGGGCGTGCTTTCCTAACCACGACTCATCCTTTCTAATTGAATAGCGTTGAGTTTATTAAACATTTTATCAATGTAGGCAGTATTTTACTTTTGTTATTTTAAAGAACTTTTTTCTTATCTATAAATGCTCGTCCAACAATTGGTTGAGCACAGCTATTTGTTTCAATACTTCTGCGTCTTCACTTTCTTGGGTAATGCGTTCAATCTCTAGCTTAGAAGCAAACTGCAAGGCACACATTGCCAATACATCTTGTTTGTCAGCTACCGCATAGCTCTGCTCGAACTTTGCGATCAATTCGTTAATGGTTTTAGCAGCCTTTCGCATCCCCTCCTCTTCTATTGTACTCTGCACATTTAAAGGATAGGTTCGACCTGCAATTACAACATTAACTTTTAACTTTCCCATGTAAAGAACGTTTTTAGGTACTCAAGAGTTTGATACATTTATCAATCTCTCTGACCAAAGCATTTATTTTGAGTTTTGTTTCTCTCGTGTTTTCGTTACTGCCTTCAATAGTTTTGGCAATTTTCAACAAATTCAATTTCTCTTCCTTTGTATTTAATTCTTGCTCTTTTTCTTGTAATAAACGTTGTAACCTTGCATTGTTCTCGAATAAAATTCGATTTTCCTCCTTCAAAAATTCATAGTTGGACAACAACTCCTTGAGTCTATCTTCCAGTAAATGAATTGCTTCTTGAGTGTTACTCATTAATTTCTCCGAATAAAACTATTTCTACAAAGTTATCAATAACCTTGAATTTAACAAAATTTTTACAACATTTTCAAAGTAACCTCGGTTTCAAACGATTACAGTTTTAACTTAAATTTTCTAAATTTGTTGTAAAACTATTGCCATTTTGAGATTTTACCTTATTATTTTTTTTGCTTTTATAAGCCAATTGAGCCCGGCCCAAAAGAGTTATCCTACAGACTACTTTGACCCTCCGCTGAAAATTCCCATAGTACTTGCCGGTACTTTTGGAGAGTTGCGAAGCAACCACTTTCATTCGGGTATTGATATAAAAACGCAAGGAAAAGAAGGACTCCCTATTTACGCAGCTGCAGACGGTTACGTTTCAAGGATAAAAGTAGGACAATACGGTTTTGGTAAGGCACTGTATCTAAAACACCCCAATGGGTATTCAACGGTATACGCCCATTTGCAAAAATTTGCTCCTGCCATCCAAAAACACGTTAAGAAAACACAGTACGCAAAGAAAAAATACGCCATTGGGAATCTCTTTCCCAGCCAAGATATGTTTCCTGTAAAAAAAGGACAACTCATCGGTTACGGAGGAGACACCGGAAGTTCAGGTGGACCACACCTACACTACGAAATCAGAGAAAGCAAAACGGATCGTATTATCAATCCCTTATTGTTTGGCCTCCACCCAAAAGATACCATTGCACCGCTCATCAAATTCTTGCTTGCCTATCCTATGGATGTTGCGTCAAGAGTGAATAACGGAGCCAGTAAAACGGCCCTTCCTCTCAAAAAAACAGGACCGGGTACCTATCGTACAAATCCTATCACTGCCAGCGGTGAAATAGGTTTTGGGCTCGCTGTTTTTGACCGACTCAACGGCGCTTCGAATAAAAACGGTGTGTACAGTATTAAAATGAAGGTAAACGGACAAACGGTGTATTATCACGATGTGGAAAGCTTTACATTTGCGGAAAGCAAATACATCAATCTCCATATCGATTACCCTTATTATAAGAGCTATAAACAACGCGTTCAAAAAACCCACAAAGTCACGACCAATAGACTGAAGCTCTACAAAACTCTCGTTAACAATGGAGTTATCACCATCTCACCAGCACAAAATTACAGCATTGACATCATTGCAAAAGATATTGAAAACAACAGCAGTACCATTCACATTCCTGTAAAAGGAGTTGCCGCCAATGCCGTATTTACCCAAAAGGACACTACGGCTTTTAAAATTAAAGCAAACGAGTTTATTCGATTTCAGGACAAAAACGTTCAGGTGGCCTTTCCGAAAAACACTTTTTACGAGGATTGCTTTATTGATTTTTCCGTCGAAGAAGGAGTGGCCCACATACACAACACAACGATTCCGTTAGACAAGAGGTATACCCTTACTTTTGAGACGGGCTACTTATCAGCACTTCAAAAACAACAGGTATACATCGCCAATGTCAATTATCCTAAATACCCCAGGTATGTCTCTACAAAGAAAAAACTAGACAAAGTATATACCTCCACCAAAGCACTTGGAAGCTACACCTTGAAGTTTGACACAAAAAAACCTACAATTCAACCGCTCAACTTCTACAACAAACAATGGATTAGCAAGAATAAAACCCTAAAAGTTAAAATCAAAGATCGCCAGTCGGGAATACGCAGTTTCAAGGCAAGCATTGACGGTGAATGGATTTTAATGGAATACAATCACAAAAGAGGTATTTTGACCTACGATTTTAGCGATAAAAAGTTGGTTGGCAGCAAACATATCTTTAAAATTGTAGTCGCAGACAACGTCGGGAATACCAAAACCTTAAAAGCGACGTTTTTTAAAAAGTAAAACCTTTCATTTTGAACAAACTAATCATATTACTCCTATTTCCTTGCGTGCTTTTTGCTCAGAGAACAGCAACCGTCAAAGGAATTATAACCGATGCATACAACAACCCTATTGAAGGTGTTGCCATTAGCTATCTGAACGAAGGAACGACAACCAATGCCAGTGGATTTTACGAATTCCGAATTCCCATCCGAAAAACGGTGACCGTTACCTATAGCCATGTATCGTTTAAGAAAGTGGTCAAAAAGTTTACTGCACGTGGAGTAAAGACCTTTACCTTTTCACCTAAATTAAAAGCGTTGAATGAAAAGCTCAACGAGGTTGTTGTCAAAAACAAAAACAAAGAGGCCCAAGGAATCACCACGATTAAAGTAAAAAAAGTACAAACGCTACTCGGAGCTAATGCCGGAGTAGAAAATGTTTTAATGACCTTGCCAGGAGTGAGCAATAATAACGAATTGAGTACCCAGTACAACGTTCGTGGAGGTAATTTCGATGAAAACCTCGTATACGTCAATGGGATTGAAGTTTACCGCCCTTTTCTCATACGTTCAGGACAGCAAGAAGGTTTGAGTTTTATCAATACACACATGATCCAAAACATCAACTTTTCAGCTGGTGGATTTCAAGCGAAATACGGTGATAAATTGTCGTCCGTTTTGGACATTACCTATCGCAAACCTACTGAGTTTGGCTTGCAGGTAGACCTGAGTATGCTCGGAGGAAGTGCTACTTTTGAAGACAGTTATTACAACGATCGCCTCAGTGTGTTGGTTGGGCTTCGCTATCGCGACAACAGCCTGTTTGTAAACAGCAAACAAACAGAAGTAAATTTCAGGCCTCAGTTTACCGACGTTCAGTCGTTTTTGAGCTATCGTCTGAATGATAAATTACAATTGAACTTTTTGGGAAACTTTTCGTTAAACGAATACAATTACCAACCACTGACGCGCAGAACCCGTTTTGGTACCTTGGCCAATCCGTTAGAGCTCATCGTGTTTTACCGAGGTCAAGAGCAAGATCAGTTTAAAACCTTATTCGGAGCCTTATCTGCTGATTACCAAGTAAACGAGGATATTAAAATAACCACTACAGTTTCTAGTTTTAACACCCAAGAAGAAGAATACTTTGACATTGCTGCCGCTTATAATTTAGGAGAAGTAGATAGTAATATCGGTTCTGAAAACTTTGGAGAAGTACAATTCTCACAGGGAATTGGATCGCAAATAAACCATGCCCGTAATGATTTGGATGCCTTGATTAATTCTGTTCAGGTTCGTGCCACTATCAAAGACGGCCAAAACGAATGGCGCGCAGGAATCAAACTTCAAACCGAAAATATCAAAGACCGCATTAATGAATGGGAAGTCATCGATTCATTAGGATTCAATGTACGTCCGCCTCATCATAGCATCAATGATCAGCCCTACCAACCTTTTACTGGGCCCATTGAACCTTTTCAGAACGTCAAAGCTCAAAATACCATTGATATTACACGTCTTTCAGGATTTACCCAGTTTAGCAGACAAACCCATTGGGGTGACCACAAAATTTGGTTTAACGCAGGGGTTCGCGCTCATTTCTGGCGCGTAAAAACTGCACTGCAAGCAAGTAAGAGTCACGTTACTTTTAGCCCTAGAGCTCAATTTGCGATCAAACCAGATTGGGAAAGCGATATGATGTTCAGGATTTCTGGAGGTTGGTATGCCCAGCCCCCTTTTTACAAGGAGTTACGCGGTTACGACGGTACTATTAAGCCGGAAGTACAGGCCCAAGAAGCCATACATATTGTAGGTGCTAACGAGTACAGTTTTGTACTTTGGGATCGACCATTCAAACTCATTAGTGAACTCTATTACAAAAACCTAAGTCAGGTAAATGCCTATTCGGTTGACAATGTCCGTATTCGATATCGTGCTGACAACCTAGCCAAGGCCTATGCTTATGGTTTAGACATCCGCTTAAACGGTGAATTTGTTCCAGGGAGCGATAGTTGGGTGAGTTTTGGGTATTTAAAAACGGAAGAAAACATCAATGGACAAGGCTATATAGCACGTCCTACAGATCAACGCTTAAAGTTCGGAGTATTGTTTCAGGACTACGTGCCAAATTTACCCGATTTAAAGGCCTATTTAAACATCGTTTACAATACTGGACTACCAGGAGGTGCTCCAGCCTATTCAGACGTATATCAATTCCAAAGTAGGCTCAATGACTACAAGCGTGCAGATATCGGAGTCTCTTATGTGTTGGCCGATGCCAACAAAAAAAGTACTGCAGGTTTTTTACAGCATTTTAAAGAACTCACCATTGGACTCGAATTATTCAATGTGTTCGATATTCGAAATGCCAATACCAATACTTGGGTACGTGATGCCTACAGTAAACGCCAATACGGTATACCGAATTATATGACGGGTAGAGTCCTGAATGCGACTGTAAAAATGAAACTCTAAGTATATGATGAAAACAGCTATGACAGCAGTTGTATCGCTGGGATTATGCCTGGGAAGTTCACAAAAAAACAGTTATGCAAAATACGCTGTTCCCAACGGTGAACTCCGTTATAAAATAACCTTCCCACTACTCGAAAATCCGGTACATCAGAAATTGTATTTCAGTAATTACGGAGCTTCGCAATTGGTTGAAATGATCGACTCCGCAAAGCAATTTAAAACCAACTTGATCCTTTTAAAGAACGACAGTTTAGCCCATGTTTTTATGAATGATTCTGACTTTGTAAGCGCGGAAAACTCACCAGAATTTGCCCATGAGAAGGTTGTAAATTCCCTAGCTTGGGCTAAAGCGCACGACGGTGCTGTCATTACAAAACAAAAGGACACGCTCTTTCAAGAAAAAAACTGTTCCTATATCGAATTTCATTTGCAAACAACAGCCATGAAAGGCTTTGTAATTTACTATCGAGACATTCCGTTAAAAATAAAATATCCATGGGATACTGGAATGGTAGAAGAACTCGTATTAACAGCTATGAAAATAACCACCGCTCCACCTGCTAAGCTTGTAAAATATCAAAAGGCAATCACTGCTAACCAAGACTGATTTCAAAATTATGAAACGTCCCACCTCTGAAGCGAAGAGAATCATATTATTAGATGTATATCGAGGTTTTGCCATTTTTGGCATCTTTGTCGTCAATATTGGTATCATGAACTCGACTTTTTTAAATCAAGACGTGTTTGCGTTGCAATGGACCAGTGCTCTAGACCAAGGGATCGCCACGCTATTACAACTGTTTTTTTATACAAAGTTCTTCCCTATTTTTTCCTTACTCTTCGGAATAGGCATTGCTATGCAACTGTTAAAACGCAGCGATTCCACGGCAAAAAAAACTAGCTTTTTTTATAGACGCATGGGAATTTTATGGGGCTTCGGACTTTCCCACATCCTCTTTCTATGGTCAGGGGATGTGATCCATCTGTACGCCATTATCGGACTGGTTATGCTGCCTTTGGTTCATCGCTCTAACGGGCTTTTACTCCTCACATCGGTCTTGCTTTTGCTCTTTCCGTATTACGATCCCTTATTTGCAAACCTCTTTGATCTACTAGATTACCACCCGGAACACTACCTTAAAGAACACACGGGAGCAAGCGTGCGCACACTCATAAGAAATGGTAATTATACGGCGGGCATGCGACTCAGAGTCTTAGAATATTTTAGTAATTTACCTATGTTATTGGGCTTTCTTGGGCCGATTGCCTTGAGTATGTTTTTACTAGGTATATACCTCGGTAAAAATCAACTTCAATACCGACTGAAACCATGGCTAAAACAAATCAGCATTCCGATGTTAATAGGTTTGGTCAGCACCAGTGCTTACCGCTACTATTTCTTATTCCACTTGCTCGGCCATAAGCTCGACCTCTATCGTTTATACAGAGAATACTTCGTAAAACTCATGGTTCTCTCCGATGTATTTACAGGCCTTTTTTACCTGTGGATTATTGGCATGTTGTGGTACTACACGCCGTTAAAAAAAGTTTTGAGCATATTACAATTCCCCGGTCGAATGGCTTTGACAAACTACCTAGCACAAAGCCTAGTTGGTCTTATCCTCTTTTCATCGATAGGATTTTCACGCTACGAAACTTTTGCTCCATCAGAAACTTTTGCAATAGCCTGCGCAGTCTTCTGCTGCCAAACAGTGGTGAGTTGGTTTTGGCTACGCCATTACAATTTTGGCCCGTTAGAATGGGTTTGGCGCTGCTTGAGCTACGGTAAATTACTTCCCCTTCGCAAGCGACCAGAAGTAGTTCAACAGGAAAACAGTTAAAAAGCTATCAACCTTTAGGCAGATTTCGAATAAAACGCCTCTATTAGTGAGCACTCACCCTAGGGCATTGCCTAAACCCCACATCTCATTATCAAGGCTAACTATCCCTCCTTTTCTAAGGCTTTTTCGGCTACGGTAATCTTAAAAGCAGGTTATTAGATTGTTGGACACCATCATCATTATCCTAAAGAAAATTGTATCTTACTCAAAAAAACACATGCACATAAGAAAAGCTCGTAGTACAGAGGCCGAAGAACTGAGTACGTTGGCACTACTTTCGAAAGCCTATTGGGGCTATACGCAAGAGCAACTCGACAGTTGGCGTGAAGATTTGCGTATTACTCCAGCCTATCTCAGGCAACATACTGTATACGTAGGTGAAGTTCAAGAGAAACTCATCGGGTTTTACGCCTATTGTTCACTTTCGGAAAGCAGTGCTGAACTCGACTTCCTTTTTGTAAGTCCGACAGCTATTGGTAAGGGCTATGGTCAACGCCTGTTACAACATTGTTTACACAACCTACAACAACTGGACTACCAAACGGTCGAATTACTTGCCGATCCTCATGCAGCCTCGTTTTATACCAAAAACGGCTTTACTACCGTCGCACTAACTCCTAGCTCAATTCCTGGCCGACAGCTTCCGAAAATGACATGTAACCTATAATAATACAAAAAGTCCCCAAAATTACCTGTGCAATTTTGGGGGCTTTGTCAATTTATAACTACTAGGGTTTAGGCACCCTTGTTTGACGATTTTCTCATAACCAACCAAACACCGATCAATACTAAGGGAATACTCAGTACTTGTCCTGTATTCAGCGGACTAAAAATCCAATCTTCTCTTCCTTCCGCTTGTGGCTCTTTGAAAAATTCAATTACAAAGCGTAACGACCACAAAACGATCATAAACACTCCAAATAAAAATCCTGTTTGATTTTTCTTGTCTGTTTTCCAATAAAAATACCTCAACAAGAAAAAGAGCGCTAAATAGCTAAATGCTTCGTACAACTGCGTTGGATGACGTGGATCGGGGCCACCGGTTAGTTTAAAAATGACTCCATAGCTCGACTCAGTCAATTTACCGTAGATTTCAGAATTAAAAAAGTTCCCTAAACGAATAAAAAATCCTGCCAGAGCCACCATGATACCCAATCTATCCAAGATAAACAACCACGGTTTTTGCAAGTGTTTTTTCGCATAAAAATACAAGGCAATCGGAATTGAAATAGCCGCTCCATGACTGGCAAAACCTGTAAAACCGGTAAACTTCCAACCGTTGATCAAACCAAACAAAAAGGAAGCTCCTTCTTGTTTCTTGATAGGTAAAACTATCTCAATGAGGTTATTCTGATAATGTTCCCAACTGTAAAAAAACACATCTCCCAAACGCATCCCTATGAGCATAGACACAAATACGTACATAAATAGAGGATCTAATTTTTCTACGGGTACTTTGTCTTCGATATAGATTTTTTTCATGAGGTACAGGCCTAACAGGAATGCACACACAAACATTAAACTATACCAACGAACTCCAAAACCAAAGATTTTAAAAATCTCTGGATCAGTGTCCCAAACTACGGATAAAAAATTCATTTACTTATTTCTTTAATTTTGTTTTTACTTTCTTTTCAGGCACCGGATCGTACCCTGAACCTCCCCAAGGATGGCAGCTAAAAATTCGCTTTAGTGCCAACCAACCTCCGTAAAAGGCTCCGTGTTTTTGCAGAGCTTCCAAAGTGTATTGTGAACACGTTGGTGAGTACCTACAAGTAGCAGGTGTAAACGGAGAGATTGCTGTTTGATAAAATCGAACTAACAAAATAAACGGATAGGCTACTATTTTTTTCACTAGTTGATGGTAAAAGTGGTTCCTTCTCTTCCGTCTTTCAACTGGATTCCCAATGCCAATAACTCATCGCGAATCTGATCGGACAACGCCCAGTCTTTATTTTCACGAGCTTCTTTTCTCAACTTGATCAAAAGTTCTACAACACCTTCAACCTTACCTGCACTTTGCTGGGTATTTTCATCAATCAATCCTAAAATATCAAAGACGAATACTTGCATGGTCTCTTTTAACAGGTCCAAATCAGCAGCTGTACTGCTCGCTTTTTTATCTTTTAAAAGGTTGACAAACTTCACCGCTTCAAAAATATTAGCAATCAAAATTGGCGTATTAAAGTCGTCGTTCATGGCATCGTAACACTTCTGTCTCCAGGCAGCCACATCAAAATCACTCGATTTTCCAGGGGCTATACTCGCCAAGGACTTCACTGCTTCCATCAGTTTCTGATATCCTTTTTCAGAAGCCAACAAGGCCTTGTTTGAAAAGTCTAAAATACTGCGGTAATGTGCTTGCATGATAAAGAAACGCACTACACCAGCGCTAAAGGCTTTTGGCAAGATTTCGTTGTCTCCTGTTAAGATTTCTTCTGGAAGGATGTAGTTCCCTGTTGACTTTGCCATTTTTTGACCGTTTAACAACAGCATATTGGCATGCATCCAGTAATTTACGGGTTGTACTCCTGAACAGGTGTGTGACTGAGCAATTTCACATTCGTGGTGCGGAAACTTTAAGTCCATTCCACCTCCGTGTATATCAATTTGCTCTCCTAGATACTTCGAACTCATCACGGAACACTCGAGGTGCCATCCTGGAAATCCATCGCTCCACGGTGATGGCCATCGCATAATATGTCGGTCATCGGCTTTTTTCCACAAGGCAAAATCCTGAGGATTTTTCTTATCAGACTGTCCGTCTAAGGCTCTGGTATTGTGAATGGCATCTTCAATAGTTCTACCCGACAAAATCCCATAGTTGTGGTCTTCGTTGTACTTCAACACATCAAAATACACAGATCCATTAACTTCATAAGCAAATCCTTTATCCATGATTTCTTTGATCATTTCAATTTGCTCGACGATATGTCCGGTAGCAGTAGGTTCGATACTCGGTGGCAAAAAGTTGTACTTCGCTGCCACGGTATGAAAATCTACTGTATAACGCTGAACGACCTCCATAGGTTCGATCTCTTCTAATCGGGCTTTTTTAGCAATTCTATCCTCTCCTTCATCGGCATCATTTTCCAAGTGACCGGCATCGGTAATATTTCGTACATATCGCACTTTATAGCCCAAGTGCAACAGGTATCTAAAAACCATATCAAAGGACATAAAGGTTCTGATGTTTCCTAAATGTACATTGCTGTATACCGTCGGACCACAGACGTACATCCCTACTCTTCCTTCGGTTACAGTGGTAAAAAGCTCTTTGCTTTTTGATAATGAATTGTAAATTTTAAGTTGGTTTTCTTTGTATAATTCCATAGAAAAAGTGACTATTAACAGATGCTAAAGATAGGCACTTTAAAAAGAATAGCGAAATGGAATGTAGAGGAAGTTTAAAATAAAAAACAAAGAAAAAAAGGGGAATTATCGCAGGGTCAGTTGAGTGAGTTTCCCCTGAATTTCAATGCTTTTATCGGCTGTTTGAATTTTAAAACTTCCGTTTACCTTTTTCGATGCTCCGCTTCCCAACGAAAATTTTATCGACGAAGGAGAACTGTAATGCTGTATCGGTTGCGTTGAGCTGTACTCAATCTCCTTTTGCAAGCCAGTAATGGCAATGGTGGCCTCTCCGAATTTCAGACCTATCACAACATCGGTAGCTGTGGGCTGAATTTTCAGAACATTTAGCTCTCCAAAATCGTTAAACAGCGCTACGTTATCTGCCAAGTTGAGTACCTCAATACGAGAAGATCTTCCGTTAATTTGTGCATTGGTAACCGATGCTATTTTAGCATCGGTTACGTTATTTAAGAACAAAGAACAAGCATTTAATGACTCTATGCTCACCGGAGCAAAAGAAACGTCTAATTTCCCGCCGTCAATTGCTTTTGCTTTTAAGGTTCCATAGCTAACTTTCCCATTGGCCTTCGTTTTTGGCAACTTCACCTTACAGTGACGTGTATTTAAATCGAAGGTGGCGTTTTTAGGTACTTTTACCGTGATTTTCTTCGTTATTTTCACCTTTTTGCCATTTACAGTAAACTCGTTGGGCCCTACAAAAGAAAAACTAATATTGGTGTTTTTTAAGCTTTTTTGCGCCTTAGCCAAAGCCTTTTCAATCTTTTCTTTGTTCAATTTTTTCATGGCTACTCTGGCCTCTAACATCGCTTTTTTATGCGCCAATTGGTGTTTTTTACGATGTACAGCCAATGCCTTTTTGTGTTCTAAAAGTGCTTTTCTGTGCTTTGCTCTACTTTTAGCAATGGCTCTTTTTTGCTTTTTGAGTTCTAAAAGACGCTTTTCGTGTTCTTTTTTGAATTTTTTGTACTCTTTCGTCTTTTTAAATTCTTCCCACTCCTTTTTTGACTTGATGCTGATATTATTCACACCATCCTTCCAGGTAAAAAAATACGAATCTCCATCGTGTTCATACTTGTCAAAATCGAAATCTAAATCTTCTAAATCTGGAATAGCAATTTCGTCAAATTCAATTTCAGGAATCTCAATTTCCGGGATTACTACAAAGTCCTGATCGAAATCTTCGTTTATAACAATCATATTCGATGACGACAGCTCTCCCATATCGTTCATATTATAGAATGTCACACCGTGTTCACCAGTACTCCAAGAATTTCCAGAATGGGCTTCGATACTAACTTTTGACTTGTTGCCAAGCGCTTCAAAATCCCATTGTTTTATATAGCGTTCAGCTTCTTTTTTATCAATTCCTTCTACCGTAATGGTGGCTTCGACGGCTACCTGATTTTTGTTCCAGGTTGTCACCGCTATTTCAGCATGAGACGCGTCAATTTCAATAGCGACGTCTTTGTTCGTTTTAAAATCTTCTTTAAATGTCTTTGTTGTTTTTTGGGCAACTACTCCCGTCGTCAACAGCATACTGCAAATGAGCAGTCTAAATGGATTGCATTTCATTTTGAATTGGTTTTTTAAATTCTTCTAATTGTTTTTGCATGCGCTTTAACAGCTGAACGCGCAGTTGCAAATTCCCAATCAATGCATTGATTATATCATTATTGACTCCTTTGGTATTGAGCTCTTTGGTCAATAATTTATACTCTTTGGTCAAGTCACTTAATTGCGACAAATAACCATCAAATAATTCTTTATTACTCTGGGTTAATTCGAGTTTACTCAACTCGTAATTAATGGTGTTTGTGTAATACGATTCTATGGTTTTGAGTTCAGGCGAAATACTCCCCAAACTAATCGGATACTCTTCACTTGCACTCGACTGTACGGGACTCGGGTCAAGGGGTAAGCTGGTTGTCAGGCTTCGGTAATACCCGGTGATAGCCAAGGCTACCACGAGTATCGATGCCGCCGCGTACCACCAAAGATTGGATGTCCTTTTGCGCTTTGTTGGGGTACTGTGGAGTTCCTCCATTAACTTTTGTTGAAATCTCGCACGATGCCCCAAAGAAACTTCTGTAGTTTCTGAGTGTTCTTCCTTCATTATTTCACGTATATCTTTATGCATAATGCTTCTTTTTTAAAATTTGTTGTACTTGTTTTCTTCCACGCATCAGTTGCGTTCTCGACGTGACTTCTGAAATCCCCAGAATCTGACTAATTTCACTGTGGTCGTAGCCTTCTAACAAATACAAATTTAACACCACTTGGTATTTTGTACTCAATTCACTGATGGCCTTCACCACATCCGCACGTTGAATATGGGGAGCCACTTCCCAAGTATCGTGATACGCTTGTTCAGTGATTTCTTCATTGATGCTCACCAAGGCAATTTTTTTCTTTTTTAAACTGTCTATACTTTGGTTGACTACAATTTTCTTTAACCAGGCGCCAAAACTTACCTCCTCTTTATACAGGTGTATCTTTTTAAACGCCTTGATAAACGCCTCCTGCATTACATCTTCAGCCTCAGCTACCTCTTTAACGTAACGAAGTGCAACTGTATACATAGCTTGGCTGTACCTGTCGTACAATTGCATTTGTGCTTTGGCGTCGTTTAACTTACACGCCTCTATGATCGTTTGATGTAGCTGTTTGGTCTCGCTCATTTTATCTAAGTTACCCTAAAGACGATACTTTTTTAACCGCGTTGCATTTTCTGAAAAATTTTCTTTTTAAATTTACATTTATATTTGTTTTTAGCCTATATGACCAGTAAAAAGAAATCAGCCCTTAGCGAAAAAGAAGGCGTTGTACCTCCACCAACCACTAATAAATCGGCCGCCAAAAAAATTAAATTACGTAGGCGTTCGCAACCTACTGTGGACGAATTTGTAACACAAATTTGTGCGGGGAACATTACCTATTTAAGCAAGGCGATCACTTTAATAGAAAGTACCAATCCTAAACATAAGGAAAAAGCCAATCAAATTATCGAAGCTTGTCTTCCCTTTGCGAACAATTCTGTGCGTATTGGAATTACAGGAGTTCCAGGTGTAGGAAAAAGTACGTTTATCGAAGCATTAGGACTGGCTTTAACGGCGCAGTCGCACAAGGTAGCTGTATTGGCTGTCGACCCGAGTAGCTCGGTAAATAAAGGTAGTATTTTAGGCGACAAAACCCGTATGGAGCAATTGGTTACCGATCCAAACGCGTTTATCCGACCTTCTCCTTCGGGAACTTCACTAGGTGGTGTAGCACAAAAAACCAGGGAAAGTATAATCCTTTGTGAAGCTGCTGGCTACAATCATATTATTATAGAAACCGTTGGTGTGGGGCAATCTGAAACTGCGGTGCATTCTATGGTCGACTTTTTCTTGTTGCTAAAACTTGCAGGAGCTGGTGACGAATTGCAAGGTATCAAGCGAGGAATCATTGAAATGGCCGATGCTATCGTGATTAACAAAGCCGACGGCGACAATGAAAAACCCGCTAAAATTGCCAAAGTGGCTTTCCAGAGGGCCTTGCACTTATACCCTCCAAAAGACAACGGATGGACCCCGAAAGTACTGCTTGCGAGTGCGCTGCACTTTAAAGGGATCGACGAAATTTTGGCCATGATCAACACCTATATGCAACAGGCACAAAAGGACGGATACTTTCAAGAAAAAAGAACGTCACAAAATAGTTATTGGCTACTAGAAACCATTGAACAACAACTTAAAGCAAGCTTTTACAACAGCCCTAATGTTCCGGAAGCATTACAAAACGAAATCGAAAATTTAGAGAACGGCAGTACCACGCCTTTTAATGCTGCCAAACGCTTGTTAAAGCTGCAACAAGCATCAAAAAACACCTAAGTCTTTACAAATTGAGGAACCCCTCACGCTTTTCCTTAAAATCTAGTATATTTAGAACAAAAAGACATATGAACGCAACAGCACAAGAAACTATTAGTTGGCAAGACTTTACCAAAGTGGATATGAGGGTTGGTACGATTGTAAAAGCAGAACTCTTTAAAGAGGCTCGCAACCCAGCCTATAAAATGGAGATTGATTTTGGAGCCATCGGAATTAAGAAGACCTCAGCCCAAATTACTGCTCTTTACACTCCTGAAAATTTACTTGGCAAACAGGTAGTAGCGGTCGTTAACTTTCCGAAAAAACAAATCGCAACTATTATGAGTGAATGTTTGGTTTTAGGTGGCTTAGGAGACGACAAAGAAGTGACACTACTCAATCCGGAACGACCGGTAAAAAACGGCACTAAAATCGCCTAAACTCACTAGTACTAAAGTGCTTCTTAGGAAGTACTTTTTGCCGTATTAGATTCGGTATCGTGTTCAGCGACCACAAATTCGCCCCAAGCGGCAATCGACTTTAACAAAGGGATTAATGTTTTCCCAAAGTCCGTTAAACTATACACTACTTTTAAGGGTGGTTTGTTGGTATAAACGGTTCTCAGCACCACGCCATCTTCCTGTAATTGTTGTAATTGTAAACTCAGCGTTCTTTCGGTCACGCCTTTCATTTTTTTACGGAGCTCATTATAACGCAAATCTCCCGCAATTAAATAAAAGAGAATCACCGTTTTCCATTTACCACCAATAATCCCCATAGTTACACTGGTGCAACAAGGATATTCTTTACCTTTTATCGTATACATATTACCGTTCTCAACATTTTGATACACAAAGGTATAAAAACCCAAGAAACTATACTAATGATAGTATCGCTAAATCTGTATTCAAAATCCTAGTTCCTTAAAGTTTTCCAGTGCTATTTCACGATAAAAATCCTGCATTTTTTCAAAGGGAATTTCCGCCTCCGCCTGACGTGCTAAATAAGCTTTTTCGCCGAGGAGTACTTTTGACGTTCTCACAAAATAAAACAGGCGAGCGTGCGAATACAACTCCTGTTGTAAGGCTGTTTTCAAATACTCTGCAGTAATTTTAGGTACAAAATTAATCGTGAATTTCTCATCCGTATTCCCGCTGTAGAGCGACAATAGTTCTCCGAGTTGCCCTTCGAAAAAAATGTTCTTACTCACAATTAATCTACTATCTAGGTATACCTTTTGTATGCCTTCAAGAATTGAACGGTCCAAAAAGTCATCGCCCTCTGCTGTATAATCCTCTCGGAATTTACGCAGGTAAAATACCCACCCCTTTAATCCTTCTACATCTGATTTGATTTGAACTCGAATAATTTTCAAAACGCTGAATTGACTGGTAGGTAACCAGTGCATCTTTTTCTCTGAACTCATAGTAGGTGATCAATTAAATTTTGACAAAATGAGGAATGTTACTGGTAATTAAAACTCCTAAGTTCCCTGTCCAGTCAACATTCTCTTAAAGGTATCATTTTTTAAGCACTTCCCCAAAAAAGCTTCTAATTACCAAATCATTAGCATTGAACACTTCGCTCATAAGCACTTACAACTCCCGATACAAAACCCACTTTTTTTCAAAAAAACTAAAAAAAAATGCAATAGATTTACAATAGCTCGTCTTTATAAATGAAAGCATGAAACAATCGCTGGTTTATGAGTGTCAAATCGGAAAATAGAAAAAAGCTTACGCACTTCTTCAACAAGGAGTACCAGTCGCTGAAGCATTATGTAGCTTCCAGGGTATCGGGTACCATTGATGCGGAAGATGTAGTTCAGGATGTTGCCTACAAGCTCTTTTCTGGTGCCGATAGTTTTGCCTCGATCAACAATGTAGCACAATTTGTATATCGCTCCTTGCGAAACAAAACCATTGACCTCCTCAAAAAACCCAAAAGAGAGTTACCGCAGGCCACGGACTCCTCTCTTAGCCTCGAGCAGTTCGATAGCTTAGCCACCGAATTTCATTTGGACAATGAAGAAACCTACTTACTCCTAAAAAAGCATATCCTTGCTTTAAAACCGATGTATCGCGATATTATTTGGGCAGTAGATATCCAGGGCTATAGTTATCAGGAGCTTTCACTAGAACTCGGTGTTCCTCAGGGAACCCTCATGTCACGACGACACAGAGCATTAAGCATTTTATTTACAGAACTTTCAAAAAATTTAAATCCGCAAGTATGACCTCATTTAAATCAAAACTCAACAAAAATACTCCGCTCGTCATTGTCGGGAAAGTCATTTTCGGAGCTCTTGCCATCACCGCCTTTGTATTTGCCTTTGGTTACGGTATTCAATGGCTTTGGAACTGGTTAATGCCCGACTTATTTGAATTACCTACCATCAGCTATTGGCAGGCCATTGGACTCTTTATTTTGAGTAGAATACTGTTTAGCTCTGGCAATTTTTGCGAGCGTAGAAAACGCGAACGCTGCACTCCTAAACAAACAGAACGCAGTGATTGGGTAGCTAAACTCCGTCACTATTCTGACAGTGAAGAATGTGAAGACTGGAAACACTATGACGAATTTTGGAAACACGAAGGTAAAGAAGCCTATAAAAACTTTGTGGAACGCTCTCAACACAAAGAAAACTAACTACAAAACCAACTAAGTACTATGAAACTTTTTATTTTAAAAACGAATATCAATAACTCCAATGATTTTGAGTCGATTGCTCCTAATTTTATGGAACAAGAAGGAATTCTGGACTGGTCAGTAGACTTGGAAGACAGAGACAAAGTACTCCGAATAGAAGCTGCAGATGAACTCGAAGAAAACGACATCATCAACATGGTTACTCAGCAGGGATTTTTATGTGAAGACCTGGTGTAAACTACTTATTGAGCTCACTGCTTTAGGATCATACTTTTTTAGTGAGCTCTTCCGTTGTTTCCAACAAGGGGATATTTTGAAACACAAAACCGTGTAAAACCTCGGTTATAAACTCTTTACGCTTTTTAGTAAAATCAATAGTTTAGGTGACTTAAAAAAGCTAACAAGTAGAAACCAATAGGAACTAGGTGTTTACAAATGTTTTCAGACCACTAATAGAAACAGCGTCAACTCAGTGGTTATTACTTATGACAACTACACTCCAAAAACTTCCGACAGCTAACTTCAACCCCTTAATTATCAACATATTCAAAACTACTTTTGAGTCAATTCAAATTCTCCGAAATCTAATTTCCCTTCTTTATCAATCCATTTTACACTCAATTTTAAGTGATTTATCCATAAGGTATCAATTGCCAAGCTTGGTGGTACTTTCTTCAAATCAAATGCTTTCTCGATTTTTCTTACCTTAAAAGTTTTCAAATCCATAATTGATACCAATACATTATCTTCATCTCCTTTGGCTATCAAAAATCCTGATTTTTGGTCTTTTATTAATGGATACATTAGGACCACACCTTGCTTCTCCTTAGCAACTGGCAACACTAACGAGAATTTACACGCTGTACCACAAGCTTTTGTATAAACAAAGCTATTTCCTATTTTTGTAATATCTCTATCTATAACATCTAGATATAAACTATCCTTACTATGGTTCATAAATTTGTCGACGATCCCCCAATGAAAAATACCATACCCTTTTTTGTTACTCACAAATTTTAAAATCGTATCATTATTTTCATACAAAACCTCGACTTCTCCAGAGTTTTTAACCGTACCCTCCTCTTTACTACTATTGATGCTATTTTTAGGCTTACAACTTAAAAAGGATAACACTAGTATGGTTATCAAAGTATGATTTCTCATTACTTGAATTTATAGGGTTTAATTTTTATGTTAATTTCAAGAACGCTGACTTCCTGATATTTTTAAACTTTGATTGCGTATTATCTAATCTTATTCAACACTGGATAAAATTCGTGTAGGAGCGGGGCCACAAGTACATACTAGCACTAGCCATTAATCTGACATACTTGCGCCATCAGGGGAAGTTTCGTTGACAAATTCTGTTAATAAATCTAAGACTTTATTGATCGCTTTTTTTTCATCTCCATTGCACAAAATATGCAAAATATAACTCCCCCAATGTAGACTAAAATTTCTCCCTTCTTTATTTTCCAACCAACCATGGAAATCATTAAGAACATCCGTTTCACCACTTTCCTCTTTTCCCATACCGTACCCTATTAAAAAAGAAGTTAAGCATTCATAGGAATCTTTATTAGGAATTAACATATCTCTTCTTTCTTTGAGATATTTTATAATAGTTTTAAAGTTACTTCTCATAATATTACTTAAAAAATAAAAATATTTTGCCGACCTATCTTAATACAGACCTGTTATCGTTCCTACATTTCTTTTTATTTGTCTTACGATTTACCTTATCAATAATTTCTTTCCCTTTACATTAGGACAACTTATCAAATATTTCTGACGAGTGGGGTTTCGCTGCTATCTGATTTTTAGTTTACAATGTTACTTTTCACTGTTCTCTGATGACACGAATACGACACAGTGACTCGGTATCGGGGTCTATTCTATTAACTGTAGCTCGTGATTTTCTCATCAAAAATTCTAAACAATTGTGACTCCTTAAGCACCTAAAAAAACAAAAACACATTGAATATCGACAAAGTACTCCTCCCCCCTCTCTCTTACCTCAGCATTCAAAACTAAATCACTCTCACCTTCCTCTTTTGTATAAAGGTCTATGAGCACATTCCAATATTCGCCATAATCCATAGAAACCGATGAACTCCAAGTTTCCTCTGGAAGATCAATTAGTTCTTCTCCATAATCTTCGATGTACTCTTTGATTTGTTCAGCAATTTCATTTGAAATTGGATTCACATTTTTTACACCTGAACTTAAGTGATAATCCTTATGTACAAAAGCGTTTATGATTGCCTTAAAACTAGCTCTCCATATGTGTGGAACAGGGAGTTCTTTTTCCTCATTTTTTTCAACGTTAACTTCATTCATTTAATCAATCAATATTATGGTACTTTTTAATGACAATTTCTATCACGACGTTCATCTGACATAAAAACACTAGAGCATTAGCTATCCTGATGCAACTCCTTTTCAGTACAGTTTTGGCGCCTTCCTGAAAAGAAAACGACATTGTTATTACTAAAGAAGCACCTACTATTCAGATCATTTCACTCACCCTATCAGAATCGTTAATTACACATATTACCCAAGCCATTTAAACAAGGAGAATAATAATTAAGTGCTACCTTTCGTCCTTTGAAAAAATCCTTTTGAAAAGAGGTTTCTCGATTGTTTTTAAAAACCCTACTATCCTTGAATTTGATATTCTTTTTTGATTTCTCTAATCTTAATTTAATTATTTCTCCTTCTTTTATAACATCTTCGGCACCTCTTGGTTCTTTTTTGATACTTGTTATACGATAAAGTTTTGAATCAATTATATCTTCTATATAAACCCAATATAAATCTTGAGCGACAGGATGTATTCTCAATACCTTAAATTTCTCTGTGCTTGATTTCTGACATGTACTCAGAAATAAAATAGTTAACGTTATTAATATTTTCATTATTCAATACTAATCTCAACATTAGAACATTTAATTCTCCTCTATGTGCTTTTTTTGTCGTTAAACGCTATCAGTTGCAGAGCTAACGGACCTGATTTCTTTACATTATTTGACCAACCCGGTTTAGCTCCTTCTTTTAGCAAAGCTTTTACACCGTTGTTCAATTCAACAAAGGCACTGACTTTTTTGGAAATCGACCATGTTATCTCAATTCTCCCTAATACATCAGTATTCCCATTTCCTAAATCATCTGTATACTCAGCGGTGTTAAAAAAAGGGGCATTACCCAACTCCTTCCAGTCAACTACATCGGGAGGCTCCATACTATTGTACAACCAAACATCACTCACTATTTCATTGTTTCTTAAAAGATAAGCGTAAGCAACTCTAGTATCATCTTCAATAATTACAGCGTAACTACTATCTTCTCTACAAAAAAATTGATTAAAATAAACTTCCATTTTATTTTTCGCATTAACAAATCGACCTTTACCCCATTCCATACTGCCACGAATTGCCTTTCCTCCTTTGCAGTTAAAACCGGAAATAGATCCTTTCCCTCTTAACTCGCTCCAAAAAATCTCCAACGATTGCGAGTAGTAGTTTGGAAATCCACAACAGCCTATAATCACGATGACACTCTCTTTAATCTTGCACTACCCTGATCATCCAACTTCAGGCAGTCTTCCATGAAATATTTAGCGCGAATCCATTGTCATCGATTAATTTGACTCAAAATAGTTGAATCTTTTATTTTATCATCATCAGCTAGTAAAAAGGCTTTGCTTAAAACCAAAGACAGCCCTCTGTCTCCCTCAAAAGGCAAGAAAACATTAGCCGTATTTGTTCCCTTCCCTCGAGCAGGAACAATACACAAATATTGATCATTAGGTTCCATAAGAATATTGGAACTTCCGATATGAATTTTATAGGTTCTTTTAGTTCCTTTTACTTTCAAGAATTTCCCATCTATTGAACTGACATTCTTAATTTTTAATCTTGGAAGTAGTTTTTCAAGAATCTCTTTTCTTGTCTTTGCGATTTGAGTTAAATCGCCAAAAGAATAACTTGTCCAATAATCTCTGTATTGAGCTAAACCTCCATTATCTCTCCACTCTGGATCATTTCCTACACTACAAACTCCTACAAACAAGTCAACATCTCTCATAATTTCTGAGAAAATAAGTTTGGGGACATCTATCAAGTTTAAAACGTTTTGATCCTCTCCAATAAAACGAACTTGATCCGTGGCCACATAATTCCAAATTCCAGCATCATTAAACTGATCATCAGCGAGAATTTCATTAATCCAAAATTGAGCAGACATTTTATGTTCTCTAATATCAATGCTCGCCAACTCTCCATCTCCACCATTATCAAAGGCCCCCATTAAGGTATATTTCCATCCTCTTATGGCGGTTAAAGCATTAAATTGATGTTGTTTGATAATATGAGCGGCCATTCTATTACTGTAAGTTTTGGTACTGATCTCTGCGTCGGTAAGAATATACACCTCTCTATAAGCTTGTTTTAAAGGCTGTTTTATCGCTAGCTGTTCTAATAGATTCCTCCAATACAATACTTCATCAATTTCAGAGTAAATAGGATGCCAAAGTCTGACTTTTGTCGTCTCATCTATCCATTCCAGAGCATTTCTATCTTTATCTACCCACTTGCTCTGCTCATACATGGCGGTTACATACTCTTTGCCATTTTCAAATTGCCATAAAAGCTTGTTGGCTATAAAGCCTACCAAGCCATGATTTAAATAATTTTTCAGGTAATCACTATAATCCCAAATACGATTTTCTAAATACAATCGATCAATCCTATCTCTTTGAGCAGTAAGGTACTTCTTTATTTGCGCAACGTCGTTTTTTGCTCTTTTTAAAAGCTCTTTGTGTTTTGCTGAATTTTTGACAAATGAAGGGGTCGTCTTTTGAATTGATCCATCGGGCTTTTCCCAAGTCAAATTTACTTTCCCCAAATCTTGTATCGTTAAATTCAAGGTATAATCTTCAAATTGATAGCTCTTTTTCCCGTTCTGTAAATCAAAATCAGGGATCGACAATTCTTCTATTTCAGAAGAGGAAACGCCTAACTTTTCTGATGCCTCATCCAAATATTTCACAATCAATTTCCTGGTATTGTTCTGTTTGATTTTCAGTTTGAGTCTTGATAAATGGCTAACTCCTTCTAAGCCTCTGGTATTTCCTAAAACATAAAGGCACGCATTTCCTACTGCTGCTGCCGTAGGGCCGACACCAGGTATTTTTTTAAATGCTTTTTCAGCAAGCCTCCCCAGTAGATTTATCGTTCTTGAGTCATGAAATTTTGCTAGACTCCAAATCAATCCTTTAAAAAAAACTGAATTCTTTTCGTGCATAAACTCATAAGCACTGTATTCATATACCTCTCCTGCATAGGTATTACTCACAACGGTCTCAACAGGTTGTAGTCCAACCACATATTCTATCCATGGGTGAACAACCCTTTTGTAGTTCGTAATTCCTATTTCGTCAATAATAGCACTTGTTGATTTTAAAAACTTCGCTGTTGGTTTGGATGTTTTGGATTTAATAAAAAGGTGAAATAGCCCAAACCACTTGTCTTGAACATCAGTTTCAAGCAGAGCAATCTCAGAATTTATGAATTCACCCACACGATCATTTGGCAATTTATACGGTGCATTTCTCCCTTGGTTATCAGCACTCTCAAACAGTAGCTTTTCAATCTTTATACGTACTTTTTCCAAATCTGCCCCCCAATAACCTTTTCGTTGCTTCATTTGAGGCCAAGAAAGTAAATCCTCTAAAAATATTTTAAGATCTTCTGTGAGCCCCTTAGATTTGATCGTTCTTTCAATTTGCTGTGTCGCAAAACCTATAGGCCAATCCGAAAATGTTTTAAGTTGCAATTCATCCGACTTTTTAAACTGGAGAAAAAGCTGTTCCAATTCACCTGAGGTATACTCTAAATTACTCCTGATCAGTCCTGTTAAAATCTCTGCTTTGGCAGCTATGGTATAATGCTCCTCATCAAAAACATACCCTTTAATCTTTCTTCTCTTTATCTTAGTCTCAGCGATGACTTTGTTAACTAAATAAAAGATCATCCCTTTTCTGAAAGAACACTCTTTCTTCTTAATCTGTTGATAGGTTTTATTTTTACCTAATAGGATATTGTGCCACCAAAAATCCCCATGTTCTTTTTTGATTTCATCAATAACTTGTTTAACTAAATCTTCGAACTGCTTGTCTTCAGTTGCATTTACCTTAAATATACTCATAAAACTTTCTCTTATTCCCATAGCATTTAATTTACCCTCCAACGAGTGGAGTTAGTTTGATAAAACTTATAGACGTATTCTCTCTGACCAATACTTGCTGTTGAAGACTCTCTGCCTGATTGTTATCAATCAAAACAAAATATCCATTTTTTTGAAATGCATCTAGTGCTACAAAAACTTGTTTCTCTACGTCAATTGTTTTTTTCTTGTCTTTTAACTTAAAACCATTTAATGTTTTTTCCGCTTCAGTAGGTTGAACAAGACCTTTAAAATATTCAGGAAGTTTTTTATTATAGGCATCAACTTCTGCCGCTACCCTTGCAGCAATAATCTCTTTAACAGTAAGAATTTCACTTGAAACCACTAGCTCAAGTGTATCTAAAATGTCTCCGGCTAAGGTTTCGTCTTTGATAGTAATTTTCATATTTAGAATTTTTCCCTAAACTTACATTATTTTTTCAGACCTAAAGGTAAAAGGTCTTTTATTGTCAACTCCTCATTTGTTAGATTTGTTAGAAAAGTATTTCCTAACTTTCTTTAATACTGTAATTTTCAATCTCCACTTTTCCATTCATCTATGGTTAACTCCATACTAAAGGAATAATCTACAATGTTATTACTTGCTATAGAAGTTAATCATTTAATTGCCTCTATTTCATGCTTTTCAAGTAAGTAGGTTGCTGCCCACAATTGAACACTCGTATTTTCATAGTGTAAAAGTTGTAATAACTCATTACCAACACCATTCTCATTCAAATATTTTGCTGCATCTATTATTTTATAATAGTTCTTATTTTCTATTTAACAATTACCTTCATAAGATGCGCTACCGTACTCAATAACTCTTAGTTTTAATCTTTCGAGTCATAATACTCAAAAACTCTATGCACTTCTGCAAAGGCTTTCTCTTCATCGTTTAAATAATGATAACATGTCAACCAATTGTTGTACTTATCTCGATTTACGTATTCAAACTTATACGTTGCATGCACTGTTTTCTCATCATTTTCATAAGAAACCAACTTAACAACCTCTTGATTTTCATTAAAATACAGTTCATTTACTCGTTTAAAATCGGTATTAAAACTTAATCCGCCACTTGCTCTTCTCTTTAACCGAATTAAATTATTACTATCGTCATAGGTAAAATCTTCGCTAAAAACCAAACCTACTCTCTCTCCCTTCCATACAATATACGTATATACTGATGTTAAATTCCCTCTTTCATCATAAGTATACTCCTCTTGTGGAATCTTTCCCGTACCCCAAAACTCCAAGCCATGATCTGGATAATCGGGAAATCCTCCGAATTCAAATGTTTTTTTAATTAACTGTTTCTTGGTATTGTAGTGATACGTTGCTGTGAAATTAATAGTCTCTTTATCTATTTTATTATCTAAGTTTTTATCCCAATGCGTTTTACCTATTTCTTGATGTATTGTACCATCATAATTTAATGTATACTCATAAACTTCTGTTTGCTTTCTATAACTACTGTCTTTTTCTACAATTACCTCGTTAGGTTCATACGACCGTGTGTTGAAATACACTCTGTAGGGGTTAAAAACATGTTTTCTAACAAGATGCTCTTGCCTATATTTCGTTTTCTCTTCTATATCTTTTGAAAAATGCTCATATGCATACATCCGTACCATTCGTCCTCTTTTACTCTTAACAACAATTGTATCGTGAGCTAAAGATTGATACATACTATCTGGTATCGAATGCCATTTTTTCTCTGTTCCATTTTTATCGAATTCAATATATACTCCGTAACAAAATCCAACAAACCTGTTCGCCACAAGGAATAACTGCAGCTGATCATCGCTTAAACTATCTCGATTGTACAACTTTTGAAAAGTTCTACTCGTTTTTACTGAACCATTAAAATGATAGACATCTCTACTTTGTTTATGATAACTCTTTATAGTACCACGACTGATATTACGAGTTTTACAGCTCGCGAATACTACTAAAACTAAAATTACTGTTTTTATTCTCATACTATTCTTTTTCTATTAGGTAGGCTTTCCATAGATCATTTATTTCTTCTTGGTTAGATACGCTGCTAGCGCACAATTGAATCGTGTAAAATTCTATGTATCTAACTCCATTAGTTACTATCCTCGTCTCTCCTGTATATTCTTTTCTAATGTAAATTCTTTTTTACTAGTATCAGGATAATCTTCTGGGCTAAGCACAAAGCCTGCTTCTACTGGGGTGTAAAATTAATACTTGCTACTCACAGTTTTTTTCTTTAAAAGTAAAAAAACTACTTTAAATTCTTAACACATTTTGTTGCAACAAATCTGATATTAATTCTTATTCCCTCTTACCATAACATACCATCGTGCAAGAGCGGTGACTTAGCACGCAAATAAAAGTAATATTTCATCTTTTTATCAGACATCTATTTGTTTTAAAGTATATTTTATTAGAAATATATTTGCTTTACTAGTGTAAACAAAACTTTTTTTGCGCCATCTTTTAAACTATTATGGAGAGTATCATTGTAAAAAGAAACTCAAAGGGCATAAAGTATAATTTGGAACTACCAATTGAATATTATAAAAAAAGCTGAAAAATATGAATTTTGGAAAACACTGTGATTTATGTGAAAATCAAAAAACAAACTTTCACAAGGGAACAACCTGTAATTTGACGGGATCAAAACCATCGTTTGACATTATTTGTCCAGATATCAAGCTTGAAGAAAAACTTAAACAAAGGTTAGATCTAGTAAATATCACTATCAGAATTAATGAGCAAAAAAAAAGTTCAGCTTATTTCTTTTTTTATGTTTCCATTATAATTGGTTACTTTTTGATTATAGGAGGTATTTTTGAATATCATTCATCATATCACTTTCTTCCTTTATGTTTTCGATAAATACTATTTTTCTACTTTTAAACAGTCCGGCTTTTAGGAAAGCTTACAAGGTTAAATAAGGCTAACCAAATTCCACAAAGAGAACGTGGTAGCATATTGCTTACTGTAGATGCTTTCTTACGTGATTACAACGCTAAAAAAGCGTACTCTTAAAAACAACAAAACCACAACTCTCGTCGTGGTTTCATCTTTATTATTTTTAAAGTTAATTTCTGTATTGCTTACTCATACTCGGCACGGATTGCAAATCCGAGCTATCGGATTTAATATATTTCCTATTCATAATAAAAATACATTAATAGAAATATCGGAATAATCAGTACTATAGCAAATACAATTTTGCTACTAAAGATTCGAGTTTTATACTTAATAAAAATAGTTAATAGCACCTGTACTATTACCATAGAAATTGGAATATATAATTCATAACCTTTTATACCATTTCCTGATCCAAATATCATAAATTCAATAAAAGAACCGAGTATTTGTAATAAAAAATAAAGAACTATACTTATTAAAACACTAATATATTTTTTCATTTCTCTCATATCTATTCTTCTTCTCTTACTGTAACTTTAACACCGTACTGTAAACTTCCCCAAGTTAGAACTGCTAAATTGTAGATTTTTTTCAAAATTACAATTGTTTTAATCTACGATTTTCTTTCTCTAGTTCTTTTAAACGTTTAAGTTCACTAGCATTATTCCTGAATATTTATTGCGCTATTTATAAAATGTCGCCGAGCTAACTCCATGGTCACGAGAGATCTCTGCTACAGTTTTGCCATTATTAAATTCTTTTAAAATACTGGCGTTTTACTGTGGGGTAAATTTGCTTTTTCTCATAAGTTCTGTTTAAAAACAACACTATTTTTTCTACTTTTAAACAGTCCGGCTTTTAGGAAAGCTTACAAGGTTAAATAAGGCTAACCATAGCTATTTGATTAAGAAGTACCAATATAAAAAAGCATACACTAAAACCGTTAAGCAGTTATGATTCCTATAAACAAAATTAAAGCATACTCAACCGAACAACTTATTGATTACATCAATTCCAACACGATTAAAAAAAGTTCGGTAGTTAACAACATTAAAAGAAGTAATTTATCTAATACAGAAGTAGACGAATTAGTATATAAGGTTAATGTAAGCTATAAGAGAATCAATGAATCGTTAGAGTTCGAATTAAAACTGTTTTATTTATTTTTTCCATTTGGTATAGTTACTACATTTCTTCCGAATCATGATCAGGACATTCAAAGGTTTGAAAAATTTAGGTTTATCAAAAAAATCAAGCAATACTATCTCTATTCTTTAATAGGTAGTATTGCTTATATTTTAATTGGATTAATATTAGGTACGTTCTTTTAACCTTCTTTTTTAAAAACAGTTTTTATAGGCAACACAGTATTGGGCTTCATGACATCCATACCATTCCCTGAAAATCTCACTTTTAAACCCCCTTGTTATCACATGACACAATCATGCGAGAGCAAGCCGTTTAATTCAATTGTTTACAATCATATTTACCCATATCATTAAAACTTTTTAAGTGCAATCCTTTCAATTCTTTACAATAATATTTTTTATTTACTTTTAATGAATCATCATAAATACTTAAGTCATCAAAAGACTTGATATTTTTACTTGTTTTGAAACCTACCACCTTTTTTATTTTCCTTAACTTTAAAGAAATAGTATCGTTTATAGCAATTACTTTACCTCTATATTTTGGTTTAGTTTTTAATGTTTCCATACAAAACAGTTCCTGTGTTTTTATTTCTTTCAATAAAATTACATAACTCAATTGCAGATCTCTTATATCTATAACAACATATTCTTTTGACGGAAGCAAAACAAATAAAGAAAATAATAGTATAAATTTCATTTTATATTTTTTAAGTTCAACCTTTTCTTAGAATTCAGGTTAAGGGGAAACTCCCCTTGTATTTACTTTGAAAATCAACAACATGACAACCAACTCCAATAATAACAACATCATTCACAACCATTCTATCAGAATCTACACATCTCAATGGATTTTCAACAGCAAAAATACGGAAAACACCTTCTCATGTGTCTTCTAAGGTAACATTTGGTGCATTCTTTTTTACTGAAGCGATACCATTTCCGATTACTGACAAACTAAATCATTATTCAGTTTCTTTTAAAAAAATATCTTGCAGATCACCATTTAAGGGAATACCTTCATAGTTAAGTGAAAAATCACCATCCGTATTTTCTAATGCTACAACTCCATCCATTATTCCTAATAAGTTAGATATTGTATCGATTTGTATTTGCTTAATAATTTTCATTATAGTGTTTTTATCATCTACATTAGATTTTTTATAAAAATTTAATGCCTCTTTCCAGTAATTATCTTCTACTTCATTACTATTGGTAGTTTCAAATAATTCCTTATAAATTTCGCTATTTGACTCAACTATTTCTGATGTGATTTTTTTTATAAACTCGATTGGTTCCATGTTTTTTGATTTATTCAGAAAATGCTTTTGGATCTCTAATTGTGTGCCCTACTTTCGGCCCTAAATTGGCTTGAGCAGGGGCAAAACTCCCAAAATACAATCCTTCTGGATTATGAAATTTATAATTCCTACTCATAACTATTTTTTCAATAAATTTAATAATATCTGCTTTTACCACAAATACCATCGTGCGGGAGCTGGGTACAAACAAAACGCCCACTTTTTCAAAATGAGCGTTTTTTAAAAATAGATTTTCCAATAATAAATACTTGAATTTTATTTTCAAGGAATTGTTTACTTAATCTATAAATTCTATGTCATCGGGTTTGGCTTTCCTTTTTTTGCGAGAATAGAAAGTTTTTCACTTTTAAAATATAAAACCATCATCGGATGTTTTTATATTTTAACATCACTCTATCCTAGTAATTCCATTTTTTTGTTGTTGAATCATATGTTACAGATTCTCCTAAAATAGTTCCATACCAAACTAAGTAACTGTTTGTAATATCATTTTTTTCATAATAAAAAAGATCCATCATTTCTTCTTTTATTCCTAACTCGCTCATAGAATTAGGCAAACGATTATTACTAATTTTAAATATTTCTATCTTACTAATTATGGCATTCCCCTCCGATTCTAAATTATTTTTATCAATTAATAAATATATTATAAATCCTATTATTAAAATTGATATGGTTAAAAGAATATTTTTTTTCATAGTCTATTCTTGTGTATATTTTGGCTTTGTTGTTTTATTAGTTCTTGAAGGTGGATTTTTAGAGTCTATTGTAGGCATTGTTTGATAATTCGGTGCGTCTGTTAGAACAGTAGCTCCAAAAACATTGTTCAAATAAGCCTGTATTTGTTGGACTAAAGTAGCATTGCTATCTGGATTAAAAAATTGCATTGCAAAAGTAGCACCAAATCTATAAGACGGTAAATCTTCATAACTATAAGAGGAATGGGCTGGGTCAAACCTTTCTTGCTTATATCCAGTACTATCTGGAGTTTCCTATTTTTTTATCATCTTTAATAAACTTAACACCTTGACGAGAACCAAATTCAATCTCATCTTTTTATCTGACTTATTTTGCCAAGCTATCATTATCAACAAAGGCAAAGAGGCTTCTTATTTTAACACTAGAAGTTATTTCTCCTGATTCATTTCTTAGGTTAATAATTGGTCTATCTAAAACAAAGTCAGTAGTATTTTTACCATCAGATATTCTATAATAATAGTTTCCTTTATCAACTCTTACAAAAGCCTGATATTCAAACCTACCTTTATTAAGACTGTACCATTCCTTCCACTTTAATATTTCTTTCTTAGAAGGAGTATATTGAATACCGAAATAATTACCATCCCATTTCTCTGTAGAGATCCCTGATAAATTTACAATATCTTCAACTAAAGAAAAATTAGCTTTTTTACCAGTATTTAAATTTAACCATTGCTTTTCTATAAAATTAATTCTATTGAGAATTTCTGTTGAAGCATTTTTTTTAGTTTCAATAATGTACCTATTTGAAGAACAGGAAACGCTAAAAAATACTATTAAAATTACTAATAATCTCATACGAATGTTATTCTAGTGTCTTAACCCTTTTTATGTTATTTTTTTAATATTGATTTCGCCTGTTTTTATATCTCCTAATTTTATGCTAAATCATTTTTATGTTTACTAGAAACACAACCTTCTTCATATTCAAAAGTTTCTAACAATTCTTCACCTGTGATTAAAAAACTTTCTACTTCAGAATAATCAATTGCTCTAGGTATATTAACGGAAATTAATCTTTTCATATTACTTCCTTCCCAGCCACACCCTAATCTAATAAGGTCTTCTGTTATTTCATCTTTAAGGTCTAAATCCTCTTCATTTACAAGTATTCGTATTGTACTATTTCCTGATTCTTCGAACAAACCCTCCACATGTAGGGAATCATTCTTTAAATAGGCTTTAACTAAATCACCATAAGCAAACTCTCTAACATAAAACGGAATATTTTCAATTCTATATATGTCTTCTTTTATTTTTGTAGCCCAAACGCTTTCAATTCCTGTTTCATCAGAAATCTCATACTCGAAAAATATCTTATCCATACATATTATTAGTTAATCATTTTTCTATTATACCATTTATCCGGATTTTTATTAGACTTCTCTCGATTACAACTTCGACAAAAACCTTGTTGTAAATATAGTTCCCGGCGTATTCCGTAGTTACCGGACTCGATAAACTACCAGCCACTGAATTGGCTAACTTTATACCGATCGTATGGCAGTTGTATATTTAAGAACTTGTTTCCCCATACTTGACCTATATCCAAATCTAGTAAAATTACAGTAAACACCCAATAAACTATTGTAATTTTGAAAAAATTCTACAATTTAGCAGTTCAACCTTATAAAAGCTTTCAAGCAATATAAAACCTAGTTTTTATAAGCTCTAACGAACTTTTAATATTTCAAAGAACGTGAATAAGCCTCAATTAAGAGGCTCACTCATTATTTAATTTACTGATTTTCAGAGTTTATTTTTAATCGTTTTTCAAAAGTGCCAGTTTAGGACATTACCGATATGGTGTACTTCATGATGTTTTAGATTCTGAACAAATCACCAAAATTCCACGTTCTAATATTTCGCGTTGGAAGAATGAAAGTGATGATAAATATGCCTTTTGTGAAATTAATAATATTATCAAACAAGAAGTCGGATTTATTAAACGTATTAATCAATCCTCCAAAATTAAAAAAATAAACGAAAACTATTTTAAACTGGCTGATACTTTTCATGAAGTCATTTCTAAAATAAAAGGAGTAAAATCTGTTATTAAACAGCAAAAGGAATTGATTGTTAATACCATTGAATCTGTTAAAGATTCTATTCCTATTAGCAAAGCCTTAAAAATATTCAACATTTCAAGAAGCACCTTTAAGAATTACAAAGCTATTGTTATTCATAAATGTAATGCCTCTTATTTTAAATGGTGTGTTAAACGCTTTTCTAATCAATTGTTACCTACGGAAGTCGAAACTATAAAACAGTATATGACAAATGAAGATTATAAATTCTGGTCTAAATCTTCTATATATCTTAAAGCTATACGTGATGAAAAATTACAATGTTGTCTTTCTACGTTTTATAAATACTGTCGATTACTTGGATTTAACAACAGACCTCGAAAACGAAAAGCTGATGATTATGATCCTGTAAAAACGTCTAGACCAAACGAGCTTTGGTGTGCTGATGTTACTATTTTTAAAACTACTGATACTATAAAACATCACATACATTTTTTAATAGACCATTTCTCAAAATACATTATTGGCTACAAAATTTGTTCTAGTTCGTCATCTATTGCCATTAAAGAATTACTTGATAATGCATATCAATTGCATAAGCCTAACAAATTACAATTTCTCACAGATGGCGGAAGTGAAAATGTAAACACAACGGTTTCTAATTTTATAAATAGTCCTGAGATTCCTATTGAGCATATTATTGCTCAAAAAGATGTGGTGTTTTCCAATTCCATGATAGAAGCATTAAATAAAGAAATTAAACACCAATTTCTATTTCCAAAAACTATTGATAATGAAAATCAGTTTCGTGAAATTCTAGAACAAAGTGTTGAGGTTTATAACAACATACGTCCACAAATGAACCTAGGTGGTAATACCCCTATAGAAACATTTAACGGTATGACAATAGATATTTCCAAATACACCCAAAATTTCAATGAACATAAAGCCTTAAGAAGACAGCTTAACAAACAAAATATTTGTAAAGTATGTTTATAAATCCAAAGACCTAACAAAAGTAAAAAGTAACATCGAAATTATTGACATTACTTCTTACTGAATATTTTATTTTTAACACAAAATAACAACTATCTCATTTTCAATACAATCCCATTTAAGGAACACGTTATTTTAAAATAGCTATGTAGATTGCACTGATTAATTAAGTTTTCTGCTAATTAATTAAGGAAGAACTATTAATTTTGGACTAATATTTGATAATTAGTACTTGATATTAATATATGGATGATACTTTAAAATATAAAATTCAGTTAGCTATAGATTTATTAGCTGACTATAAAGGCCTTATGACCTATGATAAAATAATGGGGCTATTCAAAAATAACGGTATAAATTTTCCCTTGATAAATAATATATACATATTTCTTCCGATAGTATTTTGTAGAAGAATGTTACCAAATGTGAATTTTCCAGATAGTTATATAGAAAAATTATCATCAGAGCAGGAGATAAAAAAATCTTATTTGATGAATGATTATTATAATATAATTGACATTTCCGTTAGGGACTATATAAATAAAGGTGCTGACTCAGAAACTATACTAAAAATTGCTAGTTTAAGTTCTGAATTTAATGCTATTAATGAAGTGTTGATGAATGGGGGTAAGTTAGAAGATGTTAATCTTACTGAAACCGTTATCCTTTTATAAATCACTAAATAAATTTATAGAATACTTATCTTTTACATTAACATTTAATTTGTTTTTGGATAATATATTCTGGATTTTAGTAGGCAAACTATTTAAGTTTATTTTAGCTTCAGGGATAGAAACTAAGTGGTAATTTAAATCTCCAGAATCATTAAGTTTAGTTTTATCAAAGCTATATATTCCTTTCTTGGATAAAGAGGTAAATTCAAACAGAGTTTTCTCATTAAATTCCCCTAATATTGATTTTAGATTATTACTGACTTCATAATCACCAATATTAGGAGAGTTAATAAAATATTCCTTTAATATATCACAATCAAGTTCATTTATTGTGAATGGTAAATCACCACCACCAGAAGCTATAAAAACGATATCATCATTTTTATCAATTAAAAACATATCTATATCATAAGCTTCTGTATACATAATGGTTAATTTTCTAATTGAGGAAATACAGACGTACAGTTTTCACAAGGGGGAATTACTTCACCATTTCTAGGTCTTACTGCTGGTGTAAACTTTACTTGTGCAGGTACTGCTGCTGGGTTTTCTAATAAAACTTGATTACCTGCTCTAAACTCTGCACAACATCCTACAGTGTTCCCTGAATTAGTTTTAGTACCTACACCTCCTAAATTATCAGCAGCTTACTGTAATGATGGAGCAATTCTACCTGGAGGCTTTCCACTTGTAGCAATAGCTGTTGACCCATTTAATTCAGCACCTGCAATAGTTGCTGGTCTCTTTCCTGTTGATTGAATTTCAGAAGTTATAGCTCCTACTTGAGCCTCTAGTTGGCCTGAAGCGGCACTTGAACTTGTTTTAGTACTAGCGCTACTCTTTCCTTTTCCACTTTTTCTAACAGTAAGTAAAGCTACTATATTTACAGCCGTTTTTCCAGCAGCTGCACCATCTCCATTTGCGGCTGCCTTTGAAGTTTCTATCAAATCCTTTGCTCCACTAGTTTCATAAACAGCATTTGCATAACTACTAGCCGCACCAGATACATCTCCGTCTAATAATTTTCCTCCAACTTCTTTACTTTTTTCTATACCAGTACTGATATTTGTGTAAGTAGAAGTTACTAGGCCTTTAGCTAAATTTCCTGCTTGTCCCCAAGCTCCTTTTGCATAATCAGATGCCCATTTACCCCATCCCCCTTTAGGAGGCCATTCATTAGCCATAGGAGCCATTCCGTCATAATCGACAAAATATATAGGATTATCAAACGCATAATTGTATGGACTATGCCTACGCATTTTCTCAGCAAGAGGGTCAAGATTCATCCAACGTCCTAATGCAGCATCATAATTCCTTGCACCAAAATCATGCCACTCTATTCCTAATTCATCATTTAACTCTTTTCCATTATACCCAAACTTCTGCGCGGTAGAATTTCCAAGGGATGAGACGTTATTATTGTATCCGTGATGTTTAAGTCCAAAAGGATAGTAATTAGATTACCTCACCGTTCTTTACTTATTTTGGTATTCGGTGAATCTCCTTCGTCGATTTCCTCGATAATTTCCGTACTTGGAGAAATAACACCATCACTGTTATTATCAGTATAAGATAATCTTTTGCCAACCCGCCAGCTGGCTCGTTCGCTAAAAAGGTATACCATACCTTTTATTAACGCTCCGCCCTCAAAATGATCCTTATATTGGTATGCATAGTGAAAGGCGCCACTGCTTGTTTTTACATAACCCTCTGGGTGGTTAAAGAAT
>NZ_CAZEQT010000006.1:1169035-1224751 GCF_964514025.1 Tenacibaculum litopenaei
GATAGCCCAATAGTATTGAAATTGTATGTATAAGAACTTGTGTAGCCTTACTCGACCTATATCCAAACCTAGTAAAATTATAATAAACTATAATCCTAAACAACAAAAAGGTGCAACGAAGTACATCTTTTTGTTTGTTTTAAATATTAATAGGTTGTTCTTACTCACTCTTACTCGACCACACAATACAATTATGTGGGAGCATGAGTAGATTCTTCATCGGTCATTTCTCCTGACTTATACTGAAAAGACAATTTATATTTTATAATTCCTTCAAAATTGCTCTGAGCTGTTATTGTGTTCACAAAAAACAAAACAGTAATGTATACATATTTAATTTTCATAAATCATTTCTAATACATCTGATTGTACATCTTGCAATAATGTTCCTGATAAAACACTCTTATGAGCATTGTTTCCTAACCATATTTTTCTTTTGTAATGAGGAAAACATATTTTAGAATTACCTTTTATATACTTTGTTAAACCTTTGTAAAAATCTTTCAATTCTTTGGTTGCAGAAACTAAACGAGTTCCATCAGCTGTATAAGAAGAGCTGTAATAACTTATATTGCTATAACCTAACATATCGTTATCTTTTTGATTCAATTTAGCTGTGTGCATAAAATAAATAATAGGCCCTCCATATTTTTGTCTTATGTAATAAAATCCTTTGGTTAGATGAAGCCATCTATTGAAGCTGTTGCTAAAATGGCTGAACTTTTAAACGTTTCCCTTGATTGGCTTGTGGGTCATACCGATTTGGAACTCGATAAAAAAATGATTGAGCGCATACAGGAAGTTACCAAGATGAATCCCAAGGATAAAGAACACGTTTTTGCTATGCTTGATGCCTTTATCAAGCAGACTAAACTGCAAAACGTGCTGCAATAAAAAACCACTCCGTAGAGTGGTTTGCATTTTTATATACGGGGACTACAAGTCCTTGCTATCGAGGTAATTTTTAAACTCTAGTAAATTATCTACTTTTGATTTTGGTATGACTTTAAATAAATTGTTATCAACTTTAAATGGTGACCATAAAGAATTTGATATTATAAAATTATCAGGCAATTTTAAATATATATTATTAGCCTTAACTTCTATATCATTTATTTTTTCATCATCGTTGTTATTCAAATCAAACCCTCCAAAATAAAATGATGGAGAGTTTATTTTTAAATTTTTAATTACGCAATTATTAATAGACAAAAATGTTATATCCTCGCATACCAAATACGCTCTATCAATATATTTTAATCTTTCTTCCAAATTCAACTCACTATGTTCGCTAATACCTAAATTAAAATACGCTATTATTAAGCTAGTTTCATCTCTATATATAACTTTAAAATAGGATTCAAATGAATCTAATTCTTCAATTTTCTCACGTACTATCATAGTTAATTTCTTTCCAAAATAATTTCATTGATTTGACCTGTCACAGGCTTCACATCTGTTCTTGTATATCCTTTATTTTCAACGTTAATAGTTTTACTTTTTACATTGTAACCGTTAAGTCCATCAGCTTTTCCATTAAAAATTTTATTAAAAAATTTATTGGACATAGTACCTCTAACAATAATTTTTCCTCCTGACTGCATAGAATTTGTAACTTCTTTCAGAAAAGACGCTTGTAGATTATTTACAACTACCTCATAGACAGCATTTTTCCCAAAGTGTTTACCAAAGTTTGCTACATCATCAACTATACCTGTCTCCGCTACTTTATCAAAATTAGTATAACCTTTTGTACCATTTTTACCTCCCATTAAATCTACTTTACTCCCAGTGCTTGTCGTAGATAATTTGGATTTACCAACTTGTCTAGTCATAACCAAAGCAGTTACTATAACTGCTGTTTTACCAATAGCTTTGGGATCACCTTGTGCAGCAGTACTAACTGTTTCTACTGTTGATTTAGCCCCGTTTGTTTCATAAACTTGATTTACATATTCTCCCGCTGCAACATTAACGCCGCCTTCTTGATAAGCATCAACCACTTTGTTTACTGCATTAACACCATTAGAAATATTGTTATATGTTGATGTTGCTACCCCTGTAATCATATTCATTCCTGCTTCCCAAGCTCCTTTGCGGTATTCATTCGCCCAATTAAGCAAATCTTCACAGCACATCGCCACTTGGTTCCCATCTGGATCTACAAAAAGAATAGGGTTGTTTAGTGTGTAAGTATAAATAGACTGGTCATAGTACTTTTCAGCCATAGCATCTGGAGTAAACCACCTACCTACAGCAGGGTCATAAAATCTTGCCCCGTAGTCGTACATGTTCAACCCTAAACTTTGGTCAAATTCCTTACCATTATACTTCCACTTCTGTGCAACACTATTTCCTAAAGAAGAAACATTCCCATTATACCTTTTATGTTTTAAGCCGAAGGGATAATAATTACTTTCTTCCACGATCTCAGTAGAAGCAGTTACAATACCATCGTTATTAGCATCGGTACAAGATAAGCGAACATTTCCTAGGTGGTCTTTATACTGGTATACATAGTTTAAACTTCCGCTATCATTACTTACATAACCCTCTGGGTGGTTAAAGAATACTAAGCTTACCGAAACTCCACGACCCGAAACCTTGTTGTAAATATAGTTCCCGGCGTATTCCGTAGTTACCGGAATCCATAAACTTCCACTTACTGTCTTGGCGAACGATAGCCCAATAGTATTGAAATTGTATGTATAAGAACTTGTGTAGCCTTACTTGACCTATATCCAAACCTAGTAAAATTACGACAATCTATGGTCCTAAACAACAAAAAGATGAACCTAAGTCCATCTTCTTGCTTGTTTTAATTATTCAATTTATTAAATCCTATATTATTTACAATATCATTAACTAGGTTACTTTTGTATAAAATACTTTTATTTCTATATCTCCAGAAACCTAAATCCCGACTAGTATACAATGTATCCTTATCAAAAATCATAGCATATTCATAAGCCCCAAGGGCTATTGAATAATATTTCTTTTTAGTTTTTTTAATTTCATCTATTATATTCCTTAATTCACTGGAAAAACCATCACTCATTTTAATAGTCTTTCTTATAAAAAGAGAATCTTTACCAAAAAACCTACTAAGGTTTTGAGAAGTTATCATATCATCATCATAAACTAAGGAAGAGCTATTTTTTATAATCTCTATTTTTTTATTCATAATCTTGCTTTGGTTACATGAACCACATAAAAAAATAAATATGAATAATTTTTCAAATATATTTTTTATCATCACTTCTTTTTTTCTTTTGTAGTTGTGCCAACCGTAGTATAAGGCTCAATTAAATAATTAGTTCTTTTATCTTCTTTTAATTTTTCATTTGCTTGATTCGCAAGAGTTGTTGTATATTCTTCTTCTTTATTTGTAAAACTTAAGTCTCCATGAATTGAAGAAAGAATTTTGTACTGGGTTGATGTATTTTCCCTTCTTGAGGTATAATTTTCATTATCATCATAATTTCTATCTTTTTCATAAGAATAATAACTATCTCCAATTTTTATTCTCTTTCCATCTGGATCAATAAAAAATATAGGATTATTCATAGTATATGTATATGGCGACCATCTAACATAATCCTCAGCAAGTGGGTCTAAATTCATCCACCTACCTCAGGAAGGATTGTAATTTCTAGCACCGAAGTCGTGCCATTGTATTCCAAGTTCTTCGTTAAGCTCTTTTCCGTTATACCCAAACTTCTGCGCGGTAGAATTTCCAAGGGATGAGACGTTATTATTGTATCCGTGATGTTTCAATCCAAAAGGATAGTAATTAGATTACCTCACCGTTCTTTACTTATTTTGGTATTCGGTGAATCTCCTTCGTCGATTTCCTCGCTAAATTCCGTACTTGGAGTAATAACACCATCCTTATTATTATCTATATATGATACTCTTTGCCAACCCGCCAGCTGGCTCGTTCGCTAAAAAGGTATACCATACCTTTTATTAACGCTCCGCCCTCAAAATGATCCTTATATTGGTATACATAGTCAAAGGCACCACTGCTTGTTTTTACATAGCCCTCTGTGTGGTTAAAGAATGCTAAGTTCACCGATACTCCACGCCCCGAAATCTTGTTGTAAATATAGTTCCCGGCGTATTCCGTAGTTACCGGACTCGATAAACTTCCACTTACTGTCTTGGCGAACGATAGCCCAATAGTATTGAAATTGTATGTATAAGAACTTGTGTAGCCTTACTTGACCTATATCCAAACCTAGTAAAATTACAGTAAACACACAAATTTCTATGGTGTAGCACAAACCAGCACAACCCATGATGATGGGTTTTTTAGTCTGGTTTGTGCCTAAGGCTATTTGAACCATGTCCTCATAAAAGAGGGGTTAGGCTACTTGGTTGTTAATAATAGTATAACCGATTTTGAGTTTTTGGGAAATATATAAGCATAAAAAAGAAACGCTCATCGGGTTAGGATGAGCGTTTAAGATAAATAATAAGTTGTCCTATTCTTTTTTTACAAAAATTGTCTGATCCATTAATTGGATATCTTTTTCAAAAGCATTAATTGGATTAAAAATTAGTTTCCCATTTTTTAAAGAAATCAAATGTAATTCAAATTTAGATTCTTGAATGAGTTTTAATGTGTCTTTAGAAATCGAATAATTATTGTAAACTATTTTATTACCATTTTCTTTTCTAATTATATTGGTTTCAGTAACTTCCAAAGTTATTTTCTCACTATACCAATTACCAATAATATCCTCTTTTGTGATTTCAGAGTGTTTGCACGATAAAATCGAGACAAAACTCAGTATTATTAACATTTTTTTCATCTAAATTTAGTTTGTTTTATTTCCTTTTTTATCAACTTCCCAATCCCAGTTAACATTTTTTCGTTTTTTTACTGTCACATTAATACCTGTACCTTTTTTTGCTTTTTTATTTTTATTTCTTCTATTAACAATATCCTTAATGAAGTTTTTCGCTCCTTTGTTTCCTGAATCTTTGTCACATAAACCAAAACAACCAAAAGAGCCTACTACATAAGTTTTTCCGTCATTTTTTTGATAACTACCACCGACATGAATCATAACCCCAGTAGCTTTATCTTTTTTTCCTTTTTTTCTTTCAGGACTCTCATTTGGCTCTACATCGAGTTCAGAGGAACCATCTTCATTTCTCAAAGCTAATGCCTCTAAATCTGTTCCAGAAGGATCTTGAAGAGCTACAGCTTTATATTCTCCATCTCCATTAGCTGGCTCAAAAGCTGTATTAGTAACATTAAAAGTATCGTCATCTAATCCAAAAAATTCTAAAACCCCATTAGCTTCATTTACTGGATTGCTTTGATTTAATAATGGAGCGTCTCTAGTGACATAATATGTTGATGTTGTTCCAGTGACATCATCAGTTACTGTCATTTCATAAATATCAATCTGCACCTCTCTAGGGGCTTCACCACTAGCTCCAATTAATCTAATTGATGTTGTTCCCACTGGTTTATTTCCAATAGATATATGAACATCTTCTCCGTCAGGGTCAACAAATAAAACAGGGTTATTTGATGAATATACATATGGGGATACTCCACTATACTTTTCAGCAAGAGGGTCTATATTAAACCATTTACCTATTGAAGCATCATAGTTTCTTGCTCCATAGTCATACCAATTTAACCCAAGCTCTTCATTGAGTTCTTTTCCATTAAACTTGTAATTCTGAGCAGGATTTGTTGAAGTAACCACGTTATTATACCCTTTATGTTTTAAACCAAAAGGATAGTAATTAGATTACCTCACCGTTCTTTACTTATTTTGGTATTCGGTGAATCGCCTTCGTCGATTTCCTCGATAATTTCCGTACTTGGAGAAATAACACCATCATTGTTATTATCGATATATTATACTCTTTTACCAACCCGCCAGATGGCTCGTTCGCTAAAAAGGTATACCATACCTTTTATTAACGCTCCGCCCTCAAAATGATCCTTATATTGGTATACATAGTGAAAGGCGCCACTGCTTGTTTTTACATAACCCTCTGGGTGGTTAAAGAAGGCTAAGTTCACCGATACTCCACGACCCGAAACCTTGTTGTAAATATAGTTCCCGGCGTATTCCGTAGTTACCGGACTCGATAAACTTCCACTTACCGTCTTGGCGAACGATAGCCCAATAGTATTGAAATTGTATATATAAGAACTTGTGTAGCCTTACTTGACCTATATCCAAACCTAGTAAAATTACAGTAAACACAAAATAAACTATTGTAATTTTGAAAAAATTCTACAAGTAAGCAGTTCTAACTTGGGGAAGCTTACACTCTTTATCTTGTTTATGGTAAAAACATCAACTTCTTCTTATATCTAGTTGTTCTATGCAATTAAAAGTTACCGATATCTTAAAAACAAAAAACTACAACACTTATAAAAATGTTGTGGTTTTATATATTTAATTATTGTTCTTGCCTACTCTTGCTTGGCACCCGAAAGGATTCGAGCGCTAGCGAGGGGAAGGTATAAATGCTTCTTTTGACAAAAAACATTACAACGTTTACAAGCTATTGAAGAGATGTCTAGTGATTTTAAAACTCACTTATTTTCTATCATAGATTCTGTGATTAGAGACTATAAAACACAACAGGCCTATAAATAAAAAACCACGTTACAATTACTCATAACGTGGCTTTATCTTTATTATTTTTAAAAGTTAATTTCTAATTAATTACTCATACTCGGCACGGACTGCAAGTCCGCGCTATCGGGTTTAAGTCATATTCTTTGCTTAAATCTTTGGTAGACATTCCTGATTGTTTCAACTCTACAATCATCGTCTTAAATTCAATACTGTGAACTCGTTTTTCCATAATTCAAATTTAATACTTATGGACTTCAAAAATTTGTACCAACAAATGTAGTTACTCCAGGTTGTAATCTATTTAATAGTCCGAGCAATCAAAACTAGACCTACCTTTAGAGCTTTCTAGTAAAATTCTTAATATTTCATTATAGGAATCTGTCATCTCTCCATAAATTCTAACTTTAGTTTTATTTTCTATAGTCAATCCAAAATACCATGCTCCTTTTCTAGTTCTATCAGTCAAAATTAGTTTTTGATTCTCAATTGTATCTATTATCTCATTTAACCTCCTTAAATTAGAGTCCTTCATTTTAAAACTCTTTTCAAACTTTATATTATTAAGGTTAGTTCCTTTTTCATTAAGATCTAGATCATACTCTCCAACTTTCAAAGAGCCAAAACCATCCCTAGAAAACTCAAAAATATGGGCGCAACCATAATTAGCATAAAAAACTTTATTCGAAAATTTTGTTCTACAACTAGAAAGTAAGCTAAACAAAATTAAAACCATAAAAACACTTTTAAACTTCATATTTAATACTTTATCCTTTTATTTAAACCTCTATCCTTTCTCAAATCATTTTCTGAATAATATTTACGTCTCTTAGATGTTGAGGGTCTACTATAAATACCTGTTGCATAAAGCTCTTCTTTTCTTTCCCATGCCGTTTTATATTTACCATCTTGTCCTCGATAACGATACAAGACTTTTGTATCTAAAGACACAGATGCTCCGTCCATGGTAGCTAAAGAATGAGATAACTCATGACCTAAAGTAAGCTCATTAGGTTGTGACTCAAGAACAGACTTACCGGTATTTTTATCCTCAACCAGCATTTTAGGAACCCCATCATATAATTTGTATACTTCTGTTTTTAAATCGTCAGCAATACTGTATGAACCAATAGTTACTATACTATCCGAGCCTTTACCATTTGTTGAATTTGCTTTGTTAACAGCTTCCTCCATCGCTCCTTGATCCTTACTACTAACATTAATAGTCACAGTTTTTTCATGACCTATTAAAGCCCTTATCAATCCTGTTCCGTTTTCTTTTTTTCCTTTATTCTTCTTTGAAATAATGACTTTGTTTCCATCCATAGACAACTTGTCATCGGTTAATTTCTGTAAATCAGCTAAGATCGTTTTCCTCTCCGTCTTGGACATTTTTGAATCTAATATAATATCTTGAGGCGCCATTCCATCAGGATCAATAAAATAAATAGGATTGTTAAACGCATAATTATACGGAGAGTGCCTACGCATTTGTTCTGCTAATGGGTCAATATTCATCCATCTACCTAAGGAAGGATTGTAATTTCTAGCCCCGAAGTCATGCCATTCTAAACCAAGTTCTTCATTAAGCTCTTTTCCATTATACCCAAACTTCTGCGCGGTAGAATTTCCAAGGGATGAGACGTTATTATTGTATCCGTGATGTTTAAGTCCAAAAGGATAGTAATTAGATTCCTCAACAATCTCAGTAGAAGCAGTTACAATACCATCCTTATTAGCATCGGTATATGACAATCGAACATTTCCTAGGTGGTCTTTATACTGGTATACATAGTTTAAACTTCCGCTATCATTACTTACATAACCCTCTGGGTGGTTAAAGAACGCTAAGCTTACCGAAACTCCACGACCCGAAACCTTGTTGTAAATATAGTTCCCGGCGTATTCCGTAGTTACCGGACTCGATAAACTTCCACTTACTGTCTTGACTACCATTAGTCCAGAAGTATTGCAATCGTATGTATAAGAACGTGTTTAGCCATACTTAACCTATATCCAAGCCTAGTAAAATTATAATAAACTATAGTCCTAAACAACAAAAAGATGAACCTAAGTCCATCTTCTTGCCACTTTTAATTATTAATTTGTTGCTATTACTCACTCCTACTCAATTAAACGATACAATCATACGGGAGCGCGGGGTTCACTTTAGATCATAGAAAAAACCACAACAAATTTGTTATGAATTTCCAAATTATTTTTTACTTAAACTCCGTTTATTTTTTCATTATCGGGAGCGCCTTTTATCTTTGATGTGTAATTAAAACAATTATTGTCAACATTTACCACTTGTACTACGATACCTCCATTTTTATTAACCTCTTTTTGAAATTCGGTTAATTCCATTTTGGAATCATCATACCTTAAAATATATGTACAATCATTAAGCCATTCTATTTTAGAATATCTCTTTACACCTTCACATCTATTTCTATCTGAGAATTGTGATCTCTAATAATTGTATAAGGTTTTGTATTTTCTGAGTCGCTTGGAACTATAAAATGTCCTTTTTTGAAATCATTACAATTTAAGCTACAACATGAGCTCAGGAAACTTAAAAATAAAAAGCTATACTTAATCATTATCCTTAGTGACAATTTTAATTTTAGTTCCATCAGGCACATAATATACTTGTTTTGCTATTGAAGAATTATAAGTTATATTTTTTTTAAAATCTTTAAGATATAAATTACTTAACTCATATTCTCCTCCAATTATAAAAGGCTGTTTAGCCGAAAGCCTTTTTCCCTCTGTAAGTGATTTATTATCATTTTGACTTAATTCAGCAGCAAGTTTCATCCCTGTTAAATAATCTAAATCCTCATATAATAACTTAATAAAGTCTTTAAAATTTTCAGCTAAACATTCAATCTCTGCCGTTTCAATAGTAAATAAATAAACCTTATTATTTAGGAAGGCAAAGGGATTTCCAAAAACATCTTCAGCAAAAAACTTCATCCCTTTAACTATTTCTTGATAACTTTCATGGAAAAAATTATCCATAAATCTCAGGTCATGAAAATCTAATTTTTCAGAAATACCGTAAATATGAAAAGAATTATTATAAAAATAACCTCCGTTTACTATTTCCAAAAAATCAAGGAAATATTTATCTTGGATGTCTAATTTATGTAAATCCGTACTTTTTTCTAAAGCATTAAACTCTAAATTTCTATTTTTTAACAATTGGTCATAAACCATATTATTTATTTCAGGTTTGTTTTTTGTTGCTATTCTAACTTCTGTGCGATCCAGAACTTTTCTAAGTGAATGCATAACGGAAGCCGCTCCTCTATGATCAGAACTAGTAACGTGTTTTACGCTAGCTTTTTCTTCAGTATTAATAACAGGAGGTGCCTCATCTCCATCCTTTCCTTTTTTAGTCACTACTCCTTTAAGATTTTCTAATCTTCTTTCCACAATTCTGGGATTTTATGGTATCCTAAGGGAATAAACTTATTTTTCATATATAACATTGGGATTTCATATTGCTTATGTATTCGAACACGTTCAACAAACAGTGGTAAATAGGCTCCTTCAGCAACTTTTTCCCACCTCATACCATCCGAACAAATAGAAATCCCAACATAATTAGCCCCCTCTTCTTTAAGAACTAAGGTGATATGATGAGGATTGTATTCTGAACCACCAATAATTTCATATTCATAGATGAGTGCATCTCCGAAATTAATAATGTTCTTGTTTTCAGATTTAATCAAGCTAATTTGATCATATATGAAATCAGAAACAAAAAGTTCTTTCATTAAATTTTCTCCAAATGCTTTATCATTTATACATGCTTTTGACACTATGATTTCTCTTTGAAAATCTTTATGCGTAGTATAAATGACTGTAGAATCAATTTTAATTTTAGTTTTATGAGCAATACCTCCTAACATTTTATTGAAATCAGAATCAGACAAAAAGTTGTCTTCAATATTTTGAGGTCGGTGTATATCACTTGCTTTATCTACCGGCTGAGTGCTGAGACAAAAGGGATACCGTTCAGTTTCTTTATTAGTTACCTTGACCTCATTTTTTGCGGCAGCCGAATTCACGCTGCCTGTATGCGTATGACAACTCCATAGCGCAAAACTCCCTGCCAAAACCGTCGGGATTAAAATTCGCAACCACTTTTCCATACTTTTGTCAAATTCAATTTTCTTTTACCAATAAAATATTGAGGACAGTAAAGTACCCAGCCTTTCTTTTAAATTGCCAATTTACTAGAGGCAACTAGCTACCCCTCAATATATCTTACTCATATACCTCCACTTAAGGAAGAGCTTAGTAACGCCAACAAGCAATTCGGGTAAGTTTATTCCCCTGCTGCATATCAATAATGCGGAAGTCCTGAACACCTAGCTTTTTGGCAGATTTCTTTAAACTGAGTATATTGTCTTTCTTTGATACCAAACTCGTAAACCACTCGCAAAGCTCCGGAAATAATGAACTCTCGTATAAATACGTATGTAAAAAGGCCTTTTCACCACCTTGATACCACAACTCATTGGTATTTCCTGAAAAATTGCGTCCACGTGCCGTCTTTAGATTTTTTGTTTTCCGTGAGTTCGCCGCAGCCGCTTCCTCAGCAGATCGATAAAATGGTGGATTACACATGCTAAACTGAAACTTATCCTCCTGCTTAACAATCCCTTTTAATACCGATGTCTTGTCTCGTTGATGACGGAAACTTATAGCCCCCTCAAGCCCGTTTTCACCTACTATGGTAGCCGCAGTTTTTAAGGATTTAGGATCGATATCCGTTCCGACAAAATCCCAATTGTAAACTGCCTTCCCTAAAATAGGATAAACACAAGTAGCTCCCGTTCCGATATCGAGCACTCGAGAATTTTTCCCGCTTACCGGCAAATCGTTTAGATAATGAATATAGTCTACACGCCCCGGTATTGGAGGACATAAATTTTCGGAAGGAAACTCCCAATAAGCAACTTGGTAATGTACCGATAACAACGCCGTATTAAACAGTTTTACCGCCTTAGCATTTGCAAAGTCCAACGTTTTTCGACCATGCCTTTCCAATACAAACGCCTCCAACGCAGGAACCGCACGGACTAGCAGTTCAAAGTCATAGGCTTTGTTATGTACATTATTTGGGTGTAGTGCCTTCATTTGTTATAAGTAAATGCTTGCAAAAATAGTACTTATTCCAATACCAACACGGTAAACGCCAACGATAGCGGTGCTAATTCTTTTTTTAAGGTGGAAATAAATTCTGGACCATAGGCCAAGTAGTACTCCGAAAAATTGCGTTGTCGTTCTTCCAAACTCTGGTTGGGTAACAGCGCGTCTTGTATACTTTGGATGCGTTGCACACGATCAGACTGATTGCGTTTTTCGGCCCTTAGCATGCGTTTCTCAAGCATTGCCAACCCTTTTAATTGCTTTTTTTCTTGTGCCTCCACAGCTCCTACAAAAGAAACATCTGTTTGTTTTGCCAATTGCGCTAAAGTAGCAAACTGCTCCTGCAATGTGGCCCGCTGTTGTGCAAAATCATAACTCACTACCGCCTGTTCTTCTACCTTTTTCTTTACCAACTCGTGTTGGTTTAAAAAGAGTTCCTCTGTGCTGATGTTTAATTTCTGTAGTTTTTCTTCTTGTTTTTGAGTCATCACCTGTACCGAATTACGCAGTAATAACATCGGAAATGGCACCCCTACAGCCTCAAAATAAGCTTTTAGCTGAAACCAATAGGCGAGCTCTCCTCCACCTCCAATATAACAGAGGTTCGGTAAAATCACTTCTTGATACAAAGGTCGCATAATCACATTGGGAGAAAAATCTTCCGGATGCGCTTCTAAATGTGCCAAGAGTTCCTCTTTATTCCAGCGCCAATCAGTATGCAATACGCGGTATACATTTTCTTCTAATACAATGCGCTCGCGCAATCCGTTTTTAATAAAGAACAAATTAATTTCTCTCGGGTTTACCTGAACTTTATACGATGCTTCTAGAGCGGCAATCGTTTCCTGTACCTTGTGATGCGATAGTTGCTGTTCCAGCTCGTCTTGTACATAGGGGCGAAAGAGCCCTTTGAGTGCGCTGTCATCACCATCTACGATAACAAGTCCTTCTTCTCCAAACAATTCATTGGCTAAAAAGCGAGTAGCTTCGGCCAAAGTCGCCTTTTCAGCATAGGCCTTATGAAAAAGTTCTTTTAAAGCACGAGCATTTTTAGAAGTCCCTAAATGCTCCGCAAAAATACTTGCAACCTCATCCAATCCTTCCGTTGAAAATCGCCCAACGGGTCCCGTTTGTCCAGTATTCCAGGTTACTTTTTTGCCCTTAAAATTAAAGTAGTTGATTTCTTCAAAATCGTGGTCTTCGGTAGCCATCCAATAAACGGGAACAAAATGATACTCCGGAAACTGTTGTGCCAACTCCTCAGCTAAATTAATAGCATTGATAATTTTGTATAAAAAGTACAAAGGCCCGGTAAACAGGTTTAACTGGTGCCCCGTAGTTACTGTAAAGGTCGTTGGGTTCGCCAACTTACTGAGGTGTTCCCTCGTTGCTGCTGATACGGTCGTTGTTTGGTATTGCCCTTCTAAGGCTTTGACGAGCACTGCCCTCGTGTCTGGCGAGAATGAAGCCTGCTTTTCATCAATCTGTGCTCGAAAATTGGCTAACTCCGGAAAACGGTGGTAAAAAGGGGTGGTTTTAGGGTCTCTATCTAAATAATCCGTCATGGTTTTTGAAAAAAAACCAGTGGTTTTAAAGGGTACTGTAATTGCTTTCATTTAAAGGTCTTTTTTCTGGAATAAGGTGTAAATATAAGGGCGCTCGCCGCCATTGGGATTGATAAAAGTGGTTTCAAAACTCTTGAGTAGGCTAAAGTTGCTTCCCATTCTTTCGGTCAACAATTCCTCGGTATAGCGCTGCACGGGCAAGCCACAGCATTTCTGAACTCCCGTTTCTGAAAAAACGGCAATAATAGCATACCCTCCTGGCATTAACACCTTGTTTAAAAGGCTAAAATAGCGTTCCCAATCGCGTTTTTCAGTAAAAAAGTGCAGTACCGCTCGGTCGTTCCAAACGGCCACCGGGCCGAGTGCCGCTAAACGGTTCCCTTCCAACAAATCGTCTTGTATAAACGCGACGTTTTTCGAGGCTGCTCCTAATCGGATTTCGATATCCTCCAATGCTTTTCCAGACAAGTCATTGGCAATTACTTGCTCGTAGCCCTCTGCTACCAATTGGTCTATAAGTACGGACGAGCCGACACCGATATTTAAAATTTTTGCTGAAGTCGCTACTCCTGTTTCCTTGATAAGTGCGACGCTGTGTGCTGCATCTGCTTCGTACCATCCCAGTTGTTCTGTGTTCTTGGTACGGTAAGCCTGTTCCCAATGCTGCTGTAAATCTATTCCTCCCGAAATAGTACAGTCACTCTCTTTTGTAGTCATAGTTCAAAAATACTAAATTTTACCTTTTGGTCGAAAAGGTGGTATCCTTCTAACATATTTTTAACTCAATTGCGCTATGACGTTGATTTTAGTTATTTTTACTCGCAGAAGTGCGTGCAAAACCACTGGATTACCAGCAAGCAAACACTTCGCTAAATATTTTAAGTTGCCCGATACATGCTATTTAAACATCCTGAGATTCTTTATTTTTTAGCCCTACTGTGCATTCCCATAATTGTACACCTATTTCAATTACAGCGTTTTGTCAAAACACCGTTTACCAACGTTGCGTTTTTACAGCAGTTAGCGCTGCAAACCCGAAAGAGCTCCCGTTTAAAAAAATGGCTCGTCTTATCGCTAAGAATGCTCGCCTTTGCCGGACTAGTATTGGCATTTGCGCAACCCTATTTTAGCAATCAACAAGCAGACACCCAAGCTAACTACCTCATTTTTTTAGACAATTCAATGAGTATGGAAGCGAAAGGAGCAAAAGGAAAATTATTAAACATAGCGGCGCAAGAATTGTTCGAAAGTTTACCCGCCGATGCCAATATCAGCTTGTTCACTCACAACCAACAACTCTTAAATCAAGACCTCCCCAGCCTTAAGGAATTCTTGCTCAACAGCAAGCCTAGTGCTTCCGAACTCACCTACGGTCAAGTTGTCTTGCAGTTTGCTACCCTCACAAAGACCTTGGGTACCAGTGTAACTCCGGTTATAATCTCCGATTTTCAGAATGCCCCAAAAACCGACTTGGAACAACTGCCTGCAAAAACAGTCTTTGTACAGTTGGCTCCTCAGCAAAAAAACAACATCAGCATTGACAGTGTGAGTATTGGCAATGACAATGCTCAAAACCTCCGCATTTCACTGCATGTAACGAACAAGGGAACGGCTAGAAAACAAGTACCGGTGGCTCTTTACGATCGTGGACGTATCCTTAACAAACAACTATTTTCCATCGATGATTATGCACAAGAAATTGTCACCTTTACCATTCCACGCCAACGAGAATTGCGTTTAAAAGCTAGCATTGACCTCTTGGATAATTTTGATTTCGACAATCACTACTATTTTAACATCGATTCCAGTGAAAAAATCAATATTATGGCCATTGGCGAACCCGCTCCTTATTTAGGACGAGTGTTTACACAAGACGAATTCACCTTTACCAAAGCCACAGCAAATTCGGTAGATTACAACTTACTGCTAAAACAAGATTTTATAGTACTCAACGAAATAAACACCCTCCCTAGCACCCTCATTAGTAGCTTACAAAAATTTCACCTACAGGGCGGAACCCTACTTGTAATTCCTGGAGTGGCAGTCAATACCGACTCTTATCAGCAATTATTTACACGCCTGAAGATCGGTACACTCCGAAAAGTTCAAAACGACAGCTTGTCTATTGCCTCCATACACTACCAGCATCCCGTTTTCCAATCGGTATTTCAGAAAAAGGTGAGTAATTTTCAATATCCAAAAATCAGTAGTTGGTACCCTACGCGGCTAAACATCAACAAACCCTTACTGAGTTTAGAAAATCAGCAAGCCTTTTTAACCCAAACGACAGCCAACGAGCCCCATGTGTATTGGATGGCGGCCCCAATAAATCCAGCAGTAAGTAATTTCACCAGAGCTTCTCTCATCGTTCCTACCTTGTACTCTTTGGGAAAAAGCAGTTTTAAGCTCCCGAAATTATCCTATGTAGCAGGCGTAAAAAACAGTATTGATATTCCTGCAAAAGTAGCCCCAAACACCGTTTTAAGTATTGTGAACGCTAGCAGTAACTTTATACCACTACAACAGCGCTTCAGAAACAAAGTACGCCTAGAAACCGAGGCATTACCCAATACCGCCGGTTTTTCATATGCCGTAAAAAACAAAGACACACTTAAAACACTCGCTTTCAACTACGCAGCTCTCGAAAGTAGTTTAACATATACCGACCTTTCAGCAGCCTTGCCAGCACAACAACAAACAGCGATTCACAACAGCGTCAAAGAAGCCGTGCTTAACATTCGTAAAAAAAATGAAGTTCACTGGCTTTGGAAATGGTTTTTAGGAGTTTCCATTGTATCTTTGCTTCTTGAAATTTTTATTTTAAAATTCTTCAAACCATGACAACGCTGTTAAAGTCGGCTAAAATAATTGATACCACCAGTCCGTATCACCTACAAGTTAAGGATATTTTAATATCAAAAGGCACAATCATTGCCATCGAAGACACCATTGCTGAACAAGACGATTACCAAGTACTCAACCTAAACGACCTCCATGTGAGTCCCGGATGGTTTGATTCGAGTGTTTGTTTTGGTGACCCTGGTTACGAAGAGCGTGAAACCATTGAACACGGTATTGACGTCGCTGCTAAATCGGGTTTTACCGCAGTCGCTGTAAATCCCTATACCCAACCAATTACCGAAACTAAAGCGGCCATATCGTACTGGTTAACCCAGGCACAAGGAGCGGCCACTACCCTGTACCCTATTGGTGCTTTGACTCAAAAAAGTGAAGGGGTAGAAATGGCGGAATTGTTTGATATGAAACAAGCTGGAGCCATCGCTTTTGGTGATTACAAGCGTCCTATAACTAATGACAATTTGTTAAAAATTGCCTTGCTATACGCACAAAACTTTGACGGACTCATTCAAAGTTTTCCAAAAAACAAACACATCGCAGGTGAAGGAGTGGCCCACGAAGGTTATAACAGCACCAAACTCGGCCTCAAAGGAATTCCTGCCTTAGCAGAAGAACTGCAAGTAGCGCGCGATTTATTTTTGTTAGAATACACCGGTGGTAAACTACACATTCCAACAATTTCGACAAAAAAATCCGTAGCTCTTATCAGAGATGCCAAAGCACGTGGTTTGGATGTTAGCTGTAGTGTTGCCGTTCACAACTTGAGTTTAACAGACGATGAGTTATGTGAGTTTGAAGCTACGAAAAAAGTAAATCCTCCACTGCGAACCTCAGCGGATACAGAAGCCTTGATTGAAGGGGTACAAGATGGAACCATTGATATGATCACTACCGATCACAACCCGATAGATATTGAATACAAAAAGGTAGAATTTTCCATTGCCAAAGACGGAACCATCGGATTAGAGTCGGCTTTTGGAGTTTTAAACAGCCTTTTCGACCTCGAAACTATCGTACGCAGTTTGAGTACACAGCCAAGAAAACGATTTGGATTGGATGCAGTGAGTATCGTTGAAAACGCCGAGGCAAACCTCAGCTTATTTTCACCTGAAGGCAGTTATGAATTTACAGAAAAGAACGTACTATCGACCTCTAAAAACAGCGCATTCTATCACAAAACCTTACGAGGTACCGTGTACGGAATTTACGCCAATGAGCAACTAGTAGTAAAATAAACCTTATGGGAACTCCTAACAATACTAAATACGGTGTTATTGCCTATTTGACCATTATTGGTACGGCCATAGCCATTGTAAACAACAACAAAAAACCGAATCCATTTACGAGTTTTCACATTCGTCAAATGATAGGTTTACACGTTTTTTCGGTACTCAATACCTGGGTAATTCGCCCAATCGCCGGAGAAACAACCAGCAATATCTCAGGAATCTGTTTGGTAGTTTTATGGGCCGTTGCCTTTGTTGGAGCCCTAAATAAAGACAAAAAATTAGTACCCTTTTTCGGAGCCTACTTCGAAAAATGGTTTAAATCGATCTAAAATACATGAGTTTAGAATACCTCGTTAGAAAACCCAAAACAGCGGTAGCACAACCACCGCTACTCATCTTATTACACGGATACGGCAGTAATGAACAAGACCTGTTTTCTTTTGCTGAAGAATTACCGGACGAATTGTTGATTATCAGTGCCAGAGCACCGTTTGATATGGGCTATGGAGGATATGCTTGGTACGCCATTAACTTTGACGACCAAAACGGAAAGTTCTCTGACATCCCACAAGCGAAATCGTCCGTGACGAAAATAGCTGAGTTTGTCAAAGAAATACAGCAGGAATTTCAAACTGCTCCGGAAAAGACCTTCTTGTTAGGTTTTAGCCAAGGGGCCATTTTAAGTTATGCTGTGAGCTTCCACTACCCTAACTTAGTCAACCACGTGGTTGCTTTGAGCGGATATATCAATGACGACCTCATTCCAACCGAAATGCCGCCAGCAATTGCTACCGACTATTACATTTCACACGGATCTGTAGATCAGGTTTTACCTGTTGATTGGGCACGAAAAGCACCGGTATATCTAAATATGCACGGCTTGGACAACGAATATTCGGAATATCCTGTAGGCCATGGAGTAGCTCCTCAAAACTTCTACAGTTTTAAAGAATGGATCGAAAAAAGGCTTTAATTATTGTTAAATATGACATTTGTCAGTTGCTAAAAGTATAAATCGAATACTTTTGCATAAATTTTTTTAAGAACTATGTTTGATATATTAAATCAAGATACCTTGTATTTCTGGAGTGCACCATTTTTTCTATTGGTCATTTTTACAGAGATGTTTTTTAGCTATCGTGCAAAGGCTAAAAACTACGAATTTAAAGATACAGCAACCAATGTGTATTTTGCCTTGGTAAACTTTAGCTTGGATTTATTGATGAAGGGATTTTCCTTTCTCGTTATGGGTTTGTGCTTTAAATATCGACTGTTTACCATTGACAACCAAGTTGTATACTGGTTAGTGGCTTTTATAGGACAAGATTTCTTGTACTATATTCACCATTATGTTGACCATCATTCGAGATTCTTTTGGGCCGTGCACGTAACCCACCACAACTCGGAATTCTATAATATTTCTACTGGATTTAGATCACCGGTATTGCAGCCGTTGTTCCGTTATATGTTCTTTTTACCACTCGCTTTTGCAGGTATTGAACCTTTACACATCATGTTTGCCTATGCCATGAATCAAAATTACGGAACGCTGTGTCATACCAATTTCATCAAAAGTAAACTCGGTTTGTGGGGATTCTTCTTTGTAACACCCTCACACCACCGCGTTCACCACGCCTCAAACACCAAGTATTTGGATAAGAATATGGGGATGGTTTTAATAATATGGGACCGAATTTTTGGAACGTTCCAAGCCGAAGAAGATGAAACTTCTTATGAGAAGTTAAAATTCGGATTGACGAAAGACCTCGAAGACCGCGGACCTATCAATGTGATTTTCCACGAGTGGAAAGAAATTTTTAAAGATTTCTTTGACCGCAAAAAAGCATTGCCGTTTACGACCCGTCTAAAATACGTTTTTATGCCTCCAGGATGGAGTCATGACGGAAGTTCAAAAACGAGTAAAGAACTGCAAAAGGAACTCTTTGGTGAATCCAAAAACACTGACAAACTCAAAAAAGAATTACAAGAAGCATCGTAATATAAAAAAAGCGGATAGTACCAATACTATCCGCTTTTTTTATTCTTTTCCGCACTGTTTACGCCGGCAGTATTTGCGCCGTGTGCTCTTTGGTCTTAACTTTAGCAATCACCTCTTCTATAATACCTTCTTCATTGATTACAAAAGTGGTACGGTGAATTCCGTCGTACTCCTTACCCATAAATTTTTTAGGTCCCCATACACCAAAGGCATTGATAACGCTTTTATCTTCATCTGCCAATAAGTGAAACGGCAATTCGTGTTTGTTAATCCAGTTTTGTTGACGCTTGGCACTGTCGGCACTCGCCCCTAAAATTTCATAGCCTTCAGCTAAAAAGCGCTCGTAATTGTCACGTAGGTTGCAGGCCTCTGCCGTACACCCAGGTGTGCTCGCCTTTGGGTAAAAAAACAATACCAGTTTTTTTCCGGCATAATCACTTAACTTTCTCGTAGTTCCCTGTTCGTCCAAGGCTTCAAAATTCGGTGCTTTATCTCCAGGTTGTAAGCTTGTCATATCTGAAATCTTTAAAATTTATTCAACTCAAAGTTACAAATTACTGCTCAAAATTCACAGGGAGAAATCAGAACTTTGTACCTTTGTTTATCGCTAAATTTATCCGAATGAACAAAGCAGCCAAAGTACAGTTTGTTATTGACACCCTAGAAAAATTATATCCGGAAACACCGATTCCCTTAGATCACAAGGATCCGTATACCCTGTTGATAGCAGTATTGATGTCTGCCCAAAGTACGGATGCCCGTGTCAATACCATTACGCCTTTGCTGTTCGAAAAAGCAGACAATCCTTATGACATGATCAAATTGACCGTCGAGGAGATTCGTGATATTATCAAACCCGTCGGACTCTCGCCTATGAAGTCAAAAGGGATTCACGGTTTATCGGAAATTTTGATTGAAAAGCACAACGGAGAAGTTCCCGCTGATTTTGATGCCCTAGAAGCGTTGCCCGGCGTAGGACATAAAACCGCCAGCGTTGTCATGGCCCAAGCCTTTGACATTCCGGCCTTTCCGGTCGATACGCACATTCAACGTTTAATGTATCGATGGAACCTTTCGAATGGAAAAAGTGTTGCCCAAACCGAAAAAGATGCCAAACGTCTTTTTCCAAAGGAATTGTGGAACAAACTACACCTACAAATTATTTTTTACGGTCGTGAATACAGTCCGGCACGTGGATGGGATATGGAAAACGATATCATCCAACAAACTGTAGGACGAAAATCAGTGATGAAATAAAAAAAGCTCCAATATACTATTGAAGCTTTTTCCACTCTTAATTCAAATTCAATTCAATGAGATAGTTTGATTTAGTTTTAACTACTTTTAGCGATTTCGAAAAATCAAGTAAAAATTGAATTGTTTCTCTTTGGGGTTTCATGGTAAAGTCCGAAGACCTATCAGAGTAAAGTTGCGTCATTTATTCCTGTTTATAATTTGTTTTCAAATACTTAACGCTATTTTTTCTCTTATATTGTTTAGTTTACTAAAATTATATTATTTTTCTCTACAATCTTCCTCAAGTTGATCAGTGCATAACGCATTCTTCCCAAGGCGGTGTTGATACTTACTCCTGTATTTTCAGAAATCTCATTAAAACTCATATCGTTGTAAATACGCATTTTAAGTACTTCCTTTTGCTCTTCTGGCAACTCTTCAATCAATAGTTTTACGTCTTCTAAAATTTGATCTTTGATAATTCTGTTTTCTGCGTTTAATGAACCGTCACAGATGACCGAGAAAATGTCAAAATCTTCAGAGCTGTTAAATTTAGGCATGCGATTGTTCTTTCTGAAAAAATCGATGATTAAATTGTGTGCAATACGCATTACCCAAGGTAAAAACTTCCCTTCTTCATTGTAATTTCCCTTTTTTAAGGTTTTAATTACTTTGATGAAAGTATCCTGAAAGATGTCTTCTGTCGAATCTCTATCTTGGATTTTACTATATATAAAACTATAAATTTTCTGTTGATGACGCTTAATCAAAAATTCCAACGCGACTTCGTTTCCATTGATATAGTCTCTCACTAAAAGACTATCTGCTACAGCATTTCTGTCCATATAATTACTTTTTTTGAAAGGATAAGCGTATCCTTCCGGGGTTAGGGGTATGTTAATTTTTAAAAGTAATTATATGCTATAGGCGTTTATTTATTGATTAATAATGAGTTACAAATATTGTCTTTTTTAGAGAGAAATACAAATAATATCATAAAATTTTAGCGTTTTTTTTATTTCAATTAACAATTTGACCTCTAATACCTTGACAATTTTGCAAGGTGCTAATTTGCGATGGAATTAGATAGTATCTAGGTTTCTTCTTATATTTAATGAACCGATAACTAACCAAAACTTTTAATATTATGGAAATAACCATCACAGAAAAAGAGTACATTTTTCCTCCTGGCGTTAGCTTATTTACAGCTGAAAATGCCCTAACCCCCACTGTAACAGGTAACCTGGAGTTTACATCTAATTACCACAAACCACTGCCTCCTATAGTCGAAGCCGTGTATGTAAAAAAGAAAAAACACCTAAAGGTCAAAATCTTATTCTTTGTCGCCTCCAATTCTATACTGCCCAAAGTACAGGTAAAACAATTGTTTTCCATCAGTAATTACGGTGCCTATAAATTGCAGTTTTTTGTGTATTGTAGCAAACACGACCGCGACAATCTCGTACGAACTCCCGGCAAGTATCAAGCCTATGCAATTTCCTTTAAAACCAAACACGTCCATTTTGACGATCCACAAGGAAACACTCCTGTCTTAATGAAAAAAATCCACGTGGCCCAAGCCTTTGTGTGGGACATTGATCCAGAAACCTCTCGAGGAACCGAAACGACTGTCCAAACTACTGATTAACCCACAAACAGCAGCCTATGAACATCTTACGATCGATATTATGGGGAGGCTGCATGCTCTTTGTAAGCGTACTGTTTGCGCAAAAACCATCAAAAACCTTTGCGCAAACATTCCAAGAGCTCCTAGCCAATTCCCAACCCCAAGAGGAATCTTTATTAAAAGCCGCTCATTATTTTCAGCGACAAAACTGGGATTCTGTCTTGGTTTTCAGTGCGAAATCACTGGTACAAAACCCTACAAAGCACAGCAAAAACTTGCTGTACTACATGCGCGGCCATGCCTTTATGAAGAAACGACTATTTACACCCGCTGTAAATGAATACCAACAGGTAGCCGAAAACTTTCCGTTGTACCATCAAATTTTACGTAACTACGGCGGAATGGCCCTCGAGAAGAAAGAGTTCCAAAAGGCCATTGACTATTTTCAACAGCTGCAAAAATTGCCGCTCCCTAAAGGACACAGCTACCACCAAAGCTCGGTTATTCACGACGAAGGCATTGCGCATTTCCATTTAAAAAACTATAAAACAGCGAGCAAACTCTTAGCCAAAAGCGCCGCCATGCAACAAGCAGCTCACGACACCCTTCGCCTGATAGGATCGTATATGGATATAGCAAATGTATACTACGTGCAATACAAAGACGCACTTGCCATTCCGTATTTTGAAAAAGCCTATGCACTTTCCAAACACAGCGACAACTTTGAAATGAAAAGAAAGGCAGCACTCAATATGTCGGTAGTTGAAGAAAACAGAAAGAACTATCCCGCTGCGCTGCGCTACCGCAAAGAATTTGAACGTTGGAAAGACTCGCTGACCAGCCAACAAAAAATTTGGTCTGTAGCCCAATACGAAAAGCGATTAGCACTCAGTGAAAAGCAAAAAGAAATTGATCTGCTGGCCGCAGAACAGCAATTACAAATCAACCAACGCAATAGTTTATTACTCATCGCCGGCCTTCTCCTTATCTTGCTCATGGTAGGTCTGTACTTTTACATTTATAAAAGCAAAAGCCATCGTATTATTCAAGAACAAAAGGATCACCTCCAAGTAGCTAATGAAACTAAAGATAAGCTCTTTTCAGTGGTAAGTCACGATTTGCGCTCCTCGCTCACCTTGATTAAGTACAACAACGAACGCGTACTTAAAAAGCTCCCAACTGAGGTGCCCGATGATGTTGAACGCATCGTACAAACCAATGTCCGTACTGCCGATACTACCTACCACCTCTTAGAAAATCTATTGCATTGGGCTACCTTACAAACAGAACAGTTGTATTTTCATAAAGAAACCCTTCACCTGCATTCCATTATTGAGCAAGTGAGTTATAATTTTCATCCATTACTCGAGCATAAAAACATTCGTTTTTTTAACGACGTCGTACCCGGACATTTTATTACTGCCGATATTGATTCCGTTAAAATCATCTTCCGAAATCTGCTTGACAACGCCATTAAGTTTTCACCAAAAGATAGCTTGATAACTGCGAAGACTTCTGAAAATGACGAGTACATTCTGCTCAGCTTAGAAGATTACGGACCGGGCATGCCCCCCGAACTCATTCACGCCTTAAATACTCCTATACAAAAAAAAGCTACCCAAAAACAACCCGCAATACAAGGTACAGGCCTCGGAATGCAATTGTGTAAATCACTCTGTGAAAAGAACGGCGCTCCGCTACTGGTAAAAAGTACGGAAGGCGAAGGAACCTGTATCGAAATCTATTTTAAAAAAGCAACTCCCCATGAATAAACTAGCTATTTTGATCATCGAAGATCAGCCTGACATCGCGCAATCACTACACGACTGCCTTACCGATAACGACTATCATGTGGTCGGTATTGCCACTACCTATAAAGAAGCTGTTAGCTTATTTTTCTCTCAAACAATTGACCTGGTACTCATCGATATTTTTTTGGGAAACAACCCTGAAGGACTCGCATTTGCCGAGACCATTGCTACCATCCCCAATGCCGAAAAACCTTTTGTTTTTTTAACCTCTTCAAAAGATCGCTCCATTTTTGAACGTGCTAAACTCAGCAAACCGTTTCGTTTTCTATTAAAACCTTTTAATGAACTCGAACTGTTGTACACCCTAGAAATGGCTATAGAAAAGTTCTATTACCAAAACAATGTTTTTGCCGGTGGACTTGAAAATACAGTGATCGGAAGCAACCACCTCTTTATCAAAAAACACAAATCACTTAAAAAAGTAGCACTCACTGCTATCATTTACATAGAAGTTGAAAATCGCTATTGCACCTTGGTTACCGAAACAGATACCTTTGTCATTCAAATCTCGTTGCAAAAAATCAACGAATACCTGCCCGAAAATTTTCTTCAGCAAGTACATCGAAAGTTTATTGTCAATACGCAAAAGATAACACAAATTATCCCCAGTACCCATACCCTAGTACTCGCAAATGAGCACCGCATTGCATTCAGTGACAGCTACAAACACCTCATCAATAATTTTACAATACTAAAATAATCCGCTGCCTCTCCAATTCCATGCCTATTATAGTTTAGCTCACAACAAAACAATAGGCATTCACTACAATACTGAGTTTCACAGTACCTAATTCCAGTAAGTTTACCCTCGAAACACTGTTATATAGCAGTTGTTTTGCAAGGTAGAGTTCAGCAACTACCCAACAAACGAGGCGGACTCTGAAAAGCCATACGAGTAAGAAACTAACCAAAACTATCATATGGAAAATTTAGTAGAAGAAAAACGAACCTTAGGGAATGAAATTCTGGAGCAATTAGCCACAGAAGCCCTGTCAAGTGCCAGAACATTGAAAAGTGTAAAACTCAAAGTTACCTTGGATGGTAAGGATAGAGGCTACCTCGGATTTGATAAAAAAAGAAGCGGTGACAAACTGATTTGTGATGTTTCTAAGTCCGATGCCACTGTTTTTAATGTCAAGCTAACGAAGTACACCAAAAAAGATCATTTCACCTATGAAATAGCTAATGGTCCTTATAAAGGGCGTTGGTTAGACTATCATACCGGATCGGGAGAGCTCTTTGCAGAATCTCATAAATTTTTTGAGGTCGACATTGCTATTTGGCAGTATAAAGACCACAAATTGCAAGCCCTAATTGGAAAAAAGACAGGAGAATTACCTGTTTGCGGCGAAAGCGACTCCGTACTTACGTATGCCAGCCTGCGCATGGAAGCCTTTAAGGTCTTTGAAGAATAAGCACTACAACAACGAGACAGCCGGCTAAAGGCTGTCTTGTTCACTCATAACCTCAACTTAGCTACTCCTACCCTATTTCAAAGTACTCATACCCTCCAATCACAAGTCTAACTCCTTTTTTAATAGTTTGTTGGTAAAGGGACTCCCTTTTTATTAACCTTCCTAATGAAACGACCACTATGAAACTAACAGCAACGAAAACTACTCGTGAACAATTGCGAATTCACGTACAACATTTTTTAAAAGAACTGCAAGCCTGTTTGCCTACAACCGTAGAGATTTCAAAAAACTGGGGCAATCTCGACGAGGTCTTTGTACACAACGAAAACAGTCAGATTTTTAACAGACGTCTACAGTTCAACCCCTTTGTCATCGTGTATTGCGAAAAGACCTCCGATGTCCAGGCAACCTACCTAGCTGCCAAAAACAACAACCTTCCTATCAAGGTACGAGCAGGTGGGCACGATCATGAAGGTGAGTGTATAGGAACCAATGTCGTTTTGATTGACCTCTCTAAAATGAGTAAAAAAGAACAAGTCATCGTAAATCCAATTACTAAGGTGGCGCACATTCCTCCCGGTATACGCTTTGAAACTTTGACCACTGCTCTAGCCGATAAAGATGTCATGATTCCGCACGGAACCTGTGCTACTGTTGGAATTTCTGGATTCACCATGGGGGGCGGTTGGGGCCCTTGGACACGACGCCATGGAATGTGCTGTGAACACCTTGTGGGCGCAACGGTTGTACTCGGTGATGGTACCGTTCAGGATTTCGATGTCAGTGAAGGAAAAATACCAGATATCCTGTGGGCACTGCGAGGTGGTGGCGCCATGAGCTACGGCATTGTCACTGAGTTTAGAATTCAAACGTTTCCACTTCCTCCCATACTACATCGCTTTGAAGTAGTCTGGAACCCCTACGAAGATTTCAACCCAGACCAATTACAAGAAAATGTTCCCACGTTAAAAGTACTGAAAAAGTGGGAAGCGATTATTCAATCGACTCAAACAGCACAACTCACAGGAACCAATTTAAAAATTAATGCGCGTCCTTGGCAAAAAGACCTGCCACTTCCTCCTACCGTAGCACATAACTGCGTCTTTTACGGATACTGGCAAGGCGATGAAAAAAGCTTACGCAAGTTCCTAGATGACAATTTCTTTGGCGAACTCCGTCCGAGTGAGATCACAATTGCTCCACCTACTGGAGCAAACTATGGTACACGTGCCTACGGTTTGCATTTAATGAGCTCGTGGGATCGTGAATCCTTTACTAAGATTCGTTTGAAAATGACTACTACTGTGCAAGGCACTCCCTTACAACCCGATGAAGACCAGCCTGCACCGCATAAAATCACCTCTCGATTGGTGTCTAAAAACGGACTCGACGCCAACCGTGCCAACGGATATCAAAAGCTTTTAGAGAGCTTGAGCTCTGACCTTCTCGAAACGGGCAATAGGCGCTTGGGATTATTTAACTACGTTACCCTGGGAGCGATCGTTGGTGACTATTACCTGCAACACAAAAACACTCATGATGCTAGTGCCTTTCCGTATCCCGACAAGCTTTACACCATTCAATACCAATGCTGGTGGAACGAGGAAACTTATCAAAAAAATGAATTTCAAAATAATGAGGTTTACAACCGTACCAATAAAGCAATGGATTGGATAGAACGTTGCAGGGCGGCTGATATCCCCAACACTTCAGGTGCCTTTATCAGTTTTAAAGACAGCTCCATACCCACGGAAACCTACTTTGCTCAAAACTATCACAAGCTCATTGCCATTAAAGAGCAGTATGCTCGTGATCCGTACAATCACTTTAGATCCCGCAAAACAATCTTATAACCCCAACTATATCCCCTTTTTAGGGGATTTTTTTTGGCCTTCCCCAAAAAAACCATGCCTTTTTTTACGGAATTCACTACATCTTTTTCTCTGTTCACTACACCGGACAATTACTGCCTGCTTTTCTGTACTACTTTCACTAACGTTAACGAAACTCATAGCGTTTCCCAAACAAAAAGGCCCTAGAGGTCAATATACCAGTAACTAAAAACTACCATCATGTCAAAAACAGACAATACATTCAAACTGAATTTCAAAGCAGATATTGAACTGACGAAACTCGATTTTAAACTCGCCGACTACAATATTGAAAATCCTAAAGATAACTGGAAGGGATTTCAGGTGGAACGAAAAGGAAAAACGCTGATCATCACCGTAAAAGCCTATCGCCATAAACATACGGGTCCGGCTACATTTTATAAAAAATCTGTAGACTACGACACTGACTGTATGATTCATACTGCCGGTGGTAGTAACAGTCCTGACGAACTAAACTTTGCAATAAAAGGCACTTTGTATATTAATGACGAGCGTTTCGACGTTTGTATTGGACAAGGAAATCACGTTGCCACCAACAATTGGCACTTTTGCTCGCCGGCCATACAAGCAAAAGACAATAACAAAGGAGGCGTTTTGTACTCTCCAAAGCAGAGCGCAACCACACAACTTTACCTAGACCCTTCAGGAAACTACAGTTTCAACATCTTATGCGTACGCCAATTATCAGGGCTACACAACAACGAATTCTTACTATCGTTTGGCAATGAAAAGCTAGACAACTTTAGTTTTAACGTGACCGATAGCAAGGTAACTATTGGCCAACCCTATAACGGAGTGACCACGAGTATTCAAAACGGAAAAGGGCAGCTTATCATTAAGGCCGGAAGAAGTAAAAGTAAGGTTCCTGCCAAGTGGTTTGCACATGAAATAAACAAAGGAAGTGCGATTGCCTCATTTACTGGAAAACAACTCCCTGATGAATTAAACTTTGCCATCAAGGGAACCTTACAATTTAGCTTAGCAGGCAAGCAGTATACGATTAAAAACGTTCTCATCGGTCAAGGTTCAAACCAACACATTATGAACAACTGGTGGTTTGGTGGAACGTTGATGAAAGGCGTTAATTTACCAGTACTAGGCGGTGGCTTGATTACCCTTGCCATCAGCATTCCACCACAAGCTTTCCTTGTAAAATCAATACTGAACACCAACGAAATGTCTATGCAAGCCATCGCTATCAATGACCACTCTAAAGAACTGGAACACTTGAACCTAGCGATTGCTAAAAATCAATAATTTTTTAAACTACTAAACTTTTAAATTATGTGTACTAGAATCTACAACAACTTTAATCCGGAAAACAAATTTTTAACCACTGCTCGAAACATGGATTGGGCCGAGCAAATGCCCACCACTATTTTCGTGTTTAAAACCAACCTCGACAAGCCAACCGAAAAAATAGGACTGTCAGAAAAAGATACCGATGCCCTGCATGACAATCCTTTAACTTGGATTGCCCGTTATGACAGCGTCGTCAATATGGTTGGTGTCAGTGCTCCTTATGGTGCTTCTGACGGTATTAATAGCGCAGGATTGGTTGCCAATTTACTATACGACAGCGACGCGAGTTATCACCGTAATGACAGTGCGAAATACAAACAACTCGATGTACTTCGTTGGGTACAATTCGTATTGGATACCTGTGCATCGGTCAAAGAGGTAGTTAATCAGTTCAATGAAAATGCTACTGTGCAAATTGAAATCATCGGGGCTAAAGTACCAGGTAGTACCAAAGAAGCCTCTTTGCATTTAGCAGTATCGGACAAATTCGGAGACTCTGCGATCATCGAAGTACACAAAGGTACTTTCGTTATTTACCACAATATGGACTTCCGTATCATGACAAATGAGCCTTCGTATGCCAAACAAATCGAACTCAACCAATACTGGCGTTGGCAGTGGAGTAGCCAAAACCACTTTCCGAGTAGTACCTTACCAGGAGGACCTTTTCCGTCTGATCGATTTGCCAGAGCTTCGTACTACTTAAACCACCTGCACCCAACGCATTCCAGTGCCGATTCATTAGCGCAGTCAAAATCTATCGTAATGAACGCCTCAGTACCGGTAAACTTCAATTCTGAGGATGATAATTTTCCAAATATTGCACAGACCTTATGGACGAGTGTAAGTGACCACAACAACCTCTTGTACTTCTTTTGCAATGCACGCACTATGGGAGATCTTTATATTGACCTCAACGAACTGGATCGACTTACCCACCCTGTATCACAGCTGGTAGTCGTCGATTTAAAAGAAGGTAAATTTATCAACAAGGAATTTTACGGAGCCTGCTACGATAAGTTTGAGAAGGCCGATGATCCTTTTGCTGTCCAAGCAATGACCTTGGCCTAGTTTAGTAGTAACCTGTTCTCGAACTTCGAGAACGGGTCACTTACTCCGACGTTTCAACACCACATACTTCAAAACAACCATTTAATAATAATAACCAAAACTCTACTAATTATGGAAACTACTTTAGTACATCAAAACGAAGCACTTCAACTTTCACAAGGTACCGCCGTGCTATTTAACGTAACTGACAATTATTACGCACAAGTAATAAGAGCTGCAGTCAACCCAAATTCTCCAAAAGAATTGAACGTATTTTACAGTACGGTAGATTCGAATCCGATTGGTTCGACTACAAAATACAAGTACACTATTGCTGTATACGAAGGTTTAGACAATCCTGTGGGCAGAACACCTGCAGAAACCTTCACAGTGCAACCATCGGATAACGGACAAGTCACCATCAACTCAAAATTCAATTTTAAGTCTGGTCAATTCATTATCGGTTTATCGGTAAGCATCAATCACGTACCCCAAACCTTATGCAGTTACTTAAAGCTCATCAACGGAAAAGACGGGGCCAATTTCCACGAATCAATTGAAGTGCTCGCCATTTCTGCAAACAACATGGGCTTTGAGCTAGAAATTCAGTCGAGTGCATTGTCTGGAATAAATCCAAAACAAAACGGAGATAGTATTTTCCTATTCCAAACAACTCCTGAGTACAAACAAATTAAAGGCGTTCGAGTTCAGAGTACAACCAACAATGCCATTACCTTGCTTACTACAGATGAATTAAACGAAGGTGGCCAATACATGGTAGGATATTACTGTGGTAATTGGCAGGGAGCCTGTTCCAGCAAACAAAAGTTTATTATCAACAATATCGGATAGTGCTATAGCGAGGGTAATACCTCGCTTTTTTTTTAGGGCAATTACTACCTGGTATCAGGGCTAACACTGAAGATAAACTAAGGTGTTTTTCCCCGTTGGACTGCGTTGCGTTAGGTTGTATCTTTAGTATGCATTACGTACATGCCCACAGCGAAATAATCACTCAGCGCTACCGATTATTTTGCACAATCTAACAAAAAAGTAGAGTCCAGAAACTACTCAAAAAACGGGGCGTTACCTGAAAAGCCAATGAGTAAGGAACTAACTTTAAAACATTTTCAAAATGGAAAACAAGCAAGACAATGAAATCCACTACCTGTATCAAAACAACTACAGAATTAGTAATAACTTGATGGGAGGTGTTTCTTTCAACTTGTCATTAATCATCAACAGAAAGACGAATAGAGTTGTTGGTACTGGAAATATCTTCCAAGCAACAAATCCAAGATTAAACATCGAAACCAATCTCGTAGGTGATTACTCGTATATGGCAACGATGAAATCTTGTAATATACTCGTTGTTGCGGACGGATACGCTCCTTTCGCTCCATTAGTAATGGGTGCTCCACAACCGATCAAAAACGTGACTTTACGTATGTCATTAGAAGAAGATTGGAAGTCTGGAATCGCCTTTTATTCGTATTTAATTAACGGGCAATGGGTAAACGTTGGACCTCAAAAAGTTGAATTTATTGAGACTCCAGTAGAGCAAACCGTTGAAAATTTAGCTGCCGCTGTAAAAGAAGAGCACGCTGAGTTGCCAGCACACGCTTAATTGCTCATTTCGTATTTATATTTATTTCTATTTGTGGCTGTACCGCTTTGGCGGTACAGTTTTTTTTACGCCCCTTCCTCAAACAACCTCATTAAAACCTCAAAACCAACCACTTAAAACCTACACCACTACAATCTCAAGTATCACAACTACCTTTAAACTCATGGTATTCAAAGAAATACAACCACCGTAGAGTTCAGCACTACGAAAAAAACGAGGCGTATCCGAAAAGCCATACGAGTAGGAAACTAACCAAATTATTATGAGTACAGCAGTAGCAGCTCCACAGACGGCCATGAGTGCCGAACAAGCAAAAAAATTAGGACAAAATATCGGAGGAGTTAAACACTTCGGTCCTTTAACCATCGAGTATTCAATAGACCTAGCCATCCCGCAAATCACAGGAAAAGCTTCCTTGTACGGTGCACCCATTGGTTCGATACTCCTCAATCCAGAGCACCCAGATGTGACCCTCGGAGGTAGTGTAGGTATCGGAGAGGCCAAAGTTGAATTATCGGCTGATTTCGATAAAAAAGAAATAGACTACGACGTCGAGGTCTCTGTATTTGGACACAATGTATACAAAGGTAGCGGCCGACTTTTTAGCTGGTAGTTTCTATTTTAAAAATTACATACCCTAGTTTACTTTACAACTAGGGTTTTGTTGTTCAAAGGCTTAGTTTGCTTTTTGAATCTCTTTGAACTTTCTTTTCTTTCTAGTTCAGAATACCGTATTTTTATCGCTTAGTTTTTTTGAGCATATGAATATAGATATTACGAACGTAGATCCTAAAGAAAACATCATCATTAAAGGTGCAAAACTGCACAATTTAAAAGATATTGACGTAGTGATTCCCAGAAATAAACTGGTAGTAATTACGGGTTTATCTGGTTCTGGAAAGTCCTCTCTGGCTTTTGATACCCTCTACGCCGAAGGACAGCGTAGGTATGTGGAAAGTTTATCGTCATATGCCCGACAGTTTTTAGGAAAACTCCACAAACCGAAAGTAGACTATATCAAAGGTATTGCTCCAGCAATCGCCATTGAACAAAAAGTTAATTCTACCAATCCTAGATCGACAGTAGGAACCTCTACCGAGATTTATGATTATATCAAATTACTCTTCGCTCGTATCGGCCGTACCTACTCACCTATTTCTGGCAATGAGGTAAAAAAACACAGTGTTAGTGATGTACTCGATTTTGTAAAAACTTTTGATGAGCGCAGCAAGCTATTACTCCTCGCTCCTATACAAATCAATGCTGAACGCAAATTAGCGACCAGCTTACAAGTACTAATGCAGCAAGGATACGCCCGTATACAACACCGAGGTACTGTATACCGCATTGAAGAATTTCCGCAAGAGAACTATGACGGTGAACCGCTGTTACTCGTTGTTGACAGGGTCGTTGTAAAACACGAAGAAGACTTTTACAATCGACTAGGTGATGCTGTGCAAACTGCTTTTTTTGAAGGAAAAGGCCTTTGTTTTATTCATGACTTACAAAACGAACAACAACACGAATTTAGCAATAAGTTTGAGCTAGATGGTATGAGCTTTTTGGAGCCTAATACACACTTGTTTAGTTTTAACAATCCCTATGGTGCCTGCCCTACCTGTGAAGGTTATGGTAATGTTGTCGGAATCGATGAAGAACTCGTTATTCCGAATACCGGCCTCTCTATTTACGAAGATGCTATTTTTCCTTATAAAACGGACAGCTATAGAAAGTATAAAAACAACCTCATTTTACACGCCGAAGAGTTTGGAATTCCCATTCACAAACCCTGGTTTGAACTCACCGATGAACAGCGTGCCCTCGTGTGGAAGGGAACGAAAAAGTTTAAGGGTATTCAGCACCTCTTCGACACACTTGAAGCCAAAAATTACAAAATCCAAAACCGCGTGATGCTCTCGAGATATCGCGGAAAAACAACCTGTACCACCTGTCATGGCGATCGCTTGCGAAAAGAAGCCAACTACATTCAGGTATACGGGAAAACCATATCAGAATTAGTCAACTTACCCCTCGATGAGCTGGCGGCCTTCTTTAAGACCATCCAGCTGGATGAATACGAAGAAAAAATAGCCCAGCGCTTACTCACCGAAATTAATAATCGCCTGCAGTTTTTAGGTGATGTTGGCCTCAATTACCTCACCTTGAACAGAACGTCAAACACACTTTCAGGAGGAGAAAGTCAACGTATCAACTTGGCCACCTCTCTCGGTAGTAGTTTGGTGGGATCGATGTATATTTTGGACGAGCCCAGTATCGGCTTGCACCCAAAAGATACACAACGCCTTATCAAGGTATTGAAAAATCTACGCAACCTCGGAAATACTGTCATTGTCGTTGAACACGATGAAGATATTATGAAAGAAGCGGACTATATTATTGATATCGGTCCTGAAGCAGGTAGTTATGGTGGTGAAGTGGTTGCTCAGGGAAGTTTTGAACACATGCTGCAATCCAATTCACTAACCTCGCAATACCTATCGCTAAAGCAACAAATTGAGCTTCCTGCCCTGCGCAGAGTATCTAAAGATTTTATCTCTATAATTGGAGCAAGAGAAAACAACCTCAAAAACATAGACGTCCATATACCGCTACACAACTTAACAGTGATTACAGGAGTTTCGGGGAGTGGTAAAAGTACATTGGTCAAAAAAATCCTCTACCCTGCCATGCAAAAAAAGCTCAATGGATACGGTGACAAACTCGGACAACACACCGAAGTTACCGGCAGCCTGGACCTATTGCAACAGGTTGAATTTATTGATCAAAACCCTATCGGGAGATCCTCGCGTTCCAACCCAGTAACCTATATCAAAGCCTATGACGATATTCGAAAGCTGTTGAGCTCGCAAAAGCTATCAAAGATCAGAAACTATCAGCCCAAGCACTTCTCGTTTAATGTTGAAGGCGGACGCTGTGAAGTGTGTAAAGGAGAAGGAGAAGTAACCATTGAAATGCAATTTATGGCAGACGTGCATTTGCAATGCGAAACCTGTCACGGAAAACGCTTTAAAAAAGAAGTACTCGAAGTAAAATTCGAAGACAAAAATATCGACGATATCTTAAATATGACCATCGACGATGCCATTGACTTCTTTACCCGTCATAACGAACTTAAAATATCGAGAAAACTCAAACCATTACAAGACGTTGGTTTGGGCTATGTACAGCTAGGGCAATCGTCTTCTACCCTATCAGGAGGGGAAGCACAGCGCATTAAACTCGCCTCTTTTTTAGTCAAAGGAACGAGCAGAGAAAAAGCCTTGTTTATCTTTGATGAACCCACCACTGGCTTGCATTTTCACGATATTAAAAAATTGATAACCTCTTTTAACGCCTTGATAGAACGAGGACATTCTATAGTCGTTATTGAACACAATATCGATCTCATCAAATGTGCAGATCACATTATTGACTTGGGAATAGAAGGCGGTAAAAAGGGAGGAAATTTACTTTTTGCCGGTACTCCGGAAGACTTAGCAACGCATCCGAATTCAGTAACCGCACCCTTTATCAAAGAAAAATTAGCAGAACACGCTTAAAACTACAAATAGTACAAAATATAAAACAAGCCTAGTAGTACAACTAGGCTTGTCTTTTACACAACACAATTAAAAGAACTAAACGTCCGAGACCCTTAGTATTTTACAATCTTTTTGGTAACTACAGCATTTGCTGTCGTAATCTTTAACACGTACGTTCCCGAAGTTAAGGCTGCCATGTTTACAACTCCATTGCTGGTCATTTTTTGAGCTGCCAATACGCGACGTCCGTTGATATCGTACACACTCCAACGTGCATTGGTTAGGTGCTTAGGTAAGGTTACCTTTGCCTCTTCTTGAATTGGGTTTGGATAAACCAACACATTCGCTGCCTCTTTTTCCACCTTGTCTGTTCCTAAAGTTACACTGGTTCCTTCTGCTACTGACGATTGTACATAAGCGGCATCAACAGTAGTAAGACTCCAATAAAAGGGTCCACTACCAATTCCTTTTAAGGTCCAAGTGGTTCCGTATACTGGGTAATACGCCACGTCGTGAGCTCCTTTAGTAGTTCCTACCTGCAACATATAAAACAAACCATTACTGTTCGTAGTATCATCAGTAGCGGCATCCCACGCAAAAGTAACCGCATTTCCCGCCGTCGTTGTAGTGAGGTTGGTTGGAGCGGAAGGAGCAAGATTTGCCTTTACCGTTGTATTTTTATGCAATAAAGTTCCAGAGGTATAATTCCCTTTTTTATCTGTATACCATCCAGACACCAATGCATCTACATCGTTATCATTATCGATATCGGCCCATCCTAAACTCACATTCCCTCCAAGTCCTTGAATTCCTTCGTTTGTCAAATGGAATTTTCCGTTGTTATTTTTATAGGTTAAACTAACGTCGTTATAATCTTCATCGGTTCCTGCCAAAAGCAAGTCTAAGTCTCCGTCGTTATCGTAATCTGCCCAAGCAACAGGCGTAGTACCACTACTGCTATCTACTCCTTTTAACTTCTTGTATTCTGCAAAGGTTCCTTTGGTATTTTTGTAAATCAAGGCGGCGTAATCATCGTTAGTATCATCCCCCATTACAGCGAAATCAGGATAACCATCTGCATTAAAATCACCAAATGCCAATCCTCCTAAGTACATCCCTGGTAAGCTTTGCTTTTCAGTAAAGGTAGCAGCGTCATTGCTAAAGGTTTTTAAAATATACTTGTCATCTTTATCGGTACCCATAATCAAGATATCCATATCTCCATCAGCGTCGATATCAGCAAATTCTGCCTGTCCATTTTGAACTCCTGGTAAAGCGATACTCGACTTCTTAAACATTCCTTTTTCATTGGTATAAACGAAGGCTTTCTGTGCCGCACCACCATGTGCTTGTGATGCTCCAGTAACCAGCATGTCTAAGGTTCCGTTGTTATCAATATCAGCAAAACTCAACGAAGCGTAAATTAACCCGTCTAAATCTTGTTTTTTCTTAAACTTAGCACCGTCGTTCTCATAAACGGTTAAGTAATATTTGGTAATATCCGCGTAATTTTGACCACAAATTACCACATCCAAATCTGCATCATTATCCACATCGACAAACTTTACAGCCCCTAAATGCAATCCGTACATTGGTGTCACCACCTCTTCAAAAGTTCCGTCCTGTTTATTTCTAAATAATTTTACTGCACTCTGATCCGCACTGTGATCACCGGTAGTATCAATACCTCCAGAAACAATTACATCTTTATAACCATCGTTATCAAAGTCTCCCCAATCTAACGAAGCATAAAAGAAATTACTGATCCCGGCAGTTACTTCCTCAAAACGCAGGTATTCTTCATAAGCGTATACAGCTCCTACTCTGTCCGTACCTTCGTCACTACCAATCAAGGTTCGTTCACCTCTCAAAGCAACACTAACTCCGTAATTATCTTCAGCAACCGGTGTAGTTTTTGTCAGTTCTTTCGCAATTCCCCATTCCTTATTTGCCAAGGTGAATACAAAAACGCGCCCTTTTCTATTTTGATTTCCTTTTGAACTGATGATCAATCGCTTTCCTTCTATGGCAACTTTGTGTCCAAAGGTTTCATTCACTGTCGGATTCGGTGCTGTTAAACTAGCATTCAATTCCCAGGTATCTGATGCATTTTTCTTGTATACGTAAACTTTTCCCGCACGAGACACTCCGTCAACAACGGCATTTGGAGCTGAAATTACAGCGTAATCTCCCGCAATGGCTACGTCATAACCAACAAGATCATCCGATTGGGTATTGGTCGGTACTAATTTTACCTGCTCTTCCCAATTGGTTCCATTTCTTTTAAAAATATAGGCAGCTCCGGCATCGGTAACTCCTGGTGCATCAAACTTATAAGCTCCGACTATTGCATAATCACCCGACAAGTCACCCGACCAACCGAAATAAGCATTCTTTTGAATGTCCTTGGCCTTCAATTTTGCTTGCTGTCCCCAAGAGTCTGCACCTCCTTGATCTTTAAAAAAGATATAGGCAGCACCTGAACTACGTTCTCCTTCGTCTTCACCATTTGCGGTAGCTAATATATAATCACCGCTGATGGCTACATCACGACCAAACAAATCATAGGAATTTCCATTTTCTTGTTTCAGGATTTTAGTCTCCTTCCATTTGTTACTGGCATCCTTAGCAAACAGGTATACCAGTCCTTCTTTTTTTGTCGTCGCAACATCGTGTTTACCGTAGTAAGCTCCAACCACCAAATGCTTGTCATTCGCGGTCATACTGTTCCCGAAGTAGGCCGATTTCATGGGGGTTGAAGGGAAAAGTTTTTCAGTAAACTTTAAGTTGCCGTCATAAACATAGACAGCTCCCCCATTTGAAATCGCTTCATCATCCAAAGAAGCTCCCACAAAACTGTTCGTTGCGTTGATCGCTAGGGAGGTTCCAAATTTATCGTTGGCCTTGGTGACCTTGGCCTCCAAGCGCGTAGTATTTTTCCATTGTTGGGCAATGGCTAACTGCCCAGACAAGATTAATAAACATGTAGTAAGTGTAATTTTGTTCATGTCATATACATTTATTCAAGATGCAAAAATACCTTATTCTTATTTATTCTAAATAAAAATAAGTTATTTTAACAGTGTTAAATTATGTTAATTAAATGTTAACACAGACATTAAAAAACAGCCTAATCAATGCTGATTAGGCTGTTTAACGTAACAAAAACTAACAAAATTCAATAAATATACTTACTGAAAACTTTTCTGTCCTGCAGTTGGGTTGTATACATAACTAAATGTAAAATAGCGTCCATTAGCAGGGTTTGATGCATTTTTATCTTTATAATAACTTTCAATTTCTACTTTAGCAAAACGACCATCGTGCGTTTTAACAACCAAAATTTTTCCGGCAGCTGGTTTGATGGTATGATTACTAGGGTCATACAAGTACCATCCTTTTCCACTTCCGGTAGTTAAACCAAAAGTACCTTTAGCATCTTGTTTAAATTCACTATCTGCTGGAGCATCTTTTAAATCTTTTAAGGTATTTGAAACGATGGCTATTGCCGCATTTCCTGTACGGTTTGGTTCCTCGTTGATACTTTCAATTTTAGCACCTCCATTTACGATAATCTGAGTTGCACGGAATGCGATATCCCAGTCATCACCCGTTGTTTTAGCTCCTGTTTTAAAACTGAACTTCGCAAAATCTCCAGTGTAGTTTCCACCACCACCTCCTGCAGGGGCTGCAAAGTTTTTCACGGTTTTCGTAGCTAAGGGTTGCGGTTGTTGCTCTGGAGTTTTCTCATCACTACATGACACCATTAAAAAGGCCACTACTACTGCTCCTAAAATTGTTTTAAAATTTCTCATTATATAATCCTATTTTCTCGTTTGTAATATTCATTAAAAATTAAATCGCACTCTTCCGTAATAATTTCTACCTAGTAACAAGTAGTTCTCATTTGGGATTACCGTTCCATCCGTCCTGCGGTAATTAAAGAGTTTTCCATTCTCTGCTCCTGTATTATTGAGCACATTGTCAACTCCTATTTGAAAATCTATCCAGTTATACAGGGTTTTGTTTACCGCTATGTTCAACTGGAAATTCGGTTTTACGAAATTGTCAAATTCATCGATTACGGCATTGTCATTACTGTCAAACGGCGCAAACTTACTTCGGTAAATTCCACGGGCATTCACCGAAAAATCATGGGCGAAATTCTCGTAAAACAGCTTGGCATTCCACATGTGCTTCGAACGGTTTACCAATCCGAAATACGATGACTTTTGTAAACGCTGCGACACTCCGTTAGCATCTCTGTAAAACAAGCCTTGCTCAATGCGTGCGATATCGTCTTTATTTCCTGTATCCAAATACTGATACCCTCCAAACAATTGAATGTTTTTGTTAATTTTGACATTCATGTCCACTTCAATTCCCTGCGTAAATACCCTGTTGATATTGCGATAGGAAAACGTTCGAGTTCCCGTCGGTAAACCAATGGCTGTTGGGTCAATTCGCGTATCAAACGTGTCAATCAGGTCTTGGATATCATTCCTAAATGCGTTTACATTCACAGTTACCGCCTGAATGGGCTTCCATCGGAATCCAACATTGTATCCTTTTGAACTCTCAGGCTTTAATTGCTTCTCCACCCTACTCAAGTCCACTTGATTTCCGTATAAATTGTGTAAGGTGTGTGTACCTAACACGATATATCCGTGCGTTATATTTCTGAAATCGAAGAACAACTGTCTAAAATCAGGAATCTTAAATCCGTATCCCGCAGAGGCTTTTACGATAAAATCGTCAAACACCTCGTAGCTCGCAGAAACTTTTGGACTAAAAGCCGATTGATAACTCGAACTCCCTTCGTAACGCGCACCGAGCACTACATTGAGCTTTTCAGTGGCAAAAAAGTCGTACTGTCCGTAGGCATACCAAGCTCTAAACTCTTTCGCTCCGTTAATAGAGGTCCTGTCCAACCCGTCGATATTTCCACCGAGCCCAACAACAATACTTTCTCTATTGCTGAGGTTTACTGTCGAACGCACTTCAGGACGAAATAAACTTCTATTAAATAAAGAGGTCTCCCCATTTAGCGTACTTTCCGTATTAAAACGCGTACCATAAAACGTATACAACACGTTCCAGTTGTTATGGATTGCCTGAGTTACTTTGGCATTTACATTCCAATCCGTCTGTTTGTTAATCACCGAATTCACATATTGTTTTTGCTCAAAAAAACGCGAGGCCACATCGATTTTCCAAGTGCTATTAAAATCGTACATCACTTGTAAGTTCCCCGTAATATTTTGATGCGGAAACACCGTTGGAGCCGTTGTTTGTGGCACCAAATCAAATCCTCCACTCGAATTCAAATTCAGTCCGGCAATAAGGCCTAAATTCTTTTTTCGAAAACTGAACTCACCGTTGGCGTCGAATTCATTTCTGGCGCCTCCTCTCGTCAATAATTGCAAAGAACCTTTTAACTGTTCCTTCGTAGGTTTTTCGGTAATAATATTAATTACACCACCCATGGCTTCTGATCCATAAAGTGACGATGTAGGTCCTTTGACCACCTCGATTTGCTTGATATTATTTACCGTTATTCTATTCAAATCTATATTTCCAGCGGTTCTACCCACTATCGGTACTCCATCAATCATGATCAAGGTGTAATCTGCTGATATCCCTTGTAATTGTACTCCTTCTGAATTTCCAACATCCTTAACCAAAGTTATTCCGGTTTGTTCTAAAAGGATATCACGTAAACGTACAGATCCCGACTTCTGGATTTGCTTTTTATTAATTAATATCACGGGCATGGGCACCGATGATAATTGTCTTTTTGTTCGTGTTGCCGTTACGATTACCTCTTCCAGCTCATTCACCTTCGTTGAATCTATTTGGCTTTCCATTGGCTCTTGAGCGTATATAAATCCCCCAAAACTCAAAAACCATACTAACTTCCACATATTATTTAGAAACATTCTTAATAATTTTGATGCAAATATATATGTTATTTTTAATCAATCTAAATAAATTTCATATTTTTGCAGAAGAATATCATATTTTAAATACCGACAGAATGAAAAATGTACTCGTAGTTACCGCTTTAGCGCTGTTTTTAAGCCATACTGGGAACGCTCAAAGCAAAAAGAAAAAAGATCGAGAAGCTATCAAAAAAATGTGTGGTTGCTTTGAAGTGACCTTCAATTTTGCTGAAACATTCAACTATAGTAAAGATTCTCTTTACAAGCCTTCAAAAATGAAATCAGACAAAGCCTTAGAATGGGCACAGCTGGTGAAAGACGATAAAAATGAGATTGTAATTCAACATTTACTGCAAGTAGGAAATCCTGAAAAGCCTTATATCGTAAAACACTGGCGTCAGGATTGGTTGTACCAAAACCAAGATTTTTACCGTTATGACGGAGACAACAAATGGGTCTATGAGTTTAAACCAAAGAAAGAGGTTCGCAAGCAGTGGACACAAAAAGTATATCAAGTAGACGACAGTCCTCGCTATGAAGGTTCGGGTACTTGGGTACATGTAGACGGGAAAAGCTATTGGGAAAACACGACAGATGCTCCGTTACCAAGACGTGAGTATACGAAGCGAAGCGATTACAACGTAACTTTACGTGGAAATCGTCATGAAATTACAGATTACGGTTGGTTACACGATCAGGACAACCTTAAAATCATCAGAGAGTCAGGTAAGGACGACGTAAAACTAGCCGCTGAAAAAGGGTACAATACCTATGTACGCGTTCCGGATAGTCGTTGTCAAGGTGCCCAAGACTGGTGGAAAAAGAACGAAGCAAAGTGGCAGTTAGTAAGAAATACCTGGGATAATGTATATAACAGAAACGCCAACCTCAGCTTAGAGAAAAAAGTGGACAATAAACCATTGTACAAACACCTGTTTAAAAAAGATGTGAAGGAAGCAGCAAAAATTGATGCTATCATCGAATCTTTTATTAAAAAATAACAATTCCTAACAATGCTTTTCGGAGCATTGTTTTCATTTTTAAGAAAACTCATGAAACGATTTACACTACTATTACTGTTGCTGGTTACTACAGGAATTTACGCACAAGGAGAAAACGTGTTTTTATCGCGCTCTTTTTGGAAAAGCAATCCTTCTGTTGCCTTAATTAAAGATAAAATTAACGAAGGACACGATGCAACTGCCTTAAATCGCTATGCTTTTGACGGAGTGGTTTACGCCATTTTAGAAAAGGCTAACCTGGAGAGCATTCAGTATTTACTCAGTTTGGAAGGAAATGGCGTTAACAAAATTACCCATGATAAGAGGACTTATGTTTTTTGGGCTGCCTATGCTAACAACGTTCCTTTAATGAATTATTTAATTGCTAACGGAGCTCGTATGGATTTAAAAGATTCTCATCAGTATTCCGTGGCTACTTTTGCCGCCGCTACCGGAAAAACGAATACGGAAATTTACGATCTGTGTATTCAACACGGTATCGATTTAAAAAATGACCTCGATGGTCATGGTGCTCATGCCTTATTACTCCTACTACCTCATGTAAAAGACTTGAGTATACTTCCTTATTTTACAGCCAAAGGCATGCATTTGGAAGATGTGGATGCCGATGGAAATGGTGCTTTTAATTACGTGGCTAAAACAGGAAACACCACCTTATTACAAGTGTTGATTGAAAAAGGATTGCCGTATAAAAAGCTCAACAATAAAGGAGAAAATGCTTTTATCCTTGCCACACGCGGATCTAGAAAAGGTTATAATAGTTTGGAATTTTTCAAATATCTAACAGGTTTAGGATTAAACCCTGCTATCGTTTCTAAGGATGGGCAAACGGCTTTACACAACCTAGCATACGGAAATAAAGACTCCGAAACCCTAAATTATTTCATCGAAAAAGGGACACCTGTAGACCAACAGAATGCGGAAGGGAACACTGCACTTAGCAATGCTGCACGTCGCAATAACCTCGCTATCGTTACCTTACTCGCTGACAAAACATCAAATATCAATACCGCTAACAAAAAAGGACAAACCGCCTTGACGAATGCCATTTATGGAAATACTCCAGAGGTCGTAGCATTTTTGTTGCAACGAGGTGCCAATGCAAAGCATCTTGATAAAAAAGGGAATAGCATCGCGTATTACTTGGTGAAAGGATATTCTGACAGGGCTGTTGACAACTTCGATAAAAAGCTAGCGCTGCTACAGAAGCAAGGCATTGCTTTAAACCAATTACAAGCTAACAACAAAACCCTTATCCATATCGCCGTTGAGAAAAACAATTTGAATTTATTAAAAAAATTAACCGGTCTCAAGCTTGATATCAATGCAAAAGACAGCGATGGAATGACTGCCTTGCACCGTGCTGTAATGCAAGCCAAAAACACTAAACTTATCAAATACCTACTACAATTAGGTGCCGATAAAAAGATTGTTACTAATTTTGGCGAGTCTGTGTATGACCTTGCCAAAGAAAACGAGGTATTGCGTGCGCAGCAAACCGATTTAAACTTTTTAAAATAATCTTATGAAGTACACGAATATCATAAAAAAACTATGCATAGTGCTTATCACTGTTGGGGGATTGTACAGTTTTACAGCAACAGAAGCCGTTAATTACAAATGCCTTATCCAAATGAAAAATTATTCGGGTGAAGGTGCTTATGTTGTTATTTCGTTACTGGATGCCAATGCTAAGTACGTTGAAACACTCTACGTTCAAGGCGACGATGACGAGTGGTATGCCGACATTACCGAATGGTGGAACTTCCAAGGTAAAAAACGCGCAGATATCGATGCCATTACCGGAGCTACCATCAGTGGTGGTAATCGCTCGGTTAGCGTGATCAAAATTCCTAAAGACAAAATTGACGCGGGCTATAAAATCCGATTTGAATCGGCTGTTGAAGATCAAGAATACTACAAAGACGATGTAGAATTTGACTTGACCAGTGAGAATTTAGCCAATAAAATTGAAGGTAAAGGATTTATTAGATATGTTCGTTTAATACCGCAAGATTAAGTTTATATATGACCATTTCTATTTGGAGATATAGCCATTTAACACTGGCTATATCTTCTTTCGTTTTTATACTACTCGCTGCTTTAACAGGCGCTATACTGGCTGTAGAACCCGTTAAAAACACCTTAGAGGTTCCGCAGTTTGATTTACACGAATACTCCTTAGCAACCACCCTAACCGCACTTAATGAGCGTCATCAAGCGGTAAGTCAGGTCAAAATAGACGATTATCATCGCGTACAAGCGCACTTAGTAACCCGCGATGGAAAGGCTATCAAAGCCTTTGTTCACCCAGGAAACGGCCACATCATTGGCCGCCCTCAAAAACGAGAAAAGCTATTTAAGTTCGCACAAACACTGCACCGCTCGCTCTTTTTAAAGTCTACAGGACGCTTGCTCATGGGAATCAGTGCCCTCCTCTTATTTTTAATAGGAATTACTGGAATTGTACTCGTAGCAAAACGTCAAGGAGGCTATGCCAAGTATTTTCAAACCATCGTAAAAGAATCGGTTAACCAGTACTACCACGTGGCCATTGGTCGTTGGGCTTTCCCGCTGCTCATACTCGTAAGTGCTTCTGGAGTGTTTTTGAGTTTGGATACCCTAAAATGGCTTCCAAAAACAAAAGCGCAACGACAATCCTACACCTTACAATCTAACTTACCTACACAGCAAACAACGTCCTTCGCAATTTTTACAACTACGAAGTTAGCTGACTTAAAACGCTTGGATTTTCCATTTTCAGAAGATCAGGAAGATACTTTTGAGCTCAACCTACGCAGCAAATCACTCAGTATTCACCAATATACTGGCCAAATTTTACAGGAAACCAACGTCACAGACCTCCAAACGTATTACGAGCTTGCCTATTGGCTACATACCGGAAAAGGCACTTTCTATTGGTCTTTTTTATTGTTTGGTGTTTGTATGGCTTTGTTATTTTTTATCTACTCCGGATTCGTGATAACCTTTTCGAAACCTGTCCGAAGTAAACTACCTAAAAACTCGCAGTTAGCAACAGCTGCCGAGTACGTTATACTCAGCGGTTCGGAGTCAGGAGCAACCACACAATTCGCTTCAGCATTACACCATGCCCTTCAAGCCGCAAACAAATCGGTATTTACTACTACGCTCAATCAATACACTCAATATCCGAAGGCGAAATACCTCCTTATCCTGAGCGCTACCTACGGAGATGGTGAAGCACCGAGTAATGCCCGTAACTTTCTAGAACGATTTCAAAACACCTCCAATCCACAACAGCTTCAATATGCTATTATTGGATTTGGTTCTAAGGCCTACCCTAAATTTTGCCAGTTTGCCGATGATGTTGCTGCAGCACTCGCGAACCGAGCAAATTTTAAGGAATTATTGCCGTTGCATAAAATTAATCAACAGTCCGTGGATGCCTTTAGCCATTGGGTTCGAGATTTCAACCGAGTAACAGGACTTGCTATCAAGGTGGTTCCGCCCAAACGTACCATCCCCAAACTATCGAGCTTTCGCGTAGTACACAAAACAGGATTGACCGAGGCAGGAACCTTTATGCTACATTTACAACCACTGAAAAAAACAGCATTTCAATCGGGAGATTTACTAGGAATATTCCCTGAAGCGGATGGCATTGAGCGCCTCTATTCGATTGGAAAAATCAACGATAAGCTCGTATTGAGTATCAAAAAACACGAATTGGGAGTCTGCTCTACCCTACTTTCAAGGCTCAGCCAAGGAGCACTAGTGCAGGGACGCATCAAAGCAAATCCAAATTTTCAACTTTCAAAAAAGAGCAACAACGTACTCTTTATAGCAAACGGAACAGGTATCGCTCCCTTTTTAGGAATGGTACAATCAGGAACTGCCTCAAAAAACTTTAGTTTGTACTGGGGAGGAACTACCAAAGCTGCATCTCAGCTATTTGCTCCTATTTTAGAACAGGCAGAGCAACAACAAAAACTGCGAGCATGTCACCTGGTGTATTCCAGAGAAAATTCCGAAAAACAATACGTTCAGGATGCTCTGCGTCGCAATAAACACGAACTACGTACCCAATTACTCGACGGTGCAGAAATGTACATCTGTGGCTCACTGGCAATGCTACAAGCTGTTCGGGAATTACTAGACTCGGAAATATTGAAGGATACCTCACTCAATACAGCAAAACTCCTTCAACAAAAACGTCTCAAAACGGACTGCTACTAATCCTAAACAAACACCTCTTCAACAGCTCTCTTCACGGGAGCTGTTGCTATTTTCGACGAATTCTAATTTCATCGATACGAATTCTAATTACCGCCAAAAAACGCTGGGCTTCTCTCCTACCTTTGAAGTATCAAAAGCACAAAACCATGATAAACAATATTCCATATACATTCATATTAATCCCTTATTTAACCAAATACCGCGAAGTTAAAATCCATACAGATGACACTGGACAGATCATTAAAACGGAACGATTAGAAAATGGGTTTTGGTCTACCGATCGAAACTTATGCAAACTCTTAAACACCTATGCTAATCAACCGTTGCCTACAGAAAATTTAACAGTAACCTTAAAACAATAAAATTATGAAAAAAGTAATCAGCACCACAGCATTAGGATTGAGTTTAATTCTAGGAACCAGCAGTTTTATGAGTTGTAAACAAGCGAAAAGTGAACAGGCTACTCAACATAGTACTCACCAAGAAATGGCGGAAACGGTCAAAAGTCCGTCCAAAAAATCAGTGAGAACACCCGTGGTTTTCTTAACCGGATACGACAAAGACCAAGCGGGATACTACGAAGGTGCCAAAAAGTACTTTGGAGGTAAAAACTATCAATTGGTAGAAGGAACCTTTGCCATAGAGGAAATTATTGACTGGCTCAACACAAACGCCACCGCACATCCTTATGGAGATATTCATATTGTAAACAACAACAAACCTCAGTTCGGTCTCCAACTTGAAACCACGGTAAACGGAACAAAGGCCAGCGCTAAAAATTTACAAGAATGTATCGATAACGGTAGTTTACCAGCTTTAAAAAACGTACTAACTGATGAGAGTAAACTAATTTTCCACATCAATGAATTGGCTCAAAACACCCAGTTAATTAATACCTTAAAAGCTGCTTTTATCACGGATAAAACACCTCAAGTAATTGCTTCTCCGTATTTCAGTGTGTTTGGAGGATCGTTTAGCAATCATTACATGGCACAGCCGTACTACGTATTTTACCCAACGGCAGAATCGCCAGGAAAAGTTGATTTATCGAAAGAAATTGCAAAGAAATACCCAAATGAAAAGGAGATAGAATGGTATTCGGCGCTTACCAATGAGCGCGAGCGCTATGTTGGTGAGCCCTATACCAAACAGTACAACGTTCCGGTTACCTTGGAAATAGACTACAAAAATTCGGATGATGAAATTCCGAGCTTTACCTCAAATGCCGAACTCATCAGTTGGATCACCAATCATACAGAACTGAAAAAGGAAGTGGAAAAACTGAATATTCCCGTTCATAAATTTCGTTGGAGATACCGTGTTAAAGATAGCCAACTCACCATTACCGGGCTCAGTACAGTACTCTGTGTACTCAAACCCATCACCAAACCCTATGGCGATTTGGAGCACGTAAAACCAGATACCAACAACAAACGATTGTACGCCATGAAGTAAAAACAATTCGCCCCAATAACCGCTCATTGTGAGCGGTTATTTGCTAGGGGCTTCATATAATTTAGTAAGTTTGTTTTATGAAACTAGGAAAGTTACTTATTGCTATCGGATATTGGTGGTTCCTCGGGGTTGTACAGGGACAGGCGCCTCAAGAAAACAGCTTTGTGCTCACCAATAAAATATCGTTTGACACACAGTATCAACGTCAAAAAAATTACAGTGTAAAAAATGGATTATTGAGCAATCGCGTTACGAGCATTACCCAAGACAGTCTAGGCTATTTGTGGTTCGGATCTAACAAGGGAATCACGCGTTTTGACGGTAGAGATTTTACTCATTTTACCAGAAAAGACGGCTTGCAAAGCAACTACTTCACTACGCTAGTTCCGTTGGAAAACCAATTACTACTTGGGAGCAATGAAGCCTTCTATATTAAAGATCAAGATGCTTTCCGCTATTTCGAAAGTAAAAAAGTACATTGCATTGCTCAGTTGGATGCGAAAATCGTACTCGGTACGGATAAGGGAATTGCCCTAGTCAAAGACGATTTTATCAGTCCACTTCGAACCAATATGACCATAGACCAACATCAGGTAAACGCGCTCGCTTACGCCTTTAATTGGTATTGGTTGGCCACTCCTAAGGGCCTTTGGAAGCTCGACCACCTCACCGTACCACAACAAATAAAAAAAGTATGTGATGGCAATGTCACCGCCTTGCTAAAAGGCGAGCAGCAATTGATTGCCACGACCAAGAATAAGGGTATTAAGCGAATAAGCCCAACTGAAATAACTACCCTATCCACCACGCTTTACAATGTTGCCGGTATCAAGTACATCAAAAACCAATATTGGCTCTTTTCGCATACCCATGGAATTGAAATCTTAAACCGTGATTTTAGTTTTAACCGTAAAATAAACAAATACAACTCACTCAATACCAACTCAATTACAGACATCGCAGAAGACCGTCAACAAAATATATGGATTGGAACCTCAAATCGAGGACTGATAAAGCTGGAGAGTTTGCTTAAAGCCAACAAAGAAAAACCCGCCATTTCTTTTGAAGATATCGCGGTAGTCTACCAAACAATTGACAGTATAAACTTTAACAACTACAACGGTATCTTACAACTCCCTCCAAGTAAAAACCACTTGAGTTTTACCTATAAATCAATTGATATCAACAACCCCAAAAAGGTGTATTACCGATACAAGCTCAATGACGAATACAGCCCGTGGACCAATCACAACCAAGTAAATCTGGCCAATTTACAGGCGGGATCTTACACCTTTCACGTACAGTCAAAAATCGCTAATGAACAGGAAAGCTCTCCCATTGCCTTTCAATTTTACATCGATAAGCCGTTTTACAAAAAAACTTGGTTTTTGTGGAGCAGTGGTATTGGCGTGTTTTTACTGATAGTACTGAGCGCCTATTTGACCGTAAAAAAAATACGTGCTAAAAACGAAGCGAAAATTCAACAATTGGAACTAGAAAACCACCTGTTGACCCTTGAGCAAAAGGCATTACAACTACAGATGAATCCTCATTTTATTTTCAATGTACTCAACGGTATAAAATCGATGGGACTGGCTGGTAAAACCCAAGAATTGACCTTTACCATTAATAAATTCTCGAGTTTATTAAGAAGTATACTCAATACATCACGTCAGGAAGAAGTAAGCCTTCAAGAAGAAATTACAACCTTGACTAATTACTTGGCCTTGGAACAGCAGATGAGTCCGTTTAATTTTGATTTCAAGATCAGCCCTAACCTATCTTGTGATCCCGAAGAGATACTCATTCCGCCGATGCTTATACAACCTTTTGTTGAAAACAGTATCAAACACGGAATTCAACACAAAAACGACGGATCTATAACTCTTAACTTTTACGATCGACACGATTTTTTACATTGTGATATTATCGATAATGGGATGGGAATTTACCAGTCGCAAAAAAATAAAACGACGCAATCACACAAATCACTCGCCATTAAGGTTACGAAAGAACGCATTGCCAACTTAGCCTACGGAAGCGCTCTCACTTTTGAAGAATTACAAGAGAACGATCGCGTTGTCGGTACCAAAGTTTCCATTAAAATACCACTAAAAACAGATTTTTAAACGCCATGACAGCACTTACTGCCCTCTTAGTTGACGACATTCCTGCCGCTCTTGACCTCCTCAAGAACGACCTCAACACCTATCACCCTGAAATTGAAATTAGCGGTACCGCTCACAGTGTAATCTCAGCTTCTAAATTACTGAGTTCACAGCAACCAGACCTCTTATTTTTAGATATCATGCTAGGTGATGGCACTGGATTTGACGTATTAGAAATTCATCCGAACCTAAAATCAAAAGTAATATTCGTAACGGCTAGTGATGAATACGCCATTAAAGCCTTTAAGTTTGCCGCCATAGACTACATTCTAAAACCCTATAACCCCGAAGAATTGAGTGAGGCCATCGAAAAAGCGAAACGCCAGTTACACCCAAACAAAGAACAGCTATCTGTACTTCAAGAATCCATTAACCAACCTCACAAACGCCCTAAAAAGATCTCGCTGCACACCTCTGATAAGATTCAAGTCGTGAATTTAGACGACATAGTGCACTGCAAATCGGACAATAACTACACTGAATTTTACATGAACGACGGTCAAAAGATCCTTGTGGGTAAAACATTAAAATACTTTGCGGACATCTTAAAAGAGTATGAATTTTTACGTGTACACCAAAGTCACCTTATCAACTTACACTTTGTAAAAGAGTACGTTAAATCGGACGGTGGCTATATTGTACTGCACAACAAACAAAGCATTCCCGTTTCTGTGCGAAAGCGAAATGAAGTAATCGAAGCGCTTCAAGGTTTATAATTTAACATATTTCACGTTTTGTGTTAAAGTTTTATTAATTTTTACTTATATTAGAGTTTTAAATACACTTATATGAGTAGGCACATAGTAAAACCGAGTAAGGGTAGATTGTTGATTGCGGAGCCTTCGATATTAACTGATCAATCTTTTAACAGAACCATCATTTTATTAACTGAACATTCTGACGACAGTTCAGTAGGTTTTATAATGAATCGACCATTACATTATAGTTTAAGAGATTTAGTCCCGGATATTGATTGTGACTTTACGGTGTATCACGGAGGTCCCGTAGAGCAAGACAACCTGTATTTTATACATCAGGTTCCCGAATTATTACCCAACAGCATTGAAGTGAATGACGGTATATATTGGGGTGGTAATTTTGACTGTTTAAAAGAGCTGTTAAACACCCACCAAATACAGCCCAACGACATTCGTTTTTTCTTAGGATATTCTGGCTGGGGTTCTCAACAGTTAGAAGATGAACTGCGCACCAATTCGTGGTTTGTATCAAAAAACAAGTACCCTAATATTTTCAATATTAAAGACGAATCGTATTGGAAGGATCAACTTCTAGAAAAAGGGGGCGAATACCAATTATGGGCAAACGCACCCAGTGATGTGCAGCTTAACTAGCCCGTAATACTGGCGATGCGTAAGCTGTTTTGTAATTTATTTGCAATTGCCGTCCCAAATACCTTTTTGCGATAGTGGGTAACGGGCTGGATACCTGTGATTGCATTGGTAATAAATACCTCGTCTGCTTTTTGGATATCAAATGGAGAAATTACTGTTTCCTCGATGGTATATTCTGGGTGTTTTTCTAAGATATCAATAAGCTTTTTCCTAATGATTCCCTTAATACATCCCTCCGTTAAGGCTGGCGTTTTGATCGTAGTTCCTTTCACTAAAAACACGTTTCCATTGGTTGCTTCAGCAACGCCTTTACGTTCGTTTAATAGAATACAATTGTCATACTCGTTTTCCTCAGCAAATACTGCGGCCAAAGTATTGAGCATTCTATTGGTCGTTTTTACGGTAGAGAGCATTCCGGAATAGTTATAGAAATCTTTGTACAAATCAATTCGATACTGCTCTTTCACCTGACTGTTGAGTGCTCCAGCTTCGATAACAAAATCAACTTCATTGGTCGCTGGTGTATACAGCCCGCCATCTTTTCTGTAAACCGTAAGGCGTACGCGCATCACATCAGCGAGGTTTTCCTGAGCTTTCACCGTTTTTAGCACCTCTTCTTGTAAGTATTCTAAGGTAAAGGCCATTGGAATTTTCATACGTAACATACGCATAGAAGCCATCAATCTAAAATAATGATCCTCGAAAAAGACCGCTTTACCATTGAGGACTTTAATACTCTCAAAAATACCATCACCGTATTTAAACGCTCGGTTCTGATAGGTAATTTGGAAATCGTTTGATGGAATTAAGGTTCCATTAATATTTACCATGGTGTTAGTTTTAGGTGGCAAAATTACTAATTTCAGAAAAGTTACGGCATAAAAAAACCCGACAATTGTCGAGTTAATTTATGAAACAAAAAGGAAGCTAGGCTCCAATTGTATGTTTTAGCTCCTCAATTTGATTTTCCCACAACATCTTTGCCTCTTCTACCTCGTCATCTCCATCGGCAAAATCCGTAACTAATACCGCTACATCTTTGGTAAGCGGATCTACATTAATTTTGAACTCGAAATAGCTTTCATCTCCTTCACTCTCGGTCCATTTAAATTTAATGCGCTCATCGGCTTTATTAGCAATGATTTTTGCTTCCTCTTCAGCATCATCCCAAATAAAAGTAATTTGTTTTCCTCTCGAGTTCACTCGATCAGCGAACCACTCTTCTAATCCGGCAGGGGTGGCTAGATATTGATACAGCATGCTGGGAGAAGCATGAATTGGGAATTCTAGTTCAAATTTAACTTTACTCATTTACATTATTTGTTTGTGCGACAATATAGAGAAATTAAAATTAAAAAAAAACTTATTTTAAATATTGCTCAATCAAAAAATGTTGCTATATTTGCACCCGCAATCAGGCGAGGTAGCTCAGTTGGTTAGAGCGCAGGATTCATAACCCTGAGGTCACGGGTTCAAATCCCGTCTTCGCTACAATAAACTCCAAAACCCTATAAACACTGGGAATTTGGAGTTTTTTCTTTTTAGAAAAACTATGATTTAACAGTATACTTCCTCCTTCATTTTAGGAGAAATTCAGTTTAGAACTCCCAGTTGTTTCCGGTTTGTACCACACAAAAAAAAGACGGTTTTTACCAAATCCTACACTAGTTTTCAACATTAAATCGCCTGTTCAAAAAGCAGTCGTATCCATAGCAGCAGCTGTTAAACCCCTAACTTACTCAAAACGTAAAACTTACCAATTCTTTCGCAATTGACGGGCTGGTTTTATTGCATAACTAAAAAATGTTGCTATATTTGCACCCGCAATCAGGCGAGGTAGCTCAGTTGGTTAGAGCGCAGGATTCATAACCCTGAGGTCACGGGTTCAAATCCCGTCTTCGCTACAACAAACTCCAAAACCCTATCAACATTGGGAATTTGGAGTTTTTTTTTATTTATTCGCACCCTTCAAAATCGCCATACAAAACACATCAATTCCATGTTTTTAGGTCAAATACCTCATGATACTGTGAAACTTGTATATCGAAATTACTCCCAAAATGAGCAACAGTGAGAATATGATAAAGTCGCGGTTCAGTTGTGCTGCAATACGATTAAAAGTATCTTTTTTACCCAAGGCATAAAAATCGACAGCATGGTCATTATGCCACACCCAAATAACATCTCCCACATCCGCCGGTGTTTTAGTCCCGAAAATTTCCCAAACGATTCCTTTTTCCTTTTGGTCAGAAAAATGAAGATACTCCTTTGATCCCAACGAAAAATCAACACGCCCAATAGTAGCAGTGTCTTTCAGAATGCAATAGTCGACTGCAATCGTTGTATGCCCTTCATCAGTGTCGTATTCAACGGTTTTTATACGTGCCTCCGTAAGTTTATACTCGTTTCTATATACTTGTTTTTTTCCGATATCTATTAAAAACAATATATAAATAGGTACTGTTAAACAGTTAAAAAGTACGGTCATCTTTAGGAGTCCCTTTATCATCTTTACAATTTTTGCTATACCAGTTTTTACTCATTCAAACGAACGCGAAGTTCTTTAGTCTGCGCCATTCTCAACAAAAACACAGCCGAACCTTTAGATATCAACGCACTTCCTCTTTATTTTAAGGCATACACATCCACTTCGATTACTTCTTCTGTATCGGTGAGAGTTACCTTGGTTTTTATCCGTTGGTAGGCCGCACCCTCAAACGCATCCAACTCCTTCCAGTGATCCTTTAAGTTCTCTGAATAGAATACAAAGCCCCGAACTTTAGCAACTTTGTTTTCAAAGCGTATTCCTGGAAATCCTTTTTCTGCCCCCCAACCTTCTTCAAATAATTCTCCAAAAACAAAAGCATCTTTCCATGTGCCTCCTATATTTTTTAAAATATGCTCATTAGGACGGCCGGGTCCTAAGGTTCCGTAAACAAATAGCTTTTCCATTTTCAACTTGTGTTTTAGTTATTTTTTACATTTTATTGAATACACGCTGTTTCAGCTCCATAAAAAATAATGGAGCCTCACTCCGCTAAGTTAACAAAATAAGGTTCTAATTATTTTAGTAACTTTACACTATGAAAAATGAAAATCTACTACCCTTTTCGGATGTTATCTCTACGAAAAAACACCCACTTTTTGTCAAACTTACGGGACTGCTTTTAGCTGTAATACTAATTAGTACGCCACTTTCACAAATATTACCGGAATTCCAACAATGTTTTTGTTTTAATCAATGGCAAACTCCGGGACTACTTTATTTAATCTCCCCTTGTATTTGCTTTTAGTGCTATTTTATTGGCTGTGTCATGAGCGCTCACTGGTGGCATATTTAACTCCTTTGATGTAGAGATACAACGCTATAGCGCACTTCGAATATTCGTCAGATGCCTCTTCACCTATACCGGCTCCTAAAAAATAGTTTTCCTTTAAAGCAGTAAGCCTCCCCCTCTATATTAACTTGTTTCCTATGAGGCTATTTTACAGAGAATTTAAGAGGAAGCAATAGCATTCACTAGACATGAATCGTTGCATTATTGTTCCGTTTGTTCTTCGTGCAGCGATATCATCATATCCTCAAAACTGTCATACACAAATTCAAAACAATCACAAGCTTCAGGATCCCAGAGCACAATAGCATATTCTTCACGGTCATTTTTAGCAGTTGTATCAAAACACAACAACGCCCAGTCCTCCCAAGTAGCGAAAGGTATTTTACCTTTATCAAACACCTGTTCTTTTGACGATTCATCAAAGATCATAGCGCTTAAGGAAGTCTCCCAAACACCTGCTGGATGTTCGCAAAACGAACAAGCCCCAATTTGAAGTTCGTAAAAATGCTTGTACTTTAAGAATTGTTTATACGATTCCGGTAGCGTACAGCCGATACTAGACTCAAACCTTTTTAACTCCTTATCCGTAACCGCACTTTTAATGGGATACCAAATTCTCCACTCCTCCTCAATATCTTGTTTAGCATCAGCCATTGCAGGCACTATCGGAAGTGGAAGTTTGTTTTGCTTATCACATACAAGTGCGTCCAAATAGACATCGATGATCTTCTCTATATCGTTCATGATCTAAAAATTGCGAAACATCGTTTCGTTCTGAGCTAACTTAAAAAAATTAATTGGATTCTCATTTTTATATAGGAGCCTTTACAAAGGGAATCTCATAGTTCAACGAAGAAATTACTTTCTTAGTTTTGAAAAGTAAACCTACAGATTGACCGTTTCACACCGTTTAAAACAACCTCATCACTTATCTCATCTGAAACTAGTCTAAAATTGTTTTTGTTTACACCACCTACAAACTATGGATCCTTAAGATTTTTTAAATTTCAGAAAATCGCAATCCAAAAAAGTAAAAATCACAACTTTTAAAAGGTGCTAAATTGACTACAAAAAACGATCAAGTTCCTTCCCTTTAAAAACACCAGAATACCAGAGGTCCAATCATATTTTCACATTTTTATTTTGATGTAGTCCAAACCCTGAGTCAAATGGCAATGTTTAAGCCACTGGGGAATTTCTATCTTTTTTTGGGAGAACAATCAAAGTTACATAAACAGAAAAGCGCCAACATAAGTTTGCGCTTTTACTATTTTTTAAAGTTTC
>NZ_CAZEQT010000006.1:1224756-1226031 GCF_964514025.1 Tenacibaculum litopenaei
TTCTTGTCTAACTTCTCTAAACGGCCGTCATTAATAGGATATCTTTTTGATAAAGATTCTAATTTTTTATAGTAGTCTATACTGTTATAAAATTCTAATTGCCTTTTCTCATAGATGTATTTTTCATCAATCATAAAACTATATTTACTCTGCTCTTAATCTTATTTTACATTCTATTTAAAATTAATACTATTTTTTCTACTTTTAAACATTGCAGTTTTTTGGGAAGCTTACAAATTCAGATAATTCTAATTTTATATTAGCATAAAAAAGGGGACTTTTAGTCCCCAGTATAATAAACCTCTGTACTTCGAGTGCAGAGTGATTTAGTTTTTTTTTAAATATATCTCATTTAATTTACAAAACAATTAGCAAATAAGTTCTTTATCTCCTTTTTTGGCAGTAGCTAATTTTTGAACATACCCCTTAAAAAAGAAAGGAATATTATCTTCATAACCATTTTCAATACGTTGTTTTACTTTTTCAAAAGCTAAAATTGATATTTCAAAGTCAGGTTGACCTGTTACTAAAATAGGTTGATCTAATTGTTCATACCAATAGTATTTACCGCCGTAGTTTCTTCTTGCTACTTCAAAAATATAGCTCCCAAATTGGATGATAGCATTTTCTTTCATAGTCTCATCTACATCGTGTAAATTTTCATGAAATTGGCTTAATAAATCATCATCTATTACTTCTAAGCTTTTAACACTGTAGTCTAATACCCCATCAAGTTCATTATTGAAGGCTTCTAAAATTTTTTCTGCATTGTAGATTACGTCTTCAATAATTTTTTTTTGAATGTTATCCGTTTTTTCCATTGTTATTTTTCTTAAAAAAATTTATTCTAGTATCCATAACCATGATGATACTCAGGCATAATACTATGTACAACGTTCCATACATCTAAAAACAAATCCGCTTTTTTGCGTTTATTTTTGTAGTCGATCGCTATCTGCAAACTCAATCCATACAAGAGCTTAAATACTGTTAAAAAAAGACTGACTTTTTAGACAGTCTCTTTTCTTTTTTTAAAGTTTTTAAGAATGTATTTTGAAAAACTCTTTTTTCATGTCTTCATACAAAAACAAGGATTCTTTTAGAATTTCCTTTAATTCCTCATAATTTGTAAAACAAGGTTTTCTTATCGAGGGATTTCTGTACTCTTCCATATCTCTATTTAGAGCATACTTAATTAAACTACAAATTTGTGCTGCAGTTCCGCCTATATGGTAATCAGATTTATAGGAAAAAGGAATATCTTTTTTTGAAAAT
>NZ_CAZEQT010000006.1:1226036-1306343 GCF_964514025.1 Tenacibaculum litopenaei
TCATACAAAAACAAGGATTCTTTTAGAATTTCCTTTAATTCCTCATAATTTGTAAAACAAGGTTTTCTTATCGAGGGATTTCTGTACTCTTCAATATCTCTATTTAAAGCATACTTAATCATTCTACATACTCTTCCTGCAGTCCCTCCAATATGATAATCTGATTTAAAAGAAAAAGGAACATCTTTTTTTGAAAACCCGAAAATAAGTTCAACTAAACCATGTACAAGACTTACATGAAAATATCCTTCATACTCATCAAAATCCTGATGTATTTTATAAAACTTTTCCTTTCCCATATACTTAGCTGTATATCCTAAATCCTCGAATATTTTTAGTACTTTTTTCTTGTCTAACTTCTCTAAACGGCCGTCATTAATAGGATATCTTTTTGATAAAGATTCTAATTTTTTATAGTAGTCTATACTGTTATAAAAATCTAATTGCTTTTTCTCATAGATATATTTTTCATCAATCATAAAACTATATTTATTCCGGTTTAAATCTTATTTTTACGTTATGGTTTTTCCAGGCATAATCAATAAACGTTTGAATATTAGATAAATTCTGATTTGAATCAGGTATTTCAAGTACATAAGTTCCTTCCAATAATTTACCATCCAATTCTTTAAGATATTTATTAGACCTAATCTTAGTTCCTACCTTGTATTTTTTTGTAAATTCTTTTAAATACTTTTCAAAAGTAGTAAATTTTATATTTTGTAAATCTGTTGCCTTTCTAGAAATTATTTCTTTTGCAACAGGGTCATAACTATCCAATCTTTTTCCATTAGCTAGATGTATTTCATTATACTTATACCATTCAAGGACTTCTGCTTTTTTATTAAAATCATTCCCTCTTTTAAAAAGAGCTATTAATTTATCTAAAGGAATTCTTTTCTTTGTTTTCTCTACTACATCTATAGCAACCTCTATACCATCCTCTATTACATCTTTTGAATATTTTCCCGATTTATGCAACTGATCGACAAGCTGTTTAGCTCCAGTTGACACATCGTCAGCCTTTCTTAACAAAGTTGTAGATAAGGCTGTTACCGTTTTTACATAGGTTTTACCTCCAATTTGTGCTGCAACTTTCCATGTTTTGGTTGATTTAGCGACAGAACTAACAACTTTAAATGCTTTAGCTACTTTTCCTACTTGTGCAACCTCTAATAATAAGAATCCAGCTGCTTGCCAACGAGAAACTTGGTCTCCGTTAAAATCAGTTCCGTTAATGAGTATATTGACGTCTTCGATAGGTAAAACATACTGTCCTATACTTTTTCCTAATTCTATTGCTCCTAATTTAAAGAGTAACTTCAGTTCCTGACCCAACATTTTTGGATGGAATAAAAGTTCAGACCAGGTATCATTAGAAGAAAATTTAATATAATAAAATCTTCTATTTGTAGTAAAACCTATATTATCATCAAATGCATTTTTTAAGTCTCCTGATGAACTTAATGATTTCTCATATGGACTTGCTCCTACTATAGCTCCTGAAGTTAATTTATAATAAGAAATTCCAGGTTTATGATCTACATGGGTAAATTTAAAATTAGGATTATTTTGAAGCATTCCACTCGCAGCTTTCCATTTGAATGTATGAGTTTCTATCTCTAATTCAAGTTGCCCTTTGATCCACTTTTTAAGTTTTGTAGTTTTATCCTTATACTGAATAAAAGTTCTTATTTTTTGACGAACACTTTCCTTACTAGAATCAAAAAACCAATCGCTAGAACTACTAATAAAATCATCAGAGTAAACACTTAAATCAAGCACTAAAGCTTTAAAATCTGAAAGTACTTTAATGTACTTAACTAATTTTTCTGCTCTTTCTTTATCAGCACCTGATAAGGTCTTGAAATTGCCTTTATTACGTTTTAATATATTTAAAAGTTCAACCGTTTTATAAACCAATCTATGAGATTCTCCTGGCTTTAATGTGGTTACCTTGTTAGAAACGTCAACCAACAATTTAGAAAGCTCTCTATTGTTTTGATTAACCCCCATTAAAAAACCAACATTTCTTAAATATTGAAAATGAGATTCTACAGAAGCGAATCTAGAAGGAGCCCTTGAAGTAGCATCACTAATACTATTAAATCGTTCAAACCCTTTAACTGGATTAGTATTAACTGGAGATGATGAACTATTATTAGAACTACTTCCACTTCCTCCACCGCCTGAGCTACCTCCTCCTTTTGTCGGTCCTCCTAGGTTGTTATTAGAGTTTGAAGTTCCTCCTCCTGAACATACTCTTTCATATGTTCTCACATAATTAGACAAACCTTCATGACCACAAAGGGCATTATCTTTATTGAATACTCCATGTTTACGACAATACCTTAAAGAATAAATAGTTTGAATAGTACATTCAAAAGACTCCATTCTAAACAATGATGGATTATTTATTTGTTGTAAAAGGGCCTGAATATTTTCTAGGTTAGGTGTTCTTGAAAGCTGTGCTTGTAAAACAACTCTATTCCCTTCTAATACATAACGTGGATTTTCATATTTCAGAATAAAACCCTGAATTTTCCCATTTTTCTTTTCGATTACCAAATTCTCAAAAGCGTCATCACTAATTCCTTCTCTAGAAATTTGAAAAGTATACGAAACGTAATTAGGCTCTTCAATCCGGTTAATCTGGTCTGTTTGAATTGTAAATTCATTTTCCAATGGTTTCTCCTGACTCCCCCTATCTCTGCCATAAACCCCAATTTTAAAAGCACCTGTAACATCATGAAAATCATCGTTTTTACTTGCTTCCTGTAATGTCAGCGAGTTAATTTTGGGTGCAATAGATTTCTTTTGCTCATGCTTGTGATTCAATTCCTCAATATCACTGCAACTCAATACTGTAGTAAGTCCAGCGAAGACAACAATTCCCCAATGTTTCGCTTTCATGAGGAAATTAGCTTGTTTAAAGTTTTTCATTATTTCTTTTTATTGTTTGATAATACATTCTACCCTTGGTAAAATGCGTCCGCAAAAATAGTAACCTGAATAAGAGCATGAGTAAGCCATTGACATACTTTTAGTAAGTCGTTGACTTACTTTTAATGGAATGCAAAAAAAATTAATTCCCTTTACGGGAAACCGTAAACAGTTTCAAAAATTTCAAATAAATTGGTAGGTCTATATTATAAGTAAATTAACACCGTAATAAACAATTGAAAAAAGAGAACTATTAATACAGAAAACGCTTAATGGAGAGAAGTGGACTTTTATAAATCAAAAAAATAAGGTTTAAAATGTAACTGATAGAGACATGTTAAATATTTCAAATGAATTACAGCCTTGGACACAAAAGGTATACAAGTTTGACTGTTCATTTATTCATTTGTCTAATTCTCATAACTATCTAACAGAAGCCTCATTTATGGCGCTATCTGAAACTCAGAAAGAAAACATTATCAATCAATTAAATAATTATCATTCTGCAAGTTTAAATATGAATTCAAGCATGGAAGAAATTATTCCACATCTACCGAATATAATGGAAAAAACTTACTGCAAACTTTGAAAACAATGGAAGTAACGATTAAGAATGCCTACAATGGCTGGCACGTAATTGCGGGTAAGACATTAAACGTCAATACTTGTAGCTCGAATCATCACCATCACAATTTCATTACGAGGAGCTTCCAAATCCGACACTACACATACAACAGATCGTTAGACCATATTAGGTTCTTTATAAAAAATTAACACTATGTATTTTAATAAAAGTTTAGATTATAATTCAAGAATAAAAATCAAGTACGATACAGATAATGAAAAGCTAATTCATGATCTGAATTACTATTGGAAAGCTAAAAAAAGAAACAATATTCCTTATAGCGAAGTTACACCAATTAAATTTAACATTGGTATTGAGAATAACAATTTTATAGAAATAAAGAGTAGGAAAAAATTAGAAGAAGAAAAAGATAAATTATTAATTAACATTGAAAAAGAATTTAATTTATTTCAAAAATCAAAAAACAAAAAAAAACTTCTAGATGATGTTAAATTACTTTTTGAGTATCGACGTGAATTTGAAGAACGTTGTTTAGAAAAAATTAGAAAAATTGCAAATGATGAATATGAATTAAAACAAGCTAATAAAAAGACAAAACCAACAGAGTTTAATATTCTTTTGGTAATAGCTGAATTATATACTAAAGACAAAATTATGGGTTTCCTGAGAGCAAAAGGCTTTGAATGGGAATCAATAAAAAACCTCGAAAAAAATGGTTTAATATTTGTTAAATACAATTTTAACAATAAAAGAATACTGGAATTTATTATTGTGGAATCATTAAGAGAGAGATTGAACAACTATATTGCTAAAGAAGGAATAGATGTTTATAGTCTAGAAACTATTTACTAGAGATTGATCACAAATCTGATTTATTAACCTTTCACATGGAATTTCTAGCTGTTTAACCACGTTAATAAAGGAATATGCCGTGCTTAATCCTCAGTTTCTTCAAAAAATAATTTTTAGTACTTTCACTTCATGAAAAAGCTACTTCCTACAAAACATCAATCAAAATTCAAGAAAAGTACCCTAATAGCCCTAGTTTTAAACAGTATTGCCTTCGTATTGGCCCTTGTAATGCAAGTAGATTTAGTCTTAAAATTCACGAAGTCTTCAGGAAAAAACCGAGCTTTATTTAGCCTTCAACACGCCTTGCACGACATCCTTCTCATTGGTATAGCCATAACGTTGCTCGCCTTTATTTTTACCTTGATATCATTATTTCAAAGAGAAAAATGGCAATACATCGGCTACAACATTATCGGCTCTTTTGCTGCAGGTATCCTTTTGTATTTTCCGTGGTGGCAGTGGCTGACTTCGTAATATTTACCCCAAAGAACAGTTTGAAAGAAATTTCTTGCTATTGCTATGGTAGCAACAAGGGAATTCAAAAAAAATTGCGCTGCTCCCCACTTTATTTCTTGTACAAAATACCGAGAATGCCTCGTTGAAACTCTTCGTTAAAAACAGTCCCCACCTTATAATTAGCAAGAGTAAAGTGATTGGACTCAAATACGTACTCTTTACCGTCCTGTACTACCACCAATTCATAGGTTCCTAAACTATTTCCTGTACCTACGATATCGACAATTTCTACCACCTTTCCCTGGACAGTTACGGGATCCGTAACATCCAACACACTATTGATGAACAATAGCAAAAAGGCTATAAAACCGCGAATCAAAAAATAGTATACCACAGCTAGCACCGCAGTGGTGGTACTAAAGTCGACCAAATACTTCCACCAGTCCTTTTCTCCTTTACGAATATTTCTGACTATATCGTATAAAACAAGTACCGCATAACTCGGCACTATTACATAGTCTACATAGCGTTTTACCTTCAGCAATTCGTATAAATTAAACTGTAATGGGTAAAACACTATAAAAACAATAACGAGCACAATAGCAATGCCCAAAAACGGCATCTTTTTTCTCATAGATAACAGTAATTTAAAGCTACTTATTGGCTGTATTCAGCTTGTTGAACAGTGAGTTTTTTTACCGCTCTGCTACCATCGGGCAGCTCATATTCTACCAAATACTCGGATGTTGCGGTTTGTAAAAATACATCCTTTATTAGAATTGGGGCCTCTACTCGAAATTTGGCACTATTTTTTTCAAGGAAAAATCCTATTTTCTCTTTTAACTGATAATTACAACAAGCTCCCATTACCCCTGAAAAAGGCTCCACAACTTTCCATTGCTGATTTTCATAGCACGTAGTATCGGGAAATATAGGGTAGCTTACTACAGAAAACAATATTGCTCCAACAATTCCACGTAACAGCCAGCCCACACCGAGCATCACCACCCAAAACACGTATATTGAGTAGTAGTAAGAACGTCTTTTAAAGGGTTTTACATAAGTGTAAAACAATACGATACCCGTACTTATAAGTCCCAAGACAAGTATTGTCGTGATCTTACTTTGCAGCCCTACCCCACAGACCATTGAAGTTAAAAAATTAACTCCCAATATTAATAATATACTCGTATGTAGCTGTTGTAACTTGTTATTCATTTCTTAGCAATTTTTAAAGGTGGTTCATTTTCAGGGTCGCCTGACAAGATACTACAATTCTCATCCACATCGCATTTTATACGTTCATAAGTCCTCTAATAAAACACTGCTATTTATTGCTTGTAGCTTAATGTCATGGTCAAGGACCGACCTTTAGCTACTTCCCAACTTGAATTCACCCCTGCCTTCGAATACATAGGCGGACTAAACCACGTTGGATAATACGAGAGGAACAATCCGCAACCCCCAGGGTTTTCATAGCACTTCGGACTCCCATTCAGAAACTCGATGCTCAATACTACATCCTCTTTTACCCGCAATCCTAATTCTGAAAGAGCTACAGTTTTCCAGCCTGTAAAATGATCCTTTAATTTTACAATAACATTGCTCAGTTTTTTAATAGGCTTCCCTTGCTTTAAACTATATATGTTAAGCCTAACAACGGCATGCTTAAAAGCATTCCTTTTGATGTAAAATGCTACTTCCTTTAAATGACTTGTTTTGCTACTCCCCAATGAAAACTTCATTCCCAACTCGTGTCCTGGTTGGTTCCAAGCAGCTTCTCGAAAACTACTCCCATATCGAATGAGATCTGTATTTTTGAACCTCGTTTTTCCCTTTTTGTACGTCTTCAATTTTCTGACTTGCAGCACTACCTCATCCAACCGTTTTTCTTTCTCTTTTAACATAATCTTTGAACCTCCGTCTAACAGCTGTTTTACAGAGCGTTCTTCTGTTTTAAATCCTAAACAAGAAAACGCAACAACAGTAGTACTCTCTAAATGAGTTGTTTTCAATTCAAACCTACCTGCTTCATCAGAGAAGGTTCCTAGCTTTTTAGTAGCAACTACAATGTTCGCATAAGGAATTGGTTTCCCGTTTGTATCCATCACCACCCCTTGCAGAGTTACCTGAGCAAAAGAAAATTTAGTTACAAAAACTAGGAGACTAAAATTAACTAAATAGAGTATTTTTTTAATCATAATGTTTACTTTAAAAAAGACGAAAGTAACCAAGTCCCCTTACTTAAACCCAACACGCTCATGACTTTAATAGCAATTTAACGCAACTCCGTAACTAGGCTCATAAACCTTAGCAGTACTTTAACTTTTAAGAGGTTTATTTAGCAAAATACAGCGGATTATTAGCACATAAAAAGCAGCATGTACCCCCCTAATAAATTATATTCAACACATCGAAGCCAAACAAGGAAAAACCCTACTTTTTGTATTGATTTTAAGACAAATACCCAATAAATTTAAACTAGCTTTGAGAAATTTTAAAAATCTAATTATTATGTTAAAGAACATTTCAAACCTAGGTGAAACACTAAACAAAAATGAACAACAAGCTATTAAAGGAGGTATTTGGAACTCTCTTGCTGAATGTCAGGAGCACTGTCCTGGTTCATGTCTAATAGGATTCTACGGTAAAAGATGGGCCTGTGGAATGTAGTCCACATAAGGCGAACTTCGGTTCGCTTTTTTTTATTCATCTTGCTTAAGATACCTTGCTACCCGCATTCCTTACAGATTTGCCATATCAATTATTGTAGTTTTATTCATTTCAACGACTCGCTACTCTATTGCCATTATTTATAAGCACGTTTGCTCCTTACCTCAAGAAATACATTTCTCCTACTGCATACTATACTCCTCGTTACCAAAAAATGCTCCTTTAATACATTTACGAAAAAAAAATCGCGTATAATTTTCACTTTTGACCTGTTAGCTAATCAAAAATACACGAGGATATCCCCTTGATTTTAATGACAAAGAAGGATAGCAACTTCAACAATATCAAACTAAAAACATATTATAATGGAGAATAAACTAGAACGATTCAGCGATGTTATTGCTGTATTCAAAACAATAATGGGAAACAGCGAACTGTGTAAAGAGGCTTTAAAGTACCCAGCAAAAGTTTTTGCTGAATTAGGGCTAAAAGTAGACAACCCGACTATGTGAACGCTCATTTTTTCGAAGCCAATCCGGAAGTAAAAAAGCACTTTTTATCGGCTATTGCTCATCCTGGCATTGATCCGGAACGCGTTTTTGCTGAATGTGAAAGCCCTGGTTGCATCGCTTGTAAGTCGGCATTAAACATATCTGCAGGTGCTGCTATCGCAGCCTGCTTAGATGTTCCAGGAGGGAGAACCGTATGCATGGGAGCTATTGCTGCCATTGTACATTTACCTATAGGAAAAGTAAAAGGAATTATGATGACCCCTGGCGCAAAGGTAGAATGGGTAATCAGTCAACTTTGTGGAGCCATGGGAGCCTGTTAAACCAAAAGGCATGGAGTCCCTATAAAAAACTGGTTGATATTTGAATCTAAACCTACTACAAGAGGATACTTAACTAGTACATCAAAAAAGCGAACTATCGTTCGCTTTTTTGTATTGAAAACAATAGGTATCCTCCTTTCTCAATGGAGCCACAATTTTGAAAAAGTAAGTCAATGACCTACTTAAAGTAAGTCACTGGCTTACCTATTTGTATGTATTTTATTTTAAATTTGTCTAAATAAAAATAAAGTACATATGAAAAATTTTAATCTTACTACACTTTTGATTCTCGGAATCCTTAGTTTACTCTTCAGCAGCTGTGAATCCAACGAAGAACAACAAATCGACGCTTCAAAAGGTATTCGATACGCCGAAAAGTTAATCTCACAAAATATTGATTATTACGCCGCCAGCCCCAATAGACAAGTTAGCGATAACAGCAGTGTTAGGTTTGCTCAGAAAGGAGTTTTCAACTACCAAGGTAACAACTTCCACGTGCTTAAACAAGAAAACAACTCGGTTGTTGACCAGTTTAAAATTGAGAACTACCTACTGTATTCAGACTATAAATTAAACGACAAGCGTCTTCGTACTGCTATGTATTTACGTTACGGTTTTGATTTACAAAATGAGCTCAAATTCCTTGAAATCATAAATATCAAAACGGGTAAAAAGTCATCTCATTCCTTGTTCAATGGATTTACCGAACAACAGTACACGCAATTTAGAAATCAACATCTGGATCCAACTACAGCGTATGCCAGAGCTAACAAGGACCCTTTTTATTGCTTTAACACCTTTGACGACTGCTTTAAGTATTTAAAAGATCAAGATGACGAACCTTTGGTTGCTGTTTTATGTGACTGGCTACCTTGCTCAACCGGAGCTTATATGATGTGTTTGGTTGCAGAATGGAGTAACATGATTGTCGAAGAAACAGGTTGTGGCAAATGTGATATCGTATTGCGTCCGGATGGTACGGAGGATCTTGAAATTTGCAAGTAATACTCGTATTATGCAGAAACACAAGTATATTATATACACCATTAGCTTTTATTTATTGGCTTTTACTAGTTATTTAGGAACACTTTATATTAAAATGAAAACACTAGAAACAGTAAAAATACTCATCTATATCAGCTACCTATTTTTGTTTCTAGCATCCTATTTCTTGCTAAAGCACATTTTTAAAGCAAAATAGTTCGTTAAAAAAGCTTTGGGATACTCCCGGGCTTTTTTAGCGTTCTCACTCAAAGCACCTTTTAATACTTTAAATGTTAAATAAGGAAAAACCTTACTTATTGTACCAATTTACCGCGCTCTTTCATTCCTTTAATTAATAAGTTTACCTCACTTAAAAATTTATATTATGCTAAAGAATATTTCAAACTTAGGAACTACCTTAGACAATTCAGAAAAAAAAGCTATTAATGGAGGAAACCAATCGTGTAATGGTAGAACTTGTAAATTAATGACAGGCTTTCCGTATGGTGCTTTTGTCACTTACGAACAATATATGGGCTTAGAACCTCAGTTTAGATGCTGTGTTCGAGTAGCTCCATTTGGGGTATAACCTAATTACGTTGTCAATCCCCTTTTTCTTTTTTGAAGAATTGGGGATTTTTATATTCTTATGGTTGTGTTTTAGCCACTGACATCGACAAAAAATACAATAGTCATGCATCACTATTGAAATATTTTCACAGAATCCGTTTAGGAGTTATCTCGACAACCTCATCACTCCATAACGATGCTGCCATAGTATCCAATTTAAACTGCTTTGTTCCTCTAAAAATACTAAATGTCAGAGCACCCTGTTCCTCACTCTTGAAATAGCTCGAAAATTTATTCCAAATTCACTATTTTTGGAATCAAATACAAATTGCTCATGGTATTCGGTGTCCTTTTTCTTATCTCTTTGATTCAATTAGCCTGTTACTTTTTAAAAAAGAAATTGCTTTCTCAACGCTCCCAACAAGGTTCTCGGTACTTCCCCGATTTTATAATTTTACTAATCGTTATACTACTCTATAATTTCATCATTCCTCCATTTTTCTATCCGAAACAAGAGCATAAAGTAGCTTGCGGGCTCCCTATTCTAGGCATACATTTCGGTTTTCTCCTCTATGGTAGTATTGCCGCAATACTAACACACGTTATCGGACGACACCTTTTGAGTACTAGCGCGACACAACAACACTCAAAATAGTTCAACAACAACCGATACTCTTTCTGGAAACCAAGAATTTGCAACATCCCCCCTTCCTCCTGTTAAGCTGTAAAAGAAGTCATCTAGTTTTGATATTTTCGTTTGTATTTTACTACTTTCGCGTTTTAAAAATTTGTTATTATGAAAAAATTAATGCTCTTAGCACTTACCTTGTGCTTCCTGACTGCCTGTACAGATAACGACCAAGACCTTAAAGATCCTTTTATAGGAACCTGGTACAAATTTTCATTACAAGGAAAAGAAGTTAGCGATTGTGAAAAAAAGACCACTTTTATCGTTAAAGAAGACAAATCGATTTCCATTGCTTCCTTTGAATTTTATGAAAACAAATGTGTAGATGACGGTACCGCAACGGGAGTGTGGAGTAAACACGGTGATACTACGTATGGGATTACCATACAAGGAGATACAAAACCAAGCTTGCGTAAGTTGACTTTTAGTAACAACAATAATAGTTTTAGGTTTACAGATAAAGAACACGGTAAGGAATTTACCTATGTGTACAAGAGAAAATAAATTATAAACTCCAAGTAAAAGCGAACGTACGTTCGCTTTTTTTTTTGCTCTTTACACCATCAAATAAAACAGGAAAACACTGAATACAACCAGCTGTACTTCCGATAATTCGCCTTCTTAGCAGTACAAAAACCGCTCTAATTCGACCTTTTACAAGCGGTTAGCACTTACCACTCTCGAATATTTCCACGATGCCAAAAATGGCCACTTTCTGGAACTCGCTCTATCAATTGTTCCATATCCATTGCCACCTCTGCTGGTGTTCGGGATGCCTCATGACCTCCCATATCTGTTTGCGTCCAACCCGGATCAAAAGCCGAAACAATAAGCCTATGCTCAAAACGCTTGGCAAGTAATTTGGTATACATGTTTAAAGCCGCCTTGGACATTTTGTAATGCGGCTGAAAAGCATCAAAATTTTGCTCACTAAAAGAGCCCCAGTCTGAAGTAATGTTCACTATATGCGCCTCTGAGTTCATTTGTGGAAGTAACTTTTCGGTGAGTTCAATTGTCCCGAACAAATTAACATCGAAAGTTTGACGTAACTGTTGAAAATTAACCGCTGCATCCCCCCAGTCTTCCAAAAGAATCCCAGCATTATTTATTAAGAGGTCAATTTTTATCCCTTGTAATTCACTAACAAAATCACTTATAGATTTTGGACTGGATACATCTAGTGACAGACAGTTAAAATTATGAGCATTCAATTCGCACTTTCCGGAAGTTGACGTCCCAATAACTTTAACATTCGATTTTTTTACAAGCCTCGCTGCGATGGCCAAGCCTATACCACGGCTGCACCCTGTAACAATAATATTTTTCATAGTTCTATCCTAGTTAATGCATCGTGTAAAACTAAAAAAATCCATTCGAACTATACCATTCTCAAAGTTTTCATTTACTTTATTGTGAGGGACTGTTATAACCTTCTATCCGACTGACAAAGAACCGGAACCTTCTAGTATCGTTCATACACGGAATTACGGAATACCCTTTTACAAAAAACTACAAATAATAGCAAAACAAACTACCATCCATAGCAATCCTACTAAAAGAGATATATACTTTACACCTCAAAAAACAAACACCTCACAAGCAACACATTACTCATAAAAAACATTTGCAAAATCACTCTCTAACATTGCTACAAATTATAGCAAAAAGAACCACTAACTATAGCAACCCTATTTCCACGAACAGAAGCCCAACGAAACAAAAAACAAAACACTCATAAACAAGACATTAACAAAAACAACTAGGTAGAGCTACTCCCTTTTAAAATACTACAAATAATAGCATTTAACACTACCAAAAATAGCAGTCCTGTTTCATGCTCTAAAACACAAAGAAAATAACATAATAATTGTTTTCAACGAAGTATAATTACTTATGGATATACTCCAACGAAAGGAGTTTAGCTGTCGAGAAATTTACACTCTCCATTACAACTGAGACTTCCAATTTCTTTTTTCTAACGATCTAAAATTTGATACATTCTTAATTTTAATCAGGTAGCGAAGTAGTTTTTTCAGCTCGTCATCGGCAGGATTCCCTCGGTAGGCAGTAGGATATATTGCATTTCCATAATTACGGCGGAGCTTACTCTGAGTATCGTCAACTATCAAAATTGACTCTTTGGATGCATATCCTTTTCGGTACACCTTTTTTACATTCTTTAAATACAGTGAATGATCCGTGTAATCGATATCGTTGATCTCCTCAAAAGACCTAACCAAAGTACATTTTGACCGTCCCCAAACAAAACACAGCGGAAAATTTTTAGGAACTATATGTGCAACCATCTCCTCGACATATTGATCAGAAGCTGACGACCATATTGCTATGCGATAATGCTCTTTGAGTTCCGTCAAAAACTCTTCTAAAAATGGACGTTTGTATACTTTATAAGGTGGCAATTCAAAATCCCAAGCGGCTGTTTTAGGAGTTGAGGTTGCATACATAAGTGTTTCATCCAAATCTAAAATGACTAGTTTTTTCATCATTTGCTTTTTCATAAGTTACTTTTTTAAGCTGCTATACTTCCTTGATAGCTAATTGAGAGAAAACGTAAACTCATAGGGCGTTGCAACATCCGGATTTAACGCTGCCTGTAGCACGGTCTTAAATTTCGAATAATCCTTTTTTGATATATCAACACTCGTTTCGTATATCAAGACAGGTAACCCCGTTTCTTTGTCCACATCCAAAAACGCGATGCTGTATTGTTCAACCTCATCCACTTTTCGGACTTCAAGGACTTCCAAGATAAGCTCGCTGAACACTGCGGTTTTCCATTTGGTTCTTACCCAACCATAATCGTGACACCAACTCACAGAACGTTTAGAAATAACAAGCAATTCTTTCCCATAAACATTCCAAAGTAAATATCGAGTCGGTAACCCAACCAAAAAAAATAGCAAGATCATAATGATTAACACTGAAGAAAACTCTTTTTCATCGATCGCAGATAAAGCTAGGTAGGATATGCCCAAAAACGTCAAGCTTATAAAAGCGAGCAATAAATAAATCCCTATTTTGTTTGATTGCACTTCAAAACAGCTCTCCACTCCAAATTCAAGGCTTCGAATAGTCATTTTGTTTTCCATAGTCAGTATATTTTTTCAAATGAATAGCGCCTCAAAAATAAACATTCTACTAACAGCATCACATCATTTTAACAGGTATACGATACCACAAGTGAGTTTCTTACCTAAACTCTATACAACTAGCTCCTACTCTTGTGAATACTCTGCACTAGCTAGTACCCAATTATCTACAGCTCATACCATTAATTCCTGTAAACACTACTTAATTCCAGAACTTTATACTCCTGAATAATCGCAGTAACAAACACTCGAATTTCTCACTAAAACAGTTAAGAAATTAAAAGAGCGATGAAGCATCCATCTTCTCAGCACAAACGATAACACAAACAAACTGTAACTAATTTTAAAACTATATACTATGTCAACCAACTCATTACCTTACGGCCAAAATGCGTGGATATTTCTTAACGAAGACGAGCCACCACACACAAACTACCACAGCCCTGACAGTTGCTATCAATCGTTAATCAATAACAAGGTCTACAACGACGTCAATATGCTAGGACTTGCCTTTTTCGAAGTAACAAATGCTGCACAAGGAAGTACCATCAAAATTGGGGATGCATCTCACCCTGGTGGACTTCACAATCAGGACTATTTGAACTTTATTCTGCGCGATGCGCGACAGGTAAATCCAAGCGTAAAATTTCTGGCCACTATGGTGTATTCCGGAAATAGTACTTTGGCTTCTATTTTTAAACCTGGAGGTAACCCTACCACAGAAGCTACCAATTTTGCCAATAATCTCGTCAATTACCTTCAGGCCAACGGCATGAACGGCTTGGATATAGATTGGGAAGGCGATGTATCTACACAAATGACCCAAGCGCAGTTCAAAATACTTTTCAGTACCATCCGCGCTGTATTTGACCAACAAACCACCAAGTACTATTTATCTTTTACCCCAGCGTGGCCTACTCCGACTATTGACTATCCAACAGTAAATGAAGCCTTCGATTTTGTAACGCCTCAATTTTACGACGGCATGCCTTTATCGAGCTTCTTATCGAAAGGCATTGCTCCTGAAAAAATTGGCTATGGCGCACAATTTGAACCTGGAAATGCCGCGCCAAATAGCAGTGCACAACAAGTAGCTTCCGAAGTTACTGAAGGCTTTACTGCTAACGGCAAACAATACACTTATCAGGATGTTTTTATGTGGCGTTTTAACTCGGGCAACTTCCAATTTGAACAGGCACAATTCATGATACTAAGTCAGCTATTACAACCTTCAACAAGTGCTATTTTTAACGATGCTCCTATAATCAATGCAGCTGGAAATCCGGCAATCAGTAAAATAACACTGCGTTCAGGAGACGTGCTGAATGCCATTCAAACTCAAAATACAGGTTTCGGCCCCTACAATACTGGCACTCAAAACAATAATACAGGTGTATTTACCTTACCTCAACACGGAGGTAATGGAGGGCAAGAGCAGCAGTTTGAACTTCCTCAAAACGATCCTATTGTCGCCGTTTCAGGATATACAGGATTATGGTACGGTTGGCACTGTGTGTTACAAATAAGCTTTACGAGTAAAAGCGGAACCACTTACGGCCCTTACGGAACTATGAGTGGAGCTGCCACACGCATCGCTTTTGAGCAAAAAGCAGCGCCAGGACAAAGTCTTGTTGCCTTTAATGGTACCAGTATCGTAGTTCCAATGGCAGGTGGAGAACACTCCGCAATCATATCAGGAATCAACGCTGTCTTTGCGAAGCCTTCTAGTGAAACGCAATTGGTAACCGATGCCTTGAACGCCTAATAGTGGTTATAAAAACAACGGAAATTATATGCTAAGGAGCCTATCTGAACTAAGATCAGGCTCCTATTCGCTGCTATATATAAAGGATTCAAAATCTTACAAAACAGTACTCCTATTTAAATTTTCTCGAAGGCAATTTTTGAAGGAGGTCTAATGAATCCTTGTTCTCAGCAATCACTCGTTTTTTATTCTCGTTCCCTACTCTTTCGTACACAAAGATTCCTTCGCTGGTTTTGGCTCCACCCAATACTAACAACAGGCCACCTGCGTCGCGATAGTACTCTTGCAGCACCAAGTTAGCCGAAGCATCTAAGGTTATTCTTACTTTTCGAATATCAATCCCTCCAAACACATAGGGAATCCCTGATACCTTGGTATTCTCGTTTTTTATATAAACAAACCCATCATTATTTTTGAGACGATAGGCTAATTTCTGTGTGCGTAATACAACCGTATCTTCGAGTATAGCAATTCGCAAAAACTTTTTATTCAAAACTTTAACCCTAAAACTATGCTGTTTTGTCGTATCCAATTGCAGTGTATCGCGCACATTTCGTCCATACTCACGATAAAATTTGTGATTCGCCAGTTGCGAAGATCCGGGGTTCACCTGCATAGGAGCCAACCGATACACTCCATTAATTCGATAGATATCCTTTGTATATACCCGCTCAAATGCATGAGGGGTTTTCTTAAAGCTGCCGCACTGTGAGCACAATAGCATCAAGGTCAATGCACAAACCAAACGCAACAACCCCTTTCTCAAATTCTTTTTCTTTCTTTTGTTCATCATATTCAATTTATTTCACATCTTTTTTAACCTTGAACCTTTGGCAAACTTCATAAAAACAAGCTTCTCTTATCATTCTACTCAAAAAACACCTTCATCACTGTTCCATAGTTTTCCCCACTGTATAGTATAGCGGTCGTACATGCTTTTTATAATAGTCCTGATAGTTTTCAATGAGCTTTTGAAGCTGCCAACTGTTTTTTGTCAAGCCCATGGTAGGCAAAACATAACGCTGTCCATTAACAGTTTGTACCTCAACTACTATTTTTGCGTACCTTCCTTGGTGCCTGACCTTGGTTCCAGCATACCTAACTCGATCCCATGACACAAAAGTATTCGGATATATTCCGATGCCATCAATGGCGATGACGAGTTTTTTTTGAGGAGGTTTTTGCAATTTTTTTATTTTCTTATATATCGAGTACCCCAATATAGGTGCTACTACTAGTAATATCCACCCAAAAGAATGATCTCGTCCACTCATAAACACCCAGGTAAAAACAGCGATAACTGCCAACTCAAAGACTATGAGAAACCATAACCATTTTCTAGATTCGTAGATGTACAAGGTAGATTCAATTGAATGCTTCATAGACAATATTAATTTAACGATGTGCGTTTGTTAGCGTTATTAACTTTAGCCTTTCTAAAATCTGAAAGCTCCATTCGCCAATAGTCTAATTCCAGTTTTTTTTCAGGACAGAAAATAAAAACTCTAAAATTAAGAACATAAACGGATGTCATTTCACATTTCTTTGGTAAAGATCAATGCGATTCGTTTACACGATACCAAGTTTGCTCCTATACTACCTCCATGCTCTCAATAAACTTTCTAAACATCTATCAATTCAATCAACTCATCACTTTTATAGCAATTGTGGTCATGCCACAAACACAACATCACTTTTGTATCAAAAATACCAAATTATCAAATACCCTGCTAACTCTCCTGAAATTCAAACTCCTCCGTTACCTTTTAAAGTGCCTAGTTGTAATATAAGGGGTTTTTCCTGTACTATTCTCAATTCCTAATTTGTAATTTCATCTTGTTAAAGGATATCTAAAAACTAACTGTACTGGATTCCGACGAACTCATCACTTATTTAATCCTTTCATCCATAGTACAGTTAGTTCTATTTTCGTAACTAGCTACATTTCAAACCTCTTGGCTGTGCTACTTTTGAAACTGTTCTTTCTTTACCTTAGGCATTTTCTTAAACCACAAAGCGGTGAACTCACTCAAAAATAGAGAGTTCCCTTACTTTGAGTATCAATAAACTACCTCCATTGTATTTAAGAATAGCTACCTTGTAAATACTTAAAAAAAATTTAACTATGTTACAAACTATCAATCAATTAGGAACTATTTTAAACAAAAAAGAACAGCAACACATTAAAGGTGGTGGCTACTATTACACCGTTAAAAACCGAGGTGAAACACGCTGCTTTTATTGTTATGACCCCATTGTTTCAGAAGAACCAATCACCATTTACGACCTTGAATTTTCAGGTTGTAATCGAGTGGCTTGTTAAAACTTCTCCGTTACAAATTTTAGGCCTCACTAAGTTGTAACGGAACTTTTATCATTTTAATGATGCAACCCTCAAAAACAATGAATACTGACAAGTAATAAATTACCCACAGCATTCATAAGTATTTCAATTTCATTAACCCCTATACTATAGGAATAAAAATCGCCACTATGATACAAACTATCACACAATTAGGTACGACGCTAAACCGAAAAGAACAGCAAAACATTAAAGGAGGTGGATATATTTACAAAATCTACCTCAGAGGTCGCATTCGTTGTATGGACTGCGGAAGTCCGTTAACAACGGAAGGTATTCCAACTATTCGAGACTTCGAAGCAGCCGGATGCATACGCGTGTCTTGTTAATTCATACCCGTTACAAGTCAAAAAGATTTGTAACGGGAACGTAACTTACCCAATACCGACTACTTAATTCACATCTATTCTCAGGTTCAATAGCGTTCTTTTAACAAAGCTATTTTATAAGGAATCGCTGTCGCCTCTTCAAAATATCGACTTTGCAGTAAGCTGTCGAATTGTCGATACCTAATAGGAGTTTTCTTATGATGCACGTAGTAATACACTGCCCCATTTTTAGTAAAATACAAATTACTCCCTAAATGTTTTGCGTAAAAATTTAAGAAATTTTGACTTTGCTCACAGAGGTCAAATTGCACAGGTCCAAGTATTTTTTGTTCCACACAACTATATTCTGCTACCTGAACAAGAAAACTTTTGGGTGTGATTTTAGCGGCAAGCACTGGTAGTGAACACAACAATTCAGTAGTATAACAATCAGGTGCTCCACAATCAAGCCCATGAACATCAAACGGCAAGGTAGGTTGAATATGCTTGTTGCTTTTAACAATCCATTTCTTTTTGGCATAGTATGCTAGCAAATGCGGCATAAGGCTATCGTTTATACTAGTACTTTTTAATGGCAAAACACTCCTATGCTTATTGGAACGCATAGACAAAGTACGTTTCTTTTCCAGCGGATGCGTACAACTAGAAAAAAGAGATATCAATATGCCAAGTAAGATGCTCTTAACACAACTAGTTACAACTAAACTACAAGGAGTTATTTTTTCATTTATTCCTTTTCTTGTCAAAAACTATTATCCGATTTTCTTCCTCTTACAATACCTTAATAATAAGCTCCGTTTGTCTTAATAAAAAGTCAAATTATCGATACAAAAGCCACACTCACCTAACTTACAAATTTCAAGGTCAGCGTTTCGTTTATTTTTGGATTATAATCAGAGAGTAACATGAATGAGGAAGGCTTTCCATAGGGAAAACTTCCTCATTTTTTATTCATAAAATTCTTGAGGGTAGGCAACTACTCCTTGCACACCTTTAAGTGCATCAGCAACGAGTTCAATAGCCATACAATTCTCTTTGGGCACTTCAAAAGGCAAGGTAATACCAAAAGTATGTGCCTGACGGTATCCAAACCTCGGATAATAGGCTGCATGCCCGAGTAAAATCACGGATGTATACCCCAATTCTATAGCCTTCCGATGGGCTTCTTCAATGAGTTGTGCTCCAATTCCCTTCCCGTGTAATTCTGGTAGTACTGCAACAGGGGCAAGTGCCAGAGAATCGAACTCTTCCCTTTCTCCCTTTATTTTTAACGCAGTCACCAAAATATACCCTACCACTACTCCCTTGGCTTCTGCCACAAGTGACAATTGAGGAATAAAAGCGCTGGATTTACGAAGGCGTTCAACCAAAAACTGTTCTCTGTGATCGCTGTATGGCTCTTTTTCAAAAGCTTTTTCAATCAAGGAAAAGACCTCTTTGTGGTCTTCTCTTGTTTCTTGTCTTATCGTTATTTTCATCAATTATAAAACTTAAATCGTTCGTAAATTACCGTATAGTATTACTGCAACTTTCCTTCAGCGATCAACTTTCCTATTTTTCCATTTTTGGGAACCATTCTATTTTTTGACGTATACGGAATGAGCTTATTAAATTCGTTGAAAGCATCCCTACCTACCCACTGTCTGTGTACATTAGAATCTTCCATTAAACTCGTCGCTATCAACTTCGCTTTTTGAAAAGAACGTATGCTGCTTTTCCCTATAGTTCGCAAAGCCCAGGAAACTGCCTTCTTTACGTGAATACGTGAATCAGACTGGTGTTTTCTTATCAATTCGAGATAGGCATCTAACACGTTTTCTTCAAGTTTTTTATCGTGAATCACAGCACATACAATCAATACAAAAGCCGCTCTTTTGCGATATAATTGTTCGGCTCGTTGCCAAGTCAGTATCAAATCTTCGAATTCAGGTAAACAAAAAAGTACATTTTTACACAGGTGATCACAAAGATCCCAGGAATGAACATCATCAATTCGCGAAATAGCCCATTTTGGTGCTACCTTATACGGGTCTACCAGTAAAACTGCCAGTAACTGTGCTTCATGGCACCCTGTATTCCACAGTGCTTCCACCAAGTCTTGTGTGCCTTCTACTTGTTTCGCAAGCTCTCGAAGAACCTTCATCGAGACTCCTAAACTATTCGCTTCAGGAATCCCTAGTTTGGTTACAAATTTTTTATACTTCTCTGAACGGTGCTCTTTAAGGTATTCGAGAATTTCATCAACATTGTCCATGGCTTTCCCTATTAAAATGTGTTATTGTTTAACTTTTAAGCAAGTTTTTCCACCCCAGCTAGCTAGTTCCTTTATCAAATGCACTGTGTACTTTCGCTTCTAATTCATCAAAACTACACTGCAATGAATTTGAAGAAATTGAAATGGGCGTTCCGTACTGTTTCGTATTCAATCTAAGCATTTTAGTCATAAATCCATCTTTTGCTTTCTTGATATACTTCTCTGAATCAACCACATCAACCAGCAAAAACTTCGTTGACATTACCTGGTGTCTTCTAATCGCTGTCACATCTTCCCAAGCTATAAATCCAATACTCGTCGCATTCGAATTATCAACAATCCCTGCGGCATCCAAAATCAGTCCTGCTTTATCATCTGACAACTTGCGAATAACCATCACGGCAATGGCCCCAAAAAACACTATAGAGATCAATCCGACAGCCCTTATTACCAATGGCTCTCTAAAAAAAGCATAGGGGAATTCACTAAATTGGGCGGTGTTTAAAAACAACCATACTCCTGCCACAACAAATGCACAGGCTCCTACTAACGATAAAATCATATTGGTTTTACTCAAAGGAATTATTATTTTTTCTTCCATCTTACAAATTTTATCTTCAAAGATAAGGAATCTTGTAAAAAAGAAAACAATGATGTACAGGAGTACCCTATCTTAAATAACTTCTTTATCAGCAGACTACCCGAATATTTCTATTTGATTAACTCCAAAAACGCAGTACGCGCTGCCACCAAGTAAGCTCAGGCCTATTGGTGTCAAAAAAATTAGAATTTACCATAATCTCCTCTCCAATACCCGACAAAGACTCCAATAATTCATGAGGATTATAGGCTTCCGAACTAGTACCACTACTGTTTAGCGCTTCTTGTACTTCTTTTTCAGTCATTTGCAGCGTGGCTACAGAGATCCCCAATTCCTCCAACAATCGCAAATATCCAAAATTACCGCTCTCAATACCCCATCCTGACCATTGCATCTGAGCAACCTGCTCTATACCCGGAAGGTACTGATTTATCCAAATCTTTTTTCTATCGCAATCAATCACTAGTAAGTTAACAAATTCTGCAGCTCCTTCAACAGGCAACCTTCGCTCTAAAAACACGTTTAATTGAGGCAGTACGCTAGGCCCTTGTAACAATATACCTACGTCAGAAACCCCATCGACGTATTTCACGAATACCTCTCCTTTTGATTTTAGTATGACTAAAGTGTCAAAATATGAATTTTCACCCGTCACATCTGTAATTGACACTTAATCAGTTGACTCATAAGCTATTAGCTGTTCGAACCCATAGATCAATCCCGTCAAAGCACCCAACATTTCCATCTCACGGTCACAGTATTGAATACCCCAACCGCACCATTTTCCTTGTAACTTTTGCAGATACTTCCTGCGTACCGTCGTACACTGCAAATGTTCTCCTTCCCAAAAAAGCAACTGTTTGGTATCTAAATCTACAAAAACGCAGCCCTCAAGATAGGTCCAACTAAGAAGCTCCTCTACTTCTTTACACGTAGAAGTGTACTTTAAAAAAGCTCGAGCTCCTAATAGGAGATCTTCACAGATATTCACCGACCTCCAATGGGTATAATACAGATTAAACTCTGAGTTTTGTTTGACAATATAATTCGCTCTATTTCCCATCCCCCCATGTATTTTTGACATCAAAGATAACGATTAGGCCTGAGTGAGAAATGACGGTCCATAATACGACTCCCTTTTCCCCAACTACTTATCAAAATCTTTATCACCACAAAAACGTCTATCACAAACAAACAAAACCTAAACAAAAATCTCGCCGAAGCGAGATCTTTACACGAAGGATATGTTATACCTATACCTTCTTTATTCCGAAGCGGAAACAGCCAAATTAAAAACGACCAATCCGAAGCCGATCTTATTAATGGCATCTCCTATATTATAAATGACATCCATTGGTAGGCCTCCAAAAATGCCTTCGTACCACCCCGGTGTTCCGGCCATATACCCTAGCGGATAAATAGCCCAACCTACCAAAACAAACCAGCAAAGCATTTTGTGAGCTGACAAAACAGCGCCTCCTGCTCTCAACGCGAGTTTTTTGGCTTCTCCAAACCAGATTTCGTATACGATTGCGAAATAAGCCACTCCTGAAATTAAGCCCCATAGCCACGCCTGTTCTCTAAACACGGCCTCTCCGAAATATCCTGTAATTAGCATGATTACCGATAGTATGATCAATTTCCACATAAGTGATTTCTTGGCTCCTGCCACTTTGAGAATAAGATAAAACTCTACACACATTAAAGGTACCGTTAAAATCCAATCTACATATCTAAAAAAAGTAGGTGAACTCCCATGGCTATACCAATAATCTCTCATATACCAGTAGTGAACCGCCGCAATAAAAGTAATTAATCCAGATACCAAAATAGACGTTTTCCATTTTCTATCGTAACTGCTCATAATTAAAAAGAAAAATACAGAAGCGGCCATCATAGCCATACATCCTACGAAAAAGGTGAATCCTACATAATCATCAGTAGGAATTGGGGGGATTTTAGTTGTTGTTGTTAAAAATTCCATGATAAATATATTTTTTGTTTAAGTAAATTTACAAAATATTAAACGAAAATAACTACCTTTATATCAGTTATTTAAATTAAAAATGAAACAATCTAAACCACTCATACTTGAAAAACCAGGTTTTAACATCGTTATTACCCTTTTCACCTTATGGTTTTCATTTTTCATCGATAGTCTTCTAGAAAATTTTATTGCTTATTTTTTAATTCTAACCTTTGGAATCATCCATGGAGCAAATGATTTATCATTGATTGATGCGGTTAATAAACGTAACTCAAACACTCCCATACCCTTTTACTCTAAACTCCGCAACTACCTTTTATTGGTACTCGCAGCTCTTCTTTTCTTTTTCTTTTTTCCTATCCCAGCATTGGTTATTTTTATCCTAATCAGTGCCTATCACTTCGGAGAAGAGCACTTCTCCCCCAAAAGAACCAACTTGATTTTTTTTTCTAAACACGGTCTTTTTTTGAATTATGGCTTACTCATCTTTTTTTTACTCTTTTCTTGTAACCTAGAAGAAACAAATACCATTATTTATGAAATCACCAAAACGACGATCAACCCTTTGTATTATTACCTTGGTCTTTTCATTTCAAGTATGGTGATACTGCTATACTTTTGCTTTTTTATGTATCGAAAGAAAATGACAATGTACGAAGGAGCGAAGCAGGTATTTTTCCTCTTGGTATTTTCAATCCTTTTTAAAACTTCCAGTTTGGTTTGGTCATTTACTGTATACTTTGTTTTCTGGCACAGTATTCCCTCCTTGCTTAAACAGGTTACGTACCTCTACGGATCTACCAGTACGCCAAACCTTTTTCGCTTTTTTAGAGCGAGCCTTGGGTATTGGCTGGCTGCATTAGTAGGACTAACCTTGCTATTTTTCTATTTAAAAGACAGCACCCTGCTGCTCGTTATTCTCTTCGCTGCCCTCGCCAGTATAACGCTCCCTCATGTTTGGGTACTCAACAAAATGATGAGTAGCAACCAGGATTATTCAAAACAAAATTAGCAGCTGGGTTCGGTCCCCTACTATTTCAATAATAACACAGCAAATTACATTTCACTTAGATCATATTTTGACAGGTTCGCTTTAGAAATTTTCATGCTGCGGTGATTTTATTTATTTTGCAACTGTCTATCGAAAAATTAAAAAATACTATGAACAAAACTACACTAGGCCTACTTTCCTTATGCTTCTTGTACTTCAGTTGTATCACCGTTAATTGTTGCGGACCTGATGAACCCTACGAACCCCTGCTAGGTACCTGGTATCGAGAATCTAAAAATGGAGTACAATATGATGACTGCCTTAAAAAAGATGAACTTGTGTTTACAAAAGACGGTCGGATACGTTTTACCCTGCACGAAAAAACCCCGAATGGCTGTATTCAAAAAGAGATAAAAAATGGTAAGTGGCGTAAAAAAGCAACCAATACCTATGGATTAACCTACGGCTCACAACCTGAAAAAATTGAAAAAATTTCTTTTGATGACGGATTCATTCTCATTTTTGATGCCACCCGAGAAGTTTTTCTACAAAAAAACACGTATTAAGCGATTCAATTTTAAGGTTTTTCCTTACTTTTTTTATTGTTTTTATCGAATTCAAAAAAGCATAAGTCACTAACTTTAGGCGACTTAAAATTTATATCATGATAGAGAACATTTCAAACTTAGGGACTACCTTGAACAAAGCTGATCAACAAACTATCAACGGAGGGGAGCACCCTTGTGGTGTATTTATTCGAATTTGTCAACGCGGATTCGAATTAAACGAATTTTGTGTTTGTGTACCTGAAAGAGGTAACTAAACCAACCTATAGGCAGTCCAATTGGGATTGCCTTTTTTTTGCAATAACAGTCAACTATACTTCACAACTACGCTAATACAATTCGTCTAACTCCAACATACACTGGTGATCTACACTTTTATTAGGTAGGACCTAAACAACATCTTACCCTCTCTTTCTAATTTACATTCACAGCTTGCAACTGCAAGTCTATAAAACGTTGGTATTCTTCAACTTTTTGTAACAAAAACACCTCTTTAACGTCCCATATAAAAAAGACCATGAAAACCACAAAAACTTCAAAACGCATACGTACCTATGACTCCACTGGAAATATAGGGTTTCACGAATGGCTCGGCGCCATCTTTTTTATGTTAATCCACGGTAAAAAACACGACTTTCAACAATACCTACTGCCTAAACATGAAAAAAAGAACATTGTAGCAGGATATCTAATAAAACTACTGTTCTTCGTACTATTTGGAATCGTAGTATGGATTGTCATGAGCTATTTTCCATAAAAAAGTATGGTTTTACCTTACTATAAATACCAATTACTTTTAAATTTCTTAAAATCCTTTCGCTAGTTTTAGCTCACTTAAAATCACACATTATGACTAATAAACTAAAAGATTTAGGACAACCATTATCAAAAGAACAATTACAATCAATTGGAGGAAGTGACAATTCGGGATGTTTTATCACTTTTCAATGCTACACCGCAGTACAATATGCCTTCTGGGGAGAGTGTTGTGAGTAACTACTAGCGAACTTCGGTTCGCTTTTTTTATGCCCCCCTTCCTACTTTCTTCCTATTAGCTGACATTTGCTCTTCGTAAGTCCAAAACATCCCCGTTCCAATAAAAGAAATTTTAATACCGTTTACCTATAAGTACCGACCACTTATCGATATTAAGCCGAGTACTCTTCTTTCTCAACGTATTTTTACCACAGCGAAAAAAAAGTATCACGAAAACAGTTTTACTCAACAATATCGATAACCTTAAGAATCTAATTTTAGTAAAAGACAAATACGACACCTTGTTTTTCACCGAAGAGAAAGACTACCTTAGAACCTTAGACTCGAATAATATTGAATTATACGAAGCTCATTCCATGATTTTGAATGGAACCTTATACATTAGAGCAACGAATCCGACAAAAAAAATAATGGATCTCAAAGCTGCTTACCAGCGCGTTTCGGAATAACTTCTGCAGCTATGCAGTATTACTGTTACTTTTCACTCGCTATTTTCAACAACAAATTTCCCTTACTTTACAACTTCGTAATCTTACCTTCCTAAAAGCTAAACATTTATTCAAACTAGTTTAACAACTTAACCACACCCATCAGCTAATTTTCAAACGTAGTAGGTTACAGGTGCTTAGGCAGCTGTACGATTTAATCGGGAAGGCTATATCAAGGGAACTGCTCTTTTACAAGAGCAGTTTTCGCGTTCCTAAAAGTAGGGTAAACAAGAAAACTCTTGTTATATAAACGAATGCAAATTCACCCCACTTAATTTTTTTGTTACCCAATTGCTCCAATTTTGGAGCAATTCTTTTTTCAAAAACCCACAGATTCGTTGACTTTGTCGATTTAAAGGTTCACACCAACTATTTTTAGTTCCGAAAACAACCTATTCCAGCTATCTTAAAGAAACAAAATCAAAAAATTATGGTAACACGTATCACACTCGTCAAATTCATCAAAAGTTATGGCAATCAATATGTCATTCAATTTCCTAACCTTAAAGAACCTCTTACTATTGATCGCTATTTTTATGAAAAAATGGTGAGGAATCCTGAAAAGTTCAAATTCGTTTAATAAGCATTCATCAGTAATTCTGCTTGCTTTACTGCATATAACAGCTGATTAGAATCATGGTTAACAGGTAGCGCTATAGGTAAAAACCATGAGTGCAACTCTAGGGTTTCCCCTTATTGTACAGCTCTTTCAATTAAGGTAGATTGCAATGTGTTTGAAATGCATATTTCGGACAGCTTAATATTTCAAGGGGAAAATTCCTACTCATTTAAGGGTAGGAATTTTTAAGAAAATTACCGACTATATCAATTTGAAAACTAACCAACCTTCATTTTTTCTAACCCCTATACTTTGTTTATCAGCTCCTTCGGGAGCTTTTTTTATTTTTTTTGTGACTTCTTCATTTTTTTGTTGTCTAAAAGAATGTAGTATAGTTTAGTAGTAGTAGATTTGATTGTAACTGATTAAATCAAACCCAAAAAGGTTCTCCTAGGAGAACCTTTTTGGGTTCTGTTATAAGCTGTTAACTCGAGGCATTAATTCAACACTAATCCCCCCAATTTTCCTTTGCAACCAAGTAGCAAAAAACATCAGTAACTAAAGCGCTTTCGCCCTCCTCATGGTTACTAAGGAGGGGGTATCAGCAATAGTCTCTAGGCTCCAACTAGTGAAATTCGGTATTGGTCAATCCAATCTTTTTAATGATTTTTGCAGCACTATTAAGCTTTAAAATTTGTAAGAAGGGTTTTTAAGTGAATAGTCTAGGGAGCCGAAGCGGCTCCCTTTTTCTTTTCAAAACACTAATAAACAAACACTTAAATATCGTTTCATTTTTAATTCCCCTCTTTTTTTTGTACTTTTAGAGCAGTTACTTAATTATTTCCCCTTGTAATATAAGTCGACGGCTCCTCTGTACATTGTGCAGAGGTTTTTTAATTTACAGCGCACACAACTCCCTACAAACAAAGGAGATAAACACAATAATTCTCTCCTACAATTACAAATACGACAAAAAAAATCAAAAAAAAGTTAAAAAACAGTAACACCAACGTGTTTTTGGTATAATTATTGTATTAACATAGCTTTAACAATTAACGTTTAAACTATGAGGAACAATCTACTACTATGTGAAACTTATTTGAGGGGATAATTGTTATTGAAAAAGAAAGAAAACGCTAAAACTGAGATCAATCTCAGTTTTTTTTATTTCCATTAGTTTCTACTAATAAGAATAGATGCATGAGTTAATGTACAACATACCACCCGATTACTTACAAATAATTAATTTATTTCTAACCACTTAAATACGAAAATAAATTCAAATAATTGGTTTATTTCTTTGAAAAAAAAACTAAATAGAGTACTTTCGGGCTTTTAAACACTACATTTACCTAAATATACAAGAATGAAAAAATTAGTACTTTTAGCCCTCATAGGAGGTATTATGCTTTCATGCGACGATAAGAAAGAGCCTGTTAAGGATTACATGGTATTGTCGGGAGCTATAGACAATTTTAAGAAAAGAGACGTAAAGCTTACAGGATTTAACTTTGAAAAGAAAATAAAGTTTGACCGAAAGCAAAAGAACTTTGTAGATACCTTGAGAATTACAGAACCAGGATACTACACGCTTGCCATTAATAAAAGAAAATTCAACCTATACCTTACCCAAACGGATGATTTAAAAGTATTGTTGGATTATAAGAATCCTGAAGCAGTATTGTTTGAAGGAATCAATGCAGCTATCCCAAAATACTTTTTAGCGAAAACAAAAATTTTCTCTGAGCAGATTATTAACTTAAGAGAATTGTTATCATTAGAAGAGACTGCTTTTTTAGAAAAACTTGAAGCGTATAAAAGTGCGTTAACCAACTTGGCAACAACCAGTGGATTACCAGAAGAGTTTTTGAAAAAAGAATTAAAAAATATCGAGTACGAATATTTACGTGATTTATACTACTACCCTGAGTATTATCCTTCTTTAAGTGGCGATAGCGAGTATACACCATCAGAAAACTTCCCTAAAGTGATGGAGCAACTCAATTTTGACAACGGAAACGATTATAAGAACTCAGAACACTACCGTACGATCTTAAAAGAAGAGATTACGAAAAGAGCCAATGCAAAAGCAACCGATGATAGCGACTTACCTACTGTTTTCTTAGAAACAATTCAAACAGAAATCACAGATTCTATCGCGAAAAACGACTTGTTGTTCCAAAAGGCAGAAGACGGAATTACTTATACCGATAATTTAGCGGATTATTATAAGAAGTTTATGGCCTACTCTAACAACAAAGCACATAAACAACGTATCACTGACTTGTTTAACTCGTTAAAATTAACAGCAAAAGGGAATCCTTGTCCTACTTTTGAAAACTACGAAAATTACAACGGTGGTAAAACTTCGTTAAGTGATTTGTTAGGCCACGGTAAATACTTATACATTGATGTATGGGCTACCTGGTGTGGATATTGTAAACGTGAAACTCCTTTGTTAAAGCGATTAGAATTACAATACCACGATAAGAACATCGAGTTCGTAAGCATCAGTGTTGATAACATGAGAGATCATAAAAAATGGCAAGAAACCATCGCCCAAAAAGAAATGGGAGGAGTTCAGTTATTTGCCGATAAATCATTCGCCTCTGACTTTATTAAGAAATTTGCGATTAAAGGATTGCCGCGTTTTATCATGGTAGATCCAGAAGGAAATATCGTTAGCCCTAATGCTCCAAGACCATCTGATGGAGAAAAGCTAATGAACATGTTTGAAGAGTTGGGTATCCAATAAACAAACACAAACCGTATATTACAAAAAAAACCACCAATACTGGTGGTTTTTTTATTTCGTAGCTGTAGCTTGTTAGCAAGCTATAAGCTAAAAACTATTATCTCCATCGAGTAGATTTCCTAATCCACCAAGCACACTACCTTCTCCTCTCTCTCCTCCATTCTGAGGTGCCATAGCCAACACTCTTCCTGCTAATCTACTAAAAGGTAACGATTGTATATATACCGTACCAGGACCTCGTAGGGTAGCAAAAAATAGACCTTCACCACCAAAAATCGTATTTTTAATACCTCCGACAAACTCGATATCGTAATCGACATCCTGAGTAAACCCAACGATACATCCCGTATCGACCTTGAGTACTTCGCCGGGCTGTAGTACTTTTTTAGCCATCGTTCCTCCTGCGTGAATAAATCCTAGTCCATCACCTTCCATTTTCTGCATGATAAACCCTTCACCTCCAAACAGACCTCTACCGAGCTTTTTAGAAAACTCAATCCCAATACTCACTCCTTTTGCTGCACATAAAAAAGCGTCTTTCTGACAAATAAACTTACCGCCAAACTCCGTTAAATCAATGGGGATAATTTTTCCCGGGTACGGTGAGGCAAACGATACCTGCTTTTTACCGTATTCGATATTGGTAAACACAGTCATAAACAAGCTCTCTCCTGTCAAAATACGCTTCCCAGCAGAAAACAATTTTCCTAAAAATCCTTTTTCCTGATTTGACCCATCTCCAAAAATGGTATTCATCTGGATTCCTGAATCCATCATCATAAAACTTCCGCTCTCTGCTACCACTCCCTCTTGCGGATCCAATTCTATTTCTACGTATTGCATTTCTTCTCCAAAAATGCGATAATCTATTTCGTGTGCGTTCATAAATTATAGTTTTACTTTATTAGACAGTCATTCGTAAAAATTGTTACGCCTTTACCTTCAAACTCCATTCAAAGCTAAAACTAGAGACCACAATTCCTTCGCTATTTACTCCGCGGGCTCGCACCACTACAACCTGCCCTTCACCAGTTTCAATAGCCTTAGTCAAGGCCTTCCTGATCAGCGCACCATCTTCGCAGTGAAACAAAATTTTTCCGGTAGCCTTTTTAGTAAATTCAGCATCCATATTGGTTACTAGCATCGACACCTTTCGCTCACTTTCGGCAATTTCACGCATCACCAATACTCCAGTTGCAAGCTCAGCCGCCATCCCCTGCACTGCCCAAAACATCGATTTGAAGGGGTTTTGATTGACCCAACGATGACGAACGCTTACGGTAGCCTTATCAGTTTCTAAACTCGCAACTCGTACCCCTGTAAAAAAAGCAGCGGGTAACTTAAACAATAGAAAAGCATTGATTTTCCTAAGTGTATACTTCATAAAATTTTGTGTTTCCAAGCAATGTACAACTTTTTACCAAGATAGCCACAAGGAAACCTATTTGTTAAAAAATGTTAAAATTCAGTACTATGTATTGCATAATACCTTTTAAAAGATATATATTTGCAATGTAAAGTATTATATAAACCAAAAATCATGCAAAACAACAAGGAAAACACCAATGCATTTCTGATACATATATCAGCATTCGCGGGCTATTTCTTTCCTTTTGGAAGTATTGTAGTACCCGCTATTTTATGGCAAACCCTCAAAGAAAAAAGCACATTTTTGGATCAGCACGGAAAAGAAGCGGTAAACTTTAATATTAGTTTTGGCCTGTACTTATTTATAGTAAGTGCTTCCTTCTGCTCCATATTCTTCGGAAACATTTTTGATGTTTTTAACGGAATAAATGTTGATTTCGGAGATCACTGGAGCTTAGGAGGCCTATTGGGTTCGTTTGGACTCATCTCCTTCGTAGGTATCGTCACGGTAATGAAAATCGCCTTGATTATCATAGCAGCAATGAAAGCCAACAACGGAGAACCCTATCGATATCCGTTCACAATAAAATTTATTAAATAATCATGTAAACCACAGTAGATGAAGATAGAAAACACAAAAGCTCAAATGCGAAAAGGAGTTCTCGAATACTGCATACTCTCGATTTTAAAACAACGAGATGCTTATACTTCCGAGATTCTCACCACACTCAAGGGAGCCGAGATGATTGTGGTTGAAGGAACCATATATCCATTACTAACTCGGTTGAAAAACGCGGGGTTATTATCCTATAGATGGGAAGAATCAACCTCCGGACCACCAAGAAAATACTACGTCTTAACAGAAAATGGCGGGCTATTTTTAAAAGAATTAGACAAGACCTGGGACAACCTGGTCAGTGCAGTAAACCAAGTAACAAGTACAAAATCAACTGAAAATGAATAAAACGATCAACATAAACTTAGGTGGATTCTTTTTCCATATTGATGAAGCCGCCTACCAAAAATTATCGAGATACCTCGACGCCATAGGAAGGTCATTAAGCGACGACCCACAAGGAAAAGATGAAATTATCGCCGATATTGAGGCACGTATTAGTGAGTTACTCTCAGAGCGTATCACCGATGCCCGTCAAGTAGTGAATGAAGGAGATATCGATGAAATTATCACCATCATGGGGCAACCTGAAGATTATGCTGAAGCTGAAGATGGGTATTCAGAAAACACTGCGTATAAACGCAAGTCAAAATCGTCGAGTAAGAAATTATTTCGCGATGGAGACGACAAATTTTTAGGAGGAGTTTGTTCCGGTTTAGGTCATTATTTAGGCATTGACACCATATGGATTCGTTTGGCATTTTTATTATTGTTAGCTAGTGGGTTCTCACCGCTAATCTATATCATCCTTTGGATTTTACTACCAGAGGCTCAAACTACCGCAGAGAAATTACAAATGGAAGGTGAAGCGGTAAACATCGATAATATAGAAAAAAAAATTAGAGATGAGTTTAATAACATTTCCACCAAAATAAAGGATGGAGCCAGCCATATTTCTGAGAAAATCAGTAAGGCTGATTATGACAAATATCGGTCCGAAAGCAAAACAGGATTCCAAGACTTCATAGATACTATGGGTAAAATTTTACTCGCCGTATTTAAAGTATTCGGTAAATTTTTGGGTGCCCTCCTAGTGTTTGTATCCGGAATTACCTTGGTGAGTTTACTCCTCGGAATTTTCTCTATAGGAAGTTTCGAAATACTAAACATCGACAATGACCTTACAGAGGTACTCCCCATATTTTACGATTCTGTACTGCCGAGTTGGCTGTTGACTACCTTCTTGTTTTTGTTTTTTGGTGTACCGTTTTTAGTACTTTTGGTATTGGGCCTACGCATCCTTTCTCCAAACCTAAAAAAGTTAAATGGAACTACAGTCATCATCTTGCTAGCACTTTGGTTGGTTTCCTTATTAGGACTCGGATTCACAGCTATTGAGTACGGAACCTCACGTGCCTATGACGGAACAAAAATAGAAAAGCAAACGCTGCAAATTAACCCGAAAGAACCGTTAAAAATACGCGTCGTAAACGATGACAACTTACAGTATAAAGCGTACTTAAGCAGCAGTAACAATGCTAATATTATCGCCGTGGACGACGTGAATAAAAAGTATTCAAATCACGTAAAAATAAGTGTTAAGCGCAGCGAAACTGCTACGGCATACCTGGAAGTCAAAAAAACCTCTGAAGGTCGTAAACGCAGTACAGCAAATACCAATGCGGAGCAATTAGAGTACAAATTTAAAACTGCCAACAACCAAATAGTTTTTGATGCCTTCTTTTTAAGTGAAATCAAAAACCTATTAAAAGACGAGGAGGTAAAACTAACCTTATACCTTCCGGAAGGAACCAAAGTGTATTTTGAAGAATCTGCAAAAAACTTTTTGTACTACATCAAAAACACGGATGATTTATACGATGAAGATTTGGTTAACCACGAACTCATTATGACGGCAGAAGGATTAGACTGCCTCGATTGTGAAACACCTAAAAAATCTGATATCGATTCAACGGAAACAGCTCCCGAAAATACTGACTGGGATCAGGACAGTAAAGAAGATATCAGCTTTTTGTTCGACAGTACTATTAATGACGGAAAAGCCGAATTGATCATCACTTCTGAAACCACCAAAAGCGAATTACAGAAATTGGTTCGCTGGTTTAAAAAACGCAGAAACATCGACATCGATTTTGACGGTTCAGAATTTGATGCCAAAGGAAAAATTATAAAGTACGCTTTACATGTGGATTGCAATGACGGATTCCACGGTCGTACCAAGCAACAAAAGCTTGTTATTGCCAACGGTAAACACGGTTTTGTACGTCATTACGACAAGGACAACACCACCGTGAACTTTAGTATTTGGTAACCCAATAAACACCGATTATGAACGCTATTTTTGATTTCTTTTTTAAGGGTAATTTCTTTATGAAAATCCTAATGCTCTTGTGGTTGTTTCTTTGCTCACTATTTGGCTTTAGCCAAGTTTCAAAGCAGTCAACACTCTACAAAACCTTAGCTCAAAAAGACAGCTTACTATTCGAGCGTTGCTTTAATAGGTGTGAATTGGATACGTTGTCGGAGATCATTAGTGAGGATTTTGAATTCTATCACGATCAATCGGGATTTTCTGATAAATCGACATTTTTAGCGTCGATAAAGAAGGCTATTTGCAGTAGTCCAGCAGCTAAACCGCTGCGTTCGCTGGTTCCCAACACATTGCAAGTATACCCACTCTACAAGCAAGGAGTTCTGTACGGTGCAATTCAACAAGGGCATCACGAGTTTTCCATCGCTACACAAAAGCATAATACAGCCACTAGTCGTGCGCAATTCACCCACCTGTGGCTGCTTGAAAATACTACATGGAAATTGAAACGCGTGTTGAGTTTCAATCACATTCCATTACAACATTAGTTCATGGGTTAGCTAACACCTGATGATACTAATACTTGGTTTTATTAGTTGAAGCCAAAGCTGAAAAGCTTTGGCTTTCTTTTTGCTACATCAGCTCAATTACTTAGATTAATTTTACGTTTAGGATTATGCTTCTCAATGAATAAGTTTTACTTTAGTTCCCTGTAAACGAAAAATTATATGCAAACCAAACAGCTCACTGCTGCCGTCTTTTCCGTACTCATTGTTATCAGTTTAATAGGAATGATACTGGACGTCATGGCTCCTGATGGTGCTTTGTACGCTTCTATTTCCAAAACGATGTACCTCAACAACGACTTCATCAATTTGTATTCATTAGGCGAAGATTGGCTCGACAAACCTCATCTCCCCTTTTGGCTAACAGCACTCTCATTTAAGATTTTCGGAGTTAATAGCTTTGCCTATAAACTCCCTGGAGTACTGGTATTTGCTACAGGAGTGTATTATACTTATTTGTTTGCTAAAAAATACTACAGTCGTCAAACGGGAATATATGCCGCCATTATTCTCGCAACTGCCTTACACAGTGTATTGTCTAATTTTGACGTGCGCGCGGAACCTTTTTTAACGGGGTTTATCATTGCTGCTGTATATCATTTCAGCTTTGTTGTTGATCGTTTCGACACCAAACACCTACTTATCGGAAGTATCTTTGCAGCCTGTGCTATGATGACTAAAGGCGTATTCACCCTAGTACCGATAGTTGCTGCGCTCGGAGGGCAGCTTCTACTGCAAAAAAAATGGAAATCGTTGTTCTCCTTTAAATGGCTCCTGGCGTTGGTCTTAATTGCCTTGTTTACCCTTCCCGAAATTTATACGCTATACCAACAGTTTGACCTCCATCCTGAAAAGACAGTTTTTGGAAAACAAGGAGTATCTGGAGTTCGTTTTTTCTTTTGGGACAGTCAATTTGGTCGTTTTTTCAATACCGGTCCCATCGTAAATCACAACGGAAGTGTGTTTTTCTTCCTTCATACCCTACTCTGGGCATTTCTCCCTTGGGCACTGCTATTCTACCTCGCGAGTGTTTTAAAAATAAAGGCCTTTTTTAAAAATCCTGGATTCAATAGAGAATACTATTCTTTCTTTGCGGCATTTACGGCTATTTTGATGTTTTCACTGAGTAAATTCCAACTCGCGCATTATACCAACATCATTTTTCCTTTTATGGCTATTATTACTGCCGACTTCATTGGTAAGCTGCAAGAAAAATCAATAGCCCTCACGCGTACAACAACCTATATACTGAATGGATTAAGTGGTCTTATTTTAGTGGCCATCCCTCTAGTGTACTATTTACTAGCTCCAGAATTCAATTGGATTTTTGTGCTGGGAAGCATCCTTTGTATAGCACTCGTAGTACTGATCAACAAACATTTTAAACAGCAAACCATTACCAAAGTGTTTTACAGAACCACAGTGGTATACTTATTGGTATACTTATTTATGATGACACAGTTTTATCCGACCTTACTGGCATATCAAGCAGGAGTTAAAGCTGCGGAGTGGTCTAACGAAAACCTACAACGCATACACACCGTCAAAGAACAGCACGCAGATTTTGGTTTTGAGTTCTACCTCAACACGCCACATACACGGGTTCCTTATAGTGAAGTAAGCAGGTATTCAGGACAGCACTTTTTTGTAAGTCAAGAGCAACTTTCACAACTAACAAGCACAGCCTTAACTTACAAGATTTTAGCTTCCTTTGATCATTTTCGCATTACGAAGCTCAATCTTAAATTCGCCAATGCCAAAACTAGAGCGCAAGCGGTACAAAAATCATACGTTATACAATTAGACTAAGCAAGACACTATGAAACATTACTTATTTATCATCCTGACCATTCTGTTAGCTCCATCGAGCTTCGCACAGCTTCCAAAAGGATTCTCTTACGTACATGATATTGCTCCGAGCATTCAAAAAGAGCTCCGTTATTTCACGAGCAATAATTTTGTGGGGAAACGGGTGGATGGATACTTAGCAGATACCCTAATCACATCAACTGCAACGGCTAAAGCGCTTAAAAAAGTCCAAGCAGAATTGCTTACAAAAGGCTATTCTCTAAAAATATACGATGCGTACCGACCTCAAACTGCAGTCAATCATTTTGTACGTTGGGCTCGCGTTATTAACGACACCCTAACCAAACGCCAATTTTACCCTAAGGTAAATAAACGACTCCTGTTTAAACTGGGCTATATTGCTTCGAAATCAGGACATTCACGCGGTAGTTCAGTCGATTTAACTTTGGTGAATTTAAAAACCAATACCGACGTCGATATGGGAAGTCCTTATGATTTTTTTGGTAAAATTTCTCATACCAACTACACAAAGCTCACCAAAAAGCAGCTGGCCAATCGCTATTTACTCCGAAAGGTAATGCTCAAATACGGGTTTCGACCTTATAAAAATGAATGGTGGCACTTTACACTGCGTAATGAACCTTTCCGTACTACCTATTTTGATTTTCCAATAAAATAGTAATTTTTAACGCTTTATTTAGACTAAGCCCAGGAAATCAACAGTATATTTGCAACTATGACTATGCGTATGAACAAATTATTTGCCCAATTGCTATGCAGCGGATTGTTATTTTTTTCCGTGAACGGACATGCTCAGTTAGACGGTTCTTTCGGTGGAAATGAAAAAGGTAGTACCGCGCTTGGTGATTTCAAAGTTTCTGCTAAGACGACCACAAAACCCACTTCTTTGGATTTTGACTCTGATAGTGGATTTAAAAATGCTCATAAAGAAGAGCAGAAAAAACTCAAAAAAAAGCAATCGGCCGAAGCTTATAAAAACAAGGGAATTTTGACCAAGGCAAAAATGGCAGAAGAACAATACCTCCGTTCTTTCCAAAAAATCAATGGTCAATACGTATATCCCGTCATCGATCAAGATCTCGGTAGTTTTGCTACCAAATCAAAAAGTGTTAAAATTATCTGTCGTGATTTTCAATATCCCGACGGCGATAAAGTACGCATCTTTATCAACAATGTACCTGTAGTGTACAGCCTTACCTTGACCCAGAGCTACCAATCGTTTGAAATTCCCTTAGATGAAGGTGTAAACACCATTGAAATTGTCGCATTAAACCAAGGAACTTCAGGTCCAAATACTGCTGCTTTCAAAATATTTAACGACAGTGGCATGTTGATTTCAGAAAACGAATGGAACCTAGCTACGGGAGCTAAAGCCTCGATAATCATCGCAAAAGAAAAGTAAAATAGAAGTCGATAGGTGGCCTAATACTTCTAGGCAATAACTTTTAACACGAACCTTTTTTTAAATTACAAAAAACAACTACTTTTGTAGCTGCGTTTTAAAGTAGTTAAATTCGCACAAACTATAATAAACAACTAATATATAATGAAAGAAATCACCAAAGAGACCTATATCCAATGGTATAAGGACATGTTATTTTGGAGAAAGTTTGAAGATAAGCTGGCTGCAGTTTATATTCAACAGAAAGTAAGAGGTTTTTTACACTTATATAATGGTCAGGAAGCTGTATTGGCAGGATCATTACATGCAATGGATTTAACCAAGGATAAAATGATCACGGCCTACCGTAACCACGTTCAGCCAATTGGTATGGGAGAAGATCCTAAACGAGTTATGGCAGAACTTTACGGAAAAGCTACTGGTACTTCTCAAGGAATGGGAGGATCAATGCACATTTTCTCTAAGGAGCACCGCTTTTACGGAGGACACGGTATTGTTGGTGGACAAATTCCATTAGGAGCTGGACTTGCTTTCGGTGATAAGTATAAAGGAAACGATGCTGTTACACTTTGTTATTTTGGTGATGGTGCCGCAAGACAAGGATCGTTACACGAAACTTTCAACATGGCTATGAACTGGAAATTGCCCGTAGTTTTCATCGTAGAAAACAACGGTTATGCCATGGGTACTTCAGTAGAAAGAACTGCAAACCACACCGACATCTGGAAATTAGGATTGGGGTATGAAATGCCTTGTGGTCCTGTTGATGGAATGAATCCAATTAAAGTTGCGGAAGCTGTAGACGAGGCTATCCAACGCGCACGTCGTGGAGAAGGTCCTACATTCTTAGAAATGAAGACCTACCGATACAGAGGTCACTCGATGTCTGATGCTCAGCACTACCGTACTAAGGACGAAGTTGAAGAGTACCGTAAAATTGACCCAATCACTCAAGTACGCGATATCATCTTAGAAAAAGAATACGCTACTGAAGATCAAATCGATGCGATCAACAAAGAAGTAAAGGAAATGGTTCGTGAGTGCGAAAAATTCGCTGAAGAGTCTCCGTATCCAGACGTAAGTCTTTTACACGATGTCGTGTACGAACAAGAAGATTATCCTTTTATTAAATAATAATCCAGCAAAATAAAAAACATATGCCTACAAGAATTAATATGCCTCGCTTGAGTGATACCATGGAAGAAGGTGTGGTAGCACAATGGTTAAAAAGTGTTGGAGATAAGGTAGAAGAAGGAGATATCCTTGCTGAAATTGAGACAGATAAGGCCACTATGGAATTCGAATCATTCCATGAAGGTACTTTATTACATATTGGCGTACAAGAAGGTGAAGGAGCACCTGTTGACAGCCTTTTAGCTATCATCGGTGAAGAAGGTGAAGATTTTTCATCTTTACTAAATGACGACACCACTGCGAGTACCGCTACAGAAGAAACTACTGCTGTTGAAGCAGCAGCAACACCTGCACCAGCTGCAACAAGTACTACTATTCCTGAAGGTGTTTACTTGGTAAACATGCCACGCTTAAGCGATACTATGACGGAAGGAACTGTTGCTTCTTGGTTAAAACAAGTAGGTGACCAAGTTGAAGAGGGAGATATTTTAGCCGAAATCGAAACAGACAAGGCTACTATGGAATTCGAATCATTCCATGAAGGAACTCTTTTACATATTGGTACACAAGAAGGTGACAGCGCTCCTGTTGATAGCTTATTAGCCATCATCGGACCTGCAGGAACAGAGGTAGCACCATTGCTAGCAGCCAATGCTGCCGGAACGGTAGCGGAAGCTCCTGCAGAAAAGAAAGAAGCGTCTCCTGCCCCTGTAGCTACAACTACAGTTGCAGAAACCAAGGCTACAGAAACTCCGGTTGCAAACACTGTAAACGGTCGTATTTTAGCCTCTCCTCTAGCAAAGAAAATTGCTAAAGACAAAGGATTTAACTTAGCTGATATCAAAGGATCAGGTGAAAACGGACGTATTATCAAAAAAGACGTTGAGAACTTCACCCCTGTTGCGAAAACAGCAGCACTTGCAGCTAGTAACACAACTACTGCCGCGCCAGCAGCTGTTACAAACTTCGCTATCGCTGGTGAAGAACGTACTGAAGAAGTGAAAAACTCTCAGATGCGTAAAGCCATTGCTAAGTCATTAGGAAACTCTAAATTTAGCGCTCCTCATTTCTACTTAAACATCGAAGTAGATATGGACAATGCTATTGCATCTCGTAAAACGATAAATGCAGTACCAGATACTAAGATATCATTTAACGATATGGTTGTAAAAGCTTGTGCTATGGCCCTTAAAAAGCACCCACAAGTAAATACTTCTTGGTCGGATAATGTAACAAAATACCACCAACACATTCACGTTGGAGTTGCCGTTGCTGTTGATGAAGGATTAGTGGTTCCTGTAGTAAAACACACCGATGCATTGAGCTTAACTCAAATCGGAGGCGCTGTAAGAGACTTAGCTGGTAAAGCCAGATCTAAGAAAATTAAGCCAGACGAAATGCAAGGAAGTACATTTACGGTTTCTAACTTAGGAATGTTCGGTATTGAAAGTTTTACTTCAATCATTAACCAACCAAACTCTGCGATTTTATCTGTAGGAGCCATCGTTGAGAAACCAGTGGTTAAAAACGGACAAATCGTTGTTGGAAACACCATGAAGTTAACGCTTGCTTGTGACCACAGAACCGTTGACGGTGCTGTAGGAGCTCAGTTCTTACAAACGTTAAAAACATTTATTGAGAACCCTGTAACTATGCTTGCCTAAGCTTTTACAGCAAAACTCAAATCACCTATAAAAACTCGAAGTTGATACTTCGAGTTTTTTTTGTTTGTAATGTTCCGTGAAGTCTTCGACTAAAATTTCAGAAAAGAAGATTTTATATGAAACCATTGTTCCTATTTTTTATTGTCACACTCGTATTCACAAGCTGTGTATCCAATGATATTATTGACGATCGCGTTGCGGAAAAGCTTAGTTTTAATAATACGATTAGTGAACTCGCTATTACTAAATCCCACCAATTCACTACCAAATACACCAACAATGTCGGTGAAGTTCGCACCCCAAAAATTGAATGGACCAGTTCTGACGCGAATGTGTTACGCGTTACCAACAGCGGTCTAATTACTGCGCTTAACCTAGGAAATGCGAGTATTACAGCTAGCACCAATGCCGATGGAGTTACGGTAAGTAACACCCAAAACATAACAGTCATCGCCCTAAAAGCAGTCTTACAGCTCAACAACCCTATCGAAAATTTAACTGTGAACAGAACACATCAATATCGCAGTCAGTTCACCAATACACTGGGACAAACACAAAATTTACCCATACGCTGGTCGAGCTCCAACTCCGCTATAGCTACGGTAAATACCGATGGTTTGGTTAGCGCGAAAAGCGAAGGAGCAGTCACCATTACAGCTAGCATAACCAGTAATGGAGAAACCATTAGTACTACCGACAACTTTCGCGTAATTCCTGTTGGAGAAAGCTTGAGTATCAACAATCCTATTGCGGAGCTCACGGCAGGGCAAACACATCAGTACACGACTACCTACAGCAATGCTAACGGGCAAAATCAAAACGTAGCCGTACGTTGGCAATCCTCTGATGCTGCGATAGCAACCATCGATAACACGGGTAAAGTAATGGCTGTAAAAGCTGGGCAAACAACACTCACTGTAAGCTATACGAATGCTTCCGGTCAAACCCTTACAGATACGACTTCACTAACGGTGAAAGCCCCTCAAATACGTCAGAAATCAGGAACGATCAAAACGACCAGTAGTTACGAACTCAAAGGGAGTTTCGTTATCAAAGAAATTCCAGGGACCAACGATTTGGAACTCATTGTAGCCTCAGACTACAAGGCCTCCACAGCCCTACCCGGATTGTATTTATACCTGACAAACAATCCAAACACTATTGCCAACGCTAAAGAAATAAAAAAAGTAGCCGTTTTTAACGGAGCACATCGTTACCTCATTGAAAACACGGGTATCAATGACTATAGCCACTTATTATACTGGTGTAAACCTTTTAGTGTCAAAGTAGGTGAAGGTGAAATTCAATAATCAAGACATTATGATAAAAAAATATTTAATCGTGTTCGCAGTACTACTCTGCGGTGTTCAAGGACAAGCCCAATGGGCCAAAGGCAAAGGAAAAGGCTATTTTAAACTTTCGGCTTGGTACTTACAATCAGACCAACACTTTACCAATACAGGAGCCTTGGACCCCAATGTTACCCGTACTCAATTCAACACCAATCTCTATGCAGAATACGGAATTAGCTCTAAAGTAGATGTAATTGCCTACATTCCATTTTTTGCACGAGTTGCTCAAAACAACCAGGTGTCAGGAACCAATGGCAACACGCTACAAGCCGGTGAAGCGCTCTCGTCATTTGGCGATGTAGATTTGGGAATCCGCTGGGCGTTTTTCAAAAAAGGTAATTGGGCTTGGGATGCCAAATTACTACTCGGACTTCCTACGGGGAATTCACAAGGTGGTAGTGACGGTAGCTATCAAACTGGGGATGGTGAATTTAATCAATACCTAGTTACTTCAGTAGGCTACAGCACGCAGATATACAACCTTCCTGCCTATCTAAAATCGTATATCGGGTTCAACCAAAGAAGTAAAGGATTCTCTGATGAATTTAGAACAGGATTTGAATTTGGCGTTAACGTATTGCCTAAAAAACTTTGGTTGAGTACCCGACTAAACCTACTAAGACCTTTGAAAAACGGAACTCTAAATGCCGCTACGAGTAACGGTAGTATTTTTGCCAATAACGTAGCCTACAGTAGTTACGGATTTGAAGCCGCTTATTTTATCACCGATACTATTGGGGTTTCTGCAGCCTTTGATTCTGCCTTTTCTGGACGAATCATCGCCGCAAATCCATCGTGGTCTGCTGGAATCTTCTACGATTTAAAGTAAGTGCTCGGCCTTTTTAATAGCTTTACGAGCCTGAACCACATGACGTTCATTGTGGTATATGACAAATCGGAAAGTATCTCCTAAACGAAATTTGAGTAAAGGCAGCGTAATCGCTGTCTTTATTTTTGTCAAATTATAGGCCGCCGACTCGCTGAGTAACTCCATTAGCTCCGCTTGTAAGGCAGTAAATTCTTCAAGTACTTCAGCAACCGCTAAATCAGCTAGCACAGGGGTTTTACTCTTAAACGTTTTCATCATTTTCATATCGGCCTTGGGTAACATGTCTTGGGCAAATCGATTTCCCCAGTATCCGGACTTAAATTCGTTACACATTTCCTTTGAGGCCTTGTCCAGTCGACGTTTTATTTCAGCATTGTAAAAACGCGCGTACATGTTAAGGTGTTCAATACATTCAACAGCACTCCATTGATCAGGGTGCTCCTTAGATTGCAATACTGCTTCCGGTATCATTTTCCACTTGGTGATTTCCTCTTGATGTGCCGCTACCAAGCAGTTGAGTTCTGCTAATAAGGCTACTTTCTGATAGATCATATTCGTTTTTTTACAAAGTTCCGAAACACCTCCTGTGTAAAACTTGATTCTAATCAAGATTTTTTAAAATTCTAGATAAGGTTTCTGGAGTCATTCGCGCATAAGAAGCGATGTATTTCAATGGAATCTCCTGAAATACCTGCGGACTTCTCTGTAGTAAACGCTCTACTCTTTTTTGGGGAGCATACGTAATTAAATCGAGTTCCCTCTCCATTTGTTGTACTACAAAACTCTTTAATAACGCTGTCCAGGCCTCTTTTATTAGCGGTGATTCTTCGAGCAATGTTTCATAACGCAATTTACTCATGACTCTGAGCTCCGTTTTCTTTAACGCTTGAATATAGAACATACTGGGCGCTCCAGTAATAAAACTATCCAAAGCTGTTATGATCGAATTCTGATAGCCAAAACGAATAGTGTGCTCTTCCTCTTCACATACAAATACACGTAGGCTACCACTGCGAATCCAATATATTTCAGTAGCGACATCGCCGGCTACACTGAGGTATTCATTTCGCTTATAAGTTAGCTCCTCTTCCCAATGCTCTTCTAGGGCTTCCAAGAATTGTATATACACTTGCTGTTGATTCATACTTTCAAAAATACGATTCCATAATTACAAAAAAAAGGTAGCGATCGCTACCCTTTTTCACCGTTTAACAAACATCCCTTGATAGGTATACACAGAGCCCTGAATTTTGTAATAGTAAATCCCAGCAGGCAGTAAAACTTCTCGTCTGTTCTCCAAAGCTTCCGAAGGTTCTTTACTGCTTTACGCATACACGAGGTTCCCAACACTAGAAAATACCTGTACTTGCTTAACGTTAGCTTCCTTGGGCCAAATATTCAAAGAACTCGTTTGTTCATTATACATGAGTAGTACCACAGGCTTAGGCAATTTTCCTTTCGCTGTTTCAGGGCACTCGCCAACGACTTTCCACACCTCAGCGTTCCCTGGAATATTACCTTGTGTCCACCACTGCGCTTCGTATAATTTAGCCTTATAATGTACACGTTGTCCGCGGGTATATACTTTAACCTTTGCCCAACTTATGGCTCCACAAGAAGTTCCGGCATCACCCACACAGTTGTATATATATTCCCAAGCCGTTGATTCACCGGGCCTATCTACCGCTGCCACATACCATTTATTTTTATAAACCAGGTCTTTATAGCGAACGAAATTCCCAGATTTTTCATAAATCACAGGTTTCCACTGAGGGAGCTCCGAACAATTCATTTGTTTACCATTCCATACCAAAACCTTTGCAGTGGTCGTTACTTCTTGACCGTCTACAAAACTTGCCTTCGCTTTTAATTCATGAATACCATAAGAATCAGGTATCCAAGAAAAATGCGGTTCTTTAAAAATTTGACTTCCTACAACTACTTGAAGTGATTTAAGTTTGGTTCCTTTAACATCTATCGCTAGTTGTACTCCTATTGCTGTTAACTCTCTTTGTTCAATCACCTCAACATCGCCGAAGTTAGTAAAGGACACTACTGGCTTTTGTGCACAAGGCTCTGCAGTCAAATCAGCCGAATCTCCTCCGTATTTTTCGGCATCCTTACAACCACAATCCGACAAATCGTGTACGCCATCCATATCGGTTCCTACACCAAAGACTTCGGAAAATCGTCGGTAATACCCTATTCGATCTAATACCTGCGATTTTTCTATTCCTTGTCCGCACTCAACACCTCCATTGATAATATTTACCGTCATTCCAAAACCAGGAATACGCTGCTTTTTTAAATCCAATGTATTAGGTTTCCACAAATTGGTCATCACCTCATGGGCTGAGGGTTTAGGATATTGAGGAGTCATCCAAAACCAAATTGCTGTTTGAAAAGCCAACGCAGCATCTTGAAGAAGGAGATCGGGATTGTCGAGCAACACTTGCTTATCACCGAATAAAAACGCACTCGCCATTCCGTAGTTGTAATTATACGACAGCTGAATAGGACCACGTCCTTTATACGATTTTCCGGGCGTAGGTGGATAATTAGCATCAGGATAAGCGTAAGAAGCAGTAGTAGGTTCCTCTCTAAAGTGCAATCCCCAAGAAAAACGACCACCTGGCGCAGTATCCCATCCTCCAGTAGTTTCGTGTGCTATATTCGCTAGAAAAGCCATCAACTCTCTGGTTCGTATTGCTATGCTGCCCCTTTCCAAAAAATTACCGTAATCAATAATGGTCGTAATAACTTCCTTAGTTTGATTTCTCGGAGCGTCAAAATCAGGATCATTTCTCAAAACCGTGCGTTCACCTGTCACTTTATCTATTCTAGTAATGTGATAAGCATTGGTTCCACAACGCCGTTTAAATTCAGCTTTTAGTTGCTGCATTCGCTGTATTGCGGTTACAAAGGAAGCATAGGTATAAAAGTCGTCCTTAGGGTTTAGTACCCAATTACCACCACCAGTATCTTTTGCTCCAAATCGATACGGAAACAGGGCATTCCACAAGGCTTCCGAGACCAAACTATGCGATGCTAAATCAGGCTTTATTGCTTTTGCATTTTGTGAGGAATGCCGATACTGAGCCTGCGTAGTAGGTTGATACCAACCTATTATTAGTACTAGTAACAGGCCTTTAAACGAAGATCGTTTACTTTTCATAATAGTTATAGAATTAAAGGGTTAATGCCATGCGACGTCACAAGGTGTAACTCGTACAGCATACAGAAGTACGCATTAACTCTACAAAAAATAAAAAATTATAGCTCAAAGCCTTCAAATCATCGACCAACCTCAGTGTAGCCTATTAAAAAGTCAAAAAAAAAGAGCCTAAAAAGGCTCTTAGATTATTGTGTTCTTCTCATTTTATTTAATAGATAAAAATCGGCAAGTACGAGAGCGGTCATCGCCTCGACTATTGGTACTGCTCTCGGTACCACACAAGGGTCGTGTCGTCCTCTACCCTGAATGCTTGTCGCTTCTCCTGCTGCATTGATCGTTTCTTGGTGTTGCATGATAGTCGCTACCGGCTTAAAAGCCACTCTAAAATAAATATCCATACCATTAGAAATTCCTCCTTGAATTCCTCCGGATAAATTAGACTGGGTCGTTCCATCTGCTAAGAATGCATCATTGTGCTCCGATCCACGCATCTTTGCACCGCAAAAACCACTACCGAACTCAAATCCTTTCACGGCATTGATCGAAAGCATGGCTTGTCCTAACTGCGCGTGTAATTTATTAAAAATGGGTTCACCGAGTCCTATCGGTACATTTTGAGCAACGCAAGTAATGGTTCCGCCAATAGTATCTCCTGCTTTGCGAATTTCATGAATTTTCTCAATCATTTGCTCAGCTGTAGCCTCATCTGGACAACGTACTATATTTGTTTCTGTTTTAGTAAAATCGAGATCCTGATAGGGTTTTACCATAAAAACCTCTCCTACGGACGAGGTAAACGCATTGATCTCTATATGACTGATCAATTGTTTCGCCAAGGCTCCAGCAACCACCCAATTGGCAGTTTCTCTTGCTGAAGTTCGACCACCTCCTCTGTGATCGCGAATACCGTACTTTTTATCATAAGTATAATCGGCATGTGACGGGCGATACACATCGGTATTATGATTGTAGTCTTTGCTCTTCTGATTGGTATTTTTAATAATAAAACCAATAGAGGTCCCCGTAGTAACGCCTTCAAAAATCCCAGACATAAACTCAACCGTATCGGGTTCTTTACGCTGGGTGACAATTTTTGATTGTCCGGGCTTCCGTCTGTCCAATTCATTTTGGATAGCCTCAAAATCTACTTTTATACCTGCTGGAAAACCATCGATGATTCCTCCGATAGCCGTTCCATGTGATTCACCAAAAGTGGTAAGTTTTAAAATGTTTCCGAATGAATTAAACATGTCTATAATATTAGAACAACGAAAGTAGAATTATTTACGAGAAAAACACAATGAATCCTTAACATTTATCGATAAAAATCAGTCCAAATTAACCTTCCTCCTTCCTTAATTTACCGTCTTTTCACTTCTCGAGGTCTCTTAGAACACTCAAACGCTTTACTAGGCTAAAAAAAAACACCACAACACAAACTCATTTTCAAACACTTACACCATTACCTTCAAAAAACGATTAAAAAATCGTTGCTAAAATTTTACCAAATCAAAAAAAGCTTCTATATTTGCATCCGCTATCGGGAATAACCGACAGCAAAGGAGAAATGGCAGAGTGGTCGAATGCGGCGGTCTTGAAAACCGTTGTCTGTAACAGGACCGGGGGTTCGAATCCCTCTTTCTCCGCAAGTCCGAAGCTTGAGCTTCGGATTTTTTTTAGGGGATTAAAGAAAAAAAAAGCTTGTTTATCACAAGCTTTTTTTTGTTGCTACAACTTACGCTTAGTACATCCATAAAAAATACACCCTACAGTACACTACAGGTCCTTTTTAATACAAGACTACGCTATGCGAGTAATCCCCAAAAAAAAGGCAAAAAAAAATAACACAATAATCCACTGCAAACAAAACAGTTACCTAAAAGTACTTCCAACGGGTTGAATTTTTCCTTCAAAACCCTTTTCATATTTAAAAAAAGGTTCTATATTTGCACCCGCTAACGGCAATGACCGCTAGCAAAGGAGAAATGGCAGAGTGGTCGAATGCGGCGGTCTTGAAAACCGTTGTCTGTAACAGGACCGGGGGTTCGAATCCCTCTTTCTCCGCTAATCCGAAGTGAACGCTTCGGATTTTTTTTAGGGGATCAAAGAAAAAAGCTTGTAGTAAACACAAGCTTTTTTTTATGTCCAACATTCACATAAGGTACAGTTCTCCACAAAAAAAGAGCCCCCTACTGGAGACTCTTTTCCTAAGCTGTATAACACTCGAAATTACTTATCGAATCAACTTCTTGTATTTGATACGTTTTGGCATTAAATCACCGCCTAAACGCTTCTTTTTATTTTCTTCGTATTCCGAGAACGATCCTTCAAAGAAGTACACTTGGCTGTCTCCTTCAAAAGCTAAGATATGTGTACACACTCTATCTAAGAACCAACGGTCGTGGGAGATTACCACGGCACATCCAGCAAAATTATCCAAACCTTCCTCTAAGGCACGTAGTGTATTTACATCTAAATCATTGGTAGGCTCATCAAGCAGTAATACATTTCCTTCCTCTTTTAAGGTCATGGCTAAATGCAAGCGGTTTCGCTCCCCTCCAGAAAGTGTAGCAACCTTCTTGTTTTGCTCATTCCCTGAAAAGTTAAACCTACTTAAATAGGCTCTTGAATTTACTTGCTTACCTCCCATCATTACCAAATCTTGTCCTTCTGAGAAGTTCTCCCAAATAGTTTTGTTAGGATCGATATTAGCGTGATTTTGGTCAACATAGGAAATTTTTGCTGTGTCTCCTACAGAGAAGGTTCCGTTATCAGGGGTTTCCTCTCCCATAATCATTCTAAAAATAGTCGTCTTACCAGCACCGTTAGGTCCAATAATTCCAACGATTCCTGCCTGCGGCAAACTAAACTCTAAGTTTTCGTACAAAAGCTTGTCACCAAAAGCTTTTGACACACCAGCGGCATCAATTACGTTAGTTCCTAATCGAGGTCCGTTAGGAATATAGATCTCCAGCTTTTCTTCTACCTGCTTTTGATCCTGGTTTAATAACTTGTCGTAGTTCTTTAAACGCGCTTTTGACTTTGCCTGGCGTCCCTTTGCTCCTTGACGCACCCAATCGAGCTCTCGCTCTAAGGTTTTTTGTCTTTTTGAAGCTGCTTTACTCTCTTGTGCTAAACGCTTCGCTTTTTGATCTAACCAAGAAGAGTAGTTCCCTTTCCAAGGAATTCCTTCACCGCGATCGAGTTCTAAAATCCATCCAGCAACATTATCCAAGAAATAACGGTCGTGCGTTACGGCAATTACCGTTCCTTTGTACTGCGCTAAATGTTGTTCTAACCAGTGAACAGACTCTGCATCTAAGTGGTTGGTAGGCTCATCGAGCAATAAGATTTCCGGCTCTTGTAACAACAAGCGACACAAGGCAACTCTACGGCGTTCCCCACCTGAAAGAACGCCAATTTTCTTATCTGCGTCAGGAGTGCGCAAGGCATCCATGGCGATTTCTAATTTCGTATCCAACTCCCAAGCATTTGATGCGTCAATCTTATCTTGAAGCTCCGCTTGCTTGTCCATTAGCTTTTGCATTTTATCCGGATCAGAGTACACTTCTTCCAAACCAAACATATCGTTGATTTTATTGTACTCGTCCAATACAGCTACCACTTCAGCAACTCCTTCTTTTACTACTTCTAGTACTGTTTTATCTTCGTCAAGTTGTGGCTCTTGCTCTAAGTATCCCACCTTGTAGCCCGGAGAAAACACCACGTCTCCCTGGTAATTTTTTTCTACTCCAGCGATAATCTTTAACAAAGTTGATTTACCCGATCCGTTTAAACCGAGAATACCAATTTTCGCTCCGTAAAAAAAGCTTAAATAAATATCTTTTAATACTTGTTTACCTGTACTTTGATAGGTTTTTGAAACCTTGTTCATCGAAAAGATGACCTTCTTATCGTCACTCATTGTTTTGTATTTTCTAATTTAGTAAAGAATATTACACTCTTCCTTTTAAAGCATTAAACACCCATGCATTTGCGAAGAATCCCAATCCTACTGCTCCAAATCCGTATCCCGCTATTTCATCGTATTTAAATACTGCTAAAGCGACCAGCAGTATCCCCATTAAAACCATAATTAAGGTAGCCCATCCAAGAACCGTGTTTTTATTCATTGCCATAATTACTATATCTTTATTTTAAGCGGCTAAAAGCGAATTATTTTGCCTTTAGCATTTCATTAGTAAAAGCAAATATCGTAATTATTTATCCAAGAAAATAAAATTTGACATCGATATTAATTGAACGATCCATTTTTAAGGATTTCTCCCGGTAAAATAAAAACCTCCTTCCTCCGATAACCGGAGAAAAGAGGCTTTTTACAGTTGTTAACAAATTATTTTTAAAGGGCTGCTGCCACTCTACTTCCTTGATTAATGGCTCTTTTTGCATCCAACTCAGAGGCCACATCGGCTCCTCCAATCAGATGTACTGAACTTCCCTTTGCTGTCAAAGGCTCGTACAATTCTTTAAAGGGTACCTGACCCGCACAAACAATTACGTGATCCACCTCTAACACCTTCTGTTCCTCACCTTGTACGTAATGCAATCCTCGATCGTCAATTTTGGTATACTGTACCTCATTGATGAATTGCACATTCTTTTTCTTAAGGTTGGCTCGGTGTATCCACCCTGTGGTTTTCCCTAGGTTTCCTCCAAACTTCCCTTTACTTCTTTTAAACATGAATATTTCACGTGGTGAAGGGTGTACTTCAGGGGTCATTCCTTCAATTCCACTTCGCGCTTTTAAGCTCTTGTCAATACCCCATTCACGCAACCAAGCATCGATATTCTGGCTCGTACTTTCACCTTCGTGGGTCAAGTATTCCGACACGTCAAAACCAATACCTCCAGCTCCGATAACCGCCACTCTTTTCCCTACTTTTTTCTTGTGTTTTAAGACATCGATATACGTAAGTACTTTTTCGTGTTCCATACCTTCAATTCCTGGTGTCCTCGGTGTAATTCCGGTTGCCAATATAATTTCGTCGTAATTTCCTGCAATCAGGTCTTCAGCCGACACTCTCGTATTCAGGCGCAAGTCAACCTTGTGTAATTCGATCTGTTTCCCGAAATAACGAATCGTCTCGTAAAACTCCTCCTTTCCAGGTATTTGCTTTGCAATATTGAATTGCCCTCCAATTTCGCTCTCTCCGTCAAACAATACTACCTGATGACCGCGTTGCGCTGCCACTGTAGCTGCTGCAAGTCCGGCTGGTCCTGCTCCAACCACTGCTATGCGCTTAGCGTTTGTCGTAGGTGTATAATTTAATTCAGTTTCGTGACAGGCTCTTGGATTTACCAAACAACTCGCTATTTTTTTCTCAAAAACGTGATCTAAACATGCTTGGTTACAAGCAATACAGGTATTAATCTCATCTTCACGCTCCTGTTCTGCCTTGTTTACCCATTCAGGATCGGCTAAAAACGGACGTGCCATCGATACCATATCTGCGTGCCCTTCTGCCAAAATTCGTTCAGCAACATCAGGCATATTAATTCTATTTGAGGTCACCAACGGAATGCTTAACTCTTCTTTCATTTTTTGGGTAACCCAAGTAAAAGCAGCTCTTGGCACTGACGTGGCTATAGTAGGAATACGAGCTTCGTGCCACCCTATTCCGGTATTGATAATTGTAGCCCCTGCTTTCTCTATCTCTTTTCCCAATTGTACAACCTCTTCCCAAGAAGAACCTTTTTCTACCAAATCGAGCATCGACAGACGGAAAATAATAATGAAATCTTCTCCTACGGCCGCTCGTGTATCCTTTACCAATTGTACTGCTAAACGAATCCGGTTTTCATACGCTCCTCCCCAACGATCTGTTCGGGTATTGGTACGCGTTGCGATGAATTGATTGATCAAGTACCCTTCAGACCCCATAATTTCAACCCCGTCATAACCAGCTAACTTGGCCAATTTTGCAGAATTGACAAAATCGCGAATCGTTCTCTTAATTCCCGATTCTTTCAATTTAAAAGGCTTAAATGGATTTATTGGTGCTTGAATCGCAGAAGGTGCTACACTTAACGGATGGTAAGCATAACGACCTGTATGCAAAATTTGCATGCAAATTTTCCCTCCTTCTTTATGTACCGCATCAGTTATTACTTTGTGGTGTTTTGCGTGCTTTTTCGAGCTCATTCGCGCAGAGAACGGTGCGGTCCAACCTTGAAAATTAGGCGCAATTCCTCCAGTAACTATCAAACCTACTCCTCCTCTAGCTCTCTCTGCATAGTAGGTAGCTATTTTGTGAATTCCATCCTTTTCTTCTTCGAGCCCCGTATGCATAGACCCCATCAACACTCTGTTTTTAAGTGTCGTAAAGCCCAAATCTAACGGTTCAAAAATATGTTTGTACTTCGTCATAATTTGATAGTTTTTGTTAATTTATTATGCGTGCATAATAAATGCAAGATAGTATATTTTCAGCACACTCTAAAAAAAAGAAGGTATTTTCCTGAGAAAACACCTTCTTTGTTGACCTATGTATATACCGCACTATTCACGGTATGCACTCCGCTATCACAGTTGATATTCGGTGTGGAATACACGGGCGTATAATTTTCTATAGCACCAAAAAAGTACCGTTCCCAGAACAATACCGGATACGTAACCCGCCGTAATATCTAACGGAAAATGAACTCCCAAATACATTCGGCTAAAACCAAAAAGTACAGGAAACAGGATGAGGGCATACCAATACTTTGACCCTTTTCTAAATAATAAAATGATAAAGGTGGTAAAGGTAGCTGAAAGCGACGCATGCCCTGACCAAAAGCTAAAACCTCCCGGACGGTATTCGAAGGTTCTCAAGAAAGGTCGAATCGCTTCATTATTACACGGACGCAACCTACCTGTGCTATTTTTTATCAAATTGGTGAATTGATCAGAAAAAGCGACCAAAGCCACGATAAACAATAGAGTAAACGCTCCTTTTTTCCATCCTAACTTTTTAAAAAGCAAGACCAAAATTACCGCGAATAGCGGAATCCAGCTGAACTGATTGGTAACTTGTAACCAAAAGGCATCAAAAGTCTCACTCCCCAAGTTGTTGATGTAAATCAGCAACTGTTGGTCTAATTGTACTATTTTGTCTATCAATTTACTTCCCTACTTTTAAAACTTCAACTTCAAAAATTAAATCCGATTTCGGCGCAATCGGCCCAATTCCGCGCTCTCCATATCCTAAGTAATACGGGATAAAGAATCGCGATTTATCACCTTCGCGCATCGTTTTTACACCTTCTTTCCACCCGGCAATTAAATCTTGTTCGTTCATCGTAAACACAAAAGGTTGTCCTTTATCGATACTCGAATCTATTTTAGTCCCGTCAGTTAAATAAAGCGTGTAATGTACCGTAGTTGGCAAAGCAGGATTTACTTTTTTCCCGTTGCCCTTTTGCAATTCTAAAATACGCAATCCCGAATCGGTTACTGTTGTTTTGTAGTACCCCATTTCCTCGAGGTACTTCTTGCGCAGTTCTTCCAATTTTCGCTTGCGTGCCTCTTCTTTTTCAGCAACCATCAACAATTCTTTTTCAAAAACTTTTGCAGCATCAAACTTTTTAGCATCTTTTCCTACGCGTATGATAGCTACTTTATTGATATAATCGTTTTGCTCAATAGTATCCACGATGTTTTGCCCGACTTCTACACGACCGAAAACCGTGTGCTTCCCGTCTAACCAAGGAGTCGCCTTGTGGGTAATAAAAAACTGACTCGAGTTTGTATCCTTTCCTGAATTTGCCATTGACAGAATTCCAGGTCCTTCGTGACGGAAAATCAACTTACCTTCTTCATTTAAAGGGAATTCGTCGGCAAAACGATAGCCTGCATTTCCTCGTCCAGTCCCTGTAATATCACCTCCTTGAATCATAAAGTCTTTGATAACACGGTGAAACTTGGTTCCATCGTAGTAAGGACTTCCCTTTATAGAATCGGTCATTTGAGGGTTGGTACCTTCTGCTAAGGAAACAAAATTTGCAACGGTCATCGGTACTTCTTTCTCGTGCAACTTAATAAGTATGTCTCCCTTGTTGGTTTGAATATCCGCATAGAGCCCTTCACCTAAATCAGGGTATTTAACCGATTTACAACTCGCTAATAACGCAAGGACAGCTACTACTAAAAGATGTAATTTTTTCATGTTCTAAAATGATTAAAAAAAAGAAATAGGTTAGCGCTCACTAACCTATTTACCTTTAAAATTTTTCAATTATTTAACTTCCAATAATTCAACGTCAAAAATTAACGCCGCGAAAGGTTTAATTTTCCCTCCTGGTCTTGGAGTTGCTCCATAAGCTAATTCTTGTGGTACGTAGAACCTGTATTTAGCTCCCGGCTTCATTAATTGTAATCCTTCTGTCCATCCTTTAATCACTCGATTTAAAGCGAACTCGATAGGTTCTTTACGCTCCACTGAACTGTCAAATACAGTTCCGTCAATCAAGGTCCCGTGATAGTGTACTTTTACCGTAGCCTCCGCTGTAGGTTGTGTTCCTTCACCTTCTTTGATTACTTCGTACTGTAATCCGCTAGCAGTAGTTTTTACTCCTGGCTTCTTTTTGTTCTCTTCTAAGAATTTTTCATTCTCTTTTTTGTACTCACCAAACTCAGCTTCTGCTTTCTTGCGTTGCTCTTCTTGAAACTCTTTCATTTTAGCTTCTTGCTGCTTTTGGAAATAAGCGCGAATGATATTGTTTACCTCAGCACTTTCGATAAGCAAGTTGGTTGAATCAATACCGTTACGGAATCCTTGTACAAACAAATCGTGATCCATTTCTTTAAAGTTCGCTTTGATCTTATTGGCCATATCAAGACCAATAGAATAACTCAACGAATCGATCTCTGAATTTAACGAACTCTTCTCTTTTACTTGTCCCGGATTGCTACATGAAGCAATCGTCAATCCTACTGCAGCAGCTGCTAAAAATTTGGTTATTTTCATTTTAATTAATCTGTTTTATCGTTGTTATTTTCTTCTGTTTTAATATCGAGTAAGGTCACCTCACTCAACAGGGGCTGATGTACTCCAATTTTATCACCGTCACCTGTAATTCCGTAGGCACTATAGGACGGTATAACAAATACAGCACGCTCTCCTTTTTTCATTTTTTTGATACCGTCTTGCAAAGCAGGAATAAAGTCTTCCTTGTCTATCTTATACGCTCTTTTTTGTGTATCGTAAATCATATTCCCAAATAAATCGGCCACTTTGTACTCAACGAGTACAATATCATTGAGTTTGGGATACTGCGTTGCCAACGAGTCTTTCTCGGCAAAGTAATACCAATATCCGTTCGGACTTTCGATGTATTGGTGCAAGGTATCTTTTGCAATCCAATTGGCAATACGTTGTTTTTGTTTCGTATTGAGCATTTTATTCTCACGAATAACTTCTTTGTAGAAGTGCTGCTTTCCTTGTTTCTTCGGTCGTCTAGGAACCGGTTCTTGGCAAGCCACCAGAAACAACAGTCCAAAACTAAGAAAAATATTACTGATTGTAAGAGGTTTGTATGTCGGTTTCATATTGTGGTAATAACGCTTTAAACTTTTCTATAGTATCCGTCATTGACAATTCACTTCTACCTCCTGCAGCATTGTCGTGACCTCCTCCACTAAAATGGTTTCGCGCAAATTGATTTACAGAAAAACTCCCTTTCGATCGAAAGGATATTTTAATAATCCCCTGTTCTACATCTTCAATAAAAATGACACCAAATACGATGTCCTTTAATGACAATGCATAATTCACTACTCCTTCTGTATCTCCTTTTTGATAGGCAAACTCTTGCTTTTCACGATCTGAAATGGTAATAAAAGCGGTTTTGTATTCCGGCAACACCTGTAAATTACTGAGTGCTCTTCCTAGAAGTAACAACCTACTTTGACTGTTTGAATCGTGAACATTGCTATGAATACGGTCATTTTTCGCTCCTTTGTCTATCAAATCAGCAATGATTCGATGTGTTCGACTGGTGGTAGATCTGAATCGGAACGATCCCGTATCCGTCATAATCCCCGTGTACAAACAGGTGGCTATCGCTTCGTCAATCATGTCGACATCGCCCATCATTTCGATAAAATTATACACCATTTGACAGGTTGATGACATGCTAGTATCCGAATACATGTATTCAAAATCATCGGGTTGTTGGTGATGATCTATCAATGCAAAATCATTAGGATACTGCTCCAACGTGTTTTTCATGTCCTGTCCAACTCTATGCAGCGCATTAAAATCAAGCAAAAACACGATATCCGACCTTTTTAAAGCTTTTACCGATTGGTTGTTTTGACGGTCAAAACGATATACTGTTTCTGAACCTGGAATCCAATGTAAAAAATCAGGATATTCATTGGGCATCAATACCTGAGCGGTATGCCCTTTTTTATCGAGGTAGTGTTTTAACCCTAAGGTAGACCCTACAGCATCTCCATCGGGATTTTTATGCCCTATGATTACCACATTTCGAGGTTGTGATAAAAATGACTTAAGTTCTTCGAATTTTTTTAAAATCATAAGTGGCGAAGATACAAATTAAACTTCTATTAATCTTTCTATCGATTCCTTTTTGTTTCTTCGTAATCATTTATTAATACGCTCATGAAACAATTTACGAAACTTCTTTCCTCAGTCTTAATTCTGCTACAAACATTACAGATGAGTTCACAAAAATCCGATTTCACCATCGCCTTCGGATCTTGTAATAACCAACGTTTACCAAACCCTTTTTGGAACGATTTGAATCGCATACAACCCAATGTATGGATTTGGGGTGGCGACAACATCTATGCCGACACGAAGAACATGCGCAAAATGCAGCGCTTTTACGAGGAAGTAACCTCAAATACCGCCTATGGAACATTACAAAAAAACACTGCTATAGAAGGTACCTGGGACGATCATGATTACGGTCAGAACGACGCTGGAAAACACTATACCCAACGAGCAGCAAGTCAGCAGTTGTTTTTGGATTTTCTGAGAGTGCCTAAAAATGACTCCCGTAGAAACCGAGCGGGAATCTACTACAGCAAACAATTTAAACACCCCAAAGGAAGTGTCAAAATAATCTGTTTGGACACCCGCTATTTTCGCGATGATTTAACGCCCGGCACCCATGGTCATCGCTACGGTCCGTCATCGGACCCCGATAAAAGTATCCTAGGAAGTGCTCAATGGGAATGGTTAACCGAAGAACTTCTAAGCACAACCGACACGTTTACCTTTATTGTGACCAGCATACAATTCTTATCCTCGGAACACGGATTTGAAAAATGGGCAAACTTTCCGCAGGAAGTAAAACGCCTACACAACCTTATTGAAAAAGCTCGTAACACACGTGTAGTGCTCCTGAGCGGCGATCGTCATATTTCTGAATTTTCGGTATACACCTCAGACAAACTTCCCTACCCACTGATTGATTTTACCTCGAGTGGACTAACCCATGCCTATACTAAATTCAAAGGAGAGCCCAACACCTACAGAAAAGGCAAGGTCATTCATGAACGCAGTTACGGGCTCATTACCATTGATTTTGACCGCTTACAACTACGGTTTTCCATGAACGGTGTCGAGCAAAAAAAACAACAAGAATTCACACAAATCTATCCTTAACTTGTGAATAACATTAAAAACCGTATTTTTGCGCCGATTTTAATTAAAGAAGAACAATATAAATGGCAACAAATAGAACATTTACAATGATCAAACCAGATGCTGTAGAGAACGGACACTCTGGGGCTATCTTAGAAAAAATCAACGCTGCAGGATTTAGAATCGTAGCGATGAAAAAAACTCAAATGACTAAGAGAGATGCTGAAACTTTTTACGCTATCCACAGTGAGCGTCCATTTTTTGGAGAGTTAGTTGAATTCATGACTCGTGGTCCAATTGTTGCAGCTATTTTAGAAAAAGACAACGCTGTAGAAGATTTCAGAACGTTAATTGGTGCTACCAACCCAGCAGAAGCTGCTGAAGGAACTATCCGTAAACTATACGCTACTTCTATCGGAGAAAACGCGGTTCACGGTTCAGATTCTGACGAAAACGCAGCGATCGAAGGAGCTTTCCATTTCTCAGGAAGAGAGATGTTCTAAGCATCGTTTTGACGCAACACATAAAAAAACTCACTAGTCCGCTAGTGAGTTTTTTTTATCGCTGTATTTTTTGTTCGTTATACCTAAACCAAAAGTATTTTTTTAATCAAGGGCTCTCCCATTTCTTCGTTGAGCATCTTGACAATTTTTTCTTTTCCATAGCTTAATTCTTCACGAAGTACAGACGATTTTAACCGAACAAACAGCGTTCCGTTGTTCAAGCGCACCTCATCGGTATAAGACGCCACACCTGCTCCCATCAGCTTATCCCAAGCTTCTTCTATGTGTATTTTCTGAAATCCTTTATTCAGGTTGTTTTGCTGAATAAATTCTCCCATTAAATCTTTGATTGCAAAGCTGTCATTTTCTCTTTTCGCCATACCCCTCCTAATAACTAAATTATAAAACCTCGTTCACTACAAGTGAAACAATTGATACTCTAAATTATGTTTTTTAATAACTTCTTCCGTTCTATCTGCATGCGTATCTGTAATGAAGATTTGTCCGAATTCTTCCTCGTGTACCAAATCAATAATCTGTGCGACGCGTTGCTCATCTAATTTATCAAAAACGTCATCCAATAATAAAATTGGTGTAAGCGCTGCCTGCTTTTTTATAAATTCAAACTGCGCTAATTTTAATGCAATTAAATACGATTTTTGCTGTCCTTGTGATCCAAACTTCTTAATTGGGTACCCCGTAATTTCAAAGCTCAAATCGTCTTTGTGTACCCCAGCAGTAGTGTATTGTACTAAGCGATCTTTTTCCAGACTCTTTGCCAACACGGCTTCAAATTCCGCGTCGTGCAACTGGCTCTTGTAGTTTAAGTTGACCTGCTCATTTCCTCCCGAAATTACTCGGTGTTTCTCGTTAAAGATAGGCACAAATTCTTCCAAAAACAACAATCGCTTCTGATAAATTTCCGTACCGAGTGTTATCAACTGCTCGTCGTAAATTTTAAGATTCAATTCGTCAAAGGTCCTATTCGCTGCGAAATACTTTAGCAAGGCATTTCGCTGTGCTACCACCTTGTTATACGACAACAGCGTTTGCAAATACTTTTTGTCCTGCTGAGAAATCACTCCGTCGATAAATTTTCGGCGTGTTTCACTCCCCTCCACTATCAAATCTCGATCCGCAGGTGAAATGATTACCAACGGAAGTTGCCCGATATGCTCAGCAAACTTATCGTAGGCTTTGCCGTTTCGCTTTAGCACCTTTTTTTGTCCTCGTTTTAAAGAACAGACTATTTTTTCCGTGCGATTACGTATTTCATACTCCCCTTCAATCACGAAAAAATCTTCTCCATGACGGATGTTTTGCCCTGCAATAGCATTGAAATAGCTCTTAGCAAAAGACAAATAATAGATAGCGTCCAGCACGTTCGTTTTCCCTACACCATTATTCCCCACAAAGCAATTGATCTTTTTTTCAAAGCTGAAGCTTTGGGATTCTATATTCTTAAAATTCACTAACGAAATCTTCTGCAAGTACATGTAAAAATAGCTTTCTAAAAAGGTAGCGCAAAATATTGAAAATTTTACGAAAAATCCGTTTTTAAAATCCAATTAAAAAAACTATTTTTGTCGGCACTAATTTTTAAGCGATTATGGCTACATACAAAAAAAGAGGTTATAAACCTAAAAAAGAGAAGATTGTTCAAGAGGTAGAAGAAACGTTTGACGAAACACAAAGCACCACTGCGGAAGTGTTTAATAACTTGGACGATGCTGCTAACAAATCTGAGCAATGGATAGAGAACAATAGCAAGCCGTTATTTTACGGATTGGTAGCTGTTGCCGTTGTTATTTTAGGGTATTTAGCCTACAACAAACTTATCGCCGTACCTACAGAGAAAACTGCTTCAAACGAATTGGCTCATCCAAGAGTATTGTTTGACGAAGCAACTACTTCTGCAGGAGTTAAAGCTGATTCATTGTACACCTTAGCACTCGAGGGTGGTGTGAATGGAAAATACGGTTTTATCGACATCGCTTCTAACTTTAGCGGAACGAAAGCAGGAAATATCGCGAACTACTACGCAGGAATTTCTTACTTAAAAATGAAAGATTACAAAAATGCTATCAAGTACTTGAGTGATTTTTCTTCTGACGATGCTTTATTAGGACCTACAGCCTTAGGTGCTATTGGAGATGCTTTTGCAGATATCGATCAACCAGAAGACGCTTTAGATTACTATCAAAAAGCAGCTAACTTAAAGAAGAATAACTTTACAACGCCTTTATTCTTATTCAAAGCTGGACAAGTAGCAATGAATTTGAAAAAATACAGTAAAGCAGAAACTTTATTTGCACAGATTAAAAAAGACTTCGCTGATTCTGATCAGGGAAGAGATATCGAAAAATATATTAACAGTGCGAAATACGCACAATAACATGAAGGCCTTACAATAGGCAAACTTACTTTATGGCAACAACAAATTTATCTTATTACGATAAAGCTTCAATCCCAAATGCGAAATCTTTTCGATTTGGGATTGTTGTTTCAGAATGGAATCCTGAAATTACAAAGAACTTACACCAAGGAGCCGTTGACACTTTAATTGACTGTGGTGCTCTTGCAGAAAACATCGTGTCTTGGGAGGTTCCAGGAAGCTTTGAATTAGTCTACGGATGTAAAAAAATGATACAAACCGAAAAACTAGATGCCGTAATCGCTATAGGAAATGTTATCCAAGGTGAAACCAAGCATTTCGACTTTGTATGTGAAGGAGTGACTCAGGGAATTGTAGATTTAAACATTGCTCAAGACGTTCCCGTTATTTTTTGTGTATTGACAGACAATACCAAACAGCAATCTATTGATCGATCAGGAGGTAAACTCGGAAACAAAGGAATTGAATGTGCTGTAGCAGCCGTAAAAATGGCCGCCTTAAAAAATATAAAAAGTACAAAAACTACCGTAGGATTTTAACCTGTGGAGTTCAAGTTCTTCAAAAAGCCAAAAGCACCCAACGTGTTTTTGGCTTTTTTTATGCGCTTCACTGCCATTTTAACAATATTGTTTGACCACCTCTCTTTTATTCTGTAACTTTGAATTCTTAGGGTATGGTGTGATTTTTGCACGTACTCGGATAAATACCTACATTATGAAGTTTATCAAAAGAGAAAATAAAAAGTTTGAATACAAACCAAAATATTACAAAGGGGATGGCAATCCCTATGAAATAAAACACAAGTTTGATGAACACAGAGTCACGGTAGGTAAAAAGAAGTCAATTAAAGGAAAATTTGATACCGCTATTAACGAATTTAAAAATTCCGAATACGGAGGCTTTAACAAAACGATTGTTATCATCATCGCCATCTTAGTTTTCCTTTTTTTATGGATTATTGACTTTGACCTTTCAATCTTTTTATCAAGAAATTAATTAATGTCTGATATCATACAATTATTACCTGATCACGTAGCCAATCAAATAGCTGCTGGAGAAGTTGTACAACGCCCCGCATCTGTAGTAAAAGAACTGATTGAGAACGCCATCGACGCTGGTGCAACCTCGATCAAACTACTTTTAAAAGACGCAGGTAAAACGCTTATTCAAGTAATTGACGACGGTAAGGGAATGTCTCCTACCGATGCGCGTTTGTGCTTTGAGCGCCACGCCACTTCAAAAATAAAGGATGCTAAGGACCTCTTTAACTTGCACACCAAAGGATTTCGCGGAGAAGCACTAGCTTCCATAGCGGCCATTGCACATGTGGAGTTAAAAACCAAGCAAGAAGATCAGGAACTCGGTACCCTTATAAAAATAGAAGGAAGTGAAGTGAGCTCGCAGGAAAGTGTTTCGGCAGCTAAAGGCACGAGCATTGCTGTAAAAAATCTTTTTTACAATATTCCTGCCCGACGAAACTTCTTGAAATCGGATACAATAGAAACACGTCATATTGTGGATGAATTTCAGCGAGTAGCCCTTGCACATCCCGATATCACCTTTTTATTACACCACAATAACAACGAGGTTTACCACCTTCGAAAAAGCAATCTCAGAAAACGCATCGTAGCCGTTTTTGGAACGAGAATGAATGAAAAGCTAGTTCCGATCGAAGAACAAACCGATTTGGTTTCCATTCGCGGTTTTGTAGCCAAACCCGAGTTTGCTAAGAAAAAACGCGGTGAGCAGTTCTTTTTTGTAAACAATCGTTTTATCAAGAGCTCCTACCTCAATCACGCAGTAGTCAACGCTTTTGAAGGGTTGTTAGATGCCGGGTCACACCCGTCGTACTTTCTGTTTTTAGAAGTACCGACAACGAGTATCGATATCAATATACATCCGACCAAAACGGAAATCAAATTCGATAATGAAAAGGCCCTATACGCCATTTTAAGAGCCACTGTAAAACACGGCTTAGGACAGTATACTATTGCGCCACTCGATTTCGATCGAAATTCCACCTTTGACACACCGTACGATTACAGCAAAAAAGATCAGCCTTCGGTACCTCCGATTACGGTGGATCCTAATTTTAATCCGTTTAAAACAGAACCGAGTAGCTTCACTCCTGAAACTACGAGTGAGCCACCAAAAAGTACACCAGCAGTTCCAAAAACAGGATCGAGTAGTCCTACTCCAAGCACTCCTAAGAGTTTTACGAGTAACTATAAAAAGGATCCTGGACAATGGGAAGCACTGTATACGGATATGAGCAGCTCAGAGCCTACTTCGAGTGCTCCACTCTTTGAGTCGACCTATCAAGAGCCCCTGTTTGATGATTCGCGAGAAACAGAAACTGGGAAAACCTTTCAAATACAAAAAAAGTACCTGTTGAGTACCATCAAATCAGGTGTTGTACTCATCCATCAGTCCTTGGCACACCAACGCGTGCTCTACGAGGAATTTTTGGAAAATATCACGGTGAAAGAAGCGAGTAGTCAGCAATTACTCTTTCCTGTATCCATTTCCTTTCCATCATCGGATATCGAAATTATTTACAGCATCAAAGCGGATTTGGAAAGTGCCGGCTTTATGTTTGAAGAATTCACCAAAGAGAGTGTCGTGATTCGTGGAATTCCAACCTCAATAACGGAAAGTCAAATCACGTTCATTCTTGAACAATTACTCGACGACATCCAGATGGAAGTTCCGGATGCCAGTTTTAGCCACTTTGATGTCATGGCAAAATCATTTGCCAAATCACTAGCGATCAAAACCGGTACCTCCTTGAGTAGTAAGGAGCAAGAAAACTTAGTAAACAACTTGTTTTCTTGTAAAGAACCTACCACGTCTCCTTTAGGTAAGCCTATTTTTAAAACACTCACCTTACAAGAGATTGATGGTATTTTTAACAAATAAATAATTTTTACAACAAAAAAGATTACTTAAATTTAGCTTGCGCTAGTAAGTATCTGATTTAAACAAACAACTATACCATGCCGAGATTAACAGATGCCATAAAACATTTGATTTTTGTCAATGTACTACTGTTTCTTGCTACCTATGTATTGCCTAACATGCACGATATAATGTTGGAGCTTTTTGCGCTGTTCAACATTGGAAATCCATATTTTCAACCTTGGCAATTTGTCACCCATATGTTTATGCACGGTGATTTTGCACACATCCTCTTTAACATGTATGGATTGTGGGCTTTTGGGTCTGTATTAGAACAAATGTGGGGAAGTAAAAAGTTCTTGTTTTTTTATTTTTCAGCAGGAATCGGTGCCGCCCTAATTTACACTTTAGTCAATTACCTTTCTGGAAATCCGCCTTCAGTAGCCGTCGGAGCTTCAGGAGCCATCTACGGTGTATTGGTCGCTTTTGCCATGAGTTTTCCGAATGCAAAACTCGCCTTGATTTTCTTCCCGGTACCTATCGCAGCAAAGTATTTCATTCCAATCATGTTGTTGGGAGATTTGTTTTTCGGTGTCACCAAATACTCCATTGGAAATGTCGCTCATTTTGCGCATTTAGGTGGGGCACTTATCGGATTTTTAATCGCTTGGTATTGGAAACAAAATCAATTTAGACAATTGTAATATCGCCTAAAAGAAACCCCGAGTCCATGAATATCGTCGATACAATAAAATACAGGTTCAAACACGCTGGAATAGTTGAAAAACTAATCTACATTAACCTCGTCGTATTCATTACTACCTTTTTATCAGGGCGTCTGAGTCCGCACTTGTTCAACACAGAAAATATTTTATTTGATTGGCTGGCACTCCCTGCCGATTTGGATGAACTCTTAAAAAAACCGTGGACACTCCTGAGTTTTGGATTTTTGCACGAAAATTTTATCCATCTATTTTTAAATCTCGTCTCGCTATTTTTTATTGGAAATCTGTTTAAACAGTATTTTACCTCAAAACAGCTACTCAACTTCTACATTTTGGGTACTACGTTTGGAGGTGCGCTGTTTTTACTGATGTACAACAGCATCCCTGCACTTGAGATAGAGGTACAACGCAGTATATTACTCGGTGCTTCTGCTGGAATTACCGCGATTTTTATCGGTATCGCTACCTACCTGCCCAATTATCAGGTTAAAATCCCTTTAATTGGATTTGTAAAACTGTGGATACTCGCAGCTATTTGGATGGTACTCGATCTCATTCAGCTACCCATCGGCAATACTGGAGGACGATTGGCCCATTTAGGAGGAGCCCTTTTTGGTTTCTTCTACGTATACTACGCCAGTAATAAAGAAATCACCTTGTTCCAATCTTTTGGAAATCTCTTTAAGAAAAAGAAAAAATCCCCATTGAAAACGGTGTATAACTCTGGTAAAAAGCCGAGTGGTACCTACCGTACACGAAGCAAATCTAAAACGCAGCAAGAAATTGATGCCATCCTAGATAAAATCAGTAAATCGGGATACGAAACCCTGAGTCCGGAGGAAAAGGAGTTTCTCTTTAAACAAGGAAAAAATTAAATGAAAAAATTTTCTATACTCAACTCACTTTTATTTTTTATCAATTCAGTTTTGGCGACAGCCTTGTTATTGTCGTACTTTCTACCTTATATTTCACCGGTAGGAATTCCGTATTTAACCATCGTTAGCTTGTTCGTCCCCTTGCTGGTATTGCTCAATCTGGGCTTTGTTATTTACTGGCTTATCAAATTACACAAAAACACCTTGCTGTCCGGTGTAGTCCTCCTTTTGGGTTGGTTTATGGCACCTCCTTTGATTAAATTTTCCAATCAAGAGCTCATTTTAACTGACGACTTAAAGGTGATGAGTTTTAACGTCCGTATGTTCAATTACTACGGATGGAATAAAGACAGTACCATTGAACAACAGATATACGATTTTGTCAATAATCAATCACCTGATGTTTTGGCATTACAGGAATACTACCAGTCAAACACCAACAATATTAGGTTACCGTTTAAGTACGTAAAAACGAAGTCAAAATCAGATAAATTTGGGCTTGCAATTTACTCCAAGTTTCCCATCATCAATTCGGGTTCACTCGATTTTAAAGACAGTGCTAACAACTGTATTTACATAGATATCGTTAAACAAAAAGATACCATACGTATTTATAATGTTCATTTAGAATCACTGAAGATAAATCCTAAAAAAGAAAATTTTGGCGAACAAAATTCAGAACGCCTTCTGAAGCGATTGGCCAATGGATTTAAAAAGCAGGGCAATCAGACCCTCCAAGTGCTAAGCCATAAGAATAGCTGGACGGGAAAAGAAGTACTCTGTGGTGACTTTAACAACACGGCGTATTCATGGGTCTATAAACAATTATCGAAAGACAGAAAGGATGCCTTTATAGAACGAGGTATTGGCATGGGAAAAACCTTCAGATACTTATATCCTATGCGAATCGACTTTATTTTATCGGATAAATCCAGTACTGTCAATCATTTTAAAACCTTTAATCAAGTAAAATTATCGGACCACTATCCTATAATGTCTCGTATGAATTGGTAATATCTAGTCAAAATTAGTACTTTTAGAACTGGATAAACTAAAATCTATGAAACATTACGACGTAGCCGTTATCGGTTGTGGCCCTTCAGGAGCCTCTACTGCTTTTCACTTAGCAAAGCAAGGAATATCTACCTTACTAATAGAAAAAGAAACTCTACCGAGATACAAAACTTGTGGAGGTGGTTTTGTTTACCGCGGTCGCAAAGACCTTCCTTTTGATATCAGTACAGTAGTAGAAAGAGAATTTCATCAAGTCGATATTCACTTGGGTAAGAGCTTACATTTTAAAACCGTACGCCAAGACCCGACAATTAGCATGATAATGAGAGATTCTTTCGATATGATGCTCACTGAAAAATCGAAAGAACTCGGCGCTACGCTGCTTACAGAAGCCAAATTGAAGAGTTTGGATTTCAAAGAAGAGACCGTAGTTTTAGAAACGACCAAAGGAAACTTCTCTGCCACCTTTGTCATTGCTGCCGATGGAGCCTTGAGCCCTACAGCAAAAATGGCGGGATGGAAAGAAGATACTCGCAAACTGATTCCAGCTCTAGAATATGAGGTAGCTGTCAATGCAGAGGATTTTGAACGCTTGTCTAAAGTTGTTCGTTTTGATATCGATGCCATTCCGTATGGCTATGCATGGAGCTTCCCCAAAAAAAATCACCTATCTATAGGCGTTGCTTCTGCGAGGAGAACTAAAATTAACCTCAAACAATACTACCAAGAATACTTGACTATGTTAGGCATTAAAGAGGTGGTTCACGAAAAACAATTTGGATTCCAAATACCAGTAAGCCCGAGAACAGATGGATTTGTTAAAAACAACGTTTTTCTTATCGGTGATGCCGCTGGCTTTGCTGATCCTATTACCGCTGAAGGAATTTCCAATGCCATCTACAGTGGAAAATTGGTAGCCGAAGCAATCATTGAAAGCAAGTGCGCTCCCTCCCTGGCAACTGACTTGTACGCAGCAAAGCTAGAAGCCAACTTATTGCCAGAAATTCGTACTGGGGAATGGCTCTCAAAGTGGTTTTACGAACAAAAAACCCTGCGCAACATCTTATTAAAAAAATACGGACAGCAGTTTAGCGAAGCCATGGCCGACGTGTTCCACGGGAATCGAAGCTATCCGAAAGACATTAAAAAATCCATAGGAAATAAACTTAAAGAACTCGTTTTTTAAATAACCAAAAAGCAATCTGTTCAGATTGCTTTTTTATTTCTCAAGCAACGCCCACTAGCTTGTGAATTCCTGCTACCTAATAATATACCATGACTGTTTTAAAGACTACACTTGACAAGCACTGCCAACTTGAAAAATTCCCGGGAAAAGGAGGATGGACGTATATACGAGTTCCTGAAATTTCTCCCAATAAGAAAAATCCCTTTGGTTGGGTAACGGTAAGCGGTCACATTGATACCGTATCGCTCACTCAGCACAAACTACTCCCCTTTGGTGACGGCAGTCTTTTTTTACCCGTAAAAGCGAGCATTCGCAAGAATATAAACAAAGAGGCAGGAGACACTGTACAACTTTCTATTTACATCGACGAATCTAAAACAGTCATTCCCGAAGAAATCATCGCTTGTTTCCGACAAGAACCGAAGCACTGCTATCAAAACTTTATCAACCTTCCCCAAGGACAACAAAAAGCCTTCATCGATTGGATTTACGAAGCTAAAACGACAGCTACTCAAACCAAACGCATTGTCAGTATGCTAGAACGTTTGGATAAAAATTTGGGGTTTTACTCCTAAAACCCTACAAAAAGCCTCTATCGATTGGATTTACGAAGCCAAAACAACAGCGACTCAAACCAAACGTATTGTCAGTATGCTTGAACGCTTGGATAAAAATTTGGGGGGCTACTCCTAAAACCCCTTACTTGGGAAGCTTGTAAACCTGTTTTAACTTTAACAGATCAATAGGATTGACCGTAACCCCTTTTACATTCTTATGTGTAAAACGAACTACTTGATCGTAATACAGCGGAATCACTGGTGCTTCATCAATAATGATACTATCCATTTTTTGATAATAGAGGTAGCGTTCTTCTGCTCTCGGTTCTCGAATGGCTTTCTCGTACAATACATCGTACGTATCGTTTGAAAAATGCGTATAGTTCGGTCCGTTTGGACTCCAATTTTTACTGTAAAACAAGGACAAATAATTCTCGGCATCCGGATAATCGGCAATCCAACTCGCGCGAAATACAGGTAGTTTACCATTCGCTTTTCCCTGTCGTAAGGCCGAAGGAGGCACAACATTAACAGCTACTTCTATTCCAACCTTTTGCAGTTCTCGTTGAATATATTCACAAATATCTAGATAATTGCTATTTGTCGTCACCGTTACTTTTACTTCCTGTTCACCAGTTTCCGATTTATAGGCCGCAACGAGTTCCCGTGCCTTATCAGGCTGGTAATCATATCCGCGTTGTCCGTTAAACGAAGGCAGTCCTCTCGGAACAAAACCGTGTACCGCTGGACTTCCAATTCCATTTCTCAAAAAACGAATCATCTTAACGCGGTCAAAACCATAATTGATTGCCTGTCGAATTTTCTTCGATTGTATGGCTCCTCCTCTATTTTTTTCTACAAAGCAGCCCAAGTACTCTGTATTTAAATAGGCGCCCGTTTGCATAGTTATCGCTGCGCGGTATTTTTCTTTTAACTGCCCATCAGGGGCCAGCAAATCGTCTTTATAGGAGGCGTCCAAGCTTTTCATGAAGTCGAGCTTCCCTTGAATAAACTGTAAAAATTCACTCTGTTTGTCCGGCAAAAATGTAATGGCGACAGCTTCTAAATACGGAAGTTGTTGCCCCACAGAATCCCTTTCGAAATACTGTTTGTGCTTACGGAGCACCAACTTGGTGTTTTCTACCCATAGTTTCTTATAAAAAGGTCCTGTACCTATGGGGTTAGCACGGAATTCGTCTCCCTCTTGCGCCACCACTTCCTTTGGAACCACTGAACAATACTTCATGGCCAACAAACCTAAAAAAGGTGGAAACGCCTGCTTTAAACGAATTTGAAAAGTACTATCATTCACCGCCTTGTAGTCAGCTACCTGCTGTAACACCCAACGCCCCGGAGAGGCTACTTTAGGGTCCGTTAAACGATCAAAAGAATAGGCAAAATCCGCCGCTTGAACTTCACGGGTTTCCGACGCTCCAAAAGCAGCATGCTTATGAAAAAAGACTCCTTTTTTTAAAGTAAAAGTATAACGCTTTCCTTGCTCAGACACTTCCCATCGCTTAGCGATATCAGGAGCCACTTCCAAAGAATCGTTCAGGCAAACCAAACCGTTAAACAACTGCTGTACTACCCAAATATTGCGTTGATCTTTTGCAAAAGCCGGATCTAACGAAGTTATATTAGCATGTTCATTATAACGAAAAACCGCTGTATCATCATACTTTTTTACCGTTTTAGAACAGCTCAACAGCAATATCAAACTCCCGATGCTAGACAGCTTTCCTAGTCTTTCTTTTATTTTTGTAGTATTCTTTGTCTGCAATGTAAATTGTTTTAACAACTTGGGCATATACAATATCCCCTGACGTATCCGTTATCTCTATTTCCTTGACTAGGTCTATTTCTCGCTCTTCCGCTACCCTTTTTTTTATAGTTTCAATTTCAGATTCACTGAATGAAAACACCACATAAGCATCTGTTTTTGCAGGTCTGCGAAAGCGTATGGTAGCCTCTTTGTCCCAAACCACATAGGCATCCCCCAAAATATGGATGAGTTGAATCATAAACACTGGGTCTGTTGCCGAAAATAAACTTCCGCCAAAAATAGATCCGACGTAGTTTCTGTTTTTTATACTCAAAGGAATTTTAACCTTCGCCGTCAACAAGTCTTCCGTCACAGCTATCACCCTACCAGTTGATCTCCGATACATGGGAGAAATATTAAATCCGTACTTAAATATTGTGTGTTCTTTGAACACCTTACGTAAAATCTTAGTCAATACCGCGTACATATTATCGTAATGAATTAAATGAATACTCTCGTTCTACTTTACAAATCTTTACCTCATACTGTTGATACCAGGTATTCTTTCCTTTTTCCTGAGCCATCATATGGGCTGAGTGTTGCTTCCAACTGCTAATGGCTTCCAAACTTTCCCAATACGAAATGGTAATTCCCAATGCTGAGCGAGCAGTGTCCATCCCTAGAAAGCCGGCTTGTGCCTTTGCTAAAGCGACCATTTGTTCAGCCATTTCTTCATATCCCTCGTTTTCTTGAGTTAACTGGGAAGTAAAAATAACCGCATAATACGGTACACTTCTTACTTTATCGGTCATAATATAAGTTCGTATTTAGTTTCAGGTAATCCTATGTCTTCACATAATTGCTGTCCTACCGCAGTAAAACCGTATTTGACAAGCACCTTCGACGATGCAATATTTACATCGACTACATAGCCTATCAACTTTGGAATGCTTCGTTCTTTTGCTAACGCTATCAGACCTCCACACACCTCAGACGCATAGCCCAGTCCCCAATAACGTTGTATAAAGCGATAGCCCAACTCATCATCTTCACCATCTTTAATGAGTGCCACAGTCCCTACAAACTCCTTACTTTCTTTGTTTACCACAGCATAGACCCAAAAATCATTGTTAGGCACCTCGTATTTGGCTATTAAATTTGCAAGTTCTTTTTCGTGCTCAGTTAAGGTCTTTACATTTCCCGTAGCGTATTGCATTACTTCTGGGTTGCTTTGCATTTCATGCAGCCCCTCTAAGTCACTACTTTCCAGAAACCTAACTAATAATCGTTCCGTTTCAAAAATTTCCATAATTTAAGTACTTTTGCACTTTCTATTCCAGTAGTCCAGAATCTAATGCACTAGTGGATACGAACTTCTAAAAAATTAAAGACTTATGCAACGTTTTTGATTTTTATTAAGTAAACAGAACAGCATGAATGTAGATAAAAAAGTAGCCTTTTACACATTGGGGTGTAAACTAAATTTTTCGGAAACGTCAACAATAGCCCGTAATTTTGTCAACGAGGGCTTTGAACGTGTAGAGTTTGAAGAAAAAGCAGATGTTTATGTAATTAATACTTGTTCGGTTACCGATAACGCCGACAAACGATTCAAAACGATTGTAAAATCGGCATTAAAACAAAACGATAGTGCTTTTGTCATCGGAATCGGATGTTACGCGCAATTAAAACCTGAAGAACTCGCTGCGGTTGATGGCGTGGACCTCGTATTGGGAGCTACGGAAAAGTTCAACGTAACGAGTTATATCAACGATTTAGAAAAAAACGAAATTGGTGAAGTGCATTCTTGTGAAATAGAAGATGCAGACTTTTATGTCGGTTCTTATTCTATCGGTGATCGTACCCGTGCTTTTTTAAAGGTCCAAGATGGTTGTGATTACAAATGTACCTACTGTACCATTCCCCTGGCACGAGGAATATCGAGAAGTGACACTTTGGCCAATGTGCTAAAAAATGCTGCTGAGATTTCTGCGAAAGGCATTAAAGAAATCGTATTGACCGGTGTAAATATCGGTGATTACGGAAAGGGAGAATTCGGAAACAAGAAACACGAACACACCTTTTTAGAGCTCGTTCAAGCCTTGGATCATGTAGCGGGAATACACCGCTTGAGAATTAGCTCTATTGAACCGAATTTACTCAAAGACGAAACCATAAATTTCGTTGCGAACTCAAATACTTTTGTTCCCCATTTTCACATTCCTTTACAATCGGGAAGCGACACACTCTTAAAAAAGATGAAGCGTCGTTATTTGAAAAAGGTCTATACGAGCAGAGTTTCTGAAATTAAGAAGACCATGCCACACGCCTGTATCGGTGTGGATGTCATTGTAGGATTCCCTGGAGAAACCGATGAGCTGTTTTTAGAGACCTACAATTACTTGAGCGAACTCGACATTTCTTATTTACACGTTTTCACCTATTCGGAACGCCCGAATACGGAAGCGGTATTGATGGATGGTATTGTTCCAAAAAACGTGCGTACCAAGCGCAGTAAAATGCTCCGAGGGTTGTCTGTTAAAAAACGCCGTGCCTTTTACGAAAGTCAACTTGGTTCACAACGTACTGTTTTGTTTGAAAGCGAAAACAAAGAAGGATATATTCACGGATTCACAGAAAATTACGTAAAAGTTAAAACTCCTTGGGATCCAGCTCTTGTAAACACCTTACATGAAGTAACTCTTACAAAAATTGACGAAGATGGTTTGGTACGATTTGAATTCGTCTAATCCACTTCTTAATCGATAGCTAGTTCTGAATGAACTATTTGTACGACGGCAAAAATTGATGTAATTTTAAGACGGGCATGTTCCCGCTAACAAGCAATCAAAAACATCATGAAACATTCAATTTTTGCCATCGCACTGCTGCTTTTTTGCAGTTGTATTACTCCGAGTAAAAAAGAAACTCCAAACAAGCCAGTAGAACATCCTGAAGAAAGCATACCACCACAGGGAACAAAAACTACACAACCCCTAGAAAAAACTACTCCTTCTACAACGAATAATCTCGTAGTACAACTCAAAACTGGGAGCTCTTTAGAAGATGCAAAAGCGCTGATTACCAATAGTGGATTGACCTGGAAAGCAAACCCTTTAGCTCCAGAATACAAAAGTATTGCTCTCGTAGTTACTCCTAATGGGCAGCGAGAAACTTGGGTGCAACGCCTGTTACAAAGTAATGAATTTAGTACAGTAGTACCTCAAACCAAAGGCACACTAGAAAAGCTCGTTAACGAAACAAAAAACACCCTTATTAGTTTACGCAAAACTTCGTGTTTCGGAGATTGCCCCGTCTATACATTTCGTATTTTTAAGGACGGAGCTGCAAAATATCAAGGTGACGATTTTGTGACTGAAAAAGGAAATCGTACCTTTCAACTTACAAATGAAGAGTTGAATAAATTGCTAGCACTCCTCAGCGCCACGGAAGCCATCACTATGGAAAAGAAATACGACGACCCAAAGATTACTGATTTATCCAGTACTTTTATAGAAGTTAGAAATCAGCAGGTTCAAATACGCCTTTGGAAAGATATTCCTGATCCATTAATTGCTTTACACGAATATACTGAAGGACTGCTATTACAGCGAAAATATTTTAATTAATGCCAAAACACGTTATCTATTTTGTACCCGGACTCGCTGCGAGTACCAAAATTTTTGAATACCTCGACTTAGACGAATCAAAATTTGAATTGCATTATCTGAATTGGATACTCCCAGCTACTCCACGAGAAAGTATATCGGAATACGCAGCGCGAATGTGTGCCCAAATACAACACCCCGACCCCATTTTAGTTGGGGTTTCTTTTGGTGGGGTCATGGTGCAAGAAATGAGCAAGTTAATCACTACAAAAAAAGTAGTTATTATTTCGAGTATCAAATCAAATAAAGAATTGCCTACGCGCCTTAAACTAGCTCAGAAAACAAAAGCCTATAAACTTTTTCCGTCAAAAATGGTTTCACATATTGAAGATTATGAGAAATACTTTTTTAACGACTACCTAAAAAAACGAGCTGAGCTTTACAAGTTATATCTTTCCTTTCGAGACGAGCGCTACTTAGATTGGGCCATTTACAATGTATTGCATTGGTCGCAAACTGAACAACTTCCTGATATCGTGCACATTCACGGAAACAAGGATGAGATATTCCCAGTAAAAAATATCGACAATGCAATCTTGATTGAAAGTGGAACCCATATCATGATCTTAAATAAAGCAAAAACCATATCAAAAATTTTAGAAAAGCAATGTTTTTTGCTAACTTAGGGCGTGAACAGTTAAATTGAAGGAGCATGAGGAAACCACTACGATTACTAGCCGTGGCGGCCATTGGCGGCATGGCTACACTTTTGATAAATACCATTAGTAAAGATAAAGAGCCCGTTGTAAAAAGCGTGGCAGAAAACTACGAAATAAGGGCCGTTAAACTACCCAAAACCATGAATTTAGCCGGTGAATTGGTACCACTAAACCGTCCGGATATTCGGGAACGTATGGATCGTGAACTCCTGGTCAATACCTATTGGCAATCCAATGGTATTCTCCTTATTAAAAGAGCTCACAAATTTTTCCCCATCATTGAACCCTTGTTAGAAAAGTACGGTTTACCTGACGATTTCAAATATTTATGTGTCGCCGAAAGCGCCCTTATCAATATTCCTTCGAGTAAAGGAGCTGCGGGTTATTGGCATTTTTTACCAGAAACCGGACGCGAATACGGACTGGAAGTAAACCGTAATGTCGACGAACGTTACAATCTAGAACTCTCTACCAAAGTAGCCGCGGAATACCTAAAAAGTGCTAAGAACAAATTCGGTTCTTGGACCTTAGCAGCAGCTTCGTACAATGCTGGTAGAGGTCGTATTTCTCAGCGACTCGCTCAACAGCAAGTATCAGATTACTACGATTTGTTGCTCAACCAAGAAACATCGAGGTATATTTTTAGAATTCTCGCTCTTAAAGAAATTATGTCTAATCCTGCAAAATACGGATTCGTTTTCGATAAAGAAGATCTTTATAAACCCGTTAAAACTTATCCTGTACGCGTGGATACAGCTATCGTAAACATCGCGAGTTTTGCGAAAAAGTTCGACGTTACCTACAAAGACCTGAAATTAGTCAATCCGTGGTTGCGTGAAACCTTTTTAAAAAATAAAACTAGAAAAGTATACCAAATTAAAATTCCTATTTTAAATGACTAAAATACTCCCTTACCTCTATATTTTTATAGGGGTTATGATTGCACTTGCAACGGTGCTTAATTTATTACAACAACCCGCATCGTATCGAATATTTCTAAACTATCAAACGGAGAACGTTTGGCTGTTTGGCTTAGTAAGAGGACTGTTTGCGAGTTGGTTTTTATTTGATGGTATCAAACGAATTAAGGCTAGGCCTTAACCACTTATAACTCAATAAACATTTTATAGTGAGGCCCTACTTTTTGAACAGTGAATTCATTACCTGTTACTTTAAAACCTAATTTTTTATAAAAGTTAGTGGCCTCCTTTCTCGCATTGCACCACAAAATGGTTATTCCTTGAGCTCTAAGCAATTCACAGGCTTTAGCAACCAATAATGCTCCGAATCCACATCCTCGAACCTCCACTGTAGTAGCCATTCCTCTCAATTGATATTGCTCGATGTCAAATTCCGGATTAGCACTCGCTATTAAACTGACAATCCCCACTAATTTTTCATCGACAAAAGCACCTAAATGCAGCGTAGTATCAAAGGAATCTTCTTTAAAAGTAAAGGGCAAATCGATTCCTTTCCTAAGTACTTCTTTTCGAATCTCATAGGTAGCTTCAGCGGATATTTTTTTAATAGAACTCTTCATGTTTACAATAATTAGCAGTAACTTTCTTCCAAAATTACAAGAAAAACGCATAGTTCTTTTCATAACCCTATTATAATTTTTAGTCTTCAATGAACCTACACTTCAAACCTATTAACAATCAAGAAATTACTCAGATACTCCCCCTACTAAAAGTGGTAAACACCACAACTCCAGAAGCCATTTTAATACAGCGATTACACGAAATGGTCTGCTATGCCAACTACGAATGCGTAGGAGCCTATGACGGCGAAAAACTCATTGCGATCTCCGGACTCTGGTACAGCGTGCGTCATTACGTCGGAAAAAGCGTGGAGCCCGACCACGTAGTAGTTGACGCTTCATACCGAGGGAAAAAAATAGGAAAACAGTTTTTCGAGTGGATTTATGAATACACAAAAGAAAAAGGTTGCGAAGCTATTGAACTCAACACCTACACCGGAAACAGGAAATCTCACAAATTCTACTACAATGAAGGATTCGAAATTTTTGGATTTCATTTCGTAAAAATACTCCGAGAGGACAATGAGTTTTATTAAATACCCAAGCAGCTTCACACCAGAAGTTGCTTTTTTATTTTACAACTCTTCGAGTTTATCATCTCTTAATACAGCTCAAAAATTGGTGTATATTCCACCTCGTTTCATAAAATGAAAATTTACCTAAAAAAAGCTCACCCAATAACTTTTTGATTTAACGAGAGTTATCCCTTAACCTAAAAATTAGCTTAAAATAAACTTAAAAAAACACTTGCCAATCCAAGAAAAGGTTTTATCTTTGCCACCGCTTTACTGCGGGAGTAGCTCAGTTGGTAGAGCGTCAGCCTTCCAAGCTGAATGTCGCCGGTTCGAACCCGGTCTCCCGCTCAAATTACATATATAGTAAGCAATTACAAAGACTTTACCGCGGGAGTAGCTCAGTTGGTAGAGCGTCAGCCTTCCAAGCTGAATGTCGCCGGTTCGAACCCGGTCTCCCGCTCAAATAACATACATAGTAAGCAATTACAAAGACTTTACCCGCGGGAGTAGCTCAGTTGGTAGAGCGTCAGCCTTCCAAGCTGAATGTCGCCGGTTCGAACCCGGTCTCCCGCTCAATTTTTTTTAAAGTCTGTAATTGTAAAAGCTTTACCGCGGGAGTAGCTCAGCTGGTAGAGCGTCAGCCTTCCAAGCTGAATGTCGCCGGTTCGAACCCGGTCTCCCGCTCAAAACCGAAACTTGTGTTTCGGTTTTTTTTTGCGCTTTACTCTCCTTTTGTTACCTTAGTAATTTAAACAATACCTGTATATTGCTATGCTAGTCCGTACCTCTATTATTATGAGTTTGCTCTTTTGCCTATTCGCTACCACCTCCGTCAAAGGTCAAGAAGTAGCCTTGGAAGCTGGTGTCATTTATATTAATAATCGAGCGAGCTACCACTACGATATAAGCAGCAGTCAAAGTGAGCTCTTTGTGTATACCTTAAATACGGAAGACGAACTCATTTATATCTCTGAGAATTTCAATGGTTCCATTTCTGTAAGGCCCAACTCGTATATTTCCTTCTACGTTGCCAAACAAGACCTTCGCTTCAATTCGTATACCTTAGGTTCGAAACCTTTTAAAAACATTATACAAGTTCTCGTACAAAAAAAGATACTTTCTAACGACGGTACGCTATGCCGAGAAGCAATGCGTAATTTTGCTGCTCAAGAGCTTCTAAAACACGTATGCTTTTCCCCAATGCAAAAGCCTCGTAACTAGTTATTGCGATAACCACCTACGAGAGCTCTATTACAAAACATACTGTTCCGTATAACGCAAATGGCGCCCCTTATCTGATCAAGCCTTAAAAGTTGTATCCTAATGATAACTGAATCACCCCTTGTTTGATACTCGTACTCCTTGCTTTGGAAATATTCGTTAAACCTAAGTTATAACGAGCCACAAAATTAATTCCGTTGGTTAATTTATACCCCAAACCAAAATTGATTCCAGCATCAACCGTATTTAAAGCTTTACTCACGTCAATATCCGTCTCTTTACCTTGTGCATCCTTCGCGGTAATAGTTGCCGCTGTTAAAAACCCGATTTGAGGTCCCATTTCGACACTGATATTTTTGAAGATATAGTATTTTGCCATTAGAGGAATATTCAAGTACTGATATTTACCAGTAGCCTCATCCTTCCCCAAACTATTGGTAACACCTTGGCTAGAAAAGACGATTTCTGGTTGTACCGAAAAAACAGTACTTACGGTTACTTCAGCAAGGACACCAACGTGGTACGCCAGCCTTGAACTCAAATTACTCGGCTGGTTGGTGCTGCTGTAATTTGCTATATTCAGTCCGGCCTTTACACCAAAATTTACTTTCTGAGCCATCACTGTTATTCCTGCTAACATAAATACGACTACGACTAATTTTCTCATTGTTTTCTAGTTTAATTGAACGGGCAAAACTAGGATAACAGTGCGATAGGTGTTTCATAATACCTATCCTAAATCCGTATTTGAGACTAATTCACGACCACAATAAAACCTTAAAAACTTCCCATCAAACAGTTGTGTTAAGACGTCTATTAGTTTGCTCTAATTAATGCAATTCATCTTTCATTGTAACCACGGATGTACAGCAGTGTTGCAAAACAACTGTGCAAGCCTAAAATAGGCTCAAAGCAGGGAACGGTAGATTTTATAAAAGGTATCTCGGTAGGTATTCTATTCGTCCTTAGTACAACGATCAATACCTCTAGCATCGCTGCTTGGAAAGTTCCAAAAAGAATTATACTATTACCTCGGTGAACATTCACTGCGAACAGCTGATTGGGAAAGTGAACGGTATCATGAAAATCATAAAACAGCAATTTAAAAGCACTGTACCATTACAAAATTGCTATGCAGCTTTGGACTTAATATATTCACTCGGGCTACAATTTTCAAATTTCTTAAAAGCCTTGTAAAAGGTCGATTTTGAATTAAAGCCAGCATCTTGTGCCATCCCCAAAATAGAAAAGTTTTTATAAGTAGTAGCATCAACACCTTCCTTAAAATAATCGACGCGAAACCTATTTACAAAATCATTGAAATTTCCTTCCGTAAATTGGTTAATCAATTTGGATAAATATTTTGAATGAACTCCAACCGTAGTAGCGAGGTCACGAATGCTCAACTTAGAATTTTTAAACAAGTGTTCTCGCTTTATTTGGTGGACAATACGTTGAAACTCTCGATACTCTTTAGGGCATGTTTTTACTACCTTCTCTACTGTATTCCTAAACTCAGCGGCCGGAGCTATAAAACGTGGTAATCGAAAAAACAAAAGGGGTTTCTGAAAGATCAAAAACTGAAAACTCCACAAGAAAACCAACAACTGCGCCGATGAATACGCGATATCAAAATAATAAAAATCACCGTCTTTAAATCCCAACAATAGCGTCTCTGCGATGACCAAACTGTAAAAAATAAACGTTCCCACTAAATACACCGTCAGAAACAAGATAAAATTGCGGTTTAATACTATAAATCGTTTGGATGCCCTAGCTACCTTGTTCCACAAAATCCATAAGAAAAACAACAAATACCCAAAGTTGAACAGCAAATCAGCCGCAGTTAGCACCACGTCGTATTCTTTACTATACAATAGGTTTACACCAATACTAAATCCGACAATTCCGTAGCTATGAACTTTTGGGAGTTTGAAAACTTCAATAAAAAACAAAAAGGTAAACACATCGCAAAATGAAAACTCGTAGAAATTCAAAATTCCTTTTGGCAACAAGTAATCAATGGCCTCTAAGAAAAAAGTAAAGAAATACAAAAACATATACAGCCTTGCTCGCCTGCTATCAAACTGACTTCGATTACTAATTGTTATAACCATAATCATTCCGAGAAAAATGATATTTATAATCTCAAGTAAATTTAAAAACGATATTCTAGTCATAAATGAATGTAATGCGTATTCTATAAAAACGATCGAGGAACTTTTTCCCTACTCTTTATCAAAATTACTAACGGAGACACCGCGTTCTATATACTCTTTAGGGCTGATACTTTCATGCCTTTTAAAGGCTTTGTAAAAGGTCGATTTGGAACTGAACCCAGCTTCTAAGGCCATTCCGAGAATCGAGTAATTTTGGAACTCCTCTTTCTCTAAATTTTGCTTAAACGCTTCCAATCGAAATTTATTGATGAAGTCGTTAAAATTGGTGGCTGCAAAATGGTTGATCAACTTGGACAAGTACTTCTCATTAACCCCTACTTCAATAGCAAGTGATTCTAAATTCAACTTGGAATTCAAATAGCTCTTTTTTTCCAGGACATGACGAACCACCAGCTTATAAGTTTCCGCTTCAGTTTCGGTGAAACGAACAACATTTCTTCTAGGTTTCTTTTTTAATGAAAAGAACGAACTTACTTCACGGAACCTAAAACTTACCTTAAATTGCAATAAATACAAAAATGTAATTAGCCAAAAAGGAACGATTACCATATTTATGCTATTCGCGTACTCCTGATAGTTTGTTACAAATAGTTGTAGCGTATTTACAGAAAACGAGGTCACATAAGAAAACGCCATAAAAAATAATATAACGTAGGAAAAATTCGTGATGAAGCGATTGGTTATAAGAAACCTCTTTGATTTCCCTTTTAAATACTTATTTAAAGCCCTAAAAATATAAATCAATAAAGCGACATTAAAAATGTAGTCAATAGTGAGAAACCACCATCTAAATGCTTTTAGATAAAATAAGTTTATCAGTAGTATATACGCTATGATTATTGTCCTAAAGTATTTTTTTTGAATCAAATTGTTTTCTGCCAAAAACAAAAAGAAAAAGGTATCTGCAAACGAAAAGTTAGTATAACTTTCATCCAGGAGATACACTCCGTGCTCTACATGATAAATACGATCTATCGATTCCAAGACGAGTATTATAAAATACGTTTGTAAGAAATACCAGCTTTTAGGAGTGTTAAACAGCTTCTTTTTACCCAGTAAAGAAAAAATTACAATGAAGAGGAAAGCCAACAAGATGCATTCCAACACTACTTCAGTAATATCAGTCTGATTCATTAAATTTTGATTTGGTTAGTGCTGTTTTATTTGAAAGAACACTTTTCTTTACTAATAAAGCGTCGTAGTGGTTTTGTATACCTTACAAAAATATGTTTTCAATATTTTTTGACATAAAAAAAACCTCACTACGGATGTAATGAGGTTTTTAAAGAAAGGCGACGACCTACTCTCCCACCAGTGGCAGTACCATCGGCGCTAATGGGCTTAACTTCTCTGTTCGGAATGGTAAGAGGTGAGCC
>NZ_CAZEQT010000007.1:2500-131261 GCF_964514025.1 Tenacibaculum litopenaei
TCAAGTTTTGAAAAATCTGGGTAAACTGTGCTTGGTTATAGTAAATTTCAGGAAACTTATTTAAAAATTTAATGATCACAACGTCACTTCCCCATTTTTCAACGAGGTCCATTAACTCCTCTGTTACATTCAATAACTTAACCGCGTGCTCTTTGTTTGCTTGTAAAGAATAATTTAAAATCCCATTTATCAACAGATCCATAATATCAACTTGTTCTTTTAAGGTTTTCAAATTGTGCGCCATTTCTTCTTTGCTAACTTCTTCTTCATCTATATCTGGTAAGGTTACCCATTCTGCCAAGGTATGTATATTTCTCAAGTGTCTTTTTAAATCATGAGAAACTACATAAGCAAACTCTTCCAAATCTTTATTACGCAATTCTAATTCTCTCGCTCGGGTTTCTAAATCTCTCGTCCGCTGTTCAATATTTTTCTCTAGAGATCTATTTACTGCTTCTAAGCCTTTTCTGTACCTCATAATCCCATTGATAATAATGAAAGAATAAATAAAAATGGTGGCTATAGAAATCAGTATTGCTCCTTCCGTCAGGATATCCACTTCGGAATAGACCACTCTATAGGTCATATGTAATAACTGTATGGCACTAAAAATTATGACGAGCGTTCTATTTGTCAACATTAAGATTCCTCCGAACATTACAATATAACTTCCCAAGAGGTAATCTATTGAAAAGTTATTCAGTGCGACTGTATAGGTCAAATAAAATTGGAATGTAAACAGCAAGGTAAATACAAATAACCCGTAATACTTATATATCCATTTCCTTTTAAACCTAGGCAAAAGCCCTACCGCTAAAAATACTATAGAAAACAGCTCCCTCATATAGGGAAGCTCAACAGCATTTACATTGAATTCAAAAATGAGTACTGAGTACAGGTACAATCCTGGAGAAATTAAACAGAGCACAATACTGCTGTTTCTAATTTCAAAGGACTCTAACTTCCCCAATCTTTTTAAGTATTGTTTTAACATCAGGATTCCTTATCAAAATAATTCGAACTTAAATATACAAAAACACACAGGTAATTTACTGAAAACATTCAATTTAGGACAATTCTTTAAAAAAGCCAATCTGCGAACTCTTGATATCACCAATATATAAGTATTTTTAGGCTCTAAATTTTTGACCATGAAACCACAAATACGACCGATTATGTTTGTAGGAACGGGATCGGATGTCGGAAAGAGTTTAATTGTCACTGGAATGTGCAGGTTACTTAAACTCAGAGGATATCACCCTGCCCCTTTTAAGGCTCAAAACATGTCGTTAAACAGCTTTGCTACTCCAGAGGGATTAGAGATCGGGCGTGCTCAGGCAGTTCAGGCAGAAGCTGCAGGCATCGCTTGCTCTACTGCGATGAATCCTATATTACTCAAACCGTCTAGTAAACACTCTTCGCAAGTTATTTTGCACGGAAAACCGATTGGTGACCAAAGTGCAAAAGCGTATTTTTTAGGCAACAATAAAATGGAGTTGTTCAAGGAAGCCACACAGGCATTTCAGACTCTTGCTAGTCAATACGCACCGGTGGTCATGGAAGGTGCCGGTAGTATTAGCGAATTAAACTTGAAACACCGCGACATCGTTAATATGCGTATGGCAAAAGCGGCCAATGCCGATGTTTACTTAGTTGCTGATATTGATAGAGGCGGAGTATTTGCCAGCGTATACGGAAGTATTGCTCTTCTGGACGATGATGAACGCGCATTGGTTAAAGGAATTATTATCAATAAATTTAGAGGAGATATAAGTTTGTTTGAAGCGGGCAAAAAAATCATCGAAGATCTCACTAAGATTCCCGTTCTCGGAGTAGTGCCATTTGCTCCTGATATTTATATAGAAGACGAGGATTCACTTGGACTCGAAACAAAAAATAAAACTACAGGTCAAAACACCGTAAATATTGCAGTTATCCTACTCCCCTACCTTTCTAATTTTACCGATTTCAATGCTTTAGAAATGGACGAGCGAGTTCATTTGTTTTATACACGGTCGAGTGATGATTTAGAAAAAGCGGATATCATTATCATTCCCGGAAGTAAAAACACCATGGCCGATTTACAGTTTTTGAGAACTACGGGACTTGCAAAAACGATCATGCAGGCATCCAAAAAAGGAAAACTACTCATCGGGATATGTGGTGGATATCAGATGTTAGGTAATTCTATTGAAGATCCTCACGGAATTGAAAACGAAATCAACACCTTACCTGGTTTGGGAATCATCCCCGCAAAAACAATTATGGCAAAGGAGAAGATCACGGTACAAACCAGTTTTACCTTCAATAAAATTTCTTCGGTATGCACGGGCTATGAAATTCATATGGGACACACTACATTTGAAGAGTCTTCTCCGATGAACAGTATTGACGGCAAGCCGGAGGGCTATCAAACTGCTACGGTTTGGGGTACCTATATTCATGGTTTGTTTGACAATGCAGAAATCGTAGATACTCTTTTGGCAGGTTTTACTACAGAACAAGGAGAAAAATTTGATTACGAAGCGTATAAAAATGAAAACTACGATCGTCTTGCAGAGCATTTGGCTACTCATTTAGACATTGAATTTATTATTAAAGAAATGCAACGACACTAAAAACGTAAATCTTATGGCTATTCAATACGGTCATGGTGACGATAAACACCTCTACAGTCATATTAATTTCAAGGCTAATTTCAGCTCTAATGTTTGGTTTACAGGAAGTGCTCCAGATCTTAAAGAGCATTTACGCACACAAATTAATACGATTGATCAATATCCGGCTCCAAGTGGTGAATTTCTGAAAAAACAAATCGCAGCTAAACACGAAGTTTCTGAGCAAAACATCCTAGTTAGCAATGGCGCTACTGAAGCCTTCTATCTCATTGCCCAACACTTCAGTAAGAAACGAGTGAGTATTTGTTATCCCAGTTTTTCGGAATATGAATTGGCCTCTAGAGTTCACGGCCTACAAATAGAATACTTACACAGACAGGACTGTACTACCCATCAATTTAATTCTGATATTGCTTTTATCTGTAATCCGAACAATCCGGATGGATTTGAAAATAGTAGCGAAGAAATAGCGCTGCTTTTAAAAAAACACCCCGATACTTATTTCGTTATTGATGAAGCTTATATTGAATTTACGAGTAGTGCTATTTCGGTAGTCCCATTATTAGCGGAACACAACAACCTCATCATCGTAAAATCACTGACCAAAGTCTTTGGCATTCCCGGCTTACGCCTTGGCTACCTTATGGGAGCTACTGCCATTATCGATGCTATTGCTGCACACAAAATGCCTTGGAATGTCAATGGTTTAGCGCTTAGTGCTGGACGGTATATTTTCCAAAACTATGCATCGTTATATCCTAACTTTTCCACATATTTGCAACGTTGTTACGAACTTCAAACTGCTATCTCAGAGATTCCTGGTTTTCGTAGTATCCCTTCTCGAACTTCGTATTTCTTGGTAAAGATGCAAGACTACGTATCTCAACGCCTAAAAAACTACTTGGCTGAAGAACACCAGCTGTTGATTAGAGACGCTTCTAATTTCAAAGGTTTAGACCAGCGTTATTTTAGAATTTCGGGGCAAAGTGACTCTGAAAACAACCTACTAATAAAAGCCTTAAAAGCATGGAAGCACTGATAAGCATCTCACCTTTATTACTTGGATATGTACTAGACCTTCTTCTGGGTGATCCGCGAATGTTACCACACCCTATTCGACTCTTTGGAAATGCGATTTCCCTAGGTACTCGATTATTAAACCATGGAACTCATCGATTTTTAAAAGGACTTTTGCTAACTGCTCTCCTTTGCGCTGCTACTTTTCTCTTTTTTTGGTTTCTCATGCAATGGACTGCTCAATACCTCTATGTATCACTGAGCATCGGAAGTATTTTTTTGTTCTACGCACTGGCGAATAAAAGTCTGCTTGAAGAAGGCAATGCCGTATTTACTGCTCTCGAAAAAGGCATCGAAGAGGGACGCTCAAGACTGTCATGGATTGTAGGTCGAGATACCCGATCACTAGATACTCAACAAATTACCAAAGCGGTATTTGAAACTGTTTCTGAAAATCTCAGTGACGGTGTAATTGCCCCTTTGTTTTACTATGCTATTTTGGGAATTCCCGGTGCAATGCTCTACAAAATGATTAACACCTTAGACTCCATGATTGGATACAAAAATGACCGTTATTTTTATTTTGGGAAGTTTGCTGCCAAGCTAGATGATGTTTTTAATTTTATTCCTGCCCGATTGACGGCAGCGCTCATGTTACTCGTCAGTGGAAAGTTACATAAGCTCCCTACAGTCATGAGGCAAGCAAAAAATCACACAAGCCCGAATGCGGGATATCCGGAAGCAGCATTAGCTATTATTTTGGATTGTCAGTTTGGGGGACCGAATGTTTACCATGGAAAACTGGTAAACAAACCCTATATAGGGACTAACTCACGTCAAGTACTCCCCACTGAATTCAAAGCCGTATCCAAGATCAACCAACGAAGTACTTTTTGTTTTGTAGTTCTTATCGCTATTTTACAATACCTTTATTACACACTATGAATCGAATTATCATAACAGGAGGTCCGGGTTCTGGAAAAACTAGCTTGTTGAAAGCTCTCAGAAACAAAGGTATGCAATGCTTTGATGAAATTGCTCGTGCGGTTATTGAGGAACAGCAAGCTAAGAAAGGTCAAAAAACCCCTTGGCAAGATGTTACCGGATTTACGGAGCTCGTCTATGAGAACACTTTAGCTAAATTTGATGAACCCATTTCAAATTTTGCTTTTGTAGACCGTGGATTACCAGATAACATCGCCTACTTAAAACATTATGGAGGCCTTATCAGTACCCAATGGAAAACTTTTAATTACTTCGATTTTTACTATCCGACTGTCTTTTTACTACCTGCATGGGAGGCGATCTACGAGCAAGATCCACAACGACTACAATCGTACACAGAAGCCCAGGCCCTGCATAAAGAGTTAGTAAAGACCTACAAAGACTTGGGGTTTGAAATTATTCAACTTCAAAAAACAACTGTAAGCAAACGCGTTACTGCCGTGATTCAATATACAAACCACCTTCATTAGGAATGATTCCTTCTGTTTCTCGACATCATCACATTGATTTAAAATAATATCATTTATATTCGCAGGTAACAAATTGGTTTTTTAGCACACTAAAAATTAAAAGGGAATTTGGTGCAAACCCAAAGCTGTTCCCGCAACTGTAAGCTCTCACCAATTTTTGTACGACAACCACTGTAATTCGTTATGGGAAGGTGTACAAAATAGAGCGAAGCCAGGAGACCTGCCTCTTTGTGTATATTTATTAACTCTCGGGTAAAGAGTTCGAAAATAGTTACATATTTTCTTCCCTTACCTGCTATTATCAACACAATTATGACAAATTCAATGATTTTAAGCAGGGTATGGTCTGGAATACTGTTCCAAAAGACCTACTCTTCGGCATTTCTGCTTTTTTCTTGTAACACTACAAACTATTCAAAACGCTAGGTATGGGAAAAGACTTATCAAAAGTAACCACCACCTTTCAGTTTTGTGATGGCGGATCGTGCAGGAAGGCACATAGTGAATTGAGTGTTAGAGAAGCTAGAGCCCATTTGAGAAATGCCGACTTATGGCACAGCACTCATACCATAAAAACTCGTTGTAACGGTCGTTGTGAAGATGCTCCTACGCTCATAGTTCAGCCTGGAAATTTTTGGTACAAACAACTAGACCAACAAAAAGTAATTGAAATAGTAGAGGCCCACACTACTGCGCAATCACCAGTAGAGGCCTATTTATTATTTAAAGAAGGCGGTGAAAGCGTTTTATCCGACCGAGAGCGCAAGGTTACTCCTGTGGTATTTAAACCCAAAGTTCATGAGGAATACGGGACTGTACTCGTTGCCAGAGCCTCAGCCTCTGACCAGTTTTTATATCCCGTACTAAAAACCATGTTTGAAAAGTTTCCAAACTTCGAACTGCTCCACCCTATCCAAAACACGCGAATTACCACTGAGCATCAGGTAAAATACACAGATGCTTTTGACCTTATGATTAAGGGACCTGAAGCGGAACTCGCTATAGCCATCGGTCCAATTACCAAAGCTATGGAGAAAGAGGTAGCCCCAGAAATTCTAAGTCGAAAAGTAGGTGTTTCTGAGGTATACTGGTTCGATAATCATGAGCGCTATCAAGGGGCTATACATTTAAAAAACAGAAAAGGAAAACCGATTGTGAATTTTTTAATTCCAAAAGAAAATCAAGACCTTTGGACTTATCTAATGACAATATATTTAGAAATGACTATTAACTCACCTAGAATTGCCGATGAAGTTACCACAAATTAGTATAGTTGGATCAGGTTGGCTCGGTGGTGCTTTAGCTACCGTACTAGCAGAAGACTATACTATTCATATTTCAACTACGAGCGTCTCTAAAGTGGAAACGCTAAAAGCTCAAGGATTTACTCCTTTTGTTTTTTCCTTAGGATCGACGAATACTCATGAGATTCCATCTTTTTTGGAAGGCAGTGATATTATCATTATCAACTTTCCACCGAAGCGACGTATCGATGCTATTGAAACCGTCTACCCACAGCAGGTATCGGCTTTACTCCCCTTTATAAAAGAACATCAAAAGGTTCTCTTTATCAGCTCAACCTCTGTGTATCAAAACACCAATGATTGGGTTACGGAGTCTTTACCCCTTCATCCTGAAAAAGCATCTGGCTTAGCGGTGCGAGGTGCAGAGCAAGCTCTTCAAGAGGCTTTACAAGAACGATTAACCATCCTTAGATTTTCGGGGTTGATTGGGTACGATCGTTTGCCAGGACGATTTTTGGCTAACAAAAAAGAGCTCAGAAATGGAAAATCACCCGTCAATGTCATACATCGCGATGACTGTATTGGACTCATTCAACGCATCATTGAAACAAAAAGTTGGGGTGAAATTTTCAATGGTTGTTCTGACGAGCATCCTACACGTGAGCACTTTTATACCTTAGCAGCAACGCGCCTTGGATTAACGGCTCCAGAATTTGTACAGGAACAAACACCTACAAATTTCAAACTGATTTCAAATCGTAAGAGTAAAGAAAAACTAGCATACGTATATCAATTCCCCGATCCTCTAAAACTAATTTAAGCATGGCCAAAATTTCTATTATTGGAGCAGGACCCGGTGACCCAGAATTACTGACTGTAAAAGCATCGCGATTAGTTACGGAAGCCGATGTTATTTTACATGATAATTTAGTATCGGAAGCCATACTCAGCTTAAACGGGCATGCTGAGAAAATATACGTCGGCAGAAAATTTGGAGATAGCAGCAATCAAATGGATCGTCAGCTTCGTATTAATGAATTGCTACACGAACACTATTCACAAGGAAAAAACGTCGTTCGATTAAAATCTGGTGACCCTTATATCTACGGACGAGCCGCTGAGGAAGCTCGCTATTTAAGTGAACGCTCTGTAGACTTTGAGGTAATTCCGGGAATTTCAGCAGCTTTGGCCGCAGCAAATATCTATAATATTCCAATTACGGAGCGCAACAAATCAAACGCCGTACTTATCTGTACTGCACATACTGCTGACTATTCCTTTGAGCAACTCAACGGCATTGCACATATGCTGAAAGCTGGAAATACCATCAGCATCTATATGGGACTCAAAAGTCTGCATCGCATTATTCCTAAATTGATGGAAGTTTGTAAAGACCCAAACATTCCCGTCAATGCCATATCGAATGCCTCGCGAAGCAACCAACAAATTTTAAGTGGAACTCTAGGAACTATTGAAGCACTGGTAGCTGAACGAGATTTACCCATGCCCGTCGTTTTTATTATTGGAGCGGACCCCATATTAACAACTAACAACAATTAATATTTGATGAAAGAAGGAATATTACTTTGCGGGCACGGCAGTAGACGCCCCAATGCAGTTACTTCATTTAAAAAACTCGTAAGCATATTACGAGCACGATACGAGAACAGTTATGAGGTAGATTACGGTTTCTTAGAATTTAACCATCCTACTTACGAAGCTGCTGTAGAGCGTATGTACCTTAATGGTGTTCGCAAAATTTACGCCTTACCGGTCATTCTTTTTGCGGGTTCTCACGCTAAGAATGATATCCCGTATGAACTTAACACCCTGCAGTCGTATCACGACGATTTGAGCATCCACATGGGAAAACACATTGGGGTCAGTTCCTTTTTACTCGATTTAGCAAAAAAGCGAATCGAAGAAACGGAAGCTAAGTTTGGAGCAATAGACAGAAAAGACACTTGTTTAGTAGTTGTAGGAAGAGGTACCACAGATTCCGATGCCAACAGTGACGTAGCAAAATTGACCAGCATGCTTTGGGATGGTATGGGATTTGGTTTTGCCACTACAGGATATAGCGGAACGGCATATCCGAAGGTAGACGAATGTCTTAGTATGGTTAATAAACTCGGATTTAAACGTACCATCGTCATTCCTTTCTTCTTTTTTACAGGAGTACTCTTAGAGCGTATCTACAGCAGTGTTACACAACAACAGGCTAAATCTGAAAATGAATTCATTTATACGGACCCTTTTGGCACTGACGAACTCATTTTACAGGCTTTTGATGAACGTTTGGAAGAAGCCAAAAATGGTACAGCTCATATGAACTGTCAGCTCTGCAAATACAGAAAACAAATCATTGGATTTGAACAAGATCAAGGACAAGAACAAATTGGACACCACTTAAATGTCAAAGGAATACTTTTTGAAGAAGACGAAAAGCCAGGAAAAGATGCCAACAGTATTAGTGCTAAACTCAAGAACATTTTAGGAATCTAATGCTTGTAAAAGAACAGAACAAGTCAGCAAGTAAAATCAAACAGGTGGTGGGTGCCCCTATAAGCATTCAACATCGCAAGGGAAGTACAACCTTTTTTTTACGTTACTTCCATCACAAAATTAATGGTAGCCCTAAGGTTGAATGGCATAAAAACGGCAAGGTAAATCTCCAAGTATTTGAAAAGGGCATCGCCCTGTATTACGCCAAAGAAACTACTCGGGAAACACTCTTTTTACCATACCACGATATAACAGATCTCTCTTTTACACCGGGTCTTGAAAACATCCGATTTTGTAAAATTTCCATTTTCAAACTCGCCGTAAAACTGGGGATTCCTATTCGGTATGCACGATATTTAGCTACTTTTCAGGAGTATCAAATTGCTCCATGCCGATTGAGTATCAATACTAAAGAATATCAGTTAACTATGGAAGCCAATGGTTACCAATACCATAGACACGCTGCTTTTTTCGAGGGAATTCGCGAGAAAAGCAGCTGTTAAATCATTTACTCAACTCGCCCTTCACCTTCTAAAAACAACTGTTGTAACTTTTCTACGAGTTCATCAGAAGGGTTTTCCCACATTCCTCTCTGAACGGCCTCTAGTAGTCGTTCACTCATATCTTTCAACGCCCAAGGATTGTGTTCTTCGATAAAGTTCTTCGTTTCTTCATCCAAAAGATAGGCTTCAGTAATTCCTTCATACATAAAATCATCAACTGAATTGGTGGTCGCATCATAGGCAAATAGGTAGTCTAAGGTAGCCGCCATTTCAAATACGCCTTTATAGCCATGTCGTTTTACACCAGCTATCCATTTCGGATTGACCACTCTAGAGCGATATACTTTTAACAGTTCTTCTTTCAAAGTTTTCACCTTCGGATTTTCAGGACGTGAATGATCGCCGAAATAAATTGAAGGTTGTTCTCCGCGTTCCGTTTGCACTGCATTGGCTAGTCCACCGTGGAATTGATAGTAATCATCACTGTCGAGTATATCGTGTTCTCTGTTGTCTTGATTCTGCATGACTACCTGCATGGATTGCAAACGATGTTTAAATGACTCGTGTGCTGACACTCCCTGTTTAGAAGTACCATATGCATAGCCACTCCAATTGATATACACCTTTGCGAGATCTTCAGGACTGTTCCAGTTTTTTTCATCGATTAGTCCTTGGAGGCCTGCTCCATAAGAACCGGGCTTTGAACCAAACACTCGAAACTGGGCTCTCTGTTCACTTTGCTGTCTTTCTAAGCCTTGCTCTAACCAATACTCCGTTTCTGCTAGCACGCGTTTTTTAATCGGGTTATCTTCCAGAGGTTCCTCTAACTGCGCTACCTTTTGAACCGCTGCATTGAACAAGTTGATCACATCGGGGAAAGCATCTCTAAAAAATCCAGAAATACGCAAGGTCACATCAATCCTTGGCCTCCCTAAGGTAACTAGAGGAATGATTTCAAAATCCGTTACTCTTCTGTTTAAATTTTTCCAAATTGGTCGTACCCCTAAAAGTGCCATGGCTTGCGCTATGTCATCACCACCGGTTCGCATCGTAGCGGTTCCCCAAACAGAAATCCCAATGGTTTCAGGGTACTCTCCGTGTTCTTGCAAGTAACGATCAATAATTAATTGAGCACTGCGCTCTCCTAAACGATAGGCCGTTTCTGTAGGTATGGTTCGAACATCTACTGAATAAAAGTTTCGTCCTGTAGGTAATAAATCGACTCGTCCACGAGTAGGGGCTCCCGAAGGTCCGGAAGGAACGTATTTCCCGTCTAGTCCTGCCAACAAAAACTCGATTTCATCGCTGGTATGTTCCACTGCAGGCAAGGTTACCGCTTCGAGGTAGCTAAGAACTTTGTTAAAATTGGGTAATTGCGTGTCCCGAACTTTTTTAACTTGATACGACTGAAGTAATTTTTTTCCATACTCTTCTAAAAATGCTACCCATTGCCCTACCGTCCTATAATTTTGATCTCCGTATTGATAATTTAATGGCGTATCATAATCGGTTTGATAAATTGGCAGTTCAACACCTAAGTCTTTACTAAGTGCCTGTGTAATTCCCTGTGCACTTTGACTAGAGGGACGGTGCAGTGCCATGAGCAAATCTGTCAACTGTTCTCCTGTAGGAGCTTGACCAAAAATATGCAATCCATCGCGGATTTGAGCTTCTTTTAACTCACACAAATATCCATCTAATTTTACCAAGAGTTCATCCACATCATCACTGGTGATATTCAAATCGACATTTAACTGCGACTGCTTTACCAATTTGGCGATTTCTTGTTCTAACACTTTTGAACGTTTGGTATCGAGTGAAGAAGCTTCGTAATATTCATCTACCAAATGCTCTAATTTCACCAAACTACCATACGTTTCTGCCCGTGTCATCGGTGGAATCAAATGATCAATAATCACCGCTTGGTTTCTTCTTTTTGCCTGCGTCCCCTCTCCTGGATCATTGATTATAAAAGGATAAAAATGGGGTAAGGTTCCAAATATGGCCGACGGAAAACAAGTTTCGTCGTTAAGAGACACACTTTTTCCCGGTAACCATTCAAGGTTTCCATGTTTCCCTAAATGAATGACTGCCGATGCGTCAAAATTATCGCGTAACCAAAAATAATAGGATAAATACTGATAGGTAGGCGGTAAATCGGGAGAGTGATAAATTGATTGCGGATCTTGATTGTAGCCTCTTGAAGGCTGGATACTCAAGAAAACATTGCCCAGTAACATTCCAGGCACCACAAAACCACTTTCCGTAAAGTACGGATCTTCTTCCATGTTCCCCCACTGCTCTCTTACCTTAGCTTTTAACCCTGCTGATAACTTATCAAACCTCGACTTAAAATCGCTCAGCGAATACAGGATACTGTGAGGACGGGTTTCGGTAGTGTTTGGGTCATTCGTCGTTAATTGGGTCAACCAGTGAATCACCTCCGTCCCAGAAGACGGCAACTGCTTTCCTACCTCATACCCAGCCTCCTTTAGCGCTGCAAGTACTTGTACACAACTTTCAGGCGTATCTAACCCAACTCCGTTCGCTAAACGACTATCTTTATTTGGATAATTGGGTAGAATTAACGCTATTTTCTTCTCATTATTCGACAGATTTCGCAAAATACTCCATTGCTTCGCCATTGCAGTCATAAAATTACAGGCTGGCAAGTAGGCTTCGTACTTCACTAGCGCACTGTCAGTTAACGGATCTTTCTCTTGTTCTTTTTTAAAGGAAATCGCTTTCCCTATTATTCGACCATCTATTTCTGGTAAAGCAATATTCATCGCAATGTCTGTAGGTGGTAGTCCAAACAATCCTTCTTTCCACACTTCTTTGTTAGTGGTGGAGAAAATTGTTTGCAATACAGGAACCTTTAAATTCTCAAAAATAAAGCTATCGTGATCTGTTGATTTTACTGTGAATCCAGAAGTATTTAAAATTACTTGTAGGCTCCCTACTTCAAAACGCAATTCAGCCTCGAGTTCTTCTAGAATTTCCCGATCTCTAAAACTTTGGGCAAAAGCTACAACAGGCGTTAGTCCTTCCTTAGCCAAACTATCCGTCAAAGCTTTGATTGGTTCCAGGTTATTAGACAAATAATGAGCTCTATACGCTATAACAACTGCCACTTTCGTGTCTGCATCCCATGTCGATTCCAATTCCGATTTGCTTACAATTCCATCCTGGACAGTATACAAAAACAAGGGAGCAACCACTGTTACCTCTGGCAGTTGCATTTCTATAGAAAAGTACTGTTGGCACACGTATTTTAAAAGCGTGCTCGTATTGGCCTCTCCTCCTTGTTGTAGGTAATTTCTGCATTGATGTACCTCTTCCAAAGGTACCGATGACTGCTGCATCAATTCATAATCTGGTTCATGAGCTGGAATGAACAGCAACTTACACCCCGTTTGCTCTTGCATTTCTTTCAGCGCCTCAACGAGATAACGATAATAACTCATTCCACCGAGTAAACTACATACAATTACCTCTGCATGGGTCAATACTTCTTCTATATAAGTATCAATAGTTAATTCTTGCTTGAGATACACCAAATTGGTCATTCTCAAGCTAGGTAATTGAGTTCCTAGCTCTCCGTACAACTTTCTATACGCCTCGTTCATGGCGTGGATATCAGTATCTGAAGCACTTAAAAAAACCACATTTCCTGGTTTCTGATCGATATAAAATACTCCGTCATCGTCTGGATTCCAACCTCCAGGAATGGTTGCTATTAAATGCATATTATTTTAGTTCTTAATTGAATGTAACCAACCAAAGGTTCCTTCTCCCCAATAGAGGTGCATATAACTGGCCAGCACATTTTTATAGGTATAATATTTCGTTGTGACTTTTTTATTTCTAGCCGTGTATATTTCCCCCACGGTCTCGGTATGTTCATCGTTGTAAATAGAAGAATAATGGAACTCATGTCCCCAGAGTTCATCGTTTTCAAATACGACCCTACGGTATCCTAAATGCAGCTTTTTACCTTCCATACTGGTCCCAAAACCGAATACTCCAACCATAGGATGCCTAGTCCCCTCTTCGGTAACGATCTCCTTTCCTAAGTACATCATTCCACCACATTCCGCCAAGATGGCGACTCCTTTATCCGCTCTGGATTTTACCTGACTTAACATCTTGGTATTTTTTGACAGTTCCGCCACATACAATTCAGGGTATCCCCCAGCAAAATACAGGAGGTCCGCTTCTGGGAGCTCCGTATCGCGCAAAGGACTAAAATAAGTTATGTCACCAATTTGTTCGAGGTATGCGAGGTTTTGTCGATAGGTAAAATTGAAAGCTTCATCTTTCGCCACGGCAATTTTTAATTTCTTGCTATTTTTTGAAACAATAGTAGCTTTCGGAACTGTAACCTTGTATTGAGTTGCCGCCAAAAGCGCATCCATGTCCAAGTGCTCTCCTACATGCTTAGCGGCACTGTCCAGAAGCTCCTCGTAATCTTCGTGAACATGCAAACCTAGATGTCGTGAGGGAATTGCTATTTTCTCCTCGGGGGGTAAGTAACCAAAACAAGGAACACCGACATCTTCACAGGCTTCTTTTAAGAATGAAAAATGAGACGCTGTCTTTACAAAATTGAATATCACGCCCGCGATTTTCACCTCTGGATCAAAGTTTTTTAATCCGAATAACAAAGGTGCTGCGCTGTAGGCCATCGCTTTGGCATTCAATACCAGCACTACTGGCAATTTTAATTTCTTCGCAATCTCTGCCGAGCTCCCTTTGTCTTTAACAGCTCCATCAAACAACCCCATTACTCCTTCGACAATACTGATGGTTGCTTCTTGGCTAAAGTTGCTAAATACCGTTTTCATATGGGAATCCGACATCATTACCGTGTCTAAATTGATGCTTTGGTTTTTTGCCGCATTGGAATGATGCAACGTATCGATATAATCAGGACCGCATTTAAAAGGTTGAATTTTCACACCTCGCTTGCTAAAGTATCGCAAGAGTCCTAAGGTAACTGTTGTTTTACCTGAATTACTCGCTGGAGCAGCAATTAAAAAAGCATTTTTCATGAGGATACTTTCAAATGTGTTAAAGGTAGATACGTGACCCGCAGGGTTTCTGCTAATTTTTTAGCCAATCCTAGTTTTACAAACCCCGTTTCAGTATCGACCACGGTAGTATTTTTTAATTGCCCTAAGAACTTTTTATAGCTCGATATGGCCGCTTGAAAAGGTTGTTTTCCTCCAGTATTAGCACGACCATCGGTCAAAACAAACAACTGCACTGTTTTTAGATTTACAGTTTTAATCAGTTGAGCAACCGTAACAAAAGCTGCTTTCAAATTGGTTTTTCCTCCCGCCTTTAACGCTTTGCTCTTCTCTGACAACAATGTCAAATTAGTGGTAAATGGCTGAGAGATTACCGCGGTCGTTTCTCGTAAAGAAACGATTGCATATTTTATTTTTCGCCTGGGATTCGCTGCTAGGGTTTTTAACAACAAGCCTTTCAGGTATCCCAATTGCTTATCCACTGCCATGGAGGCACTGGTATCAACCATAAAAACTACGTGTAAATCCGATTCTTCACGTTTAAATTTATACGAGAGATAGTCTGCTTCTCGGGCACAGTATTTTTTTACCGTTTGGAAAACATCAATCTTTCGTTCTTCTGTAGGTTGTTGCGCATGGGTAAATAATTTTTTATCTATCGAAGCACTCATTTCGCTTTTCAACGTGCTCTTAGGCTTGGTTTTTAAAGCCGCTTTCACATTCTCAGGCAACTGAAATTTCGTCGCTGTTCCTGAAGTATTTTGAGAACTAGGATCTGAAGTATCCGACTTCGATGTGTCTGGATTTGAATTGGACTGCGGTGACTCGTCTGAATTTTTAGAACGGTGATGGAGTACGAATGGTGCTACTTTATCAAGGGTCTCTTTTGTCAGTTCAGTAGCTCCAATAAATGCAGCATAAGCTCTGGCTGCCTTCAAAATTAAAATATCGGCTCTCATCCCTTCTACCTTGTGCTGCAAACAAAGTTCAGCACTGTAGAGTAATAGTTCGTCAGGAATATCGTAAGCTTCTATCCTTGTTCGAGCTTCTATTAGCTTGCCTTTCAACAAGGCTTCTTCTTGAGCAAAACGCTGAATGAAAGCCTTGGGGTTACTATCAAATTGCAATCTCCTTTTTACAATTTCTTTCCTTAAAGTTACCTCTTCCGGCGTACGAATTTCAACGGACAACCCAAACCGATCAAGGAGTTGCGGGCGTAAACTTCCTTCTTCAGGATTCATTGTTCCTACCAGACAGAACCTGCTAGACATCCATTCTGAAAGTCCTTCTCGTTCCAAGTGATATCCTCCCGAAGCACTGGCATCTAATAGCACATCCATCAAATAGTCATTCAGCAGATTGACCTCATCAATGTACAGAAAACCACCATCTGCCTTGTTTAACAATCCACGGTGAATTGATGTTTGGGATTCTTTTAGTAAGGTTTCTAATTGGATACTTCCCAATACACGATCTTCCGTGGCACCGATTGGAAGATTAACAAAAGGCGCTTCTTCCCCCAATAATTGACTCAAAGCTCTTACGGTAGTTGTTTTTCCGGTTCCTTTGTCACCTGTGGCAAGTATACCTCCTAGTAAGGGATCAATGGCATTTAAGAGTAGGCACAATTTAAAATCTTCTTGTCCAACAATAGCCGTGAACGGATATGTAAATTGTTCTTTCATATTAATGGGCTAAAGTTTTGTACAACCACAATACTCCTATGAGTATAGAACTTATTCCAATCATCGCATTTAACCATTTGAAAATAGCGATATTTCTCTCGATAAATCGGCTCATGGTAAAGATGAGTACATAACTGTACACCGCCATAGCCACAATTACACCTACTGATTCGATTACTAGAATCCAAATAGCTTCCGAAATAGTGCTCGCACTTAATATCAATGCAGAAGTCAAGGCTCCTCCCGTTCCTGCTAGTCCGTGTAACATTCCGATCCAAAATGATCGATTGATTGGATTCATCGCGATTTCTTCACCAGATTTACCGTGTAGGTGAATCAAGTTACCAGGGTCGTGCTCGTGTTCTTCAATTTTTTTATGGTCCGTCATAAGCGCTTTTAGCTTATGATTTCGTTTAATTGCCACGAGTCCGAGCCATATCATAATCGGACCGACCATAATTTCAGCAAAATACGAGATGTTTTCTATGAACGATAAAAGTACGCTGCGGAATAAAAGGGCGATTCCTCCAAAGAGCAACAAGGTCACTGAGTGACCAAAAGCCCATTGGGAAGCAGTGAATACTGTTTTTAGTGTTACCTTCTTCTTTTGGATGGCATTATCCGCGGCTAATACTGATACTGCAGAAATATGATCTGGTTCAAAGGAGTGCAGAATTCCAGCAATTAAGGGTCTTGTTAGGTTTAAAAAGTTCATCGTTTTTTATATAGTATTGTTTGATTGTTATTGTTAATTAGATAAAGTTCGAGCTCTGTATCAGGAGCTAGCATCACACAGTTTTGAAAACACTTTTCCAAGAGCTTTTGATAGAAAGGTTCTTCCGGTTCAAATGTAAATAATTCCCGCAATCTACCCGCCATATTTAGGTCTAATACTTTGGTCGCTAGCTCAGTTGAATACCCCGCTTCCACCGCGAGTTGATAAATGAATTCCTTATCCCAACTAGCTTTCGCACTGTGCGTATCGAGCATCCCTTTGGCCAACTTTGCCGCTTTACCCAACATGATCCCCATGAGTACTTTACGCACTTGGGGTTTTTTATTTATTTTTTCGAACGTAGCTCCAATCCAATTGCCGTAATGTATACATGCCGTTTCATGGATGGTTGGAAACAGTTGTTTGAGTGCCTTTTCACTTCGTCCTCCAGAATTGATCATTAATTGGTCTTGTCCATTTGCTATGGCCACGTCAATCCCTTGATGAATACTCGCAATATATGAGGCTGCCGAAAATGGGGTTACGATTCCAGTAGTTCCAAGTATAGAAATTCCACCGATTATTCCCAGTCGACTATTTAACGTCCGTTTTGCTAGTTTTTCGCCATCTTTGACCGAAATCTTAACGGTTACTCCACGTTTTTCGTACTGAAAATCGGCTTGTATTTTTTGACAAACACCTCGAATCATTTTTCTTGGTACAGGGTTGATAGCAGGCTCTCCGACTGCTATTTCCAAGCCAGGTAAGGTTACCAATCCAACACCTTCACCACGTTCAAAAATGATATCCCCTTGACCATTCCAAGATACTTCAGCGCTAATTGCAGCCTTGTTCGTAACATCTGGGTCATCACCAGCATCTTTAATTACCGTGACTTTTACCGAAGTTGCCAAGCGCTCCACCTTGTGTAAAGTAAAGGAAGCCACCTGCCCTTTGGGCAATACTATGCTTACCTCTGTAAGGTTTTTACCAGTGGCCAGCATCCACAAGGCAGCTTTGGTCGCTGCTGTTGCACAAGCTCCGGTTGTGTATCCAGATCGCAAGGGTCTGTTTGGTATGTCTTGTAATTCGCTCATTTAGTATTCACGCTCGAGTACTTTATCCAACGTAGCTATATCAGTAATTCGGTGTAAGTTTTCGGGTAGTGATGGTTTTTTCAGAATATACATCGGGGTTTCTGTCGCAATTGCAGCCTGGATTTTCTGGTCCAAACCGGCATTGATTCCACTCTCTTTGATCAGAATTACGGCCGGGTTAATTTTCCGATATAGTGCAACCTCAGACCTAAAACTCTCAAACCTTCCTAAAATCAGCCGTTCTTTTTGAAAACCAACCTTTACCGCACCATTTAAAGAAGCTGTTCTATTTAATATTCTGAACCAACAAGGAGTGTGTAACCAAAAAGGTTTCAATCTTTCAATGGATTGCACTCCTGTTAATGCAAGCACACTCGTATATTGTTTTTCGTTAAACAATGCTAATGCTTCTTCATAAGAATCAACATACCGTATCAACGGATGCGCTACCCTACTCGAAAACTGTCGTTCAAATCTGATTTTCGGAATTCCTAGCGGTAATTTTGCAAGCATCGTGTGCAAGGTCATCGCAAAGGGATGTGCCGCATCAATAATGGTGGTTATCTGCTGTTTCTTACAGAAATCTACCAATTCGATAGCACTAAAAGCACCAGAGCGATAGTTGCCCCTCCCTTGAAAGTCGATCGCTGTTTTCGTACTGTACCAATAGTCCCAACCTCTTTCTTCAAGGTAAGCAGCTACTTGTTTACCTTCTGTCGTTCCTCCGAAAACCAGTATCACTTATTCCGATTTTACTACTTTTTGTTTTTTTCTAAATATATGGTGCCATTGATCGTCGTATAACCACGATCTGTTTTTTCGCGCACCAATAGCCTCTCCTACGACGATTAATACCGTTCTCGTTAACTTATTTTCTTTAATTATCGTTGTTAGCTCTGTTAAATTCCCTGTCCACACCTGTTCATCTTTCCAACTAACTCTGTACAAAACGGCCAAGGGAGTTTCAGGAGGATAGTGTTCTAACAATTCTGCCTGTACTTTTTTCGCTATTCCTGCACTCAAGAAAATACACATCGTCGCACGCAATTTTGCCATATCAACAATCTTCTCATGCTTTGGTGTCGGTGTGTTTCCTTCTCCTCTGGTGAGTACTATTGTTTGTGCTACTTCAGGAATGGTAAATTCGGATTTTAAATACGCCGCTGCCGCTTGGAATGAGGAAATCCCAGGTACTATGAAATAGTCATAGCCTTTAGCATCAAAAAGCGTCATCTGTTCCTGGATGGCTCCATAGATAGATGGATCTCCTGAATGCAAACGAACAATTTTCAACCCTTTTGAATAATAGCTATCCATGATTTCCATTTGTTCTTCCAAGGTCATCGAAGCAGAGTTTCGTACCAAGGCTCCTGGCTTTGCCATGTGGGTGAGTTCTTCGGGCACTAAACTACCGGCATACAATATGCAATCTGCCGCTTCGAGTAGCTTTTGTCCTTTCAGCGTAAGTAGTTCTGGATCTCCCGATCCTGCTCCAACAATGGCTATCGCAGGTTTGCGCATAAAAGCTTCCCCTATGGTCAATGCATAGGTAAATTTTTTACCAGAGGCTGTCAATACCTTTGTTTTTTCGACTAGCCAATCTTCTTGTCCTCCCATTAAGGCAGCTGATGCTTCTGATACGCCCGGAACACCAACTTTTGCCAATACTGTTTCCGATGGGTTGGCAACTACTACTGTTTTGAGTTCATCTCCTGTATACGTAATAAATGGCAAGTCTCTTTTTTCTGCCCATTCTAAATACGCTTGTTCTTCTGCCTTAATCGCTGCACTTCCAATGGCAAAAATACTCGCTTCTGCTAGCCCTTCTTGCTTGAGTGCTTTGCTGAGTTCCAACTCTAATAACTCGGGTTCTAAATCTTTTGCACAGCCGCTACCTAAGGCCAAACACGGCGGGTAATAAGACCATACGGGAATGTCCGTAGTAATCAACTCATACCCCACGTAGAGCAACAATTCATACTCCGCTGTATTTACAGCATCTACCGTATAGAATAGGTCGACAAATTCAGGTATTGATTGCTCCAAAAACGTCGTTCCCTTATCGGTTACCTTTAGTACTAAGGCTGTTTTTTTACGATTTACAAAAGTTGAAATCGCTTGATTTTTAGCTACCGAGCAATGCTCTTTCCATCCAAATTTCGACGCCAGCACATCCAGACTCCACACTCCTTGTAAATCACTCGAAGTTGAAATTACAGGTTGCGCTTGCAGTATACGACTCAATTGTAAGGTCAACTCATTCGCCCCACCAATATGACCACTCAATACCGATTGCACAAACTGCGATTGATCATCAATATTAATCACGGCAGGATCTACTTGTTTATTCTCAAGATACGGTGCAATGCTTCGAACACAAATTCCTAATGCACCGATAAAAATCCATGCATCGAATTTATGAAATTGCTGTGCTAACAGTTCATCCAGACTGTCTATGCGTTTACTATTCTTTGTTTCTTCAATGGCTCTCGTCGAAAACACTTTGCTTCGATACAGCTCTGACTGTAAGGTAAAAGCCAATTCACTTCCTTTGTCTGTAAAGTTTACAATGGCTATTTTACTATTTTTTTCTACCATGTCACATTATTTTTCTGCACTGAGAATACGTATAGTATTGTGAGCATCTACAGTGAGTTCGGTACTTCCTTTTTGAGTTAACCCCAGGAAATTACACGATTTTATAAATTGTTTTTTACTTTCTTCTTTTACTGCATTGATCACGAAGGTAGTTCCGCTGGGAACCAAACGTTCTAATGCAGTCATCAATTCGTTCAATCTTCCGCCGTGTCCTCCGATAAAAATGGTATCTGGAACAGGGAGTTCTGCTATATTGGCTAAAAAGAAATCTCCCATTATCATTTCGATGTCAGGCACGCCAAACTTCTTCATATTCTCCTTCATAATTTCTTCGCACTCCATACGCTTTTCAAAAGCTATCACTTTTAGGTGTGGATTCTTTAATTTTGCCTCTATACTTACCGATCCTGTACAGAATCCGATATCCCATAAAACTGTTTTGTTGCATACGTCTAAAAAGTGCAGGCTAGTTAAGCGTACAGGCATTTTGCTAATCATGTTCGGTCGACCAGGAAGGCCTTTAAATTCGGAATCTCGAATACCGAAAAACTGCTTTCTTTTAGTCAACTGCCTCAATAGCATACAATTCAGAGTACTCGCCTTGTAGTTACAGAGATCCGCTAGCGAAAATTCCGTTATTTTTTCCTGTTCACTTTCCAAGTCCTCACCTAGGATTGCTCGGTAATTATCATAGCCATAGGCTAGCATTCGTTTGGCCAACATTGCTGGCGTATTTTTTTGATCAGTCAGTACTCCAAAGAGTTCTTTTTGTTGTAGTAAAGCTACATCAAGTTCTTTCCACGGTCTTCCATGAACGCTTACGACCTCCAAATTATTACAAGTCGTATTGGTTTTATGAGCCAGGACCTGAACAGCGCTGAAATGAGGGAATACCTCCATGACTGCATTGGGATATTTTTTTAGCAGGGTACTTGCCATTCCGTAGAACAGCGGATTTCCTGAGGCAAATACTACTATAGGCTCCTCACAATGTTCGTAGGCCCGATACAGTGACTCCATAGGAGCTTGCACGGTAATCCAACGGTGTTTTTCAGGTAAGAATTGGCGGACCAAGCCCAGGTGGCGTTTTCCTCCACTAAAGATCGTATTGGCAGCAATGATACTTTTTATCCTATTGGAAAAAGTCGGTATATTATTGGGAATTCCAACGACTATAAACTTCATGAATACTGGTTGTAAATCACTACCTCTTCAAGTTCTTTTTTGGTATCCCATTTTTTGATTTCCAGTTCGGGCTTCGAATAAAATAGATCGGTATACCCCAAACACAGATACCCAATTAACTCATGATTTTCAGGAGCTTTAAGTACCTTTTTAACCTTGTTAGGATCGAGGATACTCACCCAACCTAAACCGACATTTAAAGAACGTGCCATCAGCCACATATTCTGAATTGCACAAACTACACTAAACCTTCCCATATCGGGCATACTCGTTTGTCCGAGTACTGGTTCGTTTTTAGGGGTATAGAAAACGGCAATATTCAATGGAGCTTCCTCAATACCTTCGAGTTTCAACTGCTGATACGCTTGTTGCTTTTGATCCTTGAACTCCGCAGCTCCTTTTTGGTTTTCTTCCTCAAAGGAAGCCTTAATTGCAGTTTTGACGTGAACATCTTGTATAACAACAAATTCCCAAGGTTGAGAAAATCCCACAGAAGGGGCTGATAATCCTGCTCGTATGATTCGATCAATTGTTTCTTTCTCCAAAGGTTTTGGTAAAAAGCGGTTGCCTCGCACATCGCGTCTACTCGTCAAAATTTCTTCGAGTAGGGCTTGCTCTTGCTCAGAAAACAATCGGTCATTTTTAAACTCTTTCATAATTCTCTACCGCTTCAAATTCGTTAATAGTAAAGGCTGCATTTACCAATGCTGCAGCAAAATTGCTTCCTCCACGCTTCTCTTTAATCAAAGCAAAAGGAGTATTTTTTAGCATTTTCAATCGCTCTTTTGATTCAATTACATTGATAAAACCAACGGGAGCACCTATAATTCCGACGGGATTGATGGTTCCTTCGTAAGTTTGGTCTACAATTTCAATCAGTGCTGTAGGTGCATTTCCGATTACAAACAATGCTCCCGGATATTGTTCGGCTGCTCGTTTAATTCCGGCTTGCGAACGCGTTAAATTTTCTTCTTTCGCCAAGGCTGTCGTTTCCTCATCATTAAGCAGACAGATCACCTGATTTTTATATTTTCCGGAATATGCCTTTGTGATTCCCGATTGTACCATAGTGACATCCGTAACTATCACGCCTCCATTTTTTAAATATTCGTGCCAAATATCAAAAGCGTCTTTTGAAGCCTCCAAGTACTTGATATACTCAAAGTCACCAGAGGTATGGATACAGCGGATAGCTGCCCAAAGTGTACTTGGCTGTAAATTGTGTGCTGGCAACTGTGATAGTATCTCCTCAAAGCTCGCTTTTTGAATTTCAGCGCCTGTATGTGGTTTTCTATTCAAATAGCCACGTGGCGTAAACAAATGATTGCGGTATCTTTGGGTTTGACTATTTCCAATGAGTACTACACTAAACATATCCACATCCTCTACATTTAATTCTCCCAAGGTTGTGAGTTTGATCGCTTCTTCCGATCGTCCTAGTTGCTTACAAATGGCCACAGGTGTATCGGCAGCACGGTATTGCAGGTAAATTGACTTTAAGGTTTGCAATTGCCAATAGCGCTTTTTACTTTTAGGATTGTATAAGCCCGTTACAAAATCGCCCATGGCTGCTGCGTGAATTCGCTTTTCAATCACCGTCCAAGGCGTCATCAAATCGGATAGGGAAATACAACAGAAATCATGTCCTAATATGGCCCCCAATTTGCTTCCAGCGGTAATAAATGCAGAAATTCCAGGAACCGTTTCCAAGGGAATATCCAATTCCTGTTCTGCCACTTTTTGATAAACAATAGAAGCCATCGCATAGATGCTAGCATCACCAGAACCAATGACCACTACTCGTTCACCGCGAAGTGCATACTCTATAGCAATATCTGCTCTTTTTTCTTCCTCGCTTAACTCTTTTCCGATAGTCAGGGCATCCGGACTTATCAAATGCTCGATAAACTGAAAATAATAATGGTACCCTATGATTACCGTTGCTTCCTCAATAGCTTTGGTTGCCATCGGGATTATATACTCCTTATGTCCAGGACCTAGTCCTACTACTTTTATCATGTTATTTCTTTAAAATTAACAGCGAAAAATACGGTATTTCTCTATCCATCAAATCTCGTATGTCCGTTGTTATAAACTCTTCTGCTGTTCCCAAGCGTTCGGCATAAAACAATTGCCACTGTTGGTGCATCAGCGCTTCATAAAATTCGTTCCAATTGGTTTTGACCTTCATCAAAATTAAGGTGTCAAATTTTTCAAAATACTCCTTAATAATCTCTAACGACTTCACTCTCGGGAGCACTCCCACCATATCGTTTAACAGACTCAAAGGAATTTGATGTTGCGAAGCTGCAAGACTGAATGAATTGACTCCCGGAATCAACTCAATTTCTGTATTTGCGGCCTGTAAATGTGCCAAAATGTAGGAAAACGATGCGTATAAACTCAGATCTCCTTCACAGACGATGACAATTTGCTTGCCTGCCTTTGCCTGAAGTACAATTTCTTGTGCTACCGTTTCGTACACTTTCTTTACCTGCGTACGATCGTCATCCATGTTTAAAAAAAAGCCTCGTAGTACTTCCTCTTTAATTCCGTGATATGTAAGTATCGGCAGCACATAACTTTTACGAACGCCTTTACTTATGGACCCAGGATAATACACTATATCGGCTTCTAGTAGGGCTTTCAGCCCTTTTAATGTCAATAATTCAGGATCACCTGGTCCCAAAGACACGCCTTTCACCATGAACCTATTCCGTTTTTTTCTTTTTTCTTTTGTACAAGAACAACTGCCATTTTTCTTCAGCGACTCCTTCCTTATCCATTTCAGCTCTCGACATAGTAAAAAATAAATCTGACAGGCGATTCACATAGGCCATAATATACTCTTCAACACATTCAGGATCTTCTTCCCAGAGGCTTACCAAATTGCGTTCCCCTCTTCGTATTTGTGTACGACATACATGACAGAGTGCTGAAATTTCATTTCCTCCTGGTAAGATAAAATAATCTGATGGAGAGCTAATTCCCGCCTCCAATTCATCTAACCACGCTTCGCAAAAGCTCGCTCCATCAATAGGTTTAGGATTTGGATTCACTTTTTTAGAATCTGACGGACGCGCCAGATGCGACATCATATCCATCATGTCTTTTTGAATGCGATGCAGATTCGCTTGCCACTCATGAGTTTCTCCGAGTTTTGCTCGGAGTAAGCCTATGGTTGAATTTACTTCATCTAAGGTACCTATACATTCAATTCTCGCCGAATTTTTAGCTGTTCTCTTCCCGCCAAAAACACCGGTTTTACCAGTATCTCCCTTTCTTGTATATATTTTCATCTCACTCTATATTATTTAAAAGACAGCTATTTACACAGCTGTCTTTATCTATACTTCAACACTTAATTTACTCTCTATAACTTTACTGAGTTCTTCTTCGTGCAAATGCTGCCCGATAATAACTAACTGGGTAGCTTGCTTCTCACCGTCTTTCCACTTTCTATCGAAATAATTTTCGAATCGATGAGCAACGCCTTGTACGATCATTCGCATCGGCTTATTTGCAACCTTAATGATTCCTTTAACTCTATAGATTTGATACTCTTTTACCAAGTCTTCTAATACTGATATGATTTGTTTTGGTGTATGAGGCACCTTTACCTCAATCACTACAGAATTGATATCGTCATCGTGGTCATGGTCATGGTCATGGTCGTGGTCGTGGTCATGATCATGGTGATGATGGTGGTGATGGTCTTCATGACGAGAGTGTTTCTCTTCGATAAAATCTTCAGCTTTGGCATCCAACCCTAACAACACATCTACCGGAATTGCACCTTTTACTGCTTCCACTACTTTTACAGAAGCTGCAACTTTTCCTGTAATAATTGCTTTCACTTCGTCAAAAGCCTCACGTTCAATCAAATCTGACTTGGTCATTAAAATAAGATCTGCACAAGACAACTGATCCTCGAATAATTCTTCGATTGACGATTCGTGATCCAAACTATCATCTTCAAGGCGTTGCGCTTGCACTTTTGCTCGATCGCAAATTTCACCAGTAGCTTGTCCTACACTGTCAACAACAGTAACCACAGCATCTACGGTAATTTGCGGCTTTAAATCTGGCCAATTAAATGCTCTTACCAAGGGTTTGGGCAGGGCTAATCCTGAAGTTTCAATAATAATGTGATCAATTTGATCTTTTCGTTCCATTAACTGGAGCATGGTAGGAAGAAATTCTTCTTGAACCGTGCAACACAAACATCCGTTGCTCAGTTCTAAAATATTCTCTTCTTCACAACCACAATCATTACCTTTCAAAATTTCTCCATCCATTCCGAGTTCACCAAACTCATTTACGATAATAGCCAATCGTCTTCCATTGGCATTTTTGGCAATTTGATGAATCAACGTGGTTTTTCCCGATCCTAAGAAACCTGTAATAATCGTTACAGGTATTTTTTTTGTTTGCATTTTATAATGTTGTATGTAGGTCTTCATTCCCTCTCGTGAAATGAAACCTGATTGTTATCTCAAATTATTTTTTCGCTTCCGTAAAGGTATCAAATAACAAAAACGCCTTCAATTTGTAATAGTCATGATCGAAATCACTCGGTTCAAAAACCGTTAACATTCTAGAAGCTACCCATTGCGGTGACAGATCCACTTGTTGGGTCATCTCCTTTCGTATGGCTTGTAATTTCTTTAAGGTACTCTTATTGTACAAGGCTTCGTCTTGATAAGCAACCTGCTCACATAGCTGTAAGCCTTTTAAATTTTTCTTTACTCCCATTTCTTTAACATAGGTCAAAAATGACTTTGATGGGTAGTTGATAAAATCTTCTCCTCGTCCTATAATTTTATAAAGCGCTAAGTAACTAGCCCCTTCTTTCGACAGTAATACATTTTCACGAATCAACTGATTTTCATAATCCTCAATTAACTGTTTCATTGCATTCCCTTTATCCTCAAAAGAGTTATAGGTACACTCCATTAATTTGTCTTCAAAAATTTCTTCTTTCTTCGCGTTACTTTTGCAGGCTCCGAAAGCGAGCAATGCGACTAGGGAATACTTAAAAACATTTTTCATGTGAATCATTTTTCTTGGTTAACTATTTATTTACAATTTCAAATATAACCACATATCTAATTCCAAAAAATAAATGCCGTCAAAAATTACCTATAGTACCTCTGGAATGCTTTTCAAATATACCTTACCCTACCTCAGAACACCTGAAGGGAAATTACACTTATTCCTTACCATAAATTAAAATTCACCTAACACCTCATCTTATATCCTACAGTACCTTTAAGCTAACAGTGTTACTGTTTCATTATTAAAAAGGACTTTCCTTTACCACGTGAAAACGTGGTTTTTTTATTCAGGGATTATAGGTAGTACTTCAGGGAAATCAAGTAGCATCGACATAGGAAATCACGGTATTTGATTTCAAGAAATTCTAAATTACCTTGCTGTTGTTGTAATACTAAGCGTAATTCAAAATCATTTATTATGACAACTGAAAGGTCCTTGTAGGGGAGGACCTTTTTTTTTATTCCATTCATCGATAAATACTTGCATTATGACGATGTTCGGTGTCCGCCGGACTAAAACAATCGAATCCTCCGCACTAAAACTTTACCTTTACCATGCGTTAATGTTTGAAAACAAGCCTTTTGGCTTGTCGAAGAGAGGTGTTGGTAACTACACCTCTTTTCTTTTAAAAAAATTTCCCCTAAAAGGAGTATCAACTACAACTATTGAACTCTTACAAGTATACATCATTAAGAAAGTAGTATAAAATGTTTGGTTTAGCTAAAGAACTTATTCATCCGAATAAGTTCTTTCTTTTTTTCACTCATTACATTAAAACTACCGTTCATCCGATGATTTCCACCACTCAGCTAATATTATTCGGTTCTTCTCCGAATGACTTCTATATTTGTACACGTATCAGAACAACTTGATACATTTTAAAGAAGTATTCATTTTTTGAAGGGTGTTTGAATACTTCTTTTTTTATTTCTACTCCACAATTCTCCTAAGTCACTATTGGTATAATTCCTTATTGTTTTGTTAACGAATCGTTATTATATTTGTTTACTATACTAAAGAACTCACCTGTCTTATGATTGCCTTTACTGTATTCGAAATACTACACCTCGAAACCATACAGCAGTTAATTCAAGACTTTCCTTATTACAGGAAAGAACTTTTCGAGTTTCATATCACCAAAATAGAATTGGACAGAGTTGAAAAAATCCGAGTTTCTCTTTCGGGTGAAGAGCGCGATGTACTCAATGTACTGAAAGCTATTGAACAAAAACTTGGCTAGTCATATGGCGGGCAGTAAGTATCCCTCCAACTACAATAGTAATTCGCTTATCGACAAAAACCTTCCTCTCAACCACATTTAACCCTAATAAACAAAGAGTTACCTTAATTTCGTAGTGTAATTCTTTACTAAGGAATCGGCTACCTAAGAAAGAATTTTTTGTGTAACTCAAAAATTAATTATCATGAAGGCAATTACTTTAAACCCCAAAAACTTAAATGTAGAACAGTGTCAATACGTAGCTTCTGAATACGCACATCTTTTGACTGAAGAAAATAACTGTGTGTATATCTATATGTCGAAAAACGTTCAAAACTCCGTTTTATGTCCAGTTTTCAATTTTCTAAGCATTTCTCCTTCATTGATAAAACTGAGTAAATTTCATTCATTTACCCATATTTTAAAATTCAGTACCTCTTCAATTTTTGACAAAAAGTTACTGTTTATGAAACTAAACCATCTCATGTGCAGTTCCCCAAAGCAGGGTATCTTACTTTGTGACGAATTCCATTTTGTAGAGTGTTAATCCCAAAACCCCTAATAAACACACCCCTATTTTACCCTACCCAACTAATGGTTAACCCTGAGTTTTTTTTCAGGGTTTTTGCGTATTGGATAATTAGACAATTGCTTATACATTTGAAATGAGTTATTATTTGATTTCTTATTATTATAAATTAATTAAATTATTAACACCCTTCTAACAAGAAAAACCTCTGTTTACAGAGGTTTTTTTTATTTTTTTAATAAAATCACTAACAATATTTCAAAGCCACTCAACTTCAAAAACTGACGTTTCAACTAATACTACCTCCTTTTTCCCTGTAGTATCCGTACCTTGCTATCACAGAAAACTACTACTGACAACACTACTTACTCCCCCCTAGTTTTACCAATTAAATTTCAGCGGAGTGAACGTACAACCACAACATAGAAACATACTTCTCAAACATACCTCTAGAGAAGACCATAAAATTCGTTACAAATGGGTAAGTAAGGAAATTGCTTCACTTTTAGTTGCCTCAAGCAGACTAACAGGAGAGTTTTGTTATGCCCCACGATATATTTTTTATTGGTACAAACTACTACAGTTCATCAATAGAAACTAAAAAAAACACTTCCATTAGAGAAGTATTTGCTCGATTTTTTAAAACATTTTGTAAGTACTTTTCCTACATTTCGTCTATAGATAATATACCATTCAACTATTTTTCGCGACATGTTTCGCAAATTGGTTGTATTTTTGGTATGATTTTAAAAAATAGAGTTTATCATTTTTTAGAAGTTTGGTTAGTTTTTGAAGAGTAGTTGGCAACAACTACTCTTCTCTTTTTGCCACAGATTACGGTTTTGTACGTATTGGAGAAACCCTCCTTGTAGGAATTTGTACGGTAAACGTCGGGACGCGTTCTGCTTGATGACAATTGTTACAATTGATTCTCATCATTTGGAAATTGGACATAAACAATTGCTTATCACCTTTTTTTACTGCTTTCTTAACCTCCGGAACCACATAGTTAAGAAAGTTATCGGCCGAAGTCCTGCGCTTTGGACGACGTTGCAATCCGAGTACTATGGCTTTCTTTATTTTAGACAGTTGATAATTTGCGTACTCCCAGTTTTCATCCTGACCTGCCCAATACAATTCCTGGTAACGATATCCTACCTCTACCATTGTTTTATCAAACCCTCTAAATTGACTTTCTATTGTTTTTAACTTTTCCTTTGCCGACCCTTGGATCCACTTACCTTGCACTGGCTGATAGCTAACCTGTTGTTTGCAAGCAAGTAGTACACTCCCTAAAAAACAAACACACACTATCTTAATCATCCTTTTCATCATTACAAACTATTGATATAGGTTTTTACTATCTGAAGCCCTTCCTGATCTACTACTGTAGTCCCTATCCAGGGCATTTCACCACTACTGATTACATTGATTATTTTTGATTTCTTGTCCAGGATTCTCGTAGTTCCTATTGGTGTGGTATATCTGAAATCGTAACGTTTTCTTGCCGCTTTGGGAAAACCTGCCGGATTGTGGCAATGTGCACAGTTCATTTCTAAATACGCTCTACCTCGTTCTTGTATGCTACGTTGCTGGTCGAGATAATTGGGTAAGCTCGGAACGCTATGGTGATCGAAATTTGAAAGCAAGCCTTTATTTTGAAAATACAGGAGTTGATTAATGGTTTGACCATTACGCTGAACTTCCTTATTCATATTAGTTAAGGTTGGTCCTAAGGGCATAACGGATGCCGCAGTCTGATGGCACGTGGTACAGTCTCGTTCAGAAGGCACTTTATAACTCACCGTTCGAGCTTGACCGTTGGCTGTGGTCCAACTAACGGACTTTGTTAGCCCATCTAATTTCAAATGAGCTTCCGTTTGTACATCATTCCACACATAAGTCGCTACATTCCATTGATCTGCAGCTTTTATCAACAAACGTGTTTCGATTAATTTTTTTCCTAGGTTGGGGTCGCGATCGTCTTTGAAGTAGTAAAATGTTTTGACCAAAATAGTTCCATTTGGAAAACTAGGAACCCCATTGTCCAGTTTCGTAATTTCTCCTCCCGGAGGAAGTTTTACCAGTCGCTGCTTTTGAGCGTAATTCACAAACAATGAAGAGGACAGTTCTATGCGTTCGAACCCACTGGTCGGGATCAGGTCTGTGGGATTTCCTCGATAAATATTATAGGCCGCTAGTACCGGTTCAAAATTCACTGTACTGGGTGCTTTTATATAGCCAGGGTCATTAGAACAGCTTATGCTAAACCCTATTAAAAGAGCACAATAGCTCCCTATTTTTCTGATTATTTTCATCTTGTCGTTTTTTGTTCGTACGAAGAACCTATAAACGACGAGCAAACTCAAAAAAAATCTGTCAGCAGTTCTAGATTTTCTGTAAAAAAAAGAGGAGATGTACACATCTCCTCTATCAAAACTAAATAAAAACGGTTATAGTGAATTTACAAATGCTAATAACTCGTCTCTTTCCGTCTTGGAAAGCTTTTTAAAATTTTCTTTTGCCAATCGTCCTTCTCCACCATGCCATAAGATTGCTTCCGTGATATTTCTCGCTCGTCCGTCATGTAAAAAATTCGTATGCCCATTCACTACTTTTGTCAAACCAATCCCCCACAAGGGACGCGTTTTCCATTCTTGACCATCGGCCAAAAAATCAGCTCTGCCATCAGCCAACCCGGGCCCCATATCGTGAACCAATAAATCGGTATACGGCCAAATAGTTTGATTAGCCAAAGCGCTAATACTCGCTGTCTTGGTTTCTTGCTTTGGCGTGTGACAGGCTGCGCATTGTAATTGATTGAACAAGGTAGCTCCTCGCTGTACCTTCGGATCGGTGAGATTTCTGGCGGCAGGTACTCCTAAAGTCTGACTGTATAAGGTTACCTGTTTTAGAACGAGCGGAGAAATTTCTGGATCATCGGCAAATCCATCCAAAGGACTGTCTTTCGCAAACAATTCATTGGTTACTCCCATATCTTCATGATAGGCTGTTGCTGTTTGCACCCGTAAAGTACTGGTATTGGCCTTCCATCCAAACCTACCGAGCTCTAGGTTGCCAGACTCTGGATTTACCACGTAGTTAGCCTTTCCTGAGATACCATCACCATCACTATCTGACTCATCAACTCTACTCAGAATTGCGGCCTCTGGTATGGCTTCTAACAAGCCCAACCCGAAGACAGGAGGAGCTATTCTAGGTGAAATCTCGATCTGTTGTATGGGTGCGTATTCATTGCGATACGAGAATACAGGTTTTCTCAAAACGACCACAGTACCATCGGCAAAGCGCTCTTCTACAGGTGACCATTGCACCGTATATTCCATTTCTGGCTGAAAACCAATCACAGCTTGATTTTGGGCCTGTGTTCCATAGCCAGGAACAGGTAAAGGTCCTTGGCTTGTCGAATTACCGGCAGAAATACGGTATAAAAGTCCACTCGGCGCCTTTAAACTTGTCGGGAAGGCCGGTCTACCATCTCGAGGATGACAGGCCACACAATTACTATTGTTGAACAAAGGCCCCAGTCCAGGGTTTGTAGGTGATCCTGCTGTTACAAAGGTATTCTCAAATTCAGCATCTCCTGCCAAGTGCATTTCTAGATTCGCTCCTACCAAATTCGGAGCAGGTGTTTCAAAAGCAAACGACGTCACCGAAAATACGGTAGTTGCTCCTCCCGCCAGTTCGCGCTCACGAATATCCGTAAGTGGTGTATAGCTAGTGTCATCAGTTTCGGATGAACAGCTCCAAAAAGTTCCTAAAAGAACTAGGTATATATATTTTTTCACTTCTTGTATTCTTGCGTTTTTAGTTTGCTTATAACTTGTTCACTACGGGCTTCAACTGATTTTCAATAGTATTGAACAAGGTATTTACCTTTGCCTGCGCTGCTTTTACAGATTCTCGATTCGATATAATTGCTTGAGTAAAGGTTCCGGGAATTCGATCTATACTTTGAATAGCCTCTTCTATTTGTTGTTTTATCAGACGATCTAGATTGGTATGGTCACTGCCAATGGCCTCAGAAATTCCTCCGAGGTAAATATTTTTAATACTGATAATGTTATTTACAAAATCGGCCTTAGAGTTATGAGCAAATCTCGATTCTTCCTGATCTGGAGCTGCCTGCCCATTAGCTCCATTCAGAGGTGTTTCAATCTTCGCATTCGCCACCTCATCTGCTATTACTGCAATACCATCAGTAATCTCTTGTAAAACGTTGCGCTGAGAAGCGTAATTAGCAGAAGGTAATTGTAAAAACTGATTGGCAAAATTACCGCTACCTGCTGTCCAGCCGTGGTACAATTTAGCTGTATTTGCTTGTAAATTCTTGGTCGCCGCTTGGAGATATTCAATTTCTCTGGTGGTGAGTTCGGAGGCTTTTTTTGTTCCATCAATCCCCCAAAGTAGGTATTCAATTGTATGGAACCCTTTGGCATTGTTGTTCTGTCCGGCCAAAAAGGTCGCTGTAATCGGCGTATTTCCGGACAATACCGTATTTAGGAACGTCAAATCTAAGGGCCATGAATCTATTGCTGGATCAATCCCTTCTGTATCTACTGGGCCATACAAAAATCCTTCTGATTGTTCCCAAGGTGAGCGAGTTTCTCTCCAAGCTGTTCTTACGGCTTCTAATGCCGTTGTATTACCAACAGTTAAAAGGGCTCCTTTTACAATCAAATTTTGTGCTTTTGTATCCAATTCTTTATACGTTGAAATTATCACAGTATTCGTAATACTCTTAATTGACGTGGAATAATCCTTCTGATTCTCTAATGCTTTACTCGGTGTATCACTGGTACACGCCGTTCCTACAAAAAGACTAAGTAGCGCGACACCTGCGCTTTTTAAAAAAAAATTCATGCTAGTATTCATTTTATCATTCATTTATTAAAAGGTAAATCCTATTCCCATAGAAAATACCTTATCAGTTTGATTTCGATTCATATCCACACTGGTTACTGGATCAATATGTTTAGAGCCAAGAGTTTTGTGAGCGTAATGCGCTTTGAGAATAATGCCTTTATGCACAAACCAATTTACACCACCAGTAACTACGCTTCGCTGCCAACGAGGGTTATCAACTACGCCATCACTAACACTGAACATGGTATCGTAAAAATCATAGCGTACAAAAGGATAGACGCTCATAAGTATTTTTTTCTTCAAAAAATACGGCAGTACGTCATAGCCAACTTCTGCAGCAATTCCGACGGCACTGCGCGCTACTGGAGTCCTTTTCACACCGAGTTTATTTGATAAACTCGCATTGAAATACGATACTGCATTGGCATTTCCTAAACCGCCCCAAAGAGCCGTTGTAGCTAAGCGCCAATTCCCTTCATTATAGGATAGGTGGACTTCCCATAGCTCCACAAAAGCATCTACATCCATATCATTTTTCGGGCGATTTCCTCTAGAATTCCCAAAATAGCTACTGAAACCGACGAAAGTATTCTTATGCGTACCGAAGAGGTAATCCCATCGGGTAGCGAAGGCAAAATTCTCAGCGTTTACCAACTCAAATCGGGTTTGATGCCCATCTCTTATAAAATGTTGACTGTTAAATCCGGTAGCATCCAAACCGTTCACAAAAGCGAGGTGATAACGAATGCGTTTGTTCCACAAGTATCCGTAAATATCTATCCCCGTTTCATACCATCCTAAGGGGAGTAATTGATTTTCCATCTCAGGTCGATAAGTAGTAAAATACTCATCAGGAGTATCCAAATTTTGAGCGAGCCCAAACTGTAACTTGAAGCGACCTAATTTGACATTGAAATATTCTTTTAAGGCAAAATTTATATATACTTGTTCGAGCTTTACCTCACCACCAGTAGCAATTTCCTGTTCAAACTCTCCTCCTTCTTCAAAAGTTTCCAATTCCAACGAAGCTCCGGTACCTCCATGCTCAAACTCGAACTCTGTTTTTAAGGAGATCATCGGAGAAAATTGATAATCTAAATACAAATTCAGGCGCTCTGGATCTATGGTGTTTTTCTGATTCGGATTGGTATCGAAATCATTGTTATAATAGTGTATGGCCCCATATCCTCTCAACTTAAAACTACTCCATCTAAGTAGGTTCGGCGCCAGTTCGGTAGGTAAGACGTTCGATTGTGATTGTTGGGCTCTCAAGGAACTAGCTAACAACACTAGCGCTACTCCCCAGATAAACTTTTGCTTCATTATTTTTATTTAGATTTGATTTTCTTTTTGTTTTCGAAGGCAAAAGACCGAGCATCTTTTCAAAAAGTAAAAAACAATCAATGAATCCCCTCCCTTTATCTGTGAAACTAGGCGGTAGTAGTTCATTGAAAAAATAAGCGTTTACACTGAAGAATTGGAGGTTTCAACTGAACTACAACGAAATACCTTACTAAATCTCGTATTTTTGTTAGCATGAAAATTTGGAAACAACAATTAGCTATATGGCTAGCCTACAGCATTTCTTTATATAGTTTTTTTGAATATCTCACAGATACGATTACTGCAATTGTCCATGTAGCCAGCTTTGTAGGTACTCAACTCATCGCCTACTACAGCAATACGCGTATAGTACTGCCTCATTTTTTTGAACAAAAACGGTTTGGGTTGTACGTACTACTCAATATGATACTACTCATTTTTGGTTCCATAGTCACCTCCATTTCAGAGCAATTTACTCCTGAAGCTCTAACTAATATCAACGGTGATTCTGCGCTTATTCATTATGAATCTCCGTTTGCTCTTGAACCCTTAATAGCGCATGCCATGCCCAGTTTTATCGCTATTTTTATCGCTTTTGTGATTTTTCAGCACCGCAAAAAAGCCATTAGAGACCAGCGCGACTTGGCCCTTATCAAGGCTGAGAAAAACTTTCTCGTACAACAATTAAATCCTCATTTTTTATTCAATACACTCAATAATATTTATTCCTTGACTTCTAGTAATAACCCAAAAGGAGCAGCTGCCGTCATGACCTTATCAAAATTGTTGGACTATTCCTTATACGGTACAAAAAAAGAATTCGTTCCAATAGCAAAGGAAATTCAGGCTATTGAAAATTTCATCAATCTCTTCAAACTAAAGGACGATAGTATTCAACGGATTTACCTGGAAGTTACTAAAGTAGATCGCAATTTTTCTGTAGCACCACTATTAATGCTTCCCATCGTTGAAAATGCCCTAAAACACGGTGATTTGGAACAGACCTCTACTGGATACGTTGCTATTACAATTACTTCTGATGAAAAACACCTATACTTTACCTGTGAAAACAGTTATGCTCTTCCTAAAAAAGTAGATCAAACAGGGGGTATCGGTATCAAAAACATTCAGCGAAGACTCGCTATTATATACCCAGGCAAGCACGCATTTAAGATAACAAGTGCTTCCAATAAATTTTCAGTATCCCTAACTATAGATACCTATGGAGCTTAAATGCATTATCATTGACGACGAGCAACCGGCTCGTGAACTCTTAGAAAATTACTGTGCTCGACTGGAGCATATCAAGGTGTTGGGAAGTTATAAATCGGCCATAGAAGCCCATAGTGTTTTAAAAGCTACCGACATCGATTTATTACTTTTAGACATACAAATGCCTGACATCTCTGGAATTGATTTTTTACGGTTACTGCAACCTCAGCATACGAAGGTAATCTTTACCACTGCGTATCGTGATTACGCCTTGGACGGATACGAACTGGATGTCGTTGACTACTTGCTTAAACCCATAGAGTTCCATCGGTTTTTCAAAGCTATCGAAAAAGTAAAAATTTTACAGCGCCGTCAGGATGCACCTGAAATTGGAAGTGGGGACCCTAGGTATTTATCTATCAAATCGGGGAAGCGGATGTATCGAGTTCCTACTAAGGACATCAGCTATATAAAATCGGAAAACGAATATGTAAAGTACGTAACCAAGACTATGGGAAGTATTCTTGAACACGGAGCGTTAAAGGATCTCGAATGTCAATTATCACCTATTGAGGGTTTTATAAGGGTTCACAGGTCTTATATCATTAATACTGCCTTTATTGCCTATGTAGAGGGAAATCGGATTATGATTGAAGGCGAATTCATTCCGATAAGTGAGCGTTATAAATCAAGTTTTTTTAAATTATGGCAAGGTTAGTCTTCAAATATACATTTCAATAAAAAGAGGCCTCTAACCCTGTTAGAGACCTCTAAACCCCTAAAATAATAATTAGCCCAAAACCTAGACTGACTATGGGCGCAATGTATATCGAAATCTTCCAATCAAGAAAGACAACGTCAAAAGTGGTCTACGCTGTGTAACAAACGTATTGATTTAAAAGCGTAATCGTTTTTTGAGTTCATCTTTTCTACGTTTTGCCAAAGGCATTAGACTCCCGTTACTCATGAGGCAATAACTATCCTTTTTCTTATCAATTTTAATTAGAAAATTGAGATTAATAATATGAGAGTTGTGAATTCTAAAAAAGGTTTGACTGCCCAGGAGCTTCTCGTATTCTCCCAAATTTTTACACGAAACAATTTCTTCTCCATTTTTAAGACAAATTATAGTATACCTACCCAACGAAGAGCAACTTATGATATCCATCTCTTTTACAAGGGCGATTTCATTCTGAGATGAAATAGCTATGCTCTTTTTAAAATAATACCCATAGGCAATCATCTTTCTAAAATAATCGTGTAAATCATAAACAAACAACTCGTGTTTTTTGTAATACTGGTGAACCTTTTGCATGGTTTGTCCAACAACCTTAACATTAAAAGGCCTGAGAAGGTAGCCCAGGGTATCGAAATTCAAGGCTTCAAAGGCATGTGTCTTATCTTCCGCCATAAATACGATTTGAAAATCGTACTCCGTTAGCGAACTCAGAAAATCAAACACCAAATGTTCCTTCCATACAACATCTATAAAAATGAGTTTGGGTCGCTCTTTGTTAATTCGGTTAGACGCTTCTTCTAAATTTGTAACCACTTCAATTACCTGTAAGAATGGGCAATATCGAAGCAACAAATTTTCTATCGACTTCTCGCTGTTTTCCGGACTTTCCACTACGATTGTTTTGACATACTCAGTCATGCTTAGCTATGTTTTGTTATTAATACTAAAAGTCATGTATAATTACTGTGCTCAGTCGGTATCTCATCGACAGAACTTCTGAAGAAAATAGTTAGCTAGTACAGAAAAATTTCAAAGCAATTTACACGTACCACAAAAGTAGACTCCTTTGAGGGCTAGTGCGTTTTAAATGTAATCTAAGTGTAATCTGATGTAATTTACGAAAAATAATCCTAACAACCTCTTGCTCTTACAACTCTTTACTGCTAGAACTTCAGAACCGTACCAACGGCTGTTCATCTCAACATAGATTGCCCCAAAGCACCGAATATCCAAAAAGAAAAACGGAATAGCCAATTGGCCACTCCGTTTTTCTTTTCTGTTATAAATAATTCAATTAAATTTTAGCTATTCGGGTAATTCTGGTTTTTGAATTCGGAATGCTGGAGCTGATATGCTTTCTAAAAAAGCGGTAATATTTTCAATATCCTCTTTTGTCAATTCCGTTTTTACCAACAAACGAGATGTAGTCGGAAAGAGTGAATCGTTCTTTTGATGCGCTCTTCGTCTCGGTCTTGGCATCCCGTTGCTATACATGGTCAAAATCCCTTCCATTTTATCAAACAGCCCATTGTGCATCCAAGGTCTGGTTCGCATCACATCGCGTAAACTCGGGGTTTTAAACCTTCCGATATCTTCCGCCTTTTTAGTCACGTTATACCTTCCTAGGTCTTCGTATTTTCTTCCGTAGTAGGTAAGTCCTACATTGTGAAAAGATTCATCAGAAAATAACGGTCCGTTATGGCAATTCATGCACCTCGCCTTGGTTCTGAATAAATGCAGTCCTTTAAGTTCTTTTGCATTGAGCTTTTCTCTCCCTAGTAAAAAACGATCGAACTTTGATTTTCTGCTGATCAATGATCGTTCAAAAGTTGCAATGGCATAAGCGATATCATCGATGGAGATCGCATCTTTTTGCAAGAGCTCTCGAAACGATTTTTTATATCCTTCTATGCTGTTTACTCTGGCCACCACAGTATCTAGAGAGGTATTCATCTCTACAGGGTTTTGCATAGGACCGAGTACCTGCTCTTCGATAGAGTTGGCTCGTCCATCCCAAAAAAGCGATTTCTTATACGATAAGTTAAGTACTGTGGGTGCATTTCTTCTACCTTCTTTTAAAAATGCTCCCATAGAAACTCTTCGGTTATCCGTATAATTTTGATCTGGATGATGACACGAGGCACAGGCTATCTGTTTCGACTGTGACAATCGTGCATCAAAAAACAATTGTTTCCCCAATTGAATCAGTGCCTTGCTCGGAGTATTCCCATTGGGATACTTCGGACTCGGTAGTACTCCTAATTCGCGATGTGCTACCGTACTATCGAGAGTCGGTTTAGGCCACTGATCGGTTGGTTTTTGATAAGTGTTCAGTAGTAATTCGTATTCTGTTGGTTTTGCCTTACAGCTCATCAATACTAGCCCTATAAATAAGCTATAGATTATTTTTTTCACTTAATGGTTACTTGAATATTAATAAGTTATTGTTACGTATGCTTGTGTTAGTTGTTGAATTCTGCCTGTTTGTAATGGTAAGTTAAGAGCCGACAGAAACCCTTTCCCTTTTACTTTTACTTTTACTCCAAAATCGACATAAGTGGCATGTTTAAATTGGTATTGATATCCCAGTTGAAGTTCTCCTTGCACTTGCTTCGCAGTTTCCAAGGCAACAAATGGTGCAATCTCCTGGTCTACTAGGGTATTCCTCAGGCTAAACAACTGTTGTTTTGACAGGTTAATTCGTCCTCCTAAAGAGGCACGCCCGTATAATTTCGCTGATTTGTTAACCGCTATATCGCTACTGTAAAAAACAGTAAGTGCTGCATTGGTATACTTAAAGCTATTTAATACCTGATAATCTTTTTTTTGCAACTGGTGCAAACCAAGCTGAGTTCCATAATTTGCCGTAACTGAACTTGCAGAACGCGTTACTTTTTGATATCCTGCTTTGGCCTCCCAAAACCTAGCATCGTAATTTTTACCTTGGGTACTCACCTTATAATTGTTTCCGGTAGAAAAAACTCCTGACAGGTCGAATTGCTGGCCATTGCCAAAGTCGTAATACTGAAACTTTGCTCTGGTAGTATTATAGGTATAAGTTCCTAGTAAATAACGATCATTGGCCGTAGTTAGCGAATTGTAAAACTTATTGGTTCCTCTTTTAAATTCCGCTTTTGCATGCCAACGAACCTCCTTGTCGGTTTTCATTACGGAAGCCCCAAAACCCGCTCTCGATTCGTAGCTCGTATGATCGAGGCCAATGGCTGTTTCTATACTTCCTAGCCCAAAGGCACTTCGCAAAAACAGGTCTACGTTTACGGGAATATTGAAGTAACTAGCTTCTCCGTCATAAATAATATCACTTTCTTCAGTGATAACACCATAGGTTCCGTGGACTCCGACAGTAAAGCTGGATAACTTCCAAAAAAGCCCTAGTTCTCCTTCAATAAACATGCTTAAAATCCTCGGTTTGGGTTGGATGGTTTTGTAAAACTGACTTGTTTGATACTTTCCTCCTAGCTTTGCAAAAAATGTATCAGAACTGACAGGAAACACCAAGGCTCCATTGAGTTTAAACAATTGATTATTCCAGTCTCCTAAAGCATAGGCTAGCTTTTTAAACGGTGTGCTCTCCGCCTGGTTCCAAAAATTTGTACGATTGGTCAGGTTAAATCCATGCCCTTTTTCAAAGTTCTTAACATAACTCATATCTCCTACCAACAGAGCACTTTTCAACCTATAAATCCCGGTAGCTTCTAAGTTAAGATCTGTTACCTTTTCTGCATTCGCGGCGCTGCGGACAAAACGATGTTCTTTTGCTACCGTAAATCGTGCGAGGGTGTATTCCGCAATTGGTGAATTGCGATACAACTCAGGATTTTCATGAAAATTCTGTTGTATGGTTTGATAAAAATAATGCGGATAATCTCTTTGAATTCGCAAACTATCTTGCGCTTGGACCACACTTACCACACCTAATAAAAGAAGTAAAATTCGTTGTTTCATACGGTTGTAAAAAACGCAGTCAATTCAAAAAATTGACTGCGTAGTAGTTTTATTTCCACCCTCCAGGAACTGGAACGTCGATTACTGAAAAATCGTTATCTGAATTATTTGTGTCTTGTAACACTTTTCTTCCACCAAAAGTTTGAGCAACCTTTCTGATCACTGCTTGTGATGAATAATGTCCTTTTGCTACAGAAGCCACTCCGGCATCCAATGAAGTATCTAATCTTCTAGGAGAACGTCGTGCTGGATCAGGTCTATTCGTTTCAACAGCATCGATAATATCACTGTTTGGAATCTGTAAATATTTTCTAGTAGTTGCTGTAACCGTAGTTGTTTGTGGATTTGGTAACCTTTCTAAGCTCGCAAAGTCTTTTGTTCTAAAAATCACAAATGAATCTCTACCTAATGGATCTAAAATCATTTCTCTCGCATTTAAGTGATACGCTACTTCCACGTTAGGTACTGACGGATTATCGATATCTGTATCTAAAGGCGTTTTTCCTATAGAGTTTAAGTGTGCAATCAAATTCACCTCAAACTGCGCTCCACTGAGGTCAACAGTCAATGCTGGATTGTTTACACTGTAGGTTTTTCCTCCAACTACTAAAGGTTGTTTGTGGTTGATTGCTGTAGCGGCAATGACAATGCTCTCACCTGCTTTAATAGGATGTTGCTTTCCAGTCCCAGGAATTTTATACACGTGATCTGCATACACATAGTCAGTATTTGACTTGGCTCCTTTGGTTTGTCCAATAGATTTAGTCCAGTCGAATTGTCCATTAGCTAAGGTATACGCCTTAACAGAAGTTGTTGTTCTACCGTACAACTGTCCAAAATACAATCCGTCAGCATAAATGGTTTCGTTTGAATTGTTGTAAATTTCTACAAACATATCTCTAAATCCAGCTCCCTCTCTTAAATCAGAACCTGCGTAATAAATTTGCTTGAATAACAAATCACCAATTCGAGAAGTCTTTAACTCCACACTGTGGTTTGGTGAATTTTTTTGAATACTAATATTGTCTTTTGCTCCACTAAAGTTTACTTTGTCTTGCGCAGCTGCCGTACCAAAAAATGTCAAATACTGGGCTTTGGTAAATTCAATTGTAGCAGAAATATTATACACTCCTGGGTTTACCGATCCGAACTTTACTTCACCAGCGGCATCTGTTTGTGCCATATAGGTACTACCATTGCTCACTCCTGATAACTTTACCGTTACTCCTTCAATTGCCTTGTTAGCAAAAGCCTCTCCGAAGTTGGCAGTAATAGTAGCACTAACGGGCTCGATAACTGGGGTGTCTTCACTACATGAAATAAACCCAATACTGGTTAGCAATACTAAGATTACTAATTTACTTACGTTTCTCATTGTTTATCTATTTTTGATTGATCTAAAATTTATACGACACACTCCCTCCAAAGGAAATCGGTCTGTTTAATTCGCTATAGGTTAACTCTCCATCACTGTTTATCCTTTCCAGTATCGGTCGGTGGTTTAAAAAGTTGATAGCGTAAAAAGAAAAGCGCAAACCGCTTTCAAATTCCTTAGCTACTCGTAGGTGATAGTTTCCGTAAAAGGTTTCTAAACGAGAACTGCTGGCACCTAGATTGTTGTTCGTACTGCGAATTGGAATGTACTTGTCCAAGCCTCTGTCTTGTTCAGGAATGTTGTGATACTGCATATTCCTGTCGTAGTAAGCATAGGCATAGCGATCTCTTTCCGGGATACTGGTATCAGCATTGAAAAACTGTTCGGCAGTCAAGGTTATTACCAAGCCAATCGAAGGTACGTGATGCGTGGCGGTGATAGTACTATTGAATGTTTTGTAGGTTTGAGGAACGGGACGTAACAAACCTATAAAGGGTTCCGAACTGCTATCTTTCGATTTAGTATACCCTGGTAAATCCGAAAATGTTCGGGTATATCTGTACGCTGCATTAATATTAAAACTCGTATTAATACTGCGAATCTTGCGAATTGCCAATAAGACTTCTAATCCGTAATTAGTGGCCTCCAAACTATTCGTTGCTCTGCGGTAATCCAACAAGGTTGGGGTAGTTCCTATCTGTACATAATCAGGAGCTCTGTCAGGGTGAAACGTATAACTAAACTCAGGCAGTTGCGCTATCTCAAAATAGCGCTGATTGGTGAAACCATCGTATTGCTTATTAAAATATCCCGTCAAGGAAGCCGAATAGCTTTTGGTAGTATAATCCAATCCCGTTTCAAATTTCAAGGTTTTTGACGGCTTGATATTAGGTGTTTCGTACTTTCTGACAAAGGTATGTCCCAAGGCAAATGAATAGTTATTGGTTCGGAAATCTGCGATCACAAAATCGTAGTATAAATTACCCGGGAATAAGGATTGTAAAGAAGGTGATTTAGCAAATAACCCAGCACCGAAACGCGCTTTGAGTTTTCTACTCAAACTCAATTTCGTATTTAAACGCGGGCTCAACATAGAAATCCCATTGTACAAATCGTAGCGCAGACCTAAATCGGTAACCCAAATTTTCCCAAATAATTTTGTACTAATCTTCGATGTTACATAACTGCTGAACTTGACATCGGCAGGTACCAAACTATTGAAATTCACATTCCGATACCCTACTCGATCAGGAGTTGACAACAACTTTAAATCGTTTTCACTGTAATTTCCCCTTCCGAAATTTTTATCTATCCCCAAGTTTGTCCCAAAGTTAAATGCATATCGCGCCGAAGCTGTTTTAAAAGATTTTGAGAGCTCTATACGATTGAAGAATGAAAATGGTTTGTTTTCGATAACTTCACTTGCGAAAAAACTCACAGGAGTATAACTCAACTCAAAGGTCCCTTCGTCAAGACTATTAATGATAGGGGTTCCCCCTGTATTTTTCTCCGATATAGATCGAGAAACATTTTTACCATAAGACAATAACGAACTTACTTCTAGCTTATCAAGCCATGACGCATTTGTAAACCAAGTACTAGCATTAGAAATACGAATCGACTTATTATCAAAACCTTTGGTTCTATTGGTAATCGCATTTTCTAGGGTATTATAGGAATTGATATTTTGCCCGTATTGGACAGTCAATCTATTTTCGAATTTCTTTTTTCGTCTATAGCTCCATGACAAGCTCGTATTGATACGCTCAAAAGCGCTCAATACAGATCTGGGGTCGCTGTTAGAATTTAAATAATCGACACCAAAATTTAAAAAGCCTTGGTTGTTTTTTAACTCGAACCCTTGTGTGAGGTTAATTCCGTAAGAGCCGCCTCTCAAATTGGCATTTACGCGTAACGGCGTATAACCGTGCGCTTTTTTAATTTTTATCAGCCCTGTATTATGATCACCATAACGCGCAGAAGATATTCCTTGCACTACCTCAATCGATTCTATATTTTCTAAGGATAAGTTTTTTAAATCAACTCCTACTCCAACACTTGAATTCTCTTCCAAATTCGCAAACACCCCTGACTTTAAGGTAACTCCCCTTCCTCCGGTCATGTTTACATTATTATTCAAAGGCATGTCGTCAACTAAGTAACCTACCCCAAAAGAATTGTTCAATAAATACTCATTGTTATTATATCCTAGGCCTTGATTCTTATTAAACTTCGTAGTTTCGTTAAAAATAGCTGAACGCAACGTCAAGAGTTGTCGCTCGTGAAGATCTGATTCCGAAAGAGGTTTTCCCGGAATCAACTGCATGACATCGGCCACACTTTGTGCTTGAACGAGTTCAATGGCTTGCTTTTGGAGTACTAGGTTTGACCCTGTGCTCTGCTTTTTACGCTTTGCCACTACCTGTACCTCGTCAATACTCAGATTGTCATCTTTGAGAAGTATGCGCACCTGTTGTTGTGCTTTGGTGTAACTATGAGTTTGATCAACCTTACCAAGGAGGTGGTATTGTAACTTTACAGGGAATGATTTGACAGAAATTTCAAATACTCCATTTCGGTCTGACAGTGTCCATCTGCCCGTATTCAAATTTCTAACCAATACGTTCATTAAAGGTTGCTGACTTTCAGCATCCAATAATTTCCCTCCAATTTGTGCTTGGAGTGGTATGCTTAGTAGTAAGCATATAATAATAAGTAATCTAGCCTTCATGACAATATAAATTGCAGAGGCAAAATTATATAGATTTATTCCAAATAAAATACTTATTTAGAATAAATAAAAATAAAATATTTTGTACTCAATTTTTTTGCTAAAAAAATCGAATCCGAATTCTAAGGAGCTTAATTTTTTGAATTATTCGTAAAAAAACTCTTATTTTTTTAAGTTACAGAATGTATTATAGCGAGCGTTTACGGCAATTTTTCATTAACATACATCAATAAATTTATTCTTCGATGCAATTAAAAGGAAATAGAGCTACTTGGTTGCAGCTCTATTTTTCTTTCTTTTAGTGGGTATTTTCAGTGGTCTCTCCTTCCTTTAAACTCATCTTCATAGTTCTGTCGTACTGACAACATCCTGCTAGGTTACTATAGGCCTCTTCTCCTGCAACCATTTTATCCGTATCATAGCCAGATTCAGCCACTGCTTTGTGCAATGCTGCTAAGTCAGTTTTGGCTCCATCGAACGAGACCTGTAACTCTTTTTTCGCCTTATCCCAAGTGGCCTCTGCTACACCATCTATTGACTTGGCCGCGGTTTCAATAGTATTTTTACACATACCACAGTTTCCGCGGACACCAAAATTAGCTTTTGTCATACTTGAAGCTACTACCTCTTTTTTAACATCCTTACTGTCCTCTTTTTTTGCTTCTTGCTTACAAGAAGTCCATGCTAGTGCGGCCATTAAAGTTACCGCCATCATTGCTTTTCTCATGTTATATAATTTAATGATTACTAATTATTTCCTTTACTTCACCACATTTCAGCATTTGATCACCGAAATACGGGTTTCTAATTTCCTTTTGATCACTCAACCAATACGCGCCTTTATCTCTGGCTGCCATGGGACAATACTGTTTGTACACCGTAGTGAGTATTCCAAACGATTTCACTAATGAGATCATTTGAAGTGACAAGGATTCAAAAGCTACACGTTGTTGATCGATTGCTTTTGCTTGCTGTACTTCTGCTATTGCGGCGTTCAATGCAACCGATGCGTTTTTCCAATGTTTCTTTGCCATCTTATCAAAGAGTAATGCTGCATCCACCTCTTCCAAACTCACTTGGAATTTACCTGCATTTTGGGTCGCTGCCTTTAGGTTTGTATTGACTAATGCATCTTTAATAGCGCTGTACGCCGAAAATACACGTTGTAATTCTCCTTTAAATTCTTTAGAGACCTCGAAAGTCATCGCCTGCATGACTTTTTTATTCATCATCGACTTTTTTCCTTTTAACTGGGCCGCTGCATCGACAGTAAATACTCCGTTTGTTACGAGTACTTCTCCTTCTTTTACTCCGGAAAGTACCTGGTAAAAGGCTCCTTGTTGTTGTCCTAGTAATACTTCTCGCAATTCGAAAATAGGCTCGGAAGGATTCGTTTTAACGTACACTACCGATCGTTTACCTGTCCATAGTACTGCAGAAGCTGGAATGCTAAGTAGGGAGTCCTCTACTTTTTGCTGTCCGTCCATTTGTCCACGTAAAAACATTCCTGGTTTTAACTGGCCAGTAGGATTAGGAATTTCAACTCTAATTTTTGCCGTTCGTGTTTTTTGGTCAACGAGAGGATCGATAAAACTAACGGTTCCTTTTAAAACTTTAGCCGGGTATGCCTCCGTTTTAATCGCTACCTGTTGTCCTAGTTTTACCGAAGCAAGTTGGCGCTCATACAAGTCAAACACCCCCCAAACACTGCGCAAATCTGCAATGGTAAACAGTAATTGCCCTTGATTCACATAATCTCCTTGGAGTACTTTTTTTTCTACAACGGTACCTGAAACTGGAGCATGTATTGGAAAATTTTCGATAATCTTTTTTGAATTGAGTACGCGTTGAATGGTAGCCTCGGAGATTTTCCAGTACTTTAACTTGTTCTTTACCGCCTTTAGCAATTGTGGTTGCGTGGCTCTCAACTCATAAGCCGTGAGTAATTCTTGCTGAGCCTTCACAAGTTCTGGAGCGTAGATATACGCCAGTAATTGACCTTTCTTTACCTGCTCTCCCTCCGTGTTTATCAATAAGCGTTCTATGCGCCCTTTAAAATAACTCGCTATAGTTTTGTTGGTTTTATCATTTTCAACTAGCATTCCATTCAAGGCCATGGCAAAACCGCCATTTGCATTAGCTTGCACCTTCGATACCGCAATATTAGCTAGTGCCATCGCGTTTTTAGAAAGTTTAAATTCTCCTGCTGCCAAGCCCTCATGTCCTGCTGCCGCAGGAATTAAATCCATCCCGCAAATAGGACAATCTCCTGGTTCATTTTTCATGATTTGCGGATGCATTGAACAGGTCCACTTTTGATTTTTATGCTGCGAATGAGCGGCAACGGTCTGCTTTTCAGATCGTTCGTTTGTTGAAGGTTTTAGCAGGTAACCTACTGATATCCCTACAACTAATAAGGCTATATAAATTCCGTACTTTTTCATAATTTCTCAATTAATACTGCAATGGCCATCAAAATCATGATTGCATTTTCAATAAATGTAGCTTCGGTCATCGGTAATTTCAATACGGTACCTAGACAGGCACAGCGTATTGATTTTTTATCGCGCAACACTTTGATTACTCCTAGGGTAGTAATTCCTAAAATCAATAAGGTCACGAGCAATACCGGAACAATCGCTATTCTCAGTATCAACAACACGCCCAGCAAGGTTTCTAAAAAAGGGTATATCTTTCCATATACTTTTATTCGCTTCGCCAAAGGATCATACATGGCAAAAGAATCCGGAAAGCCTTTTAAATCGAGCATTTTAAAGAAGGCAAACACGAGATAGAAAAGTCCCATAAAATCGAGCATAAACTCATCCCAGGTTCCTCGTTGTAATTGTATCAATGCGCTTCCTCCCAAGAGGTAGCCAAAAATTAAAAACAACGGTTGTAATTGTTTCCACTTAGAAATTTCTGATTCTTCTACTTCATTTATTTTCTGGATCTCTACGATTTCTGAGAGTTTATATTTTGAAGGTAAGGCCGCATTCAAATCTTTTAAAACTAACCGTTCTTCACTTTGTATGCTCACGAGTGCTTGCTCGAGGTCCACCTCAATGGCTTGAACGCCTGTAATGGCAGATAGTGCCTTGTGCACTTTGGAACGACAACTTTGACAGGTCATCCCTGAAATATGATAGGTGTTATTTTTCATGTTTATTGTATTAAATAATTAATCAAGGCACATTGTTCGTAAAAACGACGGGTTGCCTGAATTTTTACCAATTGAAACTTGAGTTCCAACTCTTGTATTTCCAACAACTTGTCAAAATCCAAGGTTCCTGTCTCAAAGGATTTTATCAAGATTTTGGTAGCATTCGCAGTCTGACGAATATTTTTATTTTGAGTTTCGTATTGAATACGCGCAGCATTTCTATCAGATTTCGCCCGATATAAACTGCTTTCGAGTTCTTTAAACCGCTGTTGCTTCCCCAAGGAAAGCGCTTCCTTTTCCAATACAAATTGCTTGGTTTTGGAACGGTATTTTTTTGTAAAAATCGGTATGGACATAGAGAGCATGGGCATCAAAATATCCTTTCCGTTATCACCAAAATTCATCTGCGGGCGTTCCGCAACACTGATATAATCAATTCCGAATCCGAATAAGGGTTTTCGTTGTTTTTGATTGAGTTTTTCGGCATCTGAAATTGAATGGTACAATTTATCGTACTTCACCAATTCGGGGTGTACTTCCAATTTATCAACTGCTTTTAAAGCTTGTCTTTCGGGGATCAACAGTTCTGAAACCACTTCAATTTTCACGGTCATATCTCTGTTTAACAAGGCGTTCAGCTCTGCTGACAACCCTTCGTACTGTTCGCGCAACACTTGATTTTTCTCGTTGAGTTCGTTCTGTCTTATTTGCAAATTCAACACATCTACCACCGACGACTTTCCTACTTCTACAGCTGTTAACGCCCATTCTTCATAGGTTTTTAGTAAGGACAAATTACTTTGTACCACTTGTTGACTGGCCTTGTTTTGAAAAAGTTGGTAATACAAATACGACACTCCAAGTATCAATTTTCGCTTTTTAACTACGAGCTCTTGATACTTTACGTCCGCCAAAGCTGTTGCGTAGTTTTTTCGCGCTTTAACGGTTCCAAAAAACGGTAGCATTTGTTTGAGAGACACTTTAAATTGCTGGGCTCCTGTTCTCGTTTCTGGCCTGCTAGTAAACACGCCAACAGCCACTTGTGTATCGGGTAAATAATCTACTTCGTTTTCCTTTTCTAAGGCTCGCTTGTGATTTACAGCCAGCTGTTGCACCTCTAGATTGTTTGTTAGCGCAAGGTCAATCAAGCTTTTTAAATCCTGTCCTTGTGCAGGAATACTGAGTATTCCCATCACCCATAAAACCATGTTCAACTTAAATACGTTCTTCATCTCTTCTTTGTTTATGGTTACTTTTTACACGGAGTTCTTCTCTCCAACTATACAATACAGGTACTATAAAATACGATGTGACATCGATGATCATTCCTCCAAAGGCTGGTATGGCCATTGGAATCATTATATCGCTCCCCCTTCCGGTCGAGGTTAAAATTGGCAATAAGGCCAAAATGGTCGTTGCCGTTGTCATTAAACAGGCTCGAATTCGCTTTTTTCCTCCGTGCAGGGCCGCCGCTCGAACGGCGTTAATAGTACTGGGCTTCTCGCGTTCAAAAGTTTGTGTTAGATAGGTTGCCATAACCACCCCGTCATCAGTAGCTATCCCGAACAGGGCAATAAAACCTACCCAAACTGCAACACTTAAATTAATGGGGTGCATTTGAAATAATTCGCGCAAGTTTTTACCGAAGAAACTAAAGTTCATAAACCACTCTTGTCCGTAAAGCCACATCATAATAAAACCTCCTGCAAAGGCCACTGCAATGCCAGTAAATACCATCATTGAAGTACTTACCGATCGAAATTGAAAATACAGAATCAAAAATATGATTATCAAGGCCAGGGGGACTACCACGGCCAAAGTTTGCTCCGCGCGTACTTGATTTTCGTAGGTCCCAGTAAACTGATAGGATATTCCTTTCGGAACCACTAGTGTCCCCTGGGCAATCGCTTCCTCTATTTTCCTTTGAGCCGCTTCTACCACAGCTACTTCTGCAAACTCATCTCGCTTGTCAAATAACACATAGCCGACTAAAAAGGTATCCTCGCTCTTAATCACCTGTGGTCCTTGCTGATATCGTATCGTAGCGAGTTCACTGAGTGGAATTTGTGTACCGTTGCGCAGCGCAATCATAATTTGACTGAGATCTTGTGGTGACGTTCGTAATTCTCTCGGATATCGCACCCGTACACCATAACGCTCTCGACCTTCCACCGTTTGTGTAATCGGCATTCCTCCTACAGCAACGGTCAACTCTTTTTGAACGGTTTTCAAGGACACTCCGTAACGAGCTAATTGTTCTCTATCAATATCAATTAGCATATAAGGTTTCCCCACAATCCTGTCTGCAAAAACCGCCTCTGTTTTTACGCCTTCTACTTTTTTAAGTAGGCTTTCTAAACGAATACCAAAAGCTTCTATGGATTTTAAATCCTGCCCTTTCACTTTAATCCCCATCGGAGCGCGCATTCCTGTTTGTAGCATAACCAAACGCGTTTCTATAGGTTGAAGCTTTGGAGCGGAGGTTACCCCAGGAAGTTTTGTTACCCGCGTAATTTCTTTCCATATATCGTCAGGTGATTGAATCATCGGCCTCCAATTACGGTAATAATTTCCGTCGGTATCCGGAATCAAATCACTCGCCGTAACTTCCCAAAATTGCGTTTTCGTAGTTCGGTCCGTGGTATTCGGATTGGCGACGAGTTTTCCGCTTTTAAGAACAAATAGCCCCTCGTCATTTACTTTGTATCGAACCTGTACTCCTTCTTTATTCCGCATATATTCAGGCTTGTACACGATGACATTCTCATACATAGACAGGGGTGCTGGATCGAGCGCTGACATCACTCTTCCGGCCTTTCCTACGACAGTAGCTACCTCAGGAATCGTGGCCACGGCCATGTCGAGCTGTTGTAGCACGCGTTTGTTTTCGGCTACTCCGGCATGCGGCATCGAAGTAGGCATCAATAAAAAAGCTCCTTCATTTAATGACGGCATAAACTCCTTACCTGTATTTTTAAAAATGGCGAACCCCGCTAGTAATACACTCGCTGGTATGGTCAAAAACAACAGTTTGTTAGCCAAAGCCCATTGTAATAACGCGCCGTAGTAGCGTTGAAAAACCGCGAATATCCCCAACAATCCCAAACAGATACAACCGACAAAAACTAGGTTCAGGAAAACCGATTGTTCAAGTCCTAAGGGACGCCAATAATAGCTAAGTAATAGCACAACGGTACCCGCACTAATAGTAATTCTCAACAAGTTTCCCTGCTTATCAGAAAGCTTTTTCTTTAGACGTAAAAAGTTAATGAGCTCGAAGGCTATTAATAATCCTCCAATATACTGGCCCATGGCGACCGCTACCAAACCGACTCCCAACAAGACCGCTTTCTTAGCCATGGCGAGTACCCTACTCGTTTTGCGTTCTTTAAAAACTACCGCCGCAAAAGGTGGCAACAAAAACAACGCTACTAAAATTGCTGCTATCAGGGCAAAGGATTTTGTAAAAGCCAAAGGTTTAAATAGCTTCCCTTCGGCTCCAACCATAGTAAATACAGGAATAAAGCTGATTACCGTTGTCAAAACAGCGGTTATGATAGCTCCAGCAACTTCAATGGTGGCCTCATACACTATTTGTTCGATAGTTTTTCCCGAATGGTTTAACTCGCGATGCCTTAAAATATTCTCCGAGAGTATAACTCCCACGTCTACCATTGTTCCGATAGCAATGGCGATACCCGATAAGGCAACTATGTTGGCGTCAATCCCAAAGGTCTTCATGGCGATGAACACCATCAATACCGATACCGGTAGCAAGCCCGATATCAACATCGAAGCTTTTAAATTGAATACCATGACGATAATCACCAATATCGTAATCAATATTTCGAGGGTCAAGGCTTCGTTTAAGGTATGAAGGGTTTCTTTAATTAACTCCGTCCTATCATAAAAAGGCACTATGGTCAGTTGTGATGTGGTACCGTTTTCCAGTACTTTGGTAGGTAACCCACCAGCCAACTCGTCGATTTTTTGTTTGACCTTCGTAATTACTTCCAGAGGATTTGCTCCGTAGCGCGCCACCACAACTCCTCCTACAACTTCAGCTCCTTCCTTGTCTAACACCCCTCTCCGTGACTTGGCTCCCAAACTGACTTTAGCGATATCTTTAATTCTCAAAGCTGTATAATCGCTACTCGTCACGACGGCATTTTCTATATCTTCAATAGATTTAATATAGCCTAAACCACGCACTAAATATTCTACTTGATTAATTTCAACCGTTTGAGCACCGATATCTTCGTTACTTTCTTTAACGGCCTGTACTACTTTGGCCAGCGGAATATTGTACTGGCGTAGTAGGTCGGGATTTACATCGATTTGATACTCCTGAACATAACCTCCAATCGAAGCGACCTCTGAGACGCCATTGGTTGCTGCTAGCCCGTATTTAACATAGTAATCCTGAATGCTTCTCAACTCGTGAAGGTCCCAACCTCCAGTGGTATTTCCCAACGAATCTCTTCCTTCTAAGGTATACCAAAATATTTGCCCTAACCCGGTAGCATCGGGGCCTAAGCTCGGATTCACTCCTGTTGGAAGTAGGTTTGCTGGCAGTGAATTTAACTTTTCTAAAATTCGCGAACGACTCCAATAGAAATCTACTTTTTCATCAAAAATAATATAGATACTCGAAAAGCCGAACATCGATGAACTGCGAATAGTTTTCACCCCTGAAATTCCCAACAAAGAAGTTGTTAAAGGATAGGTAATTTGATCTTCAATATCCTGCGGAGATCTCCCTTCCCAAGCGGTAAAGACAATTTGCTGATTTTCTCCAATATCTGGAATGGCATCAACGGCCACTGGATTTCTGGGTACCCAGCCGGTATCCCATTGAAACGGAGCATTGGTTATTCCCCATCCCAAAAACAGCAGTAATAAGAGTACTGCTACTAACTTATTATGTATTAAGAAATGTATGCATTTTTTTAGCATAACGATGATTTTTACAATGAAACACTAGGCGATATATCGCCCTAACTATTGAAAATCGCTGTGCGATTTCCTATGTCATCATAAAATCATATTAAAAACACTTCATCCAGTAGTTGTAGGTCTCTGACGACCAGTGGGGATGTATAGTGTTGAAAAGGAATTACGCTATCGTGTAAATTCACGAAGCGATTGAGATAGGTAACGGCAAAAGCAGTTAAAAATACTTGTTGATCAAAGGTCAGTGAGTCTACGTTGTTTTTCAACTCTTGCTGTCCATCGACGACAAATTGTTTTTTACTACAGCAACCTTTGTCTGAAACTTTACAATCCGCAGTATTGTCAGTATTGACTTTCGCCAATTCCATACCACAAGTATCCGCTTGTTTAAACAGTGCGGTGTCAACTAAGGTAGTTCCACAAAAATGCATATCTACGGTTACGGACAAGGTAGAAAAAACCACTACCAAGGCCATGACTATTGCTGCTATTTTGTGAATTATTGCTCTCATTACTTGTCTACAAAGGTACAAAAATTAAAAAACTAAACCACACTTGTGCTGTTAAGGTATGCTTAAACTCATCAAGCGTACCCTTTTAACTGTATTTTTATGAAAAGGTTTGGAGGAACGCGTTATGGCTTCCAAATAAATTTCCCTTTTCTTTGGACCTGATGTACTCAGGAATTGACAAAACTAAGATTATCAATATACGTTCCTCTCCAACCTTATATTTTTCATTGTTTTTTGACTTAACAAAAATCAACTATTAGTTAACAAAAATTCAACAACCTCCTTCTGGAAAATTGTTTCTAAGTATTGGTGAACACTCAAACGTTATCAATATTTCAACTCCTAGCCATGCAGTTTACAAACACTTTAGGCTTTAAATGTAACAATTGTTTTCCAAACTTTACTATCTTTTAATCAATATCTTACACAAAATACAGAATCCTTAAAATTCATCCTTATACATTCTGGAAATCGGAATATAAATTTCACCATCCAACTTTACCTCCTTGTGACTGCGCTGTTCGATATAGTTTTTGTTTACGATGTACGACCGGTGGCAACGAACAAAATTTGGTGGCAATTCAAGCAAAATATCTTTTAGTTTACCGCGTTCAAACTCTCGCTTGGATGCTGTATAAAACCACAAATAATGATCTTCAACTTTGATATACCTCAAATCTTCCAGGTGAATAAACGCTTTATTTTTAAGTACAATTCGGTCACGATCCACTAAACTTCTGATCGTTTTTATTTCCTCTTTAACACGCTCATTTTCGGATTCCAATACTTGTTTTCTCTGGTGGGTTCGTTTCCATTTTCGATAGACAATGATCATCCCTATGGCTAAGATAGCAGCTCCCGCAAGTAACAGATACTGCTGAGAGGTCAATTGTTTGTTTACCTCTCCCACCTGCTTCAATTGCTGCTCGTAATCATAGATGAAAATATTTTCGGTTACTCGCAAGTTTCCCAATGTTGTATTCACTTGGTTTCTTTTTTTTAGATATACATGTGCACTATCGTGCTGTCTTAGGGCTCCATAACAATCAGATAGATTTTGATATACCACCTCTTTCACATAGCCACTACGATCAAAATGCGCATTTTGAATCCCGCGCATGAACTGCTTAATAGCTCCCTGATAATCACCTTCCAATTTGAGGGCAATACCTTCGTTTACCTGAGCTCTGAGTAGTTTTACTTCCGAATAGAACCATCCTATCGCTGCCAATTCTCGCTGAGCTTTAATAAAATACTCGGCGCCCATAGCCGGTTCTTTAGCTATTAAATCGCAATAAATTCCTCGCATTTGATAGCCTGCAGCCCTGCTGTATTTAGATACTTCAAGGCGCTCCAAACTATCAAAAGTTTCTCGGTAATAATTCAAATCAGGCTGAAAGACCTCAACGGAGGTCGTTTTTAAGTAATCACTATTCAACCGAAAAGATAATTTGTAATAACTGGTCCAGAAATAATCTTCCTCGCCTTGTTGCTGTCCTTGGTATCGGGCTAAGTATTGTTTGTACAAGCTCAACTTTTTGGGCTTGCGCAACAGCAATCCTAACAACCTTTGAAGAGCTGCATTTTCAGTTGCTACTTCTCTATGATTTTCTCCTATTTCCAGTGCTCGTCTGTAGTACCTGTAGGCCAAAGAATCGTTAAAAAAGTACTGGTTTTGTATATCTCCATACAGCAAATAATGAAGTGCAGCAGCGCTTTTTACAGGCTCCTTTCTGTTGAGTGACAATTTGAAAACACCTGATTGATAAGTACCCCTTTTCATTAGTTGCTCATAGACCTCTAGATACTGCCTGGTTACCGAATCCAGTTCGTTGCTTTTCGAAAGAGTAGCAAGAATGCCATAATTTCTGGCCAGAACACGGTTCGCTAATGCACGATTGGAAGAAGGAGCTGAACAACAGACCAACAGTCCAAAGCAGCTCCCAAAAACTATCAGGAATCTAACTTCCTTTAACCGTTTTACCCTGGCACAAATGTCCACCAATATTAAACGGCTCAAAATTTTTGTTTCCTTCTCCATCATAGATTAATTTAAACACGTGAAAATCGACTAATTCTCCAACGTTTTTAATCGGAACCACCTCGTTATGCAACAGCGGCACTGGTACACTTTCGGTACCCATGGCCTCTTCTACAATGACTCTAAAATTGAGGTAGCCTTGTCTGTAATAAGGCTCTCCGGGTTTCATCGTTGCAACTTGATACAGTTTGAACTTCGGGTTATTTTCATTCGAATTCACTAATTGAAAACTAAATGTACTGACCTCTGTAGAAGTTCCTTGTGGCTTCCCTTCAGCAAATTTGATCAAAATGATAAAACTGTCCTCTCCATCAAATTGAACATGTCCTACTTGATAATCGGCTTTGTTACTGACTACTAAGTTAGAAAAAATAGTTCGGTTAACTTCTCTCATATCACGAGGATACGTCGTTTCGCTGGCAACTGTTTTCAATTCCTTGTTTTGCTCATTCATAATTTAAAATATTTGGTTATTATTCTACTTTCTCTTCAAAATCGAATCCGCTAAATGCGTATTTCAGCACGAGTCCAAAAGACACCCCGTTTCTCAACGGATCATCGGTATTCATGCGCAGTACATCATTCAATTGCACATAGGCTCCGCCCAATACTTTATCCGCTTTGCTATTAAACAAATTCAATCCTATTCCGACATTGGTTTGACTGGAAAGCTGGCTATTTCCTTTGAACACCGCGTGGCGTAAATACGGGTTAAGTATGAGATAACTGTAGTTTTTCGGATCCTTATTTAAACGCTTAAGATACATATAATCAGCGTTAATAGCATATTTCATAAAAGTCTCATAACTCCCTTGATAGGCCTTTACTGCTTGAGAGTTACCATTAGTATCTGTAAAAGAAATTTCTTGCTCGTTTAACGCGTTAAAATTGTTACTGCGTTCAGCTCTTAGTCCGACTCCTATAAAGTGGTTGTAATTAATTTGTAGGTTGTACAGCAGTTCAACAACCATCGATGTAAAACGAATGTGTTGGATACGCTCTTCAATTGTTTGTCCTTGAGCATTGACGTCTAGGTCAAAATCTCGTTGATTTACTCCCAGTTTTATTAACCATTTTTCCGAACTTACATAAGTATGACTCTTGCGCTTTAGCGCTAAGAGCGCTTTTTCAACGTTCCCAATATCCTGAATAAATTGTTCACATTTTGTGCGCTGCAGTACAAGGTCCTCTGGCAGCGATACTCCTTCTATCTCTTCTAATTTCTCCAGACTGGTCACAAAATTATCCCAACCTTTTGAACGAGTAAAGATTTCTCTTTGTGCTAGTAGACTGTCTAGTTGCTCGGCGACCAAAAAAAACTGTGCTTGCGCTTCATCTACTCCAATAGCAGTGTTTAGTTTTCCCTTTAGCGCTGTTTCCAAAACTGATGTTTCTGTGGTGCTTGCATTTATTTTTAATAGTTTTTTTCGGGCACTCTTTTTTACATACGTATTTACAAAGTCATTCCATAAACTGTTTTTTACAGACGCTATACTTCCCTTGAGTTTTCTAAAATACATGTACAGATTCTTCCAGTTTTGTGTATTGCGATTATCCAAGATAGCTTTTTCAGATTCGCGAGAAGACACTCCGAGCGGGTCTGCTCGCAATCGATGGGTTTTGAATCCAAAAACTACTTCTGCATTGGCACCGGCATTTAAGTTTCCTTTTGAGATCAATTCACCAATCCCTTCGTTTGCATTGGCAGCGATACTTGCTCCGTAAAAATAGGCGTTCCACACCTCCTTTTTAGGGTCTCGTTTCCACTGTGTTTCATCAAAATAATCTAAGTGTAACTGACTTTCCACTAGATTAAAACTCACATTCGCTCCTTTGGTATAGATGGTACTATATCCTGATTTATCTACTCCTAAATTTTGAGCTATTCCCACTGTGACGGCGCTTAAAAATAGGAGACATCCAATACTATTTTTCATAATTTCCGTTTTTAGATTACTGCTATTGATCGTCTGTATGAATAAGCTTTAGGTTTTCTTGAACAAAAGGTACGTCTGTAACCTGTAATACATTCTCCGTCACCTGAATTCCAACACTGTAACTAGTACTATCATTTTGAAGTTGATAGCTTTCACCTTCTGCTGTTTTCAAATTGCTAATGCGTAACTCGTAGTTCACGATGCCATTAACCACCACGCTCACAGGTAAGAAAAAGCCCCCTAACCTAGGACTTAAAATCACATCTTCGGCATGTCCGGATAGTTCATTTGCGCTAAAATCTCCTATTGAAAAGCTAACCAGATCAAAGGCTCCTACCGGAACTATTTCGTAGTCCAAACTCGCTTTTCTGACTAGCGAAGCCACCCCAGCAGAGTGCTCATTATAATAAAACTCAGGCGAGGCTTCCAGTACCTTTTTTATCGACTGAATACCTGCCCGCAATCCAGCAGCTTGGAGCATTGGTTTGATACGCTCTAAAATAAACTCGGGAGAATACAGTTCTCTTTCTCTGGTATCGGTTGCAGTTACGTAGTTAAGTACGTGCTGATGTACCAATTTTTGATAGTTGGTAAATTTCTTTTTTGTCGTTGTCATTACATTTAGATTTTAGGTTAATTGTATGTGTTCATTCGCGCCAAAACACTTTTTACAGCTACTACATTTGAGTATCGTCAATTTTTGACCCGAACAACAAACACACTCAAAACTACCTACAAAACAAGGACTTAACCAATTTTTTGTCGTGACTCACGAAAAAAACGACGTGAACAACCAATTAAAAAATACTACACGGAGTTTCTTTTGGATTTACACCTGAAAATCGGTGATTGAACCTTTAATTTACTCCATAAAAAAAACCGAGCACGTGCTCGGTTTTCATCAAACATAAATAATTAACATTAAGCTTCCTCAAGAAGCGCATTGTTAAACTTGTAATCAGCAAATTTCACCTTAAATAAAACGCTGTATAAGGCTGGAATAAACAGCAGCGTTATCACAGTTCCAAACAGCAGTCCGATCATGATACTTACCGCCATACCTTCCCACATTTCACCTCCCGATACATACAGCGGTATCAATCCGAGTACCGTAGTAAACGTGGCGAGTAAAATGGGTCGGAATCGCTGCAAACAGGCCATGATAATGGCATCTTGTGAGGTTCTGCCTAAGCTCAGTTCTATTTCCATTCTATCAATCAATACAATTGCGTTGTTAATCACAATTCCGGCGAGCGAAATCACCCCCAAAAAAGGCATAAATCCGAATGGTTCCTGGAACAGCAGTAAACCTATGACCACTCCAATAATTCCTAATGGAATCGTCAGTACTACCATTCCCATTTTTCTAAAAGAATTGAATTGGATAATTAGTAATAACACAATTATAAAACCTGATAAAGGAAGGTAACTAATAACAGACCCCATACTTTCAGCCGTTTGCTTAGCGTCACCACCGAGCTCAAAGGCATACCCGCGAGGCCAGTTTTTTTGTTGAGCTTCCAACCAAGGAGTTACTTCGGCCATGATAGCGCTCGCATTTCCTCCTTCTCTAATTTTTGAAGACACATTGATTGTTTTCTTCAAATTAAGACGTCTAATTTTTGAATATTGCCACTGAGGAACGATGGTCGCGACCTGTAATAGCGGTACGCTCTTCCCGGAATTTTGTGCGAAGATATTCAGTGTTTCCAACGAAGCTAAACTCTGCTGTTGGCTATCGCCACTGCGCATTAAAATAGGTATTGACTTGTCATTTTCACGGTATTCTCCCGTTTGAAAACCATCTAAAACAGTAGTCAACGAGGTCGCTATATCTTGACTAGACACTCCGGCTGTTTGCGCTCTATTCTGATCTATTTTAATCAGGAACTTTTTGCTTTTCGGCCCCCAGTCATCTTTGATATTCTTAGTGGTAGGAAAACTCGCTAGCTTGGCTTTTACAGCTGCGGCTATTTTGGCGAGCTCATCAGGCTGACTTCCTGAAACTTTGATTTCAATAGGAGTACCTCCTCCACCTGAACCCAGAGCACTGACCTTCACATCGGCATTCGGAAAATTCTCAAAAGTAAAATGATCTAGTTTTGCTATGACCATTTTATTCTCGTTAAACGAAGAGGTATTTACCAAGATGTGGGCATAACTAGAGTTGGCCTCATCCTGACTGTAACCTAAGTCGTATGACGCGGGACCTTGCCCTACGTACGAAGACCAATCCACAATTCCGAGTGTTCGTTCCGAGTTTGTTTTTAAAGAATCGAGCATGTATTGCTCAATTTTAGCAGTTATTTCTTTGGTGCGCTCAATTTTGGTTCCTAACGGTAGATTGATATCTACGGTAACCATATTTCTATCACTATCGGGAAAAAACAAAAAAGGAATTTTTGTAAATCCGAATATCGCCATGAAAAAGGCAATAAAAATTCCGCCAATCACCAGCCATTTTCTCTTGAGCGTGATCAATATCAAATCTTTGTATTTTTCTTTGAGCAGGTTGATGGTTTTATCGATAACACTTTCTTTTTTCTCCGCTTTGGGTACCTGCTTTAAAAACAAGTAACAAAAGAGGGTTATTATGGTAAGTGCAATGATCCACGACGACATCAAGGCTATGGTAATCACGACAAAAATAGGACCTACAATATCTCCCATAGTCGTCGGAGACATATAAAAAGCCAAAAAGGCTGCAGAGGTTGTCAAGGTAGATATGAGCAAGGGCATCCAGAGTTCCGAAAAGGTATCCACAGCCGCTGTTTTCCTATCGATTCCTTGTTCTAACTTTACCATAATAGTTTCTGCGACAACAATCGCATTATCGACCAGCATTCCGAGGGCCATAATAAGCGCTGCTAAGGTCACCTGATTGAGTCCCATATCAATTACCCCCATAATCAACAGGGTCATAATCGTAACAATGGGTATCAAGCTCGCAATGACAAATCCGGTTCTGAATCCGAGAAACACCAACATCACCACCAATACAATACCGATAGACTGCATTAGGTTACTGATAAAGTTTTGGACTTTATTATCGATATACGTGTCCATTGAGGATACTCGTGTTAACTCCAAACCTACGGGAAGCTTTGCTTTCCAAGTCTGAACTACACGATCAACTTCGGTTCCCAAAGCAATGACATTGGCTCCTTTTTTTAAGTTTACGTGCAAAGACATGGCCGTTTTCCCATCAATTTTCACAATTTGAGTAGGTGGATCGACATAGCCTTTTTTGATTTGCGTAATATCTCCCAATTTCACTAATTGCGATCCATTACCAACAGGCACCAACATTTCTTTAATATCCTCAATGGAATTGAAATTCCCTGAAGGTTCAAGTATAATGCGTTCGTCTCCTACATTTACCTGTCCTCCTGAACTCAGAATATTCGTACTCGCAATTATTTGCTGTAATTTAGAGGCCGACAGTCCGTATTCTTTTAAACGCGTATTGTCAAATTCGACGAAGACGCGTTCTTCCTGAATTCCTCCTATTTCCACTTTGGCAGCATCAGACAGGGCAATGAGGTCATCGCGAATATCGTCTGTATACTCTTTCATTTCCGCATAGGTAAACCCATCAGAGGTCAGTCCGACTACAATTCCAAACACATCGCCAATACCGTCGTCCTGTAAATCGGGGCGTACCCCTTGTGGCAATCCTTCGATGGCTGAAATTTTTCGTCTCAAACGATCCCATACTGCCTGTAATTTTTCTGTAGGAGTTTCGTCTTTTAATGTAACAGCCACTACTGACAGCCCGGTTCTGGATGTACTGGTGACCTCCTTTAGCTCTGGGAGCTCTTGTGCTAATTTTTCTATTTTATCGGACACTAACAACTCAACGCGTTCTGGGCTCGCTCCGGGAAAAAACGAAACCACAGAAGCCACACGTACTGTATACGGAGGCATACTATCTCTGGACAGTCCTGTATACATTACCATTCCCATAATAACTATGGTCAACAATACCATAAAGGTAATTCGATTCTTCTCGATCGAAAACTTTGCTAAATTCATCCTTGTCGCTTAGTTTAGTTTCACTTCCTGTCCATCTAAAAGCGTTTGCAAACCAGCAGTCGCAATTTTTTCTCCTTGTGTCAATCCCTCCAAAATAATAAAGCCATCAGGGGTTAGCTCTCCAATTCGAACGAGCTGTTTCTTTACCCTTGTAGTGTCTCCCTCTTGTAAGATGACAAACACAAAGTTTCCATTACTGTCTTCACCAACGGCATTTGCTGGTACTACCAGCTGTTTTTTAGTAGTCGACTGGCTGTCCAAATGAAAATTCACATTTGCCGCCATTCCGCTCTTTACAGCAGCAGAAGGATTGGTCAGTACCACTCTAACTGGATACGTAGCAGTATTGGCATCTACAGCAGGAGCTACTTCCGTAACCTTTCCTTTAAACACCGTATTCGGGATTGCTGCAAATGCTACTTCTACCGCCATCTCTTCGCGAACGCCATTAATAACACTTTCGGGTAATCCCAGAGATATCTCCATGGCTGTTCCGGCATTTAAGGTTGCAATAGTTTGCCCCGCGCTGACATTTTCTTCGGATTCGGCTACCACTGAGGCTATGATTCCTGTTTCCGGTGCTACTAAATATCCGTAACGAATTTGTTCTTGCTGGAGTGCTACACTTTGTTTGGCTGTCGCATAGGAATTTTTTGCAGACGTAAACTGATTTTTTGCAGCTTCGTAATTACTCAGGGCGATACTTCCCTTTTCAAAGAGTCTGCGCGACCTGTCTAAACTCAATTTAGCCGTATTCATCGCTGACTCAGCGCTGTTCAAATTCGCTAAGGCACTCTGATAATTTAAACGAGCTTGCACATTGTCTAATACTGCTAATTCTTGTCCTTTTTTAACCTTTTGCCCAATTTTGATGGCAAACTTCGTTATGATTCCTCCGCTTCGAAAGCTGAGTTTTATGATCTTATCAGTTCTCGATGTTCCACTAAAAGAACGTTGTTTATCCCCGCCATATACTTGTACCTCCTGATACTTTACGGGGCGAATTAATTTGATAACGGCTTTCTCTTCGGAACCACAGGCAACGATGAGCGCTAGGGTCATGACTAAGCTTAGAATTGTTGAGATACTGTATTTCATTGTTAACTGTATTTTCGTGTATTGAATTTATTTTTTTAGTAGGTATTCTTTAAATCTCTGCGTAAAGTTTTGATTTTCTTCTGGGCTGTGGAGCAAAAAGAAATAACCGATATTGCGTTCCAATTGCAGGGCATTTATGAGGAAATTGTAGACGGCATTGGCCTTTGCTAATTGTGCATTGATGTAATTATTTTGGGCATCGATGAGCTGAATAACAGTAACTGCCCCTTCTTTATAAGAAGCTTGCGTGAGTTCTAGTGCCTCCTGAGCCGTTTGTTCTGATACTTTTGACAGTTCAATATTAGACACTTGATTTACTAAATTGAGCACTCCATTACGAACATTTGCTGCTATATTTAATTCACTATTGGCCCTGTTTAACTCAATTTGCTCCTTCTGGATTTTCGCTGTTTGCAAGTTGATCGTATTCTGATTTCTATTAAAAATAGGTATCGACACATTTAGCGCTACATTATAATTTGAATTTAATACGCTAAAACCGGGTAAGGGAGTCGTTCCTTTTCCGTGTCGACTAAAGGTATGATTGTATTGACCTTGCAAGGCAACGGTAGGTAAAAACCTATCGGATCCACTCAATCGCATATTGCGCTCAGTAGCTTGTAAATTAAACTGTAAGGATTTTAATTCGGGCGCATTTTTTTTCGCTTCTTCAATCAAAAAGGCAATAAAAGGTTCACGGGTAGTAGGACTGTCGAGCAGTTCGGTAAGCTGTTGGTAGTTATAATCTTTATACAGGCCTTTGTCCAGTTCAGCGTCTTCAACATCAATAGCTCGCTCAATCGGATTGTTTAGCAACTGATTTAAACTCACAAATCCTTGTTCCAATTGATTGATTGCCTCAATCATGGCTTGCGTGTTTTGAGCTAGCTCACTGCGGAAACGAAGTACATCTGATTTCCCAGCTTCACCGGCTTCAAAGTTTTCTGTTGCTATTTGCAAATTTCGTTTGGTCAGATCCAAGTTACGCATGCGAACTTGCGCATTTGCTTTCAAAATCAGTGCATTGAAATAGGCATTAGAAGCATTAAAAACAGTATTCAATACTTCCGTTTTGTAATTTTCAGTTTGTGCTTTTTTCAGGGCCTCTTGAACTGTAATATTCGCTCCTGCCGAAGCTGAAAAAACGGTTTGCTGTAAGGTTATATTTCCAGCCGTTGAAAACTCTGGACTCTGGCCATTGCTAATGGCTGCCAATCGCGGATCTACATAAGTACCGGTAGCGGCGGCACTGACACTAGGAAGGAAATTGCTTTTAGCTGTTTGTACTTGTTGCTCACTGAGAGCGACATCTTTCTCGGTTGCCTTCAGTCCTAGATTTGCGGTCAGCACCTGATCCATTACCGATTGTAGAGTATAGGTTTGTTCAGCATTTGGGTCGTACTCCTCTCCAACAAAATCAGTATCGTTTATCAGGCTGTACTTGATGGGGACTCCCACTGCTTTTGCAGTCGTATAATTGACCGTAAGACGTGAGTTATAGTCGATGTACACAGGTAATTCAGCTAAGGATTTCCCTGCTATAAACTGCTCAATTGTTATGGCTACTCGCCTAAAAAACTGATCTAAATTATCTTCTGACTGATTGCTCGCCATGATTCCTGCGCGCACGTACTCCAAGTCATTTATGGTAAACGACGGAATCTTTTTATCGATAAACAACGTTGCTAAAGATTTTACTTCCTCTCGTTTCAGAAAAAAACCTCCTGCTAAATACACGGCATCGACATCCGACAATTGATCTTCTATATCTTGGAGTCTGCTGTAACTGATAAGCTTATAAGCTGCGTCTAATTTTTCCAACTCCGAGGCAAAAAGTTGCGTTATGGGTAAAAGGTCGACGATCTTTTTCTCCATAATAATTCCCACCCTTTTAAAATTGGTCAACTCCTTGAACTTTTTCAAATCACTGAGAAAAGACTGAGAATCTACCAAGTAGGTGAAATTCTCGATTCCTGAAGTTCTTTTACTAATATCTATTTTGTGCAGATCTTGATTTAACGCTCCGAACAATACCGTCGGTTTCGGATAGCTGGTTCGTTGGGATAATACCAACCCATTTACAATACCGAATGCCAAAACGATATCCGTTTCATTCGCCAATAATGTCTTGTACTGCGCTTTTGCGAGTGCAGTGTCATAATCATTAATGAGCAAGGACTTCTCAGGAAATCTCACGAGTGCATCCTCTCCTACTACAGTTTGTATTTGCACTTGTAATTCTTTTAACAGTGGTGCCAACTCCGTAGCTTGCTGGTCGAGTAAAATCCCGACATTGACTATTCTCTTTTGCTGTGCAACGAGAAATACCGTGCTCAACAAGCTCAGTATTAAAACAAATTTCTTCATTATTTAGGTTTTGATAGATAGGACTTAGCTGTAGGGGGAAGAATCGCGAATAACGCAACTAAGTGACTGATAATAAATATACTAATTTTAAATTTGAGATGCAAAACTAGGAATCATTCCTTGTATAATTGTCGTATTTTATAATATTAGACACTTTTACACCCCTTAACAAAACCCTTAAAAACAACTAGTTAACACACTACTGTATTCAATTTTATAAAAATGGACATTTTTAGTTGAAGAATCTTATTTTTGTAGGAACATCTAAGCCCGGATCTATGAAATTCACCCAACTCTTTCCTACTATTTGTACCTTGTTAGGATTGTTCTTGAGCTTTTTTATACTATCAACTCGAAACAACTTTACGCGAAAAAAGGTAGTTAAAAAGAGTTTGTTGCTCATCGTTGTTATTTATACCCTCTTATCCATTACGACTTTTTTGGAAATCAATCGAATCAACACTCCGTTGTTTGTCGACTTTATTTTCTTTATCATCTTTCACTTTGTCGGTATCAGCTTTTTGTACTTTAGTTCTACACTGATCAACCGCAACGTTAATTTCAAGCCTTACCTCCTATTATTGGGAATTACCGCACTTTGCAAGGTCGTATTCTTTTCTTATGCCGTTCGTATCTTAGGAGACTCCGAATCGTATTATGAGCTATTAGAAAATGTCGATTCACCGATTATACAATACGGTATTTACGACTATATGATGTCGTGTTTGATCAATATCTTTTTTATCTATCGCGCTTTTGTTTTGTTCACAACGCAACCTTTATTGATAGAACTCGACACTAAAAAAGACATCTACCTTCGCTGGGTCCGCTGGATGCTGCTCATCAACATAGGTATTATCATTGCCATGTTTGTGCAAGTACTACTGCTGTTATTTAAAATGGTAAGCTTTAAACTCGTATTTACTACGGAACCCATTTTGTACACGCTTTACTTTTTCGTTTTTATCTACTCGCTGATGTATTTCCCTGTATTCGCCTTTACGGGTGATTATAACGATTTGCCAGAAAACGAACGCAAAAAATACCAACGCTCCAGTCTAAATAACTCACTGGCACTGTTTGAAAAAATAAATGATTTGGTACTCGCAGAAAAACTCTACTTATCATCGGAGCTTAAAATCAATAATTTGGCCAGCCGTTTGGATACTTCTGTACCACATATTTCTCAAGCCATTAACGAAAACAAACAGGTGAGTTTTTCTGACTACATCAATGGATTTCGCATAGAAGAGGCTAAAAAGAAACTACTTGAAGAGAAGCCAGATACCATTTTTGCCATATCTTTAGATGTCGGCTTCAATAGCAAGGCTACTTTTTATCACGCTTTCAAAAAGTTGACACAACAAACACCGACGCAATACAGAAAAACTCAGCTTTCAAGTAACTCCTAAACCATGGCCATTACAGAATTCAAAGAGCAGGTACTCCGTTATAAAGACCGGATAGTTTTTATAAAGCTATCCATGCCCTATTTTAGTAGAACCCTAAAAGAGTACGCTGAAAATGAAGCCTGTTTTATGTTTGTAAATCAAGGAGAAGTAGCGGTACGTGGTCAGGAAGATTACTTGAAGTTAAACCCCAAAATGGGAATGTTGGCCAAGTGTCTCAATTATTTTTTCGAACCTACAACACAGGCTGCCGATTGCAACAATCCTGTTGAATCTATCGGTATTTTCCTATACCCCTCTTTGGTTGAAGAAATCTTTGAGTTCGACCTCTCCACATCGAACCATCAAAGCACCTATAACCTGAAGCAAATCCCAATAAATCAGCTATTAGAAAACTACAAAGCGAGTATTGGCATATTGCTCGACCATCCAGAATTGGCAGATGCTCAAATTATAAAGACTAAAATTAAAGAATTCATTTTACTAATAAGTAAATTAGAACAAGCTCCGTCCCAACTCGATTTTTTGGCAGGACTTTTTAAACCTCAACACAGCTCCTTTGCTTCCACAATACAACACAATCTGTACGTGAACTTAAGCCTGGAAGAATTGGCTACACTTTGCCATCTGAGTCTGTCGTCTTTTAAAAGAAAATTTCAAGAGGTGTTTGATGAAAGTCCTAAAAAATACCTAAATAGAAAAAAAATTGAACGCGCAGCCCAGCTACTGCAATCGCAGGAATACAGAATATCCGATATTGCCTTTGATGTTGGTTTTGATTCTATTACTACGTTCAATCGTAACTTCCAATCCATTTACGCAATTTCACCCTCTGCTTACCGATTGAACCAAAATGATCAGCCTTTGACCTAAACTGTAAATCCTTAGACCCCAAATTTCAGGAATTTTGCTCCAGTAAGTAATAAACTAAACGAGTACAATTATGAAATTTACCACCATTCACAAAACCTACCTCTCGATAACGGGACTCCTGTTACTCGGTATCGGAGGATCCACCCTGTTATTTCCTGAAATGATCAAAGCGGCTTCAGGTATCGATTTAGGAAACAACATCAATTTACTAAACGAAACAAGAGCTTCGGCTGCCTTACTTTTAGTTGCTGCCTTGCTTACGTTAAGCGGCGTAGTAAACCGATATTTAACACAAACCGCCACGATTATTGCCCCCTTGAGTTTTTTAGCCATCGGTTTGGGTCGACTCCTCAGTATACTCCTCGATGGTATGCCTGTTGATAGTCTTGTCAAAGCTACTGCCTTAGAATTTATACTAGGAATCCTCGGAATCGTACTACTAAGTATTCACCTTAAAAAACAATCTCATGACCACTCTTAAAACCTTCCTTATCACCGGAGCGAACTCCGGAATCGGCAAAGACACCGCCAGGCAACTAGCCTTGTTACCCAACACCAAAAAAATTTACTTGGCGTGTCGAAACGCACAAAAAGCTCGTCAAGCACAACGCGACTTAGAAAAGCAAACAAAAAGTCACAAATTTGAAATTATTTCAGTCGACACGACACAACCGGCTACCGTAAAAAAAGCGGTACATGAATTACCGGAAGCCATAGATGCCGTTGTTTTAAATGCCGGAGGTATCGGGGGGAAAACTCCTGAAAAACTTACCCCCGAAGGTGTGACGACCATTACTGCCAGCAATTTACTGGGGCATGTAATTCTCGTGGACTCCTTAATTCGGGCTGGCAAGCTCAAGAAAACAGTACTTTTTGCGAGCTCAGAAGCCGCAAGAGGGATACAACAAACAGGGATGAAACGTCCTGAACTAAGTTCTGGATCTGCCGAAGAATTCACTCGTATTTACGACGGTCGATTTTTTGAAAACAAATTTGATGCGATGCAAGTATACGGATATATTAAACTTGCCGGAACGCTGTGGATGTCTGCGATGGCTCGTAAACATCCAGAATTTACATTTCTCTCCATAAGTCCGGGAGGAACACGAGGTACAGAAGGAATGAACGACCTTCCTCCCATTCAACGATTCGTTTTTAAATATATAGGAATGCCATTAATTATGCCGCTATTAGGGCTGTCTCACAGTTTAGAAAAAGGTGCACAACGCTTTGTGAACGCACTGAACAATCCCGATCTGAGAAGTGGAAAATTCTATGCCAGTAAAAAAAACGTACTCACCGGAGCTCTGGTAGATCAGGGAGCGCTTTTTCCTGAATTGGAAGATCAGGATTTACAAAACCATGCTTATCAAGCCATTCAAAACTTTGCTCAAGCATCTTAGTTTCTTCCCCTCCCTAAAAACACCGCGTTGTTTGGGGAGGGGAGCTACTTCCGATCATAGACCACCACAATACTCGCTGCCAATTTATATCCCTTATCTTCAAAATGTGTTAAGGAAGCAATGCTTTTCCAAGTATTTTCTAAAAAGGGATATTTTACATACGACTTCGTACTCAACCGGCGTTTGTTTTTACGTGTAAACCTTAACCCAGGTAAAATCTGTCTTCCTCGATCTTGGTATCGTACAGTCCCAGCATCATCTATGGCCCCCAACATTTCCACTCCTATAAAAACGCCTTCGGCTCCAAACTGCGGAAATGGCTGCTGCAACTGAATTTTTAACAAATTAGCTGATTTTTCATTGCAAATTACCATCGGAGGCTGTTGCAACAACGATTTCCCTGGAATACCATCGTTATTTTCATATACCTGTACTCGAAATGCAGTTCGAAATTTCCTCTTTTTCTCTCGCTTGGCTCCTAGCTGTTTTGTATTAATTGGAATCTGAATTTCCTTTATCGTTGCCTTTGTCAACGCTTTATGATACTTAAGCAATACGGCAAATTCCATTTGGGGCTGCATATACCAAGTTAAAATTTTGGACTTATTGGCATAGCCCAACACCGTTGTTTTTGGATGCAAGCGTTTCGTATTTATGACAACTTCATCGAGTTCTACGGGTAGTTGATACAGTCCTACTACAGTGTCTTTGAGTTGATCTATACGTATTTTCTTAGCTTCATAACCGAGGTGTTTAATACATAAAGTATCTGATTGCCGGAACTCCAGTAATTCAAATCGACCCGATCGATTTGTATAGCTTCCCTCATTGCTTCTGCTGTTCTTTACAGCTACAAAAGGAATGGGTTTTTGGGTTTCTGCATCGATTACGTAAATACCTTTCGACCGCTGTTGTGCTTGAGCTATTAAAGTACTTGCCAAAAGTATCCAAAGAAACCAATAATTCTCATTCATAGTTTTTGTCTTTTTCTCAAAACTAAAAACTATCCTTTCTCGTTTTCTAAAAATACTGTTATAATTTTCTATATCAATTCACAATTCTCATACCTAGCTCTTAACACAGGTTTATAAACAATAGCAAACTGGTAGGATTTAACAATTAACTGGTAGGGTAATACTGGGGGATTATCTAATTCAACCGTTTATTGCACGAACAAAAAAACACCCCCTTAAACCCTCAAAATTATGTATGACAAATTAGTACAAAAGAGTAGCTTAATTTTAGTGTTGTTACTCACAAGCATTTTTAATTCCTGTAACAGTAATGAAGTCACGGTTCCGATGGATCCTGCAAAAAACCAACTTATTACTCAACTCAAAAAACTGGTGGGCCCTAATGAAAAGGAACCTAACAAAGGAGAAGAAAACTTCGTCAGTAGTTGTATCACTACCTATAGCTGTTTTGAATATGTTTTCCCACTCAAAGTTACTAAGGGCAGTAGCACTATAACCATGAACAGCGACGAAGAACTAGCGCTCTTTTACGCAAGTCTCAATCCAGGAGTTGTTTCCTATTTTGTATTCCCTATCCAAGTAAAGTACTTTGGAGGAAGCAGAGAAACTGCGGATATTAACAACTACAGTGAACTCAATGCTGCTTACGACAGCTGTAAGGAACGCATTTCATCGTGTTTTTATTTAAACTTCCCGCTGCAACTTACCGACGGAAATTTGGTAAAATCCGTTGCTAACGAACTAGAAATGGGCTCTTTTTACCGAGAAATTCCAGACCCGACCAAAGTTGACTTTGTGTACCCAATGACTGTTACCTACACTACGACAAAACAAGTAATCAACGTTAAAGACGGTCAACAGTTTGACAATTTATACAAAGACTGCAGTCGCATTGCAAACTACGACTTTCTCGACAGCTTTCGCTGTTTTGAATTTCAGTACCCTATAAATGCCTTGGAAGGAGGAAAGACGATTACAATGAATGATAAAGCGGCATTGCTAAAATACTTTAAAGGCTTAAACAAAACGAAAGAGCCTGCACTCCAATTTCCGATACAACTAAAAATGGCAGATAACAGTTTGCGCTATGTATACTCACAAAATAAACTAGAAGCCCTTTTCGACATGTGTTTTGATGCTACGATTGACAAGGACGATTGTTTTGTTTTGGAATACCCTATAACTGCAAATCTCAATCAACAATCGAAGGAATTAACTTCCGATACGGATCTTTTCAACTTGTTAGATGGCATTAAAGCAAACGATCGCTTTAACCTCACCTATCCTGTTCATTTCTCTTTAGGTGGAAAAACAGGCTTAACAATTAGCAATGACCAGGAATTTACAGCAATTCTTAGTCGTTGCAACTAGTGTTTTTTACTAATTGTTTTTCGAAGAAAGTCAGCTCCTTATCGGAGTTGGCTTTTTTAATTCCATTAAGTTGGATCGGAAATAGCGCTCAAGCAATTGGGAAAAAGCTAAGCTTCCTAAAAAATTCAGTTCGACGGTGATTTTCAAATAGCAACAAAATTAGCGGAGAACAATGTACCGAAGACCTTCCACAGAGAAGGCCTCGATACCGGTTGCTGTACTAATTCGTTTTTAGCCATTGTAGCAGTAGTAATTGATTTTTAATCAGACTCAACACTAAACAAATTACAAACCCTTTAGTCACGGTTGTTTGTACATCAATTTCCCTTTTTGAGTACCGTTGATATCGGCAGTTTTCACGGTGAAATTCCTACCCCTTTTCGGTGTGAAAACCGTATGTAATTGCACTAGCAAAACCAACAACAAATAATAGAATAACGAATAGTTTGCTAGGTGTAAAACTCTTGTACCAAATACACAATACACTAAAAACACTCAAACTTAACATTCTAAAAAATTAAAACCTTACGGTTTCCCGTAAGGCCATTAATTTTTTTTGTATAAATCGTTGAACTTTTAAAAAAATGAGAAATCTGATTCAGATAAATCCAGAATCTTTTGCTTTCGCTACGAGGTGAGCAGAATTGTTTGCTCTAAAAATATCTTTGAGCTTCGTCAAACGTTTCTCAATGGAGCTCAAGCTATTCGGACTGATATTATTTTTGGCAAAGTTTGCACTAATTTGAGTTTGGGAATGTCCTTTCGCTAATTGGTTTAACAATTGAATATCGTAATCATTAATATCATTACTCTCAGAACTTTTCAAGGCTTTTTCAACGGAGAACGACAAAAACGGTTCCTCACTACTATAGGCCTGATTTACTGCTCGTACTAAGTCTTTTAATCCATGACGTCCTTTACAAACATAACCACTTGCTTTGTAGATATTGATAAATGTCCTCACCGGTTGTAATCGATCTTCGACGGAATACACAATAACGGGAATCGCAATTTCTTTTTCTCGTAGGGCCTTAACCAAATCCAATCCTGAGGTATAATACTGTACGCGATAATCATTCTTAAACGACAAATCTGTGATTAATAAATCGTAGGGTGTTCCATTGGCAATTGCTTTTTGTACCTTAAGATAAGCATCGTCACAATACTGTGCCTGATCGATATGCCGAACTCCCATTTCTTTGAGCGTAGCATAGACACCTTTATTGATATCATCCATATCCTCAGCAATCAAAACTTTCTTAAACATATCAAATAATAATTTTGCTAACAAATCCTTCTCGAGGCTCCGATTCAAAGGTAATACTTCCGCTAATAGAATGAATACGGTTTTCCGCATTTATCAATCCATTTTTTTTTGAAATATGACACCCAATACCATCATCTTTGTATTTAATTTCGATATGTTTCCCTGTATCTTTAAAGGCAATGACCACCAGTGAAGCCTCACTGTACTTTGCCATATTGGTAAGTAATTCTTTCAATACTCGGTACAGGACGTTCTTTTTTAGAAGGGGCAGCAGGTCCCAATTAATCATAGACAAATTCTTGGTAATTACTGAAATCTCATCGGTTTTATAACTGCTGAATAGGTCGTTTAAAATTTCGAGAAAATCCATATCCTCTTGAATCACGAAATTATCTCTTGAAATATCACGCGCTCTATTGTAAACCCCTTCTAAATCGTCTAAAATTTCATCGGTTACGGTACCTGCATTCTGCATTTTATTCATGACCTGATAGAGATCATTAGCAATAACATCATGGACTGTTTTGGAAATTCGTCCTTCAGTTTCTATGATATTTTCGGCGAGATTTTTTTTGTGCTGTTGACGATAAAAAAAGTAGGATATTACGGCCAAGAAAAAAACCAAGACTCCTAAAGTCTGATATAAAATCCGTGCTTCTCGTTCCTCTGCAGCGATCTTTTTCTCCTTGTCTTTGTTGTATTTTAGGTAGGCAAAATTGACATTTTGCTTGCTTTTTAATGTAGACCTTCCTCTGATGAGCTCGGAATACTTTCTAGCAATTGAATCGGTACTCAAAGCTAAAATATTCTCAAGTGATCGAATCGTAAAATCGTCGTTATTATAATCACTTGCCACGGAGAGCCCGTTAAAAAACATTTCTTTTGCCTTAGCGGAATCACCATTTTTTAAATAGAAGTTCCCAAGGTTTTCATAGGAAGAATAGCGTTTCGATTTAAATATTTCATCGCCTCGCAACTCCAATGCTCGCAACAATTCTCTTTCTCCTTCTCCTTCTGTGAACCGCAATTTATAAAGGCCTAAATTATCCAATAAAAGGGAATAAGATCCCAAGTCTGTAGTATCGACTTTCTGCAAGGCTTTACTCATGTGAAGGAAGGCTTCACTTTTCTTTCCTTCTTCCCGATACACAGAGGCCAAATTGTTCAGGATAATACTGCTATCGGCTCCACCTGACGCGTATTTCAAAGCTGTATTGTAGTAGTTTTTTGCTTCGATATAACTGTTACGGCCTTTGGCAATTTTACCTAACTGGTTGTATAAACTTACTTTTAAGGTCTTGATGTAGGTACTTTCATCTTCGCTTTCCAATTGCTCCAGTCCCAACATAATCGTCTCTTCGGAATCGTCGAAATATCCTTGCATAAATTCAATTTCAGACTGATAAATAAGACACATTACCATGTAACGAATATCGTTTTCAGCTTCGGCCTTTTGGTACAAGGAATCAAAAAATCGGAAGGAATCTACCAAATCATTCTCGCCATGAGGATTTCCGACGAGTTTTTGATAATACGTAATAGTATCAGTTTCTACCTGTCCAAAAACCTGAACAAAACAAAGTAGAAAAAACAATAAATAGGGGAATGAAATTTTGCCTTTTTTCATTCCCCTAAAATACTAATTCCAAGATAGAGTGTTACTACTTTTAACAACTAATCTTTTGTTGGTTTATCAGGTGGTGGTGGAGGTAATATGGTACCATCACCGCTACAGCAATCCTCCTGTAATTCGGTTGTGCTTGCTTTTACTTCTTTGGTTAATTTAGTATCAGCTTGGGTTAATATTTCATCATTATCAGTACAAGAGATGAGCATTCCATTGAGGAAAACCGCAATCATTATTAGGGTTAATTTCTTCATTTTGTAATTGTAATTATTAGACAACTGTTTTTTTATCGAGCGTAACTCGAACTGTTTTTATGTGTTTGCGCACATTAATTAGGCCTTTTGGAAGTCTAGTAGGGAGAGAAAAACGTCTTGTACTTCCAAATTCAAGACACAAGTCCATCGCTACTAGTGGAGAAGTTACTAGCAATAAATTAGTAATATCGCTTCGTAAATTCCGGTACAAAGCAACAGCGATTACTCAAAGAAATCAGGAATTAAAAAGGAAACTAATGAGAAAGATTTAGGAAGTGTATTTCCCTGAATTTTCCCAAAACTTAACCATTTAAAACTTAATATTATGCACCAACAAATCGTTCAAGAAGCTTTTGCAAAAACTAAAGTAGAAGTAGAACAAGAATTAGGAACTCCTATTTCAAGAACCAAAACTTCACAGTACCTGTCCACCTATTTACTGGATGAATACAATGTGATTTACGGGGATAAGAGTTTACGAGAAGCCTTTAAGAAACCGAGTTGTATAAAGCGCCCCGAAGTACTGCGAGCTCTGTGCAATTATTTGGGGTACGAAAATTACAGCAGCTATCAGAAAACGCAGGTAGAAACTCACAACGTTCACACGCATCACCGCATGGAAACAGCCAGTCCTATTTCAAAAGAAAAAAACAAACAACAAGTACATGAAAACCTAAGGCCGTTTCACAAACTCCGCAACAAGCTATCGGTTTACCAATCTTATGCAGCGGCAGTGAGTATGACTTTGGTTATTTGTTTGATTGCTATTTTATGGATTCGGAAAGATGCGTGGATGATGGAACAAGAAACTAATTTTAGAGATTTTCATTTTCCCGATAGCAAAATACTCACCAGTGATCGCTGCCTTAATTGCAACGATACTAATTTTGAACTGCGCTCTGGTACTACACAAATCCGTTACTACATAGTAATTAACGGAGCTGGTCAGCAACTTAATAGTTGGAATGCGAATTCCCAATTGCCGTTGTACCTCAATGAATTTCAATTTAAACAACTTGAGGTAACGCCTCAAAAAAAATATGCCTAGGCACAGCGAATACGATAGCATAATCCACAAGTTTTCAATGAAATAATACCATTACTTTACTAAAGCATCTTTAATCCCCCATAAAATATCTAGCTCCTACCCCTAACTTTACTCGTAATTCTTCATGCAATTCCCCCAAATTAAGTCTCCCGAAATGTATCTTCTAAAAAGCGTTCAAAACTCCGATCCATATTCATAAAATATTGAACTTTTAACAGCTACTCCCGTGTAGAAGTCCTGTTACTTTTGTCAAAAAAAAAATTCTATTTTATGACAAAATACCTCGCTGAATTTATCGGAAGCTTCTTATTGGTCTTTATCGGAACTGGTGCTACCATTATAAACACCACCCACGAAAATGTGCTAGGGCTCCAAGGAGTTGCTGCCGTTTTTGGACTGACTGTTTTTTTTCTAGTGTATCTTTTAGGACCGCTATCAGGTGCACACCTCAACCCTGCAGTGAGCATCGCAAATTGTGTTCGAGGGCTACTAGCACCGAGTACAACATGCTTTTATATCCTTGTACAGTTGCTTGGAGCCTTGCTTGCCAGTAGTGTATTATACCTACTATTTCCGACCGCTCCTCACTTAGGAGAAACCCTACCCACGGCAGGGATCACAATTAGTTTTATTTTCGAATTTTTAGTGACCTCACTACTCTTTGCTGTATTGATCGCTTCGGAACGCACTAAAGAAAATTTAGTCACCACGAGCTTACTCCTCGGACTACTCGTTTATTTGGGAGTTGTGGTTGTAGGTCCCTTGAGTGGTGGCTCATTCAATCCTGCTCGAAGTATTGGTCCAGCTCTGGTATCAGGGAATTACAATGGAATTTGGATTTATTGTACAGCTCCAATAGCAGGAGCTACCCTAGTAGCGCTTGTCTATAAGTTAAACAGGTACCTCCATCATAACTCAAAAATCACCGCCTAATACCAAACGGTGATTTTTGCATTGTTAGTGAAGCTTGGTGGCAATAGCTATTCTGTTCCAAGCATTGATTACAGTTATGGTCATGATGGCAGCAATGAGTTTTTGTTCTCCCAACAGTTCCAAAGCCTTTTCGTAGGACTCCTCCCGAATTCCTTCATCACTCAAGGTGGTCATTTCTTCGGTCAACAATAGCAGTATTCGTTCTTCATCAGAAAAAACACTTGCCTTTCGCCAGGCAACCACTTGGTGCAAACGCTGCTCGGATTCTCCGGCCTTGACCGCCTCATGAACATGCATTTGTATGCAATACAAACAGCCGTTTATTTGAGAAGCTCTCAGTTTAACTAAAGAAACTTCTCTTTTACTTAAGGCACTCTGCGCAATCCACTGTTCCAAGGTTAACATTCCCTGTAAGGCTTCTGGTTGCTCTTGATAAATATTTAATCGCTGATTCATAAAAATTGATTTTACTTTCAACAAAACTATTGGAAGTAGTGCTCAATTTTCTTAAGCTGGTTTAAGAACGTATTTTTGCTCTCAGCTCACTTATGTATTCGGGGGTTATCCCTAAAAAAGACGCGAGTAGGTACTGAGGCACTCGTTGTTCAAATTCAGGGTATTGCGCGATAAAATATCGGTACCGTTCTTCTTTTGTGTAGGCGTATTGGTACTTCATTCGCAGCAAAGAAGCTCCGTAAGCAATCTCGAACACTTTTCTGAAATAATGATTCCAATCACTGTACGTTTCCAGCAAGCGGTCATAGTTTTCTTTAGAAATACACAAAACCGTCACTGGAGTTACCGCTTGGATACTAAAATCGGCAGATCGATTTTTTACAAAGGCCATAACATCGGTTAACCACCAATTCTCTATAGCCATTTGCACTGTTTGCTTGCTACCTTTTTCAGATTCAAAATACATGTGTAGACAGCCCGAACTGACAAAAAAAAGTGGAAAATTTCGTTCTCCAGCACTCATGAGCAATTCCTTTTTTTTAAACATTTTCAGTTCAAAAAACGCTGAATACTCTAAGGATTTCCCGCTCCAATCTGCTTTTCCAACTACCGACTCAACATGTTTTTTTAGGAGTGACATTTCTTTTCGCATAGTGCTAAAATAGTGAATTATTTTCCTGTACTTACCTCAATCTGTTTCCTCAGAAAACGCGATCTCTACCCTTTCAATACAGTACCATCGCCTCCCGGTTCTCGCATTGTCACTATTCGCTTTACGCTATAATGGAACCACAATACAAGATGGAAAAGGGGGATCGGGAGGGATAGTGCTGTCATGAAGCAATAATTCAAGGGAAGTTCATTCGCTCTTGTCATCATAAAAAGTATAACTTTATGAAAAGTCAATTCTTTTTAATCTTTTAGTTTCGCTAAAAGGTATTACAAACAATTTTAAAATCAACAATCTACCGAAACACAAACCTTAACTTCGGCAAATATCTACAGAAAAACGCAGCCCAAAATTGACTTGAAGTCAAGAAATGACCTGCTTTCGAATTCTACTCAAGGTTTCGGGCAAAATTCCTAGATAATTGGCAATTTTTTTAAGTGGAATCTTTTCCAATACTAAGGGATTGTTAGAAATCAAATCGAGGTACATCTCTTTTTTTGACTTCGTCAGAAAATCTTGTTCTCGTTGCACGGTTCTCAAAAAATTCTTTTCGAGTTCTATTCTTCCTATTTTATTCACCAGCAAAGAATGTTCGCAGGCCTTTTGGTATGCATCAAAAGTAAACTCCTCATATAGGCAATTCGAAATTGCAGTACACTGAATCACGGACGGGATTTTTGATAGTGCTGCCACATAAGACCCAAAAAAAGAATTGGCAAACTGAAACAACATGGTTTTCTCATCCTCACCAGAAGCTAGCACTTTTATCTCCACAATTCCTTCGTTTAAAAAGTAAAATTTTGTTGGAACCTTACCATACGGAAGGATGACTGTTCCCTTTTTTACTTGTCGTTTCCTAACCTCAAAAGGATAGGTCTTATCCGTAAAATCTTTTTGGTAAAATTCAACGATATACTCTCGTAAGTTCATAGGTTGTCGTTAGATTCTTTTTCGCGCAATACTACTCTGTAGTCACCGCTATTTCTTTTCTGATGGTGCAGTCAAAAGCCCTTGGTATACAAGGGCTGTATTCATTTTCAAATTTAGGAAATAGCAAAGAAGCCTACAAGCAGTATTTCTTATATATCCATCAAAAAAGAGCCGCTCTCGTGAGCGACTCCTTTCCTTTACTTATAAACAAGTAATGCTGGTTTACTTACTTCACTAACAGCTTTTTCGAAATTTGTTTCGTTGCTGTGGTCAGTTTGTAAATGTACATTCCTGGCTTTATCGAAACGCTCGCATCGCTACTATTCCATTGGATTTGATGCCAGGTATTTGCTTCTAGAACTCCTGAATGCAGTGTTTGTACTTTTTGCCCTAGCAAATTATAAACACTTAGATCTACCCATTCAGCCTTGGCAACACTAAATCGGATACGCGTAGTGGTGCTCATTGGGTTTGGCTCGTTTTGCAGCAAATTGTATCCCAAATTCAGCGCTGTCGCTTCGTTGGTATCGCCTTTTTCTCGATGCTGCCATACAAACGGGTTCACAACACTTCCTTTAGCACCAACTTTAAAAGGAACACGATTTTCTAGTGCAACCACTTGTTCTCCATCAAAGAGTTTAAAACTCAGTTCCTCAGCAGCTACGCCTCCAATTCCGATATAATAGTACCATTGGTCATCAATGCGTACGGGCTTGGCAACTCCTCGTACTTCCTTTCCTACAAAAGCAGCTATGAGATGCTCTTTATCTGTATCAAGTACTTCTGAGTCCAATTGACCAACCACATACATAAATCGCGGATATGCCTGCTCATCTACTTGCCATTGCAGTGATTTTGCCCATGATATACGTTCCTTATCAGTACTTGGAGTTTCAGTATTTGGAATCCTGTTTCCTGCCCTTGAGGCTATTCCACTGTAATTGAGCACTCCTGGATTTTTCGCTGTATACAAATACCCTAAATTCGGGGTCAAATGCGTTAAACTTCCTTTCCAACCTTCAGCCGTATATACCGCGTGAAGCGTGCGTCGCTCTATGCGATCACCAATACTCACGGTGGTAGCATTTAGAGAACTCAAAGCAATCGGAATCGTTTGTAACGAATTTGGATAATACGGGATACTCATTTGGGCATTCCCTCCAGCAATTGCAACATCAGTTGTAAGCGGTACTTTTACTCCCTCAACAGTTATAAACTTAATTTTAGCAGAGGTCAACCTAACAATATACGCTTTTCGCACGTCTAAGAGATCAGTAGCGTCAGGCTTGCGAATCAAACGACCACGAGCATCCGCTTCGGCAAGCAACTTAAAATCGTCCGCTCGATATAGTTGATCTCCGGCTCCCAAACCTTTTATCGCACTTAATGACAGCGCATATCCACTCGCATTGTCACGGAGGTTAAAACTCACTTCCTGATACCCTGAAGACAGGGAAATTCTTCTCGAAAGTTTCGACCCCACAGTTAAGGTCACTGGGGTTAAGTTTCCTAATACCTTGCGAATTTGATAGGTATATCGTTCAACCACTCCACTGTATTCAGTACATTCTGAGGCGTCCCAAACTTTAAAGGTCAATGCTCCAGTTTCTACGGCGCTTCCGTAAATTGCCAATCGAACAAGACCATCGTCTCCCACGGTTGCCTGACCTCGATATTGTCCGTCTTTGTATACGGCAACTATATCATTACTATCCAGTGACTGGGTTCCGTTTATCATTAATTTCGCGTTTAAGCTCATATTCCCAATAAATGATCCTTGATTAAAATCACCGGCAAAGTCAGGAGTTGCACAAGCCACCTCTACGTTCAGATTAAACGATTCAATTCCGATGGTAGTATCAACTTCTCCAATAGTTTGAATCACCTCGGCATAGACATCCGTTTCATGAATTCCTGGATTTAAGTACGGCGCTACGGTAAAGCTCAGATCCGACGCTACAAAACCTGCTCTTAAGGTCAGAAAAGTATTTGGTGCAACCTTCTTACCGTTTTTTTGAATTGTTAACCAGGATGGAATTTGTTTAAAGCGGTGTTTGATATCCGAACCTCCCTTTGAATTGTCGAAATTCACATGATCAATCGTAGATGCCACTCCTTGAGTTTGCTTAACACTCACATTATTGGTACTCCATTTAATCGTGTTCTTGTTGACTATAAACGACCATGCTTTTGCCGAAACTTTGTTTCCAAAGGGATCTTCTAAACGATTGCCGAGTACCATTGCCGTCAGCTTTGCTCCCTCCACAAAAGAAGCGTCGAGCACTGGCTTAATATGTACTTTTGTATCTCCGTTCGAAACGAGAATTTGAAACTGTACGTTTTTGGCAATTTTAGTTACATCTAACGGAGCAGCATTCCCCACTCCTCGTGTAAAACTCAATCCAGCTGCCGTAGTTCCTATGGCATTTCCAGTATAATCTCGGATCGCTTCATCAGGTCGCGCTCCAACACCTTTTAAGGCATTGTTATCAAAGGCAAAATACGCTTTTAACTCCAATTCATTTCCAACGAGTTGTTTATCCATGTGTTTTACCAACTCCGGAACTTCGCGCTCTTTGGTCCATATTTTAAGTTCGTCAATACTTCCGATAAAAGATTGTCCGCCTTCTTCTTTGGCAATCCAAAGTGCTTCATCGTTCGCTGTAACCGATGGTAATTGACCGCCACCTACTGAAACGCCATTATAATATATTTTCAGATCACCGGCCGTATTTCTAGTTACAGCTACATGGGTCCATTGTGCCGATTTTAGTGCTTTTCCTGCACGGATTGTCTTGTTAACCACAAGAGTTCCATCCGATGCAATTGCTAACTCATAGTTCGCTCCCTTCTTCAAAATCGTCGCAGTGCCAGCCGATGGTAAGGCCTTAGGTTTTAACCACATTTCGATGGTAAATGGTTGTCGCTCTGCAATTGAAAGTTCAGGTATGTGCGGAACTTTTACAAAATCAGCTTTGGTATCAAAATCTGCTGCAATCAAATCTTTCGGCAATCCACCCAAAATTCCACGAAGTGAAAAACTGCTATTGACCGCTGTTTGCGGGTTAATGGCACGGTTAAATACTGCCGTAATCTCTCCTGCTGTTAGCACCCCTCCATTTACTGGATTGGTTTGAATAACTACCGGTGCAGTTCGTCTGATATTTCCGTTAACAAAAGTCGTTGGATTACTGCTATTTGCAGGTAGATTCGCTCCACCATCATCACATTTCGGAGCAATTCTGAAGCGGTAGGCTCCGTCAGACAGCCCAGAAATATCAGCTAAATACGTAATAAAACCGGTATCCTTATCCATATTAGCCTTGAGTTCTTGCATAGACAATACTTTTAGCTTTTTCACATCATCGTCATTCCCAGGAAGTGTATACTGAAGTTCCACCTTAAAATTATCGTCGAGCTTTTTGGCCACTAACTCCGGAATGCGGAATCGGAATTTTAACTTGTTATTCTTCGTATTATTTACAACCCAGTTGTTACCAGGGGCCGTCGTTTCTATTTTATTCACACAAGCACCTGTAAAATGTGCCGTTACCGGAATTACGTGAACAGGTTTAATACCTATCTCAGCATATTCATCAACACGGTACGATTCGTAATCATCTTTTTCACAATCTGCCCATATTTTAATTTTGATATCCTTATACGATATGGTTTCCGGTTCTCCTTCTCCTCGTTTGATTTTTAAGATGGCCTTTACCTCTTTTTTCACACCAGTATCTGATCCTTTCACAGGTTCAAAACTAATGGTAGAAGCGGTGGTTGGCTCAAAAATAGGCGATTCGTTCAGGAATACTTGTGCTCGTTGATTTGACGACCCCACCATTCCGACATAATAAGTCTTTTTTGTATCGTCACGAGCCGTTTGAGTATTTCTCAAGGTCAATTCGTATTCAATTACGCCATCACCTGCTTTGTACTTCACATTATTATCAATGGCAATCTCCACACCCACTCGTGAAGCAGTTCCGGATTCAAACGGACACATACTCTTTCCTGCCACCGTATAGAAATACGGCGTATCATAGGTTTTATCACGACCGATACGAACGCTAAAATGATCTCCTGCGTCAGCATCAGCTAGGGTAAACTTATCCACACGACTATTGGAATGCTCTGAACTACTACTACCTTCAATGAGCCCTGAGATTTCCAAATCTGTTTGTAAGCTAAAGGCAACACCTGCGAGATTCAAATCCTTACTAAAGGTTTTACCACCTCCAATGGTAGCGCCTCCTGAGTTACCACTTCCTTGACTTTTGGATCTTTCAAGGCTATACGTGGTGCTCGCACCTCCACTAAACGAAATTTGATTATCCAATTGAGTAACACTTGATTTGCGATCGTTTCCGACGGTTTTCAAGTCGGAAGTAGTATTCTCAAAAGTAGTCGTTTTGTTTGTTAGATAGGCGAGTTTTTCGGCACGTGTCTTGCGTTTTACAATACCTTCCCAGCTTTCAATCTGATAAACGTAATTGAGCAGTTTTTTATCGATATTTTTATCCTCTTTATTAATTTTAAATCCGGCTATTATCTCCTTACGCTCCATATTTTCACGCTTTTTCTTGGCATCTGCTGAAGGAGGGAACAACTCATCGTGTTTTTTTATCAATAACACTCTCAGGTCTTTTAATAAATTGTCTTCGATATCTTGACGTGTATAAACAAATGGTGTAAAATTGTCTGCTGACATAATTTTTTTATCCGTTAACACTCTTGGAACACAATCGTTTCCTACCTCTAGAGTTTTACCGGTACCAAAGGTCAACACCCTTGAAACTCCGACAAAAACATCGGCATCTTCACCTGTATAGGTAGTTCCATCAGAAGTACTAATTTCTTGCGTTAAAGCCATGTTCAAACTATTTTGACTGGTATGTCTGTAGGTAAAACCGGCTTTAATCTTCCCTGTAAATTTTGCTTCTGACTCTACTGCTGTATAGATAATTCCCTGTCCTGCTCCTACACCTAAAGGTGCTGCAATTGCCAAGGTTACAAATTGGTTTGAAATATCAGAACCCAGGGTTATCGAAGTATCTGTACTGATGTCTTTTCCTCCAACAACCGATTTAGAAAAACTGTAATTCGCTCCTCTACTCAAGGTTGCTGAACTGTTACTTCCCGGAGGATCGTACAACACCATTCCTACCGTTGGATCTAGCAGTGTAAAATCTTGATTTCCTCTACGTGCTCCAGTGACATAAGCGGCAACATTGGTCGTCAAAGTCCTTCCTTTATGATTCACCGTCAAGGCAAGGTTACGCTGATAATTTCCGCTAAAATTTGGTGATCCTACAGAAGTCAAGAACGACTTTACCCCTGTTTTCTCTGAAAGTCCTTCGGTTCTTCGAATGATCATATCACCCGATAAATTTACCGTCGCATTTGCTACTGGACAAGTACTCCCCGGATAAGATTCAAACACATTTACTTTGGCTAAAATGGACTGTCCTGCTACCAATTTATACACCCTAGCACCCGTTCCACAGGTCGGAGTAATTTTAGCTTTTTGGAAAGCCGCGATACGAGCTTGTTGGTCTTTCATCTCATCAATCTCATCAAACTCTTTTTTGGTAAGACTGTACAACTCAACAGAAGCCTGTAGTTGATTTCTGTACAGAAAATCATAAGAGCTGTTCTGCGTTCTCATATCAATTACCGCCGACTTGATAACATCAGCAGTACCTTTGCGGGTAAGGGTAACACTGTATTGCCCCGGTACTAAATCGTGTACCGTGAACATATTTTTCTCCACATTAAAATTACTGGCTGTAATTTTCTTTTGGTACTTTGGAAAAGCCACATCGGTACGCTCGATAATTCCTTCCCAATCTCCAACATTATTATTACAAGGGATGACAATATTACCGACAAACGTTCGACGGGTAGTATTCTCAAAGTTTATGTTGAGCGCTGGCTCTAGCAAATTAAATAAATACACCTTATCGTTGGCTGGATTGACCAGTGCTTTTGCATCGCCCTCCTTATAGGCACGATACTCAAACTCAAACTTTCGGAGATACTTAGAACTACTCGCATTATTGAACTGTGCCCCTTGATGTAATGTCAGATAATTGTTTGTTCTTCCCGTCAAGGTAGGTGCTAAATTCACGGCCCTATTTCCTTCCGTATGCTCAAAACGATATGAGAGTAGCAACGACTGTTCGTCTTTTTTAACCACACTACCATTCTTGATATTTCCTAACTCATCAACGGTATAGTGCTCAGATCGGTACTCTATTATATCCATATTAGCACGTGCATACTTTGAATAATCGGCTGCTGTCTTGGTAGCTCCTAACACAACTTTTGCTGAAGTATCTCGGATATTTAGGCTTGTATTTTGATAATCTGTATTTACCAAGAAACCGAGATTATTAGTGGTTCCGTTATACGTCAACGCAAAAAATCGATACTGTCCATCATTGTCTATCACCGTTGTCAGCAATTCAGTACCATCGTGCATCACAACGAGCTTCGGACGTTTTTCCATCCTCAACTCTAAGCGTAACTTCCCCCAATGTAATACCGTTTGAACTTTTCTTTCTACAGGCTTTTTATCGTCAATCACAACATCGGCTTTGACAAACCCCGACCATACAAAACCGTTTTGCTTAGCACGGGCATACTCCACTGCTTCAAATGATTGTGCATATCCATCCGATTTAAAATCGAGACTGATGCGATCCGTTCCCAAATTAGCCTTGTCTAACTGAGGTTGTCCAATGCTCACTTCATATCTACCCGGAGCGCCTGATACTTTATACACTCCTTGATTGTTGGTGCGCACTAAAGAATTCTTTTCACTACTATTTACAACCTTCCCGTTTAATTTTACTGTAGTATTCTGAACGGTTGGAAATTCAACGGGCTTTGCCTGTCCTTCCACTTGGGCTAAATACATAACTTTTCCCGTTATATCGTACTGTGAGATATTCGTAAAAAGTGTAGCACTTGGCTCGGCTGGATTCAGGGTTCTCGGAATATCTCTAGCTGTTAATTTGGGTGAAAACTCATTGTTTGGCTTAGAAGGTATTATATTATACGCAATTGCATTAGATGCTGCTCCTGCCGACTGATTACCAATATTTAAACTAGTAAAACGATACCCTCCTTTTGCGTCTGTGTATACACCGTAAACAATAGGCGTTTTTTTCTTGCCTCCTTTTTCTTGCTTCCATACAAAAGGTTGTTCTGCTGGTTTTAACTTCGTCAATGATTTTCCAGCAAATTTCCCTACCGTTCTCAAGGCTTGATTGTACACCCCATGAGGATCGTTTAAATCAAAGCGATAATACAGTGCTAAATCAGTGCTCGTAGTATTTCCGAGTACTAACTTGTAATTGTTAAAAATTTGCTCCGTCGTTCTTGCCACATCCCAAAAACGTACCTCATCAAATTCATAAGACGTACTGGCTTTCGCATTAAAGTAAAACTCAGGATCTCTACTTAAATCATTCACCAATGGAACCTTAGCTACGGCATTAGGCACTATCGGTTCCTTTTTATTTAAAGGTTGTTTCTTACCTCCATCTATATACAGGGCTCCTCCTTTCTTCGTAAGTACAAAAGCAAAATGGTGCCATTCCGTATCATTCGGTTTTGCAGCACTGAGATAGGTTTGCTCACCTCCCGCTGTTGCCACTAAGCTTACGGTCGAGTTATTTACACGAACTTCACTATCTGCAATTTTTAATACGGTATTTGTTCCAGTAGCATTACTAGTATTGCGATACCAAAATTCAATACTCACAGCACCACTACTTCTACTCAAACGGGTACTGTTTTCTATGACTATGGGACTTGCTCCTTTTTCAAATCGCAAACTATGTCCAGGTACAGCACCTGTAGATAAGGCTGCAGCAACCAATGCTCCTTCAGTAGCTATGCGTTCGCTACTCGCTATGGCCCCTTTGACAATCCCATTTGAGAACACAAAACCATTGGCTTGACCAGGTTTACTTCCTGGTACTCCTTCGGCCGCCACTTCATAGGTGTAAATTTCGTTCGGCAATATTCCGCGGTCGTTTCGATATTTCAAATAGCTCGAAACTCCTTCTTGTGAATTCGGTACATAACTATCTACAGTGGTAAACTTATCCAACGGATTATTTGCTTGTTTTCTGCGAATAATATAACGAGTAGCTCCTTTAATATGCGGCCACTTTAATTCGATATAATTTGTATTCCCTTTCATTGCATCACCTATGGATGCACTCAGCATGACATCTTTTAAACTGTAAATTGGATGATCGGTATCAGTGCGCAGTTGAGCGAGCTCAATTTCTTGCTTATTGCTGAATCTCACTTTACTCGTTACGTTTCCATACGCGGGTTTACTTTTATCAGCCACTCCTGACGATAGCATGTTATACCACAATAATCTTTCCGTTGGCGAGTAGGTGAGTTTTTCTTCCTTTTGCTTATTTCCGGCATAGGCAACCACCAGCCCGCCTAAATTCAAATTTTTTAAATTTGATATGCTCTCATTAGCGATGGTTACAAAGCGTTCTCTTTTTATTTCAGTAGGTGTTCGCAAGCGATTCCAAGCTCTAAACTCAGCCATGGAAACACGATCACCAGCAATGGCGCTGAAATACAATAGCTGTGGTGAAAAATTAGCAGGGTAGCTTAAATTTTTGATCAGCTCTCCATCTACATAAATCGCCATTCGCTGTCTCTTTTGATCAATTGCCAATGCAATATGATGCCAGGCATTATTCCAAAAACGCTCTTGCTTTCCTAAGGTTAGTTCTGTTTGTGTACCGGCAATATTGATAAACATTCGCTTATCGGTTCCCATAATACGGAATCGATTTGCTCCTAGCTTTAAATTTGAAAAGCGCCAATATCCGTCTTCTGGTACCGTTCTTCCATCGGCTTTCATCAACCAAAACTCAACTGTAGCCTTACCTTGTTCTCCCGTATTTATCAGTTGATCCGTCAACTTCGTTCCGGTATTGAAATGAGAATTGTACTCATGAGCCCCTGTCAATATAAATACAGGGGGATGTTCTTGTGCTTGCACGGCTATACTCCCTAAAAAAAAGGCGTATAGCAGTACTAATTTATACTTTATAAACTGTAATTTCATTCCTCAAAATTTATAATCGATTCTCGAGTTTTTCTACTTTTAAGCTGAGCGTTTTGCTAGCTCCAAATCCCTTTGGCAGCTTTTTCAGTACGGCCTTAGTGCCTTCCTGTGCCACGACAAAACCTTCCTTTCCCCCGAATTCTAGTACTAGTTTTCGGGGATCATCAGGATCGTTTAACAGCAACCTCCAATAATACTTTTGTAATTCAACGCTAGTAGGTTTTTCGAATTTTAGTTCCCCAGTACTTGTATCATGGGTCAATAACAGGTCAGGACTTTTACTCGCCATGACGTAGTGCATTCCTTTTTTACCCGGTACCTCGGTTAATAAAAACTCGAATAAATATCCTTCCGTGAACAAACTGCGTTCTAAACTATATGTATGGAATTCGGCTTTATGGGTATCTAAATTGTGAATCAAGGCTACTTTCTTACCACCCCCTTCTTTAATAAACTGAAAAGACGCAGTAGTCGTAGCTGGAGTTTGTGCTTGGCCTCCTACAACGAACCCCAAGCAGATTAAAAAAATATTCCAGATTTTTCTCATTCCTTCTTATTTTTTTAAAGCTTTCACCACTTCCTGAAGTTCTTTAAGCTGCTGACTCAAAGCTTCCAACACTCTTTTCTGATCCTTTAACTCCTTATCTTGCGCTATGGTATACAAGGTCAACTCCTCCACTTTTTCAACCAAGAGCGTATTGATTTGCTTCAAATCCATTCCTTTAGCAAGCACTTCTTTCTCTGAAGGCATTTTAGGCAAGTGTTTATTTTTCTTAATAAACGATTCCACTTCCGTTAAGGTTGGTAAGGTATAGGCATCACTAAATACATAATCTGGAAATGACGACACGCTTAGGCGAACAGAACGGGCTACTATATAACTCGCATCAACGTCATTAAACCTTACATTGTTCGCTATGAACTTCGGAGTTTTTACACGAACTTCGTCACGCGCTACACGGAATAACTGTTTTGCCACATCATTGCCATAATAGACAGCAAAGACATCATTACTCGCATTGTTCTTATTCGCATCAATGTGTAAGAAAAAGCTATTAGCTCCCTTAAAGCTGAAGTGATCTGTAGTAAAGCTCATCTGACTTTTATTTAGTTTTACGATCTGAGAACCTCCACTTGCTCCTTGATAAATTTGAAAATCATCAACGGTAGTACTATTGCCATTATTATCGAGATTTAAACGAAAGCGTCCCGTTCCGTCAAAGCTGAAATTCGTAGATTTGACCTTGGTATCCACAGGATTCACCGTTAAAATATTAGCTCGATCTCTTCCTGACGACACTCTAAACTCATCAGTGGCTCCACCGCCTCCGTTGGTATCTACATGTATTTCAAAACGACCAGATTGACTAAATCGTTGATGGGAACTGCTCAAAAAGCGTCTAGTTTCAAAGCTTCCTGTTTTTTCAACTCGCCAGTTATTTACGTCATCTCTTTGTCCTAGCATTTGAGTGCAGGAAAGAAGCAGTAATGCTCCACAGGTGTACATTGCTTTTTTGTTCATTTGTTTATTTGTTTATTTAGGTTTTACAGGTATCATAAGTAGCTGCTATAGCTCACTATTCTCGACTTACAAGGCTTTCAACTCCAGCACTTCTGGAGAAATCAGGCAATAGGTTTCCACTCCAGCGAGTAAAAAACTCGCTCGATCAGTTCTGAAAACATTGATCATAAATCATTGTAAAGCATGAAATTCTTACGGCTCCAGGTAGATTTTTATGAAGCGTCTCATTTCATAAATCAAGGTATTAAAGCGGTAATGCTTAAAAAACAAGGCATGCCCAATCGACAAAAAAACTCAAAAGCACTGCGGACAATTTCACATTTTTAATCTCGAAAGCAATTCCATTTAAATTACAAACTTTCGCAGGTACTCACGCTGTGAACATTGTGACTTAGGCACACCTCATTTGAGGGAAAACTAACCTTACAGGTATTCAACACTACTATTCAAGGGATTCATAAATTTTAACTATTTCTGAAGTAAAAGTACAGTAAGAGAAATAGATAGCCACTAGCCCAAGGGCTAGTTTTTACTCCGATTGATTGTAAATCAACTCATGTCCTCCATGACTTTTCTCTTGAAACGACGAAGAGATGCTAAAGAAATGAAACGGTCATACACTCTAAATTTTAACAGAAAAGTCCCTGTGCTCTGAATTCTGAGGTTGTTAAGAATAAGGCATAAAACGACTGATCCCAGTTTTCGTTCCTTTTACGAAACATCAAAACTGGGATTCATCAATCATTTATAAAATACACAGGCTTCTTGGAAGGGTTTGTTACTACTTTATCAGACAAAAACAATAACACAGAGACCCGATTTTTCACAAATGCTAAAACTTTTTCACCTCTAGTCTAGGACTACTAAACTCATAGTATTTTGTGAGGATTAAACGATCAGCATTCCTCCTATTAAGGAAACTAATCCACCCATTACCTCACTGCCCTCTACTATCTTAAAGATTAGTACCGACAAGTAAAAAGCGGTAATTTCTTTTTATAAAAAAGCTTTAGCTAGCTATTCAAAAAGTAAAAATAATTCTTCATTCACAATCAACCACTAGCCCATGGGCTAGTTTTTAAGCTAAATTATCCCTTGCTGAGTAGCTTTGGCAACGGCTTCTACAATTGTACTCACCTCCAGCTTTTCAAATATTTTTTGTCGGTGAAACTTTACCGTATGACTCGTGATATGCATATTTTCTCCCAACTGTTTAAGGTTAAGGCCACGAGCTGCTAAATACAGAATTTGTTTTTCTCTAGCCGTCAATTCAATTCTAGCAAAGGGCAACCACTGTTTTCTAGAATTGTCAAAAACAACTCCTTTACCGGTAAGCTCATTCATAATTTGAATATTTCCAGAGACGGCAGAACTCGATGGATGAAACCTCATCAAAGCCATTTCTATTCGGCCATCTTTCGCTAATTCGAGGGGCGTAAGTACCATATGAACCATGTTAAATGCACCATTCACTCCCTGTAACTTGACATCTACAGAAGCTGTTAAGTGCAATCGTTCATCGACTGGTACTCTCGTATATATGTACTCGAGTCCTTTAACGGAAAACACTTGTAACAATTCCTTATCACAGGTTCCCAATAACTCCAAGAATCCAGTATAACCACTTTCTCTAATCTCTTCAGACGTTTTTCCTCCCAGTAGATAAATATTGTTAGACACGTATACTAGGGTTCGTTTATGAGGGCGCTCTATGATAAAATTAGCGCCAAAAACGCGTTCCATGGCTCGGATAGAATCTAAAAACTCTTCTGATAAATCCTGTTCTGTATGCAGTGGAAGTTCTTCTAATTCCCAATTATTTTTAAAGGCTATTTCTTTCATAATGTTCTCTTTATACCGTTATTAAACCTTAACAAACTTTTAGCGTACAGCAACCAGTACACTACGAATAGTAGTTTTATTTGATACACTTCCGTTCAGGAAGCTCTTACAATAAGCCCAATTGATAGGATTTCGTCACTGCGGCTACGATAGTTCCCACCGCTAATTTTTCAAATATTTTTTGTCGGTGGAACTTGACGGTATGCGTTGAAATGTACAAGGCTTCTCCGATGCGTTTTAAATTGAATCCTCGAGACGCCATATATAATATTTGACGCTCTTTGGCAGTCAAGTGTTCTTTTTCCAAGGTAAACCACCGATCGAGGTATTGATCATAGAAGTAGCCTTTTCGAGTTTCTTCATTTAGAAGTCTTATATTACCAACGGTTCCAGAACTCGACGCTTGAAATTTTATGAGTGTTAAGGAAATCTCCCCTGTTTTAGTCAATGCCAAAGGTGTTAAGGTCATGTTGATCAGTTGATCACCTCCTGCATCATTGCTAATGTGAAAATCGGCTGTTGCAGTATATTTCATACGATCAATAAGGGGGATTCTCGCATAAAAAAATTCATGGCCTTTGGTCGAAAATAACTGTAACAACCCACGATCTTTTTCTGCCACCAAATTTTGAAAACCGGAATGTCCCAACTTTTTAATTTCTTCTGCAGTTTTTCCTCCTAATAAATCAGTATTCTTTGACACGTACACTAATCTTCTCTGATGAGGGTTTTTAATCACAAAATTGCAGCGAGAAATGCGCTCCATTGCATTGACAGTTTCCATTAACTTATCAGGCAAAGTATTCGACACTTGCTGAACTAACGCCGTGCCTTTTCGATTTTTAAACGTAATTTCTTTCATAAATTTAACTAAGATTAATCAGAGTTATTCATAGTTTCAAAAGCAAAAGGTGTAGATTCAAACTGTAGTTTTGGAAAATGACTTCTGTGTAGCTTATTCTCGTGTAGGTCAATATTATTGCACGGTAGGGATGCAACGCTAATGATTAGGCAGGATGCGATTATACACCATCAGGTGTCCTCAGAGTCTCGTTAAAAAATATAGCCTTTTTTGTAGTAATGCTTTGTTCTCCACTAAAGTGAGATCTACGGTATTATTCTTAAACATTACAAAGCGAATTCTCCCTACCTCATACTGCTCAAGACCACAAACAGGGTAATATACTACAATATAGAAGTAAAATAATACCAACACTATCTTACTCAAATCTATTCAGTTACGAACTGACTCTTCCCTTTTACTAGCGCTGACAACTACTTCATTTTGACATTATTTAGATTCATTATACCTAAGTGGTATCGTAAATTTATATTACGATTCAAAACAACTCAAATTATGTTATTTACCATTGCAGGATTGCTTATAAATTGTATCGGGATCTGTTTGTTATTCTACTACGGTGCTCCGAGTAGTCGACTCCCCGAAAACACGGGATTATCACACTCAGTGGGTGTTTCAAAATCACTTAATTCAACTTCTCGTTACGGCATTGCCTTGATTAGTCTTGGAACCGTTTTACAAGTTGTAGGTACTGTTGTACTCAGTATCTACCAATAATGGCACTATCGCCATCGTTAGTTTTTAAGTTTACTCGAAAAATCGAGTAGTAACACCCCTCTCCGGAGGGGTTCTTTTATCAAAAAACCTTACTTTAAGTACAGAAAAAAAATAGAATTAGTGGATTTTATAAACGATTTTGCAAGCAACCAAACATTGTATTTATGAAGACTACTATTTCAGCATTAGGAAAAGTATTAGACAAAAACACCCAACAAACAATTCAAGGAGGTAATGGCGGAGAAATTTACTGTCCTAACTATTGTTTTAAATACTTACCCTACTCATGTAGGTGTGATTGGGCAAACGGTATCTAAAAATGAAAAAAGCGAACCTAGGTTCGCTTTTTTATTTGTCTTTGTTTATAGCAAGGTACTACTCATGGTAAATATGATATACAATGGATATCCCAGTACTGAAAAATAATATTGATAATTTTTAGTCTCTTTCTTGACAACTGAAAGGATCATTAACACTAAGCCAATAAGCCACAATACGTTTGCTACTATTCCTAGTATAAGTAGTCGTGAATTAAACGTTTCTACATTGTGAATCAACGGCATAAATCTGGCTACCAAATAGGCTATGACCAAATTGATGATGATGACATACACCAATAACTTAAACGACCATTTCTTAAAATTCGTCTCTTTTTTAGTCTCTTCAAAATCTTTAAATTCTTCCATACTATTCCTCTTACTTCTCATTTCACTGATCAATGGATTGTGCATTTGGACTGCATTTTCACCAGTTTTCACGTAAAGATCGATACGCAGTAGCTGGTTCTTTGTCCATCCTTCATGTCTTCCACAAAAAACCTTTAGTGATTATAATTACTTCAGGTCCCAATAATACGCATAAAACTTATTACAATCATTAATTTTCGCAATCCCATCAAAAAAATATGTCAAGATTTTTTTCCTGAATGGGGATCTTTTATGCAAAGCATCGTCACCTCGATCTGTTATTACCGCCACCTCTGAATAGATGGTAAACAGCTCATTTTTTTTGTACCGCCCGTTAGAATCCTCATGTCCAAACGCATAGACGCTAAACTTTTGATGACTGTCTTCAAATAATTTAAGATCTCTCCATACCAAAACAGGCCGATGATAACCTTTAAAGCGGATGGTTTCAGTCCATATCCCAAAACGTTCGAATAAAACTTTCCCTGTATAGGATGCTGCATAGGTAGCATTGAATCGGGCCTTGTGGGCCCAACTTCCATCGGCAGTCTTCAGGTTCTTTGTAGGCATTACCTCACAATTTTTAAAACCATTAATGTGCATAAACGGATAATGCAGTTTAGCATTGGCCGCATGAACCACTCTTGGAATATTAATCTTGGTTTGAGTGCAATTGAATGTTTGCTCTTGAATTTGGCGGGTACTACTACAACTCAATACCATCGTCAAGCCCCCTAACAGTCTTACTATTTTCAATTAACTACAGCTAAACACAGTTGTCAACAATAGTATCAATGCTAAGGTTATTTTTAAAATACTCATATTCAAATAGGTTTGGTCGGTTTTTCACGGACAAAAATAGTCCATTCTTTTTGAATACAGTAAGCCATTGACTTACTCTTAGTAAGTCAATGGCTTACTTTTTAAAGTGTTGTACAGGTCAAATATAGGGATTACCACTCACGACAGAAGTCACTCGTAATAATTTTAAAAATTGCAATTTTATCAGAAAGAAGCTAGCAACTCATGTACCTCTTCTTTAGTCTCTACTCCTAATTTTTTACGAAGTCGAAACTGACTTGACCGAATCGCCTCGAGGGATACGTGTCGAAAGGTCGCTATTTCCTTGTTTGACAAGCCGAGACGAATATAGCTACACAATTCTCTGTCTGCCTGGCTCAATTGCGGATATTCTGATTTTAATCGAGCGTAAAATGACTGATTTATTGCCTCTATATTTTTATAGAAAATTTTCTCTTCTTCCTTCGGTAGTAATTGACTCTGAATAAATGCCCCCAAGGCTCTCCACTCCAATCTGGCCTCAGTACTCACAAATTTCTCAAATTCTTTTACTCTATGTGACAATTGATTCGCTAAGTCTTGTTTTTTACATATCTCAAGGGCCATTCGGGTTACATCTTGCTTTTTAAAACTCAATTCAGCATGCAGGTTTTTTATTTTCAACGCCTGTAATTGGGCTTCTTTTTTCCTCATTTTTCCCTTAATTAAAAAAAAGGCTACCCCTAAAATTAGTACCAATACGAGTAAGCACAGTCCGATAACCAATAACCATTGGCGCTGTATGGCATTTGCTCGCTCTTGAGATAATTGCTGTATCTCTTGCTCTTTTTGTTCAGCCTTAAATTTTTCACGTAACTTATTAATATTTTTCTGAACGGCAAGTCCCTGCAAAGAATCTTTAATACCTTGATATTTTGCCAAACTTTCCATTGCTTCTTTCCATTTTCCTTCTGTCTTATAAGTAGCAGATAAATCTTGATAGGTAATCATGCTCACCTGAGCAAATCCGTGTTTTTCTGAAATTTCTAAGCTCTTCGCATAGTGTTTATAGGCAGTGGTAAAATCCTTTAAAAGATAATCGCAATATGCCAAATTACCATAGCTCTTCGCCAAGGCTTTAGGATCATTCCCTTTCTTTAAAACATACTGCAGAAATTGGACGATATAGGGGCGAGCGGCCTTGCCATTTCCCTTCATCAAATAGGCTGTTCCCAAATTAAAAATAGCAATGCGTTTTACTTCCTGATAGGCTGCCTGCGAAAGGAATACATTGTCATCTATTTTACGCAATCCATCAGTGATCAATGCAATCCCCTCATCCACTGCTCCTCTTTGCAAAGACATTATTCCTTTATTAACATAGACCGTTTTAATCGAATTCATCACAAACAAAGAATCTTTAGTATTGGTACTATGATAATTTTCCAAAAAAGCTAACCATCTATTTTGCAGACCTTCTGCCTCTTTAAAGCGACCCAGGGAAATATATGCATTGGTAATCCCCGTTTCAACTATAAATCGCTGTTTTAGCATCTCGGGAAACTTTCTTAATCGCTGCAAGGCTAATTGGTAATGCAACACTGCTTTCGTAAAATCTCTTTGATACAAATAGTGTGCTCCCAACCATTTTTGAGCAATGATAAAAGCCTGATCACTGTTTTGTTTTTCACTCTGCACAACAATTTGTCGTAGCGTTTCCACATCTGCTTGGAGCAACTCGCGAGCTTCACTGAGCTCTAAGGCATTTTCTATCTGGAGTAAAAGGTTTTCTTCGGAAATAAGCTGTTGAGAAAAACCACTATTTCCAATGAACCAAAGCCATACTATTACTAAAAGTGGCTTCTTTATAACTAGTTTCATAATTTGTGTTGTATGGTGCTAAAATACTATTTCCATGAACAAATATTGGGGATGAAACGTTTTGAAACGCCTGTTTTTCAACAAAAAACAAATTAAAACGTTTAAAATTCTAACCCTTAAAACATAGTTTAGATTTTTGCTTAACCCATTGATTATTTCTGTTATCAGCTAATATTTACTAAAACCCCCTTATTATGAAATTGTACAAACCACCTATTTTACGCATTACAGTCTTTACTGTGGTCATTTTAATGTTTTTGAGAACGACGTCTTATGCTCAGCGTGCACGTTCTGTTGCCGGTACTCCCACAATTAGTGCCCAAAGTTCTGGTCTATGGTCTTCTCCGAATACCTGGGGAGGGTTACTTCCAAAAAACGATGACCGCGTTTTAATCCCAAATGGGATTCAGGTTACTATCGCCAGTAAGATTAGCGAAGAATTCAAATCAGTAGTCATCGATAATGGCGCAACCTTAAGCTTTGCCACGGGTAGCTCAACGGAACTAAGGACTGAATACCTTTACAGCGCCATGAATGGCGTACTGGAAATAGGAAAAATTGGATCTCCTATTGAAGTTAATAATAAAGCTAGCTTGGTATTCGCAGAACGCGGAGGTACTACAGTTACTTTAGACCCTGACCGTTTTGCTCCAGGAGCTATTTTAATGGGACCGACAACCATGCACGGAAGCGCTAAAACTTCTTGGTTAACACTCGCCCACCCCGTCCTAAAAGGAGAAGGACAACTTCAAGTCAATGGAATTCCAAGCGGATGGAAAGTAGGTGACAAACTCGTCATTGCTGGTACCACTCCTATTACGAATGCATCCATTCAGAAAACAGATGAAATTGCCAGCGATGAAGTGGTAACGATTACGGAAATAAACGGTCCGAAAATTAGCTTTTCACCTAGTTTACAACGCGATCATCGTCCTCCAAAAGAAGCTCCCAGCTTGGAAGTACACATAGCTAATTTAACTAGGAACATTGTGGTATCTTCAGAAAATCCTTCTGTTACCTCGATCAGTGGTGCTTATCGAAAACCTCGTGGGCACCTGATGTTTATGCACAATTTACGAGTAGATTTACGATATATGAGTACTCATAATTTGGGTAGAACCGATAAATCAATTCTTGTAGACGATTGGGATTTTACCGACTTAAACGCCGCTGCAAACACCGGTAAAGCATTAACCGATGGTGGTAAAAACCCCAGAGGACGCTATTCAATTCACTTCCATCGGGGAGGACTAGACACCAGTGTTTTTCCTGCCAAGCCGATTTTCCCACTGCCAACCCCTGCACATGTCGAGGGCTGTGTTGTAAATTCAGATCCAGGCTGGGCCTATGTAAATCACTCTGCTCGTGTACATTTTATTAAAAACGTAAGCTACAATGTGGTAGGAGGAGCCTTTAATACGGAAGCTGGAAATGAAACGGGTTCATTTATTAAAAACATTGCGATACGTACCATTAATCCAGAAAATCCGATTATGATTGCTCCGAGACCAAGAGACTCATATATGTCTGGAGGCCCCACATCTTCACTCGCCGATATCAGAGAACACCGTCAAGATTTCGCATGGCAAGGAGATGGCTTTTGGCTGCACAGCACAGGAGTGACTGTAGAAGGGAATGTTGTTTCTGGTGCTACCGGACATGCTTATGTGTATTGGCTAGATGGTTTAATTGAGAAAAAATTAGGTGCTGCTAGGGGTAGTATTGATGCCCATGTTCCGGCAGCAGAATTTCCAAAACAACACGCCTCTTTAAAGAAATGGAAAGAAAAATATCCGAATTTTGTACTGGATATTTGGTACCTTCAACCCAGGCCCTTTAAAAATAACATCGCCTACAATTTCGCTCGAGGCGTTCAAACTTACTATGTTCATACTGAACTCCACAGAAAAACAGACCCTACTGTTACCGACCCCAATAGTTGGATGAATGATTTACCTGATGATTATAAAGATCAGCTAGATTTGGTTTTAGATGGTACTCAACTATGGAATATTGGTAAAGTAGGGTTTGAAACTACCACAAGCGCCAATATCACTATTCAGAATTCAAGAGTTGTGGGCTATGGTGGAAGAACTGGAATCGAGAATTACGGTACCAACCCAAACCCCAATTACGTACATGACGAACCTGAAGTCATTGGTATGGACTTGGACTATTTTCAAAACACCCACCGTTGGACACTGCGCAATAATACAATAGAGGGCTTTTCAGGAAAATCTATAGGCCTAGTACTTCCTAAAAATGGTCAGGTAACCGTTGATGGTGGTAAGTTTAACAATTCTGGAATTGATATTTTTATAGGTTGTCCTTCTAAACACTTGAGCAATGAAAACGATGGTTTCGGAATTGGTATGCTATCAGAAAAACCAACAAAATCGTCCGTTCTTCTCACAGGCAATATCTCCTTTCAAAATGCTAACAACAACATAGTAATGGACGCAGAACTCATTTATGACGAGGTCCCTGGAAAGGGCTTCCCTATGATTAGTGGAGCCAAGCTAGACCCTCTGTTTTTCTTCGCACCTCAGGAAGTAACCTTTAATTTCGGAGAATTTAGCAATGTTCGTGCCTATTTTGACGAACAAGATGCCAATTACACACCTCTAAACTCAGGCACAAATGGAAATGCCTGCGCCTTTAGCGATCGAGCAGCTTGTGTTGATGCCAATTATGTAGACAAAACAAATAGTGAATTAAAGGCCGCTTTCAATAAGTCTTTTTTAGGGGCTATAACTCCCAATACAGCCATACGTACCCCAGTGCTTATCGGTGGTAAAGTAGCTACGACCTCCTTGAGCACATCGGATGTTAACGACGCTCCTCCATTTAAAATATTCCCGAACCCTTCTGCTGGCATTGGGCATATTACAAGTAAACTTAGTCATTATCGCCTAGAAATATTCGGATTGGACGGTAAACTTTTACAACAGTTCAGCTCCTCAGAAAAAAAATCAACAATTGACTTTTCGAACTTAGCCCCTGGTGTCTACTTTATCAAAATTATAGATAGAGACGAGCGTCATTTGGGTACCAAAAAAATCATCAAATCAGTCTATTAATTGTTGTATTTATTCCTTTCCCCTTGGCATCGATCGTTTTATCGCAAAACGACCGATGCCTTATTTAACAGCCCCTGCTCAACAGCCCTCCGTAAAAATGCAAACAATTTTACCATAGATAACGAAGGTAAGGTTGCGAGTCAATGCATATAAAAACCAATGATGAACTATGTCCATTCTTGAATGCACCGGTTACAAAATAAAGTAGGGACATAACTTTGTAAAAGGCTTGTTTTCAAGTAAAATTGTACTTTTTCCAAAACGTCAATAAGGCATTGTTGTATAATAGTAATGAATGTATATTCTAATGATGAACTATGTCTTTTCTTGAATACACTGGTTACAAAATAAAGTAGAATCATAACCTCACAAAAGCCTTGTTTTCAAGTAAAATCGTACTTTCTCAAAACAAAAAAGAAGATTTCCATACAATGTTAGTAAATGTATATTCTAATGATAAACTATGCCTATTCTTGAATGTTACTGGTTACAAAATAAAGTAGGGTTATAACATTGCAAAACGCTTGTTTTAAGTAAAATCGTACTTTTTCAAAACGTCAAAATGTGGCTATCAAATAATTTAAGGCAATGTATATCCTAATGATAAACTATGCCTATTCTTGAATGTGCTGGTTACAAAATAATGTAGAGACATAACTTTGTAAAAGGCTTGTTTTTAAGTAAAATTGTACCTTACAAAACGTCAAAAAGGCATTGTTGTATAATAGTAATGAATGTATATTCTAATGATGAACTATACCTTTTTTTGAATGTATTGGTTACAAAATAAAGTAGGGACATAACATTGCAAAATACTTGTTATAAATAAAATCGTACTTTTTCAAAACGTCAAAATGTGGCTATCAAATAATTTAAGTCAATGTATATTCTAATGATAAACTATGCCTATTCTTAAATGTACTGGTTACCAAATAAAGTAGCGTTATAACATAGCAAAAGGCTTGTTTTAAGTAAAATCGTACTTTTTCAAAACGTCAAAAAGGCATTATCGTATAATAGTTCTGAATGTATATTCTAATGATGAACTATGCCTATTCTTGAATACGCTGGTTACAAAATAAAGTAGAGATATAACATTGTAAATGGCTTGTTATAAATTAAATCGTACTTTCTAAAAACGTTAAAAAGGCATTATTGTATAATAGTTCTGAATGTATATTCTAATGATGAACTATGCCTTTTCTTGAATGTACTGGTTACAAAAAAAATAGAATCATAACATCACAAAAGACTTGTTATAAATAAAATCGTACTTTTTTCAAAACGTTAAAAAGGCATTATTGTATAATAGTAGCGAATGTATATTCTAATGATGAACTATGCCTATTCTTGAATACGCTGGTTACAAAATAAAGTAGCGTCATAACCTCACAAAAGCCTTGTTTTCAAGTAAAATTATACTTTACAAAACATCAAAAAGGCATTGTCGTATAATAGTAGCGAATGTATATTCTAATGATGAACTATGCCTATTCTTGAATGTACTGGTTACAAAATAAAGTAGGGACATAACATTGCAAAATAATTGTTATAAATAAAATCGTACTTTTTCAAAACATCAAAAAGGCATTGTCGTATAATAGTTTTGAATGTATATTCTAATGATGAACTATGCCTATTCTTGAATGTACTGGTTACAAAATAATGTAGGGACATAACATTGCAAAATGCTTGTTTTAAGCAAAATAGCACTTTCTAAAAACGTTAAAAAGGCATTATCGTATAAAAGTAGTGAATGTATATTCTAATGATGAACCATGTCTTTTCTTGGATGCACTGGTTACAAAAGAGTAAGGCAGATTCAGTTCCCATACCTCATCTGCCTTATTGAAAATAACTCCCCAATATTTATGTTTTATGCTTTTATAACCTGGTCCAGAAATTCTTTGCGTTTCGCATCGTCGGCAAAACAGCCTCCGTATTCTAAGGTTATCGTAGTACTATTTTTATCTTTTATACCCCTGGAAGAAACACAGAGATGTGCCGCCTCTACCACGACAATCACATCATCCGTATGCAATAACTCCTGTAAGTCTTTTAGTATTTGAAGACACAAGCGCTCCTGAACCTGAGGACGGTGCGCGTAATAGTCAACCAACCTGTTTATTTTTGACAAGCCTATAACTCGTTCTTTAGGAACGTAACCCATATGTGCTTTTCCAATTATTGGCAAAAAATGATGTTCACAGGCCGAATCGATATTGATATCACGTTCAATGAGCATTCGGTGGTACCCATATTTGTTTTCAAAAGTCGAAGCTTTCGGTTTGTTCATGGGGTTGAGCCCATAGAATAATTCTTTGACATACATTTTTGCTACCCGATACGGAGTACCTGATAAGCTATCATCGGTTAGATCCAGCCCTAACTCTTCCATAATTTTAGCAAAATGCCCTTGGATAGCTTCTATTTTTTCGCTGTCTGACTTCTCAAAAGCATCTGGTCTTAAAGGCGTCTCTACATTGGTACCAATATGATTATCTCCTATATTTTCAAACTGTTCTTTATCCATATCTGACTCCTTTATTACTTAGTATTTGACTGACAAGCTGCACCTCCACAGGTACAATACCTGCTATTGTAGATGTGTAAAACCACCAAACTCAAGGCAGGAATATAGACTGCAAACTCCGTCCATTCAAAGTAGGCTAACTTTTCATTAATCACTGCGGCAGTCAGTGCGAGCCAAGCGGTCCAAAGCCCAATTTTCACCCATGCTTTCGGCGTTGATTTAGCAGAATTAAATACGGCAATCAATGAAATTAACAGAAAAATATAATCCATACTTTTCCACCAGCTAAAAGCGTCATCACTTGAATTTGCCATTGGTTGAATTAAAAATAATAAGGGGGTTACTATACAATGAACTAGGCAAAGTCCGCCAGCCATTACCCCTAAAGAATCTGATTTCTTGGTTAGTTTATGAATCATGATTAAATTGCTTAAGATAGTCTTGATATTGTTTTTTAGTTACTTCTACATCGTTATAAAGTTCTTTTAACAATACCTTAATTTGTAAATCAATTGCTGATTGAATGGTTTCTCTATATGCCTTGTAATTGACGTAATGAGTTTTTGATTGTTCGTTAAAGCTATTCTGGAAAAAACCTACTGGATTGTACCAAAAACTACTAGCTATCAATTGATTTTTCTCTTCGCTTTCTCGCTCAAAAGGTTGCATACTCTCCTTCATCACTTCATTGGTTAACCCAACCAGTGCTCTTCGTAATAATCGCTTTGACTTTACAGAGTCTTTAGCTACAGGAGTTGTCGCCAAGGATGGGAATTGTCGATACAGCGCCGAGCTCAACTCTTCCGAAGATTTTTCGTAAAGCGCTGATTTTTTATCACGTGTCGCATCGATATAATCCGTCATTAGATTGCGTGGTTTTTCAACACTCAACTGCTGATGTACTGCCCCTGGGACAATAAAACACAACAATAAATACACCCCGATCATCAATAAACTATTGCTTAAGATTCGACGTCCTTTTGCAACGATCACAAAAAACACACTCGCCCAAAGCATCAAATAGAGCATACTCATTCCGAAGAACTTCATTGCAGCATCAGGAACCAAACTGAACACTCCTGTCAAAAAGCCTCCGTAGATAAAAAGTAGCAGTACAACGCTGCTAGTGACTAGTACGTAAAACGCAAACCTAGATAATAACCAATTATAATGAGACGTATGTTGTACTACTACTAATGACCAAAAACCTTGTTCACTTTCGTAACTTTTTAAATTATAAGTCAATACGAGCAATACTACCGGTAAAAGGTAGAGTAATACAAAGGCAAAATCTAGAGTTCCGGCCTGCAAACGCTCTGGGTTTGCGATTTCCTCTGCCATATCCGAATCGTAAGGACTACTTCTAAAACTCACTCTTTTATAATACCCAAATTGCTCTGCCTGTCCTATGCTGTATACCATGGCTGGTGAAGGAGATTTAAAGGCGTATACTGAGGTGTACCAAATAGCCCAATAGGGATTTGTCACATCGACCCAAGGACGTTCTTGAGGACCTTTCTTGCCAGCGTCGTAATAAGCAATAATTTCAGCTCTTGCTTGGTCCGCTTTAGCCTGAATATCATTAATCTCTCCTTGTTGCTCCTGAAACAGACTCGCTCCATTATGCAATCCGTAAAGCCCAGCAATAACAAACAATAGTACTGCCACTATTTTAAACGGATTTTTCACAAAGTGCTTCCATTCAAATAAAAATATCTTTACCCCACTCATATTACTTGCATTTTTTTGGCTCCTCTAAGGAGTAATACTAGAATTCCAATAGACCAAAAACACAGAAAACCTAAATCGCTTTTATAGTAGTTCCAAACGGACGAAAAAGTCGTTGGTTCGTATTTAAAGTCTTCTATACTTTTATAAAAGGCATTGCTTGCCTTCCATCCCCAATCACCTGATTTAGAACCACCATAAGCGTGTTCATCATTCAAGGCTTTGATGAGTTTTCGGCGATAGTGCTCAACTTGTAACAAAAACTCTTGGTGATGTAAATTGTCGCTTCCGACAACTCCCATACTCGCATTTTGCAAAGAAAGAAAGGGATTTAAGCCCCCCATCCACTGATAATTGCGTTTCTGTCTGGCTTGTACTTTTCTCAAATTCCCAAAGTGTTTATCCCATACCTTGTTTCCGTACTCTTCATCAGCTTGCATTCGCAGCCCATCAAAGTTAATGGGAAGCTGTGCTATGGAATCGACCCCGTATTGCTTTAATACGCGTTGTTTCAATTCAAGTCCTCGTGCATCTGATGGATTATGACCATCAATTCCTTTGGCTCTATCTGTTTTCATCGCTGTTTGAAAAGCTGCTCTGCTGGGTAAGGGGTTCAGTTTATCGACAATGCTCATCGCAATACTAGGCATAAACAACGTCCAAATCATCCATATTCCCAGAAGAGATGTCAACGCCACTGTTGCATTTTGCCACTTCAACGAACTGTATACACCAAGTCCGCTTAACACAAAATAATACAAGGTATAACTCGCAAAAAACAAGGCCCCTCTTCCCAAAATTTCTAAGGTCAATTCCTGATAATTTAGCAAGGTATACGCAAGCATAACTAACAGCAACAGCAAAACTCCATATAGCCAAACTACCAGGGTTTTCGCCAGGACCAATGCTCTAGGGCTTGCTCCTTGAAGTAATAATAGCTTAAGACGTCCGCTTTGCTTTTCACTACTAATACTGTGAAATGCTAAAAAAATCAGTAATAAGGGTAATACATACTGTAGTAATAGCGCACTCTTTAACTTGCCAAACTTAGAAGCTGCCATCATTTGTGAGGCTTCAGAATGAACCATTTCATTCTGAACATGACCTTCAACACGAATGACATTTCCGAGGACACTATGTACCCCCTCGTCCAAACTACTCAAGGCATTACTCGGTTTAAACACAAAGGTTCCGAAATGAGCTGCCCCATGAGGATTCATTTCTTTTAAGGCTTCCCATTGTCCACGAACATGAGCTTTGGCTTGTTCAAAAGACGCTCGTTCTTGCGCCATTTGCGCTGCTCCTAAATACAACGCACTGCACAGGACAAGTACAAATCCAATACTCACTGCCCAAAGTGCTTTGTTACGGCTTAGGGCCCAACTTTCATTCTTTAAAATTGTCCACATAGCCCTAATTTTTCATAAACTCCAAGTACAATTGTTCCAGTTCATTGGCGCTAACCTCTGCTGAAGACAACTGTTTAACAAGTACTCCTTTTTTCAATATCCCAATGCGGTTGCACACCTCTCGTACTCTAAAAATATCGTGTGAAGCCATTAAAATTGCGGCTCCTTCTGAAGCCAGTTTTTTCAATAACTCTGAAAGTTCATTACTCGCCAACGGGTCTAATCCGCTCGCCGGCTCGTCTAACAAATAAACTTCTGCTTTTTTCGCGTAGGCTATGGCAATCCCTACTTTTTGACGCATTCCCTTCGAATACCCTGCCACTTTTTGACTATGTGCTTCCTCCTGCAATCCACAGGTCAATAAAAAATCTTTGAGTTCTTTTTTACTGTAAGAGATTCCTGCTAGCCTACAGAAATAATCCAGGTTTTCAACTCCCGTTAAATAAGGATATAAATTGACATTTTCTGGTATATATCCTATGAGTTTCCTCACCTTGGCAGTATCTTTTACCGTATCTAAATTTTGTACCGTGATACTTCCGGTATCAGGTTGTAAAAACCCCAATAACATATTGATCGTCGTTGATTTCCCAGCTCCGTTAGCTCCTAACAGTCCGAGAATTTCACCTTGCTCAATTTGTAAATTCAAATTGTTTACTGCAGTATGCCCTTTAAACGACTTACTTACTTGTTTTATTTGTATCATTGAAATTCAATTATTGCAACAGTGTGGCAAATATAATAAAGAAAGCTATTAATGCATATAGGTTGCTTTCAATTTAACAAATAAATTTAGTAAGCTATTTCAAAAGTACGCCAAGCACAGCTTCAACAGTATCCTGAATTTATTCCTTTCTTATGTTTTAAAAAACGCGTGGTAATATTGAACCCTATTGTTTTAGATAGAAAGGATCTTGAACACTTCCTACATCGTGCACATTATACATAAATGCACCTCCTTTTCTCAGTTGCAAATCATCAAACAATCCCTGTGCATCAGCAGCAGCGAATACCTCATTTAGTATTTTTTTCACAGCTGCATCAGCCCATAAATTCAATTCTTTCACTCCTGAATTTTCATCTTCATAATGCATTTTATCATATACATCTTCTTCTTCCACGGCCTCAACATGGAATGGAGCACATACCGCAAAAGGATCTAAAGACACACCGTATCCGACATTCCATTTACCAAATTCTGCATACTCATAATAGTGAGGGTCAATAGTTAATTTATAATCTCTCATATTATAAAGGCCGAACGAAAAACTTTCGAATGGTGGTAGCTCCTGATCGCTATACTCAAATAAAATGGCATCGTAGGTAGTAGCATCTTGCAACTGCATGGTTTTCCAATATGGAATGGCTCGCAACAAATCACTTTCGACTTCTCGTTTATAGGTTTCCAGGTCGTACTCATTGTAGAGAGACAATGCTTTTTGTATAGGTTGATAGGAACTCGTCAATCCAGCTACGCGATGCTCCATTTCAATAAGATCACGTCTTAATTTTTCAGTCAACTTTTTATTTAATTCACTTATCATAGGATACTTTTTACAATGGTAATTGGTATAAATTATTCGACGATAAAGGGACTTTCTTTACACCGACTTTTACAAATCCTAAACTTTCGTAAAAACGACACAGTTTCACATTAGTGGCTACGGCATCAAGACGCAAAAACTCGCAGTCTTTTGCTCGAGCTTTTATTGCAATTTTTTGCAATACTAAAGCCCCCAGTCCACGACCGTTATAGGCTTCTTTGATTACCAAAGAATGTACGTAAAATGCTTGGTCATCTCGCAATCCCCAATAGTATTCATCTTTTTCCATGATTCTAACCATACCGATGGTTTTCTCATGGAGATCTCGGATAAAATAGTACTCTCCTCGAGACAAGCCTTCTTTGACCCAGGCAATTTTTTCAATAGGAGGATGAATCCAATACTGCCAATGGTCCACATTTTTAGCTTGAATTTTCAATGCTGTTTCTTTAAACAGTGCAAGTACCTCATCCAGAGCTTCCTCGTCTGCAGGATGAAATTCAAATTCTATAGGTTCTAAGTTACTCATCAGGTAAACTTAAAAAAAATCTCTCATATTCAAAGCCTTCAAGCCTGTACTTACTTTTCTCCTAATTAAAATTACACACAACTTGGTCATTTCTGTGAAATCCTTACTTTTACGCCCGATTTTTGGTTTTTTACGCTGGTAAAAATTAAAAGGGAATTTGGTGAAAATCCAAAACTGTTCCCGCAACTGTGAGGTTTATTTACAACGAGCAATCAATTAAGTCACTGCTAACATTAGTGGGAAGGCGATTGTTCGGAACCGAGTCAGGAGACCTGCCAACAATTCATAATTTTATTAGTAACTCTCGGGTAAAGGGTTAGAAAATATGCAACTACTCATCGTAGTATTTTCTGCACATTACCTGCTTAAAACTCATTTTTCAGCAGATGAAAAAATTTGTATTATGCAGTGTATTTATGCTGTTGGCTATTGTTGCCAATGCGCAATCATACACTACAATTTCAGGAACCGTAAAAGACCTGAAAACCGGAAAAACCATTTCCAATGTCACTGTAGCCTTTAAAAATGTACGCAAAGGTACCCATACCGATGCCAATGGCCATTTTCAGCTTCAAGTACCTACTAAAACTAAAACTGTTCAATTTTCAAAAATCGGCTATGAAACCGTAGTAAAGAACATTGCGTCATTGTCAAGTTCTGAGCCATTTATTCTTTTTCTACAAAAAGAAGTCATCGCTTTGGACGAGGTGCAAATCGACGCTAGGAAACAATTAATGAAGCCTGCTGTTCTGGCTGTAGGAAAACTTCCTATTAAAGATATCGATGCTCCCGTTACTACCAACAGCGTCGATCAACGATTGCTCCTTCAACGCGGAGTGGACGATTTAGGAACGGCGGTAAAAAGTGCCACTGGAGTTCGACCTATTAATCGTTACGGCGGTTTTCAAACCTTCCGAATTCGCGGATTTAACAATTTTGTTTTATTGCTAGACGGAGTGCGTGATGAGCGTCATAATATATCGACAAGTGCTCCAAGTACTAACCTTGCCAACGTTGCTCGTATCGAAGTTTTAAAGGGCCCTGCAAGTGTACTATACGGACACTCAGCGCTAGGAGGAATTATCAACATCGTTCGAAAAAAACCAACCCTTCACGATACTGGTAACTTTACTATTAGCTATGGTAGCTATAAAAGTTATACCATGAGTGCTGGTTTTGGAGGTTCCATTTCTCCTGAACTCCGATACCGAACAGACTTTGGCTTGACCAGAAGCCAAGGGTGGCGAGACTACGGCGTGGCTACCAACAACGGATCTTTTGCTTTGACCTATACTCCGAGCTCTAAAGATCGTTTGGATTTTTACTTACAAGTCAATGACGACCAATACGACACTGATACGGGAATTCCGATGGACGACGACGGTTCACTAGTACCTGGCTTGGATCCAAAAACACGTTATAACGATCCGCAGGATTATCTCAAACACAAACGCTACGACGCTCAATTAAAATACACGCATGAGTTTTCTGAAACATCAAAACTTACCAACCTTTTGTCCTATGCAAGTGACGATATTGATTACCTCTCTACAGAATTCTTAGTATTAAACGCTACTAAAGACGCTATTAAAAGAGATTTTCCTTTCTATTTTAATCATCAAACAAAAACATTACAAAATCAGCTCGATTATAGTTTTCAAGCCACAACGGGTAGTATAAAACACCAACTATTACTCGGAAATTCTTTGAGTTTTTTGGATAGAAAAACCTTTAGAGGTAAGGTGATTGGCCCTGGTACGTTTACGACCATTTCTGTTCAAAACCCCGTATTAAACCAAGGACATATCGAAGCTGTTGACGACAAAGTAGATGTTAAGGAAGAATTTGTCAGTGGTTTTTACCTACAAGATGCCATCAGTTTTTCAGAGCACTTTAAAGCCATGATAGGTTTGCGTTATGATATTTTTGATGGAACCTACTACAGAGATGAACTCAACAAGGATCGCGTTGTGCTTACTTCAGGAACGCGCACCACGATCCCATCAACTGCCTTTACCTATCGCGCGGGAGTTGTTTACCAACCCATTCCTGATGCGCTGAGCTTTTTTGCTTCGTATTCTAATTATTTTAAACCTTCTCGAAGAGTAGCTCCCAATGGTGTTGTTTTTGATCCGGAAAAGGGATACCAAATAGAAGGTGGTGTTAAGTATCAGAAAAACCAACGTTTTTCCGCAACCATATCAACCTACTACCTACTTAAAAATAACATTGTTGAACGAACGAGTGTCAATGATTACCAACAAATTGGAGAAGCCGATTCTAAAGGAGTTGAATTAGATATTGAAACACAGCCTGTTCCTGGATTCTACCTAAAAGCAGGATATGCTTTTGTCGATGCAAAGGTACGGTCATACAACCCTCAATTACAACGTGTAGCTCCCGGTAACTCACTGCGTTTTGCTCCGAAACACAGTGCTAATTTCTGGGCCAACTACGAGTTCCAATCGCGAGCTTTGCACGGTATCGGACTCGGATTTGGAGGAAACTACGTGAGTAGTAATTTCACCAACTCGAGCAATACTTTTACGCTTCCGGCCTATACTACCCTAGACGGAACTATCTACTATCAAGCCAAACGCGTGCGCATAGGAGTAAACATTAACAACCTTGCCAATACACTGTATTACACAGATGCTATTTACGATCGTCAGTTCTTTGTAGGACAAGGTCGTAATTTCAGAATATCATTAGCTTATAAATTATAAACCGAAGTGCCCTCCCTTGTCGAGGGCACTCTTTTTATTTCATGAAGAAAATAATTACCCTTCATCGTTGGTTAGGAACGTTTTTTAGTTTCCTCTTTCTCATTTGGTTTCTTTCCGGAATTGTCATGATGTATAAGAGCTTTCCTTTTTTGAGTACTTCACAAAAGAGAGCCTTACAACAAAGCGCTACAACTGCAACATTGAAAGCCCCTTCGGAAGTTTTTCCCGATTACCGTAATGACACCTTACACCAACTCCGAATTAACTATCAACTACAGCGTCCTGTTTATCACCTAACCTCCAGTAACGGCACCCTTATTTCTAGATATGGAGATACCGGGCAACAGCTAACTACCAACAGTGAACGAGCATTCTTACTGGCAAAAGAAGCATTAAAAACAACCGCAAAAGGATCGGTCACCCATTTGACTGCCCTGGATCAGTGGATTCCGAGAACTCGCTACCTCAAGCACCTCCCTATTTACAAAGTAACCTTCGACAGCCCCGACACCCCGTATGTCTACATTTCTTCTGTTACTGGAGAAATACTGTCACATACGACTGCCAGTGATCGAATGTGGGCCTGGCTAGGTGCCATTCCTCATTGGATTTACTTCAAAGACATACGCATTCATAACGAGCTTTGGTTCCAACTTATCGTCTGGCTATCTGGATTGGGATTTGTGATGGTACTTACAGGGATTGTTACGGGTTGGGTCCGTTTTCAGAAAAAACCAAAAAAACCATTCCAAAGATTTAAAAACAAGTGGTATAACCTTCACTATTATTTCGGTTTATTTTTTGGAATATTTATAACAACTTGGATTTTCAGCGGTTGGATGAGCATGACGCCCTTGAGCTGGACCCCGAGTACAGGCCTTTCTAAAGCTGAATTTCGCACATGGCAGGCCAGTGCAAAAACTCTTGCCTCTATATCACCATCGACCTGGAACAACCTTTCAGTACTGTGTAAACAAACGCCATTTAAAGAAATCCAGCTACAACTATTCCAACAAAAATATTACGCAAGTATTGGCGATGCGAATGGACAACGTCTGGTAGCTTTGGACAATAAAACCATCCCAAAATTAACGCAGTATGTAAATACCGTTAAAAAATTTCCAAGTCACCATCACATCCAAAGTGCAACCTTACTAGATCACTACGACGATTACTATTACAGCAGGCACAACAGTAAATCACTACCGATTATTCGGGTCCAAACAACCTCTAAAATTTATTACTACATCGATCCTAAAACAACGCAAGTTGTGTACAAATGTGCACCTAAAAACCGTGTACAACGATGGATTTACCATGGTTTACACAGTTTGGATTTCTCTTTTTTGGCCTGGAATCGCCCTTTATGGGACATTATTATGATCTTTTTATTGATAGGAGGCACCGTAGTATGCGCTACCGGTAGCTACCTAGGAATCAAATTTTTAAAACGAAAAAACAAGCAACAAAAGCATCGGAAAAACAAGAAAAAACGAAAAAAAAGCAGAAATATTTCCAAAAAACAAGGTCAATTCAAAAAATTTTATTAATTTCATGATTGTCTTAGGAGACGTCCTTAGACTTTCTTTTTCATAGCAATTTTCCCGTTCATCTAGAACGGGTTTTTTTATGCTTGCTGTTCACCTCATTTACTACCCAACTATTTTAGTTAAATAACCTCATCACCTTACATTTTAGTCAAAAAGACTATGTTTGTAACTACCAACCAGACTATTAATAACTTTTATGAAGAAACTTCTTATTCTATTTCTAGGACCTGCACTCTGCCTACTACTTACCTTAAGTCCCTATGAACTCCTATCAGCAGAAGCAGATGCCGTTTTAGGTATTGCTATTTGGATGATATTATGGTGGATAACCGAAGTAGTTGCCATTCCAGTGACCGCACTTATCCCGCTGACCTTTTTTCCTTTACTTGGAATCATGGACATGCAACAAGTAACTAGTCATTACGGTCATCCCATCGTTTTCTTATTTTTTGGTGGATTCGTCATGGCCTTAACGCTGGAAAAAGTAAAACTTCACAAAAGAATAGCCCTACATATTATTCGATACACAGGAAACAGTCCGGATAGGATAATTCTAGGTTTTATGATCGCTACCGCATTTTTGAGTATGTGGATCAGTAATACGGCTACTACTGTAGTCATGCTCCCCATTGCCTACTCAGTAATTCAGTTACTTATAGACGACGCAGACGGATTTACTAAAAATGACCAGAACTTTTCACTGAGCATCATGCTCGGAATTGCCTATGCTGCTAACGTTGGAGGGATCGCTACTTTAATAGGTACTCCTCCAAATATCGTTTTTGCTGGTTTTATGGAAAGTGAATATAATTACAGTGTTTCTTTTATTGACTGGATGCTTGTAGGAATTCCTTTTGCCGTAATTATGCTGGGAATGATTTACCTAACGCTCACCAAAATCATGTACCCTAACAGACTGGGAAACTTTGAACAATCAGCAGCCTTGCTTCAACGAGAAATTCAACAATTAGGTCCCATGAAGAAAGCTGAAAAATACGTTCTCGTAATATTCATCACAGCGGTCATTGCATGGATATCGAAAAACACAATCAATCAACTATTCCCTGCCCTCCATCTTTCTGACACCAGTATTAGCATGGTTGCTGCCATGAGTTGTTTTGTGGTTCTCTATAAAAAAAATCCCCTACTCGCTTGGGATGACACGACTCGTTTACCTTGGGGGATCGTAATACTCTTTGGCGGTGGATTGGCTTTAGCAAAGGGACTTTCCAATGCAGGACTCATCGATGTTATAGGTAACCTTGTTAGTCAATGGTCTTCTACTAGTTCCTTACTCATTGCTGCATTACTGATTTCGCTTGTCTTGTTTATGACAGAACTTATGAGTAATGTCGCACTTATTGCCATTTTTGCTCCCACCGTTGTCGGAATTACCCTCGGCTTAGAGATGAATACACTACAGGTACTTATTCCGGTGACGATGGCTTCGAGTTGTGCTTTTATGCTTCCGATGTCTACACCACCTAATGCCATCGTTTTTGCCAGTGGTCACATAAAAATTCCACAAATGATGCGTGCCGGAATCGTATTAAATTGTATTGCAATACTCCTGTTAGTGCTGTTCTACAGCTATATAATTCCTTTGGTATTCGAACTACTGCCCTTGACAGAGGTATAACGGCAACTACGAATCAAAAAACGCTGCTATGCTAGCGGGATATCCTTTGTATTCACCGGTTACCAGTGAGTAGCCGTGTTTGCGTATCGTACCAAGCGCCCTTCATTGAGTTCTTGAAGGAAATCGCAGCTCGTCAATCGCAACATCACCGTATTTTCTTCCAAAGTAAAAGTATCGTGAATATCTCCAGGCAAGTACACACTGCATTCCCCTGCTTTCAATACATAGGCATCCTTCTGAACGACTTGCATCGAACCATCGGGGTAAAATACTCGATTGTACAGTCCCATTTTTGACTGTCCTTCCACCGTACCATAAATTACCCATCCGCTACCATGATCGTGAGGAGGACTTTGATCTCCTCGTTTTTCAACGTGCCCCATTAACACAAAACCGTGTTTGTCACTTCGGTAAATTTCCTTGGACGGTAGTTTTTGTTCCTTCAATTCCTCCATCCATGTCTCCTGCTTACTCGTCTTCATTAATTCTTCCAATAATACTTTACTTTGGAGTGTTAGTTCGGAAGTTAATGGTCCCCAAATATTTGATAATTCTTCTATAAAATGATCTAATGCTTTACGTTTCATAATCTTTGTTAAATATATTCTACTCTTTTTACTCTTCGTTATTGAACAATGTTATTTCCTTTTATGCTGAGCCTTCGTTTTCAATTCAGCGCGTTGATTGCAACCAAAACCACTAAAGCTCGTCCTATTTCTTGCGCCCCACAAATCGCAAAACCGAACATTCAAAAGGTTCTTTACTACCTTCGTGTAATACCTCGTGAGTTACGGTCAAATCCAAAATTTCATAATTGGAAAAATCCTTAAGTATTGTTTCTTTCGCGTATAGCAAGCTCTCTTTTTGAGGACCTTGCTTATTGTATTTCGGATGCTCAGTACTAAAATTTTCAAGAACGAGAATCCCTCCTTTCTTTAAGTGACTATCTAATTTTTCATGAATCATGACACGTTCATCTCCCTCAAAATGAACAAACAAAAAGCCCACCATATCAAAAGACTCCTTTGGGTAAGTTGCATGAATTGCATCTTGAACCTCGTAGTCGATGGTGACACCGTGTTTTTTTGCCAATCGCAATGCTTTTTGTTTAGCCTCAACGCTGTAATCATAAGCAGTAACATTCCATCCTAAACTTGCTGCATACACAGCATTTCTTCCCTCACCTTCTGCTGGCAACAGTAATCTCCCTGGTTGGAATTTGTTCAATTGCGCTGCAAAATACCCATCGGGCTCAGTACCGAACATATAAGCTTCCTTTGCATAATTTTCATTCCAATACTCTTTCATAAACGCTGTCCCTGATACGCGTTTTGAAGTTTTCTTATATGCCTTAATTAGGTATTGCTTTGGGAGCAACTCTGTTCTAATATCAAAATCGACAAAACCTGCCGTCGTTAATTCATCCACCACATTTTCAGGTGTCAATCGCATTTCACGAGGAGGCCCCTCATTGAGAAAACTGTCTTTTTTATAATCCACAATTACTAACTGCCCTCCTTCTTTCAAGCCCCTCGCTACTTTTTTAAAATAAGCCTGACGGTTGTCAATGTGGTGATAGGTATCTACTAATAGTACTACATCCACTTCTCCTTCCTTCAATTCTGGACTATCGACAGGCACTTTTCGAATTTCCAGCGCTTTTGAATTTCTTGCTCGTTCTCGAGATCTTGTCGTAAGCAACTCTATAAAATAATCATCCGTATCTGCTGCGATAACCTCAGCTCCGGCATCCAGCAATTTATATGAGAAGTAACCGGTTCCAGCTCCGATGTCCATAACCTTTTTATTTTCTAACGAACCTATGGCTAACAGTACTTCTTTTGGTTTTTGCCAAGCATCTCTGTTCGGAGCATCGAGATGTTTTTGCAAGTCACGTCCGCTGTGATGCCCTGCACTGTTTTTTTGGTCAGTACTGGTGGGCTTTGCTCCGCATCCAAATCCTAAAAAAACGGTTAACAACACACAAATTTTAGTTCCAGTTAAACGCAAACTATTCTTCTTTAAGCTCATAATTCTCTTTAATTTTCTATCCGATACAAAGATCTTGATATGTCGTAGCCTGTTTTATTTAATAAAGGTGCTTTATGCGGTACTATTTTCACGAAATACAAGACTCAATGTATACAACAACACCGTGCTAAATAGCAATCCACCTCCAAGTATTGTACTTAGACTAGGAACTTCATCAAAGATGTACCACGCCAATACAGGAGCTAATACATTTTGTAACATCAGTGTCAAGGTCACCTCTGATGCCTTTATATAACGAGTTGCCATCATACCTGCCACTCTTCCTAATGGAGCTGTCAGCAACCCCATCACCGCCATTACTCCCCAAGTCTTCCATGAATAAGTCGCTGGCTGTGCGCTCATAAACATCGAAACTGCTAAAAGGAATCCGCCCAGTCCTACCAAGGCTATCCGATTCATTTCAGGATATTTTCTAAGAACCGTAAATATCATCGCTACACAAAAAACTGAAACCAATGCTAACAAATCTCCCTTCCAATGAATGCTCCCCAAAGAGCCCTGTACAACAATACCTACTCCGATAGTTACTCCTATAATAGCCAACCAAGTAGTTGTTTTGGTTTTTTCTTTTAAGAGCAGCCATCCTAATAAGGCTGCGACCGCCGGCGTAGCTGCTTGGATCATGAACGCATTGGCTACTGTTGTCTTTTTTACACTCAGTACAAAAGCAGTAGCACTACCTAACATCAGCAAACTGGTTAAAACTAGGGGCCATCCATCACGACGTATGACGCTAATGATCGATCGTTTTTCCTGTTGCTGAACGAGTATCGCCATGGATACAGAAGTATACAAACCAAACAAAAACACGGTATCATAACCAGATACTCCTGAGGACCTAATAAACAGCGGATCTAAACTCATAAACACCGCTCCTATCACTGCCCATAAAACGCCTTTACTGACCGATTTCTTTTTTCCTAAAAAACTTGATAAACTATCCATTCTGATTGCGTTTTTGTTCTAAATATTCATTAATTATATAGGTTAAGCTACCCACAATGAGTAGGGCTATACCGATGAGTACCTGCATTCCTTGTTCATAACATAGGTAGCCCAACACCCATAAACTCATTCCTAAAAACAGCAATTGTGGCACAGGGTACATCGGACTTTGATAAACAGTTCTTTCCTGGGATCGTCGTAATAGAAACACACTAAATACAGTTAATGACATAAATAGTTGCAGTACGAAAGCACTATAGGTCAATATGGCTTCAAAAGAACCTGTGACTACCATCAAAACTGCCATTGCTATTTGTAAAACCACAGCACGTAGCGGTACTCCTTTCTTGTTATTTTTTTCAAATACGGACCATACGGCAAAATCTTTTGCCATGGCTCGCGTCACTCTTGGCCCCACCCATACCATGGCACTGATACTGGAGATGAGCATCAATGCAATTCCTGCACTCATCAATCTTCCGCCGTTTGAACCAAAAACTCGATAAGCCACTAATTCGCCTACTTCTAAAGTTCCTCGTAAGGCCGAAATCGGGGCTTGTTTTAAGAATACTACTTGTAACAGCACATATAAACTACTGACAACCAATACTCCCCCAATCAATGCCCTAGGTAGGTTTTTACGTACCTCCTTTATTTCATCGACAATATAAGCTGCTGCATTCCAACCAGAATAAGCATAGCTTACGTATACAAAAGAAACTGCAAAAGACGGAAGCACTATCTCCGCTGTCCAATGAGCGCTCCAATCCAAGGCATTTATGCTAGTATCTTCCCAAAGTCCAATGATGATAAAGACTGTGATAAGGACTAGCTTAAACGCTGTGGTTACTAACTGAAATCGGCTACTTTTTTTAAGATCGAACAGGTGGACGAGTCCTATCATTCCAATTAGCAAGCAGGCTATAACTCGTGAATTAACAGTGGTAAACTGTTGTAAATAAACGCCTGCTGCCATGGCTGCCAAGGCTATAGGAGCAGCAAATCCCACCGTTAAAGAAACCCATCCGGAAAGATACCCTATGTACCTATTGTACATTTTAGACAAAAAATGACACTCTCCGCCCGATTGCTGCATACTAGTTCCGAGCTCAGCGTAGGAAAAAGCACCACACAGGGCCATTACCCCTCCGAGTCCCCACAAAATCAAAATACTCCACGTATTCTGTAGGTATTCTAATTGAAACCCTAAACTCGTAAATACTCCAGTACCAATCATATTGGCTATCACCACGGCCATAGCCGTATTTTTAGATATTTTTGTCTGCATCTAACCACTCATAAATTCGTCCCAAAACTAATAATCGGTACTAAGCCTACTTGTGGACAATAGATTGATTTTACTGGACAAAAGGACACCTCTTTTCTCTACAGTTCACCTTTCCTCCCTAATGAGCACAAAAAAAGTCCTGCATCACTGCAGAACTCTTTCAGAATAATCAAAACTCTGGGTACAGTTTTGCTATTACCCAATACTACGCCCCCTTAAATTATTACGTTGTTTTAACCCTAACGAACTATTGAAATTGATTTAGCTTTTCTAATAATTGTCTCGATGGGACTTTCATTATTTTTCCAACTGTGGTATCTACCAACTCAAATCCCATTGGTAGTTGGCGCTGTAGATCCTTACGAGTTTTTAATTTCCATTCATCTTCATCAGGTCCATACGTTTCCTGTATATTCCAATAGGTAGAAATTAGCCAATAAGCAAATTCCTGTACTACTACCCGTTGGTATATATTTTTCTCGCCCATCATAGCTTCATAGCTCCCCACATCGTAAAAACCTTTAGCTATAGCCTCTTCCATTACTTTGTGTATGCTAGCATTTTTATCGGTAAAAGACCATTCCTCAGGAAATGCGTAATGCAAGCCGATATCCGATACGAAATGCAATAAATGCTCAACCACCTCCATAGTTTGCAAAGGCACCTGATACATGATAACATCACAAACGCTGCAGGTAGGTTCGTACAATTCTTGTAACTCTTCCATAACCTTTTCAGGCATCTCATCGTGATGACCTTTAATAACTGGTATAGTTGCCTTGTACTGTGCCAAATAGGTCAACACCTCATGTTGTTTCTTCAAATTGAACCCTTCTTCTTGTGGAAACATCTCTTGCATGGTCTTTCTTACCTCCGTTAAAAACTCATCAGAAACCGCTTCCATGGCAATAAAACTCATTCCATAAACAGTCATTTTCTTAGCAAAAGCCCCTTCAAGTTTTTCTATTTCAATTCGACCGTTATTCGGTTTTACTTCCACGGTATTCTGAGGACTAACAAAAACACATCCTCCTAATTTGTTCGGTACTACCTCGGTCATTGTTTTAGTTGTTTTCGACGATACGTTCTCAGAAGTTACCTTACATCCGAGGACTGCGAGCATTACGCATAATCCTGCAACTATTGTACTATTTTTCATTTTTATATGATATTTTGGCTACAACCACCTTTTTATTGTTAAACACTAAGAACTCTATATTTTTTAATCGATCTACCCCGTCTCTATCCGCATGGGTGTCGGTTACGACCACCCATTCACCTTCTTTACGGAGGGTGTATTCATCATCATTTCCTTCAAACACTGCTGAATCTGTACCTTCCCTACCATCAATGCTATCATTTCCTTTTCCTCCCTTTAGCCAATTTTCATTGGTATTCCCATTCAAGGTATTGTCAAGCTCGTTTCCGTAAATACCGGCAACTTCATTTCCTGTTAAACTTAAATGTTGTAAATACTGTGCTTTAGCAGTATAGGCTTGAGAGGAATCTCTGTTCATATTAAAAATTCCCGTAAAACCAGGATCGACATCCATATTGACGTTGATAAACGGTGAAAAAAACTGTTGTACCACATGGTAACCCGCGGAATCTTTTAAGGCAATCTCCTTTCTCGTTTTGGCAATATACAAGCCCCACATACCTTTATCACTCATTTCCCAAGGCTCCCACAATCCGTAATAACTATCGATAACTGCTGCCAGGTACTCTTGTGACAAGCTGTTTTCTGCTTTTAACTCCCGCCTCCAATCAGCCACGGAAGGATGGTACAACATAGGCCAAATATCTCGTTGCTCTGCTAATTCTTGCGCCTTCCGAATTTCTTGTTGATACGCAGGCAATACTCCATGACGACTCGGAACTCCTTCTTGGTCAACACCAATTCCCTTATCGTGTACCAAATGTAAAATTTCTTCAAAAGTGGCATCTCTGTGTTTGTAATCATTTGAAAGGTACCAGGCATCTCCCTCTACTACAATTTCATTTTTATACAAGGGTTGTGCATCAATCATCGGTGGGTTTCCATCATCACTCCCGTTCAACAACATTAGTATCGCATGATTATTGGCCATGGCATTGGCAACTGCTATTTTATTAGCTCCGTATTTACTCCCCGAAACGGGTGCTAGATAAAAACGTAAAACGTTTCTACAACGAAGTATTTGAGCAATTGAAATATCGTTTTGAGCCAATATATGTATAGCCTTTCCATTTGGAGCTGTGACTTTTGTATATTTTACAAAACCCGCCTTAACATACCGTGTCGCCATCGAGGTTGGCAACGGAATAATTCCATTCTTCGCCACGGAAACATCAATAGTATCGGGGATTTTTGGAGTACATCCCCCCAAGAGCGCAACTATATAAATTAAATAAAAGAATCGCATACAGTAAAATTTAATGCCCAAAAATGAGCAATCGCATGCAGAACAAAAAAAAGAACCAGTCCGACAAACGGTTACTCGGACAAATACGATACAATCGAGACAACTCAACACCTCAATAACCCTCTCATAATCAAAAAAGTAAAATCCACCTCTAAAAATCAATTATAATCCTATATTTGCTCGGCTATAAAATTTAACAGTATTCAACACATGAAAAAGTACCTCATTTTCATCCTTCTTCTAACGCTTCAGTTCGGTTATGCACAGAAGGTAAGTTTATCAAAAAAAAGAGCTGCAATTTATTATGTACAGCTTCCGACAGATCCCATTTCAAATCTAGACGACCGTAATTTTTCAATTACAACCGATCATTGGTTGGTAAAAAAAAGAATTAATATTATTGGATTTACTAAACTAGAAAACGGAGGATCAATACAGATCAAAATCTCCAATGGTGAATTGTTAGCATCACCGGCTGTCGTTTCAAAAAGTGTAGAAGAGAAAAAGGACAAAAATGGAAAAGTGCTTACCACTAGTACTTTTTACCAAGCTACCAAAACTATTGCCCTCAAAGGGAAGTGGAGTTATCAAAAAGCTGGAGGCCCAGTGCGCACCTTTCCTATTTCCATAAAAAAGAAATACGAAAGTAAAAAGTCGAGTAGTCATGACTATGCCAAAGAATATTTTAAAAACAATAGTGAACAACTCACCACCAAGCTCAGAGAGGAATTTCACAAAAAATTGATTTTTAAAATTAACGACTATATAAATCCCTTACACGGCTATCCTACTGAGTTGAAAGAAGTTCCTTTTTACATATTGGACCACAAGAAAAACCCAGATACTAAAGACTACAAGCGCCAGTTAAAACGCATTCGTGAAGCCTTTAGTCGAATGAAATCACACACGCGAATTACCAATACTCAAACGCAATACCTCGACGATTTCGAACGCTACTTTACGCTTATTGCCTCGCGTTATCCTGAAGACAAACGCAAGCATCGAAAAATGCGCTTTTCTTGTTACTACAATTTAGCAACATTGTACTATTACTTTGACCAACCGGACAAAGCTATCGAATACGCTCAAAAAGTTATTGACAACGATCACAAAAAATCACAAGGAAAAAAGATTATCAAAAAAGCAACTGCCCTCAAAGAGCTATTTGCCCTCAACAAAACGAACACCACTCATTTCCCTGTTAAGAGTATCGATCGCGTTAACTACCCTGAAAACACTGGAAAAAAGGCGACACCCTCTCCCGTAAGTTCTTCGCCATCAGAAAGCTCAACAAAAAAAGTTGCTAGTAATCCAAAAGATACCAAGAACCCAGATTGGTATACGCTGAGTAATGACATCGATAAAGACAATAAGGTTATCGAACAGCTGATTCGCGATGTTGAAGATGTATATAAAGGTATTGACAAAACTGGATTGAAATTACCTATTGCTTACATTCGAAAAGACGGACGTATTACAGGTAAAACCTATTACTCTTTGGATCATGATAAGCTTCAAGAACTCAAAATCAACCTCAAAGACCAACAAATTAGCAGTGTCGATTTTAATAGAGGCCTTATGGAGTTGCGCTTTGAAAACAACCTACTTACAAACGTTACACACAACAATGGGAAATACGAACTAAAGCGCTCAAAAGACAAACGCATTAGTAACATCATTCACCATACCTTTTATGGAAAAGTAGAAAAAATTGACTTTGAACGCAAAGGAACACAGCTTTCAAAGATTACGAAACGCATCAAAAAGTTTGGAAAAACAGAGATTGAACACCTAGAAAACACCGCCACGCGTCATCGTTCTATTTATGCAGAATACGATAAGGAAGGTAAACTTAAGATCAAAATTGAATTTGACTGCAAACTCGTTACTCCAAAAACTATTCAGTTCGATCAAACCTATACCTATCACACTCTTGAAAAAGCAATTACTAAACGAACCTTGGAGTATACTGACTTTGACAAAATCTTTAAAAAATACTTACATAAAGTAGACATTCACAGCAATCGTTTTGAAGATATCAACACCTTTCAGTACGAGGGTACAGAGCTTACGAGAACGGTTTTTACAGCACTAAAAAACAAAAACCTAAACCACAAAAATATCAAAATCTACAGCGATATAGCGCCAAAAACAAAAGATGCCCCAGAATACGAATGGAAAAAAGGGTATTATCTATTTAACGAAAACGACGAACTCTACCAGGTTACGCGAGATGGTAAGACCAAGAAAAAGGTAAACGGTGTATGGACTAAATGGAAAAAATAATCCGTTGTAACAAGCTCGACAAACTCGCATTTGTCGAGCTTGCTTTTTTATGACAACTGTCCTTCCTATGCCCGCTAATTAGTACTTACCACATAGGCTAATCCGCAAGGCTTTTCACTATATTTGTTACAAACCCTTATTATGTCACAAAAATTTGAAGCCGTCTTTTTTGACTTAGACGGAACGCTACTCAATACTATCGGCACTTATCGTCATATTATGAACGAGCTGCTAACAGAACGCGGTTTTCCTAACCACGAGTTGGATAGTTACTGTCGATTTATAGGAAATGGCGCTCAAAACTTTATTCGATTATCGTTACCTGAACCTGAACGTAGCCCGCAACAAATCAACGAAATACTCAGTGATTTCCACCGCATTTATAAACAGACCTACTCCGAACATTCTCAACTATACACAGGCGTGACTCCCCTCTTAAAAAACCTTCAAAAAGGAGGTATTAAAATGGCGGTCTTATCGAATAAGGCCCATGATCTCACCCAAAAATGTGTAGCTCATTACCTTGCAGACATCCATTTTGAAACAGTTATTGGACAATCGGAAAAACACAAAAAGCCTGATCCCAGTGGGGTATTTGCCCTCGTTAAACAATTTGAACTCCCCATTGAAAAAATCGTTTTTGTTGGGGATACTGAAGTGGACTTAATCACAGCTGCTAACGCCGGAATGAGTAGTGTGGCAGTTACCTGGGGATATCGTTCTAAAAGTATTTTAGAAAATCACAATCCCAACTTTATCGTACAGCACCCGAATGAGCTGTATGCACTTTTTAATACTCCTGTAGTTCAACAAGCATAGCACATGAATTAAAAAATGAAGGCCGTTAATTTCCGGCCTTCATTTTCTAGTTGTTACTGTTGGCTCACTTTTATTTCAGCCACTGTTCGGCCGCCAACAGCGACATTATGATCTGGGAACTCTTTGATGGAAACCATAAAGAACTCTTTAGGTATCCCTGTGACTTCAACGGATACTTCCGTCAATTTTTGAATGAGTTCACGTTTAACATCGGCGTTCAAACTTCCAGTTTCAAAAGATATATAAGGCATAATACGAATGATTAAAAGGTTACATGATTAGCGTTTCTATCACATAAGAAATTCACGTGACGTTACTTCATGCTACAGTTCCTTCGTTGCTCCTTTAAAAAATACTCCTAAAAACAAAACTAACAAAAATACGGCAAGTCACCAGGTTTGCCTTGCTTATAAATCTCTCCAAATCATTTCTATTAATCTCTTCAAAATAGTACCTTAGTGAGCAAATCTAACCCCCTATAACCCATGATTAATTACAAACAAAAAGCAAAAAATTACCATACCGCAGTCAGTGAATACGACGTACCTACCATAGAAGAGATGGTAACCGAAAGTTATATTCAACACAACCCAAAGGTACCTACAGGACGAGCCGCTTTTGTTTCATTAATACCCAAATTAGCATCTTTCGGTAGTAAAATAAAAAATATCCGTATGCTCAACGACGGACAACACGTAATTATGCACCACCAGTGGGATAATGCTACGCCTTTTGGATTTGATACTACCGCTGCCTTTCACATAATTCGCTTTAACGAACAGGGCTTTATAGCAGAACATTGGAACGTTATGACGGCACTAGGTGCCCCTAATACGTCAGGAAGAAACCTTATTGATGGTGAAACCACCATTGATGATTTGGACAAAACACTCCAAAATAAAACGAAAATAAGGGAGTTAGGCCACTTGCTATGTACTCAAAAGAATACCGTGATTGGCGCTGAACTCCCTCGTTTTTTCCACGCTGAACTGCAGCAACATTCACCGAATTTCGGTGATGGTCTTACTGCCTTACAAACTGTAATTGGCAGTGAGGAAATTTTTCCTTCTTATCATAAACAACACGCAATTTTTGGCGAAGGTAACTTTGTGCTCTCTGTTAGTGAAGGTACTTATAAGCAAAGTCCTACTGCCATTTACGATTTGTTTAGACTTAGAAACGAACGCATTGAAGAGCATTGGTCTATCTATCAGGAAATTCCTTCAGAAGGACTAGCCAACGACAACACTATGTTCAACTTTTGAGAATTTAGAAACTAAGGCATCTATCAATAGTTGTGCTTGACCTAGATGCCCCACAGCCTCGATATACGAATCAGGACGCACAAGTAGTACCTGATTTGTATAATGGCTCGCTTCCGTCCAAAAATCATCGCGACTTTGTGTGCTCTTCACTTTTAGTACTGTCACATAGGGAGGCAAAATAAGCTCGGGTACATCTTCACCAAAATACAACAAAGTAAACTTGCTGTAGTCTAGTAAGCTATACAAACGATGCTGTTCAGTTCCTTTAATCAATAAGCAATCAAATAGGCGTGTTCCTACAACTCCGGTACTTCCGTAACGAATTCCCATTCCCGTAATATTTCCTGCACGTTGTTCTACAATTTTTACATAATCTTTTGCATGGGTCCCCGTTTTTGAAAACTTGGTTGAACGAACGAGTTCTCCTGAACTCTTGATGACACTCAGTGCCACAGGCTTTCGCTCCTGTTCATAGGACTTTAATAAAGATGAATTTGCTCCGTGATTCTCGATCATATGTAATTTCCAGATGAGATTAAAAGCATCTGAAAGTCCTGTATTTAATCCTTGTCCTCCATTTACAGAATGGATATGAGCCGCATCACCTGCCAGCAGTACCCTATTTCCAATTTGAAACTGCTCGGCTACAGACTCTTTGACTGAAAATTGTGAAAACCAAACCAACTCCTTAATCGTAATCGTATGAGGAGCCATAGCGATGTTAATGCGCTCCATTGCTTCTTCCAAACTAAAATCCTTTCGGTCCATACGAATATAAAATCGATCGATTGCTCCTTCTCTTGGAATCCAAGCTACATCGGAAGTTTCGGCTTGAAAGACGATGATTTCCGGTACGCGTTCAAAATCAGTCTCGAATACTGCATCAATCACTGCCCAAACAATTTGAGGACGTGTAATTTCAAAAGGAATCTCAAAATGATTACGAACAAAGGAACGTGAACCATCTGCTCCAATAATGTATTTAGATCTTATGACGTCACCATTTTTCAACACACTGCGACACCCTTCGCTACCAACCTCGATGGTTTCAATTTCCGTGGTTCTCAATACTCCCGCTCCAGCGGCGGTTAACTTTTTATCTATCAGCTGCTCCACATAGGCTTGTCCTAACATCAAAAAATGTTTATGAAAACAACCTTCTAAAGCATCCCACCAAGTGGATTGTCGTGAAACAAACCTACCATTTTCCCAAACGGAACTCGTATTACAGGGCAATCCTAAAGGATACAACTCTTCAAATAAATCAGCGAGTTCTAATAACTGCAAAGTTCTTCCATTCAGTGCGTCTGCACGTCCTACCTCTAAGGGACCTTCTGACTTATCAATAATTACGGTTTGCAAACCGCAACGCTCAGCAAGATAGGCTGCTAATAAACCTACTGGTCCTGCTCCTATGATAAATATATCTGTTTCTTTAGTCATTATTTCGTATATATTAAATGAGGATTATCTAATGGTTTTTTACCCAACAACTGCACCCTTCTAATGTGACGGGGAGCACCTTTGGTAAACGATTCTCTTCCGTGTAACAAGGTGTGATTATCCGAGAAAACGACATCTCCTGTTTCCCAACGATGGGTATACAAATTATCATCGGCATACAAAATGGCATTCAGGCCCTCTACGAACTGGGTCGTATCTTCTTTGGGAACTCCGCTAAGCTCAAAACCAGGATGGTTAATAAAAGAGGCATCATTACTAGTTGGTGGTTCACAATAGCGGATTACGTCATACTCTTTATCGGGGTGTTTGGTAATTAATGGAGCTTGAGTTTTACTGTCGTAATACTCCATTTTTCGAGTATAGGTACAGCTAATATCCGATAGAGAACTCACGTAATTCTCGGGCAACTTTTCCAATACTTGTTTGGTATTTACAAAGGTAGTTCCTCCTCTATGCTCTTTTCCTGGTGCACTAACGCAATGAAAGACCTGAGTGGCAGGTACCTGTGATCGATACATCCCATCCCAATGCAATGGGATATACGAATTATCGAAAATATGATCTTTAGGCGTTTCGTGGACTACCAATTCCAATACTTTTCCAAAAGGCCAAACACTTATAGCACTAAACTCCTCACAGTAGCTTACAAAATCGTCCGAATCACGAAAGCTCTTAAATCCTCTCAAGACAACTAAATGTTCGGTATCGATCAAACGTTCTACGTATTCTTTGTTCACTGAAGTAATCACGGTATTGACCTCAACGGGCTCTACCAATAAGCCAAAAGGCTTCAATTTTGTCAATTTTACATTCATCTTGATTGGATTTCTGATGGTTCTACTAATACGTAATGACTGGGGCGTCCTTGTGCGTCTGCTACTAAATTCACCGCGAGCTCCTGAACTTCTTTGTGCTTCATTAGGACATAGTGTTTTCCGGTATTCAAGGCTACTCCATGCCAAGGAGTCATCCAGGTTTCTACGCCTAATAACTGAATTCCTATCTTTCTAGAACCGCAAATTTGTGGATGGATGGACAAGCGCAACGCCTCGGGAAATTTCTCTGCTATGAGATCCGTCCAAGCATTGCTTCGAATAATAGCCTGATAAGCATTGCGCTTACATTCTTTTTGAATGGTTGTTCTACTTTTAACTTGACCAGGATACATAGCATCTTCTACTAAAAAGCGAGTAAGTCCGAGGTACATTCTATTCGCTTCTTTGGCATCGGCATCGGCCGACTCCTTGCTCCCTCTTTTTACCTTTTCTTTTAAAGCCTCTAAATTTTGTCCGTAATTGGCCATCAAATCTGCTCGGGCAGTTTCAAAACTAACATCGAGGTACACATCATCTAAATTAAATGTGGAGAGCGCTGTTAGCTCCAGCACTGAGATTAACCTATCAATTTCTGCCTGATACGCAGAAATATGTGCTTCACTAATACCGACAACGTCACTAAAAACTCTACCATCGGAACAAATCACCACCTTGGCTCCAGGTTCGTAAATAGCTTGAATTTGTTTGCATAAATTATTCAAAAAGATAAGGGCCTGTTTTTCTGCCATGTCGGGCATTACACCTAGAACTTTAGACGGGTTGGGGGATTTTCCGGGAAAGGCTGGCAACACAAACTCTATGGGTTTTTGGGCATTAATGGCACGAATTACTTTCGCCAAATGCGGGCTATGACAGTGCGTACAGGAAGCTAGGCACTTCTCTTCACCTTCCATCATCCGGCGAAAATGCATTACCGTAGTAATGATACTTCTGGCGAGCAGTACTGTCTGTTCAGAATTACTAGCAATAGCTAGTTCTTGGTTCAATGTATTCATTGATATCAATTTTAGGGATTAGATACACTACAATGGGAACTGGGGTAGTAACCGATTTACGGTTTACTAGCTCAGTAATTAAAAAGTGTGCTATACAGCACAAAGGATAGCCGTCCTTTTCCGTACTTTGCGGATAAGGATATTGAAGAACGAAGTGTAGGCACTTCTCAAAAAAGACTCTGAAGAATGGTTGAACGCGAATGCATCACTATATCATTAAAATCGCTGCAACTAGTTGCTCACGACATTTCATTTTTCTTCGCTGTTCATTTTTCACATAAATTTCGGGGGCAAAAAACGGAGTATTTAAGAAAATCAATACTCACGAGAACTCAACATATTTTACAAGAGTCGATTCAAAACTATCGAATAATAGAGGCAGGCTACTTATGAAAAAACGACAAAAACGTATTAATTTGCGACCAAGGACTGGCAACGACTACGGTGGTACTACAATACTTTGACGGCATTCCTGTTCACTAGTTTTAGCTCTTAGAGGATTATTCTTTCTTTATCCTACTGATTTACAAAAGTGTACTACCGTAACTAAAATACCTTTCGTATAGGCAGATCCTATATCTCCAACTAGGGGAATGCCTAAACAAGATGAATAATCGATTTTGAAATTTTAGTTTTGTGATACAGGGTGAATATATAAAACCCACTATTACAAATTCATGGGCACCAGTACCAAGTAATTGTTATTTTTCATCTCAATAGAATAGTTTCAACAAAAAAATCGGGAATGAATATTCTTTTGACAACTTATGCCCTTAAAAAAAGGCAAACTCGAGAAAAGACAAGAATGTATATTATTATGACAGCCTATGTCCCTGAATAAAAGGCCAACCCAAGAAAAGACAAGAATATAATCTTTTGACAGCCTATGTCCTTGAATAAAGGCTAACCTAATAAAAGTCAGACATGTATATTCTTTTGACAAACAACATCTATACTTGAAAAAACTATTACAAAATGACTGACATCGATAACAATCTATTATGCTCCATCATATTAAAAAAGTAGTTTCGACAAAAAAAGTCATGGGTGTATATTCTTTTGATAGCCTATGCCCTTGAATAAAAGGCCAACTCAAGAAAAGAAAGAAATGTATATTCCTTTGATAAACTATATCTATACTTAAAACTACTATTACAAAATGACTGACATTGATAACAGCTCATTATGCTCCATCATCTTAAAAAGTAGTTTGAACAAAAAATCGGGAATGAATATTCTTTTGACATGTCATACCCTTGATTAAACGATTAACACGAAAAAAGATGTAAATGTAAGTTCTTTTAATAAACTCTATCAAAACTTAAAACTATTATTACAAAATGACTGACATTGATAACAGCTCATTATGATCCATCATCTTAAAAAAAATAGTTTCAACAAAAAATCGGGAATGTATATTCTTTTGACATGTCATACCCTTGATTGAACGATTGACACGAAAAAAGACAAGAATGTATATTTTTTTGACAGCCTATGCCCTTGAATAAAGGCTTACCTGAGAAAAGAAAGAAATGTATATTCTTATGATAAACTATATCTATACTTGAAACTACTATTACAAAATGACTGACATCGATAACAATCCATTATGCTCCTTCATCATAAAAAAGTAGTTTCAACAAAAGATCGGGAATGAATATTTTTTTGACAACTTATGCCCTTGAATAAAAGGCAAACTCAAGAAAAGACATGAATGGATATTCTTATGATATGTCTTTCCCTTTATTAAACGATTAACACATAAAGAGACATGTATGGATATTATTTTGACAACTTATGCCCTTGAAAAAAGACCAACTCAAGAAAAGAAAGAAATGTATATTCTTATGATAAACAACATCTATACTTGAAACTACTATAACAAAATGACTGACATCAATAAAAGCTCATTATGCTCCATCATCTTAAAAAAGTAGTTTCAACAAAAAATCGGGAATGTATATTCTTTTGACAACTTGTGCCCTTAAAAAAAGGCAAACTCAAGAAAAGAAAGGAATGAATATTCTTTTGATAACTATATCTATTCTTGAAAACTACTATTACAAATTCATGGGCACCAGTACCAAGTAATTGTTATTTTTTCATCTTAATAGAGTAGTTTCAACAAAAAATCGGGTATGAATATTCTTTTGACATGTCATACCCTTTATTGAACGATTAACACGAAAAAAGACAAGAATATAATCTTTTGACAGCCTATGTCCTTGAAT